>JWIT01000020.1 GCA_000949895.1 Agrobacterium arsenijevicii | reverse complement strand
TCGAGGAGGATGCTGATCCGTACCGGCTGCTCGTGTCCGACTATGCCACGTGGCTCAAGGAATAAGGATACGAAGAGCGTTTTCGCGTGCGTTTAGTCCCGTCAGCATGTCGTTCACTTGCGTGGAAAGCTCTGCAGCCTTGGACAGTTCATCTACCAGTTTGTCGCATTCCGGGTTCCAACAACGTGGAATATTCTGGCACTGCCAGCTACTTGCTGGAGCCGGGAATTTGTCGCAGAGCCATGGCACAGCTGAATAAGACGGGGCAATGACATTGCGCAGTTCCGCTTGACTATCGTGCTCTTGCGATGGATGCGCGCGCAACAATCTCTGTTTGCAACACCACATTGCGGGCGGCTGTCCTGTTGCCATTCAACCGTTCCATCAGCAGCTTCGCTGCCGCTTCGCCGAGCTGGTACACCGGCTGGCGAATGACCGTCACCGGTGGAGAAGTGACGCTCGTCCAGTCCGCATCGTGGAATGAGACAAGGGAGAGGTCGTCGGGGATAACAAGCCCGATCGCCCGGCACGTTTTGAACACTTCGAGCCCGATGACGCTGTCCGAAGCGATGATGGCGCTTGGCCGGTTGTCCGCCTGGAGCAGGGTTCTGACAATGCGGTGCGTGGCATCAGGTGTTGTCGCGCCGACACGCACCCAATCGCTCATTGCCGGCAAACCCGCCTCCTGACCGGCGCGGAAAAAACCTTCGATGCGTCGTCGCACCGAGCCGGTATCGATGTCGGCGAGGGTGCGGAAAACGTGGTTTGAGGTATCACAGGCCGTGAGATAGGCGATGCGGTGGTGGCCGAGCGCGATGAGTTGGCGGGTGATGCTTTCCGCGGCGTTCTGGTCGTCGGCGATGACAGTGTCTACGTCGAGAGCGTCGCCGCAACGGTCGAGCAATGCGAGTGGCAAGCCGGAGCGGATGGCTTCCCTCAGGTGATCGACATCATTCTCCTTGGCAGGGGAAACAATCAGTCCATCGACGCGCTTGGCAAGCAAGGTGCGGATCGCTGCCTTCTCCGCTGTCACGTCCTCGCCAGAATTGATGAGAATGACGGTAAAACCCGCCTGTCGGGCAATATCCGTGATGCCGCGCACTGCGAGGCTGAAGAAGGGGTTCTCGATATCACCCACCACCACACCGATCGTGCCGGAGCGACCCGTCGTCATGCTGCGGGCAAGCTCGTTGGGTCGATAATCGAGGGAACGGGCGGCAGCAGTGACGGCCTCGCGCACCCGGTCGCTGACAGTTCCGTAGCCACCCAGCACGCGCGCAGCCGTTGCCTTCGAGACGCCGGCTCTGCGTGCGACGTCAGCCACGGTGACGGAGGTAGTTTTAGGTAGGCTCTTGTCCATAAACGGTAGCCTTACAAGAGAACTTGACGACTGGCAAATGCGAAGATAACAATTGCCAATAACCAAAGAGACCGGTCTCTTTCTTATTGAGACCGGTCTCAACTATAAAAAAGACTTCCGACATGCGAACTGCATGGGCCGGGCGGGTGAGGTCATGCCACCGTCCGGATGGGACCCGTGCGCCTTGAATACATCGCAGACAACGACACCAGAGGAGATGAAACCAATGCGATTTACCGAAGCCTTCACTTCCCCCTTTGCCAAAATCCGAGCTACCGCCATCGCGGTCACGCTCGGTGTCCTCGCAGGCGCGGCGACGCCGGCGCTTGCCGACAATCCGCTTGGCCTCATCGATCCCACCACCATAAGTGTCGGTACGATGGGCGATGCCAAACCCTATGCCTTCACCACCGCCGACGGTAACTTTACCGGTTTCGACATCGAGCTTTTCCTGAACGTCGCCGGACGCCTTGGCTTCAAGAAGGAACAGGTCGTCTTCACCGGCCAGGAATTCTCGGCCCTGATGCCCTCGGTCGCCAACGGCCGTTTCGATGTTGCAGCCGCCGCAATCGGCACGACGGCCAAGCGCAAGGAGACTGTTGATTTCTCCGATGGTTATCTCGCAGGTTTCCTGAGCGTCCTTACTCCGGAGGCCGGCATCACCGATGCAGCCGGCCTTAAGGGCAAGCGTCTCGGCGTCGTGCAGGGCACGCTTCAGGAGATCTATGCCGAGAAGAACTTTGTCGGCACCGATCTCGTGAAGTTCCCGGACAACAACTCTGCCGTTTCCGCACTTAACAACGGCACGGTCGATGCCCATTTCCTCGATTTCGAGGCGGCGAAGGACTATTCCGCCCGTTACCCGGCGCTGAAGGTCGCGGTCAATATTCCGAGCTTCGATGCACCGGCCGGTTTCGTCATCCGCAAGGGTAACGATGCATTGCGCGAGGCGCTTAACAAGAGCCTGAAAGAGGCCATGCAGGACGGCACCTGGAAAAAGCTGCACGAAAAATGGTTCCCCGGCACGCCGATGCCGCAGGCATATCTTCCCAAGCAGTGATGCCGCCTTCCGGTCCGGCCCTTGCCGGTCGGACCGGCCTTTCTTTCAAGGGATATCCTGATGAACTGGCTTGAAAACCTGCGCCGCAGCTTCCTCGACTGGAATGCCATGGCCGAAGTGCTGCCGACCATGATCACGGTTGGTCTGAAGAATACGCTGATCCTGGCTGCGACCTCGACGGTGCTTGGCGTCGCCATCGGCATGATGCTCGCCATCATGGGCATTTCCCGCTCGCCCTGGCTGCGCATCCCCGCCCGCCTTTATACCGATATTTTTCGCGGCCTGCCGGCCATCGTTACAATCCTCCTGATCGGTCAGGGCTTTGCCCGCATCGGCCGCGAACTCTTCGGCCCGTCGCCTTATCCGCTCGGCATTCTGGCGCTCAGCCTGATTGCCGGCGCCTATATCGGCGAAATTTTCCGCTCTGGTATCCAGAGCGTCGACCGCGGCCAGATGGAGGCCTGCCGGGCGCTGTCGATGAGCTACGGTCAGGGCATGCGCCTTATCGTCGTGCCGCAGGGCGTGCGCCGCGTGCTGCCAGCCCTCGTCAACCAGTTCATCGGCAACGTCAAGGATTCGAGCCTTGTCTATTTCCTTGGGCTTCTGGCCTCCGAGCGTGAGATCTTTCGCGTAGGGCAGGATCAGGCGGTGGTGACGGGCAATCTTTCACCACTACTGCTGGCGGGCGTATTTTATCTCATCGTCACCGTGCCGCTCACCCATGTCGTCAATGCGATCGACAATCGCCTGCGGATTGGCAAGCAGCGCCCCTCCGTCATCACCAGTGGGCTGGAGGAGGTTAGTGAACTCGACAGTGCAGCCCGCGCCACCGGTGTCTCTTTCAAGGGCGGTAGCCTCGATGTGCGCCGTCTCGGCATGGCCTATGGCGATCTAGACGTGCTGAAGGGTGTCGACCTCTCGGTGAAGCCGGGCAGCGTCACCTGCATCATCGGCCCGTCCGGTTCCGGCAAATCGACCCTGTTGCGTGGGCTCAACCGTCTGGTCGAGCCGAAGAGTGGCGATATTCTCATCGATGGTGAAAGCATTCTTGCCATGAAGCCGGAAACGCTGCGCCGCCGGGTCGGCATGGTATTCCAGCATTTCAACCTCTTTCCGGATCACACGGCGCTGGAAAACGTCATGCTGTCGCTGACGAAGATCAAGGGCCTGCCGACAGCCGAAGCCGAGCGCATTGCCAAGGCAAGGCTTGCCGATGTTGGTCTTGCGAGCCGCCAGCATCACCGCCCGGGCGGTCTTTCCGGCGGGCAGCAGCAGCGCGTCGCCATTGCCCGTGCGCTTGCCATGGAACCGGAAGTCATCCTCTTCGATGAGGTGACGAGTGCGCTTGATCCCGAACTGGTCAAGGGCGTGCTCAACCTGATGGCGGATCTCGGCACGCGCGGCATGACCATGGTCGTCGTCACGCATGAAATGGGTTTTGCCCGCCGGGTGGCCGATCAGGTCGTCTTTATGGACGAGGGTCGCGTGGTGGAAGCCGGCACGCCGGAGGCGATATTCGACAATCCGCAGAGTCCGCGTCTTCAGCGTTTCCTTGCGGAAGTGCTCTGAGCGTCGAGAGGAGAAAAAGATGACACGAACGATACGATGGGGCGTGCTCGGTTGCGCGGGCATCGCTGCCAAGGCGGTCATTCCCGCCATCCAGTCCAGCCGCCTGGGGCACGTTGCAGCAATCGCCTCGCGCGATGCCGCCAAGGCGAAGGAAATGGCGGCCCGCTTCGGCATCGCCAAATCCTATGGCAGCTACGAGGATCTGCTTGCCGATCCGGAAATAGACGCAATCTACAACCCTTTGCCCAATCACCTGCATGTGCCCCTGACGATCAAGGCGCTGGAGCAGGGCAAACCCGTGCTCTGCGAGAAGCCGATCGCGCTTGATGCCGCGCAGGCGATAGAACTGGCGGTTGCGCAAAAGGCAGCGGGTCTGCCGGTCGCGGAGGCCTTTATGGTGCGCCATCATCCGCAATGGAAGAAGGCGCGCGCAATGATCGCCGAGGGACGTCTCGGCGAGGTCAGAGCCATCCAGACGATCTTTTCCTATTATCTCGACGACCCCGGAAATGTGCGCAACCAGGCCGATATTGGTGGCGGCGGTCTGTTCGATGTCGGTTGTTATGCCATCAATACGGCCCGTTTCCTGTTCGACGCGGAACCGGTGCGGGCGATCGCGCTCATGGAGCGCGATCCCGTCTTCGGCACGGACCGGCTGACGAGCGGGCTGCTGGCATTTACGGAGGGAAGGCAGCTTGCCTTTACCTGTTCCACACAACTGTCCCTCACGCAGAAGGTTACGGTGCTTGGAACGCGCGGGCGTCTGGAAATCCCCATTCCCTTCAACGCACCGGCCGATGAGCCGACCGTCCTTATCTTCGACGATGGCCGCGATCTTGCCGGCGGCGGACGCGAGGAAATCGCTATCGAGCCGGTCGACCAGTATCGCGAACAGGTCGATGCATTTGCCGAGGCCGTTCTCTCCGGCAAGCCGCTCGAGACGGGGCTTGGCGATGCGATCGCGAACATGAAGGCGATCGACGCACTTTTCCGCTCCACCACCAGCGGCCACTGGGAAGAGCCCTGATCGCATCCCCCATCCGTATGACAATTGATTGAAAGCCAACCCCATGACCGACAACACCATCTCTTCGGCCGTCATCATCGGTGCCGGTATCTTCGGCGTTTCCACTGGCGTGCAGCTCGCGCGACGCGGCATCAAGGTCACGATCCTCAATGACGGCCCGCCCGCCAACGGTGCTTCCGGCCGCTCGCTCTCCTGGCTGAACTCGGCGCGCATGCGCTCTGAACCCTATCATCGGTTGCGCATGGCCGGCATCGACCGTTATCGCACGCTCGCGGCTCAGGACCCTGATGCGCAATGGCTGCGCTTCGATGGCGGGCTGACCTGGGATGCGGATGACGAGCGCAACGAGATCGACGCGGCCTATCGCCACGAGGTTTCGCTCGCCTATGACGCACGGCGGCTTTCCGCAGCCGAAGTCGCCCGTGTCGCGCCCGGTCTCGACGCAGGCGCAATCACCCCGCAGGGTGCGATCTTTAATCCCGGCGAAGGCTGGGTCGATCTGCCAACGCTGATCGGCGTGCTTCTGGAGGAATTTTCCGCACTCGGGGGCATTCTGGTGACGGACCAGGGTGCCGCGCGGGTCGTGATCGAGGGCGGTCGTGCCGTTGGCGCCGAAACCGCAAAGGGTTCCCTCCATCGGGCGGATGCTGTCGTGCTCGCGACTGGTCCCGCCGTGCCGAAGATGGCTGCGGAAAGCGAACAGACCATCGGCGATGGAACACCGATCGCCCTTCTCGTGCAGACCAAGCCGCTCGCCCATCCACTGCGCGCTGTCCTCAATACACCGCGCGTTGCTGTCCGCCCCGCACCGGGCGGCACCTTCTCACTGGATGCCGACTGGGCGGCCGATGAGGGTGTGACAGTGCGCGCGGACGGCAGCTATGACATCGATGAGAGCGTCGTTGCGGCTCTTCTGGTGGAGGCTGCCAAGGTGATGGAGGGCAATCCGCAACTCGAGGTGGCTTCCATCGGCGTTGGTGGCAAACCGATCCCGGGCGACGGCGAGCCGGTAATTGGAGCCATCAAGGCCATCCCCGGTTATTACGTGGCCTTCAGCCACAGCGGCGCAACGCTTGGTCTTATAACGGGCGAGCTGCTGGCCTACGAGATTGCAACAGGGGCGGAACACCCGATGTTGAAGACCTTCCGTCCCGAGCGCTTTTCCACCAACTAGGTGCTTGATCCCGGACTTTGATGGTGCAGTCGGTTTGCCGGAACGGAAGGATGCACTGGGGGCAGGTTGACTGGCATCGGCACCATTGCTGCAGCGGACTCAACGGTTGCCACTGCCGGGGTATGCTACGACTTCGGCAACAACGCCGGGTTCGATGGCAGTGGCGACGGCGGCGACTTACAACTATCGCCACGTACCCCCGTCCTGGCTCGGTTGCCTGAAACGCAAAACATGGAAGCGCTTCATCGCACCAATCCTCAGTGCGCCAATTCTCGAGGCTTGCCTGCCTCCCGCCTGCGGACCAGCCGCCCTTCCCAGAAGCCGGCTGCCAGCATGACGATCGTCGTCAGCCAGCCCATGGTCAGTAGATCAGTGTTCCGCGCGACCGGAATAAGGGCCAGAAGCACGACGACGCCCGTGATATGCGAAGCCGGCAGGACGCCATAGACCACCTTCTTGTAGACGGCGCTGCCGAGAAGATAGAGCGCCGGTCCACCCGAAAGTATAAGGGCATAGGCCGTCTTCAGCCCGTCATGCGGATGCGCAAGCACCAGATCATTTCCGACTGCTGTTGCGATAATCCCGCCCACCAGAATGGCGTGGACGTAGTGAAAATATGCGCCGATCCGGCCGGGATCGTCGGAATGGGTAATGGCATCGGTCGCGTCCTTGCTCGATGTCCCGAAATACAGCCACCACATGGCGAGCGTGCCCAGAAACGTCGCCAGCAGCGCCGAAAGGATGGCCATGTCCCATGTCTCGGCACCGGCCATGGTCGCGCCGGTCGCCAGCACCGTTTCACCAAGCGCGACGATGCAGAAAAGCTGGCAGCGCTCGGCGAGATGCCCGCCTTCGATCGTCCAGTCACTGGTTTTCGAGCGGCCGAAGCCCGGTAGCGAGAAGCCGAACATTGGTGCGATATATTCGCAGGCGACCGCGATTGCCCACAGCGCCATGCGTGCTTCATGCGATGCGAACGCGCCGGCGATCCAGAAGACGGCAGAGATCGAGACCCAGCCGAGCATACGCCGGTAATTGGCCGAAAGCGGATGATCAGGCCCCAGCTCCCAGACAATATAGGCCGTGCGGCCGACCTGGATCGCGACATAGGCAATAGCAAAGATGAGCCCCCGTTCGCCGAAGGCGCCGGGGATTGCCGAGGCCATGATCAGGCCAGCCAGCATGACGGCAAAGATCAGCCCGCGAATGCGGGGGGCTCGGGGTCGAACCAGTTGGTGACCCAGCAGGTATATTGCCAGCCGAGCCAGACCGCAAACCACAAGATCAGGGTCTCAACGACGCCGGTCAAGGTCAGATTGTGCAGTAGTTCGTGGCTGAGCTGCGTAACGGCGAAGACATAAACAAGATCGAAGAACAGTTCCTCGAAGGTGACCCGGGCGTGGTGGCCGTCACGGCGACGCAGGAGGGGATGCTGCTGAATGGGCTGTTCGGTCATGTTTCTCAGGTCCTTACCGCGCAAGTCGTCAGATTACCACGCCAGCGAGTGCCGCGGGAACCGCGAAAACGAAGAAGAGGATCGGTAATTCCTCGCGCACGGAGTAACCGGCTTTCGTCACGCCGATCCAGAGATTGACGGTCGCTATGACGAGCCAGACTGGAATGAAGAACCTTGCAGCCGGTCTTCCGACCCTGTCCGAGCCTTGAGCGGCGCCTGATCGGGCCGATAGGCAAACAGCTTGCGTCCACTCCTGATCCCGAGCGGAATGAAGATACGAAGCAAGAGGTCGCGCATCAGCATTCGCCACCGGCCCAGGGTGCGCTTCTGCGAACTGTTCCGCGCAGTCAGTCTGACAACGTTGGCGACACGGGGACGCCGTAAGCTCTCGTAGCGCGTAAAGGCTGCCTGGAAATCCCCTTGAAGCTCCACTGCCGCCGCGAGCACGAGCGCGTCCTCAATCGCCATCGATGCGCCTTGACCGGCATGAGGACCAACGGCATGGGCAGCGTCACCAAGCAGCACGATGCGCCCCCGTGACCAGACCGGCAAATCTGGCATATCGAAGACGGGGTATGCCCTGTCGATGCTGTCAACCTCGGCGAGGATCGTGCGATTTGGCTCGGGGTCGCCGGTGTGCATCTGCCGGATACGGTCGGCAAAGGCCTTGCCATCAGACACCCCACCGTTCTCGGGCGTATCCGCATTGTAGGAGGTAAACCAGAAAGCCTGCTGCCGTGCGTCGACCAGATAGCCGAAGAACGCCTTCTCACCGAACGTCATGCGCATCGAGCCGCCAGTGCTCGCGACACTGGTTTGCGTTATGCCGCCGGTGCCCATCAATCCGGTGAAGTGAGGAACTGGATAGTCGGGAAAGGTTTCGGCGCGGACGGTTGAACGCAACCCGTCGGCCCCCACGACGATATCCGCATGGAAGACAGTGCCATCTGCAAAAACCAGCCGCACGTCCTTGGCATCTGAAGTCAGTGTCGCCAAGCTTGTCGCAAATCGCAAATCGACGCCTGCCGACCGCGCGCGCTCCAGGAGAAGCTTTGCCAGTTCACCCCGGCCAATAGTGATGCTGGGCGCGCCGAAGACGCTCTCGTGATCAGTCTGGTCAGCGCTGCCGAGGCGGACGCCTCTCGCGTTACAGATTTCGATGCCCGTCGTTTCGACCCCGGTGCGGCGTACCGCATCATAGCAGCCTACGGCCTTCAAACCGTTCATGCCGTTCGGCGCCAGAGTAAGGAATGCTCCTTCGTTGCATATTTCCGCGTCTTTACGGCGCTCGAAGACCGTGGGCCGAAAGCCCTGTTCAGCCAAGCGGATCGCCAGAACGAGGCCACCGATGCCAGCGCCACAGATTGCGATATTTCCGAGGGTACCCCTTGCATTCGATTGGGGAATGCTCATGATGTTAGATATCCTAATTATTAGTTTATCAAACTATATGAAAGACAAACTAAATGTCAAGCGATGCAGACGAGGATGTCATTGGCGCGATCGGACACATGATCATGCGCTGGCAGGATGCAAGACAGGACTTCGATGAGGCGTTCGGCCGTATTCACGGCTTAAGCAGTCCCGAGTGCCGCTGTATCGGCCTGATCGCGTTCGCTCCGCAGACAGCGCGCGCCATCGCCGATGAGACAGGGCTGACGCCAGGCTCGATCACCGCGTTGCTTGACAGACTGGAAGCTCGCGGTCTGCTGTCGCGCAAGCCCGATCCGAATGACCGTCGAAAGGTGATGATCTGGCCGACACACAGGATGCAGGTCATGGTCGACGAAGCTTATGGGCCGATCCATCGCGAGGGGGTCTCGCTGTTGGAAGGATATTCGCCGGACGAACGGGCGATTGTCCTGAAATTCGTGACCGACGCGCTCAACCTTCAGACCCGCATCAATGCCGATTTTCTCGACCGGTAACGCTCTTGCTTACCGGTGTGTTGACTTGCACTGAGAGGTGACCCGGTTTTGAAGGCTGGATCTCGCTCATAGGATCAGCCCCCGACCGAACCGGCTCTCCGGTTGCAAGGGAAGGGAGGAGGCGGATGATAGAATGCCCCTTCGGCTTTAGCTTGCTCAATCGTTTTATGATGTCACTTCTGCTTTGCGCCAAAAGGCGACATTCTGGTCACCATCCGTGCGCGTGGTTCGGGCCGGAGCCAAAGCTCCAGCCCGTGACCCTTCCAACTTTAAAACTTTTGCGCAGCGTCTGCGCTCAGTGCGCCTTGCAGAAAGACCGCCGCACCTTTCAGGGCTTGCATTCCTTCCGGCAGAATGGCCGCGAACATATGCCAGACATGAAACATGCCGGGCCAGACTTCCAGAGAAACGCGGACGCGGTTTTCGGCGAGATGCGTGGCGAGTCGTATCGCATCACTGAGCATCACCTCACTCTCACCGATCTGGACCAGGATCGGCGGCAGTCCGCGCACATCCGCGAACACGGGTGACGCATCCGGGTTGTTTTTTAGAGCGCCGTTGAGAAAGGCCTTTGCCATCAGGTCGAGTCCGGCAAGACTGACAGTGGGATCGATCCCGTCGCGCGTAGTCATAGACGACCCCGAATGCTCGAGATTGGCCCAGGGAGAGATTGCAACGCCAGCCGCTGGAAGCGCAAGTCCGGCATTGCGGGCAGCGACCATCACCGACACGACCATTGCGCCACCGGCTGAATCTCCGGAGAATGCAATCGATCTGGAGTCATGCCCATTGTCGAGCAGCCATTTGTAAGATGCAAGCGTATCATCGATTGCGGCTGGGAAAGGATGTTCCGGTGCGAGACGATAATCCGGCATGTAGACCACGGCTTTTAAAAGCTTTGCGTAATGTCCGGCGAGACCGTGGTAGGCCCTAGGACTTCCCCCGATGTAACCGCCGCCATGGATGTACAGCAAAACTCTGCCTTCTTCTGCATCCTCGGGCGTGACCAGCGTGGCTGCGACCCCGCCCATATCGATCTGGCTGATCGACACGCCGTCCGGCGTCGGGTGCTGAGCGAGCACCGCGTCATATTTTTCTCTCTCGACGGCCCAGTCCCCCCGCTGCCCCATCAACAGGGGACCGAAAGACGAGGACGCTGCGTTCCAGGCGTCGATGCGCTGCTGGACGGCGGGAGTGATTGGCATTGTGGACCTCATTCATTGGTGGATGTCCGGCATCGACTTGACGCGGGATCAGAATTCACCATAACTGAATGATTGAGGAATGATGTTCCCGTCTCTGGTGACGGGCAACAGCGGCAATCAGAGCTATGCGTACAAATCTGGACGAGATATTTGCATTCATCGCCGTCGTCGATGCCGGAAGCTTCAGCGGCGGTGGGCAGGCGATTGGCTTAACGCGGTCGGCCGTCGGCAAGGCAGTCACGCGGCTGGAAACCCGCCTCGGGGTCCGTCTTCTCTATCGATCGACACGCAAGCTGAGTGTCACGGACGATGGCCGTGTGTTTTACGAGCATTGCTCGCGAGTCGTCAGCCTGCTGGAAGAAACAGAAGCCAGCGTCGGGCAGAAAAGCGCAATACCCACGGGCCTGTTACGGCTGACAGTGCCGGAAGGTTTCGGGCGCACGCACGTCCTTCCCTTGCTGCATCGGTACATGAAAGAGTGGCCCGATCTGCAGGTCGACGTGAACTTCAGCGACCGTATTGCCAATATGGTGGAAGACGGTTTGGATCTGGCAGTTCGGATCGGGACCAGCGGAACGGACACGCGGCTGATTTCTCGGGTCGTCGCCGAGCACAAGAGCATCATATGTGCGTCACCTGCCTATCTCGACAGGCGCGGCCGGGCGGAACTTCCTGACGACCTGGCATCGCACGACTGCCTGTCTTTCAAAAGCGGATCACGCAAACAGCCATGGCGGTTGCGAGAGATTGATGGCACTTGGTCCACGGTTGGCGGAGGCGGCCGACTCCGCCTCGATAGCGGCGAAGCGATACGCGATGCCGCTATTGCCGGGATGGGAGTGGCCTATCTTCCCAGCTTTCTGGTTAACGATGCAGTCGCTGACAGACGCCTTGAACCGGTACTGACAGCGTTCGAAACACAAACGATCCCGATTATCGTGGTCTATCCAAGCAAGCGCTACCTGTCGGCGAAAGTTCGACGTTTTATCGACCTGATGGCGGAGGAATGGGCTTATACGCGGATCGCGTTATGTGATGTAGGAGATTAGCTAAAGTCCCGTTGCGAAGCCCGAATGTCCGCTTTAGGCCACACACCGACAAGCGTGCTATAGTCCGTCTGCCTGACGGAGGCGACGCGGTGGGAGGAGTGGCGGAGGCTTTGGCATGGACACCGCCGTACTGCGTAACCGATATCCATGGAACAAGGGAATCCTGGTGGGGCAGAAGCGCCCACTACAGCCGAAGAACGCATGGTCGATCCGTGTTCGACTAGAGATGAGCGGCGCGATCCGGGAACTGGCGCTCTTCAACCTTGCCATCGACAGCAAGCTTCGCGCTTGTGACCTCGTCAAGCTGAAGGTTGAGGACTTATGGTCCGGTAGTTCGATCCGAGATCGAGCCACCATTATCCAAAAGAAGACGAAGCGGCCCGTGCAGTTCGAGGTCACCGAACAGACCAAGATCGCGCTCGTGGCGTGGCTCCCTTTCGTTCGGAGGAATGGCGGCAGCTATCTATTTCCAAGCCGTAGGAAGATGTCGCATCATTTGTCCACGAGGCAATATGCTCGGATTGTCCACCGCTGGGTCGCATCCGTCGGGCTTGACGCTAATGCCTATGGCACCCACTCCATGAGGCGAACCAAGGCAGCGCAGATTTACAAGAAGACGGGCAACCTTCGAGCCGTCCAGATTTTGCTCGGCCATACCAAGCTTGAAAGCACCGTCCGTTACCTTGGCGTCGAAGTCGACGACGCCCTTAGAATTGCGGAGCAGATTGAGCTATAGCTATCGGCTCGTGGCCATCGGCACTAGCCGATGGTCTCTCTCGCGCCAATTGCAGTCATATGACTACGGCGGGACTTGATATACGCTACGCCGCAAAATCAAAAAATCGTCTGGGTCGTTATCGGGCGTTTAGCGGCATGTCACGACCTTTGCAGTGCGGGAAGAATCATGCCTGCCGTCATGATAGCGATGGCCAGAAATTGGGCTGATGCCGGAACTTCCCCCAGTACCATCATACCCGTCACGGCCGTAGCGATTGGTACGCAGGGCATAAACAGGGAGGCAATTTGCGGTCCCAAATGGCTGACCGCATAGGTGTACAGGAACATGGCTGCCGCACCGGCGAGGAAGCCCTGTATCACGATCTGCGCGCCGATTTCTGAGGCTGACGCCGCGCTCAATCCGCTCCGCGCGTAGATAGCCAAGAGCGGAACCAGCAGGCAAGAAAGCAGGACGATTGCGGCAGTGGCCGTGACGGGGTCGACAGCCCACCGCCGCACGAGGACAGCATAGGCGGAAAACATGACGCCCGATCCGGCAAACAGCAAGTCACCGAATAGGGTTTCGACTGTTCCTGTCTCCTGGTGAAAGACGAAGATCAATAACCCCACCATGATCGTCGCGATCCCGACCAGCCGCAAATTTGAAACCCGATCTTTGAAAACGATGCGGGACAGCGCAAACGAGAAGAATACGATCGAGGCTGGGCAGATGGCGGCAGCATGGGCAGCGGGGGCGTAACTCAAACCCCAGTTGATCAAAAGTGGATAAGGCAACCCTACGAGCAAAGTCAGGATCGCCGCCCGCCGCAAGCCAAGAATTTTCAACTTTGCAAGGCCGGTCATCCAAATGATCGGGAGAAAGACTACGCTAGCACCTGCGTAGCGCAGGATCGCTATGTCGGCGGCTGTCAAATGCTCCCGCAAACTGAACCGGGCTGCGACGAATTGTATGGCAGTGATGATCACCATCATCGCCCCTGCAACGAGGGCAAGCTTCATGCTGCGGCTTTCCAACTTGGAAATCGTCGGCATTAAATCCTCCATCTGTCCATTCGTTTGGGCGTGAGGAGGATGCTAGCGCTTAACTCCGTGCCTCTGATGATGCATAGAATATTGCGAGGTATGGCGCGATTAAATATGCTAATTTACGTTCATATGAGTGATAATCAAACAATTATGGAGTTGAAAGCGTGAATGATGAAGTGTCAAATCTTGATAAGGTTGACCGCAGTCTTCTTCGGTTGCTTCAGGAGGATGGCCGCCGAACGACCCTTGATCTTGCGCAGCAGGTTGGACTATCCCCCACTGGCACCAGTCAGCGCGTCAAACGTCTTTTCCGGGAAGGCTTCATAACGGCAGTAAGGGCTGTTCTCAATCCGCAAAAGATCGGTCGCGGAACTCTGGTTTTTATTCAAGTTCGACTTGATCAGACAGCCCCTCACGTTTTCGACCGTTTTGCCGAGGCGGTAGCGAAGGCCCCCGAGGTTTTGGAGTGCCATATGGTTGTGGGCGGCTTCGACTATTTAGTGAAGGCGAGGATAGGCGACATGTCTCTGTTTCAGGATTTCCTTCAAAGGGTGATTCTCCCGCTGCCCGGCGTGAGAGAGACACATACCTATGCTTCCGTTGCTGATGTTAAGCCAGATACTATGCTGCCCGTTTGATCCTGCGCTTTCGCAGGCGTCTGCGTTCCAACGACAGGTCTTCGGAGCTCGCAATGTCCGCAATGGGCCAAAAGCGGCCTGTTTGGAGAAACTACTCCAAGTGCATCATGCCCATGTTAGAGGGTAGAGGATTAGCCCCTGCTTGCAGATGGGCCATGAACACCTCGGTGTCTTGTAGACCAGACATTTTCTCGGCTTGTCATTCAGATGATGAGCTAACTGGATCAGGGCCGATTGCGGCACTTCGTCAAGGTCGGTGTCGCCTGGCATGAAACGAATTCAGGCGTATAGGCATTGGTCGCTTCGATCGTGTCAACGCCTCAGATCGCTTGGTCTTCCGCGATCCGTCAAACTGCGCGCGCTCGAACATGCTGTACTTTCCATCACTGAGGCAAATAAGCATCGGCGCCTCTGGCGATGATGTCTTCCTCGCTGAGTGACCTGTGCCAGTGCGAGTAGAGCACGAAGCGGTCACGGGGTAGCTGGATTTCCTTCTTCAAGTGGCGGTGAAGCGCGCTGAATGCTTTGTGTTCGCATCCACCCCAGAAGAAGGCGTTCGTTTTGTTTTCCGGCCAATGAACAGTGTGCAATGCGTCCTGAAGCAAAGTTGTCGTGCCAGCGGCCTTGCCGTTGCGATGCAACCACGTGGTCACGATGCCGGGTGGACAGGAAAGTGGCAGTTCGCCGACTGACGTGTCGATTTCTATGAAGGCATGGCCGGTCGCTGTCGTGGGCAGATGTTGGAGAATTCTTGCAATGCCCGGCAATGCGGTCTCGTCGCCTGCGAGAACGTAGAACTGCGCATCTTTGATGCCATTGGCGGCAGGGCCGAGAATGCCCGCGATGTCCCCCGGCTTTGCGTCCATTGCCCACTGCGTGGCGGGGCCGGGGTTGGCATGCAGGGCGAAATCGATGGTGATCTCCTGCCTCGCCGTGTCGATGAAACGGATCGTGTAGACTCGCGTCGCAACCGCGGCATTGTCTGGCCAGACGACATGGCCGCGGTGGTCGAGCATCGGCCAGCGTGGCTCGGTGATGTTGCGTGGCTGGAAAATGAGACGACAGTGAAGCTGGTCTTTACGGTCGTAACGTTCGAGGTTCTCCCCCTTGAAAATGATCCTGCGAAAGCGGGGCGACAGGTCCTCGATGGTCTGCACCCGCAGAATGCGCAGATCGTCGGGCAGGGCCGGTTCCGCATGGTCGCCTTCCCATTGAATATCGAGATTTTCGCGGGCAGCGATGAAACCGATCGGCCCGACAAGAGCATGTTTCAGCCGGTTCAGCCCGCCGGGATCGGACGCCTCCACCGTCAGCCGGAAACCGCTTGGGGTCGGTTCGAACGTAGCGTCACCGAAGGGGGAGCGAATGTGATGAACGCCTTTGACCTCCTCGACTGCCATATCGTGCGTGGCAATCGAATCGACAATCGGCTCGATATAATCGCTGATATTTTCAAAGCGTACGGCGGCGTTGGCGCGGTATCGCTTGTTGTTTGTTGCTGGCATCGGACGTGGTTCCCTGTCTCAGATCGACGCCCACAGCGTTCCCTCCAGGGGAAACGCGGCGAAGTCACGATTGATCGTGTCGAGAATGATGGTCGGATCGAGATCTTCGCATCGTTCCGGGTGCAGCCATTTGGCAGTCTGGACTACGAACAGGATGTTGAGTGGCAGATTGGTGATCAACCCGGTCCAGATCCCGTAAACGCGCTTCGCACGAACACTCGGCAGGTGTTCAAAACTCGGCCGACCTTCGATCAGACGCTGTAATCCCTGCCGGCCAAGCTCGGGGTCGATTCCTGGCCCGATGGGCGGGCGGCCACCCGAAGTCCAGCCTCCGCCGGAGGCGATATAGACATCCTGCGGTGTTGCAAGAAGATATTCGAGGGAGAGCTTCTCGAACCACGGTGCGGTCACACCGGGAAGGGGCTGGCCGCCGGCAAGCGCCAGTAATTCGCCCCATACCTTTCGGCCCGCCGCCCAGCAGCAGTCGTCGAGCGTGGACTGGACCTCCAGATAGGTCGTCACCGGCTCTTGACCTGAAACGCGTGTAGCAATTCCGGCCAGTTCCCGCTCGAAGAAGGAGATGAAGGCTTCTGCCTTTTCCGCTGCGCCGAGCAGCCTTCCCCACATGCGAAGAGAGGCCTTCATTGCATCTACCTGACCAACCAGCGGCTCGCCGTCTGTTGTGTTGGAGGACGCATCGCTGAACACCACGGGTATACCGAACTCCGTCAGCTTTTGCAGCAGGCCATCGTCCTTGCCTTGAGGCGTCATGAAGGCTGTCGTGACGATCAGGTCCGGGGAGAGGCCGATCAATCCCTCCAGCGAGAGCGTATCCGGGCTAAGCCTGCCGACCATGCTGATCGCATGACCGTTCAGCAAGCGCGTTTGCAGCATCTCGCTGTCGAGGCGGTCGACTGCAGCCCAGCCCACTACCAGCGAAGCCGGGTCGGGATGCAGGAGCGACATCGTCAGCAGGTCATGCGCCTCCAGCAGAACGATCCTTTTCGGCAGGGCGGGGAGGAGAACCTCCCGCCCTGCCATATCCGTCACGGAAATTGGTTGTTGTGCCTGGGTCGGGCGGATGCCAGAGACGAGCCCTGCCGCCGCGACGGACATGCAAAAGTGTCGTCGTGTGAAGGTCACAGCCACGTCACCACTTGTATCTGAGGCCGGCCAGCACCGTGCGACCGTTTCCGTACTGGCAATAATATGTGGAACTGCAGGATGAGTAATATTCCTTGTCCAGGAGGTTGGTCACGTTCAATGTCGCCTGCAGGCCCTTGAGGTTCGGATTCTTTGCTCCGAAATCATAACCGAGTGCCGCATCGAGCAGTGTGTAGCCATCGGCCTTCACCGTATTGGCGTCGTTGCTGTAGCTTGATCCGACAAAACGTGCGCCACCGCCGATGCTCAATCCTTCCAGCGCGCCGGAATCGACGGTGTAGTTCGCCCAGAGAGAACCATAATAGCGCGGCACGGCCTGCGGGCGATTGCCGATGACCGACGCGATGCCGGATTCGGAGACTTCCGTGTCGAGCAGGGAAATCGCGGCGATGAGCTCCAGATTGCGCGTCAGGTTCCCGCGTGCCTCGAATTCCAGCCCGCGTGAGTGGATCTCCCCCTGCTGTTCGTTGAAGCCTGATGAGGCGTTGTAATAAACGACATTTTGCTGGCGGATATCGAAGGCGGAGAGCGTGAAGACGGCATCCAGCCCCGCTGGCTGGTACTTGATGCCTACTTCATATTGTTGTGCTTCCGTCGGCTTGAACGGGCTGCCGGTGACGTCCACGCTGGTGGAGGGTTCGAATGACGTGGCATAACTGACGTAGGGAGCCATGCCGTTATCGAACAGATACAGAAGGCCGGCGCGGTAGCTCGTTGCGCTATCTGAGCGTTCAGTCGAAGTTCCGGCAAGAAGGTTGTCGGTATCCTGATTGGCCCAGTCCTGGCGCACGCCGAACACGCCGCGCAGACCGCCGATCTCGATCTGATCCTGTAGATAGATGCCCGTCTGGCGAAGGGACTGGTCGTTGTTAATCGCGGTCATGAACGGACCGACGTTGCCACCATAAACGGGGTTGGTGACATTGAGCGACGTTGCTCCGCCCAGCAGATATTCCCAACTGCTGTTGGAGTGCTGAATGTCGAGACCCGCAAGAAGCGTATGGCGCACAGCGCCGGTGTCGAACTTGAACTCCGCCTGGTTATCGAACGAAAAGCCTCTTGCATCCTCGATAGAATGCACCGCCCAACGCGGTATGAGGCCGGCCGCAGACATGGGACCGTTCATCTGGAGTGACTGCATGTCGGTGTCCACGCCGGAATATCGGAAGTTGGAACGTACCGTCACCTGCTCATCGAAGCTGTGTTCAAACTTGTAGCCGACGCCATACTGGGTGCGTTCGAAGGCGTCGTAATTTGGATCCCCGACATTGAGATTACGACTGAGGAAACCGGCGTAGCCTGCTGGCGCCAGAAACTTCGGATAAAGCGAGTTGAAATAACCGCCTTCCGGGTCGCGCTGGTAGTAACCGGAAATGACAAGCGAGGTATCCTCGTCCGGCTGCCACTTCAGCGACGGCGCAATACCCAGACGCTTTTCATCGACGTCGTCATAGCGTGTGCCGGAGGAGCGGCCGACGATGCCTATGCCATATTGCAAGGTTCCGTCGGACGTGATCGGGCCTGTCGAATAAAGGCCGCTCTGGACCCTGCCATCGGTTCCGACCTCAAGCCTGACCTCGTTCGACTGCACATTCGATGGCTCCCGACTGACCTGATTGACGAGACCACCCGGGCTGACCTGACCATAGAGAAGGGCTGCCGGTCCCTTCAGCACATCGACATGGTCAAGAAGGAACGGATCGATGGAAGGTGTCGCAAAGGCCTGACCGCGCTGAAGCTTGAGGCCATCAAGATAGTTGACGTAATTGGTCGCTGTGCCAAATGCGCCGAAGCCGCGTAGAAACACGGAATCGTAGCGCGAATTCGAATCCCGGTCCGACAGCACGCCGGCCGTATAGCGCAGAGCCTCGCTTATCGTTTGCGGATTCTGGTCATCAATCTGCTTGCGCGTTACCGTTGTGACAGACTGCGGCGTCTCCATCGCCGGCGTGGCGGTCTTTGTTGCCGATCGCGTCGACTTGGCCACGATCCGTGCGGATGTTCCAGTTGTCTCGGCATTGCCCTTGACGACGATGGTTTCCAATCGCGTGCTCTGTTCCTGGGCAGCGGCATGGTTGGCGGCCACCAGAAATGTCGTCGTCATCAGAATGTTTTTTAAGGAAAGACCGTGCTTCACGAATTGCCCCCGTGGTCGAAGCTTCAGAAATCTGTTAGAGCGAATAAATCAAACGGGACCGTCCTGTCCAGTTAATATGAAGAAACTGGTCAACTTTTATGTTGGCAATCCCGGCCGTGGCCTTCAGACAGGCCGGGGACGGCAAGTGCGGAGGAAATCTGGTGTCGGAAAAAACGAACACGACGGCGAGGGTGGGCCGCCCATTAAAGCGGGAGCAGAACGCAGCAGCCGAAAGAATCATCGATGCGGCAACGGCACTCTTCGCGACACGAGGCTTTGCCGGCACATCCATGGAGCAGGTCGCTTCGCAGTGCGGAGCAGGCAAGGATACGGTCTATCGCCGCTTCCCTTCGAAAGTAGCCCTGTTCGAGGCTGTGGTAGAGCAGGCGCATGGCCGGGCCATGGCGCGACTGAAAGACTTGCCGGTGGTGGAGGGCGACGCGCTGGAGCGGTTGCAGGCGCTGATGCGCGAACTGCTGCATATCAATATGGAGCCGGACCTGATTGCGCTGAAGCGCATCACCTTCAGTGAAGCCGTCGTGTTCGAGAAGAATGGCCCGATCCCACCGCAGCCAGACCCGATCATGGGTCGTCTCATTGATGCCGTTGGTGCTGCCCAAGGGGAGGGCGTGATCGTGGAAGGTGATGCCATCTTGATCGCAAACCATCTCATCCACTGTATGGTCGCGCTGCCCACCTCATCTGCAATGATGGGTAGCGCCGAATTCGACAGCAGGCAGTCTGTCGATGTGTATTTCGAGAGGACGTGGAACTGGCTCTTGAACGGCATGTCCAGATAGTGCGGGTGATGTCGTTCTTCGGCTTTAGCTTTGAGAACGGTTTTTGAAGCGCCAGGATTAGCTTCCGGTCTCGACGATCTCGCAATGGTGGGGGCAGGCGGTCCAGGAGCGCCGTCTTCATCTGGTTACATCCAGCTTTCACCCAAGGTCGCTCTTCATCTGTTCAAGCACATTCAGTGCGTGGCCCGCATATTGGCTGATCCACCGGTCCGAAATGGCCTTGATGGGTAAGGCATTGAGATGGTTCCATCGCTCACGTCCTACACGCTTAACGATCACCAGATCAGCATCTTCCAATACCTTCAAGTGCTGCATCACCGTACACCGGTCGATGGTAGGATGTGCTTCGCAAAGACTGCCCGTCGTTTTCGGTTCGTCCTTGATTTGATCCAGCATCGCACGCCGCAGTGGATGAGCCAGTGCCTTGAAAACAAGATCGCTATTCACTTCGCTTGACATGTTATGTTTTTATAACATATGTTCGAAACAATCAAGTCTGGAGGCCCCGATGGCGTACGAATTCCGGGTCAATGCCCGCATCAACAAGCCGACTCCCGAGGTCTTCGACGCAGTTGTAAATCCCAAAAAACTCTCTGGTTACTTTGTAACAACCGGTGGCGGGGCGAGTGCGCCGCTCGCCGCGGGAGCTACGGTAATCTGGTGGGGCAATGTCTCTGTGGAGGTCGAAGCCGTCGAGCGGGATCGACGCATCGTTTTTCGCTGGGGCCCGGATTCCGGCGAGGTTGCGCATAAAACCACGGTTGAGATGCGCTTCGAGCCTTTGGACGATGGGGGGACGATGGTGACAATCGCTGAAGGTGTCTGGCCTGCGAACGATGCTGGACGGAGAAACAGCTATATCAACTGCGAAGGCTGGACCCAGATGCTTTGCTGCCTGAAGGCATTCCTGGAGTACGGGATCAATCTGCGTGAAGGATATTATCCGAGCGAAATGAAAGGTCATCCCGCACGACCGTACGAGTAGCAATTGCAAAATAAAAGGAGAGGGATAATGACTGCAATGCTCTATGGAGGCATCGACATCGCAATAAAGGTGCCGCCGCATCAATACGAAGCCACGGTAGCTTTTTATCGAGATATAGTCGGGCTTGTTCCCATCACGGATAAGGCGCCGGATGTCGGTTTTGAACTCGGTCCGAACAAGCTCTGGATCGCTGAGGAACCTCGCATGAGTCAGGCCGAAATCTGGCTGGAGCTCTTTACTGACAATTTCAATGCTACGGCCGACTATCTCGCACAGTCAGGCGT
This sequence comes from Agrobacterium arsenijevicii, assembly GCA_000949895.1. GTDB lineage: Bacteria > Pseudomonadota > Alphaproteobacteria > Rhizobiales > Rhizobiaceae > Agrobacterium > Agrobacterium arsenijevicii. The sequence goes on along the minus strand of JWIT01000020.1, from coordinate 60,307 downwards.
GACCCGTTGCGATCAAATCGAACCACTTCCTGAAGGCTTCAAGGGTGGATGGATTACCAGCCCGGCGAATATTGTTCATATGGTCCGAGAACCCGATGCCTGGTAGGTGATGCGGGTCGCCCCGCGGCTCTTACCGCGCCACGGGTAGGGAATGATACGGCCCTGCGCAATTGTGAGACGTTCATCTGCCACCGGATCGTGAGTTCTGGAAAGAACCTTGATCAGGTCTTCGCCGTTTCTTGACAATAGGGTTTCAAGGTCTCGCCGTTCACGAACACTTCCGGCCAGCCTTCGTTATTGGAGAGTTGCCTTCGTCCGCCGTCAAAAGGGGTGTTTCCGCCACGCGATTTCGGAATGTCTCCGTCAAATAGAAGCACTCCAGAAAGATAGACCCATGAGCACCATAATCATCGAAAAATATGTCGATGGAAACCGCGTCGAAGTGCTGCAACTCCCCGCCGCGCCATTGCGATTTCTGGCCAGACTCCTACCTGTCAAAATAAGAAGCGGATTGCTGCGCCGTGGACTCGATATCGATACACTGCTGAACGGCTCCACTCCTTCTTCTAGCCCTCAGTGGATGGAGATCGAAGAAAAGAAGGTAGCAAAACGCATCCGAATTTTCCGCAGGGATTAGGTTCTTCAACCACACCCGCTGCGCCTCGCGCTGGTCAATGGTCAGGGCAGCAGGGAGTCGGCGGCGCCAACGGTTCCGATGCCGGCGCCGCGTCCCTGAACTGGAGCGTAGTATCAAGGCGGCGGACGAACCGGCATTATCCCCTCCCGTGCGGAGGGTGGTCATCGTCGTGACGGAACCCGTTGCGTTAAACAAGTGCCAGAACACGAGCCGGGCCACCTGTCCCGCCTCGGTGGGCTGGTGCGCCGACGACGATTGTCGCTCCCTTGAGCGGTAAGGCTTCAAGGTTGTTCAGACCTTCAATGCCGTAGCGGCCTGCCGGGAGCCACGAATTATGCACCGCAAAGTCTGCAGAGTTGCCCGGATCCAGTGAGAGCGTGTCGACGCCGATTGCGACGGTGTCGAGCTCGAGCAGTAAATCCGTTGCCGACTTGCTGAAACCGGGAAAGGCGAATTTTCCAGCGTCGTCGTTACGGAATGCGGGGCTTTTTACCTTTGTTGCCCAGCCAGAGCGCAAAGCCACGACAGCACCTGCGGGAATCTCACCATTTGTGCTGATCCACCGTTCTATATCCGCTGCCGCAACGGTCGAATTGGCATCCTCTTTGGCACGATCCGTGATGTCAATGATGACCAGCGGCGCGACCAGCTTTTGTGGCTCCAGCTGATCAACGCTGGCGCCATCGGCGCTGAAATGGAAAGGCGCGTCGATATGGGTTCCAGTGTGCTCAAAAACCGTCAATTTATGGAGTTGATATCCGTCCCTGGCGATATCGGCCGCCCATTCAAACTCTATGCCGGGCTTGCCATCAAATGTTGGAAACGTTGAATCGTACACATGAGTGAGATCGACAACTTTGCTGGCTGTCTGAGCAAGCACCGGTGTCGCCAGGCTTCCCGCGCCCACGGCCACTCCCGCCAAGGCTGCACCTTTGAATAGCATACGACGCGACAGCATGTTCTTCCTCACGCCCTCTATCACGCAATGATTGCACATCCGATCTTCCCTCCGTTACAAAACCTCTGTTCATGACGGTATCTCAAAACCGTGATGAAGCAAGATTGGAGGGTTCTAAGGTCGCATGCGCGGTTGAAGAAGAAATTCGCAGCTCAGCTTCATATGCCCTCCGTCCGCGATGATCCTTCGTCGCCATCGGTCTCTAAAATGCTTCCCGCAGACCGGTTCTTTCCCCGGTTTTTTCCTGACGGAAACCCAGACGAGCCAAGCCGTTTTTCACGTCCGTCGCATTCATGAACAAATCCCAGATCAAACCACTGCGATAGTTTTCCATCATTGCAACGACAGGCCCCTGATTGATCGCAAGATGTGTTCCGGACACCCAGCCGGTTGAAGGCTGGAAGGAATCCATCAGCCCGAAGCGGCCGACGAGCGCGCCGTCACGCCATCTGAGGAAGCGCAAAGCTGCCTGACCTGACCGCAATGGCAGGAAAGGAATACTTGAGAGAGCCGCCGTCGTAGCGATGATGCCATGATCTTCAGTTGGAGAATTCACGACATAGCCCTTCGGTCCATCGCAGGCGGAAAGACCCCATGCGTCTTCGACGCTGTAACGCGTACGGCAGTAGCGGTAATTGATCAGGCAATGTGCGTGAACCTGCTCGAGATAGTCGCTACAATAGGCATCACCCAGACCGTGGGGATCGAGCGTGCAGAACGAATAGTGCGACAGGAAAAGCGGTCCCCCGTAGGCCTCGCCAAGGGGTAACCGGACGCCAAGATATTTCGTTCCATTTCTGATCCCGCCATGGCGTGCCCACCCGGAATGATAACATTCCGGGCTTATCGGGTGCGCAGTTGAACCTGCCGCGAGCACATAACAGACCAAAGCCTCGTTCCAGCCCACGATCGGCAGGTTTTTTGCCCAGGCGTAACGTGGACTCCAGTGCCAGAAAAGCGGCCCGGGCGCTTCGCGGGTAAACCAGTTCCACTCCACCGCCTCGACAATTTCAGCGATGGAGCGGCGCAAGTCGATTTCGGCGGTGGCCTGCCCGCCAAAGAATTCCCGGACGCATATCAGCGCCTGAACCAGAAGCGCGGTTTCGACCAGATCACCGCCATCATCGAATTTCGCAAAGGGAATTGTCTTTCCGCTGGACGCGTCAACGAAGTGGGGAAAAGCGCCGTGGAAGCGTTTCACCGCAGCGAGCGACAGCAGCATGCGGTTCGCACGCGCGACTGCCTCCTGTCGCGTTATCCATGCGCGATGAACGCCGACGATGAGCGCCAGGAACCCAAACCCTACTCCCGAGATTGACGTAACCTCATGGATCGGCAGTCCGTCGGACCGCATGCGATCCCGGGGTAACCCGCTCTCAGGATGGCTGCCGGACCAGAAATAGTCGAAGGTGCTGTGATGCAAGCCATCAAGTTGAGCAGATAATTCGTCTGTCACTTCCAACCTCAGATGATCCGCAGCAATCAGGAGCAAATCTGTGCCAAGCCTTATCCGACTCGGTCATCTATTCCAAATGTGGACGGAACAGGAGTGATGCGACGCCTTGCATCAGGTTTGAAGCTGTCCATCAGGATAAATGTGGCATCCTGCCGTTGATGGGCATTGATGAGCGGGACCAGCCGCCTGAAATGCTCGGATGCGCAATGGGCGTCCAACGCCGCCTGATCCGGCCATTCCTCGATAAAGATGAAGTGCCCGGGGTCTTTCTGGTCCACGAAAAGATCATAAGCGATGCAGAGAGGTTCCTGCCGTGTGAGTTCCACAAGCTCGCGATAAAGGGGAATGACAATCTCAAGGGCATCCAGCCGCATGAAATCCTGTGCAATGACTTTCAGCATGTATCTTCCTCGCCTGATCTGGTCGGAATAGAACGTTCTTCATATGCTCCAGAGTGTCCGGATGATATGTTCAATCCGCCCGATTATTCACGCTTCATCGTCTGCAGCACATTCGCCAGTTTCCTGACGGCCACCTCGATTTCGAGAGGCGTATAGGCGGCAAAGCCCATCAGAAATCCGGCTTTACCCTCACCAGCTGCGTGCAACGCCGACAAGCCAAGAAGCTCGATCCCGACACGTCGTGCCGCATCGATGACGGTGTGCTCCGGGAGATTGCAGGTTAATATGCAGGGCATTTGCAGCCCACCAATGGGAACGCGCGGTTCCACGAAGTCCGACAAGTGTTTTCTGACGAGGCCAGCCAGCACATCAAGCCGCCCGGCATAGATACCGCGCATGGTGCGAACATGCGCACCGAAATGCCCACCCTCGATAAACCGGGCCAGCGTCAGTTGCGCCATGGGAGCCGTATGACCGTCCATCAACGTGCGGGCAACGGTCATGGGTTTTACGAGTTGCGGCGGCAGCACGACATAACCAATCCGCAAACCGGGAAAGAGTGATTTGGTGAAGGTGCCGATGTAGATGGTGCGGTCATGCGGATCCAGACCTTGCACGCAGGCTGTCGGCTTGCCGGCGTAGTGGAACTCGCTGTCGTAATCGTCCTCGATGATCCACGCCTGATGCCGGGCGGCCCATTCGATCAGGGCCAGGCGGCGGTCCAGCGTCAGCGTAGCTCCCGTCGGGAACTGGTGGGAAGGCGTCAGGAAAACCGCCTTGGCTCCGCGCGGTTCGTCAATGATCTGATCGATGACGATACCCTGCGGGTCGACACGAACCGGCACGCATTCGAGCCCCGCAGCGTCAAACGCCTTGCGCGCGCCGTAATAGGCGGGATCTTCGATAAATATCCGATCGCCGGGATCAAGCAGCATGTTCCCACATAGCGACACGGCCTGCTGCGAACTGGTCAGCACCAGTACCCGGTCAGCGGTGGCACGCGCACCGCGTTCAAGGTTCACATAGTCGGCAATGGCGCGGCGAAGCGGCTCGGTCCCCTGCGGATCACCATGAAGCAGGGTCTGCACTCCTGCCGCCTTGCGAACCTGCCGTTCCAGGCGCTCCCATAGTTGCAGCGGAAAGGTTCGGGTTTCCGGCACACCATGGGCAAAAGGCCGCGGAGACAGCATTTCGCGCACGCCACCGCTCTGGAACATGGCCGCTCCCCGCTTGCTGAGATTGGGAGCCTGGTTGCGCAAGAGTGCGTCCCGCCGGGAAAGACGGCGACGGGGCGTGAACTCCGTCATTTCCGCTACGAAGCTGCCGCTTCCAACGCGCCGGTCGATGAAACCTTCGGCATGAAGCTGGGTATAGGCCGTTTCGATCGTGTCGCGCGACACGCCCAGCGACTTGGCGAGTGCGCGTGAGGCGGGCAGAGGCTTACCCGGTCCAAGCGCGCCATCGACAATCAGCTGCCGGATGCCCCTTTGAATCCGGGCATGAAGCGGCATTGCCGCATGTGCGGGATGGGCGATCCACGCCTTTACGGATTCCAGTTGGGAATGTTTGAACAAATGGTCTGGATCCTTTGAGGAAAATGGACGGGTACATCAGGCCATTTACCGACTAGTTGTCAAGCCAACTCGTTGCCCTTGCGGCCCAACCCTCAGGAGTCCGGTCTCGACCATGCCATCCAGCTCAGCTTCCGTTCGCCTGCACGATCTGACACACCCGATTGTGGCGGGTCTTATCTCCGTCATCGTCAACTATGGCGGCACCTTCATTCTGGTCTTTCAGGCGGCGAAGGTCGCGGGCCTCAGTCCTGACCTCACCGCATCCTGGGTCTGGTCGGTTTCGATCGGCGTAGGTCTGACGGGACTAATCCTGAGCTGGCGTTATCGCGAGCCGATCATCACGGCATGGTCGACGCCGGCAGCGGCGTTTCTCGTCACGGCACTTGCGACGACGCCCTATGCGGAGGCGGTCGGCGCCTACATGATCTCGGCGGCAGCCTTCGTTGCGCTCGGTGTGTCCGGCTATTTCGAGAAGGTCATCCGTCTGATCCCACCGAGTATCGCCTCGGGTTTACTGGCCGGCATTCTCCTTCAATTCGGCATCGGGGCTTTTGGCGGCGCAAGCGTTGATCCGCTGCTGGTCAGCTTATTGATCGTCGCCTATGTCGCGTTGAAGCGCTTCTCCGCGCGTTACGCCGTGGTTGGCATTCTGGTTCTCGGGCTTGCTTTTCTGCTGATGCAAGGTCGTGTCGATCTGTCAGGCCTCCAGCTACGCTTCGCCGCGCCGGTCTTCACGATGCCGGAATTCTCCCTCAACGCACTGCTGAGCGTCGCACTGCCTTTATTCCTCATCACGCTGACCGGCCAATACATGCCGGGGATGCTGGTCCTGCGGAACGACGGCTTCAAGACAAGCGCCAATCCCATCGTGACCGTAACCGGCCTCGGCTCACTCATCATGGCTCCATTCGGCTCGCATGCCTTCAACATCGCCGCCATCACCGCGGCAATCGCCACCGGCAAAGACGCACATGAAGACCCTTCCAAACGCTGGATCGCCGGCATTGCAGCGGGCTGCTTCTACGTGCTGGTCGGCGTGTTCGGTGTGACACTCGCCGCTGTTTTTATGGCGTTTCCGGCGACCTTCATCACCACGCTCGCTGGTCTGGCGCTCCTTGGCACCATCGGTGGCAGCCTTGCAGGGGCGATGGCCGACCCAACCTCTCGCGAGGCTGCACTGATAACTTTCCTTGCGTCTGCCGCCAACATCAAGTTGCTCGGTATCGGCGGAGCGTTCTGGGGGCTGCTGATCGGCCTCGTCGCCTATCTTGTCCTCAACCTTCGCCTGCCGCACCGCGAGCGCGCCGATCTTTCCATGGGCGAGGGAGCTGTAAAGTGAACCCCCGGTCGATGCCCATGACGACCTTCGTCATCGCGATCCCGAGCGAGATCGGCCGCGCGGCATGGGGCTATCACGGAAGCGAAGGGTTTCGCGCCATGAGCCACGCCAAAGGTGCCTTTCTCCAAGGGCGCTGGAACCTGCCTCGCTAAGCTTCTTGGCCTAAGCGTCGTCGGCATTGTTACGGGTAAAGAACATTAGCATCATGAGGAGAGAAATTATCAATGTAATTCAGCGGTTTGATATCGGTTTCTCCAGCTGACTCCGTTCAAGGGCAATCATCTCAGTGCCTCGGTGAAGTGCTAATCGATTGCGGTAGGGATGTATGGCGAATGCCTCCACAGACAATAACTTGCAGTCGGATGAACGGCTATAGTGGTTGCCCTGCGCAGGCGGATCGATGTATTCAGGTGGCCTAATTCTCACTTGAACCTGCGGGCACATGGAAACTTCGCTTTATCTGCCCGTCAAAGGCTTTCTTGAGAAGGCGGGTTACGTTGTCAAAGGCGAAGTCGGAGGTTGCGACCTCGTTGGCTTGAGCGATAACGATCCGCCTGTGGTCGTAATCTGCGAGCTAAAACTGAGCTTCAATCTGGAACTCATTTTGCAGGCGGTTGATCGCGCAGCTATTGCGGATGAGGTTTGGATCGCGGCTCGAGTTTCAGCCAAGGGCAGGGGCCGCGAGGCTGACAAACGCTACCGCGATCTTTGCCGCAGGCTCGGCATCGGCATGCTCGGTATTTCCGATGCCGGCGACGTCAGTGTTATCATCAGTTCCGTATCACCGATGCCGCGAACCAATCCGAAACGGCGTTCGCGGCTTACGCGTGAGCACCAGAGGCGACGCGGCGATCCGGCAGTAGGCGGGAGCACACGTGCGCCGATCATGACCGCGTACCGCCAGCAGGCGCTCGGTTGCGCTTTGGCGCTGGCATCAGGGCCGATGCGCGTGCGTCAAGTCAGATCCAGCGTACCGGATGCCGGGAAGATTTTGCTTGCGAATGTCTATGGCTGGTTTGAACGTCTCGATAGAGGAGTTTATGGCTTGACCGACGCCGGACGGGAAGCACTGCAGCGATGGCCGCAACAGGACATGCCGGAAACAGTTGCCGTTTCCGGCTGATTTCTATTTCGTTATAGAGCTTTACGCTGCTCGGGCTAGGTTGCTGGATAACCGGGCGCTTGCGCGGGGCAAGTGCCCGTTCGAAACGGGGTTCAGAAATATCTGACGTCTTCAACTTGAGTGCTGAGTGGATTTTTCCCGCGTTTGGTAAGCCAGGAATATACCGGCGGCACCCGGTCCGCGATCGACTCTATATGAATATCGATGAGGCAGGGGCCGTCCCTGTAAGCGAAGGCTGCTTCAAGCGCCGTGTCGAGCTCCACTGAATTCGTCGCTGTCCACGCCTTGAGATCGAAAGCTTCTGCAATCGCCTGACCGCGTGGGGGCATGAAATCCACACCGAAGCACTGGTTGTGTCCCTTCAGCCGGTGAAGGCCTTTGATCCACCCGAAGGTGCCGTTGTTGAACAGCAGCAGGATCGCCGGAACCTGCAGACGGACGAGTGTTTCGAGTTCTCCGACCGTCATTCCGAACGAGCCGTCGCCGAACATGCCGATCGGCCGGTGTTCCTTGTTCGCGAACCACGCACCGACGGTGGCGGGCAGTGCGGAGCCAAGCCCGCCAAAGGCGCGGGGGATGGCAAAACGGGTTCGGCGATCCCTGAGTTTCAGGAAACGCGTCATGTGCGGGGTGGGCGTTCCCGCATCCGAATAGATGTGAGCCGGCTTACCATAGGCCTCCAGTGCTTCGTTGAAGCAGCGCACGGCGCGTTCCGGTCGAAGCGGAGATGCCTCGGAGCCAAGTAACGCCTCCGCATTTTCCCAGAAGTTGGCGCGCAATGCGTTCAGTTCATCGACCCAGCTCTGCGTTCTGGTCGCGTCGTTTTCGGCCGGCACGAGATCGATCAGCCGCTGGAGGACCAGCTTTGCATCTCCCTGTACCGAGAGTACGTTTTCATAGTTGTTTGCCATGATCTCCGGATCGATATCGATCTGGGCGACGCGCTTGTTCAGGGTAATCTTGGGGAAGGTCCAGCCGATCGTTACCACCGATCCCATCTTGGAGCCGACGAACAACACGAAATCCGCATGTTCCAGTGCCCAGTTTGCATGGGGATGAAACCCGTTATCGCCGATGACGCCGACCGCCAGACGATGGTCATCAGGCATGGTGCCCTGGCCGGTCATTGTCGTGCAAACCGGGATGTTCAGCTTCTCCGCCAGTTCGGTAACGTCGGAGCCTGCACAAGACCGGTTGACACCGCCGCCGGAGACGATGAGCGGCTTTTTGCTGCTGGTCAGAAGTGAGATCAGCGTATCGAGTTTTTCAGGAGAGGGCAGCGTCGGATAGGCGGGAAACGTCTTGCACTCCGCCTCGACATGAAGGGAGATCCGGGCGGGGTCGACTTCCGCCAGCAACATGTCTTCCGGGATCTGCAAATGCACCGCACCGGGCTTTCCGGAACAGGCCACGCGGAAGGCACGACGAATGATTTCCGGCAGCTTTTCCGCCGATTTGACCTGTACCGACATCTTGGTGATCGGATCAAACAGGCGGGCACAATCAAGTTCGGTGAGTACGCCACGACCTTCACCCGGTAGCGGGATGTCGATCGTCAGCAGGATGACGGGTACGGAGGAGGAGTTGGATTCCGCCACCGGCGGCAGGGAGTACATTGCGCCGGCACCTGACGGGCATTCGAATACCCCCGGCTTGCTAGTGAAACGACCATAGGCGTCGGCCATGTAACCTGCCGAGCGCTCGTCGCGTGCCATCACATGACGGATCTCGTCTTCCCGTTGCTGAAGGGCTTCATAAAAAGGGACGTTGGTATCGCCAGGCACACCGAAGATGACCTCAACGCCATAACCAATCAACATTTCTACCAGAATGTCCGCACCACGCATTCAGAATTCCCCTTCATGTTGTTGCTGTACGCCGGTCGGCTCGACCGGTAAGCGTCGCTGTTTGTTTCGGTTTGCTCGCATGTCGTCTGGGAGGACCGCTATGAGATCGCCTGTCTGCGCTCCGGCACCCGCTTTCTTATGGTTCGCGTCGACCCAGCTTGAACCGTCTCGGGGAGTACGCGCTGATATCTAAGGCCTGCGGGGCTCGCATGATCTGCTGTGCGATGATCTTTCCGGTGATCGGTCCCGATGCGAAGCCGACATGACCATGGCCGAAGGCATAGAATATGTCCGGCGAGATGCTTGATCGGCCGATGACGGGAAGGCCGTCGGGAGTGGAGGGACGATGCCCCATCCATTTATCGACTTTGATGTTCGCCATCCCTGCGAGGGCGGGATAGGTTTTGCGGGCATGCTCAAGAAGAATGTCGACGCGGCGCCAATTTGGAGGCGTGTCGACGGATGCTAGCTCGACCTGGCCCGACAGTCGAAGTCCCTGCGTTGTCGGCGTATTGGCCATTTTTCCGTCGCTCGGCATGACGGGATGTCTTGGGCCGCCATCCGCTAAAGATACGACCCCGTGATAGCCGCGTTCGCTTTCGAGCGGGATCCTGTCTCCCGCCATGCGGGCCAATGCCTTAGACCATATACCGGCCGCAACGACCGCAGCATCACATGCAATCAGTCCCTGATCCGTTTGCACGCCGACCAGGCGCTCACCCTCAAATGCAAAGGCCTGCGCTTTCGCCCGGACAAGCTTTGCGCCACCCGTGCAGGCTGCTTCGACGATCCTGGCGACATACGCGCCCGGATCGACGCAATGAGCGCCATCTTCGGCCAGCACCGCAAAGGAATAATGTTTGTCGAGACCCGGCTCTCGCAGGGCGAGTTCCGCCTTGTCCAGCTCCCGCCAACGAAGACCGGTAATCCGGCGCAGATGCCAGGAAAGTGTCTCCCGCTCGAAGGCCTGCCGGTTTGGATAGGCGTAAAGCAGGCCATCCTGTCGAATGAGATGGGAAACGCCGAGTTCGTCGCTTAAGCCCCGATGCATGTCCGGGCTGCTGCGCAGCAATCTGGCCAGGGCATGGGCCGTTGCCTCGACCCGCCGCACGGTCGAGCCTGCCCAAAGGAAACGAAGCAGCCAGGGTGCCAGCGTCGCGAAGTGGCGCCATCTTATGACAAGTGGACCTTCGGGGTTCGTGAGATAGCCCGGAACCTGTTTCCACAGGCCGGGCATCGACATCGGCACCACCGAGCCGGGACTTATCCAGCAACCATGTCCATAGCTTGCCGCCTGACGACCACCGGGTTCCCCCAGATCAACGATGGTGACCTGTTGGCCGGCGCGGACGAGTTCGAGCGCCGTGCATGCACCGACGATACCCGCTCCTATGACAACTGTGTGCTTTCTTCCCGCACTGGACATCGCTGCTTTCCCGAAATTTCGCAATACTCATCGTCTCCGGGCACGGCTGCGCCGCGCCCGCTGGACGTCGTCGTGATGTATGTCTTCTCGTGTCAGCGCTCGGCGAGTATCCGGGCGTTTGACCTCAATGAACTCTCCGAGATGCGGATGCCGAGGCCCGGGCCTTCAGGCACCACCACTTCACCGCCGCGGTTTTCGATCTTCTCTTCAAGCACGTCTTCCGTCAGCACGTGATGCGGCATGTAGAATTCGCACCCAAGAGAGACGCCAGGTGTTGCCGCGATGAACTGCGTACCGGCAGCAAGCGCGATGCCGCCTTCCCATAGTGTCCCGCCATAACCGGGAATGTGGGCGGTATCGGCGATTGCCATCAGCGCCTGTGCGTCCAGAAGGCCGCCTGTTTTCATCAGCTTTACCGAAATGGCATCGGCGGCCTGAAGCCCGATGATTTCCATCAGGTCGCGGGCATCAAAGCAACTTTCGTCGGCGAGGATTGGCGTATCGAGATCGGCAGCGAATGACGCCATCGCCTTCAGGCAGTCGCGCGGCACGGGTTGTTCGATGAAGGTTGGCTTGAACTGATCGACATCCCGCAGGGTCGCTATTGCGCCAAAAGGCTGGAGCGCCTGATTATAGTCGATGCGCAGGTCGATCTGATCGCCAAATGCCTTACGCATGGCTTCAAGATGAGCGACATCTTCCTTATGAGATTTGACCCCGGTCTTGACCTTGAAGATGCGGTTTCCTTCCGGAACCATCTGTTCCATGCGGCGCATGTCGGCGTCAAAATCGGGATCGGCGATCGAGAAGGAGAGGGGGATCGTGTCCCGCACCCGGCCACCGAGCAGATCGGCAATGGACAGGCCTGACGACTTGCCGAGAATATCGAACATGGCGGTTTCGATGGCGAGTTTCGCCTCCCCATGGCCGACGAGCACCTTCTTCATCTTCAGGGTCAATTCGCGAATGCGGTCGATCCGCGCGCCGATGACGATTGGGCGCAGATATATGTCGATTGCCGCGAAGGCCGCCTCGGCGGTGCCGGTGAATACTTCCCACGGGGCGGCTTCACCCCAGCCGACGATGCCGGAAGAGGAGGTAAGCTCGACCAGTACGCGCTTCACTGTTCCCTTCACGTTACCCACGCCCTGCTGCCGCGCCATTTTGATCGGGCTCTCGACGAGGAAGACACGGAGATTGTCGATGGTTTCCATTGAAATGTGCCTTTGAATGCGGGTGTTCATCGGGCGAAAGCGCCCTTGTGGAAGTGATTGAGGAACGCTTTCGTCGCGTCCATCCGGGGTGTGTCGATAACGTCGCGCGCGATGCCCTCCTCAACGACATAGCCGTCTCGCATGAAGATCACGCGGTCTGCGACATCGCGGGCGAAGGCGATCTCATGGGTGACGATCACCATCGTCATCCCGTCCGCAGCGAGTTTCTGTATTGTCTGGAGCACCTCGCCAACAAGCTCGGGATCGAGCGCCGATGTCGCCTCATCGAAGAGCATGACCTCCGGTTCCATGGCGAGTGCGCGCGCGATTGCCACGCGTTGTTTTTGTCCGCCTGATAGCGTCTGCGGCATCTGTTGCGCGCGGTCCGCCAGTCCGACTTTTTCGAGTTGCGACATTGCGAGGTCGGTCGCCACTCTCCTGTCCATCCCTTTGACGTGAATGGGCGCCTCGATGACGTTCTGGAGGACCGTCATGTGCGGGAAAAGATTGAAGTTCTGGAAGACCATGCCGGTGCGCGAACGGAAAGCGGCAAGTGGTTTGGTCTTCGGCTGCTGCACGGACTTGCCGAACTTGAACATCGTGTCGCCAACGCGGATTTCGCCGTCATCGGGAACCACGAGGAGGTTCATGCACCGCAACAGGGTTGATTTCCCGGATCCAGATGGACCAAGCAGCGCGACGACACCGCCGTGCTCGACCTTGAGATTGATGTCCTTCAGAACTTCAAGTGGCCCAAAACATTTCCGCAGCCGCGAGATTTCGATCATGGGGGAAGTCCTGGTCATCGTCCTTCTCCCAATTTGCGTTCCCGCTTGCGCACATAGAGCGTCAGCGGGAAGAGGATGGCGAAATACGCCACTGCCACGGCCGTATAGGTTTCAAGCGGACGGAAACTGTCATGCGCCGCCATCTGGCCCTGATAGACGAGGTCCGGAACGGCCAGGACGGAGACCAGCGAGGTGTTCTTGAACATCAGGATCGACTGGTTCATCAACGCAGGCAACATCCGGTGCAGGGCCTGCGGCAGAATGATGCGGCGCATGGCCAGCGAAGGCGTCATCCCCAGCGCCGAGGCTGCTTCGGACTGACCGGCATCGATGGAGACGATGCCGCCGCGAATGATCTCCGCGAAGAACGCGCCGCCATAACAGGACAAGGCGAGCAGCGATGCCGTAATCGGGGTCATCTCGATACCGGCCACCATCGGCAGCGCGTAATAGCACCAGATCAACTGGACCAATACCGGCGTACACCGGAAAATCTCAATAAACCCGAGCGACAGCCCTCTTAAAAGCCTGAAGCGTGACAGAAGACAGATCGCAGCGGTAAGGCCGATAATGAGGCCGCAGACAACCGTTGCTGCTGTGAACCCAACCGTTATGCCCAGTCCCTGAAGGAGCAGTGAGCGGTATCCCCATAGGATGGAGAAGTCCCATTCGTACATGGTTTCGGTATCCAGTCGTCGATGGTGAGAGGAGGCGGGTTCAAAGCCCCGCCAGATCTACAACTTAGATATCGAAACCGGGCGGGAAATCGCTTTCCTTGACGCCAACGAGACCCATGTTCCGGATGATCGCCTCTTTCACGAAACCGCTTTCACGCTGGCTGCTGATCCATTTATCGGCATATTCGCGCCAGGCCTGATCCTCCTCCCGCCGGAAACCGGCATTGGAGGTCGTGAAATCCGCCGGTGTCGGCATGACCAGTTCGCCGATCGACGGATTTTTGGCCCGAAGCGACAGGGCAAGCACCATCACCAGACACTGGGCATCGGCGCGTCTGGACTGCAGCGCTGCCGTTGCATCGCTCGCGGTTTTCAGACGTGCGACTTGCGCCAAGGGAGCGTGGCGGGAAATTGCGGCGTCGTGCGATGAGCCGGCATCGACCGCGATACGCATGTCAGGCTTGTTGAAATCGTCCCAGGAGGTTCCGCCCACGCCCTTGCGGACGATCATCGTAAAGGCATTCTTGAAGACGGGTCCTGAAAAATCGATGACTTTCTTGCGTTCGGGCGTCGGGTTCAGACCAAAGAACACATCGATCTTGTCTGCCTGCAGATCGAGTACCGAGTTGCCCCAGGTCGTTTCCAGGATCGAGAGCTTCACGCCAAGATCATCGGCCAGTTTCTGGCAGATATCGATATAGAAGCCTCGCCACGAACCATCGGTCAGGCTCTTTTGATAATACGGGGCTCCGTCGGCCACACCGCCGATCCGTAAAGTGCCTGAAGCTTTGATGCGCTCGAGAGAGCTGGCCGCAAACAGAGGTCTGGTCATGCTCAGGCCGGCCGCTGCAGCGACGGTTCCAACCCCCACGAGTCTGGTGAATTCACGTCTCTTCATATCGTTCCCCATTTGTTGGACACGCAATCAAATCGATGGCCTTCCATCGCTTCGGTGTCATCCGGCGCTCCCATCCTGTTTGATTGCCCTCACTCTCCAGGTCTCTGCCGGTTATGTGTGATGGTCTCAAACTTTGCCGTAGCGCTGATCTTTGACCAGCCTTTCTAAAAACAAAAACATTGAAAAATATCTCTTTCATGACTTTTATTCATCATAGAATAGGGGTTCCCAATGAGACGATATCTTCCTTCACTGTCAGCGTTGCACGCCTTCGAGGCTGCAGCGCGGTACATGAATTTCACCAAAGCAGCCGATGATCTTGGCCTGACCCAGAGCGGCATAAGCAGGCAGATAAAAAATCTCGAGGACTTTCTCGGCGTAACCCTGTTTCATCGGTCGGGTCCGAGACTGGTTTTGACCGAGGTGGGGGCAAACTACTACCGGGATGTCGCCTTGTCCCTTGATAGGCTTCAGGAAATTTCCATCGACGCGGTACGGGGGCGAACGGTCGATAGCTCGCTGATGATCGGCACGCACCCGACTTTGGCATCACGCTGGCTTCCCGAGCGCCTATCGACCTTCATCAATGCGCATCCGGAAATACCGCTTGAAATAATGCCGGCGGCGCCAACCACGGACTTCGAGACGACGCGTCTCGACATAACCGTTTTACGGGGAGCGGGGACATGGCTGCACGCTCGCTCTATCGAACTGTTTCCGGAAACTCTCGCCGTGGTGGCGTCTCCAAGTCTCATTCCATTGGGTGAAAAACGAGCGCCGCTGGATTTTTCAAATTATCCCATGTTGCAAAATTCCGGGCGGCCAAGTCTCTGGTTGAACTGGCTGAGGCTCGCTGGGCTATCTTATAGCGGCCGGATTCAGGGCTCGCGCTTCTCTCATCACGAGATGATTATCAATGCTGCGGTCCATGGCATCGGCATCGCCGTTATTCCTACTTTCTATATCGAGCGGGAGCTGGAGAACGGCCTGCTTCATATGCCGTTTGGTGATCCTATCCGGTCGGACGACTCCTATTTCGCTGTCTATCCGGAACGAAAATCGCACAATGCGAACATCATCCTCTTTCGCGACTGGCTGATCCGGCAGACGAGAAAGCATGGTTCCTGATCAGAGCCGGGAAACTCCAATCTCCGGCGGTCTATCGGCCGCATATGGCGCCACTACTCACTGGACAATATAGTAGACATAGTCCACCATATTGTTTCCGGCGCATGACGCGTCGGCCAAAGCGAACAAAGTTACAAAAAAACAAGGGGAACTTATGTCGCATCCAACCACGTCGGCCGACGTGGTGCTGTCCGTTCGCAATCTCACGGTGGATCTCCCACCGGGAATGGAGCGCACTCACGCGGTCAAGGATATCTCATTCGACCTCCACGCAGGTGAAATCCTGTGCATTATCGGTGAATCCGGGTCCGGCAAATCCGTCACCGCCAGCACGATCATGGGGCTGCTGTCACCCGTGATCACAGTCAGTTCCGGCGAAATCCATTTCAAGGGAATGGACATACTTGCGGCTAAAGAAGAAAAGATCCGGCCGCTGCGCGGTCAGGCGGTTTCAATCATTTTCCAGGACCCGCTTTCCGCGCTCAACCCGTTGATGACCGTCGGCGACCAGATTGCCGAGGTGCTTGAGGCCCATGGGGCGGGAACGCCTGAAACCCGCAAGGCCAAGGTTCTGGAGCTGCTGGAAGAGGTCGGTCTTCCCGACCCACCGCTGATGCGGCTGCAATATCCGTTCCGCCTGTCCGGCGGGCAGCGCCAGCGCGTCATGATCGCCATGGCGCTGGCGCTCGATCCGGACGTGCTGATCGCCGACGAGCCGACAACCGCTCTCGACGTCACCACCCAGGCGCAAATTCTCGATCTTATCCGCAAGATCCAGAAGCGGAAGAACATGAGCGTCATGTTCATCACCCATGATTTTGGCGTCGTTGCCGAGATCGCCGATCGCGTCGTGGTGATGGAAAAGGGGTATCTTGTGGAGCAGGGAAGGGCAGATCAGGTTCTGGTCAATCCCGCTCATCCCTATACCCAGCGACTGGTCGCCGCGGTTCCGCGGATGCGCAGTGCCGAACGTTCGGTCAGTGAGGAAGCGCCCGTCGTTCTCGAGGTCGAAAATCTTGAGAAGGAATATCGCAGTTCCGGCTCGTTTTTCCGCAAGGCCCGCGTCGTCAAGGCTGTGAACGGTGTCAGCTTCAAGCTCCGCAAGGGCCAGACGCTCGGCATTGTCGGGGAAAGCGGATCGGGTAAATCCTCGCTCGGACGTGTCCTGCTCAAATTGCTGGAGCCGGATGGCGGGGCCATTCGCTTCGATGGCCGCGATATTGCGGCGATGGACGAAACCGCATTTCGATCCTTGCGACCCTATATCCAGATGATCTTTCAGGATCCATTCGCCTCGCTCAATCCGCGCCATACCATCGGCAGGATTTTGACGGTCGGTCCCGTTGCCCATGGCATGGCTCTGCATGAGGCGCGAATAAAAGCTCTTGGAATTCTGAAACTCGTCGGTCTGGACGAGCAGGCCTATGACCGTTTCCCGCACGAATTTTCCGGCGGTCAGCGCCAGCGCATCGGCATCGCCCGTGCCCTGATGTTCGATCCGGTGGTTCTTGTGGCCGACGAAGCCGTATCTGCTCTTGATGTTTCCATACAGGCGCAGGTTCTGGAGCTTCTGGCGCGGGTGCAGAGGGAAATGAAGGTCGCGATGATCTTCATCACCCATGACCTCCGCGTTGCAAGCCAGATCTGCGACGATGTTCTTGTCATGCACAAGGGCACGGTCGTGGAACAGGGGCCGCCGACGAAGATTTTCCGGGCGCCGACGCATCCCTATACAAGGAAACTCGTTGCGGCCATCCCCGGTGCGGACTGGGAACCTGCGGCCAGGGCCGTGGGCACCTGACACCGGAAGCTGCCTGGCGCGACTGCTCAAGGTCGGGCCTGCGTATCGCGCGACATCAAGGGCCATCTAAACCGCCGGCGTCTCACGCAGATCCGGCGGCACTTTAGCTTGTTCGATTAAGTATCTGTTTTAAATAATAATTTTCAGAATATTCCGTAAAAAATAGTTGCGTTTATCCACTAATTGTCATTTCATATAGTCACAAAACTGCAATACGACATGGCCGGAAAACCTGCACTGTGGCGCGCCCGAAAAGCGCATCCGCAAATGCTGTCCTTTGACCATTCGAACGGAAACTTCATGTCCAAACCAACTGCAAAACCGCCGATATCGCCGACAGACATCAATCTCGACGTGCTTGAAGACACGCTGAGCTTCTACATCCGCACGATCAACCTTGCCGTATCGCGTGATCTCGATACCCGGCTGGAAGGTCTGGATGTGGCCAAGGGTACTGGAAAGATCACGACTTTGCTGCTTGTCGATGACTATCCGGGCATCCGCCCCTCCGTTATCGCGCATGTGACGATGCGGGACCGTTCGGCCATGGGCAGGGTCATTGACCAGATGGTCTCCCATGACCTGATCCGCAGGGAAGTGTCGCAGGAGGATAGCCGCGCGCAGGAGCTTTACATCACCGAGACCGGCGCGGCACTCGCGGCGAAAATCCGGGAAATCGTTCCGCAGCAATCGCGCGATTTCTTCAGTTTCATTCCGGAAGACGAGCAGAAGCAGGTGATCGACATACTGCGTCGCGCCTACCGTCACATTGTGGGGCGTGAATGACCGATTACACGACAAAACGCGTTGCTCTCATATCCGGCGCAAGCAGAGGCATAGGTGACCACGTCGCCGCAGCGCTTCTTGCCGAAGGCTGGTTGGTATCGCTTGGCATGCGCAGCCCGGTGTTGCCGCAATGGGCTGTGGGCCATGAAGAACAGGTCCATCTTGCCGGTTACGACGCCAACGATGTCGCATCAGAAAAGCGCTGGGTAGACGATGCCTTTCAGCGTTTTGGTCGCATCGACGCGGTCGTGGCCAATGCCGGCATCATGATCCCGAAGACAGTGATCGAAGCGGATGATGACGATATCGATGCCATGCTTGCGGTCAACGTCAAGGCGCCGCGGCGGCTGGTGAAGGCCGCCTGGGAAGCCTTGTGCGAAAGCGGCCGTGGCCGCGTGATCATCCTCGCCTCCCTTTCGGGAAAGCGGGTGAAGTCTGCCTCGGCCGGCAGCTATTCACTCTCCAAATTTGCCGCCGTCGCGCTCGCGCATGCCATTCGGCAGGCGGGCTTCGACAGGGGCGTGCGCGCCACCGCCATATGTCCGGGTTTCGTCGCCACCGATATGGCTACGGCCTTATCCGAACGGCCGGCGGATCAGATGACCCAACCTGCCGATCTTGCCCGTATCATTGCCATGCTGCTGTCCCTACCGAACGAGGCCTCCGTTGCCGAGTTCGCCATCAATTGCCAGCTTGAGGAGTTTTTCTGACATGCCCGGTCCTTATGTCGTTCCCGTTCACGGTGATGCGGAATTGCCGAAAGAGGTAGACGTTGTCGTCATCGGCGGCGGTATTATCGGCACCTCCACTGCGCTTGAACTTGCCGATCAGGGGCTGCGGGTCGCTCTTTGCGAAAAGGGCGGGATCGGCCACGAACAGTCGAGCCGCAACTGGGGTTGGGTGCGTATCTCCCGCCGCGATCCACGCGAAATACCCTTGATGGCGGAGTCACTGCGCATCTGGGCCGACCTTAACCGTCGCACCGGACGGGAGACCGGTTTCAAGCGTTCCGGCATCGTCTTCACCTGCGCCAACGACAAGGAATTTGCCGAGCACGAACGCTGGAACCGCAATCTGGAAGGCTACCAGATTGAAAGCCGCATGCTGAGCGCGGCGGAATTCAAGGCGAAGTATCCGGGTTCAAACATGAACGTCGCCGGGGCGCTTTACACTGCGGGCGACTGCCGCGCCGAACCGCAGCGGGCCGCCCCCGCCATCGCCGAAGCTGCCCGCGACCGGGGTGCTTTCATCCTGACCGAATGCGCCGTGCGCGGTCTCCAGCTTTCCGGCGGCAAGGTATCGGGTGTTGTGACGGAGCGCGGTGAAATCGCCTGCAAAGCGGCGGTGATGGCCGGCGGCGCGTGGTCCAGCCTGTTTCTCGGCAATAACGGTCTCGATCTGCCGCAGCTCAAGGTCATGAATTCCGTGCTGCGCACCAAGCCGCTTGAAGGCGGGCCGGAGGAGGCGATCTGGTCGAATGGGTTTGCGATCCGCAAGCGTCTTGACGGCGGATATACCATCGCAAACGGCTTCCAGAACATCGTCGATATCGTGCCTGCGTCTTTCCGTTATGCGCTGAAATTCCTGCCGGCGCTACGGCATGAGTGGCGTTCGCTCGACCTGCGCCTGACTGGCCGGTTTTACGATGAATGGCGCATTCCGCGCCGCTGGGCGCTCGATGAACCGTCGCCCTTCGAATATAACCGCGTGCTCGATCCCGTTCCGTCGATCAGCATGACGGACGGCGCCTTCGCGAAGCTGAAGCAGGCCTTTCCGGTGTTCGAAAAGGCCGAAATCTCTCAGCGCTGGGCAGGCATGATCGACGTGACGCCCGATGCCATTCCGGTCATCGACAATATCGACGCCATTCCGGGCTTTCATGTCGCAACCGGTTTTTCCGGCCACGGCTTCGGCATCGGCCCGGCGGCGGGAAAACTCATGGCCGATATCGTCACGGGCCGTAATCCGATCGTCGATCGTCGCGATTTCCGTTTCAGCCGCTTCAGCGACGGTTCGAAGATCGAACTGGTCAGCGGCTTTTGAAATGAGAAGCCCGGCGGTCCGGTGCCGCCGATCTTTTTGAAGCATGAGGCAGGTAACTGCTGATGGGAGTAGTACCGCCCAAAGAGGCGGAAGCAAAAATAATCGTCGTGTTCAACCATCGGATCAAGGGGAACTAAAAATGTCCGACCAGAACAAGCCGCTTATCAACACCACCCGCCGTCAGGCACTCGGCCTTTTGGCGCTCGGCGCCTCCGGCGTCGTCCTTTCCGGTCTTCCGGGTTTTTCCCGCGCCATGGCGCAGGGTAAAGACGCCAAGGGCCAGCTCACGGTTGGCTTCTCGCAGGAGCCTACCGTCTTCAATCCGCATATGCCGCATATCGAGGTCGACGAAGGCATTCATTTCAGCATCTTCGACCCGCTCTTTTATGTCGATGAGAAAGGCGCGTTTGTAGCGGCGCTCGCCGCCGAGGTGCCGACGGTTGAAAATGGCGGCATATCCGCCGATGGTCTCAACTGGAAGGTCAAGCTGCGTGACGACGTCAAGTGGCACGACGGCAAACCGTTTACCGCCGAGGACGTGAAGTTCACGCTGGAACTTCTTGTCGATCCGAACTTCCGTTCGTGGCGCAAGACCGGCCACGAATTCGTGCGTGATCTGACTGTTGTGTCGCCGACCGAGATCACCTGGAAGATGGAAAAGCCCTTCGCGCCCTATCCGTCGATCCTTGCCTCCACCTTCATCACGCCGAAGCATCTGCTGGGTGCCGAAGCCGACCGCAACACCGCCGCCTATAACAACGCGCCGGTTGGAACGGGCGCCTTCAAGTGGAAGGAACGCGTCGCGGGCGATTACATCCTGCTCGAAGCCAATACCGATTATTTCGGCGATGGCCCGCATATCGAGCGTCTGATCTACAAATATGTGCCTGATATGAATGTCATGTACACCCAGTTCAAAACCGGCGATATCGATGTCGTCGGGCTGCAATGGATCACGCCCGACCATTATGACGAGGCCAAGGATCTCGCCGGCAAGGTCGTCAACGTCGTACCGGGTTCGACGATCGAATCCCTTTCGTTCAACATGGAGCGGCCGCAGTTCAAGGATCCGGCGGTGAGAGAGGCGCTCTATGCGGCCATCGACAAACAGTCGATCATCGAAGCGCTTTATTACGGTCTGCCGACACCCACCGAAAGCTACGTTCCGCAGCAGTCGTTCTATTACAATCCCGATCTTCCCAAACACGAATATTCCATCGAGAAGGCAAAAAAGCTGCTCGATGATGCGGGCTGGGTGGCCGGTGCCGATGGCATCCGCGCCAAGGGCGGCGTGAAGCTTGCTTTCACCTGCTCCACAACGGCTGGCAATCACATTCGCGAACAGGTTCAGCAATACATGCAGCAATCCTTCAAGGATATCGGCGTGGAGATGACCATCTCGAACCTGCCGCCGGCTGTCATGTGGGGTGACTACTGGATGCTGTCGAAGTTCGATTCGGTGATCGTCGGCCTCGATTTCCTGACCGGCCCCGATCCCGACACTTCCGACTTTTTCCGCTCGACGTCGAGTGCTGCAAAAGGCGGCTCTGGCCAGAATACCTGGCAGTTCGTCAACAAGGACGTCGATGAGCTTCTCGCCAAGGGTGGCAGTATCTTCGTGCCGGAGGAGCGCAAGGCCGTCTATCTGAAGATCCAGGAGATCATGCGCAAGGAACTGCCGCTGTTGCCGCTGTTCCAATACGCAACGGTGCGTGGTCACAAGCAGGGCGTCGAAAACGTGAAGCCGAACGTCAATAACCGCATCGATACCTGGAACGTTGCGACCTGGCGTCTGGCATAGAGCCTGCCGCAGACAGGGCTTCGTGCCCGATCCATGTGAAGTGCCGGCTTTGAAGCAGCCGGCACTCTAACGGCTATTCGTGGATGGTTGCTATCCGTTTCCACGATGCGACCTGGAGTCTCATCATGCTGACCTTTCTTCTCCATCGGATATGGCAGAGCCTCGTGCTTCTGCTGCTCGTCTCGATCATCGGTTTTGCGATCCTCAATCTCGCGCCCGGTGGGCCGCTGTCGCAATTTGCCCTGACGCCGGGCATGACGCGGGAGGCGCTTGATCGCATCGCCCACCAGATGGGTCTCGATCGACCCCTGCCGGTTCAATATCTCGAATGGGTCTGGCGGCTGCTGCAGGGCGATTGGGGCAAATCCTATCGCGACCAGCGTCCGGTTCTCGACATCATCTCCGGACATCTGTTTGCGACCTTGCTGTTGATGGTCTCATCAACCGTCGTATCGATCCTTGTCGGCACCTGGATCGGTATCAAAGGGGCCACCAAACGTTATACGCTGTTCGACTACACCGCGACGGTTGGCGCAATGGTGGCGCTTTCCATTCCCACCTTCTGGTTCGGCCTCGTTGCCATCTATGTTTTTGCCTTGCGACTGAAATGGCTGCCGGCCGGCAACATGTATACGATCGGCGATCAGTCCTTTTACGACTACGCAATTCACCTGATCATGCCGAGCCTCGTGCTCGCCCTCGTCAACATCGCCGTCTGGAGCCGCTATATGCGGACTGCGACGCTTGATGTCATCAATCAGGATTTCGTCCGTACCGCCCGCGCCAAGGGTTTGACGCCGCGCCGGGTTCTGATGAAACACGTCGTCGGTAATGCGCTTCTCCCGATGATCACGCTTGCCGGTCTCCAGCTCCCGACGATTCTCGGCGGCGCCCTTGTAACGGAGACCGTCTTTACCTGGCCGGGCATGGGCCGCCTGTTCCTCGATAGCCTCGGTTACCATGACTATCCTGTTGTGATGGGGCTTCTGATGTTTTCCGCCATCCTCGTGCTGCTCGGCAGCCTGCTCGCTGACCTGATGGTCGCTCTCGTCGATCCCCGTATCCGTCTCGGATAGGGCCAGATCGACGAATGCCGCACTCAACCGAAGGAAAGATCATGTCCGCTGCAACACTCCACCCATCGCAGGCCGTGCCACGCTTCCACTGGTGGCAGAACCGCACGCTTCGTCGTTTTGCCCGCCACAAGCTGGCGGTGCTTGGCCTCATCATGATCACCATCATGATTTTCGCCTGTGTCGTGGGGCCGTATCTTCTGCCTTACGACGAATTGTTTATCGATCTGCGCGCCCGTTTTGCGCCGCCGATGACCGGCTACCATATATTCGGTACGGATCCGCTCGGGCGCGACATAGCCGCGCGCCTGTTCAATGCCGGTCGCATCTCGTTGCTGGTCGGCTTCTTCGCCATGGTGCTGTCGACGATGATCGGCACCGTCATCGGCGTCGTCGCCGGTTATTACGGCGGTCGCATCGGCGCGATACTGATGCGTTTCGTTGATGCATTCCTCTCCTTCCCCAGCATTTTCCTGCTTCTCGCTTTGGCCGCTTTCGTCAAGCCGAGCCCGTTCATGATCACGGTTATCATTGCTGTGACGAGCTGGATGGAGATTGCCCGTCTGGTTGAAGCGGAAGTGCGGTCTCTGCGTGAACGTGACTTCGTCATGGCGGCCCGTATGCTCGGCCTGCCCAATGGCTGGATCATGTTCCGGGAGCTGCTGCCGAACGCTGTTGGCCCCATCATCGTCGCCGCTACCCTTACGGTTGCGCGTGCCATTCTTCTGGAAGCCTATATCAGCTTCCTCGGTTATGGCATTCAGCCGCCGCTGCCGAGCTGGGGCAATATGCTGAACGGTGCCCAGCAATATCTGGACAAGGCTCCCTGGCTCGCCATTGTACCCGGCGTCGCGATCACGCTTGCCGTTACCAGCTTCAACTTCATCGGCGACGGGCTTCGTGATGCGCTCGATGCCCGCAGCGACCTGAACTGAGGGGTATCAGAGGATGGTTTCGTTCTCACCCTTTGATGTGACGCTGTGGTATGCGACGGCGGCGTCCGCGCCGCAGACGGAGCCTCTCTCCGGTCGTGTTCAGGCCGACGTCTGTATCGTCGGCGCAGGCTATACCGGTCTGACCACCGCATTGGAGCTTGCGAAAACCGGCATCAATGTCGTGCTTCTGGAGCGGCAGGAGGTCGGGTTCGGCGGTTCGGGCCGCAATGCCGGACATTGCACGCCCACTTTTACCCATTACAGCCTGCCCGAGCTGCGCAGGATGCTGGGTGAACCCTGGGCGGAACGGCTCATCGAACGGCAAACGCGTGCGAATGACCGCGTCTCAAGCATGATCCGCGATTACCAGATCGACTGCGAGTGGGTACAGAACGGCTATGTAATGGGCGCGCCGCACAAGGGCGCCATGGACGAGATCAGGCGCAAGGTCGAAACCTATAATGCGGTGGGCGCGAAAACCCGGCTTCTCGGCCGCGACGAGGTGGCCGCGGTTACCGGCAGTCCCCGTTTCCATGGCGGCTGGCTGCACGAGGAGGCGGGACACCTCAATCCACTCGGTTATGCCCGAGGTCTCGCCCGCGCCGTCATCCAGGAGCGTGGGAAGATATTCACCGGCTCGGCCGTAACGGGTTGCGTGCGTGACACGAGTGGCGGCTGGAAAGTGACCACAGATCGCGGAGAAGTGGTTGCGTCGAAAGTGATCTTTACCACCGGCGCCTATACCGTTGGCGGCTGGCCCAAACTCGACCGTACTTTTAAGATCCAGCGTGTGTTCGTTGCGGCGACGCAAATCCTGTCGGAAGAGACACGCCGGACTGTCCTGCCGCAGAACACCACGATCCACGATGGTCGCGGTGACATCTATGTCTATAAATACAATGCCGAAGGCCGGATTGTCGCGTCGATGTTTCCCATGGGACGCCGCGGCCGCGACATGGCCTATACGAGGCAGGTCATGAGCGAACGGCTCAAATGGCTGCATCCCCAGCTACGGGAAGAGATCCGCTGGGACTATTTCTGGTTCGGCGAACTCGACATGCAATATCGCACCGTTCCACGCTTTTATGATCTCGCACCGGGCGTGGTGGCACTTACCGGCCTTTCGGGCCGCGGTGTGCCGACCGGCTCGATGCTGGGCTCCATTCTTTCGGAATGGGCGCTCGGCAAGCCGAAAAACGAACTGGCGCTGAAGCTGGAGCCGCTGAAAGCCGCTCCCTTCTACATGGGTTTCGCGCCAGCCATGATGCTCCGTTATTACCGGCTGCGCGACAACATATCCACGAAACTGGCAGGGGTGGAACTGCCACCCCATGCCTGACACCTGCACGGCCGCAGCGCCCGTGCGAACCATCAACAGACACAGCAAGGAGAATTCCCATGACGATGCCGATTTTCAATATTTCCGATGACGTGGATCTTGTCCCGGCCATGCCGGCCGAAGGCCGGGACGGCGGTTCCTACCGTCGCCAGATATGGCAGGACCAGATCGAGAACGGCACGATCGTCGCAGTCTGGAAAGCCGAGCCCGGCATCTACAACTATCCGGGTCGCGACCTTGAGGAAACCTTCGTCGTCGTCGAGGGCGAGGCGATGTATTCGCAGGCCGAAGCCGCCCCGGTGAAGATCGGTCCCGGTTCGATTATCAGTATCGCCAAGGGCGTGCCAAGCCGCCTGGAAATCCTGTCGCCGTTTCGCAAGCTCGCAACTGTCATCCCAAAGCCGTGAGGTTTGGGGAGGGGCAGTAGCTTCGGCGAAGCCGGGAGAGGCAGGGCTAGGCCGCCAGAAGTAGTCGGTCAGCAGCCTGCCAGTTACCGTACCGTCCCCCCGGAGGTTTTCGGCACCATCAGGCCCAGCCGTGACGGGCTGGGCCTCGAGCGAGATCCTTGGGACCAATCTTCAACCGATGTTGAAGCTCGACGCCGGATTTCTGGTTTAGCCTGCGCGCTTCAACTGCAGGTGCGAGACACCCGCGGCGATGTTGACGCCGGTGCCGACTTCGGCGCTGAGCGGCTGAAGCGCGAAGTTCTTGGCATTACCGCCGATCAGTGCATTGGCGCCGACGCCCACGCCGACAGAGGCGCCTGCGGAAGCGCCGACATAATCGCCGCTCAACGCACCATCACCCACCCGGCTGGCTGCGGTGTTCAGCACGATCCAGCTCATATAGGTCTTGCCGGTCACACCGATATCGAGACCAAGCTTGCCGATCGTGCCGGTATAACGCTCGGTCTTGCCGGAGCGCTGGCGGAACTCGCAGGCAACGCTCTTGCTGGAACCGACCACAAGCCCGACGCCGCCGGCGATTTCGCAGGACAGCGTGCCGACGCGTTCCTTCTGCACGGTTTGCGTGGTGCGCTTTGCACCGTGTTTCGTTTCGGCGGAAGCAATCGGGGCGAGGGCCAGCGTTGCAATCGCGGTTGCGAGAACGAAAGTCTTCATTGTTTGTCACTCCTGTTGTTATTCGCAAGGTGGATGCGCCGGGACGGTGCATCCAGATAGGTGTGGGGCCGCTGCCGTATCTCCAGATCGGCGACGATGGGGCGCGACGCGAAACATTCTGCGATGATGACCGCGCGTTCGAAGGCAGAGAGTGTTTCCACCTCGCCGGAGAGCACGATGCGGCCCTCGACGGAGGTGACGGAGATCGAGCTTTTTTCCTGCCCGTCCGCATAGGCAATGACGGCTTGCAGCGCGGCGCACAGGCTGACTTCGCGGGGATTGCAGCTTGCCGCCGGGTCCGGTCCATATGCAAGCATCATGGTGAAACCTCCTGCCGTGAACATCGGTGGTTCACTTGAGAGTTTTTTTGACGGCGTCCTTCGCCTGGCCGAGCTTTTCCTGTACCTGGCCAGCCAGCTTCTCGGCTTTGCCTTCCGCCTGAAGCCTGTCGTTGCCGATGATCTTTCCGGCCGCTTCCTTGATCGTGCCCTTTGCCTGGCGGGCGACACCTTCGATACGGTTATTGTCCATGACGAACTCCTTCCATCGTTAGAGACGACGCCGCTGTTGCTAACGGCATGATGGAAAGGTAGGCCGGAAAAACTGCCCATTGCAGAGCATTAGCTACTAGTTGAACTGGTACTAACTGACCTATTTTCGTAAAGGCGGCCGTTATTTTTCCTTCCGGCCGGTAAAACCGCGCTCGCGCGCCCAGATAACGGCGGCGGTACGGCGGTTCACACCGATCTTGCCGTAGAGCGAGGCGATGTGGTTGCGGATCGTATGTTTGGACAGGTTCAGCCTGTCGCTCATTTCCTTGTCGCTGCAACCATCGCAGATCAGTGACAGGATTTGCTCTTCGCGCTCCGTCAGATCCTTGAGGGAGGTGGAAGAGGTTGCGCCACGCGAGTTCTGCCGCAGTCCGGCCAGCCGCTCGACCACCGTGCGGCTGAACCAGGATGTATCGGTCATGACACTTTCGATCGCCTCGATCAGTTCGTTCTCGGTTCTGCGCCGCTCCGTAACATCCTGTATCGCCCAGATGACACAGAGCTGATCGTTGATCTCGGCGCGTTCGGCGGAAATGATGCACTCGGCCATGCCGCCACCGGCAAGATTCATGCGCATGTTTTCATCGCGGATGGGGATGTTGTCCTTCAGCCGCTTTTCGAGGTCGCGGCGCGCGCCCGTGTCCTCCCATAGCCGCAATTCGCTGGCGGTCTTGCCCACGACTTCGGCCTCATTGCGCCCGCAAAGGACCAGAAACGCGTCATTGACTTCCATCAGCACGAAGTCGTCGAGCCTCGAAATCGCTGCCGGAACAGGGGACAGGCGGAAGGACTTGAAGAAGCGTTCCTCGCTTTGTCGCAGAGCGTTCTGGGCTTTGCGGCGGCCATCCAGATCGGCGAAGGTGAACAGCATGCATGATTCTTCGGCAACAGCGATCGTTTCGCCAGCGACGATAACCAGCCTGTCGCCTCCGGGGATGGGTATGAGCGCTTCGCGCTGGCGAATAAGCCGGCCGTCATACAGCTTCGTCAGTGCGTCCTCACCGGTGTCGCATTCGGAAAACAGGCCGAGTTCCTCGACACTGATACCGATGATCTCTTCACGGCTGAACCCCGTCATTTCAAGAAAACCCTGATTGGCGCGGATGAAGCGCTTGTCCTCCAGCCGGCATATCAGCCCCGGTGCGGGATTGGCGTTGAAGGCGCTCTCGAAGCGTGCCTCGGCCTCGAAACGCGGCGTTTCGTCCCGGATAATCAGCACGAGAACGTCCGGTTTTGCACCGGCATCTTCAAGAATGAGGCCGCGTACCGTGTGGATCCAGCAATCCGTTTCATCGCCACTCGGCGATATCTGCACCGTCACATCTTCGAAAGTTTCGCCCGCCAGAAGTCGTTCCAGCGGATATTGCCCTTCATCGAGAAGATGGTTGTTGCGATATCGAAGCGTGAAATTTCGGCGGTAGGCAGCGGCATCCTCGCCAAGCTCCGGCATGGTCTCAATACGGTGCATCTGAAGTGCCGCTTTGTTGGCCCAGGTGATTGTTCCGTCGCTTTCGAGCAGGATCAACCCGTCACTGAGGCCCGCTATGAGGTTTTGCAACACGAGCCGGTTGATCCTCGGAATGCTCACCTTGTCGTCCATGTTGCCCCCGGCATTTTGATAGTTTCTGCCCCTTATAACGCGCGGTTTCGCCAAGTGTTGCAGGGACGGTAAGGGGAGGGCGTGAAATGCGGCAGGCGCGTCTGTGACCGGATTCGATTTCAAACCAGGACGTTGGTACAACTCACGCAAATCTTGCGTGGCCGCGGAATAATAAGACTTCGCCCAACAATCGGATTTTTCCGTAACAGAGCCAGAGAGCGCCCGGCGCGGCCGGGCGATAGTCTATGGTGTCACTTCCGCTGAAAACGCTGACTTGATGAGTGTTTCGGTATATTCAGCCGTCGGCCTCGTGAATATGGCGTCCGTTTCTCCCTCCTCCACAATCTTCCCGTTTCTCATGACGATGACGTAATCCGAAATAGCCTTGATGACAGAAAGGTCGTGGCTAATGAAGATGTAAGAGAGGCCATGCGCCTTCTGCAGATCACGCAGCAGGTCGATAACCTGTCCTTGAACGGATCGGTCCAGCGCAGATGTAGGTTCGTCAAGAATGACGACCTCGGGCTTGAGGATGATCGCGCGGGCAATTGCGATACGCTGACGTTGTCCGCCTGAAAACTCGTGAGGGTAGCGGTTGCGGGCGGCCGGATCGAGACCGACTTCTTTCAGTGCTTCGATTGCCCGCTTGTCCCGCTCCGGTCGGCTCAGCTGTTGCTCGTGTACGAACAGACCTTCAGTGATTATCTCTCCGACTGTCTGTCTTGGCGAAAGCGAGCCGTAGGGGTCCTGAAACACCAGCTGCAAATGCCGCCGCAACGGCCGCATGGCCTTTCGGTCAAGACCGGTGATTTCCGTCTTGCCAAAGAAAATGCGGCCGTTTGCATGTGCAAGGCGCAGAAGCGCGCGGCCGAGTGTTGACTTGCCCGATCCGGATTCACCGACGATACCGATGGTCTGTCCCTGGCGAAGGTTGACATTGACGCTGTCGACAGCCCGAAAATGGCTCGACTTCGACAGGAAGCCACCCGGAATTTTATAATCGACCGTCACGTTCTGGCCGGACAGGACGACCGGCGCCTCGTCGCCTACCGATGGTTTGTGCCCGCTGGGTTCTGCATCGAGAAGCATCCTGGTGTAGTCCGCCTGCGGGCGCTCGAAGATATCTTCCGTCGTGCCGGATTCGACAATCTCCCCGTGGCGCATGACAGCGACGCGATCGGCGAAATGACGGACGACGCCGAGATCGTGCGTGATCAGAACGATGGCCATGCCGAAGCGTTGCTGCAACGACTTCAGAAGGTCGAGGATCTGCGCCTGTATCGTCACGTCAAGTGCAGTGGTTGGCTCATCCGCAATCAAAATGTCCGGCTCGTTCGCGAGAGCCATGGCGATCATGACGCGCTGTCGCTGACCACCGGAAAGCTCATGCGGATAGCTGTCGATACGCCGTTCAGGGTCGGGAATTCCGACAAGCTTCAGGAGTTCCAGAACACGAGCACGCGCTTCCTTTTTGCTGCCACCCCTATGGTGGATGATCGGTTCGGCGATCTGCGTGCCGATCCTGTAGAGAGGATCGAGCGAGGTCATCGGCTCCTGGAAAATCATGGTGATTTTCGCGCCGCGGATATTGTTCAGCTCGCTGACCGGCAAGTTTATCAACTCGCGTCCACGATATTTAGCCGAACCCTGGATGACACCGTTGGATGCAAGCAATCCCATGATGCCCATCATGGTCTGGCTTTTGCCGGAACCGGATTCCCCGACAACGGCAAGTGTTTCACCCTGTTTGACGTCAAGATCGATGCCTTTGACGGCGTTTACGGTGCCGTCAGGCGTGGTGAAATCGACCTTGAGATTACGGACGGTGAGGATGGTTTCAGATGTCGTATTCATGTCAACGATCCTTGGGATCGAGTGCATCACGCAACCCGTCGCCCACAAAATTCAGCGAAAACAGGGTCAGCACGAAGAAGATCGCCGGGAATATCAGCAGCCACGGGGCCGATTGGATATTGTTGGCACCTTCGGAAATCAGCGCACCCCAGCTCGTCAATGGCGCCTGCACGCCAAGACCTAGGAAGGATAGGAAGCTTTCCAGAAGAATGACTTTGGGTACGACAACCGTGACGAACACGACCACCGGGCCAATGGTGTTGGGGATGATGTGACGGCGGATGATCTGCCAGTCGCTCAAACCCAGGGCCTGGGCGGCGCTTACAAATTCCCGTCGTTTCAAGGCAAGCGTCTGGCCACGCACGATACGCGCCATATCCAGCCATTCCACCGCGCCGATGACCAGAAAGATCAGGATGAAGCTGCGGCCGAAAAAGACCACCAGAACGACAACCAGAAAGACGAAGGGCAGCGAATAGAGGATTTCGACGAAACGCATCATCACATTGTCGACGCGCCCGCCGATGTATCCCGCCGTTGCGCCGTAGAGAACGCCGATGCCGAGCGAAACGAGACTGGCGAGAATGCCGACGGCGATGGAGATTTGACCGCCCAGCATGACGCGGGCCAGCATATCGCGACCGTTCGAATCCGTGCCGAAGAAGAAGTATTCGCGGTTTACATCGCCTTCCAGCTTCAGCGTTCGACCATCATCTTCCGTTGCAACGACCTTCGTGTTTTCGAATTCGTTGGCGCGGTCGAAATAACGTGTCGTGCGCGGGTCAATCGGGCCGCTGGAGGTGACGGTTGCGGTGAAGGTCTGCCCTTCGACGGAAAACTCCTTCAGCTCCACGCGGGCGCGGCCTGCCACACCTTCCATGACGCTCTGGAGGTTGTTGACGTCCGGGCGCGGCTCGAGGCTTGGCGCGACGGAGACATAGGACGAAAACACCTGATCGTAGGTGTGCGTGAGGAAATGCGGGCCGATAAACGAGAACAGTGTGATCAGCACGAGCATGATGGAGCCAGCCATGGCGGCCTTGTTTCGTCTGAAACGCAGGGCTGCAAGCTGGAACAGGCTTCGGCTTTTCACCGATTGAGGGGCTATGTTGCCGGAGATATCAGTCATGTCTGACCCTCGGATCGAGCAGGCCGTAGAGAATATCGACCACGAGATTGAACAGGATGACGAAAATGGCGACGAGAACGACGGTTCCCATGACCAGCGTGTAGTCACGATTGATGGCGCCAAGAACGAAGTAGCGGCCGACACCGGGAATGGTGAAGATCGTCTCGATGACCGCCGAGCCCGTCAGCAGCGCTGCGGCGCATGGCGCCAGATAGGAAACGACCGGCAACATCGCCGCCCGCATGGCGTGAACCACCACCACGCTGCGCGCTGGAAGGCCATAAGCCCTGGCGGTGCGGATATGGTCCATTCGCAGAGCCTCGATCATCGCACCACGTGTCAGACGCGCGATGACCGCAAGCTGCGGCAAAGCCAGCGCGATCATCGGAAGAACGAGATATCGCAGCGATCCATCACCCCAGCTGCCCGCGGGCAGAAGCCCGAGCAACACGGCGAAGATCAGCGTAAGAACAGGCGCGACAACGAAGTTCGGCACGGTGATGCCGACGGTCGAGACGGACATGATAGAGAAATCGAAGGCGCTATTCTGCCTGAGCGCGGCAAAGGTGCCGGCAAGAATGCCGCCGACCAGCGCCAGCAAAAGAGCATAACAACCGAGCTCCAGCGAATAAGGCAGACCCTTGCCGATCAACTGGGCGACGGTATTGTCCTTGTAGATGTAGCTCGGACCGAAATCGCCGGTGACGGCATTGCCGAGATAGATGAGATACTGGCGCCACAATGGCTCATCCAGATGATAGGTTCTCATCAGGTTTTCCATGGTCTGCGGCGGCAGGGGGCGTTCGAGGTTGAACGGACCGCCCGGTGCAAAACGCATCAGGAAAAACGAAATCGTGACGACGATAAACAAAGTCGGCACGGCGCTCGCCAAACGGCGCAGAATAAACAAGATCATGGCTTCGGGCTCCGGCATGGCACGGTGGTGTCAGCCACCGTGCCGGCACTGCTTATTCGGAAACGCTCAGGAAGCGGCTGAGGTGTTCGTTAGCAGCATTGTCTTCCCAACCCTTGACGCGGTTGGAAACCAGCCACAGGTCTGCCTGCGTCAGAAGCGGAGCAACCGGCTGTTCTTTCATGAGGATGGTTTCTGCCTCATGCAGCAGCTTGGAGCGAGCTGCAGGATCCTTTTCGTCATATGACTTCTTCATCAGCGCGTCATATTCGGCGTTGTTGAACTTCGAGTAGTTGAAGGTCTTGTTGGAGGATATGGAAAGGGCGAGGAAGTTTTCCGCATCCGCATAGTCGGCAACCCACCCGGCACGCGCCACGTTGAATTTGCCGCCTTCCTGCAGATAGCCATAGTGCGAGGCGACGTCGAGGTTCACCAGCGACACCTTCGCGCCGAATGTGTTCTTCCACATATCCGCAATAGCCGTTGCGACGCGTTCATGGTTCGGGTTGGTGTTGTAGCGGATTTCGATGGAAAGCGGCTTGCCGCCCTCGCCGTAACCGGCTTCCTTCATAAGTTTGAGGGCCTCGTCTTCGCGATCAAGCTGCGACAGCGTCGCAAAATCGGCTTTAGCGGGCTCGCCGTAGGAGGCCATGCCCGGAGGAACCATGGAATAGGCGGGAACCTGAGAGCCGCTGTAGATTTCCTTGGCGAGGAAGTCGCGGTCCACCGCCATCGACAGGGCTTGGCGGACACGGACGTCGTTATACGGGGCTTCGCGGGTATCGAAGGTATAATAGTAGGTCGCAAGCGTCGGCGAAACGTGAACCTGTTCACCATAGGCCTTGCGCAGACGGTCGATCTGATCTGCGGAAAAATTGTAAGCGAGGTCCATTTCCTTCGCTTCGAAACGACGAACGGATGCGGCCTGGTCATCCACTGGGTAGAAGATGACCTTATCGATCTTGGTGTTCGATGCATCCCAGAAACTGGTGTTCTTGACGACCGTCAAGCTGTCATTCGGGACATGCGCTTCGAGCTTGTATGCACCATTCGAGACCATAACGCCCGGCTTTACGAAGTTGGTGCCGTTCTTCTCAAAGCTCGCCTTCGAGATTGGCAGAGCCGCCTGGTGAGCGAGGAGCTCAAGGAAGAAAGGTGTCGGGCGCTCTAGCGTGATCTCAAGTGTCTTGTCATCCACCGCCTTGACGCCAAGCTGTTCAACGGGAGTTTCGCCCTTGTTGATCTTTTCGGCGTTCTTGATCGGGTAAAGAATGTTCGCATATTTTGCGGCGGTCTTCGGGTCCTCGACGCGCTGGTAGGAGAAAACAAAATCTCCAGCCGTTACCGGAGCGCCATCCGACCACTTCGCATCCGCACGCAGTTTGAACGTGTAGACTGTGCCATCCTCAGACAGCGTCCAGCTTTCTGCCGTACCGGGAATGATCTTGCCGGCAGCATCGTAAATGGTGAGACCTTCATAAAGGTCTTTCAGGATAAAGGCTTCGATGTTGATTGAGGTCTGTGCCTGATCGAGCGTCTGCGGTTCCCCGGCATTGCCGCGGTGCAGAACTGTTTCTGCAAGTGCGGAACTGGCGCCAATCAGAAGCGATCCTACCAGCAGAGTGGCGCGAGTTGTTGTTGTTATCGACATTGTTTTCTCTCCCCGTGAGTATTTTGATTCCATAAACAAGGCCAAATTGCTCCGAAGCGCAATTACAATAAATTGTAAGTTCATACGGGAGCCGCGACTTTCACTTCGGCTGACGCCCATCCGGAAACAAGCTGTCCCACAGCGAAGATAAAGGCCCTCGGCGGCGATTGCCGGGCGCATGATGCAACACCCAGTCGGCAACCATGCCTTTGGCGAGGAGGCGTTCTTCGACGACAGCCGACACCAGCGCGATGTTCTGTTGTGGGGAGAGCTCGAGCGGCAGGGCAATTGCGCCCTGTCCGAAACCACTCCCGGAACGGCGCGATGATCTGCGAGACAGAAGGGCTTGCCGACTGCTGTTTCTTCTAGTCGCAAGGAGAGAGTGAGATGGTGGCTGGCTCCGTTCAGACAAGGTGCGTCGACAGCCAAATTCATTGCAAGAAATACCTCAGATCAGCGAGATGTCTCTCGTGCCAGCAACAGTGCCGACGAACAAACCAAGCCGCGGCTGATGCCAATCGCCCTTGATCTGATGCCGATCGTGGTGATCGGTAATGCGTAGGGCGGCCTGCCGAAACGGAGGCTGGATCCGCGCCATTTTTGCCTGGCAGGTTTTAGCTTCCGCCTTGTTTTCCGCGCAATCCAGGCGCAGAAACAAGCTTCGTTGTGCTGGCCACTTGGCTCCTTGGGGGGCAGAGAGGCGCCGTCTTCTCTTCGATATCCTGTCGCGACTGTTTGTGCTGACGCTGCCGTATTCCTTTGCGACAATACCCCCGCGCTGTCACCCATTCTGGTAGGAGCTTGCCAGTTGACGGGCCGGCCATACCACCCCAGTTGCACAACGCAGATCATCTGCATTTCTTCAATGCCTCTGCGGGGCATCTGGTTCGTTTCGCCCATACATTTTCTCGGAATCCATTGGGACGGACACGGCATCTCAATCTTGCCGCTGCCTGCCTGAAGCAGCACTCTTATCGATAAGGGCGTTCGGTCAGGAGACAGGAATACAGCAGTCGCGATGTAAAATGAGACTGGCTCCACGGGCGACGAAAGCCGCACGGGAGCTTCGGATGAAAGGCAAAATCATGAATATTCATAACGAACAAAGACGCGAGGCACTCAGGATCGAAGTTTGGGAGAACGAAGGCGGGGCTTCCGTCGCCGATACGCTCGACTCCCAATATGGAAGAAGGATCGAGCGGGATCAGACATGGACGATCTACCATGTATTCACCGGCGTGCCGGTACGGGTAGGTGGCCGCCGGCTGACTGAACTCAGCATATCCGAAGCGACCGATGGGATGTTGTCTCTCAATCGCCGCAACGCTTTGCGAAGGGAAGAACGCAACAGGTGTCAGCCATGACGCTGGCTTTCCCAAACTCGGCCCGCAGTTTTGACGAAGTGCGTAAAGCTGTGCGGTTTTTCGGCCATGACGGCATGTTCGAAATCCGGTTTTTTGTTGAGGCTGCGGCGCTCGCCAAAGGCCGTGTGCCTGCGACAGGCATGTCTGAAGCCCAGTGCCTTTCGTCTTTCGACGCAATGCGTACGCCCATCTATGCGGCCGCGAAGAAGGTGTATGCCAAGTACCGGCGCAATCTGAACGTCCTGACAATTTCCGACTTCGGCTAGGCCGTGCCGATACTGGTCCCGTAGCGCCAAGACATAATTTCCCCGCTCGCTGGCAACGCTCGACCAAGGCGCAATTACGGAACGGCGCGCGTGCTGACAGCAGCGCCATCACGCGCCAACGCGTCATCGATCTCGGCTGATGATACCTGAAGGAACTGGCGCCGGGTTACCGCGACGGAGGTCGCGGGAATCTCAAGGTGGGTTGCTACCCGGCGGTATGCCGTGAAGCTCAAGCCTTCGATCAGTTCCTCGTCCACGACCAGGCGGTATGTGCCCGCTCCCAAGGGTTCCGAAAGAGATTCCAGACGGAATGGATGTGTGAATGTGATTTCAGTCTCTGTGGTTCTTTCGATCATGTCGACCACCGCTTTCCGTTGCGTCATAACCGGCGCATTTGCAGTCGGTTATTGCAACTATGCGCTGATCAGGACGTAAACGATCAGCGCGACACTGGCCGCAGACAAGACGTAGCCAGCCAGAGTCGGGAGATGATATTTCGTCGGTTGGTGAAATATGGAAGACATGGCGTCCTCCTCTGTCGGGGCCAGGGTATTCAACCCTTAAACAGCAGCGCCCGTAATATGGCTGCTGGAGTAGTTACAGTGGACCTGTTTCTGTCTTTTAGCAATGAAACAATTTCGGTAGTCTGGAGGTGCTTATCAAAGGCCTCCGTTTTCGTTTGTAGAGCCTTAGCTAGTGGGAGAAGAGGTTGTGGTGATTGCCTCTACGGAGGAGTAATTGTGCACATTGCTCGCGCCTATATCCAGTTGCCAAGTCGATAAATTGTTCAGAGTAACAGTGGCGACGTTGTCATAAATTCGTCCGAAGACGATGATGAAAATCGCGACGGGAGTTGAAACATATTCGTTGTCGAGATCAATCTCATGCCCCTGGCTCCACCATCATTTCCTGTCGGCCGGTATATTGCGGCCCTTGTCCTTCTTGCCAGTCTGCCAACTCATGCTGCCCAGGCATATGATCGCCGCGAGGTCGTGGAACCGTCCTTGCCAGCGCATGTCTGCATGACACTGTCGGCGGAGACAACAGCTACTCAACTGGAAAAGAGTGGTGGCGACACGGGCCGTCTGCAATCCGCAATCGATCGATGTCAGGCAGGTGAAGCGGTTCGGCTTGTTCCGGGCGGGCAGGGAGGCCGGTTTTTCAGCGGCCCGTTGGTCATGAAGTCTGGTGTGACGCTGTGGATCGATCAGGGTGCCGTGCTGGCGGCAGTCTCCGATCCGCGCGCCTATGATCGTGGCAGCGGCCGCTGCGGTACGATCGACGACAAGGGCAAGGCATGCCGGCCCTTCATTCTGTTCGATGGGACGCAGGGCGGCGGCATCGTCGGCGACGGCGCAATCGACGGTCGCGGCGGCGAAACCATGGCCGGTCGAAGCGAGACATGGTGGCAACTCGCTCGCCGCGCCCAGGTGCAGGGGGGAAAGCAAAACAATCCCCGCCTGATAGAGGTCGACAACGCCCGCGACATCACCTTCTACCGGATCATGCTGCGCAATTCACCCAACTTCCATGTCATGCTGAATGGAGTTGCCGGTGCCACTGTCTGGGGTGTGCGGATCGATACGCCCGCAGACGCCCGCAACACGGACGGTATAGATCCCGCTGCATCTCAGGACATTACCATCGCCCACAGCTTCATCCGCACCGGCGATGACAATATCGCGATCAAGGCCGGAAACGGTCCGACCCGACATGTCTCGATTGTAGACGATCATTTCTATTGGGGGCATGGCCTGTCGATCGGCAGTGCGACGAGTGCCGGGGTCAGCGACATTCTCGTTCGCGACGTGACGCTCGATGGTACGACCTCAGGGCTGAGGATCAAGAGCGACGTCAGCCGCGGCGGGGCGGTTCGCGGGGTGCATTATGAGAACGTCTGTCTGCGCAACAACAGGAAGCCGGTCGATTTCGATACGCGTTATGATGACAGGGCGAAGGGCAACGCCATCCCGGTCTATAGCGATATCGTTCTGCATCATGTGACGGGGCAGAACGGAGCGCTCGTTATCCGCGGGTATGACGGCGCGCACCCGCTCGACGTGGTATTTGATGATGTGCGCTTCGAGCGAAACGTCATGTGGAACGTCGAGAACGCGAAGCTTTCTGTCCGACCTGGAGGTCTCACGCCACCTGCGTCGGAGGTCGCCGGTCCAACCGTGACGGACGATGCCGTCGACGGCTGCAATGCGCGTTGGGTTGCGTTTCCGGTTGCAAATGGGACAAGATCCTGATCCAGCCGGGCACGCGAAGTGCTTCGTCTGCGCACCCCGGATAGGGGAGCACACCGTTGCCGGTTTGTTTCAACCCCATGGTGCAGGCTGATCCGCAACAATTGAATTGAAGTCGCTAATGGAAGCGTAGCGCGCTGCTCGCACCTTGCCGAACTTGCTGGCGTCCACCACAAGGTGTTTTTGCACCGAGCGTTGCATAACCATTTGTTTGATCGGCACTTCGTGGAAATGCGAACAGGTGACGCCGTGCTGTTCGTCCACGCCACCGGCAGACAAAAATGCTTTGTTGATGTTGATGCGCTTCAGCACCTCAATACCCTCATCCCCTGAAAACGAGGCCGCTTCCGGGTGATAGAGCCCGCCGAGCATGATCAGGCGGACATCGCTTCTGCTTGCCAGCTCCTCTGCAACATTGAGGGAGTAGCAGATGACGGTTACATGGGCGTTAGCCGGAATTTGCCGCGCCAGATGCGGCATTGTCGTTCCGCAATCGATGAATACAGTATCATATGGTTCGATCAGAGCTGCCGCCTGCGTACAGGCGCGCGCTTTGGCTGTTGCATGGCAGTCCTTTTCCTGGTCCAGCACGTAGTCGCTGTTCACAGTGCCGTCCTGAACCGGAATAATGTAGCCGCCAAGACAGCTCAACCGCTCGCCGTCGGCGGCAATGTCGCGGCGAATGGTGATTTCGGACACGCCAAGCCGGGAAGCCGCGTCCCGCAGCCTCACTACGCCCGTTTCCTGAACAAGAAGAGCCAGCGCGTCCAACCTGGCATTGTGTGCACTTATTCTGCTCACCGTATCTCCGCTTTCGGTTTGTCCCCTGCGCTTCTTATTTGGGTGTTACTTTCCTGGCAATTGCCCCCCGACTGCGCTTGACAAGGGAACGCCAATCATGAAACGATCGAAACATAATGATCGGATTGTATCATAATAGTTCGCATTATCGGGAGAGGAAAACAACAGGTTTCTGGGTCGCATAGTGGTCCATGTACCGGGGCGTGGGAAGCCTTTCCGGGAGAATGAGGAGGCGTCAGGCGCGTGAGAAGCGATTGCCGGCGTTAGGTATCGAACATTGTCGGGTGCTGCGACCGGGATAGGTGCGGCACATTGCAGTTTCAAAGGGAGGAGTTATCCGTGAATAAAATCTTCGCAACCATCGCGCTTGCTGCGACGCTTTCCGCGTCGGCTGTCTTTGCGCAGAGCGCCGTCGATACGTCGAAGGTCAACAAGGAGTTGATCACCGCGGCGAGCGGCAAGAAATACACGATCGCAACCGTCGTGAAGGTGGATGGCATCGCGTGGTTTGACCGCATGCGCGATGGCGTCGAGCAGTTCAAGGGTGACACCGGCAACGATGTCTGGATGGTTGGCCCGAGCCAGGCTGATGCCGCCGCCCAGGTGCAGATCGTTGAAAATCTCATCGCGCAGGGCGTTGATGCCATCGCCATCGTACCATTCTCGGTCGAAGCGGTTGAGCCGGTGCTCAAGAAAGCGCGTGATCGTGGCATTGTCGTCATCAGCCATGAAGCTTCCAACATCCAGAACGTCGACTTCGACATCGAAGCCTTCGACAACAAGGCCTATGGCGCGAACCTGATGAAGGAACTCGGCAAATCCATGGGCGGCAAGGGCAAGTATGTTGCCACCGTTGGCGGTCTGACGGCCAAGTCGCAGATGGAATGGGTTGATGGTGCCATCGAGTACCAGAAGGCCAATTTCCCGGACATGTCGCTGGCGACCGAGCGGCTTGAAACCTATGACGACGCCAATACCGATTACACCAAGCTCAAGGAAGCGATGACCGCCTATCCTGATATTACCGGTATTCTGGGCGCTCCGATGCCAACCTCCGCCGGCGCTGGCCGTCTGATCGCCGAGGGTGGCCTGTCGGGTAAGGTCTTCTTCGCGGGCACGGGTCTGGTTTCCGTCGCCGGCGAATATATCAAGAACGATAACATCCAGTACATCCAGTTCTGGGATCCGGCCGTTGCCGGTTATGCCATGAACATGCTGGCTGTCGCGGTTCTCGAGAAGAAGAACGATCAGATCAAGGCCGGTCTGAACATGGGCCTGCCCGGTTACGAAAGCCTGCTGGTTCCTGATGCCTCCAAGCCACATCTGCTTTATGGCGCAGGTTGGGTCGGCGTGACCAAAGAAAACATGGATAAGTACGACTTCTGATCCGAACCTCGGAGGGAGGGGCAACCCTCTCTCCTTTTACATCCGCGTTTTCCAGCCTTGCATGAGGCCATTATGACTGAAAATCTGATCGAGCTGCGCCATATCGGCAAGCGGTTTGGCGGCGTGAAGGCGCTCGACGACGTGTCGCTGAGCATTCGCCCGGGAGAAATCCATTGCCTTGCCGGTGAAAACGGTTCCGGTAAATCCACCGTCATCAAAATCATGTCCGGGGTTTACACGCCCGAGGACGGCGAGATTCTGATCGACGGGAAGCCTGTCGGCAAACTCGATCCGGTAAAATCCGTTCACCACGGTATCCAGGTGATCTACCAGGATTTTTCGTTGTTTGGAAACCTGACGGTGGCCGAGAACCTTGCGATCAATACCTTCCTGATGGAAGGCCGCAAGACGGTGGACTGGCGACATGTCCGTCAGCTGGCCCAAAAAGCGTTGGACCGCCTCGGCGTGACCATCGATCTTGATGCGGATGTCGAAAGTCTGCCGACTTCGGGTAAGCAGATCGTGGCGATCGCCCGCGCCGTTATGGCAGATGCACGCCTGATCATCATGGATGAGCCGACGACGGCGCTGACGCGCCATGAGGTCGATGCCCTATTCAAGATCGTGCGCGATATTCAGGCACAGGGCATCGCTGTGCTCTTCGTCAGCCACAAGATGCGCGAGATGCTTGAAATCAGCGAGCGCCTGACGGTTTTCCGCAATGGCAAGAAGGTTGCCGAAGGACCGATCGCCGAATTCGACGAGCCGGCGATCACCCGCGCGATGACGGGGCAGGAGCTGACCGCCCACAGCTACCATTGGGTACCGCAAGACGGTGCCGATACGCCGGTGCTGGAAGTGCGCAATCTTTCGGTTCCGGGTTCCGTGGAAAACGCCGATCTGACGCTGAAGGCGGGAGAAATCGTCGGCATTTCGGGCTTGATTGGTTCGGGCCGCACCGAACTTGCACTGGCGCTGTTTGGCATGCGCCCCGGCTTTACCGGTTCCGTGCGCGTGGGAGGCCGGGAGGTTCATCCAAGGACCGTTCAGGAAGGTATTGCCTGCGGTGTCGCCTATGTGCCGGAGGACCGACTGACCGAGGGGCTGTTTCTGACACAATCGATCGAACGCAATATCATTGTCACGTCGATTGAGAAGTTTGTCCGTGGTCTTTTCATCAACCGCAAAAAGGCGGACGAGACGACCCGCGATATGTTCTCGGCCATGCAGATCGTAGCGCCGGGACCGCACACGCCGGTCAACCATCTGTCCGGCGGCAACGCACAACGCGTGGTTCTGGCCCGCTGGCTGCTGACGGGCGCCAAAGTGCTGATTCTGAATGGCCCGACGGTCGGTGTCGATGTCGGCTCCAAAGCACAGATCCATAACATCATCCGCAAGCTTGCCGAAAAGGAAGGCCTAGCGGTGCTGATGATTTCCGACGATGTGCCGGAACTGGTACAGAACTGCAACCGCGTGCTGGTGATGCATCGCGGCCGTTTGGTTGACGAATTGTCGGGTGAAAGCATGACCGAAGACGCCGTTAATGACCGGCTCAAGACGCTGAATTGAGGGGTCGCAAAACATGAAATTCCTGAAAAGCACAGAATTTATTATCGCCTGCGTCCTGCTCGCGGCCATGGTCATCATTGGTCTCATCAACCCGGCCTTCTGGTCGCTCGACAACATCTTCGGTCTGTTTCGTTCCAACGTCGTGATCGGCATCATGGCGCTCGGCGTACTGCTGGTGATGATTTCAGGCGGTATCGATGTATCGTTCACGGCCTTCGCCATTGCAGCGATGTATCTGACCGTGCGGAGCATGGTCTATCTCGGCTATGATGGCGTGCTCATTCCCTTCGTTGCGGCAACGCTGATCGGCCTGGTTCTCGGTGCGTTCAACGGTTTCATTATCCACCGTTTCAAGATGATCCCGCTGATCGTGACGCTCGGAACCGGATCGATCGTGCGCGGTCTGGTTCTCGGCCTTGTCGGCACCAGCATCGTCAACATCAACAAGATGCCAAAGGAGCTGATCGAGTTCGGCAAGACCGACGTGATCTCGCTGACCTCGGCCACGGGTTCGACTTTCGGGCTGACCGCGATGTTCGTGGTCTATCTGGGTCTGGCATTGGTCATTCATCTCATCCTCACCTACACCATGATCGGGCGTAGCGTTTATGCCTATGGCGGCTCTCCTGAAGCAGCCAAGCGCGTTGGCTTTAATACGGGCGCGACGATCTTCTTTGTCTATTGCGTTGCCGGTGCCCTGGCGGGCTTCTCGGGCCTGCTGCAT
The DNA here is from genome assembly GCA_000949895.1 of Agrobacterium arsenijevicii. Classification (GTDB taxonomy): domain Bacteria; phylum Pseudomonadota; class Alphaproteobacteria; order Rhizobiales; family Rhizobiaceae; genus Agrobacterium; species Agrobacterium arsenijevicii. The sequence continues at coordinate 17,882 of JWIT01000020.1, read as the reverse complement.
TCGTCGATGATCTGGCTCGCCAATCCGCGTGATTTTGTCGGTCTCGAACTCGACGTGATCGCGGCCGTGGTTCTGGGCGGTGCATCGATCTTTGGCGGACGCGGCACGGTTCTCGGCACATTGATGGGCGTGTTCATGCTGGTGATGGTCAAAAACTCACTGATCATCATGAAGGTGGACACCACCTGGCAGCGTGTCGTTGTCGGCCTGATCATCATCGTCGCCACTGCCATCACGGCATGGCGCGACCGTAAAAGCATAGCGTGACGGGAGAGCGCATCATGAAAAATTCGTTCGACATGCGCCGGCTTTTCGGCAACGACAACAACATCCTTCAGCTTCTTGTGATCACCGTCATCGTCTTCGCCCTGATGACCTGGATGAACCCCGGCAAGTTCCTGAATTATTACAATTTCGAATCCATCAGCTACATCATGCCCGAACTGGGGATCCTCTCCATCGCCATGATGATCGCCATGCTGACCGGTGGTATCGATCTTTCCGTGGTGGGAATTGCCAATCTGGCGGGCATCATCGCCGGCATTTATTTCCATTCCACCATGGTTCAGGCAGGGCAATCCTCCACCTCGGGCATGGTGTTCTACACCGGGCTTGGCATCGTGCTGGCCATGGCGGTCGGCCTGCTGGCCGGTCTGGTCAACGGCCTTCTGGTGGCAAAGCTGCGTATTACCCCGATCCTCGCGACACTCGGCACGGGGCAGGTCCTGATGGGACTGGCGCTGGTACTGACCGGCGGACCGGCAATCGTCGGCTTTCCCGATGCATGGAACTGGATCGGTAACGGCAAGATCTTCGGTGTCGCGACGCCGTTTCTGCTGTTCATCGCCGTCTGCATCACCGTGGCGATCCTGCTGACGCGCTCGACGCTCGGCATCAACCTGATGCTGATCGGGACCAATCCGCGGGCAGCAGTGTTTGCAGGCATCCGCAAGGATCGCATGATGCTGTATTCCTACATGCTGACCGGCGTTCTGGCGTCGCTGGCGGGGATCATTCTGTCCGGGCGCACCAATGCGGCGAAATCCGACTACGGCGCGTCCTATCTGTTGCAGGCGGTGTTGATTGCCGTTCTCGGCGGCACCAACCCGGCGGGCGGGAAAGGGCGCGTTCTCGGCATCGCCATTGCGCTGATCGCCCTCATGCTGCTCTCTTCCGGCTTCCAGATGATGCGGTTCTCCAACCACCTTATCGACTTCATCTGGGGTGCATTCCTCATTCTCGTCATTGCCATCAATGCATGGCGAAACCCGGGCAGGTGATCCCATGCAGGCGACAGAATTTCATCTCCGCAGGCAGGATTTTACGGACGTCCCGCATCTTCTGGCCGCAACCGATGGGCTGAAGGTCACCACCTTCCGCTATGCCACCGGCATTGAGGCACTGCAGTTGGAGAACCGCCACGGCCGGATCGTCATATTGCCTTTCATGGGGCAGATGATCTGGAGCGTTGAGTTCAAGGGCGTCGACCTGACCATGGGAAGCCGCTTTTCCATGCCGCGACCAGCCGGTTCAATCGTCGAGACCTATGGGTGTTTTGCATTCCACAGCGGCATGCTGCGCAACGGCTGCCCGTCGCCGCAGGACAATCACGCCCTGCATGGCGAAATGGCCTGTGCCAGCATGGACAAGGCCGGTTTCGTCATCGGACACGATGCGCGTGGCGCTTACGTTCGGGTAACCGGCGAAGTTGAATATGTCATGGGCTTCGGCGCCAATTATCTGGCCCGACCCAGCGTGACACTGCATGCCGAAGACACGCTTTTTGACATGGTCATGGATATCCAGAACCTGTCATCGGCGCCCATGGATCTCATGTATATGTGCCATGTGAACTTTGCTTATGCCGAGGGTGCGCGGATCGTTCAGCCCGTGCCGTATACGCCGGAGCGGGTGAAGGTGCGCACGGCCGTGCCCGGCCACGTAACGCCAAACCCCGATTATCTTTCCCTGCTGGAGACGCTGGCAAAGCAGCCTTCAGCCATGGAAGTGCTCGATGAGCCGCAACGTTACAACCCCGAACAGGTGTTTTACATTAACGGCCTGCCGGCGGACGGCGAGGGGCTTACGCATCTGATGATGCAGCGGCGCGATGGCGATGGCTTTGCCATCTCCTATCCGCTTGCCGCCTTCCCGAAGACGGTGCGCTGGATCCTGGTCAACGGGGATTCGCAGGTCGCCGCGTTTGCCCTGCCGTCCACCTGCGAGCCGGAGGGCTATCTGGCGGAAAGGGCCAAGAACAACGTGCAGAGCCTGTCACCGGGCGAACGCAGGGCGTTTCCGGTACGGCTCGGCTATCTCGACCGCGCTGCTGCCGATCAGTTCGGCGCCAGGATCAGCGCCCTTTGAAACAGGATATCCAGGGAATTTCGGCATGAGCAAGAAAATCGGGGTCGTAGGCTCCAACATGGTAGATCTTATCACCTATGTGAACCGTATGCCCGGACCGGGTGAAACCCTCGAGGCTCCCGCCTTCGAAATGGGTTGCGGCGGAAAGGGTGCCAACCAGGCGGTTGCCGCGGCGCGCCTTGGTGCGGAGGTCATGATGGTCACCCGGGTTGGTGACGATGTCTTCGCTGACAATACCATTCGCAATCTCGAGAGCTTCGGCGTGGATACGCGCCATGTGGTGAAGGTTGCCGGCAAGTCCAGTGGTGTCGCGCCGATTTTCGTCGAACAATCAGGCGAAAATTCCATCCTCATCGTCAAGGGAGCCAATGCCGATCTTTTGCCGGCAGAAGTCGACAAGGCGGCCGCCGATCTGAAAAAGTGCGGTCTGATCCTCATGCAGATGGAAGTGCCGGTTGAGACCGTCTACCATACCATTGAGCTTGCGGCCAAAAACGGTATCGAGACGATCCTCAATCCCGCCCCAGCCGCCGCCAATCTCGATCCGGAGCGCATCCGCCAGGTAACGTTCCTCGTTCCGAACGAGAGCGAGCTGGCGTTGCTGTCCGGATTGCCGGCCGACACCGACGAAGCCATCGTCACCGCCGCCCGTTCGCTGATCGCACGCGGCATTCGTACCGTCATCGTGACGCTGGGCGGACGTGGCGCGCGCATGATTACGTCAAATGAAATCGTCAACATCGAACCCGTCAAGGTAACGCCCAAAGACACCACGGGCGCTGGCGATGCCTTTATTGGCTCCTTCGCCCGCTTTTATGCCGAAACGGGCGAGGTCGTATCTTCACTAAAGAAGGCATCGCTTTACGCGGCGCATTCCATCACCCGTCCCGGAACACAGAAGGCCTATGCCAGCATCGAAGAGTTCGAGGTATTCTGCCGCGAACATGCCAATGCCGCAGCCTGACCAGAAGAATGGACAGAAAATGAGCGAAGCATTCCCCAGAAACAACGGCACCGCTCTCAAACCGGAATGGTTTGAAGATGTATCGGTCAATCGCAGTGCCTCCGAACGGCGTGCAGCAACAATCACCACCCGGCGCTCGGTCAAGAAGGAATATCAGGTTGCCTGGCAGATCAAGGCGATTACCTGCATCGATCTGACAACGCTTTCCGGCGACGACACGGCCGGTCGCGTACGCCGCCTGTGTGCGAAAGCGCGGCGTCCGGTCCGGGACGACATTCTCGAAGCACTCGGTCTTGCGGACGCCGGTATCACAACCGGTGCCGTCTGCGTCTATCCGACCATGGTGTCCCATGCCGTCAAGGCGCTGGAAGGCACGACTATTCCGGTCGCTTCGGTGGCGACGGGCTTTCCTTCCGGCCTGACGCCGCTGCCGCAGCGACTTGCCGAAATCCGCTATGCCGTCGAGCAGGGCGCCAAGGAGATCGATATCGTCATAACCCGTGAGTTCGTTCTGACGCAGAACTGGACCGCACTTTATGATGAGATTGCCGCAATGCGTGAAGCCTGCGGCAACGCCCATATGAAGGCTATCCTTGCGACGGGTGATCTCAACACGCTTACCAATGTTTATCGCGCCTCAATGGTGGCGATGCAGGCGGGTTCGGACTTCATCAAAACCTCGACCGGCAAAGAGGAGGTCAACGCCACTCTGCCGGTCAGTCTGACCATGGTGCGTGCACTCCGCGATTACGGTGAACTGACTGGCCAGATGGTCGGCTTCAAGCCTGCGGGCGGATTGAAGACGGCGAAGGACGCGCTGTCATGGCTGACGCTGATGAAGGAGGAGCTGGGCAATCGCTGGCTGGAGCCAGACCTGTTCCGCATCGGTGCCAGCTCTATGCTTGGCGATATCGAGCGGCAGCTCGAACATTTCGTAACCGGCCGCTATTCCAGCGCTCATCATCACGCTGCCGCATAAGGACTGAAAAAATGCGACCCATTAAGGACATTTTGGAAACCATGGAGTATGGACCTTCGCCCGAAGCCAATGGTGATGTGAAGCAGTGGCTCGACGCTCACGGACGCTCGTTCGGTCATTATATCAACGGCCGGTTCGTTTCCCCGGAAGGCCGCAAAACGATTGCCGTATCAAACCCCGCAAACGGGGATAAGCTGGCGGAGATCGTTTGCGGCAATGAGGAAGACGTGGATCAGGCGGTCAAGGCCGCCCGCACGGCCTTCGGAAAATGGTCGAAGCTGTCGGGTCACGAACGCGCCCGCTACCTCTATGCCATTGCCCGTCATATACAAAAGCGCGAGCGCTTCCTTTCCGTTCTGGAAACGATGGACAACGGCAAGCCGGTTCGGGAAACCCGTGATATCGACATTCCGCTCGTCGCCCGCCACTTTTACCATCACGCCGGGTGGGCCGAAATGGTGGAAGACGAGTTCCGTGGTTTCTCGCCCGTCGGTGTTTGCGGTCAGGTGATCCCGTGGAATTTCCCTCTGCTGATGCTGGCGTGGAAGATCGCGCCAGCGCTTGCGGCCGGCAATACCGTGGTGCTGAAGCCTGCCGACCTGACACCGCTGACGGCTGTCGCCTTTGCGGAAATCTGCCACGAGGTCGGCCTTCCGGCCGGTGTCGTCAACATCGTGCAGGGCGATGGCTCTACAGGCGCTGCGATCTGCGGCCATGACGGCGTCGACAAGGTCGCCTTCACCGGCTCGACCAAGGTCGGCCGTGTTATTCGCGAGCAGATTGCCGGTTCGGGTAAAAAGCTGTCGTTGGAACTGGGCGGCAAGTCACCATTCATCGTTTTCGAGGATGCCGATCTTGATGCGGCGGTTGAAGGTGTTGTTGACGCAATCTGGTTCAACCAGGGCGAAGTCTGCTGCGCCGGTTCCCGCCTGCTGGTGCAGGAAGGTATTGCCGAGAAATTTTATGCACGGCTGAAAAAGCGGCTGGAAACCCTGCGGGTCGGCGATCCGCTCGACAAGTCGACCGATGTTGGCGCGATTGTTTCCGCCACTCAGGTGAAACGCATCACGGATCTGGTCCGTAAGGGCGTCGAAGAGGGTGGTGAACTCTGGCAGAGTTCCAATCCGTTACCGGCTACCGGCAATTACGTCGCTCCCGGCTTCTTCACCGATGTCGATCAGGCGTCGACGGTCTGCCAGGTGGAAATTTTTGGCCCGATCGCTGCGGCGACCACGTTCCGCACTCCGGATGAAGCCGTTTCGCTGGCCAACAACACCCGCTACGGCCTCGCTGCCTCGATCTGGTCGGAAAACATCAATGTCGCGCTTGATCTGGCTGCCCGCGTCAAGGCAGGCGTGGTCTGGATCAACTGCACCAACATGCTCGATGCCGGTGCCGGTTTTGGCGGCTACCGCGAAAGCGGTTTCGGTCGTGAAGGCGCGCGCGAAGGGCTGTACGAATATCTGGCGGCAGACTGGGAAAAGAGCCTGCCAGTCAACAAGCCCGCTGAAGCCTTTACGCCGTCTGCATTGCCGAACGCTGACAGCAAGATGGCGATCGATGGCCTTGATCGGACCATGAAGAACTATATCGGCGGCAAGCAAGCCCGCCCCGACGGTGGCTACAGTTATTCGGTGACCGGCAAGGGCAACGCCGTGATCGGCATGGCCGGAATAGGCAACCGCAAGGACATCCGTAATGCTGTGGAAGCCGCGTCCAAGGCAGGCAGCTGGAGTTCCGCAACCGCCCATAACCGTGCGCAGGTGCTCTATTATCTCGCAGAGAACCTCGATGCACGGCGTGACGAATTTGTCGCCCGCATCATCGATAGCACCGGTGTGAGCGAAAAGAAGGCGAAGGACGAATTCGACGCATCTCTGCGCCGCATTTCCTATTACGCCGCCCAGGCCGACAAGTTCGATGGCGCTGTGCACTCCACCAAGTCGCGTCACGTCACGCTTGCCATGAACGAGCCGTGGGGCATCGTCGGTATCGTTTGCCCCGATGAGGCGCCGCTGGTGTCGCTGGTGTCGCTGGTGCTGCCGGCAATCGCCATGGGCAATCGTGTTGTGGTGATCCCGTCGTCGCGACATCCGTTGATTGCGGGTGATTTCTACCAGGTGCTGGACACGTCGGATGTGCCCGGCGGGGTCATCAACATCGTAACCGGCGAACGCGATCTGCTTGCAAAGACGCTGGCCGAGCATGATGAGGTTGCAGCTGTCTGGTATTTCGGCTCGGCTACCGGAAGCGCGATGGTCGAGAAGGCTTCTGCGGGCAACCTGAAGGCCACCTGGGTCAATAATGGTCGTCAGCCCGATTGGCTAAATCGTGCCGAAGCGCAGGGTCGTGACTATTTGCGCAGGGCCATCCAGGTGAAGAACATCTGGGTGCCATACGGCGCCTGACCCGCATCGCGCGGGGCCGGCAACTGACAGGATTGCTTACGGGGGCCAGTGGCCCCCGTAAGGTTTTTGAGTGATATCAACCGCTTTGACCACAACTACCCGCTGTTGCTGACATTCATCCTTCGCCAACAACATGGAAACGTCATTTCGGTTGCCCTGAGGCCGACGCATCCGCAGGTTGATGTTGCAGATGCGCGGCAGTCCTGCCATGACGAACCGGAAACCCAAAGGAAAGCGACCCGCTAGGGGGCGTCTCTATTCACATGGCATCGGCCGACACCCATTTGTTACGGCCTGTCTGCTTGGCGCTCAGAAGCGCAGCGTCCGCCCGTTCCAAAACGCTGCTCACGGTTCCGGCGCCCGGTGAAGTTGCGATGCCGATGGATATGGTGATCGAGTCGAGCAGGCGACCGCGGTAGGTGAAAGGTGCGCGCTCGACCGCGTGCCGGAGTTTCTCCGCAACCTTGATGGCATCTTCAATGCCCGCAGCCGGCATGAGCACGGTGAATTCCTCGCCGCCGAAACGGAACAGTTCCCCCAGATCACCGACGGCTTCCGAAAGGACCTTGGCGACATATTGCATCACCGCATCTCCGGCATCATGGCCGAATCGGTCGTTGAAGCGCTTGAAATGGTCGATGTCGAGCATCAGGCAGGCAAGCGAATTGGGCGGCTTTTCAATATGCCTGTTCAGCGTTTCATCAAGAGATCGACGGTTCAGAAGACCGGTCAGGGCGTCCTGCCGCGCCATGCCAACCAGCCGCTGCCGAAGCTGGAGGTTTGCAACGGCAAGGCCGATATTTTCGGCGAGGAGTTCGAGATATAACCGCTCTAACTCCAGCGTCTCGTTACTCTGCGGAATTTCCAGATACAATAAGCCGACAGTGTCTCCCAATGCCGTCAGTGGTATGCACAGGCCGGTTCCGAAACTGCCATGAAGGTGATGGCAGACGACGTCGTCTCCGCCCGGATTGCTGGCGTGGGGACGCCCACGACGGAGAGCCCAGCAATCGTCAATCGAAAATTCCGGGGCGGAAAACGAAGGATCGGACCATTGTCCGGTCGATTGAAGAACCGAACTGTGTTCCTTGAGAACAAGCAGGCGTCCGGCAATGGCTGGGAAAATCTGCGGCATGAATTTCGAAACGACGTCGGACAGTTCATCCTGATTCTGACAGGCCTGAATCCGATGCATCATCTGCAGGATCAGGTCCTTTATGCGCTGGTTCCTGCGGTGTTCCGCGTCAAGCCGTTCCCGTTCCAGCCCGTTGCTGCGGAAGATCCTGATAGCCTGGTTCATTTCACCAATTTCGTCACGCCGGCCTTCGTCGGGCACGTCGATACTGTAGTCCTGCCGGGCAAGGCGCGTGACGATGTTGCTCATTTTGATAAGGGGCAAGGCAACGCGTCTGCTGAGGACAAAATAGAGTACGGCCACAAACATCAAGGCGGTGAGCGCAAGCATCACCTTGGCGATCGATCCGTAGAAATCGCTTCGGTCTTTAGCTTGGTCAACCATTGCCTGCGAGCGGGCCGAAATGGCTTCTCTCAGCGTCGCGATGGTGTTCAGCAGGCCCGTATGCAGTCGATAATAATCATCGCCGAACAAGACCTGTTGTGCATCGTTCTGGCGGCCGGATCGATAGGAACTGATGGCGTTGCGCTCCATCTTGTCCAGTGCGTCTGCGCTCTTTCGTATGACCTGAAATGAGCCTGCCTCCTGCGGCGAAACACCAAGTGCTGCGAGTTTGTCCAGAGTGTTTTCGAGGTGCTTTTCCTGATCTTCGTCAACGTAGAATTTCGCGAGATGCTGCTCGTCGCCTCGCATGACGTAAAGACGCGCCTCCTCGGTGCGCTCATTCGCAATGATCGCCAGTTCTTCGGCGAGATCAGTCAGTTCGAGGTGATCCTGGATGGCCACCCGCTCTTGAGAAGCGCTTCTGGCTGATAGAATGAATGTGGTCGCCGATATTGTCGTGAGCACGAGGGTGACAGCATAAGCCAGGTTCGTGATGGTACTAAGTCGCATGATGGCGCCGTATGCTTGCCGCACGGCATGTCAACCGGGTGCGGCGGGTCCAATTTCGGAGTCTGCTTATATTAGGCCATCTCGTCAAACGGGAAGTCAACAAGCGGTTAACCGTCAGTATGATCTGTCGCGCCGCAGGCCAAGCAGGAACCCCACGAGATGGTTCTGCGATTGAGTGAGGAGAGAGCCGTATCCATCGGCCGCAGCGCGCTTGACGTCTGGCTGCGAAAGCACGGCTGGACTTTCAAAAAAAGACCGCACATGGAGCAGGAGCGCCCCGACCTTCTGAAGCGTCGTTGCGACTGTTCCGGTTGATGGGACGCCATCCACGCATATCCTGAAGCCGGATATAAAGCGACTTGCGGGAAGCGTCGAGAACGAAGCCTTCTGGCTTGCCCTTGCCCTTGCCCTTGCCCTTGCGCGTGCCCGCGTCAAGGTGACGTATAGCCTGGCACGCGGAAGACCACCAAGGGAAGTGTAACTTCACGGTATCAAGTGCTCCTATCTTGCACGATGGCCAACCTGCGGCGAGGTTTGCGCGGAAAATGCAGACACGCGCCGATGGGCGAGCGCAGATTGTTGTCGGCGTGAGGGTCCCTCGGCCAGATGGTGGCGAGGTTGTCAATATCGACGCGCCGCGTGTTCCTCGCCAGCGGAAGTTTCTAGGCGCGCGCCTCCAGCACCATGTTGAAGGGTCCCGTAAAGGCTCGCCTGACATGCGTAAAGCCACCCGAGCGGATGACCTCGGAAAGCTTCGCTTCGCCGGCCTGCGCCCCCAATCCTTCACCCACCTCCTGATCAAGCGACGTCGGCACGCAGATCATGGTGGACGCATTGTAGTAGAGGCGGCCGACAGGGTTCATATTGTCCGCCGGACGGTCTCCAGCGATGGGCTCGACGATCATCCAGGTGCCGTCCTTTTTGAGAATGCGGGACATATGCCCCGCGCACCCACGCGGATCACCCATATCATGCAGACAGTCGAAACTGGTGATGAGATCGAAATCCGTATCCTTGATGTCTTTGGCCGTCGCCGCGACGAATTTCACTCGGTCGTCCACCCCATGGCTTCGGGCATGCCTGTTTGCCTCTTCTATGGATGGCTCGTGGAAGTCGTAGCCGATGAAGCTGGCGTTGCTGTATGCCTCGGCCATAAGAATAGTCGAAAAACCAACGCCACAGCCGACATCGGCCACCTTGGCGCCGCTCACCAGTTTGTCCTCCACGCCCTGAAGGGCAGGTAGCCACGATTGCACGATATTGTTCACATATCCCGGACGGAAGAACGCGCCCGTTGCGCAGAACAGGCAACCCGCAGTGTCTCCCCACCGCACCCCGCCGCCGGTCCGGAAGCTGTGCTCAACCTTCGGCTCTCCCTCGATCATCGCGGCCACCAGATCGAAAGCGCCTTCCAGATAAACAGGGCTGTCCTTGTTGACGAACACCATCGCCTGCTCGGGTGAGAGGCTGAACATCCCGGAACCGCTGTCGTAGTCGATGTAGCCGTTTGCAGCCTGTGCCAGCGCCCACTCCCTGACATATCGCTCAGACAGGCCGCCAGAGGCCGCGGCCAGACCTGCGGACGTTACCGGTCCATCGCGATGCAGCGCATCGAACAGGCCCAATCTCAAGCCAATCCTGACGGTTGGAACGCTGAAGGCTCCTCCGAGGTCGCCCAGCATTTTGCCAATGAAAGAATTTAGTTTTGTTTCGTCGAGCTGTGTCATCGCATTCCCCCCAATTCGCTTCGTTGGCGGGCAAAGGCTGATCGCAAATTGATGCGTCAGTGAATGCTCGTAGGCCATGTAACATAGCCGAATACCTCGAAATTGTCACGCAAACGACTATCGCCCTTTCGGTGGTCCGTTCCGATCCAGGGTCACCCACACGGGCGATAGACGATGGTTTGGGGAAGTCGTAAACTGGCTGGAAGAGCAGGCAACGATATACTCCTGGGAGGAAACCAATGCCTATCTTCATGGACCGGCACGAGCTTGCCGGAGTTTCAGCGGCGGATATTGCCGCGGCACACCTTAAAGATCTCAACATCCAGGATCAGTATGGCGTCAAGTTTTTGACCTACTGGTTTGATGAAAGGCGCGGTACTGCGTTTTGCCTCATGGATGCCCCGGACGCTGCAACCGCGCAGTGCGTGCATCGGGAAGCGCACGGGTTTGTCGCCAGTGAAGTGGTGGAAGTCGCGCTGTCGGCCGTAGAAGCATTTCTCGGGCGAATACAGGATCCAGTGGCGGTTGAGGCTGTCTCGAAACATATGGATGCAGGTCACCGTGCGATCCTGTTCACGGACATTGTCGGTTCAACCGAAATGACGGCCCGTCTTGGCGATCGGATGTCGGCAGAACTCGTTCGGGCGCATGACGCTCTCGTTCGTGGTTGTCTGGGGCGACGCTCAGGACGGGAGGTGAAGCACACGGGCGATGGCATAATGGCGGTGTTCTCCTCCACGCCATTTGCCGTGGATTGCGCCATTGATATCCAACGCGAGTTCCATCGCTACAACAGCGACAAAGGCGAGCCCATCCACATCCGCATCGGGCTGGATTGTGGGGAGCCAATCGAAGACAGCAATGATTTCTTCGGCACGACCGTGCAACTGGCAGCAAGGCTTTGCGCTGCCGCTGAGAGCGATCAGATCCTGATATCGGACAAGACTTTCCAGGAATATGGAAGCGCTGATGTCCTTGTGCATGGCGATCGATACAGGCTGAAAGGATTTGCCGAGCCGATCCTCGCCTATCGTTGCGAGTGGTTGCACTAGTGACGGGTGCTCGCATCGAATGGGATCACGACGAAGCCGCCCGCCGGTAACGGGGAGCGTGGAAAGCGGTGTGCTGGCGTAGGCAACGCCAGCACAATTGCGCGTAATCAGATGCCTTGCCTCCAAAGGGTCCGAGGAGGAAAAGGCAACGGTCAATCAGGACGCTGCAGCAAGGCCAGAGCGACCGTGGATGCAGCCAGGATCGCGGTCAGCGCCAGCGGCGCAGTAGCACCGTAGGAATCGACGATATAGCCGCCAAAAACCGCACCGATACTGATAGCCACCTGAAAGGAAACGACCATCAGGCTGCCTGCCGCCTCGAGAGCATCGGGTGCGCCGCGGGAAAGGTTGGTCGGCAGCACCACAGGCGCCATGCCGAAGGCAAGGCCCCAAAGGGCGACGAGAGCAAATGCGGCACCGGTATGAACACCCCAGACAACGAGGGCGATCGTCGCAAATGCCATCAGAGCGGCGGTGACGATGAGTGCGAGGCGGATACTGGTGTCAGCCATCCGGCCTCCCAGCACATTGCCGATCACGGAAGCAACGCCAAAGCCGAGCAGGGCAAGAGCAATCGGCGTGGTCTCAAGCAGCGTCACCTGTTCGAGGAAGGGGCGCACATAGACCGAACCGGCAAAATGCCCCGTCATCAGCAACAGGATTGCCAGCATCCCCAGTTGAACGCTGCGCCGCCGCGTCAGCCGGAAAACGTCGGAAAGACTGTTGCTCGTACTCGCCGGCAGCGATGGCAGGCTGAGTATCTGCAGCAGCATGGCAATTATGGCCAGTCCCGCCGTCATCGACATGGCAATGCGCCATCCCAGCCAGTCGCTGATCAAGGCGCCCATTGAAGGCGCAGCGATGGTGGCAAGCGAAACGCCGAGGGTGACGATAGCCATGCCGCGCCCGGTCGAATTCGCGCCAACGAGCCGCGCAACAACCGCGACCGAAAGCGCCCAGAAACCGCTGAGCGCGATCCCCAGTCCCGCCCGGCCCACCAGCAATAGCCAGAAATCGGCAGCAAATGATGCGAGAATGTTGGAGCCGATCGCCAGCGCGCTAAGACCGACAAGCACGGTCTTACGGTTCAGTTTGCCGATGAGAACATTGCTCAGCAAAGCCGTCACGGCGCCCACGGAAGCTGTCGCCGTAACAACCTGCCCGGCTGTACCCTCGGTAATGCCGAGATCGCGCGCCATGGGCGTCAACAATCCCGCTGGCAGGAACTCGGCCGATACCAGCGCAAAACTGGTGGCCGCCATCGAAAGAACCGCGAACCAGGTCGCAGCGGTCCATGCGGGTTCCTCGGCGGCCTCCAGGGCAATTGTTGACCCATCAAATTCTGATGTCGTGTCCGTCATGGTCTCTCTCCTTGAGTTAGGAGAGTTTTAGACGAATTTTTTCGGATGATATGTATCTAAAAATCCGAATTTCATGCCTATTCCTCCGAAATTTGTGCGTTGCACAATGTGCGGCCTCGCCATGAGCATGACATTGATGCCATCGCAGACCTGGGTGGGCGTTGGGGTTTTCGAGAGAGCAAGGCAACAGGGCCGGCCGCCCGATGCCGTTGAAATGGGCGGTTATGAGCCTTCATTTCTGTCGTAGATTTACGATGACGTTCGTTCCAGGTTGCTCATGCGTTCGAAAGGGTTCTGTCCTATGATCCGGCTGTCCGGCGACTAAAGTCGAGCCTTGCGGACGTGAAATCGCAGCAACAAACAATGTCTGCAAAGATATACCCCTGCGGACAAGGCTCCGTACCCCGCCTTATGTCCTCTTGGTCATGGTGACGGCTGGCATAGAGCGGCCGTACATGACTGAAAGCGGATTTTGAGACACTAACCGGCGAGCCTATGGGGGAAAACTGCCGCAAGAACCAGCTTAAATACTACCCCGTAAAAATTTGTCGTTTCTAGAGCACTCAAGACATAAGCTCACCCACTGGAAAACTCTCCTGTGTAAAAACTACAAGCGGCGCCAATCACTGATTGAATCTCGATTCGCTAAAGCCCAAGCTCAACAAGCGAAGGCTACAGTGCGGAAGATGGCAACGCAGAAATACTATTTAATAGGCAATCAACATGGCAGGAATTATCCAGCACGAGATACCGCAGTTATTTCAGCGCGGCTTTTTAATACCTGAAACCGGTGATGCGGAACGAGTATTTGTATTTCGGCGCGGCGGAAAGTCGTATCCATCTCACATCAATAGATCAGGCGCGGAACGATACTTTTATTCACAACCTTCGCCTACTGGCGAAAGAACACTTGATGACGAGATCACCGATTATGAAAATAGACTGGCAAAACTGGTCTCGGAGTTGCGTTCCCTTTCAGGTGGGGTGAACGCGGATCCAGCAGTTTCTGCCGAAGTTATAGCCCATCTGACGACAAGAAATGCTCATCTGCGGGGGGCTTTAGTCCACGGTTTTGACACTCTCACGCAAGGGGCAATTGAGGTCTTTGGCAACGAGGCCAATTGGCGGGCGCTATTTGGCATTCAAACACCACAGATTTCTGACACGTTTCGCAACAGGATTGGCGAAATATTTAGCAAGCATCCAGCGGTACAGATGTCTGGCATACCACTTGATTTGCTGGAACGTTTTTCTTTTGCTGCACTGAGAGAAGGACTGTCCCCCTTCTTCGAGCAGCAGTTGCCTTTCCTACAACAAGTTATTCAAAATTTGTCAGTCGAGGCGCCAGCGAATGTTCGCGACATCCATAACAAGGTTCTTGAAGGAGCGCCTGCGCCGATTGCGCGTATTAACGCACTTAGTACATTGGTCTGGCTAACCCACGAGACAGCATTCAACGTGATCTTACCAGATTGTGTCGCCATATCGAGGGATCGGGACGGTCAATATCATCCACTCATGATGGCCGCTTTTGACGACATCCAAGACGTCTACCTGCCTCTCACATCTCGCAAGATTCTGGTCGGTTCACACAAGAAGGATAGTCGAGATATCGACTTAAGCATGTTCAACGCCGCAGCTGCCGAATGCAGTCATACTTACTTTATCAGCGGCTTTAATCTGCCGGAAATTGCCTCTTTATCAGCATCTATCGGAATGCGATCAGTCCGCGTAGTTGATGCTGCGATTTCAGAAGCTCTTTCGAGCTATAGTCATGAAAACGTCTCGCAATCGCCAACGCCACCCTTCATCAATGAACGTGTCACAAAGAACTCCCTGAGCATTCCCGTTAATTTCAACGGGGCATTTGAGCAGAGGGACGTGGATTGCATTTCTGAGGTTCTTACCGAGATTTTAGCAAGCGCTGCCTGGACAATACCATTAGAGCGGCTGGATGGCGTTACGTTTGCAGATGACTATGCTGCGGCTCTCCACACACTGGATCGTGGAATGTCGGATGCCCCCGCTATTTGTACGAAAGATGACGAATCTGGCTTGGGTGTCGCACAAGCACCGATGGTCATTCGAGATGGCGTAGTAAAATGCCATATAGTGTTGAGAGGGCTAATTGGTCGCATGCTTATCAGCAGCGACGATGCCGAACAAAACCATGCGCAATACGTGCTTGTACACGAGCTCGCACATGCGGGCTTTACTCAAGTAATAGATGACGCCCTGCCAGGCATTTTGCTAACTCCAATACAGAATGCAATGGATGGGGACTTACACAGGATCATCTATGCAGCATGGAACGGATACTTTGCGGCCCGTGCCACCGCAAATTTCGCTAAAGGTCGTCTTGAGGACATGCAGTCCCTACTGCTGGCAAGCCTCAAGGAAGCGTTTACCGACATACCGGAGGCGCGGCTTGCGTATCGAGACCATGGTGATTTGAATATCCTTATGGCGGTAGCCAGCTCAAAGGTTGCTTTCGTTCTTGAATGGGCAGGAAACCTTTTGGGCCATGCTGCAGGAGCGGAGTGTCATGCGGTAGAAGGCAACCATGGGCTTGAGGAAGAACTAAGTCGACGAGAACTGCGGGCGTGGCTCGAGGATTTCGGCCGAGACCTTGAATACCTATGGGAACGACGTGGGCGATGGGAGTCTTATGATGAGTTTCTAGCAATCAATCGACATGCTGAGCGCATCTTGTGGTGTTTTGGAATCGTGCCGTGGACAACACCGGATGGAGTTTACCTGATAGAGGTTCCATTATCGACAGACGCGGAAGCCCTCATGATGCGAGAGTCTGAAGCCGACAGTTGAGTTAGATTTTCTCAATTTTGTATTCGTATGGACAATATACTTGGTGCAATGCGCATATATTGGCAAATAAAAACGGAACCACTATGCTTTCATCAGTATTAGAAAATATCTCGCTCTCTGCCGATGACATTCGGAACTACCAGATATTTTATCCGTACGCACTCGATAAGACGGTTAAGGCGCTGATTTCAGCACACTCGTTTGTCCATTACTGCAGTAGCAGCGCAGCATCATCCATGATTCAGCATCAACAGGTGTGGATGAGAAACGTTACATGGATGAATGACAGCTCAGAGATAGCACACGGCAAAGCTTGCTTGGCTGGCGCATTGAAGAGCGATAGCGCAGCCGAGCTGGCGTCCGTACTAGATAGCTACTTTGAAGGTTTTACAAACCATCTGCTGCACGTTCTCAACTCTTGGATGCCGCATTTCGAGCAGGAGACATATATAACTTGCCTGACGGAGCAGATGCCAAACGAAGAACAGATGGGAAGACTATCCATGTGGCGCGCCTACGGCGCAGGGGCGAATCCAGTAGCATTCGTTGTGAACAGTGGACCTTTTCTACGCCCCTCGGATGCCTTGGATGCTTACACAAGCCCGGTGGCTTATCTTTCTCCCGCCCAGTTTATCGAGCAATATGAGCTGGTTGCTAGAAACATCATAGACAATGTCGAGTATCTACGAGAGCGCGGTCGTGACCATGTGCTTGCGCATCTTTTTGCGGCTTACCGACACGCAATCATTTGCACGAAGCATCCAAGCTTTCATGAAGAACGGGAATGGCGGATTATCTATCAGCCGACATTCCAGCAATCCAAGCGGCTTATCCCAGACCGGGTTACCATAGGAGGTTCACCCCAACGTATATATAAGATACCAATGATCGATGTGCCGGAGGAAGGTTTCTACGGCGCGACATTGCCTGATCTCTTTCAAAGACTGCTAATCGGCCCAAGCGGCACATCTTCACAATCAAAGCGCGAATTCATCCAACTCCTTTATGAAAATGGCGTACAGGATGCTGCTCTGAAGGTCGAGGTCTCCGATGTGCCATTGCGTGTATAAGGTCGGCTGATGTCTATCCAGAGCTCCAATTGGCGGCTTTTCCACGCTTACTCAAAGCACAAATCCGGCCATGCTACGGAGCCTCCGGTAAATGTGTTCAACGCGATAACACTTCTATCTACGACGGAGAAGTCTGTTCAACCGGGGTAATTTCTTCGTCTCGCTTTTTGTTTAGGCGTGCGGCAAGGATTTTTATTTCCCCGTTCATCCCCACCCTATTTGCCTGCTCTATACTGCACCTGTTCCGCGATGAACCGGGAGACATTCCGGTTTGGAGGCTGGACCAGCGCCGGCTGTGAGAGAAAGACGTCACTCTCATATTTCGGGGTCTGACAGGCAAAGTCCTCTGGCAATGACCGGAGGAGAGATGGAATCGGGTTTGTGGTGGACCTCTCTCTTTCTCCGAAACGCAATTGCTGAATAACATGTTCTGATAGGCATAAACCGCTGATGCGGGGCACTGACAAGTGTCTTTATTTTCCACAGGCAGCTTTCAGTGCCCTGTTGCAATGCCCATCGAGCTGAAAGGCTGATGGAAAAAGAGATGAAGCTGACAACACGGTCGCAACTGCGTCGCGTGATAGGAAAGGTGTGTTCAATGGGTCTCTATGAGATGTACGTCGTTGCTGCTCGTGCAGATACCGCCCTGGGGAGGAGGAGGTGGGCACGATCTCTTTATGCCAGGGCAAAGATTCGAAATCGGCAGCTCAAGAAGCAATATTTACACAACCAGAAGGAGAACCCTGATTCATCGGCAGGTATGAAGAGGTCAGGCCAGCTGCGATCTGGGCGACTTCCGTAAACATATATTTATATAATAACCAACGTGAAAACATATAAAATATATGTTGCGATAAATTATATATGCGCGACTGAAAGCGGACGAGAATCCGGGAGCAAAATTGACTTTTACGGACCTGCAATTTGCGGATTGCGGGCCGACTGCGTGTAAATATATGAATTTTATGTTGAATTTGCTGATGTGGATGGAGAATTGTTATGCGCGGAAACTATATGAGTGAGATGGATTTGATTGGAATGGAGTTCAGATTTGAGCGGCGATCGATCATAATAACAATATCATGATATTGTTATTATG
>JWIT01000002.1 GCA_000949895.1 Agrobacterium arsenijevicii | reverse complement strand
ATCGTCAAAAAACTGACATTTTTGGTAAGTTACTGATTTTAAATAGTAGTTTTGATTTTTCCGAATTATCCCTCCCATAAGCCCCCGCCGCAGGGCCGGTTTTCAACAGAGGAATGCAGCCGGAGATCATGGGATGGGTGTTGCGCCTTGTTTTGGCCCGACTCCTCGCTAATTGCTTTGCCAACAAAACGTAAATGCGGGCCCGCGCGCGAGCCTGTATCCGGCATATCTCTTGAGGGTGCCGATCAATTTGACTCACGGCTTTGAAAGTTGCACACCTTCGCCTGAAGTTTCTGGAGAGCGCATGACCGACAGGGCACAGCTAGTATGACTGCGGATCGCAATGTGATCCGGTCGCTAGGTACGGAACCGCCAATTCTGGCGGAAGGCCGACGTGCACCCGATCGCCGCGAAATTTCCCTGCGATGGCTTTCCGGCACGTTCCTTACCGGTATCACCTCCTCCATATTGATGGGTGTCGCGCTGTTTGCGGCTCTCGACGGCCGCCAGCAGCTTGCCATTCCCGCCGAGGCCTTTGCCAAGGCGGATATGGGCAACAATGCCACGGAAGCCGCGCGCCGCGGTACACGCCTCATTGCACCGAATATCGCCGCCCGGCCCTCAGACCGGTCTATCATGGAAGTCTCCACCGTCATCAATGACGGCGACAAGGAAGTGGTGCGCAAGGTTCCCTTCTCCCATGTCAAAATTCCGCTGGCATCGAACTACGCCAAGCAGGACGATTACCCAGCCTTCGATCCCCTCAACATTTTCGCCAGCAACGACGACAAGGACGCCGTGGCGCCAGCGGCGAGCCGCACGGGAACCATCTATGGCTCCGAGGTCGAATCCGAAGTCAGCCTGAAAACGATCGCCTTTCCCACCCAGCACTCCAAATATCCCTTCGCCGGCTCCCTGAGCTTCGACGAGGTGGAGGAAGCGGTGCGCTCGAACGGTTCGATCCTGACTGACGGTAACGAACAGCTTGCCGCGCTTTATTACATCGACCCCCGCCGTTTCGATAATGATGAGGGCGATGTCGACATCACCGCCGGCCTCGCCGCCCGTGTCGTCGAACAGAACATGTCGGTTTCCACTCCGCAATCGCCCTCGGTTCCGGTCAAGGAATATGCCGACGACGTGATCCCTGCCCGCCAGACCGAGACCATCGAGGCCGCTTTGTTCGGCGCGGGTTATTCGAAGGCGCAATCCTCGGAAATCGCCGGCCTACTATCGCCGCAGCTCCAGTCGAACAATGTCGAAAGCGGCGATGTGCTGCGCGTCGGCATTATCCAGGAAGACGACAAAAGCGACATCGTGCGTGTGAGCCTTTACCGCAAGGGCCGCCACATGGTCACCATGGCCGTCGACGACCGCAAGAATTTCATCAAGGCCAGCGAACCGCCGAAACTCGACGCGGTGGCGACTGCCTTCGACAGCACGCCTGCACCTGCCGCCGGTCGTGATCTGCCCAGCGTCTATGACGGCGTTTACCGGGCGGCTCTTGCCTATGGCATGAACCAGAGCATGGTCTCCCAGCTCATCAAGCTTCTGGCCAGCAGCGTCGATTTTCAGGCGCAGCTCAAGCCGGCGGATACGCTGGAAGCCTTCTTCTCCGTGGAGGACGCGGATGGCAAGGCAACGGACAAATCCGAACTGCTCTACGTCAACGCCAAGTTCGGCGACAACGAGACGCGTTTTTACCGGTTCCAGAACCCGGAAGACAACAGCGTCGATTATTTCGACGAGAACGGCAAAAGCATCCGGCAATTCCTGTTGCGCAACCCGGTTCCGAACGGCCGCATGACATCCGGTTTCGGCATGCGCCGCCATCCGGTTCTGAAATTCAGCCGCATGCATACCGGCACCGACTGGGCAGCTGCCCGCGGCACGCCAATCATTGCGACCGGCAACGGCGTTGTGGAGAAGGCCGGCTGGGCCTCCGGTTACGGCAACCAGACGCTGCTCCGCCACGCCAATGGCTATGTCTCCTCCTATAATCACCAGAGCGCGATCGCCAAGGGTGTTACCGAGGGTTCCAAGGTCCGGCAGGGTCAGGTGATCGGTTATGTCGGTTCGACCGGCCTTTCGACCGGCGCGCATCTGCATTACGAGCTGATCGTCAACGGCACGAAAGTGGACGCGATGAAGGTGCGTCTGCCGGGCGGCAAATCGCTTTCCGGCGTTGCGCTCGCGCGATTCTCCGACGAGAGAAAGCGGATCGACAATCTGCTCAACATCGAAGAGAAATCCAATCAGGTGGCAAGCCGGTAATCCCCCGGCCTTCTGGCCCGAAAATTCGACCATACCAAAAAGGGCTCCGTCACCGGAGCCCTTTCGTTTTATGCCGCATCGGCCGTTTCAGTCTCAGCCTTCGGGGGCTTGACCTTGAAGAGCAGCCGGTCGGTGCCCGAGGTCACCTTGACCCGCGATCCATCCGGGATTTCACCGCCAAGGATCATTTCGGCAAGCCTGTCCTGAACCGACTTCTGGATCACCCGCTTCAGCGGACGTGCGCCGTAAGCCGGATCATACCCCTTGTTGGCAAGCCAGTTGCGGGCGTCCTCATCCAGTTCGAGTGTGATCTTGCGATCACCGAGAAGCGAGACGAGGCGCTTGAGTTGGATATCCACGATCGCACCCATCTCTTCGCGCCGCAGGCGGTGGAAGAGGATGATATCGTCGATACGGTTGAGGAATTCCGGCCGGAAATGCGACCGGACACGCTCCATCACCAAGTCACGAACCGAATCCACATCGTCGTTATCGCCCATCTGCGTCATGAATTCCGAACCGAGGTTCGAGGTCATGATGATGATGGTGTTCTTGAAATCGACGGTGCGGCCCTGGCCATCCGTCAGGCGGCCATCATCCAGCACCTGCAACAGGACGTTGAACACATCCGGATGCGCTTTCTCGATCTCGTCAAACAGCACGACCTGATAGGGCCGACGGCGAACCGCTTCCGTCAGGGCACCGCCCTCTTCGTAACCGACATAGCCGGGAGGTGCACCGATAAGCCGGGCAACGGAGTGTTTCTCCATGTATTCCGACATGTCGAGGCGAACCATCGCGGTTTCGTCGTCGAACAGGAAACGGGCAAGCGACTTGGTCAGCTCGGTCTTGCCCACACCCGTCGGGCCGAGGAAAATGAACGAGCCGATCGGTCGGTTCGGATCCTGAAGACCGGCGCGCGAACGGCGAACCGCCTTGGAAACCGCCTGCACGGCCTCGCCCTGCCCAACCACGGACTTGGCAAGATCGTCTTCCATGCGCAACAGCTTCTCGCGCTGGCCTTCCAGCATCTTGTCGACCGGGATGCCGGTCCAGCGGGAAACGATGTGGGCGATATTGTCCGCGTTCACCACTTCCTGCACCATCGAGCTGGCACCGCTGCTGTCACGCGCTTCCGCCGCAGCCAGTTCCTTTTCGAGGCCCGGAATGATGCCATAGGTCAACTCGCCGGCGCGCTGGAACTGACCGTTGCGCTGGGCAATCGCCAGTTCGTTGCGGGCTTCATCCAGTCGCTTCTTGAGGTCTGCGGCATGGCCGAGCTTCTGCTTTTCCGCCTGCCAGCGGGCCGTCAGCGCATCGGCCTTTTCTTCGGTGTCCGCCAGTTCGTCCTCGAGCTTCTTCAGGCGATCGACGGATGACTGGTCCGTCTCCTGCTTCAAGGCTTCGCGCTCGATCTTGAGCTGAATGATCCGGCGATCCAGTTCGTCCAGCTCTTCCGGCTTGGAATCCACCTGCATGCGAAGACGCGACGCGGCCTCGTCCATCAGGTCGATTGCCTTGTCGGGCAGGAACCGGTCGGTAATGTAGCGGTTGGAAAGCGTCGCAGCCGCAACGAGAGCCGAATCCGAGATGCGGACCTTGTGGTGCTGTTCGTATTTTTCCTTCAGGCCGCGCAGGATCGAGATCGTGTCCTCCACGGTCGGTTCGTCCACGAGCACCGGCTGGAATCGGCGGGCAAGGGCCGGATCCTTTTCCACGTGCTTGCGATATTCATCAAGCGTGGTGGCGCCTACGCAGTGCAGTTCGCCGCGGGCGAGGGCAGGCTTCAGGAGGTTGGACGCATCCATCGCGCCATCCGCCTTGCCGGCGCCAACCAGCGTGTGCATCTCATCGATGAACAGGATGATGCCGCCATTTTCCGCCTGCACCTCGTTCAGGACAGCCTTCAGGCGTTCCTCGAACTCGCCGCGATATTTCGCACCGGCGATCAGCGCGCCCATATCCAGCGCCATCAGCTTCTTGTCTTTCAGGCTTTCAGGCACATCGCCATTGACGATGCGCAGCGCAAGCCCTTCGGCAATCGCCGTTTTACCGACGCCCGGTTCACCGATCAGCACGGGATTGTTCTTGGTACGGCGCGAAAGCACCTGAATGGTACGGCGGATTTCGTCGTCGCGGCCAATCACCGGGTCGAGCCTGCCTTCGCGAGCCTCTTCCGTCAGATCGCGCGCGAACTTCTTCAGCGCGTCAAAGCCCTGTTCGGCATTGGCGCTGTCGGCCGTACGGCCCTTGCGGATTTCATTGATGACCTGATTTAGCGCCTGCGCCGTCACACCGCCCTTTTTCAGGGACGCCGAGGTGGAAGCAGAAGTTTCGATCGCCAGCGCCTGCAAAAGACGCTCGACGGTGACGAAACTGTCGCCAGCCTTTTTGGCAATATCTTCCGCAGTCGAAAACACTTTCGCAAGCGGAGCCGTCAGGGAAAGGCCGCCATTGCCGCCGGAAACCTTGGGCAATTTCGAAAGGGCCGCATCATTGGCAAGACGCACTTCCTTGGCGTCACCACCGGCCCGCTCGATCAGCGAAGCCGCCATGCCCTGCTCGTCATCAAGCAGAACTTTCAGAACATGTTCGGCAGCAAACTGCTGGTGATTTTCCGCAAGCGCAAAAGTCTGCGCCGATTGCAGAAAACCGCGAACACGCTCGGAGTATTTTTCAATATTCATAGTCGAACCTCCATTTACCGGCCCGCCCGCTTTCGGCACGGCTCCGGGTGTTTGGGTTGAGGCTCCCTCAAAGGCAAGCCCCGCTACGGCAGTCGCGTTATAAGGATTTCACGATCGCCGCCTCTTGATGGACGGTTACCGCTGAACGCGGCATCCGGCCTTCCTGCACGAATATGGGAGGCATTTTCATCGGTTTAAAGGGGGTAAGAAAACGACTGTCCGGGAAATTTTCGTCGGATTTGACAAGCATCACGTCTTCTCGTCGCGATTGCCCTGTTCAACCGCCGCAAAGGCTTCACGCCGACCCCAAAAACAAAAAACTCCGGCAAGCCGGAGTTTTTCAATCGCGTGTTTTTTAAAACCCTGCTTATTCGGCAGCGTTTTCCAGCGTGGCTGGTGTCGCTTCGTCGCCGGCTGGCGCATCTTCGCCTTCGGCACCTTCCGCGGTTGCGGTGCGGCGCGGACGACGCGGGCGTGGGCCGGTGGTGCGGCGGGTCTTCGGCGCAGTCGCAGGCGCTTCAGTCTGCTGCTGTTCTTCCTCGACGGCCACTTCCATGGGCGTGCCTTCGATTACGGGCTGAGGCGCCTGGCTGGCGTCGTACACCGGCTGCTGCTGTTCGTCCGAAACCTGCGGCTGACGCGGCTGGCGCTCCTGACGTTCACGGCGGTCCGGACGCTCGCGGCGTTCCTGACGCGGTTCGGACCGCTCGGCGCGCTCCTGTCGTTCCTGGCGCTCCGGCTGCTGAACCCGTTCCGACTGTTCGAACTGCTGCTGCGATGCACCATCGTCGCCGTCGTTCATATCCATATCGTCGCCGTCAGCAGCATTGTATTCGCCACGATCGTCGCGCTGGAAACGCTCCTGCATCTGAGCCTGAGCCGTTGCAATGATACGATTATAGTGTTCAGCGTGCTGCAGATAGTTTTCAGCGATCACGCGGTCGCCAGCACTCTGCGCATCCCGCGCAAGGGTGGCGTATTTTTCCGCTATGTGCTGGGCTGTGCCACGAATCTTAACATCGGGACCGGAGCTGTCATAAGTCCTGGTGAGCGGGTTACCGCCCTTGCGGTTGAAGTTGTTGTTGTTACCGCCACCATTGTTATTGTTGTTGTTGCTTCCACGCCCCCGGCCGCGCTTGTTTTGCTGTCCTGGCCTCATCAATTGCTCACCTGAATTCTGTTTTGCTGACAATCTGGTTATTTTCATGCAATTCCGGGCGGAAAACCGCTGGAAATTTTTCCTGAAATTGCTCCATTACGCGCCCTGCTGAAGATAACCCCAGACAAGACCTCGCGTATGACGACCGGTCGCGCAAAATGCTGCAACGAGCCACCTGCGAACAAAGTTTACTGATTCACATGCCGGAAACGCCCAGCCTTCAGGGTTCTAAAAAGAACCCGCTTCGGGACTGAGACCCATACCCTGACGAATCTAAATTCGTCCTCAGCCACCCGGCATGTGGCGGCAAACTATCCCGCTTCATGCGGAAATCCAAGCCTTTTCTTTTGCTGTGCAAAATATCCTTGCAAATAATCCGCAGACATATCGCGAACAACTATCTCCGGAAGGTCAAAACTCTATCGTTGTCGCCATAATCCTTCACGGCATCGAGAAGAGAGAAGCCGTGGGACGCAAATATAGCGGAAACATCAAGCCTTTGATCGAAACCGATCTCCACACCGACTATCCCGTTTTCCACAAGAAAGCGGCCTGCGTCGGCAGCGATGAGGCGGTACGGTGCAAGGCCGTCCTGACCTCCGTCCAGCGCCGCCATCGGATCGTGATGACGAACCTCTCGGTCTAGCGTTGTGACGATGTCACTTCTTATATAAGGCGGATTCGACACAATTATGTCAAAGCTGCCAGAGATTTTTTCAAACCAGTCGCTACGCGTGGTTTCGAAACGCGAGGCGAGACGATTGCGGGCGGCATTTTTGGCCGCTGTTTCCAGCGCATCGGCGGAAATATCGCTGCCGATGCCGGTCGCTTCCGGGCATTCTTTCAGAAGCGCCAGACAGATCGCACCCGTGCCCGTACCCAGATCCAGAATGCGCGCACTGCCCTTATCCGCAACAGCTTTTTTCAAAGCGGGTAACAGCGTGTCGACAAGAACCTCCGTATCCGGGCGAGGTTCGAGCGTCTCCTTCGACAAAAGAAGATCAAGGCCATGAAACTCGCGGTGGCCGAGAATGCGGTGCACCGGTTCTCCGCCTGCCCGCCTTGCAATCATGGCGGCGATGCGTGCGCTCTCTTCCGGGGTAACGGGATGGTCCGGTTTCATCACGAAATCGGTCAGCGAGAAACCGGTGACCTCCGCAATCAGCAGGCGCGCATCGAGAAGCGGATCGGCGATGCCAGCCGCCTGCAACCGTTTGCGGGCTGCGGCAAGCTCGGTCGAGACCGTTTGGTCAACGCCGCCGCTCAAAGCTGTTGTTCGCCGAGCTGGGCAAGCTGACCGGCCTGATAATCGGCAATCAACGCGTCGACAAGCTCGTCGATCTCGCCCTCGATCATCCGGTCGAGCTTGTAGAGGGTCAGGTTGATGCGATGATCGGTGACGCGCCCCTGCGGAAAATTGTAGGTGCGGATGCGCTCGGAACGGTCGCCTGAGCCGACCTGGCTCTTGCGGTCGGCGGAACGCTCGCTCTCCACCTTCTGACGTTCGATATCGTAGAGGCGCGAACGCAGAACCTGCATGGCCTTGGCACGGTTCTGGTGCTGGGATTTTTCCGAACTGGTGACGATCAAACCCGTCGGAAGATGGGTGATGCGAACGGCGGAGTCGGTGGTGTTGACGTGCTGGCCGCCGGCACCCGAAGCACGCATCGTATCGATGCGAATATCTTCCGGGCGGATTTCGACATCGATATCCTCCGCCTCCGGCAAAACTGCAACGGTGGCGGCGGAGGTGTGGATGCGGCCGCTCGCTTCCGTCTCCGGCACGCGCTGCACCCGGTGAACGCCGGATTCGAATTTCAGCTTGGAAAACACCCCTCGCCCGCTGATCGTGGCAATGATTTCCTTGTAACCACCCGCTTCGCCTTCGCTGGCGGAAAGAACCTCGACTTTCCAGCCCTTGGTCGATGCGAAGCGCTCATACATGCGAAACAGATCACCGGCGAAAAGCGCCGCTTCGGACCCGCCGGTACCGGCGCGGATTTCGAGGATCGCGCTTTTTTCGTCCGCCGCATCCTTGGGAAGCAGCAGGACCTGCATGTCCTTCTCAAGCTCGCCGATGCGGGCCTCGACCTCCGGCAGCTCCATTTCCGCCAGATCACGCATATCCTTGTCGGTCGTCTTGTCGGCAAGCAGCGCCTCAAGATCGGCGGCTTCAGAGACTGCCTTCTCGTATTCGCGGACTTTCTTCACCACCGGCTCAAGTTCGGAATATTCCGAAGCCAGCTTCACATAGACGTCCGCTGCCGGACCAGCCGACATTCGCGCTTCGATCTCTCCGAAACGCCTTTCCAGTTCGCGCATTTTTTCGACGGGAAGCTTCGCCACCAGTCACTCCGATTATGAAACAGGTCGTTTAAATGGGAATGGAATGCGTCGCGGCAAAGCGTAACAACACCTCGCGCGCGCTTTCCAGCGAATTGTGATCGTCAAGCGCGGCATTCAGCTCATCGGCAAGTCGCGCGGCATCAAGCCCGAGCAGCATGGCCTTGACCGGGCCGATCGCCGTCGGCGACATGGAAACCGAACGGAACCCGAGGCCGATCAAAGCCATGGCCGAAAGCGGCTTGCTTGCCATTTCACCGCAAAGCGTGACCGAGGTGTGATGCTTTTCGCCGGCGCGCACGATATCACGCAGAATGCGCAGGAACGGCTTGCCGAGATTGTCGAAACGATCCGAAACCCGGGCGTTGCCACGATCGACCGCCATGGAAAACTGGAACAGATCGTTCGAACCGACGGAGACGAAATCCACTTCCTGCATCAGCTCATCGAGCTGCCACATCAGCGAAGGCACTTCCAGCATCGCGCCGAATTGCAGCTTTTTCGGAAGCGCATGGCTGAATTTCGAAAGGTGCTGCACTTCCTTCTGAAGCAGATCGCGCGCCGCGCGGATTTCGGAAACCTCCGTCACCATCGGCAACATCATGTGCAGTTCAGCACCCGAGGCGGCGCGCAGAAGCGCGCGCATCTGCGTGCGCATCAGGCCCGGACGGTCGAGCGACAGGCGGATTGCCCGCCAGCCCAGCGCCGGATTTTCCTCTTCCTGACCGCGCATATAGGAAACGACCTTGTCGCCGCCGATATCCAGCGTGCGGAAAGTGACGCTCTTCCCCTTGGCCTGCCGCAAAACGGACCGGTAAAAAGCTTCCTGCTCCTCGCCTTTCGGCATGTTGGAGGCGATCATGAATTGCAGCTCGGTGCGGAACAGGCCGATACCATCGGCGCCGGATTCCTCGAGCTGCGGCAGGTCCACGAGAAGACCCGCATTCATCTTGAGGTTGACCCTCTGGCCATCCTTGGTGATCGGCTCGACATTGCGAAGCGCGCGGAACTGCTCCTGCCGCTTGGCGCGCAGGCGCACTTTTTCCTCATAGGCCCGCTGCAAATCCGACATCGGGCGCAAATGCACCTGGCCGTCATCACCGTCGATGATGATGGGATCGTTATTTTCGGCAAGTGCCACGATGCCCGTCGCCTGCCCGATGATCGGAATGCCCATGGCGCGAGCCACGATGACGACGTGGCTCGTCACCGCGCCGTCTTCCAGCACCAGACCGCGGAGTTTCTCACGCGGATAGTCCAGCAATTCGGCGGCACCCATGGCGCGCGCCAGTACGATGGCATCCAGCGGAAAATCCTGCTCGGGGCTGCGCCCGCCGAAACCGATCAGCTGACGCAGCAGCCGGTTGGCGAGATCGTCAAAATCATGCATGCGCTCGCGAAGATAGGGATCGGTCAGGCGCATCATGCGCGCCTTGGTGTCGCTCTGCACTTTCTCAACCGCAGCTTCCGCCGTCAGACCGTTGCGGATAGCTTCTTCCATGCGCCGCACCCAGCCCTGATCGTGGGCGAACATGCGGTAGGTCTCGAGAACCTCGCGATGCTCTCCTTCGGTCGGCACGTCACGGCGCTGCAACATGTCATCGATCGACAGGCGCAGCGAACCGATGGCGTCGGCAAGACGCAGGATTTCCGTATCGGCATCCTCGTTCAGCAGATTGGTGACGACGATGCGGGGGTCGTGCAGTACGACGTGACCAAGACCGATGCCTTCGCCGTAAGCATCGCCATCGATGGAAACGGCACGCGTCAGGTCCAGCTCCACGCCGGGGCGGGTGATCTTTTTCAATTCTCCGCTCGCCACTATTTCAGCGATGAGCATCGCGGTTGTTTCGAGCGCTTCAACTTCATCCTCCCGGTACGTTCGGCTGACCTTGTTCTGGACCACAAGAACGCCAAGAGTGCGACCGGAGCGCAAAATCGGCACGCCGAGGAAGGAATGATAAATTTCTTCACCGGTTTCAGGCAGATAGCGGAAAGCCGGATGCGCCTGTGCATCGGAAAGATTGAGAGGTTGGGCAGAAGCGGCAATGGTGCCGACAAGACCCTGCCCCATTTTCAGCTGGGCAAGATGCACGGCATCCTTGTTGAGACCTTCGGTGGCATAAAGCTCCAGCACGCTGTCGGAACGCAGCACGTAGACCGAGCAAACCTCCGCCACCATGTTGCTGGCTATCTGACGGACGATCTGGTCCAGACGGTCCTGCGGCTCAAGGTGCTCCGCCATCATTTCGCGCAGCCGCTTTAGCAGGACGCGCGGACCTGCAGAAAGGTCTCTCATCGCGTTTGCTCCCCGACGCTTCCGATCCGAATGTCATAATATTCGAGAATCAAAACGTCATTTAAAAATTTATAGCGCGAGAAGCGCGTCCCGCAAGGGACACGCTTTCATGAAACGCCACATCGGAAGAACGCAACTCCGAAGAATCGGAGCATCGGGAACCGATGTCTCGAACTTAGTTCTTATCGAGACCGTAAGCAGAATGCAAAGTACGAACGGCCAGTTCGGCATAGGCGCCGTCGATCAGGATCGAAATCTTGATCTCGGAGGTGGTGATGGCCTTGATGTTGATGTTCTTCTCGGCAAGCGCCTTGAAGGCACTGGCGGCAACGCCGGCGTGGCTGCGCATGCCAATGCCGATGACCGAAACCTTGGCAAGGCCGGTCTCGTTCTGTGCAACGTCGAAACCGATCTGGGCCTTGTTTTCGTCCAGAACGCGAAGAGCCTTGGCAACGTCGCCCGAAGGAACGGTAAAGGTCATGTCTGTGCGCGAACCATCTTCAGAGATGTTCTGCACGATCATGTCGACGTTGATATGCGCTTCCGCCAATGGCCCGAAGATCGCAGCGGAGACGCCCGGACGGTCGGCCACGCGGCGCAGCGAGATCTGTGCTTCATCCTTGGCATAGGCGATACCGGTTACGACTTCCTGTTCCACGATTTCATCCTCGTCACAAATCAAAGTACCGGGCGGGTTGATGAGGTCACCCATGCCCGGTGCATCGGGATCCTCGAAACTGGAGCGAACGAAGGTGCGCACCTTGTGTACCATGGCAAGCTCGACGGAGCGAACCTGCAGAACCTTCGCGCCGAGAGACGCCATTTCGAGCATTTCCTCGAAAGCGATCTTCTTCATGCGGCGAGCCTTGGGCTCGATGCGCGGATCGGTGGTGTAGACACCGTCAACGTCGGTATAGATATCGCAACGATCCGCCTTGACAGCGGCGGCGATGGCAACGGCTGATGTGTCCGAACCGCCGCGACCGAGCGTCGCGATGCGGTTGTCCGGACCGATGCCCTGGAAACCGGCAACAACGGCAACCTGACCCTCGCCCATGCGGTGGACGATATCCGAACCGTCAATCTCGAGAATGCGGGCAGCGCCATGCGCATTGTCGGTGCGGATCGGGATCTGCCAGCCCTGCCAGGAGCGTGCGTTGATGCCCATGGATTGCAGCGTGATCGCCAGAAGACCTGACGTCACCTGTTCGCCGGACGCAACGACCGCGTCATATTCGCGCGCATCGTAGAAGGAGGCGGCGTTGGCGCCGGCCACCTTCGCAGCATTCTGCACCCAGTCCACCAATTCGTTGGTTTTGCCGGACATGGCGGAAACGACCACGGCCACTTCATGGCCGGCATCCACTTCGCGTTTCACATGCCGTGCGACATTGTGAATGCGTTCGAGGTTCGCGACGGACGTGCCGCCGAATTTCATGACAATGCGAGCCATAGCCTTGACCAGTACCATCCCTTTTTTCCGCCAGCCCGATTTTCGGGTGCGGACAAGAACAAACCCAGTCGGCTCTTTTTTGATAAAGAGCCTCAAGTTGCGGGTCTCTTAGCGAAAAGGCGGGGGGCACGCAATGCCGTTTATGAACCATGCGGTACGCCTTTTTTTATACCCCCGGCGAAAGAAGATGGCGGGATGGAGCAGGCAGCCACATGCGATACAGTGAAAGAGCGTACCGCAGTGCACTGTACAAACGGGCCTATTCGCAGTATGGAGCGCGGCAATGCAACCGGCCAGATGGCCGTAATGGCCTGCATCGGCTGCCCCGGACCTATTGGTTTCGGGCGGATGCGGGCAGCTTCATATCCGAAAGACGGTAGATGACAGACACCCAGGGTATCGCCCCGGCGATCGCGCAGGCGTTGGAAAAACGCGGCTACAAAGATTTGACCCCCGTGCAGAAGGCCATGCTTTCGCCGGAACTCGCCGACAAGGACGCATTGGTCTCCGCGCAGACCGGCTCCGGCAAGACAGTTGCCTTCGGCATTGCGCTCGCGACCACGCTGCTGTCGGAAAACCCCCGTTTCGGTCAGGCCTCCGCGCCGCTGGCACTTGCCATTGCGCCGACCCGCGAATTGGCCATGCAGGTCAAGCGCGAGCTGGAATGGCTTTATGAATTCGCTGGCGTATCGATCGCTTCCTGCGTTGGCGGCATGGATATCCGCAGCGAACGCCGGGCACTGGAACGCGGCGCCCATATTATCGTCGGCACCCCCGGCCGTCTCTGCGACCACATCAAGCGCGGCGCGCTCGATCTGTCGTCGCTGCGCGCCGTGGTGCTTGATGAGGCCGACGAGATGCTTGATCTCGGCTTCCGCGAAGATCTGGAATTCATTCTGGAAGAATCGCCTGAGACCCGCCGCACGCTGATGTTTTCGGCCACCGTTCCGCGCAGCATCGCCAAGCTTGCCGAAAGCTACCAGAAGAACGCCGTTCGCATCGCCACCGCTTCCGAACAGAAGCAGCATGTGGATATCGAATACCGCGCCCTCTTGGTGACGGGTTCCGACCGCGAAAACGCCATCATCAATGCGCTGCGTTTTTACGAAGCCCGCAACGCCATCGTTTTCTGCTCCACCCGTGCAGCCGTGAACCATCTGACGGCCCGCCTCAACAACCGCGGCTTTTCCGTCGTGGCCCTGTCAGGCGAACTGACCCAGAACGAGCGCACCCATGCGCTGCAGGCCATGCGTGACGGCCGCGCCCGGGTTTGCGTGGCGACCGACGTTGCCGCGCGCGGCATCGACCTGCCCGGCCTCGAACTGGTTATCCACGCCGACCTGCCGACCAATTCGGAAACGCTTCTCCACCGTTCCGGCCGTACCGGCCGCGCCGGGCAGAAGGGCGTCAGCGCCATCGTGGTGCCTGTCAACCAGCGCCGCAAGGCCGAACGCCTTCTGGAAGGCGCCAAGGTCAGCGCGGCATGGGTTCGCCCGCCTTCGGTCGAGGAGATCGTTGAACGCGACGGTGCCCGGCTTCTGGCCGATCCTGCGCTCACCGAGGCCGTGGCCGACGACGAACGCGATTTCGTGAAGCAGCTGCTCGAGCAGCATGGCGCGGAAAAAGTCGCCGCCGCCTTCGTGCGCCTTTACCACGCCGGACGTTCCGCCCCGGAGGACATCACCGAAGTTGCGCTGGACAATACCCGCAAACCGCGCCGCGACAGCTTCGAAACCCCTGAAAACGATGCACCGCGCCGCGAACGTTCCGACTTCTCCGACAGCGCATGGTTTTCGCTTTCGGTCGGTCGCAAGCAGAGCGCCGAGCCGCGCTGGCTCATCCCCATGCTCTGCCGTTTCGGCAAGATCACCCGTCAGGATATCGGCGCCATCCGCATGCAGCAGACGGAGACCTTCGTGGAACTGGCGGCCGATGCCGTCGACCGTTTCACCTCCGCCATCGGCAAGGACATGATGCTCGAAAAGGGCATTCGTCTGAAAGCGCTGGAAGGCAAGCCGGAAATGACCGGCAGTGTCCGTGAAGACACCCGCCCGGCCACGGCCCAGCGGAAGTTCAACAAACCGAATAATGCCGGCGGCCCAGGCGACGACCGCAAGGGCGACGACAAGCCCTGGAAAAAGAAAAAGGCCTTTGGCGACAAGCCCAAATTCGAAGGCAAAAAGGACCGGCCGTTCGAAAAGCGTGGGCCTAAGCCGACAAAGGGCTGAGGCACGCTCACGTGCCGGTAGATCCTCGGCTCAGGGCCGAGGATGACGCCGAATAATTGGTGACTTTGTCCCAATAAAAAACCCCGCTTTCGCGGGGTTTTTTATTGTCTCGATTTATCAGAAAGCCATCAATCAGAACGTCAGGGCGCGGTCGCCGTTTTCGTCCTTGATACGGTTCGGCAAACCAATCTTGTTCAGAAGGTTGAGGAACGGCTTCGGCGGCAGTTCTTCCACATTGGCCATCTGCTTCACATCCCATTCGCCGGTGGCGATCAGCATGGCGGCAGCGACCGGGGGAACGCCGGCGGTGTAGGAAATGCCCTGCGAACCAACCTCTTCATAGGCTTCCTTGTGGTCGGCCACGTTGTAGATGAAGACTTCGCGTTCCTTGCCATCCTTGATGCCCTTGACGACATCGCCGATGCAGGTCTTGCCGACATAGTCAGGCGCGAGCGAAGACGGATCGGGCAATACGGCCTTGACCACCTTCAGCGGCACGACTTCCAGACCTTCGGCCGTCTTGACCGGCTTTTCGGAAAGAAGGCCAAGGTTCTTCAGCACGGTGAAGACGTTGATGTAGTGATCACCGAATCCCATCCAGAAGCGCACATCGGCGCCATCCATGTTCCTGGACAGCGAATGCACTTCGTCATGGCCGGTCAGATAGGCCTTCTGCTTGCCGACAACAGGCAGATCGAATTCTTGACCGACTTCGAACATCTGGTTCGTCTGCCACTCGCCCTTCTGCCAGGAATAGACGACCCCGGTGAATTCGCGGAAGTTGATTTCCGGATCGAAGTTGGTCGAGAACCAGCGGCCGTGGCTGCCGGCATTGATGTCGACGATATCGACGGAGGTGACCTTGTCGAAATATTCATCCTTGGCAAGGCGGGCATAGGCATTCACCACGCCCGGATCGAAGCCGACGCCCAGAATGGCGGTCACGCCTTTTTCCTTGCACTCGGCGGCACGCTTCCATTCGTAATTGCCGTACCACGGCGGAGCTTCGCAAATCTTGCCTGGATCCTCATGGATGGCGGTATCCATGTAGGCAACGCCCGCATCCATGCAGGCGCGAAGAACGGACATGTTGACGAAAGACGAACCGACATTGATGACGATTTCCACGCCGGTTTTCGTAATCAAGGCTTTCGTCGCCTCGATATCCATAGCGTCAAGCGCATGGGCCTCAAGTTTCACATCTGTCTTGAGGCTCTTCTTTTCGCGTACGGACTCGACAATCTTGCGGCACTTTTCCAAAGTCCGTGACGCAATATGAATGTCTCCCAATACATCGCTGTTCTGGGCGCATTTATGCGCCACGACCTGTGCTACGCCACCGGCGCCGATGATCAGAACGTTCTTCTTCATTTCAGGTGATGCCTCCTTTTCCCCGCAGGGATGAGCTTCGTTTCATGTTAAAACAGGGTTTAAGACAGGCTTTGCTCGAAATCAGCAAAGTCGAATTCGCGAACGGCGCGTACGGTGCCGTCGAGTTCCTTGATGGCGATCGCCGGCATCTTCACGCCGTTGAACCAGTTTTTCTTGACCATGGTGTAGCCGGCCGCGTCCTGGAAGGAGATGCGGTCGCCGACCTTCAGTTCCTTGTCGAACCGGAAATCACCGAAAATATCGCCCGCAAGGCAGGATTTGCCGCAGACCATGTAGGGATGTTCGCCCTCATTCGGGAAAACCTTGGCGGTTTCCCGGTAAATCAGGAGGTCGAGCATGTGCGCTTCGATGGAGCTGTCGACGATGGCGAGGTTCTTGCCGTTGAACAGCGTGTCTAGAACCGTCACCTCAAGCGTCGTGCTCCGGGTGATCGAGGCCTCGCCCGGCTCCAGATAGACCTGCACGCCGTATTTTTCCGAAAAGGCCCGCAGCCGATCGCAGAACTGGTCGAGCGGATAGTCGTCGCCGGTAAAATGAATGCCGCCACCAAGGCTGACCCATTCCGCGCGCGACAGAAGCGATCCGAATTTTTCCTCGATCTGCGTCAACATGCGGTCGAACAGCGAAAAATCGCCATTTTCGCAATTGTTGTGGATCATGAAGCCGGAAATCCGATCCATGACCTTGTCGACCTTGGCGACATCCCATTCGCCGAGGCGGCTGAAGGGGCGCGCAGGATCTGCAAGGTCGAAGCTCGAGGAGCTGACCTGCGGATTGAGGCGAAGACCACGGGTGATACCGGATGCCTTCTCCGCAAAGCGTTCAAGCTGGCTGATGGAATTGAAGATGATCTTGTCCGCGTTCGAGATCACCTCGTCGATTTCGTAATCGGCGTAGGCGACTGAATAGGCGTGGGTTTCACCGCCGAATTTCTCGCGGCCCAGACGCACTTCATAAAGCGAGGACGAGGTGGTGCCGTCCATATATTGCGACATGAAATCGAACACCGACCATGTGGCGAAGCACTTCAGCGCCAGCAGCGCCTTGGCGCCGGATTTTTCCCGCACATAGGCAATCTTCTCCATGTTGCGAAGAAGTTTTGTCTTGTCGATGAGGTAATAGGGCGTCTGAAGCATGGCGTTTCACATATTGATTGAAGTCAAGGTCCGTCTGGATGATGGGCCTTATATGATGCTTGTTACAGGAAAACAAATGTCCGGCACCGAATTCCTGGAAAATTGCCCCCGCCCCGGCATCCGCATGAGAAAACGCGCATAGCGGCGGAACCAAGCAGGCCTCGGTGCGTTTGAATGGCGGACAAGCGGGTGTTTCGGCCGCCGCAACGAAGGTTCGAGAGTGACGGCATTCACCCGTGGCAGCAGTCTGTTTGACCTGCCCCCATTTCCATCAACGATGTTCAGGAAGGACTTCACTTATGGCAAGCGTGCGTAGCAGCGTTAATGACAAGATCCAGCAATCCCTCGAAAACGGCGATGCGGCCGATGTGGCAGCGCAGCTTGCCCAGCTTCGCGAAGATCTGGCAAATCTTGCCAAGAGCGTTAAGGCGCTGGGCGTCGGCGCATCGCACGAGTTGAAGGCGCAGGCCGCCCGCGTGGCCGACGACGCGCTCACCGCCTCCGGCGAGATGGCTGACAGCGTTCGCAGCGAAATTTCGTCGCTGAACGATAATCTGACGGATCAGGTCCAGAAAAACCCGCTCCAGTCCCTCGGCATCGCTGTGGGTGTCGGCTTCGTGCTCGCCCTCCTCACACGTCGATAAGGCCACATCATGCTTGAGGCATTGCTGGTCTATCTGGGAGACACCCAGCGTGAAGGACGTGTCGTGACGCGCCGCCTGCGTGCCACCATCATCCTCTGGGTATTGACCGGGGTATTTTTCCTGATCGCCTTCGTTGCGGCCGTCGTGGCGGGTTCAATCTATCTCGCCCGGCATGTCGGCGCAGGTCCGGCGGCACTTGTCGTTGCCGGCACGGCATTTCTGCTCGGCGTCATCATGCTGGTGGCTCTGGCGATCGTCAAACGTCCGAGAGCCTATGCCGCGAGGCGGCCCGTCGCACCATTGACGGCGGCAGCGGCCCCCTTGGCCGCAGCGCCTCTGGCCTTGCAATCGCTGTTGACGCTGGCAATTCAGGCCCGCCCCTATGCGACGCTTGCCGTCGCCGTCGCTGCCGGCTTTCTGGCAACGAGGGTGAATACCAGGAAAAAGAAATAGGCACGCCTGCGGGCGTGTTTCGGCTCTTCGTCAAGCTCTGATTAGTTGCTGTGCATCCTGACCATGGATGCGCAGTTTTTTTTATGTTACCCGCGATGGATAGACTGGTTGATGGCGTCCCACGCCATGCCGCCCTTATTTGACCAAAGTGACATACAGTCTCGACGCGTCCCATGTTTTTCTGAAAGGCGATTGATGAAGAAGAAAGTCCTTGTCGTCGGCGGTGCCGGCTATATCGGTTCGCATACCTGCCTTCTCCTGTCTGAGCGAGGATATGAACCGGTGGTTTTCGACAATCTGTCCAATGGACATGAGGAATTCGTCCGCTGGGGACCCTTCGAGCAGGGTGATATCCGCGACCGGGCGCGGCTGGATGAAGTTTTCGCCAAGCACCAGCCTGAAGCGGTTCTGCACTTTGCAGCGCTGATCGAGGTCGGCGAATCGGTCAAGCAGCCCGTCGCCTTCTACGACAACAACGTCATCGGCTCGCTCAACCTTCTCTCCGCCGCCATTGATGCCGGGGTTACGGCATTTGTTTTTTCCTCCACCTGCGCCACCTATGGACTGCCGGAACAGGTGCCGATCGACGAGACGCACCGTCAGGCGCCGATCAACCCCTATGGCCGCACCAAATGGGTGGTCGAGCAGGCGCTGAAGGATTACAGCACCTATAAGGGGCTGCGCTCGGTGATGCTGCGTTACTTCAATGCGGCCGGCGCGGATTTCGAAGGCCGCATCGGCGAATGGCACAAGCCGGAAACCCACGCCATCCCGCTCGCCATCGAGGCGGCACTTGGGCGGCGTCAGGGCTTCAAGGTATTCGGTACTGACTACGACACCCGCGACGGCACCTGCGTGCGCGACTACATCCACATTCTCGATCTTGCCGACGCCCATGTGCGGGCGGTGGACTATCTGCTGGCGGGCGGTGAAACGGTTGAGCTCAACCTCGGCACCGGCACCGGCACCACGGTGAAGGAATTGCTGGCGGCGATTTCGGAAGTGTCCGGCCGTCCCTTCCCCGTGGAATATACCGGACGCCGTGATGGCGATTCCACCACGCTTGTCGCCAATAACGACAAGGCGAAGGAGGTTCTCGGCTGGGAACCGCGCTATTCCCTGTCGGACATCATCAAATCCGCCTGGGCCTGGCATTCCTCCCGCAATGCCGGGGATTAACCACCCGGCGACTGCGACCACAGGCACAAAAAAAGACACCGGCCAAAGGCCGGTGTCTCCAGCAGGGCGACTGACTAAGCCAGCCCCGCTCCTCTCTCCCAGGTAAAGGGATCAGGGTTTGGTGGCGGATGTGGTGGTGTTATCAGGAGCGGGCGGCATTGCCGCATTCCTGTCGCTGGCCTGCTGTTCCAGCGTCTTGAACTCCGGTGCCGCCTTCAGCGTTTCCGCCGTTTCCGTCGTCGTCAGGCGGATTGTGCCGTCCTGCGCGTTCCGGGTCATCGTCACCTTGTCCATCGGAACGGCAACATCCTTGGCACCGATGCCGAGGAAACCGCCGACGCCGATCACGGCTGCGACCAGACCGCCATCCTCTTCCATGATGAGGTTGGTGACACTGCCGATGCTCTCATCGGCTGCGGTATAGACCGACTTGCCGATATAGTCGCTGGCGCTGATCTGCTTTTCACCCTGCTGGGTCAGGTAAGCGCCGCCAGTGGTAGCGGCTGCGCTGTCATTGGCCAGAGGAGCCATCGGGGTAGCGGGAGGTGTTGCCGGTTCCGTCTGCGCACCCGGACTTTCCGGTGCAGGCTGGGTTGTGCCCTGGGCAATGGCAAGCGGCGCGAAAGCCGTCGCGCCCATCAGGGCGGCAGTGACGAGTGTCGTGAGTTTCTTTGCCATTTCGTACCTTCCTTTCATCGTTTTCAACTGGCCGGGCGGTGGTGAATTTCGTTTCCGCTGCTCAGCCGGCTCGTCTGGCAAACGGGCTGATCGTTGAAATAGTTCCGATTTTTTCAGGAAAACTGACGCAATTGCGACATATCACGACAACCAAAGGTGAAAATCAGGCATTGCTAAAGGGGGGCGGCACGGTATTATCCCGTGCTGTGTCAATGCCATAACTGCCGGAGTTTTTGTATGCCTCAACCCGGCGACAGACTGAAAGACATGTTTTCGGCTTTGCGTCGGCGCAGCGCGAATTTTTTCCCGACTGCCTCCATCGGCACCTATCTGATCGTGATGGCAACCGTCATCACCCTGCCGCTGATCCTTTTCGGCGGCTATCTGATGCTGCGCCTTGAGGCCGAAAAGCGCGACGATCTTCAGCGGGAGACCATTGACGATGTGCGGGTCGTCAGCCGCAACATCGATCGCCGCCTGCAGGAAATCGCCACCTCCCTCAATCTGCTGTCGCAATTCCCGGAACTCGAGAGCGGCAATCTTGCAGCATTCCAGGGACGCGTTGCAGACAGCCTGAAACGCGAGGGCCTGTACGCCATTCTCGCCACCAGGGACGGTGAGCAGCATCTCAATACGCGGGTGCCCTATGGTCAGCCTCTCAGCAAGGTGCCGGCCGAGGCCGATCTGGCCAAGGCAATACAATCCCGCCGCATCACCGTCTCGGACATGTTTTTCGGCGCCACCAGCAAGGAATGGGTGTTCAACGTCACCCTGCCGCTCGACCCCGAACTGGGTTCGGCCGGAGACGCGCTGATCCTGACGCAGAATGCCAGCGGCCTGAGCCGGCTTATCCCCACGGAAAACCTGCCGCGCCACTGGGCTGTCGCCATCATCGACGGTACAAATCGCGTTGTCGTTTCCAGCTCACAGGCGGAAGCGGAAGCGGGCAAGCCATTTGCCACCCCGGCCATCCTTTCGGAAATGCAGGCCTTCAGCGGTAATTTCTTCGACAATAAGGGTAATCTCTACGCCTATGCCCAATTGCCGGGCTGGCAATGGCGGACCGTCATGTGGGGCCCGCTGGCAGCAAGCCAAGCGGCCCTCGTCGATACCTGGCGGCAAATGATGATCGGTAGTCTGTTGCTGGTGCTGATCGCTATCGGCGGCGCCTATCTGGTCGGCCGGCAATTGCGCAGCTCCATTCGCGATCTCACCCATATGGCCGAGCGCATCGGTGAAGGCGAGATCGTGGCACCCATCGATACCAAGATCAAAGAGGCCAATCAGGTCGCCATCGCGCTCTCCAACGCTTCCTTCGACAGAAGCCAGTCGGAAGAACGGCTGCAATTGCTGCTGCACGAACTTGTTCACCGCTCCAAGAACATTCTGACGCTGGTTCAGGCGATGATCCGGCAATTGGGACGGGAAAACAAAAGCATCCCGGAGTTCCAGAAGGAAGTGGACCACCGCCTGCGCGGTCTTGGAATGTCGATCCGGGCATTGGCCGAGGTTCAATGGCAAGGCCTGCCGATCCGCAAGCTGATCGAGACCCACCTCGAGGTTTTCGGCACCGTGTCAGAACGTTTCGTGCTGACTGGAGACGATTTCATGCTGTCTCCGGAAGCTGCTCAGAATTTCGGGCTCGTGGTCCATGAGCTGACGACGAATTCCATCAAATATGGCGCGCTATCGGTTCCTCTCGGGAAAATCGCCCTGAGCTGGAAGCCGCTCGAAAAGGACGGACGGCAGATGCTGTATCTCGTCTGGACCGAAACGGGTGGGCCGCCGGCAAGCGAGCCGAGCCGCAAGGGCTTCGGTACCACGGTCATCAAAAGGCATGCGGAAGGCGCATTCGGCGGACAGGTTGTGACGGAGTAT
This sequence comes from Agrobacterium arsenijevicii, assembly GCA_000949895.1. Classification (GTDB taxonomy): domain Bacteria; phylum Pseudomonadota; class Alphaproteobacteria; order Rhizobiales; family Rhizobiaceae; genus Agrobacterium; species Agrobacterium arsenijevicii. Next base: position 295,365 of record JWIT01000002.1, on the reverse strand, counting down.
CGCGAAACCGGGTTCGAATGGTCGCTGGAAGCGCCGATGCGCTATTTTACACCTAAACGATCAGAACAGACCGGCTCGCATTAAAGGGGATGCGCTGGACAAAATCCGGCACGTCGAGAGAGCGTGAAAACGGCCGGTCATTGGTTCCCAATAAAAAATGCGCTTTTATGGAACCGAATACGGCCGGATGCATTTTTACTGCAGGCCAAGCAATTCCCCCGTCCCCGCCTGAAGCTTGGCTGAAAACAAACAGGTTTCACCCCTGAAAACCTGTCATAAAAATAGCACGGCTCTTTCATGGGCCGTGCTTTTTTATTGCGCGTTTCGCGAAACGGAAGGCGACCTTGTCTTTCAGGCCCGCTCAAACCACGGGCCATTATGTCAAGAGTCGGCTCCGTTGCCTGAGGGGAACTTCAGCCGGTAGACGATCTGCTCCGGCGTCAGCAGGTACTCAGCGCTTCCCCCCAATGCGGATGGAACCACTTTTTCCAGCACAACGCTGCCGAAACTACCACGCCGGGCCTCCGACGGCTCCTTCGAAGGCGTCATCGGCTCTATCCACTCGACGATATAAAAATCACCTTCCTGGCGGCATTGCAACGATATGGGCGGGTGATAGGCGAGATTGCCGCTATGGCTGACCGTATTAACGACCAGCTCGTGGAAAGCGAGCCCGATATAAAGCGCCCCATTGGGGTTGAGCAGCAGGTTTTCACCTTCCATGTGGATGAGGTTCGGATATTCCGGCAGATAAAGATCGAATTGCTGGCGAAGAAGCTCGAATATGCGCGCGCCCCTCCAGTCGGAATCGGTGATGAGATCCTGACTTTGGGCAAGAGCGTGCAACCGGCCCCGGAATTTCCGCAAAAAATCATCCTTGGTAAGGCTGAAACGGGCCGTCTGGCCGGCAAGGCTCTGGATGATCGCCAGGAGGTTCTTCGACCGGTGGCTGACTTCGCGCAGCAGCGAGCGCAGAAGCTGCTCGCGCCGCCTCTCCGCCGTCACTTCCCGGATGGTGGTTTTCATCACCGTCTGGTTCGACTGGTTGAAGGTGGAGTGGATCTGAAACTGGAAGACCCGGTCATTGCCGGCGTTGACTTCCAGCATGCCCCGGCTGCCCGCCGTATTCATGTCTTTCTTGAGTTCGGCGAGCCGGCCGGAGAGATCATTGCCGAACAGATTTTCATCGGTCGGGTGAGTATCCACCGGCAGACGCCAGACATCCGGCAGGTTGGCCACGAAAATGTAGTCGCGGTTCCAGTCCTGCAACATGACTGTCTCACCCGAATCGAGCAAGGCGAGAACGAGCGAATCGTGCAGCTCGCTCTCGTTCCTCTCCGCGTTATGCCATGCCAGCCGATGCAAATTCGTCTCCTTGCAGAAAGCCGCGGGATAACCCCACGACCGTAACCGCGAACGCCCGGGTACCGGACTAGTTCCCGGACCGTCTACGGTTTCGGCAAATTTCACGCCGCTACGCGAGAGCTTTCGTTGAAAAACAGGGCCTGGCTGATAAGTGCTTTCACCATGTCCGGATTGAACGGTTTCGTAACGAGGAATGTCGGCTCCGGCCGCTCACCCGTCAAAAGACGTTCAGGGAAGGCTGTGATAAAGATTACCGGCAGAGACGTCATCTGAAGGATATCCTTCATGGCATCAAGCCCGGAGCTGCCGTCGGCCAGCTGGATGTCGGCCAGGATCATCTTCGGCTGCGTGCGGTGGAAGAGGTCGATCGCCTCGGTATGCGTGCGGGCGATGCCCGTGACGCGGTGGCCGAGATCGGTGACCATCTGCTCGATATCCATGGCGATCAGAGGCTCGTCCTCGATAATCATGATATCGGTCGCCACCTGCCGTGCGATTTCCGAGGCTGCCTCGTCGATCAGTTTTCCGACCTGATCTTCCGATACTCTCAGAACCTCTGCTGCTTCCGAAGGCGTGAATTCTTCAACCGTCGTCAGCAGGAAAGCCTGACGGGCGAGCGCCGGCACTGCAGAGAGATTGGCGGAAGCGCGCTTCTCCCAACCCGACAGGTTTTCATCGGTCTTTATATTGATCGTGACGGAACTAAAAATCGATACGAACAATTGATAAAGCGAGACCCGATCGCCGCTTGTCTGCGGGAAGATGCTGATATCTGCGATCAGAGCTTCGAGTGTTGCCGCAACATAGGCATCGCCCGTGGATTGTGAGCCGCAAACGGCACGCGCGAACCTGCGCAGATATGGCAGGTGCGGTGCGATGCGTGTAGAAACTGACATGGAATTCTCCCCTTTCATGCGGTCTGCAACGCAAACCCACGATAGCAACGTGCGCATCGCAAAAATAGTTCCGGATTGCCGGAACTATTTTTTTCGCCGCGCATTCTTTGCCACGACACAAAAGGAATACCGGACGTTATGAACATATTTCAATCGGACCAAGAATCCCCGGACAATCCGGCCACCCCTCAGGTCCCGCACTCCGGGCGGGCGGTGATTTCCCGCAAGCTCAGGGAACTCTACGATGCGGTTCAGGAAGAGGGCATCCCTGATAAATTCCTCGACCTTCTCGAAAAACTCGATGAAGCCGAAAACAAAGCCAAAGCCAAGGCTTCGGAGGAATAATGGCGAAAGAGCCAGAGCAGACAGAATACAATTTCAAACGGGAAATGCTGGCGGCGCTGCCAAACCTGCGGGCATTCGCGATTTCGCTCATCCGTTCGAGGGACCGCGCTGACGACCTCGTGCAGGACACGATCATGAAAGCCTGGGCGAAACAGGACAGTTTCCAGCCCGGCACCAACATGCGCGCATGGCTGGTGACGATCCTGCGCAACGAGTTCTACAGCCAGATCCGCAAGTCCGGCCGCGAGGTACAGGATACGGACGGGGTTTACACCTCGCGCCTGTCCGTGCCGCCCGAACAGCATGGCTCAGTCGACCTTCAGGATTTTCGTACGGCACTTGCAAAATTGCCCGACGACCAGCGTGAAGCGATCCTGCTGATCGGCGCCTCCGGTTTTGCCTATGAGGAAGCAGCCGAGATATGCGGTTGCCCCGTTGGTACGATCAAGAGCCGCGTCAGCCGCGCGCGATTGCGCCTGCAGGAGCTTCTCGGCATCGAGAACGAAAACGAGTTCGGTCCTGACGCGCAGATGAGCGCCGTAACCGCCGCCGCCACGGCGCGCTGAAACAGTGGAACTCACAAAGCAATGAACGGGTAGGCTCACGCCTGCCCGTTTTTCTTATGCCCGCTTCTTCAGATCCCCGTTTCCTTGACCGATTGCATCACCACAAATGTCGAGGTGTTGGAAACCGATGGCAGGCTGGAGATTTTTTCGCCGAGCACCCTTCGGTATTTACGGATATCGCTGGTGCGCACCTTCAGGAGATAATCGAAGGCGCCGGCGATCATGTGGCATTCCTCCACTTCCTTGATCTTGCGTACCGCCGTGTTGAACTCCTCGAGCGCTTTTTCGCGCGTATCGGAAAGCTTTACCTCGGCGAAGGCGATATGATCGACGCCAAGTTTCTGCGGATTGAGCACGGCGCGGAAGCCCAGAATATAACCCTCATCCACCAGCCGCTTGAGCCGCGTCTGGCACGGCGTCTTGGAGAGGCCAACCCTTTTTGACAGTTGCAGCACCGACATGCGCCCGTCTTCGCTGAGGGCTTCGAGGATCTTGAGATCGAAGTGGTCCAGATCGTCTGTTTTATGACTATTCGCCATGTGATTTCACGCCAAATCCAAATAATAAAAGTTCATATAGCCTGTTCTATCCTCAAAATAGGACCATAGCAATTTTTACGGCAATGATATTGTACCCGGCAGGATGACAAGTGGCGGGCGGAGGACACGCTGCCGCTGACTGTCTGTCTTCAACAGCTTTTTCAGGATTTTCAGAATGGCCGATGGTGCAAGCAAAGCCGATGTAAACCCGCAGCAGACGGTGAACGGCATTTTCCAGAATTTTGCACCGCCCGTGCGAGAACAGAGCCCTCTACGCAAGGCAATCACCTCCGCTTACCGCCGCCCCGAGGAAGAATGCCTGGCGCCCCTGATCGAGGCGGCAACCGTCACGCCTCTACAGGCGACGGCCATTCGCACCACGGCAACCAAACTGATCGAGGCATTGCGCGCCAAGACCAAGGGCACCGGCGTCGAGGGGCTGGTGCAGGAATATTCGCTCTCCAGCCATGAGGGCGTGGCCCTGATGTGCCTTGCCGAAGCGCTGCTGCGCATTCCCGACACCGCTACCCGCGACGCGCTGATCCGCGACAAGATCGCCCGCGGCGACTGGAAGTCCCATATCGGCGGTGGACGCTCGCTGTTCGTCAACGCCGCCACCTGGGGTCTCGTCATCACAGGCAAGCTGACCTCGACGGTCAATGACAGCGGCCTTTCGGCGGCGCTGACCAAGCTGATCGCCCGGGCGGGCGAACCCGTCATCCGTCGCGGCGTCGATATGGCGATGCGCATGATGGGCGAGCAATTCGTGACCGGCGAGACGATCGGCGAAGCGATCAAGCGTTCAAAGCCGCTGGAAGAACAGGGCTTCCAATATTCCTACGATATGCTCGGCGAAGCCGCGACGACCGCGAAGGACGCGGAGCGCTATTACAAGGACTACGAAAACGCCATCCACGCCATCGGCAAGGCCTCCGCCGGACGTGGCATCTATGGCGGCCCCGGCATTTCCATCAAGCTTTCGGCGCTGCATCCGCGTTATGCGCGCGCCCAGGCCGAGCGGGTGATGGCGGAGCTTCTGCCGCGCGTCAAATCCTTGATGCTGCTCAGCAAGAAATACGATATCGGCCTCAATATCGACGCCGAGGAAGCCGACCGGCTGGAACTGTCGCTCGATCTTCTGGAAGAACTGGCGCTCGACAAGGATCTTGCCGGCTGGAACGGCCTTGGCTTCGTCGTGCAGGCCTATGGCCGCCGCTGCCCCTTCGTTCTGGATTACATCATCGACCTCGCCCGCCGTGCCGGTCGCCGCATCATGGTGCGTCTGGTCAAGGGCGCTTACTGGGATGCGGAAATCAAGCGCGCACAGGTGGACGGACTGGAAGACTTCCCGGTCTTCACCCGCAAGGTCCACACCGACGTCTCCTACATTGCCTGCGCCCGTAAGCTGCTCGCCGCGCGTGATGTCGTGTTCCCGCAATTTGCGACCCATAATGCCCAGTCCATGGCAACGATCTACCAACTCGCCGGCCCTGATTTCAAACTCGGCGACTACGAATTCCAGTGCCTGCACGGCATGGGCGAACCGCTTTACAGCGAGGTCGTCGGCAAGAAGAAACTCGACCGCCCCTGCCGTTTCTATGCGCCTGTTGGCACCCACGAGACGCTGCTTGCCTATCTCGTCCGCCGCCTGCTGGAAAACGGTGCGAACTCCTCCTTCGTCAACCGCATCGCCGACCCCGCCGTGCCGGTAACTTCCCTGCTGGAAGACCCGGTCGCGGTGGTCAAGGCCTACGCCGTTCCCGGCGCGCGCCACGACCGCATCGCCGCACCTGCTGGTCTGTTCGGCCCCGAACGGGTAAATTCCGCCGGTCTCGACCTCTCGAACGAGACGACACTTGCCACGCTGGACAACGTCCTGAAAGCAGGTGCGGCGACGGAATGGAAAGCCACAGCACCACAGGCGGGCGGCAAGACGCGCCCGGTACTTAACCCCGGCGACCACAATGACATCGTTGGTTATGTAACCGAACCGACAGAGGCCGATGTTGAAGCTGCGATGCAGCGGGCCGCTGCCTCCAACTGGTCTTCCATACCGGTTGCCGAGCGCGCAGCCTGCCTGGAGCGCGCTGCCGACCAGATGCAGGCTAAAATGCCGACCCTGCTTGGCCTCATCATGCGCGAGGCGGGGAAATCCATGCCGAACGCCATTGCCGAGGTGCGCGAAGCGATCGACTTCCTGCGTTATTACGCGGCGGAAGCCCGCAAGACCTTCAAAACCGATGAGACACCGCTCGGGCCGGTCGTCTGCATCAGCCCGTGGAACTTCCCGCTCGCCATCTTCATCGGTCAGGTCACGGCGGCACTGGTTGCCGGTAACCCGGTTCTGGCAAAACCTGCCGAAGAAACACCGCTGATCGCCGCTGAAGGCGTGCGCCTGCTGCATGAGGCGGGTGTTCCGCAAGATGCCGTGCAGCTTCTGCCGGGCGACGGCAAGACCGGTGCGACACTCGTCGGTTCTCCCCTGACGGCAGGTGTGATGTTCACCGGCTCCACGGAAGTGGCGCGGCTCATTCAGGGTCAGCTCGCGGGCCGGGTTCTGGCAAACGGCCAGCCGGTTCCGCTGATTGCCGAGACCGGCGGCCAGAACGCCATGATCGTCGATTCCTCCGCCCTTGCCGAGCAGGTCGTAGCAGACGTCATCGCCTCTGCCTTTGACAGCGCCGGCCAGCGCTGCTCGGCGCTTCGCATTCTCTGCCTGCAGGAAGATGTGGCGGATCGCACGCTGACAATGCTGAAAGGCGCGCTGCATGAATTGCGGATCGGCCGCACCGATAGCCTGTCCGTCGATGTCGGCCCGGTCATCACCGCTGAGGCCAAGGGCATCATCGAAAAACACGTCGAGAGCATGCGCACGCTCGGCCACCGCATCGAGCAGATTTCGCTTGCGGGAGAGACCGGCAAGGGCACCTTCGTACCGCCGACGATCATCGAGATGAAATCGCTTGCCGATCTGAAGCGGGAAGTCTTCGGGCCGGTGCTGCATGTCATCCGCTTCAAGCGCGACAATCTCGACCGGCTGATCGACGAGATCAACGCCACCGGTTACGGCCTGACTTTTGGCCTGCATACGCGTCTCGATGACACCATCCAGCACGTCCTGTCGCGTGTTGCGGCCGGCAATCTCTATGTGAACCGCAACATCATCGGCGCTGTGGTCGGCGTACAGCCCTTTGGCGGGCGTGGCCTTTCCGGCACCGGCCCCAAGGCGGGTGGTCCGCTCTATCTCGGTCGCGTGACGCAAAGGGCGCCGAAAATCGACCGTATCGCCAGCCAGCAGGATCAGGCGGCCGTCGATCTCGCCCGCTGGCTCGATGAAAACGGCCAGACCGTCGCGGCCGAAGTCGCACGGCAGGCGGCAGCGCTTTCCGGCCTCGGTTTCGAAACCGAACTGGCCGGCCCCGTTGGCGAACGCAACGTCTATGCGCTGCATCCGCGCGGCAAGGTCCTGCTGATCCCCGCAACGGAACAGGGGCTTTACCGCCAGCTGGCCGCAGCACTTGCCACCGGCAATTCTGCCGTCATCGACAATGCGTCCGGGCTGGAAAAGTCGATCTACGGATTGCCGGCAACCGTTACCTCGCGCATCACCTGGGCGGATAGCTGGGAAAAGTCGGCACCCTTCGCCGGAGCACTGATCGAAGGCGATGCGGAACGTGTCGTTGCGATCAACAAAAAGATCGCCGCCCTGCCCGGTCCGCTGGTTCTCGTTCAGGCCGCAACCACGGAAGCGCTTACCGGTGAAAGCCAGCCCTTCAATCTCGACTGGCTGGTGGAAGAAGTCTCCGTCAGCGTCAACACGACGGCCGCCGGCGGCAATGCCAGCCTGATGAGCATCGGCTGATAAATATAATCCGGCAGGGTCTCGGCCCTGCCGGCGAACTCTTAACCGCTAATCTCGCCACGCCCGAAGAGCTGGTTCAGAACCTGCTCTTCCAGCTTTGCAAATTCCGGGGTGCCGTGGCGGCGCGGGCGCGGCAGCTTCACATCGAGATCGAGCGCGATGCGACCCTCATCAATCACCACGATACGGTCGGCAAGGGCGACGGCTTCCGAAACATCATGCGTGACGAGAGCCGCGGTGAATTTCTGCTTGCGCCAGATGCGCTCGAGCAAAAGCTGCATTTCGATGCGGGTAAGTGCATCGAGCGCGCCGAGCGGTTCGTCCAGCGCCAGAATTTGCGGATGGGCCACCAGCGCGCGCGCCAGAGCGACACGCTGCTTCTGGCCACCGGAGAGGACATAGGGCCATTCGCCTGCCCGGTCCTTCAGCCCAACTTCCTCAAGGATGGCAAGCGCCTGCTCCGTTGCTGCTTCGCCTTTGGCGATGCCGGTCAGCCCTACGGACACATTGTTCGCGATGCGCTCCCACGGCAGAAGGCGCGGCTCCTGAAACATCATGCGGGTGCGACTAGACGCATCTTTCGATACCGTGCCGTTTGTCGGCGTGTCGAGACCAGCGAGAATACGCAGAAGCGTGCTCTTGCCGCAGCCACTCTTGCCTATGATTGCCAGAAACTCGCCTTCGCGCACATCGAGATCGATGCCGCGCAACACCGGCTTGTCGCCAAAGGTCTTCACCACATCGCGGAAGCTGAAGGCGACCTTGCTGTCGTTCTGCTTCCCGCGTTGCTCAACCTTGGCTTCCGCCCCGGTCGGAGAGGATGGTAGGGCATCGGGGCGTCTCAACGTCGTAACATTGCTGGTCGACATGGGTTACCTCAGACTTTCTTGAAGGCTGGATGCCATTGCAGGAAGATGCTTTCGAGGAAGCGGGCGAAACTGTCAGCCAGCTTGCCAAGCAGCGCGTAGATGAGGATCGACAGCACGACGACATCGATCAGCAGGAACTCACGCGCCTGCATGGCCATGTAGCCGAGGCCGGAAGACGAGGAGATGGTTTCTGCCACGATAAGCGTCAGCCACATGATGCCGAGCGCATAACGCAGACCGGTGAAAATGGAAGGCAGTGCGCCGGGCAGAATGACCCGCCGGAACAGGGTGAAGGGCGACATGCCGTAGGTGCGACCCATTTCCACCAGTTGCGGATCGACCCCCTGAATGCCGAGCAGCGTGTTGATGTAGATCGGGAAAAACACCCCGAGCGCCACGAGAAAAAGCTTCGCTTCTTCATCGATGCCGAACCAGAGGATGACGAGTGGAATGAGCGCCAGATGCGGGATGTTGCGGATCATCTGCAACGTCGTGTCGGTGAAGCTGCGGGAGAACCGTGACAGGCCGTTGGCCAGCCCGAAGATGAAGCCGATCGCGCCGCCGACGGCGAAACCAGCAAGGGCGCGGGCGGAACTGACACCGATATTGGCGATGAGTTCACCCGAAAGCAAAAGCCGCCAGAAGGCTTCCGCGACGGCAGACGGAGCCGGCAGGACGTTTGCCGAAATGAGGCCGACGCGGGCAGCAAGCTCCCAGCCGGCAAGAATAATGGCGGGAAGCAGCCAGCCCGTGATGCTTCCGGCCTCAATACGCCTTCTGATGCTCATGGCGAAGCCCTCCGTATCCGGGATCAGTTGGTGGCGCCGGACCAGACAGCATCCTTGATGCTGATCTGCTTAGGGATCAGGCCAAGGCGATAAAAGCGATCGGCAGTTTCCTGCTGGCTGGCGATGATCTTGTCGTCGATCTTCGAGATGCCGAAATCGGAGCGGTTGGCGGCCAGTGTCTGCGCTTCCAGCGGAACACCCGTCACCTCATGCAGTGCAGCGGCAACCTTGTCACGATTGGCGGCAGACCATTTGGCCGCCTCGCCCAGAGCATCGAGCGTAATATTGATGGTGTCTCCATGGGATTTGGCATAGTCGCGATTGGCGAGGAAATAGGTGCTCACATTGAGAACCTCGCTGGTGCGGGCGAGCGTCACCGGCTTGTAGCGGGTCTCGGCGATCGCATAGAACGGATCCCATACGGCCCAGGCGTCGATCTTGTCACTGGCGAAGGCTGCTGCGGCATCGGCGGGGCTGAGATACACCACGTCGATATCGCTGAATTTCAGGCCGTTTTTCTCAATTGCCGCCACCAGCAGATTGTGGGCGCTGGTGCCCTTGCCGACGCCGACCTTCTTGCCCTTCAGATCGGCAACCGATTTGATGCCGCTTTCAGGCTTGGTGAAGATCGCCTCGCCCTTGCCGTTCGAGGGAAGCGCCGCGACATAAACGATGGCCGAACCGGCTGCCTGACCGAAGATCGGCGGCGCATCACCCGTCCAGCCGACATTGATGGAGCCGACATTCAAGGCCTCCACCAGCGGCGGGCCTGCGGTGAACTCGACCCATGACACCTTCACGCCCTTGGCCTCAAGCGCCTTTTCGATGACGCCCTGTTGCCTTGCGATCACCGGCAGACCGGTTTTCTGATAACCGATTTTCAGCTCTTCCGCCGCATGCGCCTGTAATGGCAGGACGGATAATGCAGCGGCAACAAGAACGCTGGCGGAAAGGGCACGACGGGTGATGGCGGACATTTGATCTCCTTATCACCGACCCCCGGGGCCGGTTTGCGATATGGAGCAATGCTAGGGTTTTCCATGAAAACGATAGAGAGAGGATAATTCAATGTGAGCGATATTGCGGGAATAAAATTCCGCGCAGACGCCTCTTTCCCGCAAATCATCGCAGGCGCTGTTGCCAGGGCCGCTTGATAAACGAATGCCGGTGCGGACTGGCCGCACCGGCATCATGGATCAATATCGCTATCGAACGCGCAAACCTGCGAGCGATTTATTCGATGTCGAAGGACACGCCCTGCGCCAAGGGCAGCGCCTTGGAGTAGTTGATCGTGTTGGTGGCGCGGCGCATATAGGCCTTCCACGCATCCGAACCGGATTCGCGACCGCCGCCGGTTTCCTTTTCACCACCGAAGGCGCCGCCGATTTCTGCGCCCGAGGTGCCGATATTGACGTTGGCGATGCCGCAATCCGAGCCTTCCGACGACAGGAAACGTTCCGATTCCTGTATGTCGCGGGTGAAGATCGACGACGACAGACCAGCGGCAACGGCATTATGCGCGTCGATCGCCTGATCGAGATCGCTGTACTTCATCACATAGAGGATCGGCGCGAATGTCTCTTCCAGCACCGGTCCCGCCTGTTCAGGCATTTCGACAAGTGCAGGTTTGACATAATAGGCATCCGGCGCACCGGTATCCACGCGTCCGCCGCCATTCACCACACCGTCATGGGCTTTGGCCGCCTCAAGCGCCTTCTGCATGCCATCGAAAGCCGCCTTGTCGACCAGCGGTCCGACAAGCGCCGACGTTTCCAGCGGATTGCCAACGGAAACCGAGGCGTAGGCCTTTTTCAGGCGCGGCACGAGCTGGTCATAAACGCTGTCATGCACGAATAGACGGCGAAGCGTGGTGCAGCGCTGGCCGGCCGTGCCCATGGCGCCGAAGGCGATGGCGCGCAGCGCCATATCGAGATCGGCAGAGGGGCAGACGATGCCGGCATTGTTGCCGCCAAGCTCCAGAATGGCGCGGGCAAAACGTTTCGCCAGACGCGGGCCGACATCGCGGCCCATGCGGGTGGAACCCGTGGCCGAAACCAGCGGAACCTTGGGGTTGTCCACCAATGCTTCGCCGACAGCGCGGTCGCCGATCAGAAGCTGCGACAGACCTTCCGGCGCATCACCGAAACGGGCGACGGCACGCTCAAAAATGCCCTGAACGGCAAGTGCGGTCAGCGGGGTCTTTTCAGAAGGCTTCCAGACCACCGAATTACCGCAGACGAGCGCAAGCGCCGCGTTCCACGACCAGACGGCAACGGGGAAGTTGAAGGCGGAGATGACGCCGACAACGCCAAGCGGATGCCAGGTTTCCATCATGCGGTGGCCGGGACGTTCCGTGGCGATGGTGAGGCCGTAAAGCTGGCGGGAGAGACCGACGGCGAAATCGCAGATGTCGATCATCTCCTGCACTTCGCCGAGACCCTCGGAGGGAACCTTGCCCGCTTCCAGCGAGACGAGACGGCCGAGATCGGCCTTGAAAGCGCGCAGCTCCTCACCCAAAAGCCGGATCAGTTCGCCACGGCGCGGGGCAGGCACATTGCGCCAGACCTTGAAGGCGGCATCGGCCTTGTCGACCACGGCTGCAACGCCATCCACCGAAATGGTCTTGAGGCTGGCGATCTGCTCGCCCGTCACCGGGCTGAAGGAGGCCATGTCGCCGCCGGTATAGAGATCGCGGGCAACGCCCATCCTGTCGAGCAGGGCCGCGGCTTCCTGTTTCACGTCAAGCTTCGTGGTCGCATCCATGTTCAATCATCCTTTTGGCCTGATGGGGAGGAAGGCCGTTTTTGATACGGCACCTTCAACTCCCGGCTCCTCTTTCCCCGAATTCGCAAACGGTTCCGCCAAGACTGGCAAAACACCGTTCCATTCTTTCCCGTAATCATATATGGGCATAATGACCCTTTTCCAATGAGGAAAGCGGGTAAGTTGATGCGAGAGTGGAATGGATCCGCGCAGAAGACTGGTTCCTGACATCGTCACCCTGCAAGCGTTCGAATGCGCGGCACGGCACAGCAATTTTACCCGTGCGGCGGAAGAACTCAACCTCACGCAAAGCGCGGTCAGCCGGCAAATCAGCGACCTGGAAGCCCAGACCGGAATGCAGCTTTTCGAGCGCATCCGCAGGCGTGTCGTTTTGTCGGAAGCGGGACGCAAATTCCTGCCCGATGTGCGCCGCCTGTTGCAACAATCCGAACAGCTGATGGTGCGTGCTGTTTCTGCCGGAACATCACATGCATCGCTGTCCGTTGCCACCCTGCCAACCTTCGGCAGCCGCTGGCTGATGCCACGCCTCCACCGGTTCATCGATGCCAATCCGGAAATAACCATCACGATCGGATCAAGGTCACACCCCTTCGACTTTGACGAGGAAGGTTTCGACCTCGCCATTCACTATGGCCAGCCGGTCTGGGCGCATGGCACCTGCGCCTTCTTATGCAACGAGGTGATCGTGCCGGTCGCCAGCCCCGCCTTGCTGCGCCGCACCCGTGTAGAGCGGCCCACCGACTTTGCCGCGCAACCGTTGCTGCATGTGACCACACGCCCGAAACTGTGGACGGAATGGCTGGAGATGAACGGGGTGACGGCGGACAATGCCTATAGGGGCAGCCGTTTCGACCAGTTTTCGATGATCATCGAGGCGGCCATAAGCGGCATCGGTTTTGCCCTCTTGCCGAAATATCTGATCGAGGCGGAACTCGTCGCCGGCCGCCTCGAAATCGTGTTCGACATCCCCCTGCAGACCGACAAGAGCTATTACGTCGCCCTGCCGGAAGGGCGACAGGACAATGTGCTCGCCCGTGCCTTCCAGGCATGGCTTCTCGATCAGGTCGGCAAACCGGCTTGATATTTACGCAACGGCGGAGAGGGAAACCTCATCAAGCCCAGGAAGGTCGGGGCCGACTGGCACGATCCGGGTCGGATTGAGCGCCTTGATCGAATAATAACCGCGCTTGATGTGATCGATATTGACCGTGTCGCGCACGCCCGGAACAGTCAGCACCCGCATCATATAAGCCTGCAGGGCCGGATAATCGACAATGCGGCGCAGGTTGCATTTGAACAGGCCGTAATAGGCGGCGTCAAAACGCACCAGCGTCACGAAAAGCCTGACGTCCGTTTCAGTCAGGCGATCGCCGAAGAGGAAGGGACCGCCTGATGCGAGGCGAGTTTCAAGTTCCTGGAGTGTCGCAAAGACCTCGGCGAAGGCTTCCTCATAGGCAATCTGCGTGGTGGCAAAACCCGTTCTGTAGACCCCGTTGTTGAGACGCGGATAGATATGGTCGTTGAGCGCGTCGATCTCGTTCCGAAGCGCCTCCGGGTAAAGATCAATACTATTATCGGCCAGATCGCCGAAACCGGAATTCAGCATGCGCAGAATATCGGCGGATTCGTTGTTGACGATGGTTTTCGTCTTTTTGTCCCACAGCACCGGAACGGTGGCGCGGCCAGTATAATGCGGATCGGCGCTGGTATAGGCCTCATGGATATGGGTGAAGCCATTCAGCGCATCGCGGTTTGAACCCGGATAATCGCCGAATTTCCAGCCCTCGTCGGAAAGCGTCGGCTCCACGACCGAAACCGAAATGACGTCTTCCAGCTTCTTGAGTTTACGGCCGATCAGCGTGCGCGATGCCCATGGGCAGATCAGCGCGACATAGAGGTGATAACGGCCGGCCTCGGCCTTGAAACCACCCTCACCCGTCGGACCTGCCGAACCATCCGGCGTCACCCAGTTGCGGAAGCCGGATGTCTGGCGAACGAAGCCACCCTTCTTGTCGGTCGCCTGCACCGGATGCCATTCGGCAGTCCATTTTCCATCCACGAGCATTTGCGGCTCTCCGTTCATCTATCGATGAAAAGCCTTATGGGCCGCCTCACCACCCGCCCGCAAGCCGCGCTTCGGTTGACGCACTGTTTCCTATTGCAGACGAGAAGTCAGAGGCGATTACGGAAAAACGGGTTCCAGCGCACCGTGCCGAGCCTGATCTTTTCTCGGATCATGGTCAGAAGTCCCGATGCGGCGATGACACCCAGCCCGAGCACCGCGATAGCATCCGGATATTCGTGAAAGAAGGTCATGCCGATCGCCACGGCCCAGAGGATTTGCGAATAATGCGACGGCGCGATCTGGCTGGCCGGCGCGATCCGGGTTGCAACCAGCAGGGTTATCTGACCCGTCGCCGTGCACAGTCCGATGAAGGCAAAAGCGACGAACTGGTGCAGATTGGGCATGACGAATTCGGGAATCGAGGCAATGCCGTTGAAGGTAAGGCCGTAGACCAGCAGCACACCCATGATCGAGGTGCGCTTTTCCTTGCCCGCAAGCGACCGGAGCAGGACGATGGTCATCGCCGCCAGGAATGCGACGCCGATCGCAGCGACGTGTCCGAGTTCCAGCGCCTTGAAGCCCGGCCGCACGACGAGCAGAACGCCGACGATGCCGGCCAGAACCGCCGCCCAGCGCCATGGCCCGATGTCTTCCTTGAGGACAACAGCGGACAGCACGGTCACGAACAGCGGCGACAGAAAGATCAGCGCATAGGCTTCGGCGAGCGGAATGGTGGTGAAGGCATAAATGCCGAGAATACCGGCGAAGAGGCCGGAAATCGCTCGCCCGTGCACCGCAAACGGACGGCTCATGCGCCAGAATTCACGCCACCTTTCCTCACGCGGTTTGCTGAAGAAGATGAAGATGCCGGAAAACAGGATGCTGAAGAAACCGATCTCGAAAACGCTGATCTGTGATCCGAGCGACTTGATCGTGGCATCGCCCAGGGAAAAGGTCGCATAAGCGAACAGACCGAGCAGAAAACCCTTTTGCATTTGAACTTCCCCGAACATCGACCGCAACGCAAAGCCCACCCCGGCCGCGTAAAGCAACCCGGACGCCCCTTTAGGGACAGACAGTCTGGCAGATTTGATCCTCACCCTATGGCTAGACCCGGCTACCTATGAGTGCAAGCCGCAAAAACAGCAAAAACGGGCGATACGACGCCATCGATGCAAATGGCCGCAAGGTGCGGCAAATTTGTCCCGCCGTCGTCATCATATCCCCGTCATGGAAAGAGGTTAGCCCGTGTTGATCGTGGCGCTTGGCGGCAAGCGTGAAGGCGGCTAAACATTGTGGTGTGATTGCACCCGTTGATTTCGCCTGAGCATTGCCGCGCGAATATCGCCTCACGGACCGAAAGGAAGAAGAATGCGGATAGTGATGATCGGCGCCGGTTATGTCGGCCTTGTTTCCGGTGCGTGTTTTGCCGATTTCGGCCATGACGTGATCTGCGTCGACAAGATGCCGGAGAAGATCGAAGCGCTGAAAAGCGGCCATATTCCGATCTTCGAACCGGGTCTGGAAGTCATCGTCGCCAATAATGCCAAGGCCGGCCGGTTGAGCTTCACCACCGATCTTCCTGCCGCGGTCGCCAGTGCCGATGTCGTCTTCATCGCGGTCGGCACGCCGTCGCGGCGTGGCGACGGCCACGCCGATCTCGGTTATGTCTATGCGGCGGCGAAAGAAATCGCCCATGCGCTTGACGGTTTTACCGTCATCGTCACCAAGTCCACCGTTCCCGTCGGCACCGGCGACGAGGTGGAGCGCATCATCCGCGAGGAAAACCCGTCGGCGGATTTCGCCGTGGTCTCCAATCCGGAATTCCTGCGCGAAGGTGCTGCCATCGAGGACTTCAAGCGGCCGGACCGCATCGTCGTTGGTCTTTCGGACGAGCGCGCGCGGCCTGTCATGACGGAGGTTTACCGTCCGCTCTATCTGAACCAGTCGCCGCTGCTCTTCACCACGAGACGCTCTTCGGAACTGATCAAATATGCCGCCAACGCCTTTCTGGCGATGAAGATCACCTTCATCAACGAAATGGCGGATCTGTGCGAAAAGGTCGGCGCCAATGTTCAGGACATTTCGCGCGGCATCGGTCTCGATGGCCGCATCGGCGCGAAATTCCTGCATGCCGGCCCCGGTTACGGCGGCTCCTGTTTTCCCAAGGATACGCTGGCGCTCGCCAAGACCGCGCAGGACTATGACGCGCCGGTGCGGTTGATCGAGACCACCATCGCCATCAACGACAACCGCAAGCGCGCCATGGGCCGCAAGGTCATCAACGCAGTGGGCGGCGATGTGCGCGGCAAGAAGATCGCCGTGCTTGGCCTCACCTTCAAACCCAATACCGACGACATGCGTGACAGCCCGGCGATTGCCATCATCCAGACCCTGCAGGATGGCGGCGCGAGAGTAGTCGGCTACGACCCCGAAGGCATGCCGAATGCCCGCCACGTCATGGAGGATATCGAGTATGCCAGCGGCCCCTACGAGGCGGCGGAGGATGCCGACGCCGTGGTGATCGTAACGGAATGGAACCAGTTCCGCGCGCTCGACCTGCCGCGTCTGAAGGCCATCATGAAAAACCCTGTGCTGGTAGATTTGCGCAATATCTATCGCACGGATGAAGTCACCGGACACGGCTTCATCTATGCCGGGATCGGCCGTCCGCACGAGAGCAGTCCCGACAAGGGCCAGTAACGGTTTCGCCTTCGAAATTTGATTAAAACGGTTTTCGCGTTTCGGTTCGGCCGCAAACGCACCAACGGATTTGGGATATAGTCATCATGCGTTATCTGGTTACCGGCACCGCGGGCTTCATCGGTTTTTACGTTGCCAAGCGGCTGCTCGATGCCGGCCACTTCGTGACCGGTTTCGACGGCATGACGAAATATTACGATGTCAGCCTCAAGGAAAAACGCCACGCCATTCTTTCCCGCTCCAACGGTTTCCGGGCCGAGATCGGCATGCTGGAAGATACGGATGCCCTGAAGCGGGCGGCGGAGGCTGCCGAACCGGAGATCATCATCCATCTCGCGGCACAGGCGGGTGTTCGTTACAGCCTTGAAAATCCACGCGCCTATATCGATTCCAATCTCATCGGCTCGTTCAACATGCTGGAACTTGCCAGGAATTTGCAAGTCAAACACCTGATGCTGGCATCGACCTCTTCCATCTACGGCGCCAACGAAAAAATTCCCTTTGCGGAAAGCGACAAGGCCGACGAGCCGATGACGCTTTATGCGGCCACGAAAAAATCGATGGAACTGATGGCGCATAGCTATGCCCATCTCCACAAGTTGCCGACCACAGCCTTCCGCTTCTTCACGGTTTACGGGCCATGGGGACGACCGGACATGGCACCGATCAAATTTGTCGACGCCATCTCGAACGGCAGGCCGATCGATATTTACGGTCAAGGCAATATGAGCCGCGATTTCACCTATATCGACGATCTGGTCGAAGGCATCGTCCGGCTGAGCCAGATCATTCCGTCAGAGGAAAACCGGGTGACGCAGGAAGGCGTGACAGACACGCTGTCGCACCACGCCCCCTTCCGCATCGTCAACATTGGCGGCGGCCAGCCGGTGGAGCTGATGCACTTCGTCGAGACGGTAGAAAAGGCGGTCGGCAGGCCGGCGATCCGCAACATGCTGCCGATGCAGCAGGGAGACGTTCCCCGCACCTTCGCCTCGCCCGATCTTCTCAGGGCCTTGACCGGCTATGTGCCGCAAACCCCGGTCGAAGAGGGCATCAAAGCCCTCGTCGCCTGGTATCGTGATATGCAGTTGAGCGAGCTGCGGGAATAGCTCACAAGGTCGCCAGCAATCTGTTGGAAAGCACGCCGCCCGAGGCGCTCTGCATGGCGATCTTGGTCTCCACGGCCTCGATGATCGTATCGCTGAAATCGATATCGGTGAGGTCGCGGATATTGGAAAGGCCGCCCGGCGAAAAGACGTTCACCTCCAGTATTTTGTCGCCGACAATATCGAGCCCGACCAGAAACATGCCGTCTTCCACCAGCTTCGGCCGCATCATTTCGGCAAGCGCCACGATTTCGTCCGTCACTTTCACGGCCTCGGCGGTGCCATTGGCGTGAATGTTGGAGCGCAGATCGCCTTTTGCCGGCACGCGGCGAAGGGCTGCATACTGCCCGTCACGCATCAGCGGCCTGCCATTCATCATGAAAAAGCGGATATCGCCGTCCTTTGCGGCCGGCAGATAGGCCTGCGCAATCAGATAACCTTCGAGACTGACCGCCTCGAAAATCTGGTTGAGATTGGCCTCCTTGCTGGAGCCTATCTTGAAGACATTCTTGCCGCCGGAACCCTGCAGCGGCTTGACGATGACACCCTTGGGATGAGCATCGGCAAAAGCACGGATTTCATCGACATTGCGCGAGATGATCGTGGTCGGGCGGACGATTTCGGGAAAGCTCTGGAAATAGAGCTTGTTCTGCGCCAGCGCCAGACCTTCCGGGTCGTTCAGAACAACCACACCGCGCTGTTCGGCAAGCCGGCCGAACAGAATGCCGGCATGCACAGCCCATGGCCTCGTCGTCTGGTCGAGTGAGGGATCGTTGCGCAGCATAAGCGCATCGAGTTCCTCCACATCCATGGTGCGCCGTTCCAGAGCCTTGTCCTGAAGGGCAGCATGGAAAGCGTCGGCCTTCTTGTACTTCCCTTTTGGCAGCACGGAGGCATGAATGGTCAGGCTGTCGTCCGATCGAAGAGTGAAGTCGCCCGGTGTGAGATAGACCACCTCGTGACCACGATTGAGCGCAGCCATGGCCAGCAGGCCGGTGGCATAGTTCGGTCCCTCGGTCTCGATTGAATTGACGAAAAATGCGATACGCATATGGCCCCTCCTGTAATGTTATAGTGTCGCCAGTTCGGCGATGGATAATCCCGCCCGTATCTTTTCCAGCCGCTCATTGGCCTTGGCCGGCAGCAGAAAAGCGGGGCGTACGCCCGGTGGGCGAAGCAGGCCGCGCAAGGCAAGCTCCTGCATGACAGGGAAATGGGCGGCGGCGATCTTGCCCATCCAGAACGGATCGAGCGCTCCGCCCTTGCGCAGATGCTCCAGCACCTCCGCCAGCCCGCGCAGATAAATCGCGTCCTTGGAAAGACCACCACCGCGATAGATGCGCAGCACCATGTTGAAGGCGCCGGCCTCGTCAAAACCATGCTCATGCGTCATGGTCCGGAACGTCTCCACGAAAGTCGCACCATCCAGCATGGCGGCGCAGCCGACGACGCGGCCGGCGATCAGCCGCAGGCGCTCGCGTGTCATGCCGCCGGCAAGATGTTCCGCCAGCACCGCCAGCCCCTCCTGCACGCCCTCGTAACCGGAAAGGCCGGTGCGGAAGAGCCGCAAGCCCTGAGACGAACCGTTGAAATAAGTGAGAAGATGCACGCCGATCTCATGTGACAGCAGCGCCTCGACCCGGCGTTGTTCCATGACGGTGTGGCGGGAGATCAGGAGCTTCTCGCCCGTCACCATCAGGCCGGGCGGCAGGTCGTCTCTGATCTCGACGCGCGCCTTGAATTCCGGCTCCTCCGCCAGATAGGTCTCGACCATCTCGCGCGACTTTTTGGCGACCGCGTAACAATCGACCATGGCGATTTCGCCGTCATTATCCTTGCGTGGGCAATCCGCAAGCACGCGAAGCGCCAGCGTCAAAAGCGCCGGTTCAACCGCACCGTAAAGGGCGCGGGAGAAATCGGTGAAGGTGCGATGGTGCAGACTGGCAAGCATCGTCAGTTGCAGATCGATCTCCTGCTGTTTCTCCCGGTAGAGACGGTAAAGCACCGGGTCTTCCAGATGATCGAAAACCACGGAATAGAGCTTGCGTTTCTGCTCCTCGACATCAACACCGAGCGGCCGATAAAGCAGGTGCGGCGAGTATTGAAAGCTGCTGTCGCGAAACTCCTCGAAGGCCCGGCGGGCATTGATCGGCGTGACCGACAGAAGAAAATCGAAGGAAGAAACAATCTCGTCAACCGAGCGGTCCGCACGCCGGACGGCATCGACAAAGGCCTTGCGGCCGAGCGCCCGGTGGCTGGTGACCTTGAGGGCATCCTTGCCGGAAGCGAATGACGAAAAGGCCTGCAGGCCGGCATCGAAGATATCCGCGATCATCGTTTCACGCAGGCCCGGATAATCGGCACCGGATTCCGGCTGGCGGTAGATCGGCGCGAAACGCACGCTGATGCAGGGAAAATCAAGCCCGGCATTTTTAAATCTGAGGATCGGATCGGCATCCGGTTCCGGCCGGGTGATGCGCGGCGTGCGAAACCGCACTTCGGCATCACAAACCGCCTTGATGAAAACGCGGCGGGCGTTCTGCGTTTCGGGCTCATCCGTCGCCGAAACGGAAACCTCATAATGCGGCAGGAAGGGGGAATCGTCGGCGAGCAGAATGTCGTGTTCCAGCTCGCCGATGTCGAGAACCATGAAGGCGCCGAAGCGTTGGCGCATGGCAGCACCCACGGCCTCAATCAACGGCGCTGCCTCCTGAATCGTCGATGCGATGAGATAGGACGCATGCGCCGAAGCAATGTCGCGGGCAGCGAGATCTTTCGTGCCACCGGTCAGATGCAGGCAGAGGAAAGGCAGCGGTCGGTCGATATGCAGCCTGCCATCTTTTCCGACATCACGACGGATCGCCTTGCCGGCCTCAAGGCAGGACACAACGTCATCAACCAGTTGGACAATCGGCGAAGGCGCGGCACGGGCCGGAGACAGGTTCATCGCCGTGACCTCAGGCATTCTTCGATAACCGGCTGAAGGGCGGTTATCGTATCGCGAATATCCGACACCGCCTGCGCATCCGGTTTCCCGGTCCACTCGTCCATGAAGAACTTCTTGAACTCGACAGCGATGGCGCAGCCATTCTGCGCAAAACGCTCGTGAATGAAACGGGTCTGCTCGCCCTTGCCCTGAAAGGCCACATTCTCCCGAACATCGAGGCGGCGTCCGCCGATGGTGGCCGAGGCGAAATGATGACCAACCGCGCTGACGATGTCGCCCCAGCGGCTGCGATCCATGGAAAAGGTGCCGATATTGATATCGGGCGCTTCCGCCTGTGCCGTCGGCGGGGCGGCGGCGCCCTGTCGGCGATGATTGTAGCTATGCACATCCAGTACGACAAACGCCCCATGCCGCCGCTCGACCGTTGAGAGAACTGTTTCAAGCATCGCGTAATAATCGGCGTGAAAATCGAGCGATTGCCGGCTAGCCTCTTCCGGTAGCGCCTGTTTCCAGACCTCCAGCCCCCAGGATTGTTCCGGCTTCAGATAGATCGCCTGATCAGCGGCGCGGTTGAGATCGATTTCGAAACGTGAATGGTGAACGACGATGCGGTTCATCAATCCGGCGATCATCTCGCCGGTAAAGGGATCTTCCTCTCTCAGCCGCTTTTCCGGCGAGAGAGCCATCAGATCGACTATGTCAGGGCGGATGAAATGACCGTCATGAATGGCCGTGCCGATAACAGGCGAATTGCCGAAGTCGATCGACCAGAAACCCTCGTTTTCATTGTTACCGTGGTATTCGCCGTCGTTCTGTCTGGCTGCCATGCTGCCTCCCTGCATCAGGGATAAAACAGCACGACTTGCCCGTTTGTTCCGGCAAAAAATTGCGCACGATGCATTTGGCCCCGGCAAGGAGGCCGCCTGAAAAAATGCGGAACCATACCGAAAAACTGACGTTGTTCCCGCAGGAGGACCGCCGTGTCAAACGGACGCGATGGCGCCGAAGAACACCGGGATTTTTCCGTTTTCTCCCGGTGGCCAACGAAATGGCAGCCGAGCTTCTTACCCATCCGGCACCCTCCGCCCCCTGCCTTCCACGCACAAGGAGCGGCAAAATGGAAAAGACCGAAACACGCAAACTTGCAGAAGAATATCTGCGGCTCGGTGGCACGCGCGAGGTCATGATCGACGACAACAAGACCTTCGTGCGCCAATACGAGCAGGAACCGGCGGAAGCCGCGACCTTCTGGCAAACGAACATCGAAAGCCTCGACGAAGAACACCGCAACAACGTGGAGTTTTTTCTACCTTCGGTGAATTCCGATTGAACCCGGAGAGTCCGGCCAGATCAACAGGAAGAAAACAGATATGGCAGCCGTCAACGCCGCGCGGCCGGCAGCTGGCGGCATTTTTTCAAGGAGCCCCCATGAAAAGCAGATTGCTGGCAAGCGGCGCGGAACGCACCTTCATTCTCGTCCTCGACCCGGAAGAAGAGGCATTCGAAGCCATCCGGCATTTTGCCAAGGCCGAAAACATCAATGCCGCCTCGGTGACCGCAATCGGCGCCTTTGCGACGGCGACACTCGCCTTCTTCGATCTCCCGACGCGGGAATATAAGGAAATATCCGTGACGGAGCAAAGCGAGGTTCTGAGTCTGCTTGGCGATATTACCTTCGATGAGAACGACACGCCAAATCCGCATCTGCACGTCGTCCTTGGCTTCGCCGACGGGTCGACGCGAGGCGGCCATTTTCTGAAGGGCGTGGTGCGGCCAACGCTCGAAGTCGTCATCCGCGAAACGCCTGCGCAATTGCGGCGCAGTTACCGCCGGGAATTCGGCATCGCCCTCATCGATCCCGCTAAATAGACGGAACGGAACCGGAAAAACCCCACGGCGTTGTCTCTTCATTAAGGGGCACGCGTGGCGGCGGCTCGGCCGCAACCCGCTTGGCGAACACCGTTCAGGACAATTTCATGCCGACATCAGAATTGACAAGGGAACGTGACCTCAGGGAATCGAAACCCCTTTGGGCCGACACGCCGCGCATTGGCATCCGCACCCGAAATACCCCAAGTTCCGACCATTACGATACGATTGTCGTCGGTGCCGGCATCAGCGGCGCGCTGGTGGCCCACGCGTTGCAGAGACCGGGGCAATCCATGCTGATCATCGACCGGCGTGATCCGGTGATGGGCAGCAGCGTCGCCAGCACCGCGATGATACAGCACGAGATCGACACGCCGCTGACGAAACTCAGAAAGATGATCGGTAGGGGTGCCGCCGACCGGGCATGGCAACGTTCCGCGCGCGCCGTGCTACGACTGGAAGAAATCGTCTCCGCACTCGGCATTTCCTGTGGCATGGCGCGCAAACCGGCGCTGTATCTTGCCGGAAATGAAATGGGTTCACGCGCCTTGAAGGCCGAAGTAGCAGCGCGCGAAGAGGCCGGGATCAAGGCTCGCCTCCTCGACCCCGCCGAACTTCGAAACGACTATGGCATAGAACGGACGGCGGCTATCCTCAGCGATATTTCGGCCTCCGCCAATCCGGCGCAACTGACGGCAGGCCTGTTGCGCCACACGGCGGGCGCAGGCGCAGAGATCATCTCGCGACTTGAAATCACCGATCTCAGAAATCTCGGTGACAAGGTGGTCGTCGCAACCGCGCAGGGCAAAATCCTTTCCGCGCGCAATGTCATTTTCTGCACCGGATACGAATTCCTGAAATTGCTTGAAAGCCCGAAACACCAGATCATCTCCACCTGGGCGCTGGCAAGTGCGAAGGGCATGGATCTACCGGACTGGCTGCAAAGCCACATCGTCTGGGAGGCTTCCGATCCCTATCTCTACCTGCGCACCGACCGCGACGGACGCCTGATTGCCGGCGGCGAGGATGAGGAGAATCCCACCTCCTACCTGTCGGAAGGAAAGCTTGTCTCAAAGGCGCAGACCATCCGCCGCAAGATCGAAAAGCTTCTTGGCGTCGACATCGGTGAACCGGAATATCGCTGGACGGCGGCCTTTGGCACGACCACCACCGGCCTGCCGCTGATCGGTGCCGTTCCCGGCATGAAAAACGTCTATGCCGTCATGGGCTTTGGTGGCAACGGCATCACCTTCAGCCAGATCGCTGCCGAGATCGTCGCCGCCGCCGTCAATGGCGGCAAGGACCCCGATGCCGATCTCTTCCGTTTCGGCTGACGCCGGTCCACCCGTATGTGGGCGGAGCTGCCGCTGCAATATAAACGTTGCGCGCAACGGAGCCGGAACCATAGGGATGGCGAAGGGTTTGTCTCCCGTGCGCATGGGCGCACATCACGCATTTCCACACATGGGAGAAGGAACAATGGCCGAGAAGAAACTCGACGACCTGTTTTACGACACGCTGAAGGATATCTATTACGCCGAAAGGCAGATCCTGAAAGCCCTGCCGAAAATGGCGCGGGCGGCAACCGATCCGAAGCTGAAACAGGCCTTTGAAAAGCACAAGGAAGAAACGCAGGGCCACATCGAACGTCTTCAGGAAGTGTTCGAGATCATCGGCAAGCGGGCGCATGGCAAGACCTGCGAAGCGATCCAGGGCATCATCGCCGAGGGCGAGGAGATCATGGACGACTTCAAGGGCACGGCGGCTCTTGATGCCGGTCTCATCTCGTCGGCCCAGGCGGTCGAACATTATGAGATCGCCCGTTACGGCACCCTGAAGGCCTGGGCAGAAAAGCTTGGACACGGCAATGTCGTTTCGCTGCTGGACGCCACGCTTAAGGAAGAAGCCAAGACCGACGACGCATTGACGTCACTCGCCAAGACCTCGATCAATGCGGCTGCCCAGAAAAAGGCGGCATGATCCCGTCTTTAGCCGCACAAGCAAAAACCCGGAATGGTCGCCCATTCCGGGTTTTCATTTGCCTGAAGCCGCCGCAATCTACGGCAGGGTATAGGCAATCACATAATCGCCCGGCTTGGTGCCGACGGAACCGTGGCCGCCCGCAACCATCACGACATATTGCTTGCCGCCATCCAGTGCATAGGTCATGGGCGTTGCCTGACCGCCAGCCGGCAGGCGCGCTTCCCAGAGCTGCTTGCCGGTGGTGAGGTCATAGGCGCGCAGATAGTTGTCGACAGCAGCACCGAGGAAGGCCACACCGCCCTTAGTGATCATTGGCCCGCCAATGCCCGGCACGCCCACCTTGAAAGGCAATGGCAGCGGCGTCATGTCATAAACCGTGCCGTTCTTGTGCTTGTAGGCGATATCGCCGGTGCGCAGATCAGCACCCGCGACATAACCCCATGGCGGCGCCTGGCAGGGGATTTTCAGCGGACCGAGGAACGGCCCCATGAAGACACCATAGGGCGCACCGTCATTGCGGTTCAATCCCTGCTCGCTACCCTTCTCGTCTTGACCTTTCGGGGGGATGTCGGCGCGCGGCACGAGCTGCGAGGTGAAGGCAAGGTATGTCGGCATACCGAACATGACCTGACGTTCGGGATCGACCGCGACGCTGCCCCAGTTGAACGTGCCGAAATTGCCCGGATAGATGATCGAGCCGGTCAGCGAAGGCGGTGTGTATCGGCCCTTGTAGTTCAACTGATGGAAGCGGATGCGGCAGGCGAGCTGATCGAACATGGAGACGCCCCACATGTCCTTTTCCTTCAACGGCTCCGGTTTGAACGACAGCGCCGTCGTCGGCTGTGTCGGAGAGGAGAAGTCTTCAGGGATCGCGCCACCCGGCGCCGGTTCTTCCGTGATCGGCAGAAGCGGCTCGCCGGTGCGCCGGTCGAGAACGTAGATATCGCCCTGCTTGGTGGGACCGACGAGCGCCGGAACGGTCTGGCCGTCCTTGGTGATGTCGAGCAGCACCGGCTGGGCCGGCACATCCATATCCCACAGGTCGTGGTGAACCGTCTGGCGCACCCAGCGATCCTTGCCGGTATTGATATCGAGCGCCACGATTGAGGAGGAATATTTCTCCACGCTCTCGCTGCGACCCATTCCGAGCTGATCCGGCACCTGATTGCCGAGCGGCACGTAAACGAGGCCGAGGCCCTCATCATAGCTCAGCACGGACCAGCTGTTTGGCGAGTTGGTGGTGTAGGTTTCGCCTGCCACAATCGGCTCGGTCTTTTCCGGGTTGCCGGAGTCCCAGTTCCAGACGAGCGCGCCAGTGTTGACATCGAAAGCGCGGATGACGCCGGACTGTTCCTGTGTGGAATAATTGTCGTTCACCGCGCCGCCAATGATGATCTTGCCCGCCGCGATGACGGGCGGCGAGGTCGAATAATAATAACCGGCGGGATTGTATTTCATTCCCTGTTCCAGATGCAGGACACCCTGATCGGCAAAGGAGGTGCAGACCTGACCGGTCGCCGCGTCAAGAGCGATCAGCCGCGCATCCGAGGTCGGCAGGTAAACGCGCTCGGCGCATGCCGTGCCTTGGGCGGCGTTAGGCTCTGCATAATAGGATACGCCGCGGCACGTCTGGTGCTGACGGTCGGGGTTGAGGCCGACATTCGGATCGTATTTCCATTTTTCCTTGCCGGTGGCGGCATCAATGGCGATCGCCCAATTGTGCGGCGTGCAGATATAAAGCGTATTGCCAACCTTGAGCGGCGTCACCTGATAGGTGGTTTCACCAATGTCATCCGGCAGCTTCACATCCCCGGTCTGGTAACGCCAGACTTCCTTCAGCTGCGAGACATTGCCGACATTGACCTGCGTCAGCGGCGAATAACGCTGGCCATACGGTGTGCGGCCATATTGATGCCAGTCACCGTCAGGCACATTGCCACCATAGACTGGCGCGGACGCCACCTTCTCCTCGGATAAGGAACCTGCTTTGTCATGCGGATCCTGCGCCATGGAATACCCCGCCACCACGATGGAGGCGAGAACCGACAGCGCCAGCGGCCAGGCATTCGGGCCATAGTTCAGCCCGGTAGGGCTTGAAAAACCGAGCGGCCTTCTGACCCACGGCATCAGCAGCCACAGGCCGATGAGAATGACGATGCCGCCGCGCGGACCAAGTTGCCACCAGTCGAAGCCCACTTCCCAGACAGCCCAGGCGAGCGTGGCGACGATGAAGACGGCATAGACGTGGAGAGCTGCGCGGTTACGCTTGAACAGCAGAATGGCCGTCAACAGGAAGGCCAGACCGGAAAGGACGTAGTAGAAGCTCCCGCCCAGCATGACGAGCTGAGAGCCGAAACCGAACAGCGCAAGGCCGATCAGCGAGAGAACGACCGCAGTAACGGTGACTGCCATGAATGAAACCCCCGATTCCTGTCACTTTGCGTGAAATGAAATTGGGGGCAATCTGGTTCCATACAAACTCATCATTTGCCGTGAAAAATTTCACGGCATGGTGGTCATGGGTTTTGCGGCGTTGGCGTTGTCTCCGTCTGAACGCTTTGCAGGTTCCCATCGGGTTCGAAAACCGAATATTCGACGACCGTCCAAACCACCAGCGCCAGCAGCAGACTGACGATCAAAATGACAAGAACGGGCCGTCCTTTTACCCCTTGTCGCGCCCGCATAGCCGTCTCGTTTTTCGGATCGTGCCGACCGCCAAGATAGCTGGCATTTTCTCTGGCCATGTCTTTCACTCCCTGTAACCCTGTCGATTCAATCCACAGGGCCGCAGTTTGTTCCAGACGCCGGAATGCGCTTCAGCCGTACTCGATGACCGGAAGACGGGATGTATCCGAACCGGCGCCGTCACGCTCATCGACCGCGCTGAAACTCTGCCCTAGCCCCAGCCAGGAAACCGGCCGCCGGGCATCGGCATCCTCCGTTTCGCATGGGGTCTCCGACGGGATTTCAGAAATTGCCAGCAACAACGCTGGTCCCGCAGTTTCAAATTCGCAATGGCCACTGGCCGCTGAAAGATATTTTTTCGTGTCGTGGCGACGCACCCGCCATACGGGCAGCATCTCCAGAAAATTGAGGATTCGTAACATCATGATTGTCAGGCAAAATATCGATTAAAAACAACGTTCGTACTGTGGCACGCCCGCCGTGCAAGCGCATCCCTGCAACGGCGCAGGCGGAACGAATGGTCGGATTGTGCCAACAATCCGTCACACAGTGTCAGATCGGCTCCGCAACAATCGCGTCAGCGGCCGAGCTGCACGATCCACCGTGTCCATTCCGCACTATCGGGTTTGAGAATATCCGGCGTGATATCGCGGTTTTCCGATGCGAAATGCCGCATCTGGCGCGGCGACAGACCAAAGGTCTTCTTGAAAACGCGGCTGAAATTTTCCGGATTGGTGAAGCCATAGGACGCCGCCACCTCGGCAACCGTCATATGGGCCGACTGCGGCGCCCGCAGGAAATCCATCGCCCGTTCGAGGCGCCTGTGGGTGATACAGGCCGAAAAACCGCCCAGCGGTTCGAAAAGCCGGTAAACCGTGCGTCGCGACACGCCGAATTCGCCCATGACCTTGTCCACCGACAAGGCCGGATCGAGAAGGTGATTGTCGATATAGCGCCGGATGGATGCCCGAAGAGCGCGCTGAACACCCTGTGCATTGTCTTCGCGGACATGATTATTGATGGCTGCGGCGGCCAGTTCCAAAAGCGGTGAGACGGTCGCCGCACCGTCATTGGCGTTCATGACGTCGAAATGGCGGTAAACGCTCGTCATCGTTTCCCGCAGCAGCGATACCAGGGGCAGACCGGCCGGCAGCACGCGCTCGTGATTGTTGCCAGAACCGACAAGCCTGCCCTCCAGCAGCCGTCGCGGCACGACAAGGCTCAGATGATCGTGATCCGTGGTTGCGGTCGCCAGCGGCTGCGCCATGTCGATGATGTAGAGGTCTCCGGGACCGGCGGTCTCGCCCGAGCCGCGCCGCGACATGCTTTGTCCGCTGGCGTAAAATTGCAGGAGAAACCCGTCCATACCGTCGCGGGCAAGCTTATGGCGCGAGCGGTCGAAATCCTGCGCGGAGGACTGGGTGCGGCCCAGCGCGACGTTGCCGATGAAGGCGGCATCGACACTGGCGAAAAAACCGTCATCTTGCGATCTGCGCAGGCGGGCATCAAAAAGCACGTTGATCGAATCCCGCCACAACGCCATGGCGTCGCGCTTCGGCACCTGACGCGTATCGAAACGCGAGCGCGCTAACGGAGCTTCAAAAAACCCTGTGTTCATTCTACCGCTTGTTCCGTGAACACGGCGCGGACCCCCGCCGTCCACGAAAACTATACAGTATTGAAATCGCCTAACAATACCGGAAGAAGGCGAGATGGTTCGCTAAAGACGAGTGCTCCGGAATTATTTCGCGGTCCAGCCGCCATCAATGGAAATGGTCGTGCCGGTGATGGAACGGGCCATATCGCCGGAGAGATAAAGCGCCATTTCCGCCACTTCCTCCGGTTGCACGAAACGCCGCGTCGGCTGTGGCGCAAGTATCACCTTCTTCACCACATCCTCCTCGCTCATGCCGTGCACCCGCGCCTGATCGGCGACCTGCGTGGCAACGAGCGGCGTCCAGACGTAGCCGGGGCAGATGGCGTTGCAGGTAATGCCGAGTTCGGCCACCTCCAACGCCACGCTTTTTGTCAGGCCCACCACGGCATGTTTGTTCGCCACGTAAGGCGCCTTGAAGGGTGAGGCACGCAACCCATGCGCGGAAGCGATATTGACGATGCGCCCCCAGCCCCTTTCCTTCATACCGGGCAGCGCCGCATGGATCGTATGAAAAGCGCTGTCGAGCGAGATGGCGACGATGCGGGAGAAATCGGCGAAATCGAACTCGTCAATCGGCGCAACCTTCTGGATGCCGGCATTATTGACGAGCACATCGATGTGACCGAACTCGGCGATAACGGTGTCCGGCAGATGCGCGCTTTCCTCATATTTCGCGAGATTAGCGGAAAAATAGACCGGCCTGTGCCGCGCCACCTTCGCAACCATTTCCAGAGCCTGCGTCGCTTCCTCCGGCGTCTCTATGCCATGGACGGCGACCAGAAATCCCGCCTCGGCAAAACGCTTGGCGATGGCAAGCCCAATGCCGCTGGTGGAACCCGTGACCAGAACGGTTTTCGGTTGATCCTCCATCGGCCTAATCCTTCAGCTGCGGTAGGTTGCGGAAAAGATCGAGCGCTTCGGGATTGGCGAGCGCATCGACGTTTTTCACCGGTCGGCCATGGATGGTGTCACGAACAGCAATTTCGGAAATCTTGCCCGAGCGGGTGCGGGGAATGGCGCTGACGGCGATGATCCTTGCTGGAACATGCCGCGGCGTGGCGCCCGAGCGGATGCGAGTGCGAATGGTCTTTTCCAGCGCCTCCGTCAGCTCAGCCCCGACTTTCAGGCGCACGAAGAGGATAACCCGCTGGTCGCCGTCGAAATCCTGCCCGACGGCAATCGCCTCCTCGACCTCCGGCACGGTTTCCACCTGGCGATATATTTCCGCCGTACCGATGCGAACCCCGCCGGGATTGAGCGTTGTGTCCGACCTGCCATGGATGACATATCCACCGGATGGACGCATTTCGGCAAAATCGCCATGCGCCCAGATGCCGGGGAACCGATCGAAATAGGCGGCCTGATACCGCGAACCATCCTCATCGCCCCAGAATTTGACCGGCATGGACAGATGGGCATTGCGGCAGACGAGTTCGCCGGCAACGCCGTGAACCGAGTGCCCTTCATCATCCAGCGTATCGATATCCATACCCAGCATCGCGCCCTGCAATTCGCCGCGATGAACGGGTTGCAGCGGATTGCCGCCGAGGAAACAGGCGCAGATATCAGTGCCTCCGGAAATGGAGGCAAGATGCACGTCGGCCTTCCAGTCGCGATAGATATAATCGAAGGATTGCGGGATGAGCGGCGAGCCGGTGGAAAGGATCGTCCTGAGCGATGAAAGATGGTGGCTTTCGCGCGGCTTTAGCCCGGCCTTCAGGCAGGCGTCGATAAATTTGGCTGAGGTTCCAAAGGTGGCGATCCGTTCGGCGTCGATGAGATCGATCAGCCGCGCAGGGTTGGGATAACCGGGGTTGCCGTCATAGGTCACAAGCGTTGCGCCAAGCGCCAGACCGGACACCTGCCAGTTCCACATCATCCAGCCGCAGGTGGTGAAGTAGAAGAAACGCTCCCCTTGCCTGATATCGCATTGCAGCTTCTGTTCCTTCATGTGCTGAAGAAGCAATCCACCACCAGAATGGGTGATGCATTTCGGCTTGCCTGTCGTGCCGGAGGAATAAAGGATCGCCAGCGGCGCTTTGACCGGCAGCCGGTTGAAGGCGATTTCACCCGGCTCAAAGGGTGTCACGAAATCATGCAACGTTACGCAGCCGAGATCGGAAAGGCTGGCGGGAACGACGTCGCCGATCAACACGATCTTTTGAGGCGCAGCGTTTTCCGCCACCGCGCGGATGGTCGGACCGACATCGATGCGCTTGCCGGCATAACCATATTCCGGCACGGCGATGAGGATTTTCGGATCGATCTGCGATAGCCGGTCGGAGGCTCCCGCCGGGCCGAAATCCGGCGAGCAGGACGACCAGATGGCCCCGATGGCGCCTACCGCCAGATAGCTGACAATCGCCTCGATATCATGGGTGACGATGGCCCCGACGCGGTCACCTTCCTTCACGCCCGCATGGACGAGCGCCTGCACCAGACGGGAGACATGCTCATAAAGCTGTCTGCGGCTTATCTCGCGCCTTGTCCCATCGTCGCGATGGGCAATGATGGCCAGCCGCTCATCAGCATCGCGCAGCAGATTTTCGGCATAATTCAGCCTCGCGCCCGGATAAAACTCTGCTTCGCGCATCGTCGCACCTGACTTGAACGCCTTTTCGCCGCGCGTGCCGATGATCCCGAGTTCATCCCACAGCGCATCGTAAAACGCTTCCGGCGCATCGATAGACCAGCGCAGCAGGCCGGGATAGTCATCGGCCGCAAACCCGTGCAGCGGCGCAGTTCTTGCGGCGAAGGCGAAAAGCGACGAGCACTCCAGTCTTTCCCTTGGCGGCACCCACAGAATATCCGACGGCGTGGCGTCCATCATGCCTCGCCCCCGCGCAGCATTTCGACAATGGCGGAGAAATCACGCGCGCCACCGCCCTCGTCGACGAAGTTTTCATAGAGGGCCGATGCCGCAGCACCGAGCGGAGTGGAGGCCCCGGTTCCGTTTGCCGCCGCCTGCGAAAGCTTCAGATCCTTCAGCATCAGTGCTGCGGCGAAACCCGGTTGGTAGTCCTTGTTGGCGGGCGATGTCGGCACCGGCCCCGGCACCGGGCAATAGGTGGTGAGCGACCAGCATTGGCCGGAGGAGGTGGAAGCGACATCGAACAGCGCCTGATGCGAAAGGCCGAGCCTTTCACCCAGCACGAAGGCCTCGGAAACCGCAATCATGGAAATGCCGAGGATCATGTTGTTGCAGATCTTGGCCGCCTGCCCGTTACCGCCCTTGCCGCAATGGACGATCTTCTTGCCCATCGCCTCCAGCACCGGTTTTGCCGCCGAAAAGGCTTGCGTCTCGCCACCGCACATGAAGGTCAATGTACCGGCGGCGGCCCCGCCCGTACCGCCGGAGACCGGGGCATCGACCGAGGGGCAACCGGCGGCTGCGGCCAGTTCGTGCGCCTTCAGGGCACTTTCCATATCCACCGTCGAGCAATCGACAAGCAGCGTGCCGGCAGAGACCTTTCGGGCAAGATCACCATAAACCGAAACGACATGTTCGCCCTTTGGCAACATGGTGATGATCACCTCCGCCGCATCCGTGGCTTCGTCAGCATCCGCCGCGACGGGGATGCCTGCCTCCCGCGCCGCCGTACAGCAGGTTTCGGACAGATCGAACCCCCTGACGGTAAAGCCCGCCTTGACGAGATTGGCTGCCATCGGCAGGCCCATATGTCCAAGTCCGATAAAAGCGACGGTCTTCATGGGAGCGCTCCTCTCAACGATTATCCGCAAGGATCATGTCGGCAGCCTTTTCGGCAATCATGATCGTTGGTGAATTGGTATTTCCGGACGTGATCCTCGGCATGATCGACGCGTCCGCAACGCGCAGTCCTGCAAGCTTGCGGAATTTCAGTCGCGTATCGACAACGCTTTCCATATCCGATCCCATACGAAGCGTGCCGACGGGGTGGAATATAGTCGTGCCTATATCGCCCGCAGCGCGAGCCAGATCACTGTCGTTTTCAAAAGACGGGCCGGGCCGATATTCCTGCGGCTTGAACCGGGCAAAGGCGGGCTGGGCGACGATGCGGCGTGTCAGCCGCATGGAATCGATGGCAACCTGGCGGTCGCCTTCGGTAGACAGATAGTTCGGGCGGATTTCCGGCTGCATGGCGAAATCCGGTCCTTTCACATGCACCGAGCCTCGGCTTTCCGGCCGCAGATTGCAGACACTTGCCGTGATGGCCGGAAAAGTGTGAACCGGATCGCCAAACTTGTCGAGCGAAACCGGCTGGACATGATATTCCAGATCAGCGGTTTCCTTTTCCGGCGATGAGCGGGTGAAGACACCCAGCTGGCTCGGCGCCATCGACATCGGCCCGGAGCGAGTCAGCGCATATTCAAGGCCGATCCTTGCCTTGCCGAACAGGGTCGAGGCCCTTTCATTCAAGGTCAGAACGCCGGAAACCTTGTAGACCATGCGCAATTGCAGATGGTCCTGCAGGTTCTCGCCCACGCCCTGAACTTCTGTCACCGTATCGATGCCGGCGGCCTGCAGCACATCGCCACGGCCGACACCGGAAAGCTCCAGAACATGCGGCGAACCGACCGCACCGGCGGAAAGCACTGTCTCGCGCCGCGCACGCGCCTTTTTCAAAACACCGTCATGGTGGAACTCGACGCCGGTTACCCGGCCTTCTTCGATGACGAGACGCTTGACATGGGCCTTGGTCAAAACCGTCAGGTTCTTGCGGGCAAGCACCGGCTTCAGAAAGGCCTTGGCCGTGTTCCAGCGCCAGCCGGACCGCTGGTTGACATCGAAATAGCCGGCCCCCTCATTGTCGCCGCGGTTGAAATCCTCGGTCGCGGGGATGCCCGCTTCACCCGCCGCTTTTTGAAAGGCATCCAGCACATCCCAGCGCACGCGCGCCTTCTCCACCCGCCATTCGCCACCGGAGGAATGCGCATCGCTCTTGCCGCGATAAAAATCTTCCGATTTCAGGAAATAGGGCAGGATGTCGTTCCACCCCCAGCCTTCGCAGCCAAGCTGGCGCCAGACGTCATAGTCGCGCGCCTGGCCACGCATATAGATCATGCCATTGATCGAGGAGCAGCCGCCCAGAACCTTGCCGCGCGGATAGATCAGCGAGCGACCGTTAAGCCCCGGCTCCTCCGCCGTCTTGAAACACCAGTCGGTGCGCGGATTGTTGATGCAATAGAGATAACCGACCGGAATATGGATCCAGTGATAATTATCGTTGCCGCCCGCTTCCAGCAGCAGGACGCGGTTGTTCGGGTCTTTCGAAAGGCGGTTGGCGAGAACGCATCCGGCACTCCCCGCTCCGATGACGATATAGTCATATTCGCCCATGCTCTTCTCCATGCGGCGCCCTT
The DNA here is from genome assembly GCA_000949895.1 of Agrobacterium arsenijevicii. GTDB lineage: Bacteria > Pseudomonadota > Alphaproteobacteria > Rhizobiales > Rhizobiaceae > Agrobacterium > Agrobacterium arsenijevicii. The sequence goes on along the minus strand of JWIT01000002.1, from coordinate 260,993 downwards.
GCCGCGCCGTCCGGGGCGCAGAGGATGCCTTTTGCTTGTTTTAAAAAGACTTTTAGCTGCGGTGCTGGAACCCTAGTTTTCGTCCCAGCCGCGAAGCGTAAAACTCACCGATCAAACCACGCCGGAACACCAGAACGCAGGCCATAAAAACGAGGCCGGTAATGATGGTGACGGGAAAATCCGATGTTGCGAGGTAGTTCTGCAGCGCGACGACGAGACCCGCGCCGAAAATCGGGCCGATCATGGTGCCGATACCGCCAAGCAGGGTCATCAGGATCACCTCGCCCGACATCTGCCAGGCCACGTCGGTCAGGGTTGCGAACTGGAAGACCAGCGCCTTCAGGCCACCCGCAAGACCGGCAAGCGCCGCCGACATGACGAAGGCGCCGAGCTTGTAGCGCTGCACGCTGTAGCCGAGTGAAATGGCGCGCTGCTCGTTCTCGCGGATGGATTTCAGGATCATGCCGAAGGGCGAGTTGACGAAACGCCAGATGACGAGAAGTGCCAGCACAAAAAAGGCCAGCACCGTGTAGTAGATGTTCAGCGGCGCATTGAGATCGAGAAGGCCGAAGAGATGGCCGCGCGGCACGCCCTGCAAGCCATCCTCACCATGGGTAAACGGCGCCTGAAGGCAGAAGAAATAGAACATCTGCGACAGTGCCAGCGTGATCATGGCGAAATAGATGCCCTGACGACGAATGGCGAAAAAGCCGATAACGAGGCCGAGAAGGGCTGCACCCGCCATGCCGATCACAAGGCCGATTTCCGGCGTCACGCCCCATTCCTTCACCGAATAGGCGGTGAAATAGGCAGCACCGCCGAAAAATGCCGCATGGCCGAAGGACAGCAGCCCGGTGTAGCCGATCAGCAGATTGAAGGCGCAGGCAAACAGCGCGAAGCACAGCAGCTTCATCAGAAAGATCGGATAAACGAACATCGGCGCGGCGATCAGCACGGCAAGACCTGCCAGAATGAGCACGGTCTTGATGGTTCCGGCGGTCGTTGAGACTTGTGCCTGCGGCATTGCACCGGCAGTGGGGCTATGGGTGGCTTTGGACATATCAGGCGTCCTTTCCGAAAAGTCCGGCGGGGCGGATGAGCAGCACAAAGGCCATGATGACGAAGATGACGATGTTGGACGCTTCCGGGTAGAACACCTTGGTCAGGCCTTCGGCGATACCCAGCATATAACCGGTGACGATGGCGCCCATGATCGAGCCCATGCCGCCAACCACGACGACGGCGAAGACAACGATGATGAGGTTGGTGCCCATCAGCGGCGAGACCTGATAGATCGGCGCTGCAAGCACGCCGGTAAAACCGGCAAGGCCCGCACCCAACGCGTAGGTCAGCGTCAGAAGCACCGGCACGTTGATGCCGAAAGCCTGCACCAGCGTCGGGTTTTCCGTCGCCGCGCGCAGATAGGAGCCGAGCCTCGTCTTTTCGATCAGCGCCCAGGTGGCGATGCAGGCGACAAGCGAGATGACGACGACAAAAGCGCGATAGTTCGGCAGGAACATGAAACCGAGATTGGTGCCGCCGGCAAGCTCGCGCGGAACCGAATAGGGTTGACCCGCAGCGCCATAAAGCCAGCGGAAAGTGCCTTCCACCACCAGCGCCAGACCGAAGGTGAAGAGCAGCCCGTAGAGCGGATCAAGATCATAAAGTCGCGACAGCATGAGACGTTCAACGATGGCGCCGAAAAGTGCGACGACAAGCGGCGTCACCACCAGCGCCCACCAGAAATTGATGCCGAAATATTGCAGGCCGAGAAAGGCGACGAAAGCGCCGAGCATATATTGCGCGCCATGGGCAAAATTGATGACGCGCAGCAGGCCGAAAATGACGGCAAGGCCGAGCGATAGCAGCGCATAAAACGACCCGTTGATAAGGCCTATCAGCAATTGCCCGAGCAGGGCCTGAATTGGAACGCCGAAGAGCATCGTCATCGTTAAACCCCCAGCACTTTATTGAGTTCGCCCATGCGGTCGGAAAGCTCGCCCACCGGAAAATTGCTAACCATCTGGCCATGATCCATCAGGTAGAAACGGTCCGCGATGCGGCTTGCGAAACGGAAATTCTGCTCGACCAGAACAATCGTCATCCCGCGGCTTTTCAGTGTTTTCAGTACTTCGCCGATGCGCTGCACGATAACAGGCGCAAGCCCTTCGGTCGGCTCGTCGAGCAGAAGAACCTTGACCCCGGTGCGTAAGATTCGCGCCATGGCAAGCATCTGCTGCTCGCCGCCGGAAAGCTTGGTGCCGGGGCTGGTGCGGCGTTCGTAAAGATTGGGAAACAACTCGTAGATTTCATCGAGCGTCATGCCGCCGGACGCGACGACGGGCGGCAGTTTCAGGTTCTCCTCGACGCTCAGCGTCGCGAAAATACCGCGCTCTTCCGGCACGAAACCGAGGCCGTATTTCGCCGTGCGATGCAGCGGCACTGGCATCAGATCCTTGCCGCCGAGCTTGATCACACCCTTGCGGTTGCGGATAATGCCCATGATGGTGCGCAGCGTCGTGGTCTTGCCCACACCGTTGCGCCCGAGAATGGTGATTGTTTCACCTTCGCCGACGGTCAGATCGACGCCGTGCAGCGCCTGGCTTTCGCCGTACCAGGATTTCAGATTGGAGACCTCAAGCATTGCCGCCATATCAAGCCTCCTCCGTGCCCATATAGGCCGTTCGCACACGCGGATCGGCGGAAACGGCGGCATAATCGCCCTCCGCCAGAATTTCGCCCCGCTGCAGAACCGTGACGTGATGGCAGATATCCGCCACGACTTTCAGATTGTGTTCCACCATCAGCACCGCGCGTGTCTTGGCCACTTCACGGATGAGATCGGCGACATGCGCGACATCCTCGCCACCCATGCCGGCCATCGGCTCGTCAAGCAGCAGAACCTTGGGATCGAGTGCAAGCGTGGTTGCGATTTCCAGAACCCGCTTGCGGCCATAGGAAAGATCGGCCGCAAGTGCATGTTTTTCCCGTGTCAGGCCAACCATTGCGATCAGCTCCTCGGCGCGTGCATTGAGCCCGTCGAGCGATGACAGCGGCAGCCAGAACTGCGTTGCAAGGTTGTTCGGCCGCTGCAACGCCACCCGCACGTTTTCCAGAACCGTCAGATGCGGAAACACTGCCGATATCTGGAAAGACCGCACGAGGCCAAGCCGCGCCACCTTGTCCGGTGGCGTTCTTGTTATATCCGTTCCCATGAAGGTGATCGCCCCGCCCGTCGGCTGGAGAAACTTGGTCAACAGGTTGAAGACCGTGGTTTTGCCGGCGCCGTTCGGACCGATAAGCGCATGCACGCGGGCATGGTGGACGTCGAGATCGACGTTCTTCACGGCCGCGAATGCGCCGAAGGTCTTGGAGAGACCGCGCGCCGAAAGCACGACGCGGGGTTCCGCCTGCCCGGCAAGGGCTGGAGCGATCGACATGAAGTTTTCCCCTTTTACTGCGTTACCAGCGGGCAGCCGCTTTTTGCGGGGTCCATGAAGGCTTCCTTGCCGGGGATCGTGGCAAGCACCTTGTAATAGTCCCACGGCTGCTTGCTCTCATCCGGCTTCTTCACTTCCATGAGATACATGTCGTGGATCATGCGGCCGTTGGCGGCCACATGGCCATCCTTCGAGAACACGTCGTTAACAGGCATTTCCTTCATGGCCTTGGCCACGGCATCGGCATCATCGGTGCCGGCCTTATCGATGGCTTTCAGATAATGCAGCACGGCGGAATAGGTGCCGGCATGCACCATGTTCGGCATGGCGCCGGTGCGTTCCTTGAAACGTTCGCCGAATTTGCGCGATTCATCGTCGCGGTCCCAATAGAACCCTTCCGTCAGCGTCAGGCCCTGGGCCGCTTCCAGACCGAGGCCGTGCACTTCGGCAAGCGTGAAGAGAAGGGCCGCAAGCCGCTGGCCGCCCGCCACGATGCCGAATTCAGCCGCCTGCTTGATGGCGTTGGAGGTATCGAGACCGGCATTTGCAAGCCCGATGACCTTCGCGCCTGATGATTGCGCCTGCAACAGGAAGGAGGAATAATCCGTCGTCGCCAACGGATGGCGCACGGAGCCCAGCACCTTGCCGCCATTGGCCTTGACGAAGTTGGCCGTGTTTTCTTCCAGCGAATAACCGAAGGCATAGTCGGCGGTGAGGAAGAACCAGCTGTCGCCGCCCTGCTTCACCAGTGCGCCACCCGTGCCGACCGCCAGCGAATAGGTATCGTAGGCCCAGTGGAAACCATAGGGGCTGCATTGTTTGCCGGTCAGCTCGGTGGTTGCTGCGCCGGTGTTGATGGTGATCTTTTTCTTGTCCTTGGAGAGCGCCTGTACGGCCAGGCCCACCGACGACGAGGTCAGTTCCATGATCGAATCGACCTGTTCGGTGTCGTACCATTGCCGGGCGATGTTGGAGGCGACGTCCGCCTTGTTCTGGTGATCGGCGGTCACTACCTCAACCGGCGCACCCAGCACCTTGCCGCCGAAATCCTCAACCGCCATCTTTGCGGCCTCGTAAGAGTATTTGCCGCCGAAGTTGGCGTAGACGCCCGACTGGTCGTTCAGGATGCCGATCTTGACCTTGCCGTCCGAAATATCGGCAGCATAGGCGGCGGTGCCGGCGGCCAACGCCATGGCCGTGGATAAAATGATACTCTTGCGCATGACTTCTCCTCCCAGAGATGATTGCGAGCCTCAGATAGGTCTGTGCAACGGTGAACGAAGCCGCGTGGCGACTGTCTCCCGGATGTTGCATCAAAACGGTCGCGCCGCCCTCCTCAAAGCAACGCCTCCTTGTTTAGACTTCTCGAATTCGGCCGTTGACACAAGAGCGGGGCATCATCAAATTGCGAACAGGAACTGTTCATTTTTGAACAGAACTCGCAATGGGAGACAAAATTGGCCACCCCTTTTACCTGGGACGACCTGCAATATTTTCTGGCGGTGGCCCGCACCGGGCAACTCTCATCGGCGGCCCGAAGCCTGCGCACCAGCCACGCCACCGTCTCCCGCCACATCGACCGGCTGGAATTCTCGCTTAAAACCAAGCTGTTCGAGCGAAACCCGCGCGGTTACGAACTGACGACCGTCGGGCGGCGACTCGTCGATACCGTCGAGCGGATCGAGGCGGAAGCGGAAAGATTGCAATCGGATATTTCCGAAAGCGGCAGCCTGCTGCGCGGCGTCGTGCGACTCAGCGCACCGGAGGGTTTTTCCAATTTTTTCTTCGTGGAAAGGCTGAAGGACTTCGCCATCACCCATCCTCACATCATGGTGGAGATGGTGACCATCCAGCAGATCATGGCTCTATCGAGGAAAGAGGCGGATGTGGCGGTCACGCTCGACCCGCCGAAAGCCGGTCCCTACATCAACGAACAGATCATCGACTATACGCTGCATATCTACGCATCGCGCTCCTATCTCGCCAGCCACCCGAAAATCACCCGGCGCGAGGATTTGCCCGATCATTTCTTCATCGGCTACGTACAGGACCTGATCTTCTCGCCCGGCCTCGATTATATGCGCGACGTGTGGCCCGGCCTGCGGCCCAACTTCCAGTCATCAAGCATTTTCGCGCAGCTTACCGCCACCCTCAGCGGCCGTGGCCTCTGCATATTGCCGAATTTCATCGCCGCGCGCTTCCCGGACCTGCAGATGGTGCTTGCCAGTGAAGTGGAACTGCGGCGGGGTTACTGGCTGACGAGCCATCAGGACTTTGCCAATGTGCCGCGCGTGCGCTCGCTGATGGATTTCATTCTCACTACGGCGCGCGCCCACGAAAACCTCTTCATCCGCGACCGCAAGACGATTGCCTGAAACATCAGTCGTTCACATTTCGGCGACACCGTGTCTACGGGCGGCGGATTGGAGAATCCGCGCTGTTCCTTATATGACTGACAACAACGATGCCGGTTGAGATAGCCGGCATCCGCCAACATTTGGAAGGTCATCATGAAAAAGATCGGATTTCTATCCTTCGGACACTGGACGCCCTCGCCCCAGTCGCAGACCCGCTCGGCTGCGGACACCCTGCTGCAATCGATAGACCTTGCCGTCGCGGCGGAAGAACTGGGAGCCGACGGCGCCTATTTCCGCGTGCACCACTTCGCCCGCCAGCTGGGATCGCCCTTCCCGCTGCTCGCCGCCGTTGGCGCCAGAACAAAAAGCATCGAGATCGGCACCGGCGTCATCGACATGCGTTATGAAAACCCGTTCTACATGACGGAAGATGCAAGTTCAGCCGATCTCATCGCCGGTGGACGCCTGCAACTCGGCATCAGCCGCGGTTCGCCGGAGCAGGTGATCGACGGTTGGCGTTACTTCGGTTATCGCCCGGCCGAGGGCCAGACCGAAGAGGACATGGCACGCCAGCATACCGAGGTCTTCCTCCAGCTTCTGAAGGGTGAAGGTTTCGCCGAGCCGAACCCGCGACCGATGTTCCCGAACCCGCCCGGCCTTCTGCGGCTGGAGCCGCATTCCGAAGGGCTGCGCGAGCGCATCTGGTGGGGTTCCAGCTCCAATGCAACAGCAGTCTGGGCGGCAAAGCTTGGCATGAACCTGCAAAGTTCTACCCTGAAAACGGATGAAACGGGCCAACCCTTCCATGTCCAGCAGGCAGAACAGATCCGCGCCTTCCGCGCTGCCTGGAAAGAGGCCGGACACGCCCGCGAACCGCGCGTGTCGGTCAGCCGCAGCATCTTCGCCCTCGTCAACGATCGCGACCGGTCCTATTTCGGTTACGGCAACGAGAGTGACGACAAGGTCGGCTATATCGACGACAAGACGCGCGCGATCTTCGGTCGCAGCTATGCCGCCGAGCCTGAAGCGCTGATCGAACAGCTGAAAACCGACAAAGCCATCGCCGAGGCCGACACGCTGCTTTTGACCGTGCCGAACCAGCTGGGCGTCGACTACAACGCCCATGTGATCGAGACGATCCTCAAGCAGGTGGCTCCCGCACTCGGCTGGCGTTAGGCCCTTGAAATGAAGGAAGGCGGCGCATTTTCATGCGCCGCCGCTGTTCAATTTACCGATTTGCCATAACGGGCGATGCTTTCGGCCAGAGGCGTGGTGCTGGCGCCCGGATGCTCCGGCCGCTTGTAAACGCCATCGCGAACATGGATCGGTTCTTCGAAATGATCCTTGATCCACGGAATATATTCGAGAATGGTCGAGGCCGGATGCCAGTAGCTCAGATGCACATGCACCTGGCTCATCTCTCCGGCATGCGGCACGACAGGCAGGCGATGGGCGAGTGCTAAATCGGCGACCTGAATATATTCGGTTATGCCGCCAAGCCGGGTCACATCCGGCTGGACATAGGCAACGGCACCCGCATCGATGAATGACCGGAACGCATCCACCGTATAAAGCTGCTCACCGAGAGCAATGGGAATGGACGTGTTCCGCGCCAGCCGCGCATGGCTGGTCACATCGTCATACCAGAGCGGCTCCTCGAACCAGTAGATATCCAGATCTTTCGCCGCCGCGCAGAAGCGCTGGCAAGTCGGCAGATCCCACTTGCCGTTACCGTCAATCGCAATCCTGACGGAAGAGCCGACACGTTTGCGAACGGCGGCGAGGCGCGCGATGTCGATATTCGGATCGTCATGCCCGACCTTGAGTTTCAGGCGGGTGAACCCGTCTTCCTCCACCGCCCTGGCGCTGCCCGCCAGCAGATTTTCGAGGTTGAAGGACAGCCAACCTATATCGGTATTATAGGCTTCCACCCCTGCGGTATGCGCGCCGCCGAGATACTGCCAGAGCGGCACACCGGCCTTTTTCGCCTTCAGATCCCAGAGCGCCACGTCAACCGCAGCCAGCGCCAGATGTGTGATGCCCGCCCGGCCGACCCATTGCAGCGCGGGATAACGGGCAAGCTTCGTCCAGAGCCTCGAATGATCAGAGGCATCCTCTCCCACCAGCAAGGGCGCATAACAATCGCTGATACAGGATGTGATCAGCCTGTCGGATGCCAGATGCGCATGGGTGCCGGTAAAGCCGTAGCCCTCGAGACCGTCACTCGTCGTGATTTTTGCGCCGACGACGCCCCAATGGGTGATGCTGTGGGTGGAATCGGAAATGGAATCCGATGTCAGCGGCAGATGCAGGATGAAAGGTTCGACAGCGGTAATTTTCATGATCGGTCAATTCCTCAACGCTTGAGCGGTCTTTAGGGGAGGAATAAACGGAAGCCCCTTGTCGAAGCGCCGCCGAACAACAGACGGAATCTCGCCATCGTCCCACGATCATTAACCGCAGGAGATGAAAACTAAGGGGTTGCCCGACCACCCTCCTCCAGCAGCCGGCTTCCGATGACGGATAGAGCTAAAGCAAAAACGAGCATTGTAAAATAAAAAATTTTTTATTTTTAATATTCGAGCATTGCCTGTCTTGCGAAGCTGGGCGATGATGCCGCCATGAACACGCTGGTCAAAGTCACACTCGCCGAACAGGCGCATCAGGAACTACGTGCGCGCATCGTCAGTGGCAGATTACGGGGCGGCGAACGGCTGCTGCCCAACGAGCTTGCCACCGATCTCGGCATCAGCCCCACGCCGGTCAAGGAAGCCTGCCTGAAGCTCGAAGCAGACGGGCTGGTGATCAATTCCTCACGGCGCGGCATGGTGGTGCGCGACTTCACCGTGGAGGATGTCGAGGAACTCTACGCCGCCAGAATGCTGCTGGAAAAAGGCGCTGTGGAAGTGGCGTTCGACGCCGGGCAACTGGACGAGGCCCTGCATGCGCAGCTTTTGGAAAGCCTTGCGAAACACCGCGAATTCGCCAAAAGCGCGTCGCTGGACGATCTCTCCAAGGCGCTTTTCCACGATCGCAGCTTTCACACGGCCCTTGTTTCGGCCGCGCGCATTCCGGTCATTTCCGGCACGCATGAGCGCATTCTCGACCAGACCCATACGGTTTTTGTGTCGATCCTCGGGGATTACGCGCGCTCCGTCGAAGAACACCAGAATATTGCCGATGCTATCGCTGCCCGCAGCAAGGCCCAGATCGTCGACGCCCTGTGGAGGCATCTGGAACGCAGCCGGCAGAACACGCTGCGGCAGGTCCGCCTGCTCAGGGAGGCAGCGGCTTGATCTGTTAGGATGTTAGGGAAGCAACTGCTTTCCGGCGCACCTTCGGCCGCCTCCTAAAAAAGAACAGGCCGGAAATCCGGCCTGCCCCACTTATTCATCGTTCGATCGTCTAGCTCAAACCGTAGCGGCCTGCCGTGCAGCTTTGCGGCGCTCCACGCGGGCGCGGATGGCATCCACATCCGTTATCGGTGTGGCAGCAAAAAGCTGACGCGTATAGGCATGCTTCGGATCGGCGAACAGCTCCTCGCGCGTGCCCTGCTCCACGGCCACGCCCTTCGAGATGACCATAACGTCATCGGCGATATACCGGACCACGGAAAGATCGTGGCTGACGAAGACGTAGGTCAGCTCAAACTCTTCCTGAAGGTCTCTCAGAAGGTTCAGCACCTGCGCCTGCACCGAAAGATCGAGTGCGGAGACCGGTTCGTCCAGCACCAGCAGTGCGGGATTGAGCATCAGTGCCCGCGCAATCGCGATACGCTGGCGCTGGCCGCCCGAGAACATATGCGGATAGCGGTTGAAGTGTTCAGGACCCAATCCGACCTTCACCAGCATGGCTTCGGCCCGCTCACGACGCTCGGACGCCGGCATCTTGGTGTTGATGACGAGCGGCTCCATCAGCACGTCGCCAACCTTCTGGCGTGGATTGAGGCTGCCATAGGGGTTCTGGAACACCATCTGGACCTTGGAGCGCATGTCCGTGCCGGGACGACGCTTGGCGATATCGACGGGGTTACCGTCAATCTTCAACTCGCCGCCGGATGCCGGGTCGATCAGCGCGATGATGCGCGCAAGCGTCGATTTGCCGGAACCGGATTCGCCAACGATTGCGAGCGTCTTGCCGCGCTCGACAGCAAAATCGATGCCTTTCAACGCCTGAACGGTCTTTGCACCGCCGAATAATCCGCCCGGAACGTGATAATGGCGGGTAATTCCCTTACCTTCGACAACGATGCTCATTGAACGCCCTCCTTGCCGAAGAAGTCGGAAACCGTGGGCAGGCGGTCGCCTGTCGCATGTTCCGGAAGCGCGGAAAGCAATGCCTTGGTATAGGGATGCTGCGGGGCCTCGAACAGGCTCAGCACATCCGCCTCCTCCATCTTGCGACCCTTATATTGCACGACCACGCGGTCTGCGGTTTCGGCCACGACACCCATGTCATGGGTGATGAGGATCAGCGCCATGCCGTATTCTTCCTGCAGGTCCATCAGCAGGTCGAGGATCTGTTTCTGGATCGTCACGTCGAGTGCGGTGGTCGGCTCGTCGGCGATCAGCAGGCGTGGTTTGGAGGCGATCGCGATGGCGATCATCACGCGCTGGCATTGGCCGCCGGACATCTGGTGCGGATAGGCATTGAGCTTGGTTTCCGGCTCGGGAATGCCGACAGACCGGAACAGCTCCAACGCCCGCGCCCGCGCAGCGGACCCGCTCATGCCGAGATTGAGGCGCAGCACCTCCTCGATCTGGAAACCGACCGTAAAGGACGGGTTGAGCGAGGCGACCGGCTCCTGGAAGATCATGGTGATCTCACGGCCGATCAGCTTGCGGCGCTCCTGCGGCGACATGGCCAGCAGGTTTATACCGTCGAAGATCATCTCGTCGGCCGTGATCGTCGCCGTATCGGGCAAAAGCCCCATCACGGCGAGCATGGATACCGACTTACCGGAACCGGACTCACCGACGATGGCCAGCACTTCATGCTTGTCCACGGAGACGTCGATGCCGTCGACGGCCGTGAACGCGCCGGTGGCGGTGGCGAACTTGACGGTGAGGTTCTTGATTTTCAGCAGGCTCATCGCTTAGCTCCGCTTCAGTTTGGGATCGAGCGCATCACGCAGCCCGTCACCCATCAGGTTGATGGCGAGCACCGAAACGAGGATCGTCAGGCCCGGAAGGGTGACAACCCACCAGGCGCGCAGGATGAACTCGCGGGCTTCGGCCAGCATCGTGCCCCATTCGGATGCGGGCGGCTGCGCGCCCATGCCGAGGAAGCCGAGAGCCGCCGCGTCGAGAACGGCGGACGAGAAGGAAAGCGTCGCCTGAACGATCAGCGGTGCAAGGCAGTTCGGCAGGATGGTCTTGAACATCAGCCGGAAATTGCCCGCACCCGCCACTCGGGCGGCGGTGACGTATTCACGCCGAAGCTCGCTCATGACGGCCGCGCGTGTCAGACGCGCGAAATGCGGCTGGTAGACGATGGCGATGGCGATCATGGCATTGGTCAATCCAGGACCCAGGATCGCAACCAACACCAGTGCGAGAAGCAGCGAGGGAAATGCCAGGATGACGTCCATCACGCGCATGATGACCGTGTCCACCCAGCCGCCGAAGAAGCCGGCGACGAGACCGATGACGATGCCGCCGACAAGGGCGATAGAAACGACGACGACGCCGATGAACAGCGAATATTGCGCGCCATATATCAGTCGGGACAGCATGTCGCGGCCGACAGCATCGGTGCCGAGCAGGAATGCGGCACGGCCTCCATCCTGCCAGACCGGCGGGACGAGCAAAGCATCTCTATATTGCTGGGTCGGGTCATGCGGCGCAATCACGGCTGCAAAAACCGCGATCAGGACCAGAAGAACGAAAACGGCAAGGCCGATGACGGCGCCGCGGTTCTGGCGGAAGTAGAACCAGAAATCGGCGAGCATCCGGCGGCGGATGGCGGCGTCGGAAAGGCGGACGCCCGGAATTGTGGTCACATCGCTCATTTGTGACGGATCCTTGGATTGATGAGGCCATAGGTCAGATCGACAAGCAGGTTGACGACCATCACCAGACCCGCGATCAGAAGCAGGCCGCTCTGCACGACCGGATAGTCACGGCGCGAGATGGAATCGATCATCCACTTGCCGATGCCCGGCCAGGAAAAGATTGTTTCGGTCAGGATTGCACCCGCCATCAGCACGCCGATCTGCAGGCCGATGGTGGTGATGACCGGGATCATGGCGTTGCGCAATGCGTGAACGCCGACGACGCGCGACGGCGACATGCCTTTCGCACGCGCGGTGCGCACGTAATCCTCACCCAGCACTTCCAGCATGGCCGAGCGCGTCTGGCGCGCAATGACCGCCAGCGGAATGGTGGCAAGCACCACCGATGGCAGGATGAGATGGGACAAAGCCGAGGCGAAGGCGCCCTTCTGCCCCGAAATCAGGCTGTCGATCAGCATGAAACCGGTGACGGAGGGGAAGAAATACATCAGCGAGATGCGGCCCGAAACCGGCGTCCATTGCAGGATGCCGGAGAACATGATGATGAGCAGCAGGCCCCACCAGAAGATCGGCATGGAGAAGCCGACAAGCGCTGTCGTCATGGAGATCTGGTCGAACCACGAGCCACGGCGAATGGCGGCGATGACGCCAACCGGCACACCGATCAGGGTCGCGAGGATGATGGCGACGAGGCCAAGCTCGACTGTCGCGGGGAAGAGCGCCAGGAACTCGGTCAGAACGGGTTTCTTGGTGACCAGCGAATTGCCGAGATCGCCTTGAAGCAGCCGTCCGAGAAAATGCAGATATTGCTGCCAGATGGGCTGGCTAAAGCCGAGCTGTTCGGCAAGCTGCGCATGCCGTTCGGGCGAAATGCCGCGCTCACCTGCCATCAACAGCACGGGGTCACCGGGCAGGACGCGCACGAAGGCGAAAGCGACGATGGTAATCCCGAGAAATGTCGGAACGAGATAGAGAAGTTTGCCGAAAATGAACCGGATCATGGTCTTGTCCTGAAAAGACGCGCGGAAGACCTGAGTTCTTCCGCGCGTCCTGTTGTTTGGGATTATTCCGCGATGTCGACGTTTTCGAAGGTGAAGTCGCCGAGCGGGCTCATGGTGAAGCCGGAAACCTTGGCGGACATCGGAACGAACTGCGTGGAGTGCGCAAGCGTCGCCCACGGAGCCTGTTCCTTGAAGATTACCTGCGCCTGCTCATAAAGCTTGGTGCGCTCAGCGACGTCCGTGGTCTGCTTCGCCTTGGAAAGCAGTTCGGAGAACTCCTTGTTGCACCACTGAGCACGGTTTGCACCGCCTTCGCCGGTTGCGGCGCAGGAGAGCAGAACGCCCATGAAGTTATCCGGGTCACCGTTGTCGCCGGTCCAGCCGAGGATGACGGCACCGTCGCGATTCACTTCGGTCGACTTCTTGAGGTATTCACCCCATTCGAAGGAGACGATCTCGGCCTTGACGCCTACCTTCGCAAAATCCGACTGGATCAGCTCGGCAGTACGGCGGGCATTCGGCATGTAGGGACGCTGAACGGGCATCGCCCAGATCTTCATCGTTAGATCCTTGACGCCAGCGGCTTCGAGAGCCTTCTTGGCAGCGTCCGGATCGTAAGGATCGTCCTTGATGCTGTCGTTGTAGGACCACATCGTCGGCGGGATCGGGTTCTTGGCAACAGTGCCGGCACCCTGGAAGACGGCGTCGATGATCGCCTGCTTGTTCATCGCCATGTTCAGCGCCTTGCGGACTTCCGGCTTGTCGAAAGGCGCAACTGTCGTGTTGTAGGCGAAATAAGCGACGTTCAGACCGGGCTGCTCGTCGAGCTTGAGGTTCTTGTCGGCGCGGATGGTGGCCAGATCAGCCGGAGCCGGATAAGGCATCAGGTGGCATTCGCCGGCCTTCAGCTTCTGCAGGCGAACGGCGGCATCAGGCGTGATCGCGAAGATCAGATCGTCGATCTTCGGAGCTTCACCCCAGTAGTCGGCGTTCTTCTGGTAGCGGATAACCGCGTCCTTCTGATAGGCGACGAACTTGAACGGACCGGTGCCGATCGGCAGGTTGTTGAAGTCTTCCTTGGTGCCGGCCTTATCAAGCGTATCGGCATATTCCTTCGAAACGATCGAAGCGAAAGGCATCGCGATATTGGCAAGGAACGGCGCTTCCGGGCGCGTCAGCACGAACTTGACGGTGTAATCGTCAACCTTGACGATTTCCTTGATCAGCGACGGCATTTCCATGGAGTTGTAATATTCGTAGGTGATGCCTGCGATATACTGGTTCCACGGGTTCTTTGCATCACCCTGGCGGTTGTAGCTGAAGATCACGTCATCGGCGTTGAAATCGCGGCTCGGCGTGAACTTCTCATTGGAGTGCCACTTTACGCCCTTGCGCAGGTGGAACGTGTATTCGAGGCCATTGCTCGAAACTTCCCACTTTTCGGCAAGGCCGGGCTCAACTTCGGTCGTGCCCTTCTTGAACTCGGTCAGACGGTTGTAGACCGGATGCGCAGAGGCATCGAAGGTGCCACCGGCCGTGTAAGGCGAAGGATCGAAGCCTTCCGGCGATGCTTCGGAGCAATAAACGAAGGTCTTCGCCATGGCGGGCACGGCGGAAGCCATCGCAAGCGCAGAGGCTATAAGCAAACTGCGGGTCAGCGTTTTCATCTGGTGGTCCTTTCCCTCTTTTTCTGAGTTTATGCGGCCCTTTTTCAAGGGGCCTACCTGTCCTGGTCAGCGACGACACAGAGACTGTGCCGCCGTTCGGTCCTGTGCCTCCCGACCAATTACCCGGCGACCGGCTGGAACAGCCGGTCGAGGTTCTTTTCCGGCGGGCAGAACCAGCGTGGTCCCGCCTCCGTCATATAAGCTATATCCTCAAGGCGAACGCCGCATTCCCCATAAACGCACAACATCGGCTCTATTGAAAAGCACATTCCCGGCTCAAGCGCCGTGGCATTTCCTGCAACGATATAGGGTTCTTCGTGAATATCCAGCCCAAGGCCGTGGCCGGTGCGATGCGGCAGGCCCGGAACCTGATAATCCGGCCCGAAACCGGCCGCTTTCAGGCTGTCGCGCGCGGCCTTGTCCACATCCGAACAGGCAGCACCAACCCGGGCCGCGTCAAAGGCCGCAGCCTGCGCATCACGTTCGGCATTCCATAGAAAACGCTGCCGTTCCGTCGGCTGGCCGAACACATAGGTGCGGGTGATGTCAGAACGATAGCCGTGAAGAATGCCGCCGAGATCGACCAGAACCATGTCACCGTCATCAAGCGTCTGCGCATAGGGCACGCCATGCGGATAGGCTGTCGCCTCGCCGAACTGCACCGCCACGAAAAGCGGCTTCAAGCCCAGCGCAATATGTGCGGCATTAACGAAATCAGCCACTTCGGTGGTGGAAATGCCGGGACGCAGCCCCTCGAACACGGCCTTCTGCACGCCGTAGCTCGCATCCATAGCCGTCTGGATGATCGCGATCTCGGCTGCGGATTTGACCTGCCGCTGGGCGACGATCATCGGCTGGGCGGAAATCACGCGGCCTTCCAGACGCTGCATCAGGGCCGATGCGAAAACAAAGGGAGTGGCGGGATCGATGGCGAGAAGATGGCCGGGACAGCCGAGAGCTTCGACGCGCTTTGCCATCAGGTCGAAGGGACTTTCATCCTCTTCCCAGACGGCGACGTCACCCTCGATACGGATCATTGTCCGAAGCTTAGGTTCCTCAAATGCCGGGCTGACATAGACCGGTTCACCCTCGGCCGGCACCAGCGCGCCATGAATGCGCTCTGAAAGGCCAAGCGACAGGCCGGTATAATAGGTCAGCGACGATGATGCATCGAGCCAGACCGCCTTGATATTTTGCTGGATCATTTGCGCTTGCAGGCCGCGCAACCGCAACCTCAATTCGTCTTCAGCGATCGGTGAAATCGCGATCGGCTGAAACCGCTTCAGCGCCTCTTGAAAGTCTGCCATTCTCTCCCCGCCGCTTTCAGGCGCACAGACACAAGCGTGTCGGCAACTCCCAAGCGTTCTTTTGCCCATGCTTAAACACAGGCTGGGGCCTAAGCAATGGGCCAACACGACGCACCGCCCTAAAACTGTGCATATTCATCTAGACATAACGAAATCGTGATCGATACGTGTCCGATTTCAACAATCAGCGCCTTGACGGGAAAATATGAAATCCCCCCGGAAATTCAAGGGAGAAACGGGATGCCGTCCGAGCGTGGCACGCTCGCCGAAACTCGACCGCCAAACACATCCGAAAAAGAAAGCCCAGAAAAGGAAAAAGCCTGCCGCGGGAGGAGGTGCGGCAGGCTTCAAACTTGATCGGTGATTGGGAGGAGGAGTACCACCGATCCACATCGAGCGACACTGGGAGGAGGAGTGCGTCGCTTCGATGATTTGAATATAGCGGTATCTTCGATTTTTAACAGAGCAAGTCTCGCAATGCAGCATTGCATTTTTGCATAGCTCGAAAATTCCTGCTTTGTTTTTTAGCACTCCCACAGAAAACGTTGAGAAATCAGCTTTCCCGATGCACCTGAAAACCGGCAAAGGACTGGTTGACCGGCATGAGTTCGAGGCTGTTGATGTTGATGTGTTTGGGCTGCGAGGCGACCCAATGGATCGTATTGGCGATATCCTCGGCCGTGATCGGATTGACGCCCTTATAGAGATTGTCCGATGCGTCCTGATTGCCACCGGTGCGCACGAGCGTGAATTCCGTTTCGCACATGCCGGGTTCGATCGAGGTGACGCGCACGCCCTTGCCATGCAGGTCGGAGCGCAGCCCGAGCGAGAATTGCCGCAGGAAGGCTTTCGTTCCGGCATAGACGTTGCCGCCCGCATAAGGCCAGTGCGCGGCCACCGACGAGAGGTTGACGACAATGCCCTTGCGGTCGATCAGCGTCGGCAAAAGATGGTGGGTGATGTTCAAAAGACCGGTGATATTGGTGTTCACCATGATCTGCCAGTCTTTCAGCGGCACCTGCGGCGCAGGTGCGGTGCCGAGCGCAAGCCCCGCATTATTGACGAGAATATCGATGTCCCGGAAGCCTTCCGGCAAGGCCGTAAGCGCCTTTTGCGTGGCGTCCTCGTCGGTGATGTCGAAGGCGACGCCATGAAAGGCGGAGCCGAGTTCCTGGCCCAGCGCCTCCAGCCGTTCCGCCCGCCGACCGGTGCCGATGACCTTCCAGCCTTCCTTGATGAAGCGCCGCGCCGTGGCCTGTCCGAAACCGGACGTGGCGCCGGTGATGAGGATGGTACCGCTCATGATGATGTCTCCACTAAATTCGTTCTGTCAGGATCAGTATGTCAATAATTTTTCAGCGGCCGCCGCCAGACAGCGCTTGTAGGCATCGAGATCGGTGTACAGGGCCTCTTCGGGGGCATTGCCAACGATGACGACGCCACCGCGCCGCAAAACCCCGCCATGCAGCATGAGATTGTCGACCATGTCGAAATTCTCGATCGACAGGCCATCCGGCCCGCGATACCGGCCTGTTTCATCGATGGCGGCAACGCCGCCGTAGCTCGCCTTGATGCGGGTGAAGTGATTGGCCGCGACATTGGTGTAGGCGAAAACCGGCTTGCCCAGCGCGCACATGAATCCCAGTTCGTAGCTCGTTCCCGTATCCGCGGCGATGCCGCGAAACGGCGTGAGGTTGGCGATGACCGCATCCGCTTCCAGCATCATCTGCTCGTCTACGGCATTGATGTTGCAACCGTGGCCGATTTTGGTGTCCGCCGGCGGAATTTCCAGATCGCCCGGCGAAAGCGGCGTAAAACCGGCTTCCCGCGCAAGCGCGGCCTTGAGGTCGAGCATTTCACGGGCATTCGGGAGGAAGACTTCCGGCCCGGCGAGATAGATTTTCTTTGTCATCGGGAATTTCATACGATTTGGAGGAACAGGATTTCCTCGAAACTAACCCGGAGACTTTCGCAAACGCAAGCGCCAAGGCGCGCTGGAACGGCCTATAAAACGGTATCGTCAAATCTCTCTTTCCGTTATAGCCGGAGCAACGAACTGGAAATTCCCGGAGCAAGACAATGGCAGCAACCATCCGTTATCACGAAGGCGATATTTCCGCCGAAGATGCCGCACGCTACCTTGGCGCCATCGCAATCGATACGGAAACGCTGGGGCTGGTGCCGCGCCGCGACCGTCTCTGCGTCGTACAGCTTTCTCCAGGCGACGGCACGGCGGACGTCATCCGCATCGCTGCCGGTCAGAAAGAGGCCCCAAACCTCACCCGCATGCTTGCCGACCCCGCCCGGCAGAAGATTTTTCACTATGGCCGCTTCGATATCGCCGTTCTGTTCCACACCTTCGGGGTAACCACGACGCCGGTTTTCTGCACCAAGATCGCCTCGCGCCTTACCCGCACCTATACCGACCGGCACGGGCTGAAGGACAATCTGAAGGAAATGCTTGAGGTCGATATCTCCAAGGCGCAGCAATCCTCCGACTGGGCAGCAGAAAAATTGTCGCCGGCGCAGCTCGAATATGCCGCCTCCGATGTGCTGCATTTGCATGCACTGCGCGACAAGCTGACCCACCGCCTGGTGCGGGACGGTCGTCTCGATCATGCCGATGCCTGTTTTGCGTTTCTACCGACCCGTGCCAAGCTCGATCTTCTGGGCTGGGACGAAACCGATATCTTCGCCCACAGCTAAGCGTTTTACGCTTCGTTTAAGAACTGATTTACCGAAACTGCCTATTCTCGGCCGCAACTTTGGGTGGCCGGGGACGTTCCAGATGATTACTCCGTTGCAGCAGACGGCAAGCATTGCAGTCAGCGACCTTATGCGCTCGATGGTCGAGACCATCGAGGAACGCCAGCGCGAAGAGCAGGAAAAGGCGAACGGCACCAAAAAGGACGAAGCGGTCAAGACACAACCGCAGCCGGACCAAAGCCATCGCGTCGCCAATGAAAAGATAAGCGCCTATCTGTTCGGCGCCATGAGGCCGGACGCCGATGCCTTTGTCTCGCTTGTTTCCCGTTTTTCCTCAGCACTTGGTGTCACCCAGGAACACGACGAATCGAGCTTCTCTTTCGCGCAAAGGCTCCAGGATGCGCTGACCCTGACCGGCGGTTTTGAAAAAACCAATTCAGCCGGAAAAGCAACGACGATTTCCCTGAAATCCTTTGGTGTTTCGGAAGCGCAGGTCGTGGAAGTCCTGAATGACGGCGCAACCACAAAGACCGCGCCCATGGCGGCACTTGCCGCACGCATTGCCAAAAATGCCGGCCTGACTGGCAAGGAAGAAGATTTCGGCGAGCAGATGTCGAAAGCGATCATGGCAGTGCGCGCCACCGCGCCCAAAAGCGTCGACGATCTCGAAGAATCGACGGGCCTCAAGGAACTTGGCATTTCCGCAGAGCAGATGATCGCCGCAATCGCCAACCCATTTGGCGATGCGGCACGCGCCGTGAAGAATGCGCTGAACGATCAGGCGCAGAGCACCCAATTCATGACACGGGAAACGATGAAGGTCCTCCAGCGCCTGGAAGACGTTGCCGATCCGAAAACCAAGGAAGAATTGCAGGCCGAACGCGGCGAAAACCGCATCGGCGAAATCAACGATGCCGAAGTTGCGGCCGAGCGGGAAGAAGATATCCAGACCCGCGACGCGCAGGGCAAGCTGGAAGATGTGCAAAAACTTCAGGATGTCGTGAAGGAGCACATAGACGCTTCCGCCGACGAAAAAGCGGAGGGCGCCGAAGGGCAAGGTCCGGTCGATATTTCATCGGAAATCGCCCTGATCTCCGTGCTTGCGGCAGCGCCGACACCCGAAGCAGCCCCGGCTGAAAACGACAATGAACCCGTCAAGGCAGACGCGACCGCCACGACGGAAGCCGATGCGAAAGACGACGCCGAAAAACTGCTCGATGCGCTGGCGGTTGTCGATAATACCCGCGACACCATTCTACCGATCTCGATCGACGACAATGGAATTTATGCATTGCTGAAGAAGAAGGCGGCATGATCTCGCCGCTGCCGATAGTCACTTGAGCGAAACATGATGTGAGTTCAGACATGTCCGATATATCAGGCATATCCGGCAGCGCCGGTCACGATGCCGAACCGAATGCGGCGCAAGCGCTGCTCTCCATGGCCGCCCCGCCGCTGGTGCCTGACGACGCCACCTTCGTTGCGGCAGGCGACGACGACCACCTCATTGACCCCGTGGAAAACCGTCCCGAGAGAGGTTTTCCCAAGGCAAGCTGGCTCGACGCCATGCCGCCGGAAGCCTTTGAAGAAGCGGGCAGCGAGCCGGACCACATTTCATCGGTCAATTCCGACGATAACGGGCTCTATCGCATGTTCATCAGCGTTTCTCCCTGACCGCCGGGTCGACGCGATTTTTATGGTTAGCGAATTCTTAATATCTACAGCCCAAACTTAGGGTTGATGATTCTGTGTGCATCGCGAAAAGCTGGCATTCCTGCCAGCGACGCACACGGCGCTCCCGCATGAGCGGGCGAGATGACACCTGTACATCACCGGCGCGGCAATCTTTCAACATAACGGCCAAATGCGGATCAGAGAGCCAGGGATTGGCCCTTTCGCAGCCAGCGGCGGTAATCGATAGGAACGGAGCGCAGCATGTTACCGCCTGTACCCAAAATTCCGGCAGCCGATGCCGCCTATGGATCCACGGTTCCGCAGACACAGCGCGGGCAGCCGAAAGAGGCCGTGCAGCCGCAGACAAACAATGCCGGTCCCGACAATGGCAACAATCTGTTTGCCCGGGCGGCGATCGCTTCCCTTACCAGCGAGTTTCAGCTTTCCCGCAGCACCGCCGTTCTGGCCGAAGCGCTCGGCAAGCTGATGAACCTGCCAAGGCGCGATGGCGAAGCCATTCAAACTTACGTAGTGCGCCTGACGGATGCGTTGCGCGCCCTGCCTGCCCCGCAGCGCCTGGCGCTGGAACAGCAGGTTGCCAAGGTCCTGCAGGGATTGAGCCTTTCGATGCTCGCCGAAATTCTGAAACAGCCGACTGGACCGGATGCCGCCCGTCTGGCGCTGCTGATCGAGCTTTCCCGCTACAAGGGAACGGATCTTGCGGCAAAGGCGGTGGTGTCTTCCTACCAGCAGAACAATTCGGCTAACCCGGTACCCGCGCAGCCGTCGCAACCGCAGCCGAAACAGCAGAACGCCCCAAGCCAGAGTGCGGAGGGCCGTCAGAATCCGGCAACGACCGCAGCAACGGCGCAACCGGCAAACGCCGCTGCGTCCGGCAGGCTCCTGCCTCTGCTCATCGGCCCGCTTGCCCAGAGCGCCGCCGCGATAAAAGCCGTGGTGGCGGCGCAGGCAGCGCCGCAAGGCCCACAGGCCAATCTTCCCGCCCCACCTGCCGACACGTCCGATTCTCCGCACGATGCGGCAAAACCGGAAGGTAAAACCGAAAGCACGGCACGTTCGCCTCAGCCGCAAACGGGCAGCACAACAAAAGAAACTCCGGCAGAGGCCCGCACGGCAAATCCGCCACGGGCTGAGAACGGCGAAATGCGCCCTGCCCTCCAGCAGCGGGAAACCATGAAGCCGGAGCAAAAGGAGGCCCGTGTGGCCTTGAACCCGCCATCCGGCCAGTCCGCAGGCGACGTCAAGGCGATGGAGAACCTGCTGCTTGCCGCCGTGGCCGGCAAACTACCCGCCGAGGCCGCTAACGTTGCGCAGCCTTCCACAACGCCACCGGGCGTTGCGCCACAGCCACTCGAAGAACAGCCTGGCGAAAAAACGGCCCTTGCAACGCCTATTGCCCGCCCGACCGGCGAGGAAACGGAGACGATTGCCAACCGGCCAGAAGCCCAACCCATCCCGCGCGCGACCCTCGACCCGGAAGTCAGAATGGCGATGCTGGAACAAACGGCCTCGCAATCGCTGATCGCCGCGGCTCTGGCAAAAGACGGCACGCCGCTGCCGCTTGTCGCCTATCCCCCGGCGGAAGAGGAACACGAATCGGAAACGCCACATCGCGGGCGTGGCCCGTTCTCCGAGGAGGAGGCAAACGGCGAGGCGGAGGGTGAAAATCCCGGCAGTCAGGATGACGTGGAAGAACGGGTGGCCGCCAATGACGAGATCGGCGATGAGGAAAGTCCGCAGCAAGCGGCTTTCGACGACAGTGCGGAAAATTACTACCTTAAAATGAGCGGCATGCACTGAATTCCGCGCTACTCATTCGCCCACGACCCGCACGCTGCACCCAATAAAAAACCCGCCGGAAAATTCCGGCGGGTTCTTCATTTCAAACGATCGTTAGCGATTATTCGCTGCGGTTCTTCAGAGCCGCACCGAGGATGTCGCCGAGCGAAGCGCCCGAGTCGGACGAACCGAACTGTGCGACGGCTTCCTTCTCTTCAGCGATTTCCAGAGCCTTGATCGAAAGCATGACCTTGCGGTCCTTCTTCGAGAAGTTGACGACGCGGGCGTCGAAAACCTGACCAACTGCGAAACGCTCCGGACGCTGATCGTCACGATCGCGTGCCAGGTCGTTGCGGCGGATGAAGGAGGTGATGTCCTCGTGGTTGACGAGCTTCACTTCCACGCCACCGTCGTTAACGGCGATGACTTCGCACGAAACGACTGCGTTCTTGCGCAGGTCGCCGGACGTTGCGGCTTCACCGACAGCATCCTTGCCGAGCTGCTTGATGCCGAGCGAGATGCGTTCCTTCTCGACGTCAACATCGAGAACGACGGCCTTGACCACGTCACCCTTGTTGAACTCTTCGATGACCTGTTCGCCCGGACGGTTCCAGTCGAGATCCGACAGGTGAACCATGCCGTCAACATCGCCTTCGAGGCCAATGAACAGGCCGAATTCGGTCTTGTTCTTGACTTCGCCTTCGACTTCAGTGCCGGCCGGATGGCTGAAGGCAAATGCCTGCCACGGGTTTTCCAGCGTCTGCTTGAGGCCGAGCGAGATACGGCGCTTGGACGGATCGACTTCGAGAACGACAACGTCGACTTCCTGGCTCGTGGACAGGATCTTGCCGGGATGTACGTTCTTCTTGGTCCAGGACATTTCGGAAATGTGGATCAGGCCTTCGATGCCCGGCTCCAGCTCAACGAATGCACCGTAGTCGGTGATGTTCGTGACCGTACCGGAGATCTTCTTGCCAACCGGGTACTTGGCGGAGATGCCATCCCACGGATCGGACTCGAGCTGCTTCATGCCGAGCGAGATACGGTGGGTTTCCTGGTTGATGCGGATGATCTGAACCTTGACCTGCTGGCCAATGTTGAGGATTTCCGAAGGATGGTTGACGCGGCGCCATGCCATGTCGGTGACGTGCAGCAGACCGTCGATGCCGCCGAGGTCAACGAACGCACCGTAATCGGTGATGTTCTTGACGACGCCGTCAACAACCTGGCCTTCTTCGAGGTTCTGAACGATTTCAGAACGCTGCTCGGCGCGGGACTCTTCGAGAACCGTACGGCGCGAAACAACGATGTTGCCGCGACGCTTGTCCATCTTGAGGATTTCGAAGGGCTGCGGGTTGTGCATCAGCGGGGTAACGTCGCGGATCGGACGGATGTCGACCTGCGAACGCGGAAGGAAGGCAACAGCGCCGTCCAGATCGACGGTGAAACCACCCTTGACCTGGTTGAAGATAACGCCTTCGACGCGCTCGCCGGCTTCGAACTTGGCTTCGAGCTTGACCCAGCTTTCTTCGCGGCGAGCCTTCTCGCGCGACAGAACGGCTTCGCCGAGAGCGTTTTCGATGCGCTCGACGTAAACTTCGACTTCGTCGCCGACCTTCAGCGTGCCGTCCTTGGACTTCGCGCCGAATTCCTTCAACGGTACGCGGCCTTCAACCTTGAGGCCAACGTCGACGATGGCAACGTCCTTCTCGATTGCCGTTACGATACCCTTGGCAACATAGCCTTCGGCAAGATCGTTAGAGGCAAAGGATTCTTCGAGAAGCGCTGCGAAATCTTCGCGCGTGGGTGTAGATACTGACATGAAATCTCCTGATTGCATCCGCTTTAACAGCGAATACAAAAGCGCCGGTGGGCTAGCGTTGTTGATACCCGAACCCATGCCCGCCTTTTCAAAAGGCTTTCCGGCGCAAGGACATGTCTTCAGGCAATTCCTGACTAAACGCGGACCGAAATTAACCGGTTCCGCGAAAAACCTATTTCTTCAGAGCGGCGTCGATGATCGCCCGCGCGGCCTGAAACGCCGCCTCTATACTCATTTCCGACGTATCTAGCAAGTGCGCGTCTTCAGCCGGTTTCAACGGGCTGTCGGCGCGGCCCATGTCGCGCTCGTCGCGTTTCTTCACCTCAGCGAAAATGGCGTCGTAATCGGCAACGCCGCCATTGGCGAGGATTTCGGCATACCGGCGTCGCGCCCGCACATCCGGCGAAGCGGTGACGTAAAGTTTCACCGGCGCATCCGGGCACACCACCGTTCCGATGTCGCGGCCATCCAGAACCGTGCCCGGTTCCTTTACCGCAAACCGCTGCTGCGCCGTCACGAGCGCACGCCTTACCGGCGTCATCACCGCTATCCTCGACGCGGCCTCGCCGATATCGTGCCTTGAAAGCACCGAGCGGTCGAGACCGGCAAGGTCAAGTTCCAGCGCCACCTTTTCAGCGACAGCCTCGTCATCAAGCGGCAGGCCCGCATCAAGAAGGGCTTTGGCTGTGGCTCTGTAGGTCAGCCCGGTATCGAGATGATGGAAACCATAGGTCTCCGCGATCTCGCGTGACAAGGTTCCTTTGCCCGCCGCAGCTGGCCCATCTATGGCAATCGTAAAGGTCATGAAGCTTTCTGCCTGTGCGTGCGTCATTAATACAGTAGAGTGCTACGGCCTCCAATCTTGATGAGCAACCTAGCATGCAAGTCGTATCATGGGAGGGCGGCCTCCAAAGTTTGTCTTTGACACGAAAGACCGCAACGATTAAGGGGACCGGCTAGAAATTTTACCGTCTATGCCGGTTTTACGGCGTACACACCGAAACTCATTCGACAATTTGAGGCTTAGACAGTGGCAAAAGCGGACCTTGGTACCAAGCGCACAGACCCCGATACCGGCAAGAAGTTCTACGACCTGAACCGCGACCCGGTCGTTTCTCCCTATAGCGGCAAATCCTGGCCGCTCTCCTTCTTCGAGGAAAGCACGGCTCAGGCAAAGCTCGAGCAGGCTGAAGAAGAAGAAGTCGCAGAAGTTGACGCCGAAAACACGGAAGTCGAACTCGTATCGCTGGAAGACGCCGATGGCGACAACAGCGGCGACGAGATCCCCGACCTGGGCGACGATGACGAAGACGTGGAAATCGGCGACGATGACGACACCTTCCTCGAAGCTGACGAAGACGACGACGATGACGACATGTCCGGCATCATCGGCGTATCGGGCGACGACGAAGAAGCTTGATCTTATTGGATAAACCAGCCCGGCGACAAAAAAATGAAGCCGGGCTGTTTTTTGTGCTTGCACTCTTCGTTTAGCCGAAGTAGTAAGCCGCCACCGAACGGAACAACAGCCGCTTCGGTTCCCGGAACCGGACGAAATGCCGGAACCCTTATGGGGCTATAGCTCAGCTGGGAGAGCGCTTGCATGGCATGCAAGAGGTCAGCGGTTCGATCCCGCTTAGCTCCACCAAACCTTCTAAAATCGAAATACCCGATCCCCCAGCGCCCACTTCCACCCGTCTCAACGGCTACTTATCGCGTTGTCTATTGCAATAGCGCCCGCACATCCTGCCCGTTGATCCGGCATTCAACCGAACGGGCGGCGTCGCCCTCCTCCAGCACGCTGCATTCGAGATATTTGCCGCGCAGGCGGTTCTCCAGCGCCTTGAAGGCGTTCAGGCCGCAGGCGTAACGGCGGCCGTCAGGACCGGCGCAGACCCGGTTGCGGTCGATATCCTCCACGCCGGCGAGGCGGAATTCCTGCCCTTTGAAGGTGAAGCGGTTGTTGGAGACAATGCGCAGGCGCTGATCCGCATATATTTTCAGGGGGTATGGATCGGGTGGGATCGGAATGCGCTCGTAATTCTGGTGGCGGGGATCGATCCGGACCGGCGCGGTCGTCCACAGCATTTCCGTGTTTGCGGCAAGGCCAGCCGTCGTACTTGCCGCTTCGCCATTGACGAGCGAGGCGATGCGGATGCCGGCTATGCCGAGCCCCACGACCAGCACGATCTGAAACAGCAAAATAAAAACCTGCCGAACCATGTCACCGCAACATCAGAGCAATCGATAAAAAAATAGATCGGCGTTTTTCAAAAGAGGCCGAGTGAAACAAAAATTACATCAATAAAACCTTGCGCGCGGTGATGTCACGCACCGTGCCCATCGCCATCATCGGCAGTCGGTCGCCATCCAGGATCACTCTGCCCGTCGTTCGCAACCAGCGAAAACCACCTGACTTGAGCTGAATGCGGTATTCCTGATCATAGAATGCGCCATTCGTCAGTGAGTTGTAAACCGCCTTGGCCACACGCGCCCGGGAACCGCTTTCAATCTGCGCGATGAAATTCTCCACCGGAATGCCGCCGGTGGCCTCTTCCGTTGAAACGTCACGCAAGCGGGAGGCCACGGCATCCAGATAAACCAGATTTTGCCCGATGTTCCAGGTGTAGTAACCCACAAGTGTCTCTTCGAGAGATATATCCTCTAACATCGGCCTTCTACAGTCTGAGATGCTTATGGCGGCTCTGTAACATAACGGATGATGGACGCCTAACCACAAGAATTCATCCTTTTGTCTGACAAAGCTCCGTTTCCCGGCGCGCGCGATCATCGGCAGCCCTTTCCAGCCCGCCCCTTGTTGGCGAACCGGCCTTCCTGTGCCAAAGAAGGTTGATCTTGCAGCCAACGACCAGAGGAGCCGCCGTGACCATCGGGCTTGCCCATGCCGAACTCATCGCCGTCGTCACAGCCATCACCAGGGACGAGCCGCGGGTCATGACCGTTCGGGCGGGAGCAGCCCTTCCTTCGGGGCCGTTCGAATTCGGGCATAGAACGCTTCAGAGCGGTCTGAGGGAGTGGATCCACGAGCAGACGCATCACCCCGTCGGTTATCTCGAACAGCTTTACACCTTCGCCGACCGCGACCGTAACAATGATATTCCGGGCGGGAGAACCATTTCGATCGGTTATCTCGGGCTGGTCCGCGAGCAGGAATCCCCCGGCAGCGGCCGTCCTCTCTGGCACGGCTGGTACGAATATTTCCCCTGGGAGGATCATCGGCAGGGCCGCCCGGCGGTTCTGGATGCCATTATCGACAATCTGCGCGCATGGGCGGATTCCGATCTCGCCTGCAAAAGCCAGCGCCATTTACGGGCCGATTTCACCTTCGGTCTCGATGGCGGCGGCTGGAACGAGGAACTGACCCTGCAGCGCTACGAATTGCTGTATGAGGCGGGGCTGGTCGAGGAAGCCCAGGGCGAACCGCGGATCAATTTCGGCAAACCCATGTTTGCCGATCATCGCCGCATTCTCGCCACCGGCATTGCCCGCCTCAGGGCAAAGATCAAATACCGCCCCGTGGTTTTCGAACTGATGGCCGATGCCTTCACCCTGCTGCAATTGCAGCGTGCCATCGAAGCGCTGGCCGGGCTGACGCTGCACAAACAGAATTTCCGCCGGCTGATCGAACAGCAGCAACTGGTGGAAGAGACCGGTGACATGGCAACCGAAACCGGCGGCCGCCCGGCAAAGCTTTTCCGCTTCCGCCAGACCGTTCTCGACGAACGCGCCCTCTCAGGAACCAAACTGCCGCTCTCCCGCAATTGACATATACTCACAATGAGAATATCTCTTTGCCATAGATATACTCAAATAGAGTATAAATGGGAGAGTACCGTGAACGAACAGATTTCTGCCGCAAGCCTTTACGACCGCGTCAGTCGTGTCATTCCCAAGGCCGAATGGATGGGCTTTCAGGACGATGTGGAAGCGATCCTCGATCTGAAGCGCAAGCGCAACGCCGTCATCCTCGCCCATAACTACCAGACGCCGGAAATCTTCCACGGCGTCGCCGATATCGTCGGCGACAGCCTCGCCCTTGCTCGCAAGGCGATGGAAGTGGAAGCCGACGTGATCGTTCTCGCCGGTGTGCATTTCATGGCCGAGACGGCAAAGCTGCTCAATCCGGGAAAAACCGTGCTCATTCCGGATATGGCCGCTGGCTGCTCGCTGGCCGATTCCATTACACCCGAAGACATTGCGCTTCTGCGCAAGGCCTATCCCGGCGTTCCGGTCGTCACTTACGTGAACACCTCGGCGGCGGTGAAGGCCGCTTCCGACATATGCTGCACATCAGGCAATGCCCGTCAGGTGGTAGAATCGCTCGGCGTGCCGCGTGTGCTGATGCTGCCGGATGAATATCTGGCAAAGAACGTGGCGCGGGAAACCAATGTCGAACTGATCGCATGGCGCGGCCATTGCGAGGTGCACGAGCTGTTCACCGCCGATGACATCCGTGAATTGCGGGAGAGCCATCCCGGCATCACCGTGCTGGCGCATCCGGAATGTCCGCCCGATGTCGTCGAGGCCGCGGACTTCTCCGGCTCCACCGCCGTCATGTCGGATTATGTCAGCCGCGAGCGGCCTGCCCGGGTGGTGCTTCTGACGGAATGCTCGATGAGCGACAATGTCGCCGTGCATCACCCCGATGTCGAGTTCATCCGCCCCTGCAATCTCTGCCCGCACATGAAGCGTATCACCCTCGGCAATATCCGCACGGCATTGGAAGAAAACCGCCATGAGGTGACGATTGATCCGACTATTGCGGTCGCCGCCCGCCGTGCCGTGGAAAGGATGCTGGCGATATGAGCGAAGCCCCGTCGTCATATGCGGGCAGAACGGTCATCGTCGGCAGCGGCATTGCCGGCCTGATGGCGGCGCTGACACTTGCACCGCAACCGGTGCTGCTTCTGACCCGCAGCGCGCTCGGCGGCGAGACCTCCAGCGCCTGGGCGCAGGGCGGCATTGCGGCGAGCCTCGGGCCTGACGACAGCACGGCACTTCATCTTGCCGATACGCTTGCCGCAGGCGATGGCCTCTGTGACGTGGATATGGCCGCAGACATCGTCTCCGCCGCCCCTGCCGTCATCGAAGCGCTGGAGCGGGCGGGAGTGCGTTTTGATCGCGACGTGCAAGGCAAGCTCGTCTTCGGGCTGGAAGCAGCCCACAGCCGCCGGCGCATCCTGCATGCCGAAGGTGACGGCTCGGGTGCGGCCATCGTCAAGGCTTTGGCCGCAGCCGTGCTACGCACGCCGTCCGTCACGGTTCTCGAAGGCACGGAAGTGCGCCGGGTGCTGACCGATGACGGCGTCGTGACGGGTCTCGTCTGCGCCGGGCAAAAGGGCAGCTTTGTTCTGCCGGCCACAAACGTCATTCTTGCCACTGGCGGTCTCGGCGGGCTTTACGAGGCGACGACCAATCCCTCCGGCAATTTCGGGCAGGGCATCATGCTCGCCGCACGCGCTGGCGCCATCCTCACCGATATGGAATTCGTCCAGTTCCACCCGACGGCGCTTTCCTCCCCCCGACGGCCTTTGGCGCTGGTCAGCGAGGCGGTGCGGGGAGAAGGCGCGCTTCTTCTCAATGAAAACGGCGAACGGTTCATGGCGGCTGTTCCGGGTGCGGAACTCGCCTCCCGCGATATTGTCGCCCGCGCCATCGACCGGGAAATCCTGCGTGGCGGCAAAGTCTTTCTCGATGCCCGCCAGGCACTCGGCAGCGGTTTTTCAGCGCGTTTCCCGTCGATAGACCTGCTTTGCCGCGAAGCAGGCATAGACCCCGCCCGCGAGCTGGTTCCCGTCCGTCCTGCCGTGCACTACCACATGGGCGGTGTCGCCACGGACGGACATGGCCGCAGTTCGGTGCCGGGCCTGTGGGTTGCCGGAGAAACCGCCTGCACGGGTCTTCACGGTGCCAACCGGCTCGCCAGCAACTCCCTGCTGGAAGCGGCTGCCATGGGCATACGTGCGGCGGAAGATATTGCCAACCTACACACACCCAACGCAAAACAGGCGATGGCTGTCGCGACATTCGCCACACCTGACCTCCCGGCCGCCGATCTCTCCATCATCCGGCCCATCGTCTCCCGCCATCTCGGCATCGCAAGACATGAGGTGGGACTGACCGAGGCGATCCGCGATCTTCTGCCGCTGGCCGAACAGGACGGTCCGGCATCGGACCCCGCCATCGTCGGGCTCGCCATCGCCGTCTTCGCGGCCTTGCGCATGGAATCGCGCGGCGGCCATTTCCGCGACGATTTCCCGGAAAAGGCCGCGATCGCCACAAGGCGCAGGCTGAACCTTTCCGATGTCATCGCCATCGCCCATGAATTTAACTCTTCCAGCCAGTCTTCCCCCAGCATCGCGCGGAGCGCCTGACATGATTCTCTCCCCACTGCCACGCCTCATCGTGGAACCGCTCGTTCGCAATGCCCTTCTGGAAGATCTGGGGCTGGCGGGCGACATAACCTCCGCCGCCGTCATCCCCGCAGATCACCGCTCGGTCGTTGTCATGGCGGCGCGTGAACCGGGCGTCATCGCCGGTCTCGATGCCGCGGAACTGGCTTTCCAGCTCGTGGACCCGGCTATCGTGATGAAACGGCATGTGCAGGATGGGGCAATGGTGGCTCCCGGCGATGTCATCGCAACGATCGAAGGTCCTTCGCGCGGCCTTTTGACGGCGGAGCGCACCGCGCTCAATTTTCTCGGCCATCTCTCGGGTATCGCGTCGGTCACCGCAAAAATCGCTGCCGCCATTTCCGGCACCAAAGCCTCGGTCGCCTGCACCCGCAAGACGACGCCCGGCCTCCGGGCGCTGGAAAAATATGCCGTGCGTGCCGGTGGCGGCATGAACCACCGTTTTGCCCTTTATGATGCCGTCCTCATCAAGGACAACCACATCGCCGTCGCCGGCGGCGTGGCCGAGGCGATCCGCAGCGCCAAGGCGGGTGTCGGGCATCTGGTCAAGATCGAGGTGGAGGTCGATACGCTCACGCAATTGCGCGAGGCGATGGAGGAAGGCGTCGATGCGGTTCTACTGGACAATATGACGCCGGAGCAGCTGCGCGAGGCGGTGGAAATCGTCGCCGGACGCGCTATCACCGAAGCCTCCGGCCGCATCAATCCGGAAACGGCGCCCGCCATCGCCGCAACCGGCATCGATCTCATTTCCGTCGGCTGGCTGACCCACAGCGCGCCGGTTCTGGACATCGGATTGGACTTCCGCAGCCAAAGCTGACGAAAACGTCGACAGGCGGAACAAAACCTTCGCTCAATCGTTAATCCGTCGCCTGGGGTCAAAGAGGCGGGGGGATCAGTGCGCGCAAAAGCCTGTCCATATGCCTGCGGACCTCTCTCAAAAAGGAAAGGCCTGTCATGGAAGACGCACAAATCGGCTGGATTGCAGCAATCATCATAGGCGGCGTGGCCGGTTGGCTCGCCGAACAGTTCATGAAAAGCAACATGGGTGTTTTCATGAACATAATCCTCGGCATCATCGGCGCCATTGTCGCCAATTTCCTGCTTGGGCTTGTGGGCATCTCGCTCGGAGGCTGGATTGGATATCTCATCGCCGGTTTCATTGGCGCATGCATTCTCATCGCCGTCGGGCGGGCATTTCGCCGATAAAGGGAGGACACAATGAGCTTTTTCGACAAGATCAAGGGTGCGATTTTCGGCAGGGCCGAGGCAGCAACACCGGCTTCGACTTCAGCCCCAACCGGAACACCGACAACCGCCGCAAGCCCGGCCGCACCGGCTCAGCCTGCGGCGCCCGCCCCGACAGCCGCCGCTCCGGCGTCCACTGGCAGCGTCGACGTGGCCTCCATTCTGGATGCGGCAGTGAAGCAGAACGGGCAGAAGCTCGACTGGAAACGCTCGATCGTCGACCTTTTGAAGGCGCTCGATCTGGACAGCAGCCTTAGCGCCCGAAAGGAACTGGCGGGTGAACTCGGTTATACCGGCGACACTTCGGATTCGGCGACCATGAACATCTGGCTGCACAAGGCCGTCATCAAGAAGCTGTCCGAAAACGGCGGCAAGGTTCCGGCCGACCTTCTGCATTGAACCCGTGACCGGGAGAACCGCGATGGACGACTATTCAAGCTTGAGAGAGCAGATCGGCCGGGACCTGGACACCCTTCACAGGACGGACAACCCGAAGTCGATTTTCGAAATTGCCGACGACTATCTTCTGGGAGATCCAAATCTCAACAGAGCGCTGGTCGAAGACATCATCAAGGAAGAAGCGGACAAACGCGGCATCGCGATCCACTGAAGCCGCGCGATGAGCACGGCTGTTTACCAGAAAGGCGGCATCCAAACCGGATGCCGCCTTTCTTTTTGCCCCGTGCCCCGAAGCATTATTTCTCCAGCTTTGCCTCGGCCTTTTTGGCGTTTTCTTCCATCAACTCATACCACATGGCGTTCATGACGGCGAAGATGGCGGCGAGAGGCAGGCCGAGCAGCCAGGCAAAATACCACATGTTCGATCTCCTTCTATTTGTTCGATATCAATATGCATGGCCGCTATCGTCGCGGATCGCCTTTTCATCCACCTTGCCCCACAGCACATGATAGACCCACGACGTGTAGGCGACGATGATCGGGATGAAGATGAGGGCGACGACCAGCATGATGAACAGCGTCATGTGGCTCGATGATGCGTCCCATACCGTCAGGCTCGATTTCGGATCGATCGAAGACGGCAGGATGAAGGGAAACATCGTCAGCCCGACCGTTGAGATGATGCCGAAAATGGCAAGCGAGCTGGAAAGCAGCGCCAGCACCTCTCGGCCGAGCCTGAACAACAGGAAGGCGACGAGCGGGAAGGCAAGACCGAGCGCCGGCGCCACCATCATCCACGGATGGGCGGCATAATTCGAAAACCAGGCACCGCTTGCGACCTCGACCGTCTTTGACAACGGATTGGACGGACCATCGGTGACTATCTCCGAGGTGAAGCGATACCCGTCGATGCCGAGCCACAACAGCACGCCGCCAAGCGCAAAGAGAACGGTGGTGGCAAGGGCCGCGATGCTGCCGAAAGCGCGGGCGCGGGTCGCAACCGGGCCTTCGGTCTTCAGCACCAGCCAGGCAGCACCGTGCATCACCAGCATGGCGACGGAAACGAGGCCGCAGAGAAGACCATAGGGGTTCAGAAGCTCGAACAGCGTCGTGCCGTCGTAGAAAATCCTGAGGTCGTCGTTAAACCGGAAGGGCACGCCCTGCAGCACATTGCCGATCGCCACACCGAAGATCAGCGCAGGAACGAAGCCGCCAATGAACAAGGCCCAGTCCCATGCACTGCGCCATGTCGTGCTTTCGCGCTTGGAGCGATATTTGAAACCGACTGGCCGCAAAATCAGCGCAAACAGGGTAGCGAACATCGCCAGATAAAAACCTGAGAATGACACCGCATAGAGCGGCGGCCACGCGGCGAAGATGGCACCGCCACCAAGGATGAGCCAGACCTGATTGCCTTCCCAGACCGGGCCGATGGAATTGATGACGACACGCCGCTCGAGATCGGTTTTCGCGACGAAGGGCAGCAGCGCGCCCGTGCCCAGATCAAAACCGCCGGTCACGGCAAAACCGATCAGCACCACGCCAAGCAGCAGCCACCAGATGACGCGGAGGATTTCGTAGTCGATGAGTTGATGCAATATCATGATCGTTTACTCCGCAGCGACGAGTTTTTCAGGAACGAGCGGCGCTTCCGGCTCCTGGTCCGGATCAGGCCCCTTGCGGATCGCCTTCAGCATCAGCCCCATTTCGACGATGAGCAGCACCGTGTAGATGGCGATGAAGCAGAGAAGCGTAATCAGAACCGTCGAGGCGCTGAGGCTGGAGACGGCGGCGGCCGTGGGCAGCACACCCTCGATGATCCATGGCTGGCGGCCGAATTCCGCAACCACCCAGCCCATTTCCGCAGCAATCCACGGCAGCGGAATGGCGAAAACGGCCACCTTCAGCAACAACGGATAGTGATCCAGCCTGCGACGCGCCGAGAGATAAAAGAAGGTCGCCGTCAGCACGATGAAGAAGAGGCCGAGACCGACCATGATGCGGAACGCCCAGAACAGCGTTGGCACATGCGGGATCGTATCGGCAGCCGCCTTGGCGATCTGCTCCTCGGTCGCCTGGCGCGGATCGTCGACATAACGTTTCAGCAGCAGGGCGTAACCAAGCTCGTGGCCGAGTTCGGCAAAGGTGCCGTTCACCTCTTCAGGCAGTTGTGCGCCCTTGCCGTTGGCGCGTATCTGCATCAGCGCGTCATAGGCCTTGATGCCATCGCGGATACGGGTCTTTGCCTGCTCCACCAGATCGTTGATGCCGGGGATTTGCGTATCGAGCGAGCGGGTGCCGATAAGGCCCATCACCCACGGGATTTTCACGGCAAAATGCGTCTCGCGCGCTTCCTGATCGGGGAAACCTATCGCCGTGAAGGGTGCCGGCGCAGGTTCCGTTTCCCACATGGCCTCAATGGAGGCGAGCTTCATCTTCTGGTGTTCGGTCGAAAGATACCCGCTTTCGTCGCCAAGCACGACGACGGACAGCGCAGACGCCAGACCGAAGGAGGCTGCAACCGTCATCGACCGCTTGGCAAGATCGACATGGCGTCCCTTGAGGACATACCAGGCCGAAACGCCGAGCACAAAGATGGAGGCGGTCACGTAACCCGCTGAAACCGTGTGGACGAACTTCGCCTGCGCAACCGGGTTGAACAGGACCTCGAAGAAATCAGTCACTTCCATGCGCATGGTCTGGGGGTTGAAGGCCGATCCCGCCGGGTTCTGCATCCAGCCATTGGCGATCAATATCCACAGCGCCGAGAAGTTAGAGCCGATCGCCACACACCATGTTGCTATGAGATGGCCGAGTTTCGACAGCTTGTCCCAGCCGAAAAAGAACAGACCGACAAAGGTGGCCTCCAGAAAGAAGGCCATCATTCCTTCGATCGCCAGCGGCGCACCGAAGATATCGCCGACATAGTGGCTGTAATAACTCCAGTTCATGCCGAACTGGAATTCCATGACGATGCCGGTGGAGACGCCCAGCACGAAGTTGATGCCGAACAATGTGCCCCAGAATTTCGTCATCTGCCGCCAGATCGCGCGGCCGGTCATGACATAGACCGTTTCCATGATGGCGATCACCACCGACAGTCCGATCGTCAGGGGAACGAATAGAAAGTGATATAAAGCGGTAACCGCGAATTGCAGGCGCGATAGCGCCACGATGTCGAGTTCCATGTTTTTACCCCACCTTTTATGAAAGGCCGGCCTTTCTGTTACGAAATGGCGCCGACCCGAAAAATCACTCAGTCCGGACGCAATGTTTGCAGCATTACGTCGTATTCCGGGGTGCCGCTTTGACATTGATCAAGTTGGCGCCCGTCTTTCAGCATGATGATCCGATCGGCAAATTCCGCCTCGCGGCGATTATGGGTGATCATCACGACAGTCTTTCCATCCGCCCTGGCAAACAGCCGGCCAAGCACATCGCGAGCGGTCTCTCCGTCCAGCCCTTCCGTCACTTCGTCGAGAAGCCAGAGCGGTTTGTCGCGCAGCAGGAAACGGGCGAGCGCAAGCCGGCGTGACTGGCCGCCGGAGAGGCCCTGCCCCGCCTCGCCGAGCTTTGTGCTCAGACCTGCCGTCAGGGTTTTGACGTGTTCGCCAAGACCCGCTGCCTGCAGAACATCCCACAGTTCGCTCTCGGTCGCCGCGGGTTTTGCAAGCCTCAAATTGTCGGCAATGCTGTCGCGGAAAAGCTGGCTTCGCTGCGTCATCAGGGAGGATGGTAAAGCACTGGCTAGGCCCGCCGTTGGCTGCAATTCACCTGCCAGAAGCTGGATGAGGCTGGTCTTGCCCGCACCGCTCGGCCCGACGATCGCAACCGTTTCGCCGGCGGCAATCGCAAGGTTGATATTCGTCAGAACCGGATTGTCGTTTCCATCCCGCTCCAGACGCACATTCTCAAGTTCCGCAGCCATGCCGATGGCGGGCAGGCGTGGACAGTGAGAGACAGCCTCGCCCGAAAGGCGCGGCGCGATACGCCGTGCCGAAAAAAGCGTGCGCCCGAGTTCCATCGCACCCCGGCGCAACGCCGTGAAAGGCTCCAGAGCGGCGAAACAGACGAGCAGGCCGAGAGCGGCAGCCGGTGCGTTCACCACACCCTTTTCCGCAAGCCATGCCATGCCCAGAAGGGCGGCGCTCAAAAGAACAGCTGACGAAACCCCAAAGGAAAAACCGGCATTGGTCTCGATGCTGTTCAGGCGATCGTCACAGGCAAGCAGGTAGTCGTCCGCGCCCTTTACCGCCGCAACCTGCGCGGAAAGACGACCCGTGGTGAGCAATTCCACTTGTCCGTTGACCAGATCCGCCGTACGGGCGCGAAGCGCTTCAAGCCCGATTGCCCGGCGGCGCGCAAATTTTTCCGCCCGCAACGCCGAGCGCACCGAAATGCCGAGCCCCGCCGAGATTAGGAAGAGGGCCGCCAGAACGCCTGCAAGCGGGTCGAGGAAAGCAAGCCCGATGCCCGTTGCAATGGCGGCAAGGACCGCGACAGCGGCGGGAACCAGCACACGAAGATAGAGCGAATCCAGCGCATC
This sequence comes from Agrobacterium arsenijevicii, assembly GCA_000949895.1. Taxonomy (GTDB): domain Bacteria; phylum Pseudomonadota; class Alphaproteobacteria; order Rhizobiales; family Rhizobiaceae; genus Agrobacterium; species Agrobacterium arsenijevicii. The sequence continues at coordinate 224,579 of JWIT01000002.1, read as the reverse complement.
GATATCCGCGGTCAACCGGTTCAGCAGGCGAGCGGGTCTTGCCTCCAGATGTTTTGCCGCCTGCGGGACGGCAAAACCGCGAAACAGCTTTTCCCGAAGCGCCGCCAGCACGGAAAGCGTTGCCTCATGGGTGGTCATGCGTTCGCCATAACGGGCGGCGGTGCGCGACAGCGCCAGTAGGCGGATGGCCGCCGACGGGGCAAAGACGTCAAATGCATAGGCCGTGGCCGGCACAAGACCGGCAATCGCCGTTGCGGTGATGAACCAGCCGGAAACGCCGAGAAGGCCGATCCCCGCCAGCACCGTCGTTGCCGCGAGAGCCATACCGGCAAGCAGAATGCCGCGACGCGCCGTCCAGAACAGGGCAATGACAGGTTTCAATATGGCAAGACGTGTGATCATGACTGCCCTCTTGAATGGATCGTCGTCATATCCACGACCCTGTCCATGCGCGCCGCCAGCACCGGATCATGCGTTGCGACAATCAATGTCCTGCCATTTGCCAGTTTCAGCAGGTTTTCCGTAACGAGAGCAGCCGTTTCCCGGTCGAGATGCGCCGTCGGTTCATCGACCAGAACAAGCTGCGTCGCGGGATCGGCGAAAGCGCGCGCAATGGCGAGCCGCACCGCTTCTCCGCCCGAAATGCCATATCCGCCATCCCCAATCGGCAGGTGTCGGCGTGCATGCGATAATCCATCCAGCCCGGTATGGCACAACGCCTCTTCCACCATGCCTTCGCTGATCCCGGCACGACCAAAGCGAATATTCGTCTTCAGCGAACCGGCAAAAAAGAACGGCTTCTGGCTGACCCAGCCGATTGTCTTGCGTAGTCCATCAGCAGTCGCATGATCGAGCTTTACGCCGCCGATCCTTATTGCGCCGCCGCCAACTTTGGCCAACCCGGCAATCAAGGAGAGTACAGTGGATTTGCCACAACCGGAAGGCCCAAGAATCGCAACTTTCTCACCCGGCTGAACCGTAAGGTTGAGATTTTGGATCACAGGTGGAGAATTTGGATAGGCGAAGGAAAGATTATCCAGCTCCACCAGACCGGGCAGCGGGCATGGTGCGGACACGACATCCTTACCCTCGCCCACGATGGCTGTACCGCCTGCCGTCAATGTACCGAGCGCGCCGAGAGCCGCCTCGCCGGCTGCACGGTCGTGCCAGACTGCAGAGAGTTCCCGCAGCGGCTCGAAAAAGGCCGGGGCCAGAAGCAGGATGAACAGTCCCTCGGCAAGCGTCAGCTTCTCGCCCCACGCGCCGAAATCCAGAAAACCGAGCAGATGGAAACCGATGTAAACGGCGGTCATGGCAACGCCGAGCGCTGCGAAAAGCTCCAGCACCGCCGAGGAAAGAAAGGCGATCCTGAGCACCGCCATCGTCCGCTTCTTGAGGTTTTCCGCGTCCGTGCGCAGACGTCCTGCGGTCAGATCGACGGCCTCCAGCGCGCGGATCGTTTCCAAACCGCGCAGGCGATCTAGCAGGAAAGCATTCATGCTGCCGGTCTCGGCAAGCTGCTTTTCACTAGCCGCCTTTGCCTGCCAGCCGATCAACGCCATGAAAAGTGGGATGGTTGGCATGGAAAGCAACAGCACCAGCGCCGCGACCCAGGTAAATGGCAGGATCGCCAGCACAAAAACCAGGGGAACGACGGTGGCTTTCATCCGCGCCGGCTGAAAACGGGAGAGGTAGGGCACCAGCGCTTCCGCCGCCTCGGCAATAACGCCTGCCGCCTCGCCAGATGCCGTGCGCGACAGATCAAGCGGCGACACCTTCGCCACAGCCTGCAGCGCTTCCAGCCGCCGTTGCGACAGCGTGGCGCGCGCGGCACGAAACGACAATCTCGCCGCGATTTTTTCCAGCCAGGCCTTGATGAAACCGAGGATGAGAACCGCAACAGCCGCCGGCACAACCGCCATCATCGGCGCTCCATCGGCAATTTTTCCGACGGAAAAGGCAAGCAAACCCGCCTGCGGCAGCCAGAGCAGAGCCGGCAACACATGCAGCAGGGCGACAGATCTTCCTACCATCGGTGCCTTCGCCTTTTTCACCGCTCCGGCACCCTTGTCGTCAGAGGATTTCCCGGCAGCAGCACCGAAGAAGCGCCGCCGCACCACATCGGGCGAAACGGTTTCAGGCGCAGGACAGTCAACGCTGTCACCACTAGCCGATTGTCGCGTTTGTGCGAACATCTCCAAGGCCGATCTCCTCACTTGCCCTTTGTGCCACGGGGTCTTGCAAGAGAGACGATCTTGTCCTTGGCCTCCAACAGTTTCGTGACTTTCGAGCCGAGCGCCAGTAACGAAGCCAGCCGCTCCGTCTCCAGCCGCTTCACGTCGTCATACCAGCCGGTGAGCTGCTCGATCAGCGTCTTCATCTCATCGATGCGCTTTTGCGCATGCCGCTCATCTTCGTTGTCCGGCGTCTCCATCAGGATTTCGCGGAGCACGCTGAGCGTCGGATCGATCTCGCGTTTCTTGCGCTCCTCGGCAAGGGTGCGAAGAATTTGCCAGACATCCTCCGGCGTCGTGAAGAAATCGCGCCGGTCACCGGGAAAATGCTTGAGAATTGCAAGGTTCCACGCCTGAAGCTCCTTCAGGCTCATCGACACGTTGGAACGGGAGATGCCAAGCGCCTCGACAATGTCGTCGGCGCAGAGCGGCTGCGGCGAAATGTAAAGCAATGCATAGACTTGGCCGACCGTGCGGTTGATGCCCCAGCGGCTACCCATCTCGCCAAAATGCAGCACGAAGGACTGAACGAGTGGAGAAAGACTGGTCGGCATTTCTTTGCTTTCTGTAGTTTCAGTAATTTCTGAAATTTCGATAAAGCAAAAAATGGCAGGCGGCAAATCACCTTTTTGACCTGCGTCAAAATGTGCAAATCGGCGGAACAACGTCAGCAGAAGATCCGGGCATCGCCCTTGAGGCGTCCTGCCCAACCCAACACACGGACGATGATATCGATAACATCGCCGACAGGTTGTTGCGAACGGAAATCGCGCCCATAAAAAATCGGCGGCGGAATAATCCGCCGCCGATCAAACGTCGACACGCCCGCGTGTGGTACAAACGCTTACGAAAAAGCGATCTGCACCTTCATGGCGCGGCTGCGGTCGGAGGCGAATTCGAAGGCCGAGATGGCGTCGTCGAGATCGACCGTCTGGGTGATGAACGGCTTGACGTCGATCAGGCCCTTGCGCATCAATTCAACGCCGGTTGCGAATTCCTCATGGAACCGGAAAGAGCCGCGCAGATCCAGTTCCTTGGCCGTGATCGCCATCATCGGCAGGCTCATATCGCCGCCAAGTCCGAGCTGGACGATGATGCCTCGCGGACGCAGCGCCGTAATCCCGCCCGCAAGGGCAACAGCGGCGCCCGAGCATTCATAGAGAACGTCGAACGTGCCCTTGTTCGCCCCATAGGCGGCCAGCGCATCGGGTTCATCCTTGCTGTTGATGACGCGATCCGCGCCGGCTTCTTTCGCTTTGGCGAGCGTGAAATCCGAAAGGTCGGTCGCGACGATTTCAGCGGCACCGGCACGGCGTGCGGCAAGAATGGAGAGAATGCCGATCGGGCCGCAACCGGTAACGAGAACGCGTTTTCCCAGCAAATCCCCGGCGCGCCGGGTGGCATGCAGCGTCACCGCCAGCGGCTCCGCCATGGCCGCCTCGCCAGCGGTCAGGCCATCGGCCGGAACGCATTGCAGCGCATCCGCCACGAGAACCTCCCGGAAAGCGCCCTGAATATGCGGGAATGGCATGGCGCTGCCATAAAAGCGCATATTGAGGCACTGGTTGTGCAGGCCTTCCTGGCAAAAGCGGCAGGTCCTGCACGGGCGGGACGGCGAAACCGCCACGAGACCACCGACCTTCAGCCCCTCGACGCCTTCACCGAGTTCCTCGATGACGGCGGAGACTTCGTGCCCCAGCACCATCGGTTCGCGAAGCCGTATCGCGCCGAAACCGCCATGATTGTAGTAGTGAAGATCGCTGCCGCAAATTCCGCCCCGGGCCAGACGAAGGCGCACTTCTCCCGCCCCCGGCGCTTCCTCCGGCCGCTCTTCGATGCGCACATCCTTTGCCCCATGGGCGACAATCGCTCTCATAAATATCTCCCTTTCGACGTCGTACCTGTCCGGCGCGACAAAATAATCCGCATCCCGATCATTGCCGCCAGCCGCGCTTTTTGCAGGCCTTGCGGCCTCCTCGCACGCATGATCCGTACCGGAACCAAGCGTTTAAGCCTTGACATCCACGACTGAAAGGGATGAATGTTATCGATAACATAAACCGACATAAAAGCAATGTCGAGAGACTGGAGGAAACAGTGGGCCTTAATTTGTTCGATCTTACCGGCCGCCGCGCCCTGATCACCGGTTCGTCACAGGGCATCGGTTTTGCACTGGCGCAAGGGCTGGTGGAGGCCGGAGCCGAAGTGGTGCTGAACGGTCGCGACGAAGCGAAGCTGAAAGCCGCCGCCGCAGGTATCAAGGGCGCCAAAACGCTGGCCTTCGACGCCACCGACCACGAAGCGGTGCGCAAAGCCATCGACGGTTTCGAGGCGGACGTCGGCCCAATCGATATTCTCGTCAACAATGCCGGCATGCAGCACCGCACGCCGCTTGAGGATTTTCCGGCAGACGCCTTTGAGCGCCTGTTGCAGACCAACATCGCCTCGGTGTTCCACGCGGGCCAAGCCGTCGCGCGCCACATGATCACCCGTGGACGCGGCAAGATCATCAACATCGCCAGCGTGCAGACCGCACTCGCCCGTCCCGGCATCGCGCCTTACACCGCCACCAAGGGCGCTGTCGGCAATCTGACAAAGGGCATGGCGACGGACTGGGCCAAATACGGCCTGCAGTGCAACGCCATTGCGCCGGGTTATTTCGACACGCCGCTCAACGCCGCTCTAGTCGCTGACGAGACCTTTTCGGCATGGCTTGAGAAGCGTACGCCCGCCGGTCGCTGGGGCAAGGTCGAAGAACTTGTCGGCGCCTGCATTTTCCTGTCGTCCGACGCCTCGTCTTTCGTGAACGGGCATATTCTTTACGTCGACGGCGGCATCACCGCTTCGCTTTAAAGAAGCTGAATCGACGAGACCACGACGCTTTGGGAGGAGACCGTGAGCACCATGACCGAGAAGAACAAAATCGCCCTTATCGGCGCCGGCGCCATGGGCGGTGCAATCGGCACGCGGCTGATCGAGACCGGCAATCAACTGACGGTTTTCGATCTCGACGCGGAAAAAGTGGCGGCGCTGACCAGCTTTGGCGCACACAGCGCCGGCACGGCGGCGGAAGCGGCCTCGGTCTCCGATGTCGTGATCCTCAGCCTCAATTCACCGAAAATCGTCCGGCTGGCCGTCTTCGGCAAGGATGGCGTCGCGGCGGGAGCAAGGCCTGGCACGCTGATCATCGACATGTCCTCCATCGATCCGGAGGCGACGAAAGAGCTGGCGGCGAATGCTGCTGAAAAGGGGCTGCGCTGGGTGGACAGCCCGCTTTCCGGCGGCGCGCCCAAGGCGCTTGTCGGCCAACTGACACTGATGGCGGGCGGCACTGAAACGGATGTGGCTGATGCCCATCGCGTGCTGCGGCATGTCGCCAGCAACTACACCCATATGGGGCCAAGCGGCGCAGGCCAGACGACGAAGCTCATCAATCAGGTTCTCTGCGGGCTGAACTTCCTTGCCGTGGCGGAAGCGACGCAGCTTGCGCTGGACGCCGGCGTCGATGCCGCCAAAATCCCGCAGGCGTTGAAGGGCGGCAGGGCCGATAGCGCGATCCTTCAGGAATACATGCCGCGTTACGTGGCGAAGGATTACCGCCGCACCGGCCGTATCGACAATATGGTCAAAGACCTGAACGGTGCGCAGGATCTCGCCAGACGCACCAACACGGCCATGCCGCTGACGGCGGTTTGCGCCGAGGTGCACCGAATGCTGACGGCGGCGGGGCTGGGTGGTGAGGATCAGGCCGCGCTGATGGAATTTTTCACCGGCGCGAAACATACCTTCGCAGACTGATTTCCGCCACGGGCAAGGCAATAACACCGGAATGGCCGACCTGACGTGAAGGTCACGAATGTGTGCAGCCCGTCATGGCCATTGCGTAATGTCTCCGCAGCGAAGATGATCAGGCGAATCGGCGGCGCAATCGGCCCGACGGCCGCAGACGCATGCATGAAGGACAATTTCCCGATGACCACTTCCGCAACAGGCACGGGGATTGCCGGTGTGACCGTTTCTGGAAACGGTTTCAGCGCCGAGATCGCTTACGAGGGCGCGACCCTTCTCAGCTGGCGACCGCGGCTTGCCGATGGCAACGAAGAAAACCTCGTCGACGGATATTTGACGCCGGCGGAATTGCAGTCGCAGAACGGCGTGAGGAACGGCATCCTCGCCCCTTTCACCAACCGCATCCCGCAGGGCCAATTCCACTTCGGCGGGGAGATGCACCGTATCGCGCCGGTGCTTGCCCACGAGGATCTGGTCTTCCACGGATTTGCGCGCGCCCTGCCCTTTGCCCTCGACCGGTCCTTCGAGGAAAATGATGCTCATGTCCTCGTCTTCCGCGCCGAGATATCGCCTGCGGACTTCAAGGGCTATCCCTATCATCTTGCCATCGAGGTGGAGTACCGGTTTGCCGGCCATGACGTTACCATCGACATACGCGGCATCAATGGCGACGACCGGCCTTTGCCCTTCGCGGCCGGCTGGCACCCCTATTTCCGTCTGCCCGGCACCTCGTCCATCGATGATCTCTATCTGACGCTTCCGTCGCGAACGGCAATCGAAACGGACGAGGCTTTGATACCGCTGCCCGACAGGGAGACAGGCATTCTCAAACGCGACGATGCGGCGTTTCTTTCCGCCGCGCCGCTCGCCGGCCATGTGCTCGATGTCTGCTTCACCGATCTCATCGCATCCGCAACCGGACTTTACGAGACAAGACTTGAAAACCGGCAGAATGGATCGAGCCTGACGGTGTGGCAGGAGCGCGGCCACATGCATGTTTTCACCGGCGACACGCTTGCCCGCGACAGACGAACATCCATCGCTCTCGAACCCGTCGAGACGCCGACCAATGCCTTCAACCAGCCGGAACTCGCCGCGGCGTTGACCCTTCAACCGGGTGAGAGCCGGAGTTTCCGCTTCGGTTTCCGTTTCGAAACCACGCGCTGAAAAAACGGCCTGATACCCCTGTCAGATATGCGTCGTTGGCAGGGACGACGACAGCTTCACCGTTTCCATCGAGATATAAGCGGACATGTCGTAAAGCTGGACCCGCCGGAGGAGCTGTTTGTAGATCGTGTCGTAATATTCGACATTCGGCAGCACCAGTTTCAGAATATAATCAAAATTCCCGGTCAACCGGTGAACCTCGACGATCTCCGGTATGGTGCTGACGGCGGCATGGAACTGGTCCAGCCAATCCTCCGCATGCAGGCCGGTTCTGACCAGCAGGAAAACCGTGGTCGGCAGATTGATTTTCCGCCGATCGAGCAGCGCCATCGTGCCTGTCACATATCCTTCCGCACGCAACCGTGTGATGCGGCGTGAACAGGCGGAAAGCGACAGCGACACCTCATCCGCGATATCGGCGAGCGGCGTTTCTGCATTTTCCTGGAGAATCGCAAGGATTCGGCGGTCACGATCATCAATCATTGGTTAATAATGCACCTGCCTCGATAATGACGCAAGACACTTGCGTTTTTTATATAGATGGCGCGCTCTGTTTGCATCGATGCTTTCAATTGGCTCAAAAAACGCACGCCGTTTTCATGGCAGCGATGGCATTCTTGTTTTCAATCAAATTTTGAAAAGGGAACTCTTATGAAACGGATCGGTCTGATCGGCGGTATGAGCTGGGAATCCACCGCAACCTATTACCGCATGATCAACGAGGCCGTGCGCGACAGCCGCGGCGGGCTGGTCTCGGCCGACATCGTCATGCATTCCCTCGATTTCTCCGAGGTCGTCGCCCTTCAGAAGGCCGACCGCTGGGATGAAGCCGGCGCGCTTTTGGGTGCTGCCGGTGCGCGACTTGCCACAGCAGGGGCCGATTGCGTGTTGATCTGCACCAACACCATGCATCTGGTCGCGGAAACCGTTGAAAAAATGTCGGGCGTCGCCCTGATCGACATCATCGACGAAACCGCTGCCGCATTGAAGGCGGACGGACGCCGCAAGCCGCTTCTGCTCGCCACCCGCTACACCATGGAACACGGCTTCTACACCGACCGCATGCGCCGCCATGGTGTCGACGTGGTCGTGCCCGATGCGGATGACAGGGCCGCCATCCACGACATCATCTTCGGAGAGCTGTGCCAGGGCGAGATCAAGTCGTGCTCGCGCGAGCGCTATCTGTCGGTCATCGAAAAAGCCCGTGCGCTCGGCGTCGATTCCGTCATTCTCGGCTGCACCGAAATTTCCCTGCTGATCGATCCCGACGCCCTTCCTTTGCCGGGTTACGATTCGACCGCCATTCACGCCAAGGCCGCTGTCGGCTTTGCGCTCGGAGACAAGGCCCTCAGCAGAGCCGCATGAATGTGCCGCCTCTTTGCCTATTCCGGTAAACCTGTCTGGCTCGACAGTCTTCTGATCGAGCCGGAAGCATCGCTGGTCAGCCAGTCCATGGCCGCAAGGGAAGCCAAAACCGTCGTCAATGGCGACGGTTGTGGTCTTGGCTGGTATGGCGAACGCGGGACGCCCGGCGTTTTTCGCGATACCAGACCCGCCTGGTCCGACGCCAATCTGGCCGCCCTTTGCCACCAGCTTCGCTCTGGCATGTTCATGGCCCATGTCCGCTCCGCCACATCAGGCGAAGTATCCCGCGCAAACTGCCATCCCTTTGCGCACGGGCAATATCTGTTCATGCATAACGGTCAGATCGGCGGTTACGAACAGATAAGGCGCGACATCGATTCCCTCATTCCTGACAATATCTATGCTTCCCGGCGCGGCACCGGCGACAGCGAAGCCATCTTCCTGATCGCCGCCGGCCACGGCCTTGATGCGGACCCGGTCCGGGCCATTTCCACAGCACTACGCCTCTGCCTGGAAAAAATGATCGCAGCGGGCGTTTCTTCCGCCTTGCGGTTCAGCGCCGTGCTGATGGATGGCGACTGCCTGCACGCCTTCCGCTGGTCAAGCGACGACAAACCGCCGACGCTTTATTGGCGCGGGCTTGAAGAGGGCATCGCGCTGAGTTCGGAACCGTTCTCCTTCGATTGCACCCCCTGGTGCGCCGTTCCGCCCAATACCCGGGTGACGATCCGTGCCGGCGGGATGATGACTGAACCTTTTTTCCCGCGGTAAACATCATTTTCCAGGTGATCGAAGCCGTTTTTTCACCGCCGCCGCCACAAGCCGGCGCGGCTGCGGCACCGCCCCGTTTATTTTCATTGAATTCTCTCCGCTGCGAAGGCTAGTGTGTGATCCGATAGACCGAAACAGTTTTCAGGACCGGTGAACCATTTCAGAAATATTGCAGCCCCTCTCCCTTTTATGAACGATGCCCGGCATCGCAAATACCACGCCACTCCGTTCAAGAACGGCGCACACAGGGCCGGCAATGCCTTCGGCGATCCATAGGGATGCTGAGGAAAAAGTCTTATTTTTCATTACGCTAAGCTATTCAAGTTTCCGCAAAAAATGCTGTTGCCACGCCTCCATATCGATGCATAAACTGGCATCAGCAAAGGCAAACCGGATCGACCTCTCAGACCCTCTCCTCCCACCAAGGTGCTGACCGACCAATGATCAATAATCTAAACGCCGCCGATCTTCCCCGCCCCGCCCCGCGCAGTTCCAACCCGGAAATCATGGCGGCGGAAATCATCGAGCGCCTCACCTACCGTATCGGCAAGGACGTCAAGGTTGCCAAGCCGCACGACTGGCTGACCGCAACCATTCTCGTCGTCCGCGACCGCATCATCGACAAGTGGATGGCCTCCACCCGCAAGGCCTATGCCAACAATTCAAAGCGCGTTTATTATCTGTCGCTCGAATTTCTGATCGGCCGCCTCATGCGCGATGCGATCTCCAATATCGGGCTGATGCAGGAAATCAGGGATGCGCTTTCCTCGCTCGGTGTCGATCTCGACGTCATTGCCGGGCTGGAGCCGGATGCCGCACTCGGCAATGGCGGCCTTGGCCGTCTCGCCGCCTGTTTCATGGAATCCATGGCGACGGTCGACATTCCCGCCTATGGCTACGGCATCCGTTACGTACACGGCCTTTTCCGCCAGCAGATGGCGGACGGATGGCAGGTGGAACTGCCGGAAACCTGGCTGGCGCACGGCAATCCGTGGGAATTCGAACGCCGCGAAAGCTCCTATGAAATCGGCTTCGGCGGATCGGTGGAAACCATCGGCGGATATGAGGAGCCGCAGCGCTTCGTCTGGAAACCAGCCGAACGCGTTATCGCCATGGCTTACGACACGCCGGTCGTCGGCTGGCGCGGTACCCGCGTCAACACGTTGCGCCTGTGGTCGGCGCAGCCTATCGACCCCATTCTGCTGGCCGCCTTTAATGCCGGCGACCACATTGGCGCACTGAAAGAAAGCAACAAGGCCGAAAGCTTGACGCGCGTTCTTTACCCCGCCGATGCGACGCCGGCCGGGCAGGAACTGCGCCTGCGGCAGGAATTCTTCTTCTCCTCCGCCTCGCTGCAGGACATTCTGCGCCGCCACCTGCAGCAATATCCTGACTTCACCTCGTTGCCCGACAAGGTTTCGATTCAGCTCAACGATACGCATCCGGCCATTTCCATCTGCGAAATGATGCGCCTGCTCTGCGATGTCCACGGCCTTGAATTCGACGAAGCCTGGACGATTACCCAAGGAACCTTCTCCTACACCAACCACACGCTTCTGCCGGAAGCGCTGGAAAGCTGGCCGGTGCCGTTGCTCGAGCGTCTTTTGCCGAGGCACATGCAGATCGTCTATGCGATCAACGCCAATACGCTGGTTTATGCTCGCAAGGAAAAGAAGATGCCGGATCAGCAAATCCGCTCCATCTCTCTCATCGATGAAGGCGGCGAGCGCCGTGTGCGTATGGGCAACCTCGCGTTCATCGGCTCGCATTCCATCAACGGTGTGTCCGCACTTCATACCGAGCTGATGAAAGAAACGGTCTTTGCCGACCTGCACAGCCTTTATCCCGAGCGCATCAACAACAAGACCAACGGCATCACACCGCGCCGCTGGCTGATGCAGTGCAATCCCGGCCTGACGGGGTTGATCCGCGAAGCGATCGGCGACGATTTCCTCGACGATGCGGAAAAGCTCACCGCGCTCGACCGTTTCGCTGACGATGCCGGTTTCCGCGAGAAATTCGCCGAAGTGAAACGTCTGAACAAGGTGCGCCTCGCCAACACGGTGGCGCAACGCATGGGCATCCGCGTCGATCCCTCGGCCATGTTCGACATCCAGATCAAGCGCATCCACGAATACAAGCGCCAGCTTTTGAACCTTATCGAAACGGTGGCGCTTTATGACCAGATCCGTTCTCACCCGGAACTGGAATGGGTACCGCGCGTTAAGTTCTTCGCAGGCAAGGCGGCGCCGAGTTATCACAACGCGAAGCTGATCATAAAGCTTGCCAACGATATTGCCCGGGTCATCAACAACGATCCGGCCGTGCGCGGGCTTCTGAAAGTGGTGTTCATTCCGAACTACAACGTCTCGCTTGCGGAAATCATGGTCCCGGCCGCCGATCTTTCCGAACAGATCTCGACGGCGGGCATGGAAGCCTCGGGCACAGGCAACATGAAGTTCGCGCTGAACGGCGCGCTCACCATCGGCACATTGGATGGTGCGAACGTTGAAATGCTCGAACATGTCGGCGAGGACAATATCGTCATCTTCGGCATGACGGCGGAAGAGGTATCGAAGGCACGCGCCGAGGGCCACAATCCCCGGGCGATCATCGAACAGTCCGCGGAATTGTCGCAGGCGCTGTCATCCATCGCCTCCGGCGTGTTTTCGCCTGACGACCGCTCCCGCTTTTCGGGCTTGATCGACGGTATCTACAACAGCGACTGGTTCATGGTCGCTGCCGACTTCGACGCCTATGCCGATGCACAGCGTAAGGTGGATGCGATCTGGAGCGATCCGGAAAGCTGGTATGCGAAAACAGTCCGTAACACGGCGCGTATGGGCTGGTTCTCGTCCGACAGGACGATCCGGCAATATGCCGCCGACATCTGGAGAGCCTGATGAAAAAACCGCTCAATTCGGCCGAAGAGAAAAAGACTGGCGCGATTACAAAGGCTGAAATCGAGGCGATCAAGAGCGGTGTGCACTCCAACCCCTTTGCACTTCTCGGCGTTCACGAAACGCCGGGAGGTTTTTCCGCGCGCTGTTTCATCCCCGGTGCCGAAGAGGTGTCCGTCCTCACGCTCGACGGTAATTTCATCGGTGAGCTGAAACAGCTCGATCCTGAGGGCTTTTTCGAAGGTCCGGTCGATCTCACTTCCCGCCAGCCGGTGCGTTACCGGGCATGCCGTGACGATGCCGAATGGGCGGTGACCGACCCCTACAGCTTCGGTCCGGTTCTCGGACCGATGGACGATTATTTCGTCCGTGAGGGGTCGCATCTGCGGCTGTTCGACAAGATGGGCGCTCATCCGCTGAAACTTGAAGGCGTTGAAGGTTTCCACTTCGCCGTCTGGGCTCCCAATGCCAGGCGCGTCTCCGTCGTCGGTGATTTCAACAATTGGGACGGCCGCCGGCATGTGATGCGCTTCCGCAAGGATACCGGCATCTGGGAAATTTTCGCACCTGACGTCTATACCGGCTGTGCCTATAAGTTCGAAATCCTCGGCGCCAATGGCGAGCTTCTACCGCTGAAGGCCGATCCCTATGCGAGGCGCGGCGAATTGCGGCCGAAGAATGCCTCCGTTACTGCGCCGGAACTGGCACAGAAATGGGAAGACCAGGCCCACCGGGAACATTGGGCGCAGGTGGACCAGCGCCGCCAGCCAATCAGCATTTACGAGGTTCACGCCGGCTCCTGGCAACGCCGCGCGGACGGTACGTTCCTCAGCTGGGACGAACTGGCCGCCCAGCTTATTCCCTACTGCACGGATATGGGCTTCACCCATATCGAGTTTCTGCCGATCACCGAACATCCCTATGACCCGTCCTGGGGTTACCAGACGACCGGCCTTTACGCCCCGACCGCCCGTTTCGGCGATCCGGAAGGTTTTGCGCGTTTCGTCAACGGCGCCCACAAGGTCGGCATCGGCGTGATCCTCGACTGGGTTCCGGCGCATTTTCCGACCGACGAGCACGGCCTGCGCCTGTTCGACGGGACAGCGCTCTACGAACATGCCGATCCGCGTCAGGGTTTTCATCCTGACTGGAACACGGCCATCTACAATTTCGGCCGCATCGAGGTCTTGTCCTACCTCGTCAATAACGCGCTTTATTGGGCCGAGAAATTCCACCTCGACGGATTGCGCGTCGATGCGGTCGCGTCGATGCTCTATCTCGATTATTCCCGCAAGGAAGGCGAGTGGATCCCCAACGAATATGGCGGGCGCGAAAACCTCGAATCCGTCCGTTTCCTGCAGAAGATGAATTCGCTCGTTTATGGCACCCATCCGGGCGTCATGACCATCGCGGAAGAATCCACCTCCTGGCCGAAAGTGTCGCAGCCCGTCCATGAGGGCGGTCTCGGTTTCGGCTTCAAATGGAACATGGGTTTCATGCACGACACGCTGAGCTATTTCTCGCGTGAGCCGGTGCATCGCAAGTTCCACCATCAGGAACTGACCTTCGGGCTGCTTTATGCCTTCACCGAAAATTTCGTGCTGCCGCTTTCCCATGACGAGGTGGTGCACGGCAAGGGATCGCTGATCGCCAAGATGTCCGGCGACGACTGGCAGAAATTCGCCAATCTCCGATCCTATTACGGCTTCATGTGGGGTTACCCCGGCAAGAAGCTGCTGTTCATGGGGCAGGAGTTCGCCCAGTGGAGCGAATGGAGCGAAAAGGGATCGCTCGACTGGAACCTTCGCCAATATCCGATGCATGAGGGCATGCGCCGCCTCGTGCGCGATCTCAACCTCACCTACCGTTCGAAAGCCGCTCTGCACGCCCGTGACTGTGAACCCGAAGGCTTCCAATGGCTGGTGGTCGACGATCACGAGAATTCGGTCTTCGCCTGGCTGCGCTCGGCGCCCGGCGAAAAACCGGTGGCGGTCATCTGCAATCTGACCCCGGTCTACCGGGAAAACTATTATGTGCCGCTTCCTCTTGCGGGGCGGTGGCGGGAGATTCTCAACACCGACGCCGAAATCTACGGCGGCAGCGGCAAGGGAAATGGCGGACGCGTTCAGGCGGTCAATGCGGGCGGGGAAATCGGGGCGATGCTCGTCCTGCCGCCCTTGGCAACGATCATGCTCGAACCGGAAAACTGACAGACAGAACGGGAGGACACCATGTCGGAAAAAAGAGTTCAGCCCCTGGCGCGTGATGCAATGGCCTATGTCCTCGCGGGCGGAAGAGGAAGCCGCCTGAAGGAATTGACAGACCGCCGGGCAAAACCCGCCGTCTATTTCGGCGGCAAGGCGCGCATCATCGATTTTGCACTCTCGAATGCGCTCAACTCAGGCATCCGCCGCATCGGCGTCGCCACGCAATACAAGGCGCACTCCCTCATCCGCCACCTGCAACGCGGCTGGGACTTTTTCCGTCCCGAGCGTAACGAAAGCTTCGACATCCTGCCGGCCTCGCAGCGCGTCTCCGAAACGCAATGGTACGAAGGCACCGCCGACGCCGTTTACCAGAACATCGACATCATCGAGCCCTATGCGCCGGAATATATGGTCATTCTGGCCGGCGACCATATTTACAAGATGGACTACGAATACATGCTGCAGCAGCATGTCGATTCCGGCGCTGACGTGACGATCGGCTGCCTTGAAGTACCGCGTATGGAAGCGACCGGCTTCGGCGTGATGCATGTGAACGAAAAAGACGAGATCATCGACTTCATCGAAAAGCCGGCCGATCCGCCCGGCATTCCCGGTAACGAGAGTTTCGCGCTCGCCTCGATGGGTATCTACGTCTTCCACACGAAGTTCCTGATGGAAGCCCTGCGCCGCGATGCCGCCGACCCGACCTCCAGCCGCGACTTCGGCAAGGACATCATTCCCTATATCGTCGAGCACGGCAAAGCCGTCGCGCACCGCTTCGCCTCCTCCTGTGTGCGTTCGGATTTCGAGCACGAACCCTACTGGCGCGATGTCGGCACCATCGATGCCTATTGGCAGGCCAACATCGACCTGACGGATGTGGTGCCGGACCTCGATATCTACGACAAGTCCTGGCCGATCTGGACCTATGCGGAAATCACCCCGCCGGCGAAATTCGTGCATGACGATGAGGACCGTCGCGGTTCGGCCGTGTCGTCGGTCGTCTCAGGCGATTGCATCATTTCCGGCGCCGCCCTCAACCGCAGCCTTCTGTTCACAGGCGTGCGCGCCAATTCATACTCCCGCCTTGAGAATGCCGTAGTACTGCCGAGTGTGAAGATCGGGCGCCATGCCCAGCTCAGCAACGTCGTCATCGACCATGGAGTGGTCATTCCGGAAGGACTGATTGTAGGAGAAGACCCTGAACTGGATGCCAAGCGTTTCCGCCGCACGGAAAACGGCATTTGCCTTATCACCCAATCGATGATCGACAAGCTGGACCTGTAGAGCCCATGAATGTCCTTTCGGTTTCATCCGAAGTCTATCCCCTGATCAAGACCGGAGGGCTCGCCGACGTTGCCGGCGCCCTCCCCATCGCGCTCGAAGCCTATGGCGTCAGAACGCGGACATTGATACCCGGATATCCGGCGGTGAAAGCCGCCGTGACGGACCCCGTCAAATGTTTTGAATTTACCGATCTGCTCGGCGAAAAAGCCGAGTTGCTCGAAGTCCGACACGAGGGGCTAGACCTTCTCATCCTCGATGCGCCCGCTTATTACGAGCGTTCCGGCGGTCCCTATCTCGGCCAGACCGGCAAGGATTATCCTGATAACTGGAAGCGCTTTGCGGCGCTTTCGCTGGCGGCTGCGCGCATCGGCGCCGGTGTACTCCCCGACTGGCGGCCGGATATGGTGCATGCGCATGACTGGCAGGCCGCCATGACGCCGGTCTATATGCGTTATGCCGAAACGCCTGAGATTCCGAGCCTTCTGACGATCCACAACATCGCCTTTCAGGGTCAGTTCGGCGCCAATATCTTCAGCAAGCTCGAACTGCCCGCCCATGCCTTCGGCATTGAGGGCATCGAATATTTCAACGATGTGAGCTTCCTCAAGGGCGGTTTGCAGACGGCAACCGCGCTCAGCACCGTCAGCCCCTCCTATGCGGAGGAAATCCTCACCCCGGAATTCGGCATGGGGCTGGAAGGGGTGATCGGCAGCCGCGCCCATGTGCTGCACGGCATCGTCAACGGCATCGACGCCGATGTCTGGAACCCGGCCACCGACCATCTGATCCATGACAATTATTCCGCCGCCAACCTCAAGAACCGTGCCCTGAACAAGAAGGCCGTCGCCGAACATTTCCGTATCGATGATGACGACAGCCCGCTTTTCTGTGTCATTTCCCGCCTGACTTGGCAAAAGGGCATCGACCTCATGGCGGAAGCCGTGGACGAGATCGTTTCCCTCGGTGGCCGTCTCGTGGTGCTCGGAGCAGGCGATGTGGCACTGGAAGGCGCGCTTCTGGCGGCGGCATCCCGCCACCACGGCCGCGTCGGCGTTGCTATCGGTTATAACGAACCGCTGTCACATCTCATGCAGGCGGGGTGCGACGCGATCATCATTCCTTCGCGTTTCGAACCCTGTGGCCTGACCCAGCTTTACGCGCTGCGTTATGGCTGCATTCCGGTCGTCGCCCGCACGGGTGGTCTCAACGACACCGTGATCGACGCCAACCATGCCGCCATCGCCAGCAAAGCGGCGACCGGCGTGCAATTTTCCCCCGTCACGCTGGACGGTCTGAAACAGGCGATCCGCCGGACCGTCCGTTATTATCACGACCCGAAACTATGGACACAAATGCAGAAACTCGGGATGAAATCCGATGTTTCCTGGGAAAAAAGCGCTGCTCTCTACGCCGCGCTTTACAGCCAGCTTATTTCGAGAGGCCATTGAAACAATGATCAAGACCGTTCAGACGACGCCCTTCCAGGACCAGAAGCCGGGCACATCCGGCCTGCGCAAGAAGGTGCCAGTCTTCGCCCAGGAAAATTATGCCGAGAACTTCATCCAGTCGATCTTCGACGCGCTTGAGGGCTTTGAAGGCCAGACACTCGTGATTGGCGGCGACGGCCGCTATTACAACCGCGAAGTCATCCAGAAGGCGATCAAGATGGCCGCCGCTGCCGGTTTCGGCAAGGTGCTCGTTGGTCAGGGCGGCATTCTCTCCACCCCCGCCGCCTCCAACGTCATCCGCAAATACAAGGCATTTGGCGGCATCGTGCTTTCCGCCAGCCACAATCCCGGCGGCCCGACCGAAGATTTCGGCATCAAGTACAATATCGGCAATGGCGGTCCTGCACCTGAAAAGATCACCGATGCGATCTATGCCCGCTCGAAGGTCATCGACAGCTACAAAACTTCCGACGCCGCCGATATCGATCTCGACAAGGTAGGCAGCTTCAAGGTGGATGAGTTGACGGTCGATGTCATCGACCCGGTCGCCGACTACGCCGCCCTGATGGAAGAGCTGTTCGATTTCGATGCGATCCGCGCGCTGATCGCCGGCGGTTTCAAGGTCGTGGTCGATTCCATGAGCGCCGTCACCGGCCCTTATGCGGTGGAAATCATCGAAAAGCGTCTCGGTGCTCCGAAAGGCTCGGTCAGGAACGCTACGCCGCTGCCTGATTTCGGCGGCCACCATCCCGACCCGAACCTGGTGCACGCCAAGGAGCTTTATGACGATGTCATGAGCCCGGAAGGTCCCGATTTCGGCGCGGCTTCCGATGGCGACGGCGACCGCAACATGGTCGTCGGCAAGGGCATGTTCGTCACCCCGTCCGACAGCCTGGCGATCATCGCCGCCAACGCAAGGCTGGCCCCCGGTTATGCCGCCGGCATTTCCGGCATCGCCCGCTCCATGCCGACAAGTGCGGCAGCGGACCGTGTTGCCGAAAAGCTCGGGCTCGGCATGTACGAAACCCCGACCGGCTGGAAGTTCTTCGGCAATCTCATGGATGCCGGCAAGGTCACCATCTGCGGCGAGGAAAGCTTCGGCACCGGCTCCAACCATGTGCGCGAAAAGGATGGCCTGTGGGCCGTGCTCTACTGGCTGAACATCGTTGCCGCGCGCAAGGAAAGCGTGAAGGACATCGTTACCAAGCACTGGGCCGAATATGGCCGCAACTATTATTCCCGTCACGATTATGAGGAAGTGGATTCGGACGCAGCCAACACGCTTGTGGCCATCCTGCGTGAAAAGCTCGCCACGCTTCCCGGCACCAGTTACGGCAATCTCAAGGTCGCGGCTGCGGATGATTTCGCCTATCTCGACCCGGTCGACCAGTCCGTCAGCAAAAATCAGGGTATCCGCATCCTGTTCGAGGGCGGTTCGCGCATCGTGTTGCGCCTTTCCGGCACCGGCACGGCGGGAGCGACGCTCAGGCTTTACGTGGAGCGCTATGAGGCGGACGCGGCCCGTCACGGCATCGAAACGCAGGCGGCACTCGCCGACCTGATTTCCGTTGCCGATACAATCGCCGGCATCAAGGCCCATACCGGCCGCAACGAACCGAGCGTTATTACGTAAGGGTTTGGTTGCCACACTCAACGGCATCCTCGGGCTTGACCCGAGGATCCATGGTGCAGCGGGTTGTGGATCCTCGGGTCAAACCCGAGGATGACGGAAGAGAGGTTTTTGCACCTCTGAAACTCTGAGGTGGCCGCAAGGCCATCTCGTGATACCCGCGGACCGCCTTCTTCCTTCGCGGAGGAGAAAAACCATCCCCCGGAGAGACAGACCATGCAGAAACCATCCGTTTTCCCCAAAGGCGCGACCCAGACGGAAAACGGAACGGAATTTGCGGTCTATTCCCGCCACGCCTCCCGGATCGATCTTTGCCTTTTTGATGCAACGGGCGAAAAAGAGACGACCCGTTTGCCGATGACACGCGGTGAGGATGACATCCACCGGCTGACGGTCACTGAGGCCGGGGCCGGCACGCGATATGGTTATCGCGCCGACGGCATTTATGCCCCTGAACATGGCCTGTGGTTCGACCCTTCCAAATTGCTACTCGACCCCTATGCCACGGAGATAGACCGGCCGTTCCGGCATGACCCCGCGCTTTTTGCCTTTGGCGAAGAAACGGGCGCGATCATGCCGAAGGCCATCCTGTCGCAATACGAACCCGTCAGGCGCCAGCCTCCGCATTTTGCTGAAGGCGGTCTTATCTACGAACTTTCAGTCAAATCCTTCACCAAATTGCATCCCGAAGTGCCGGAGGTGCTAAGAGGCACCATCGCGGCACTGGCCCATCCCGCCATTATCGCGCATTTGAAAAAGATCGGCGTCGATGCGGTGGAACTGATGCCGATCACCGCATGGATCGATGAGCGCCACTTGCCGCCGCTCGGCCTTTCCAATGCATGGGGCTATAATCCCGTCGGTTTCATGGCGCTCGATCCGCGTCTTTGCCCCGGCGGTGTGCGGGAGCTGCGCGACACGGTTGCGGCGCTGCATGCGGAAGGCATTGGCGTCATTCTCGATCTGGTCTTCAACCATACCGGTGAAAGCGACTGCGAAGGCTCCATTCTGTCGCTGCGCGGGCTGGACAATCTCACCGCCTTCCGGCACCCGCAGGGCAAGCCCGGCATACTGGTCAACGACACCGGCACCGGCAACACGGTTGCCTGCGACCACCCCTATATTCGCCAGCTCATCATCGATTCGCTCAGACATTTCGTTTTGAATGCCGGCGTAGATGGCTTCCGTTTCGATCTCGCGCCCATAATCGGAAGAACAGCCAATGGCTTCGATATGGCCAGCGAAACGCTTGCCGCCATGCATTCCGACCCCGTGCTTTACGACCGCATATTGATCGCCGAACCCTGGGATATTGGCCCGGGCGGCTACCAGCTCGGCAATTTCCCCGAGAGCTTTCTGGAATGGAACGACCGCGCCCGCGACGATATGCGCCGGTTCTGGCGCGGCGATGCGGGAACGACCGGCGCACTGGCCAATGCGCTTTCCGGGTCTTCGCCGATCTTTTCCCGCCATGGCCGATCGAAAAGCCGTAGCGTCAATTTCCTTGCCGCCCATGACGGTTTCACCCTGTTCGATCTGGTCAGCCACGAACACAAGCACAATGACAAGAACGGCGAGAACAATCGCGATGGTCACAATGAAAACCACTCCTGGAACAACGGCTACGAGGGTCTGACCAACGACCCGGCCATCCTTGCCGCCCGGCTTGCGGATGTGAAAGCACTGCTCTCCACGCTTTTCGTCAGCCGCGGCACATTGATGCTGACCGCCGGTGATGAGGGTGGCCGCAGCCAGCATGGCAACAACAATGCCTATTGCCAGGATAACGACATAACGTGGGTAGACTGGTCGTCGCTCTCCCCAGAACTGACTGACCACACGGCATTTCTTTCAGCACTTCGCAAACGCTTTGGCGTCTTTTCGCAAACCGAGTTTTTCTCCGGCAATGGCGATGTGACATGGCTTGCGCCCGGCGGAAAACCGATGACGGTCGCGGAATGGGAAAGGCCGGACATGCCGGCCTTCGCCATGGTTCTTTCAACCCCGGACCACGAGACCGGAAACGACTCAGAGCTTGCCGTGCTCATCAACCGCAGCCGGGAAATTGTGCCCTTCACGCTGCCGGGCGACGATTGGCACGCGATCGGTACGGATTTCGGCAATCCGGCCTTCCTGCCTGCCCGCTCGGTGGTGTTTTATCTGCGGTTGATTGGCTAGCCCCGGCACCTTTATAAGTTCCGAAAGGCAACCGAGAAGAGGTAACATGGCAAAGGACATAGCGCTGGCAGAGATGAAAAATCTCGTCGGCACGGAAATGGGCGTTTCCGACTGGATTACCGTCGACCAGTCAATGATAAACGCCTTCGCGAAAGCGACGCTGGACGATCAGTTCATCCACACCGACCCGGAACGCGCCAAGGCGGAAAGCCCCTTTGGCGGCACCATCGCGCATGGGTTCCTGACGCTTTCGCTGCTTTCGGCGCTGAATTACGATGCCCTGCCCCGCATTCGCGAAACGACCATGGGCATCAATTACGGCTTTGATGCCGTCCGCTTCGTCGCACCGGTCAAAAGCGGCGCGCGGGTGCGTGGTCGTTTCACTTTGGCCGAGGCGCGTTTTCGCGGCGCCGCCATGCTGGTGACGACCTATGACGTGACAGTGGAAATCGAAAACGAGAAAAAACCGGCACTCACCGCCCGCTGGATCACCATCAGCCAGTTCAACCCCGAGGACAGGCCGGAAGACGCGTGATGGGGAAGTAAATCCCAATTTCAGATCGGAGTGACTGTGAGATTCGCATATTTGATAGAACCTCCGTTCAACTACAGGAACGAAACCGGTGATGTCACCGGGTGCGATGTGGAGTTGGCGCGGGTCATTCTGGCCATGATCGGTATTCACGACATTGAATTCATCGAAGCCGAATTCTCGCAATTATTGCCTGGCCTGAACGAGAACCGTTGGGACATGACCACGGGCCTCTTCGATACGGCTGAACGCAGAAAGATCGTTGCGTTCAGCAATCCTATCTGGGCATTGCCCGACGGCCTCCTCGTGAAGAAGGGCAACCCCGGAAATCTGGACGGATACGCCTCGGCAGCGAAAAATCAGGAATGTACGCTGGTCGCGATCCGTGATCAGATCCAACACCGCATGATTATGGAAGCAGGCGTGTCCGATAACCGCATTCTCGTCTGCGAGACCTACGACGAAGCCGCTCAAGCCGTCCTGGACGGCCGCGCCGACGCCTATGCCAGCGTGGCCATGGCCCATCTCGGCTTCCTACAGCAAAATCCAGAGCTGGATCTGGAAATTGTCACCGTTTCACCGACAGAACGACCAGCGGCCTCAGGCGCATTTGCTTTCCGCCAATCCGACCGGGAACTCCAGAGCGCGGTCGATGCGGCGCTGCTTCGTTATATCGGATCAGACGAGCATCGTGCGTTGATGCGAAATTTTGGTTTTGATGATCAAGCCCTCGCCAACGGCGAGGCCGGTCGGGCAAGTTAACGCCAGATTGTGCGAAAGGAGACTGCCCAATGCATGACGACGCCGTAAGGAATGCGTTTCTGGCTCAGGCAAAAGCCTGCGACGCCCTTGGTTCGCCCTTTACCGCAAGACTTTGCCGCGCGGTTGCGGCACGGCTGGACCGACAGACGGAAGTCGGCGAGAGGATCTTGTCCTGGCCCGGCGATGTCGGCCCCTCCGGCGATTCCGTGCCGCTTCGGCTTGCCGGTGCCCTGCATGCGCTTGTCATTCAGGACAAGATCGCGCCGCTTGTCGATATCGCTCCCGAAAACGAGGATGCGCTCTGGCAGGCTTGCGCCAGCGCTTTGCGTTTTCATTCGGATTTCATCCTCGAAAGGCTGAAATCGCCGCCACAGACAAATGAGGTCCGTCGTTCCGCCGTGCTGCTGCCGGGCTTCCTTTCCATTACAGAGCTTACCGGCAAGCCGCTGGTTCTTTCCGAGGTCGGTGCCAGCGCCGGGCTGAACCTGCAGTTTGACCGTTACCGGTACCGTCTCGGCAATCTCGCATGGGGCGAACAATCCGAGGTATTCATGTCGCCGGAGTGGCGCGGAAACACCCCGCCGGATACACGGGTTGAGGTCATCGAGCGCGCCGGCTGCGATCTTAATCCGCTCGATCCGTCATCGACCGAAGACCGGTTGCGACTGATGTCCTATGTCTGGGCCGATCAGACCGACAGGCTGGAACGCACGGCGGCTGCCCTGAAGATTGCGGTGGAGAACGGCTTGCATGTCGAAAAGGCCGATGCGATCGACTGGCTGAAACGCCGCCTTGCCACGCAATATCCGGGCGCTGCCCATGTCGTCTACCATTCCATCGCCTGGCAATATCTGCCGGATGCCTTGAAACAGGCAGGCGAAGCCCTGATTGCCGAGGCTGGAGCCAGCGCCACACCAGATGCCCCGCTTGCCCGCCTGCAGATGGAGGCGGATGCGACGCCGGGTAACGCCGCGATCACCCTGCAAATCTGGCCGACCGGCGAGAAGCAGGAAATCGGCCGCGCCGATTTCCATGGGCGATGGGTCGAATGGCGCGGGTGGCGATCGGAATAGAGTAGCCGGCTATGGAGTGGAAGCGCGCGCCTCGCTGTCTTCTCCCCGGCGGGGAGAAGAAACAAGCGGCAACTTCGAGCACTATAATTGCCCTGCGGCCGAATGCCGTCCGGGCTTAAACCGCCACGTCCTCAGCCGCCTCCCGCAACAGGCCGCCGACATATTCGGCGAAGGAGCGCCAGCACTCCACCCGGAACGTATCATCAGCCACGCGCAGCAGCACCACTTCCGCCTTGCCGAAAACCGTGCGTGAGCAAGCGCCGACCGGGAATTTTGCAAGAGACAGATCCTGCGGGCAACCGGCATTGAGCACGGCTTCCGCGCCGGGGCCAGAGACGATGACGGCGGTATTGCGGTGGGAAACGTCGGTTGCCGAGAACAGACCGGAGACGCCGGAGAGCACCGCCATCAGGTCGCTTTCGCCCTGATCGATTACCAGCCATTCGTCCGGGCCGATCCAGAGAGCGGAACGCAGACCCGATGTGACTGAGCTTTTCGGGTTCGTCGGCAGAGCGAGATCAAGCGCCACCGACAGGGCCGGCACGGCGCTTTCCCTTGCACGTAGCGACAGTCGCGATGCGGAAGCCGCGGGCTTCAGCGAGACGAAAGGTGAGCCGCCATGGAAATCCTCAAGCACGGATTTGCGTTTTGCGTGAAGCTTGTCAGCCATTGAGACGGGCTCCTTCCTTGTCGAGGAAGACCATGTCGGTCACTTCGACGGCAATTGTTTTATCGGCAAGCGGGATATAGAGCGTTTCGCCCATGCGCGCCCTGCCATCCGCCACCAGTGCGAAGGCGATGGAGTGGCCGAGATTTTCGGACCAGTAGGCGGAGGTGACATGGCCGAGCATGGTCATGGGTTTCGGCTGGTTCGGATCGGCAACGATCTGGCCACCCTCTTCCGGAACAGTCAGCCGATCCTTCGTCTTCAGACCCACAAGCTGCTTGCGGCCGGACCGCATCAGATCCGGGCGCTTGAGGCCGCGAATGCCGACGAAATCCGTCTTCTTTTTGGAGACGGCCCAGGCAAGCCCCGCATCATCGGGCGTCACCGTGCCATCCGTATCCTGTCCGACAATGATGTAGCCCTTTTCCGCACGCAGGATATGCATGGTTTCGGTGCCATAAAGGCAACCGCCCACGGCTTCAGCCCTTTCGCGGATCGCGGTCCAGACGGCAGCGCCGTAATCGGCGGGAACGTTGATTTCGAAACCAAGCTCACCCGTGAAGGACACACGGAAGAGACGCGTGGGAACGCCGCAGAAGGTGCCTTCGGCCACGGCCATATGTGGGAAGGCTTCGGGCGAAATATCGATGCCTTCGACGAAAGGCGCGATCACTTCCCGCGCTTTCGGTCCCTGCACCGCAATCACTGCCCATTGTTCGGTCGCCGATGTCAGCCAGACATTCAGCTCGGGGAATTCGGTCTGGAGGTAATCTTCCATGTGCTGGAGAACGCGTGGCGCGCCGCCCGTCGTCGTCGTCACATGGAAACGATCTTCGGAAAGACGCCCGACAACGCCGTCGTCGTAAACGAAACCATCTTCGCGGGTCATGATGCCATAACGGCAGCGGCCGGGTTTCAGCGTATCCCAGGCATTGGTGTAGATGAGGTTCAGGAACTTCGCCGCATCCGGGCCAACGACCTCGATCTTGCCGAGTGTGGAGGCATCGAACACGCCGACGCTTGTCCGAACCGTCTTGCATTCACGGTTGAGAGCCTCGTGCATATCCTCGCCGCCACGGGGGAAGAACCATGCGCGCTTCCAGTTGCCCACATCCTCGAAGAGGGCACCTGCGGCCGCCTCTTCGTCATGCATCGGCGTCTTCCGCGTCGGATCGAACAGCGGGCCGCGCGAATGGTTGATGAGCGTGCCGAAGGTGACAGGCGTATAGGGTTGACGGAAGGTGGTGAGGCCGACCTTCGGCAGATCCCGCCCAAGCGCTTCCGAGGCAATCGCCAGTCCATGCATGTTGGACATCTTGCCCTGATCGGACGCCATGCCATTGGTGGTGAAGCGCTTGATATGCTCGACCGAATGCATGCCCTCGCGCACGGCAAGGCGAATATCCTTGGCGCAGACATCGTGCTGGAAATCGATGAAGGCCTTGACGCCGGTACCCTCACCTGCCCCTTCCGCAGCGCCGATCATGCCGCCGGTCCAGGCCCGCGCATTCTCCCCGGAAAATTCCGCAGCGCCGCCACCTGCGGCAGCCGCCTCGGCGATCAATGCGGCGAGATCGTCCGTGCCGTTGCAGGCGCCCACGGACACACAGTTCTGCACATGGATATCAGGCAGGAACCGCTGGTTTGCCGCATCAAACTTCAGCTTTCCGCACGATTGCGAGAAGAGATGCACCGAAGGCGTCCAGCCCGCCGAAACGACGAGCGCGTCGATGGCGATCTTGCGCTTGTTCGACCCGCCATTGCGACCAACGCTCATGGACGAAACGCGCAGCCGACCTGACGTGTCGTAAACGCTGTGGCCTGCCAGCACCTCGATGCCCAGCGCCCGCGCCTCGTCCAGCAACCGCCGGTCGGGGTTCTCGCGGCAATCGACGATGGCAGCGATCTTCACGCCCGCCTTTTTCAGATCGAAGGCCGTCTCATAGGCAGAATCATGGGCGGTGTAGACACCGACATTATTGCCGACGGCCACGCCATAATGGTTGAGATAGATGCGCGCAGCAGCGGCCAGCATAATGCCGGGGCGGTCGTTATTCGCAAAGACCATGTGACGCTCGATCGCGCCTGCCGCCAGAACGACTTTCCTGGCGCGCACCTGCCACAGTCTTTCACGCGGCTGGTGTTTGGCCGGCGTGGCGAGATGATCGGTTACGCGCTCGGCCAGCGCCACGAAATTGTGGTTGTAATAACCGAAGGCCGTCGTGCGGGTCAAAACACGCACATTGGGCAGGGATTTCAGCTCGGCAAGAACCTTCTGCGCCCAGTCGTAACCGGGCACGCCGTCGACGACCGCACCGGTATCGAAACGCAGCGCACCGCCGATTTCGGCATTCTCATCGACCAGAATGACGCTGGCGCCGGTTTTTGCAGCGGCGAGCGCCGCTGTCAGCCCGGCCACGCCACCGCCGGCCACCAGCACGTCGCAATGGGCATAACGGCCGGAATAATGGTCCGCATCCGGCTCGGTCGGCGCCTTGCCGAAACCGGCGGCGCGGCGAATGATCGGTTCATAGATTTTATGCCAGGCAGCCTTCGGCCACATGAAGGTCTTGTAGTAGAAACCCGCCGCAAACATCGGCGAAAGGAAATCGTTGATCGCGCTCACATCGAAGGACAACGACGGAAAGCGGTTCTGCGAGGCGATGATGGCCCCATCGAACACATCCTGCACCGTGGCGCGCACATTCGGCTGCTTGCGCAGGCTGTCGCGCGACACGTCGATCAGTGCATTCGGCTCTTCCGGACCTGCGGAGAGAAAACCGCGCGGCCGGTGATATTTGAACGAACGGCCGATCAGATGCACACCGTTTGCCAGCAGTGCGGATGCAACGGTGTCGCCTTCCAGCGCCTGATAAATCTTGCCGTCGAAGGTGAAGCGTGCCGTTCTGGCGGGTGTCAGACGGCCAGCGCCCTTGATACGATAATCGCCGCTCATGACGCAGCTCCCTTTTGCGCGGAAAGGACCGCTTCGGCATCCGGTTTCGGTTCGCCTGCCTTGTAGGTCATCAGGAATTTGTCGCTGACCGAATCGCGGGCGGCGTTGAAGAACCGGCCACAACCGTGAATGTGGCGCCAGCGCTCGAAAACGAGACCTTTGTCATTGTCGCGAATGAAGAAATATTCGGCAAAGGCCTCGTCCGAAATATCGGCAATGTTTTCCGGCCGGGCGATATGGGCTTCGCCCGCCCAGCGAAATTCGAGTTCGGAACGGTCTTCCCGGCAATAAGGGCAATGGATCAGAAGCATCGTCGCTCCACCTTAAAGAGAACTGTCCGGAAGAATGCTTCCGGCGGGTTGGTCACACAGCCGCTTTCCCATCGCAACAAAGGGGGAAAGCCGCTTCAAAAGTTGCTCGAAATTATCGAATGGTTTCAGCGCTGAAGCGCGGCCCATATTCGCGATGGCAACCGCCATCATGTCGGTATCGATTGCGAAGGGGTAATCGTGCTCGCCATCGTCCTTCACGCCAACGAAATAGACCATCTTCTTCGCCAGGCTCGGCGCGCAGAGAAGCACGCCTTTTTCAGCCACGAACGGCCAGTCGCGCTCGCCCTGCATTTTCTGGATTTTCTGGCTGCGAAAATCCCCCACCTCGGGAATGAGATTACCCGCCGGCACGACCGCCGCCGCAACACCCATGTTTGCCGAAAGCAGAACCGCCGCCAGCATCAATGCGCCACGGCAGCAGCAGCGGCCTCGTCGATGAGACGTCCGGTGCGGAAACGGTCGAGCGTCAGCCCCGCCGCCAGACGGTGCGGTTCGCCGCGCGCGATGAGATGCGCAAACAGGTTTGCCGAACCCGGCGTTGCCTTGAAACCACCCGTTCCCCAGCCACAATTGACAAAGAGGTTCGGCACCGGCGTCACGCTCTGAATGGCGGAACGGTCGGGTGTGTTGTCGGTAATGCCACCCCATTGCCGCATCATCTTGACGCGGCGGAAGATCGGGAACAGCTCGCAGATCGCATCCAGCGTGTGGGTGATGATCTGCAGGCCGCCGGTCTGGGAATAGGAATTATACTGGTCCGTACCTGCGCCGATGACCAGCTCGCCCTTGTCGGACTGGGAGATATAGGCATGCACCGTGTTGGACATGACGACGCAGGGGAAGATCGGCTTCAGCGGTTCCGACACCAGCGCCTGCAACGGGTTGGAATGCAGGGGCACACGCACATCCGCCATTTTCATCAGAACGGAGGAGTGACCGGCGGCGGAAACGCCGATCTTCTTTGCGCCGATGAAACCACGATTGGTTTCGACACCCGTAACCGCCCCGTCCGGTCCGCGCCTGATGGCCGTGACCTCGCAATTCTGGATGATGTGGACGCCGCGATCGGAGGCCGCGCGCGCATAGCCCCAGGCCACCGCATCATGGCGCGCCGTGCCGCCGCGGCGCTGAAGGGCGGCGCCGTTGATCGGATAACGCGCATTGCCGGAAATTTCGAGCGGCGGGCAATAGGCCTTGGCCTGCTCCGGCGTCAGCCATTCATTATCGATGCCGTAGAGACGGTTGGCGTTGATATGTCGCTTGAAGGACTGCTGGTCGTGAATATTGTGCGACAGCATCATCACGCCGCGCGCCGAATACATGACGTTGTAATTGAGATCCTGGCTCAGGCCTTCCCACAATTTCAGGGAATGCTCATAGATATCCATGCTCTCTTCATAGAGATAGTTGGAGCGGATAATGGTGGTGTTACGGCCGGTATTGCCGCCGCCGAGCCAGCCCTTTTCCAGCACCGCTATATTGGTAATGCCGTGTTCCTTGGCGAGATAATAAGCGGCACCCAGACCGTGGCCGCCGCCACCGATGATGATGACATCATATTCCTTGCGCGGCTCGGGCGACGCCCATTGCGCATCCCACCCTTTATGACCCCGCAACGCCTCACGCGCCACGGCAAAAACGGAATATTTGCGCATTCGCAGTCTGCTCCTCAAGAACCGGCCAGAAGCCGAAAGCATAGCTCCGGCACATATTATACACATGGCAAATCGGCATCGGAGGCAATATCCATTTTGCGACGCGGCAATGCTTTTGTTTCGACATCACGGGCAGAATGCCGGGATAGCGGGATTTTGGCTGTTGAATATGCGCTACCGTCTGGACTCGCTGCAAATGATCTGATATTGCACGTCACCAATCGCTAGGCTCGACGGCCGAACGAACGATTTTATTTGCGTGCGAATGCCTTTATTCTCACAGCAATACAACCAGATAAAAAAGGAACGGGATTCACGTGCAGGTACTAGTCCGCGACAATAACGTTGATCAGGCGCTTCGCGCTCTGAAGAAAAAGATGCAGCGCGAAGGCATTTTCCGTGAAATGAAGATGCGCGATTATTACGAAAAGCCTTCCCAGAAGCGCGCCCGCGAAAAGGCTGAAGCTGTTCGCCGCGTTCGCAAGCTGGCACGCAAGCGTGCACAGCGCGAAGGTCTGATCGCAGCTCCGCGCGCGAGCCGTTAATAGGCCGTCTTTTGGACGTTTTTGAATGCTTGTTGGGCGGGGGCGATCAATTCGCCGCCGCTCTTTGTGTTTGTGGCCGGAGACCGATCGTGGGACAACGATTTTGAGACCGGCCTGCGAGGGAACCCACTCCGAATGACCGCTGTTGATGCCTGTGTTGTGAAAAACTCCGATGCCTCCACGCGCCGGGTTCCCCTGAAAAACAACAAAAGATTCCGTGTTACCCTTGTCGTCTGCACCGTCCTTGCCGGTCTTTCCGGCTGCGCGACATCCAACCAGACTGACGACGTCTTCCGGATCGACCGTGCCCAGGGCTCGCAGGAAAACATCGCCTCGCTCACCTCGGTCATCAACGCCAATCCGCAGGATCCGGAGGGCTATAATGTCCGTGGCTCCGCTTATGGCCGCGCCGGTGATTCGCGTCGCGCCATCGAAGATTTCAACAAGGCGCTGCAGCTGAACCCGCGCTTTTATCAGGCCTATGCCAACCGCGCGCTGGTCTATCGCAACTCCGGCCAGCAGCAGCAGGCCTTGCAGGATTACAACGCCGCTTTGCAGATCAATGCGAGCTATGACGTGGCCCTGATCGGCCGCGGCAATCTTTATCGCCAGTCCGGACGGGTAAACGAAGCTTTCAACGATTTCTCCCGTGCCATCGAACTCGAAACCACCGATGGACGCGCATGGCACAATCGCGGCCTGATCTACCAGCTGCGCAACCAGCACGCCCAGGCCATCGAGGACTTCTCCAAGGCCATATCGCTGTCCTCGACCTCGCCGGAACCCTATAACGGCCGTGGTCTTTCCTATGTCGCGCTGAACGACGACGAAAACGCCTTCGCCGATTTCAACCACGCCATTTCGCTGGATGACAAGGTGGCGGAATCCTGGGCCAACCAGGCGCTGGTCTATGAGCGGCGCGGCGAGATGGCCAAGGCTGCCAAGTCCTACTCGCATGCCGCACGGCTCGACCCGAAATACAAGCCCGCGCTCGACGGCGTTGCCCGCACGCGCGGCGCCAGCGCTTCCTGATCAAAACAGGCACGGAACAAAAAAGCCGGCAGGTTTAACACCTGCCGGCTTTTTTAATGGGAAACGCTGATGCCTCAGTGGCTGTCGCGGCGCGCCTCAGGCGCAGCATCGCCCGTCCACAATTCAGCCTGCACTGCGTTTTGAAACTCCATGACCTCGCGCCGCATGGCGGCGTCCTCATAGCCAAGGCCCGTCAGATAGGCGGCCAGTTCTCGGCACTCCCTGCGCCAGAAATCATTCGCCTCCACACCATGCAGCCGGTCGAGCATGGTTGCGCACCGCTTTACATTGGCAATACGGTTCTTTGCCGGAAAGGCGATTACTTCCGAATTCGTCGTCACGCGGGCACCTTGCTCTTCGAGGAATCAATACCGACTTTTTAAAGGCTGGATGGTTAACGAAGTCTGCTAAGCGAGAGAGAAGGCCGGGAAGGCCTTGCACAGACGGGTTTTTAGGCGGCGCCTGCTGTCCAAATCCGCGGTGCGGACCAACCCGATTCGGGCAAAACGCCGATTACCAAGGAATTTACCAATCAAGATTACCGAAATTTCATGCCGTGGGAGATAGAAGAAGTATATGTGTGTTGAAACAACACCGGTCTCATCGTATATTTCTTGCAAAGAAAAAAGAATGCCGCAGCGCAGCCAAAAACGGAGAAGTCGTTCTCGGGAGGAGAGCACCATGTATGCACCTCGTGTCTTTTTCAGCATGATCGGTGCATTGCTTGTTTTTGCGGTTGCTACATATTTCATTCACGGCTCGTTCTATACAGCTTTCATCCAGACCCTTATCTGCGCCGTCATCCTGCAAACCGGTTATTTTATTGCAATTCTGGTTCTCGTTGCCCGGGAAAAACGCCGGATGCGCGAAACCTTTGCCCGTGATCTCAGCGCCGAGACCATGACGACGGACACGGTAAGCAGCGCCCCGCCACACGGCGCAAAACTGACCGATATGTGACCTTTCGCGTATATTCTTTTATTGCGTCGCAAAAAATCGCTTGCATCCACACCCCTGACACTTTCTGCTGGCCAAATCCTGACGGTTCGTCAAAGCAGAAGGACAACACATGGTGAGCGGTTCACAGCCCATTTGCGTCATCATCGCTGCGAAAAACGCATCTGAGACAATAGAGATCGCCATCCGCTCCGCCCTTGTGGAACCGGAGGTCGCCGAAGTCGTGGTGATCGACGATGGCTCCACCGATGCGACCAGCGATGTGGCGCATGCGGCGGATGACGGCACGGGCCGTTTGAGGGTCGTACGATTCGAGGTCAATCGCGGCCCTTCGGCTGCCCGCAACCATGCGATCTCGATTTCATCCGCGCCGCTCATCAGTATTCTCGATGCGGACGATTTCTTTTTCCGGGGTCGTTTTGCCGCCATGTTGGCTGACGACGACTGGGATCTGGTCGCCGACAATATCGCCTTCATCCAGCAATCGGTTCCGGGCGCATCGTCCATGCAGCCGGCCCGCTTTGAACCACAGGCCCGGTTCCTGTCGCTGACGGAATTTGTGGAAGGCAATATTTCCCGACCCGGCGTGGAGCGCGGAGAAACCGGCTTTCTGAAACCGGTGATCCGCCGCGCCTTTCTGGACAAACACGCGCTGCGTTATGACGAGCGCCTGCGTCTAGGCGAAGACTACGAGCTCTACACCCGCGCACTTGCCGCCGGCGCCCGCTACAAGGTCATCCGCCATTGCGGTTACGGGGCGATCGTTCGTGGCAACTCGCTGAGCGGCCGCCACAGCACCGAGGATCTCCGCCGTTTATACCAGGCCGACAAGGCTATTCTCGCCGACTGCAAACTTTCCGCCAGCGAGACGGCGATCCTGCGTGAGCACGAAAAACATATCCGCGCCAAGTTCGAGCTTCGCCATTTTCTCGATGCGAAAAAGCAGAAAGGCATGGGCGGCGCGCTGTCCCACGCTCTTGCACGTCTGCCTGCCCTGCCCGCCATCACACGCGGTATCTGGACCGACAAGACCGCCCGCTTCCGCAAACCGCCGCAACCGGTGCGGGACGTTCGCTATCTGCTCGACGGCACGCCGGTTTCGTGAGGGAAAACGGCGTGCGGGGTTTGGGGAGACAATCTTGCCC
Source organism: Agrobacterium arsenijevicii (assembly GCA_000949895.1). Lineage (GTDB taxonomy): Bacteria > Pseudomonadota > Alphaproteobacteria > Rhizobiales > Rhizobiaceae > Agrobacterium > Agrobacterium arsenijevicii. The sequence continues at coordinate 191,947 of JWIT01000002.1, read as the reverse complement.
AACACTCCGCCGTCATCCTCGGGCTTGTCCCGAGGATCCAACCACGTCGCATTAAATCAGTCGGTTGCAGATGCTCGGGACAGGGCCCGAGCATGACGGTAGAGAAGTCAGAGGATATTATCTTTAAGCAAGAACGGCAAAAAATTTCCTGCCGCACCCGACATTTGACCCCTAGAGATAATCCCGCTTGATCGTCTCCAGAACGGCGGAAAAGCGTTCCTTGCGTTCTTCCAGCCTGCCATCCGGGCTAAGACGCGGCTCGGCACGGCTCGCTTGCCACAGTGCCAGCGTCGAAGGTGCTGCCAGCACCTGCTTCGCCAGTTTGCGCAGCGACAGGGATTGCGTTTCCTGCGACCGTACCAGCACATCGCCCTCATGTGACGGGACAGAGCCGGTCTCGGCAACGATGGGGGCCGGCGGCGGCGGGAAGTTCATGCCCCAGAAACGCGAACCCTTTTTCGCCGCCTCAGCACGGGTCGAAACCGGCACGTAACGCGGCTGATATTCCACGCCGACCGAGCCTGCCCAATCGCTCCACTTGAAACTGTTGATCGACGGCGACGTGCTGACCGCAACCCATGGCACACGGAACGCATCGGCAAGGATGGCGCCATGCATGGATTCGGCCACGATGAATTCCGATTGAGCGATGGCGCGGATGACCGACATTGCCTCGCCGCGCGGGTCGAGATAGGTCAGCCCCGCCGGTTCGCAGACGGTTTCCCACATGCCGAATTCCGCCGATTCCCAATGGGGAACGAAGGTTTTCTTGTGCAGTTTCGGCAAGCCTTTGAACTCGGGCATCTCGGTCACCATAACGGCGGGATCGACAATGCCTTTTTCGGGAGCAAGCCCGAGCTTGGCTGCGGTTTTTTCGCCGCGCACGCAGCGAATATCCCAAAATCCGGTGCTCGTGTCCGGCACCGCGCCGTAGCCATAACCGCTGCCGATCACCAGCTTGCGCTGCTTTGCGGGCAACAGGGTATCGTTGAGAACCGTGCCGACACCGACAAGCATCACGTCATCATGCACGTCCCGCAGCCCGGGGAGCAGAAAGTCCCACAGCCACAGATTGAGATCGTCGCCGAAATTGCCGTGATGCGATTCCCAGTGGTAAGGTTTCATGAGGTCACTCCTGGGTGAAAAACATATAAATTCTTGCAGGCAAGAATTCGATCATCTTGTCCGCACTATTTTGCCCGCGCCGAGCTCAAAAGCGGCTCGCAGGAGCGCCGGATCGCGCATCGCCCACTTCAGCAGCAGTCCGAATTCGGGCAGCTTGCGCCGTTTCAGATTGCCCGCCTGGCTCCACAGCGCCTGTTTTCGCGCCGTGTTTTTATAAGAAGCGATCGATGCCACATCGTCCGGACGTCGCGAAAAACGCCCCTCCAGCGTATCGAGCGCCACCCAGGTATTGAACTGCTGGCGCAGGAATTCCGGCGAGGTGTTGTCGATGCTGTGGAAGATATTGACGCCCATGCCACGCATCGCGCCGGCATCGTCACACAGAAGCGTGCGCTTCGATGCGAGGATGGAATCGCAAAAAAACAGCACATCTTCCGCCGCCAACCGGAGCGCCGGATCGAAGCGTATCTTCTCAAACAGGGGGCGGCCAATCACCATGCAGGAGAGGTGCAGGAAGCTCCAGTTGCGCAGCATCACGCTTGCCAGATCCGGCAGCTCGATCACCAGAGGCCGCTCCGAAAGCCTTGCGGCACCCTCGTTCTTCTCCAGCTCGGAAATGGCGAAATGGTAATAAAATTCGTCACTTGCCTGCATGGATGCCCAGTAGCACTCACCGCCAAATGTCGTGAGCGCGAAGGTCGCATTCTGGAGATGATCGGGCGTCCAGATATCGTCCGAATCAAGAAACGCCACGTAATCGGTGCCATCCGGAACATGGTCGAGGCCGGTATTGCGCGCGCCACCCGGCCCGCCATTGGCCTGCTTAATGACGATAATCCGGTCTTTCTGCGCTTGCGAAAGTTCTGCAAGCTCATTGTCTATCGGATATGGCGATTCGTCATCGACGATAACAAGATCGAAATCCTGGTAAGTCTGCGCAAAAACCGATGCGAGCGCACGTCCAAGAATTCCGTGCTGCTTTTGATAATAGGGAATTACGACAGTAAATCTTGCCATTGTTTCGCCCCTTGCGTTGATCAAGAAGTGTCGGGCCCGATCCTAAAAGCGGCCCCGATGGTATCGGCAACTCCCCACCGGCGTTCCTCCCCGCCGGCCTCCAGAAACAGGATGCTTGTATGCCCCCAGCTCCAAATGTAAAGACCATCACCACGAATGTCGGCTGGAGCGTTCTGTCTAAGACAGGGACATTCGGGCTTAAATTTGTCACCGTCCCCATTCTCGCTCGACTGCTTTCCCCGGAAGAATTCGGCGTGGTGGCGGTAGGACTAACGGTTGTACAATTCCTCACCATGATAGCCGGAGCGGGGCTAACCTCGGCGCTGATTGTCGAAAAAGAAGAGGATATGGATACGATCCATACCGTTTTCTGGGCAAATCTGGCGATTTCATGCACCATGGCCGCCGTTCTCTACTTCTTCGCGGAGTTTTTCGGCGGGCTTCTGGGTGCGGTGGAAAGCGCCTATCTGCTGCGCATCATGGCCTTTCTCATCCCTTTGCAACTTGCGGGTGATGTCGCCTATTCGCTGCTTGCCCGGCGCATGAACTTCAGCCAGGACGCGCTGTGGAGCATGGCGTCCGAAAGCATCGCGGCGGTGGTTGCCGTGGTTATGGCCCTTTTCGGCTTCGGCGTCTGGGCCCTCATCATCCAGCTTTTCGCCGCTGCCCTCATCAGGCTTGTCGGGCTTTACGCCGTTTCCCGCTATTGCCCGCGCTTCGTCATGAAACCACGCCGCCTGGTGCCGCTTCTCGGCTTCAGCTCCGGCCTGATGGGGTCGGAAATCGCCAATTTCGTCACCTTCCAGTCGCCGATGGTGGTGATAGCCCGGCATCTCGGCCTTGCCGATGCCGGCGCCTATTCCGCCTCGAACCGCTTTGCCAGCATTCCCAATCAGGTCGTGCTGTCCGCCGTCATGGGCGTTTTGTTTCCCGCCTTCAGCCGCATGATGGACGATCCGCAACGCCGGCGTGATGCGCTGATGTTCAGCACACAGGTGTTGACGGTGTTGCTTGCGCCGATGATGTTCGGTCTATGGGCGGTGGCCGAGCCGGCCATGCTGGTGATCTTCGGACAGAACTGGGCCTATGCCTGGCCGGTTCTCGGCCTTCTGGCCCTGTCGAAGGCCATTCTCACGCCATGCAGCACTTTCATCCCCTATCTCAAGGGTGCCGGTTACGGGCGCGTGCTGTTCTGGTCGGCGACGATCCGGGCCATCGTCACGACGGTCGCCGTCTGGGCCGCTGCCGTTTACGGTAGCCTGATCGACGCGATGATATGGCTCTGCATCGTCAATGCGGTGACGCTGATCGCATACTCCTGGGCCGTATTCAGGGCCAGCGATACGCCGTTTTTCAGCGGCCTCTATGTCAGCAGCAGGCCGATGATAGCGGCACTGGTCATGGCCGTTTCAGTGCGTTACCTGCTGCACATCCTTGCTGAACGCATCCCCAGTGCAACGCTTCAGGTCCTCGTCGGCGCCGCGGTCGGCGGCGTCATCTATGCGGTGCTGATCCTGCTCACCGAACGCGCGCTGCTTCGAAAAATCCTCGGAATGGTCAAATCGCGGCGAATGCGTGAAAACACAACCCAAGGTTAGCAACCCACGACCGGAACCGCCTCATTTCGGCCGTTAACCGGCCCTTCCCGTCACGGATAAGTCCGCCGTGACGGAGTGGCAAAACCATTCTTTTTGCGGCGCAATATCGCGACCGACGATAATAACGCACCCTTCGACGTTTTTTAACGATGACTGGAAATTACGAAAATACAAATAATTTCAGTTAGTTGATTTTTTAAACTCACCAGGAATACCGGAACGCCAGACAATCACCCGCAATATCTAAGCTTGTGTTTTTCCCGCGTCGCCACATTTTACCCTAAAGTCGAAACCAGAATTACAAGTGCGGGCTTAAGTTCGCTCTGGTTGCAACGCGGCGTGGGTGGACGCCGCCCAATTAGGGGTGACTGATGTGACTGTCGATCAGAACCTATCCTCCCGTATCAATTTGATGCGTATATTGCTGATCTCCGGAATCGTGTTCGTCCATGTGCCGCACGATGCCGAAACCAGCCCATTTCTTGGCCTTTACGGCTTCTTCGACTGGCTGCGCATTTTTCTGGGCGATGCCCTGTTTCGCATCGGCGTGCCCTGTCTCAGCGCCATTTCCGGATATTTGCTGTTTCGCCGTGGCATGAGCGAATTCGATTACTCGGCGACGATCCGCTCGAAGTCGAAGACAGTGCTCTTGCCCTTCTTCATCTGGAACGGTGCGCTGTTTGCCGTCGTTTTGCTGGTCCAGCTGTTCGATGTCGGTGTGGGTTATTTCCCGGATCTCTGGAACGCCACCGCGCGTGAAATCATCAGCCATGGAACCGCACTTGAAGAACTGCCGGTGAATGTGCCGCTCTATTTCCTGCGCGACCTGTTCGTCTGCATCCTGCTGTCGCCGGTGCTCGCCTTTCTCATGCGCCGCTTTGCGCTGCCGACGCTCGCCCTGCTGCTTTTCATCACTGCCCTGCCGGATCTGACGATCTTCATCGTCCAGAAAAAATCCATCCTCTTCAGCTTTTCGCTCGGCATTGCGCTTGCCCTGCACCGCGTCAACGTCAAGGCGCTCGACCCTTACGCCTTCCCGATCATGGCTGTGACCTTTGTCGCCGCAGCCATGCTGGCGACAGGCCTCTATTTCACCGGCCCGGAATTCACTTTCTGGCTGAACATGTCGCGCAATTTGCTCGCAGTTTTCGGAGCACTGGGTTTCTGGGCATCTTCGGCGCTTTTGATCCGGAGCAGGCTCGGCAAGCGGCTTTCCGAAACCGGAAGCCTCAGCTTCTGGATATTCTGCGCCCATTATCCGCTGCTCGTCATCATGTGGATGGTGTGGAACAAGGGCGGACCCGATTTCTATCCGGCCTTCTACGTTATCGCGACGCTTTCCGCCTTTGCAATTCTGGTGGTCAGCAACGCCCAGACCCGCAAATACCTGCCGGCCGTCTACGCCATACTCACCGGAAGCCGAAACGGCAAACGCAAGACGACGGCCGATTTTGCCGCAAAACGGGCCTCTATGATCGGTCCGCCCACATCCGAAACACTTTATTCGCAACGACAGAGGTGAACCAATGACAACATTTGTCACCCGCGTTCAGACACGCATTCTTCTCGCCGCCGCCCTGCTGGCGACACCCTTCACGACACCGAGCCAGGCACAAGAAGGCAACGGTGCATCCTTCATCGAAAACTTCGATACGATGGACAGGTCGTTCTGGTACGTCTCCGACGGCTGGAACAACGGTTCGCATCAGAACTGCACCTGGTCGAAGAAGCTGGCGACGGTGGAAAACGGCCAGCTGACGCTCGGCTTTGAAGAAGCCAAGGCTGGCGATCGCAACTTCGCCTGCGGGGAAATCCAGACCAAGGGGCGGTATCGCTACGGCACCTATGAAGCACGGCTGAAAGCCGCCACCGGCTCCGGGCTGAATTCCGCTTTCTTCACCTATATCGGCCCAACCGACAAAAAGCCCCATGATGAAATCGACTTCGAGGTTCTCGGCAAGAATACGGCTCAGGTACAGCTGAACCAGTATGTTTCCGCCAAGGGCGGCAATGAGAAGCTGGTCCCGGTGGCAGGCGGGGCCGATGCCGGCTTCAACGATTACGCCTTTGTCTGGGAACCGCAGCGCCTGCGTTATTACGTCAATGGCAAGCTCGTCCACGAAGTCACGGACGCGACGAAAATCCCGCAGAACGCCCAGAAGATTTTCTTCAGCCTGTGGGGAACCGACACGCTGAAGGACTGGATGGGTGCCTTTTCCTATTCCGGCACGACCCAGATGACCATCGACCGGTTTGCCTTCACGGCGCTCGGCGACAAATGCCAGTTTCCCGAATCCATCGCCTGCGCACTCAACTGACCGCCTTTTTGAACCTGAGCCGCGGCGTCCTTGACGCATGAAACCAACCGGAACCCATGCATGACCCATGTTCTTTATCTCGCGCATGATCTGTCGGACCCCGCCATTCGCCGGCGGGTGCTGACCTTGCTTGCGGGCGGGGCACGGGTCACGCTGGCCGGCTTCCGGCGCGGACAGAACCGGCTTGCGGAGATCGACGGCGTCGTACCCGTCATTCTCGGAGAAACCGCCGACGGGCAGTTTCTTCAGCGCATGGCGGCGGTGGCGAAAGCCAGCCTTTCGCTTGGCAAAACGTTGCACGGCATTCCGGTTCCCGATGTCATTCTTGCCAGAAATCTGGAAATGCTGGCTCTCGCGAAACGGGCCATGTCGCTTTACGATCGGGAGCCTGCGCTGGTTTACGAATGTCTCGACATTCACCGCCTGCTTCTGAACAAGGGCAAGCCCGGACAATTCCTCAACGCAGCGCAACGTTATTTCGCCCATGACGCCAAGCTGCTGGTGACGAGCTCTCCGGCTTTCGTGGAGCATTATTTCAAACCGGTCTCAGGCTTAAACCTTCCGGTTCTGCTGCAGGAAAACAAGGTGCTGGCGCTTGACGCTACCGTTGCGCCCGCGCAGCAACCACGCCCACCTGCGCCCGGTGAGCCGTGGAAAATCGGCTGGTTCGGCGCGCTTCGCTGCCGCAAATCGCTGGAAATCCTCGCCGATTTTGCTCGGCGCATGGATGGCAAGGTCGAAATCATACTGCGCGGCCGGCCGGCCTATTCCGAGTTTGCGGATTTCGACGGCTTCGTCGCTGCTGCTCCGCATGTGCATTTCCACGGCGCCTACAAGAACCCCGAGGATCTGGCCGCCATCTACAATGAAGTGCAGTTCACCTGGGCGATCGACTTTTTCGAGGAAGGCCAGAATTCGAGCTGGCTGCTGCCCAACCGGCTTTACGAGGGCTGCCTTTATGGCACCCTGCCGATTGCGCTTGCCGGCACGGAAACCGCCCGCTTCATCGAAAAACGCAATATCGGTTTTGCCCTGCAAAACGCAGGAGCCGACAATCTGGCCGCTCTTTTCGAGAGCATGACACCGCAAACCTACACGGACGCCTTCGGCGCCCTGTCGGCACTCGATAAAAAACAATGGCTGACCGACCGCGACGATTGCCGTCAGCTGGTCCAGCAATTGTCCTCTCTCGCCAAATCCGCTTCCGGCCATGCCCGTGAAGCTGCGTTTTCACCCGTGTAATGCGTAGGGGGCACATCATGGAAGGTCGCGTCAAATCCGGCATCAGAACTCTGATCGTCATTCCCTGCCTCAACGAGGCAAAGACGATCGAGGCGTTGCTGCGGAAATTCACCGGCGCGATGGAGGGGCATCTTTTCCGCATCGTCGTTGCCGACGGCGGCAGCAAGGACGGAACCCGCGACATCATTTCCGCCTTTGCCGCCACGGATGATCGCGTCACACTCCTTCCAAATCCCAAACGCATCCAGAGCGCCGGTATCAACCTTGCCGTTTCCACCTTCGGCGAAGAGTTCGACTATCTGATCCGCATCGACGCCCATGGCGATTATCCTGATGATTATTGCCAAAGGCTGATCGAGGATGCCGAACGCACCGGCGCGGATTCCATCGTGGTCGCCATGGATACGGTCGGCCACGGCCTGTTCCAGAAGGCGACGGCAATCGCCCAGAACTCCAAACTCGGCAATGGCGGCTCCAAGCACCGTGAAGGCGCCAAGGGACACTGGATCGACCATGGCCACCACGCGCTGATGCGGATCGCCGCATTCGACGCGGTTGGCGGTTACGACGAAAGCTTCAGCCACAATGAGGATGCCGAACTGGATTTCCGGCTGCGCAAATCCGGTTTCCGCATCTGGATGACCGACAAGACCCGCATGACCTATTATCCGCGCGACAGTGTCATGCCGCTGTTTAGGCAATATCTCGCCTATGGCCGTGGCCGGGCAAAGAACCTTCTGAAACATCGGTCGATCCCGAAGATCCGTCAGATGATTCCGCTCGCTGTCCTGCCGGTTTTCGTGCTTGCCCTGCTGTCACTTGTGCATTGGGCAGCTCTTATTCCGCTCGGCCTCTGGATCGCCGCATGTGTGGGTTATGGCTTGTGGATGGCAATAGGTCAGAAAAACCCATACGGCCCGCTCGCCGCCTTTTCAGCAATGGTGATGCATCTGGCGTGGTCCACCGGCTTCTGGCTGGAACTCCTGAAATTCCGGGGAAGAAAGGCTGTCTCATGACCGACCTCACCGTCACCGATCCACGCAATTCAAAGACCGTCGATATCGGCATCTGCACCTACAGACGCCCGGCGCTGGTTGCCACACTTCTGTCACTCTTCGAGCTGGAAGTGCCTGAAGGTGTGACCGTTCGCCTGATCGTCGCTGATAATGATGAGCAACCGAGCGCCAAGGCAAGTGTGGACCGGCTGCGCGAAACCTCGCCTTTCGAAATCACCTATGTCCATTGCCCGAAATCGAACATCTCGATTGCCCGCAATGCCTGCCTTTCGGAATGCCGGGCCGACTATCTGGCCTTTATCGATGACGATGAGACGGCCCCGCCGCATTGGCTCGCAGCGCTTCTCGAAAAAGCTGATGCAACCGATGCGGAAGTCGTCCTCGGCCCCGTGACGGCGGTTTACCGGGAAAACGCGCCTAGCTGGATGAAGCGCGGCGATTTTCATTCGACGGTTCCCGTCTGGGTGAGCGGCGAGATCATCACCGGTTACACCTGCAACACGCTTCTCAAAATGGATGCGCCATCGGTGAAGGACCGGCGTTTCGCACTGGCGCTCGGCCAGAGCGGCGGCGAAGACACCCATTTTTTCTCGCATCTTCACGCCGCGGGCGGTCGCATCGCCTTTGCGGAAAACGCCATGCTTTCCGAGCCGGTGCCGGAACGCCGTGCCCGTTTCATGTGGCTTGCCAAACGCCGCTTCCGCTCCGGCCAGACCCATGGCCGTGTGCTGGCTGAAAAGAAGCCCGGTGCACGACGCATGGTGCAGGTGGTGAAGGCCGGTTCGAAAGTGCTCTATTGCGCCGTCTTTGCCGCGCTGAACGGTTTCAACGCCGTGCGCCGCAACCGCTATGCGCTGCGCGGCGCCCTGCATATGGGCTCGGTAAGCGGCGCCTTCGGGGTGCGTGAAATTCGCCAATACGGAACGGTGGAGGCGACCTGATGGAGAACCTTAACCCTCAGCCCGATATCAGCTTCGTCATCGCCGCCTATAATGCCGCCGAGACGATCGAAGCCGCCATTCAAAGCGCGCTCGACCAGCAGGGAGTGACGCTGGAAGTGATCGTCGTGGACGACCGCTCCGCCGACCAGACGATCCCGCTCGTCGAGGCCATTGCCGCCACCGATCCGCGCGTCAAGCTGCTTGCGCTTGAACACAACCTCGGGCCGGGCGGCGCACGCAATGCCGGCATCGACGCCGCGACGGGACGTTTTATCGCCGTTCTCGATTCCGACGATGTCATCCGCCCCGAACGCTCCGCCTGCATGTTGTGCCGGGCAGAGGCCGCCAATGCGGTGATTGCGGTCGATAATCTCGATGTCGCCTATGCCGATGACAGGCCGATGGAGACGATGTTTCCGGAAGAATTTCTGGAGGAGCGGCCCGTCCTCACCCTTGAGGACTTCATTTCCTCTAACATCCTTTTCCGCTCCACCTTCAACTTCGGCTACATGAAGCCGATGTTCCGGCGCGATTTCCTGAACTCGGAAGGGCTGCGCTTCCAGGAGGATATCCGCATCGGCGAGGACTATATTCTGCTGGCCTCGGCACTTGCCGCCGGCGGCCTCTGCGTCATCGAGCCGAAACCGGGTTACATATATAATATCCGCGAAGGCTCGATCTCGCGTGTGCTCGAAATTCATCACGTCGAAGCGATGATGAAGGCGGATCAGACGTTTTTGAGCCATTACACGCTGCTGCCCGCCGCCATGGATGCGCAGCAGGCAAGAAGCCGCAGCCTGCGGCTGGCCTATAATTTCCTGACATTGGTGGAAGACCTCAAGCGCCGTTCGATTATCGACGCCTTGAAGACCACGATCAGAGATCCTGCCGTGCTGGGCCATTTAAGAATGCCCATTGCGGTACGGCTAAGAAGGTTGCGGGACGCGATGTTTGCGCCCGCGGCAAATACTGGGGTGAAAAGGCAGATTTCGTAAGATTTGCGAGCGGACAAGTCTGCAAGCGGGCGGATCTGCAAGCGGACTGGGGACAGATCAAACCTTGATGAAGGAGAACGCGATGGACCTGAACAGAACTGTCAGAAAAGCCGTCATTCCCGTAGCCGGCAACGGCACGCGGTTTTTGCCCGCCACCAAGGCGATGCCGAAGGAAATGCTGACGATCGTCGACCGGCCGGTCGTGCAATATGCCGTCGATGAAGCCATGCAGGCCGGCATCGAGCATATTATTTTCGTGACCAGCCGCAACAAGACCGCCATCGAAGACTATTTCGACAGCGCGCCCGAGCTCATCAACACGCTGACCCGCTCCGGCAAGACGGTGCAGGTATTGCAGCTTGAAAAGATGCTGCCGGTCGCCGGCACCGTCAGCTATACGCGCCAGCAGGTGCCGCTCGGTCTCGGCCACGCCGTCTGGTGTGCCCGCGAACTGGTGGGCAAGGAGCCTTTCGCACTGCTTCTGCCGGATATGGTTTCCTATGGCGCACGCGGCTGCATTGCCGGGCTGATGGAACTTTACGACGAGGTCGGCGGCAATATTCTCGGTGTTGAGGAATGCCTGCCGGAAGAAGTGTCGTCCTACGGCGTCGTTGGCGTCGGTGAGAAAGTCCACCACGGCTTTGGTGTCACCGAAATGGTCGAGAAGCCGGAACCATCCAAGGCGCCTTCGAATTATTACCTGAACGGCCGTTATATTCTGCAGCCGGAAATCTTCGATATCCTCGCCAAGCAGGAGCGCGGCGCGGGCAATGAAATCCAGCTGACCGACGGCATGAAACGGCTCGCCGAAAAGCAGGCTTTCCACGCGCAGAAATATAGCGGACGCACATTCGACTGCGGCAGCAAGCAGGGCTTCATCGCCGCCAATGTCGCCTTCTCGCTGATGCGTGCCGACATGGAGGCGCAGGTTCTTGCCTCCGTGAAGGAACTGGTCGCAAACCACGAAAGCCGCGTTCAGGCGGCCTGATTTTAATCGCGCCACCGGAGAGGCGGCCGGCGCACCAATAACGGGGGGCGGGAAGGCGAGCATGGCTCGGCTTCCCGCGTACCATTTTTAATTCACAAGGTAGGTCCATGCACCACAAGACCTTTAAATCCAGCATCGGTTTTCCGGATCCCGGCAAGGATGCCGACACCTTCATCGACCTCGACCGCCTCTGGGCCGCCGTGGTGCGTCGCGCCAATGTCATTGCCGCCTCGGTCATCGCCGCCGTGGTTCTGGCCGGCCTTTATCTGGTGCTTGCGACCCCCGTTTACACCGCGATGACGCAGGTGTTGCTGGATGAAAGTCTTTCCCGCTACGCGGAAGAGGAATCGCCGGTACCCGCCGCCCAGATCGTCGACAACCGCATCGCCAGCGCCGTGGAAATTTTGAAATCCAAGGAAATGGCGCTGACCGTGGTCGACAAGGCCAAACTCGATGAGAACGACACCATCGTCAATCCGTCGATGTCGCCGGTCGATCTCGTAAAATCCTCCGTGCGCGGCATTGTCGACCTTATCCTGCCGGGCGATCCCCCGGCCTCCGACGCGGCAATCCGCGCCGGACGCCGCGAAAAGGCCGCCGCCGTGCTGCAACAATCGCTGATCGTGGAGCGTGTCGGCCGCAGTTCGGTCATCGCCATCTCCACCCGTTCGACGGACCGGCAGCTTGCGGCGCTGATCGCCAAGACCTACGCGCAAGCCTATCTGACCGAACAGCTGAACGCCAATTTCGACGCCAGCGAGCGCGCCTCCGTGTGGTTGCAGGAGCGCATGAGCGACCTGAACCAGCGGGCGCAGGCCGCCCAGCTTGCGGTCGAAAAATTCAAGACGGACAATAATATCGTTTCCTCGCGCGGCGAGCTGATGTCTGAAGGCCAGCTGGCCGATCTCAACGGCCAGCTGATTGCCGCGCAGGCGGACGTCGCGACGGCTGCGGCCCGTTATGGCCAGTACAAATCCATCATCGACCGGGGACCGGATGCGGCTGTCGACAATGCGGTCGTTTCCGCACGGGATGCCGACAATTCAGTCATTCAGGACCTTCGCAAGCGCTACATCACAATCTCGGACCGATTGCAGGGCGTCATCCAGCAATTCGGTGCCGATCATCCGCAAGCGGCAGCGCTGGAGGGTGAGAAGAAAGAGATTGCAAGACAGATTTACCAGGAATTGCAGCAGGTCACGGGCAGCCTGAAGAACGAATACGACGTCTCCAATTCCCGTGTGCAATCGCTGCGCGACAATATCGACCGCGTGGCGGGCCGCAATTCGCAGGCCAATATCACCATGGTGCAATTGCGTGAGCTTGAGCAACGGGCAACCGCGCTGCGCACGCTTTACCAGTCCTATCTCGGCCGCTTCGAAGAAGCATCCCAGAAGCAGTCGCTGCCGATCGCCAAGGCCCGCATCATCTCGGAAGCAGGTCTGCCGACAGCTCCGTCCAGCCCGAAAAAGACCATGACCATGGCGCTTTCGGTCATTCTCGGCCTGATGCTGGGCGGCGGTATCGCAGCGCTACTTGAGTTCCGGGATCGGTTTTTCCACACCGGCAACGATGTGCGCGACAATCTGCGCATGCGTTTTCTGGGCTACCTGCCCTTTATCGGGGAGAGGGGTGCGGAAACCGCAAAGTCGGGCACCGCTGCCGCCACCCCCGGCAGTGAGAACACGACCATCGACGAAAGCGGCCAGGTCTCGTTCCAGAAAATGCTGCGCCTTGCCGTCGACAGCCCGCGCTCCAGCTTTGCGGAGACGCTTCGCAATGTGAAGCTGACGGCGGATGTTGTCATTCAGGAGCGCCAGTGCCGGGTTATCGGCGTCATCTCCTGCCTGCCGAATGAGGGCAAGTCGGTCGTCGCGCTTAATCTCGCCGGCCTGATCGCCTCCACCGGCAAGCGCACGCTTGTGGTGGATGCCGACATCCGCAACCCCGGCCTCAGCCGCATGCTGACGACCCGACAATCCGCCGGTCTGGTGGAGGTCGTCCTTGACGAGATACCGTGGACGCAGGCGGTAAAGGTCGATACCCGCACGAAGATGGGCATCCTGCCGGTTTCCACCAGCAACCAGTTCGCGCATTCAAGTGAATTGTTGGCTTCCTCCGGCATGCGCAAATTCATCGAATCGGCGCGTGAGGCCTGCGACTACATCATCGTCGACCTTGCACCCGTCGTTCCCGTCATCGACGCGAAAGCCTTCGCGCCGCAGGTGGACGGTTTCGTTTTCGTGACGGAATGGGGCAAGACGCCGATCCAGATGGTACAGAACCTGATGGCCAACGAACCGCAGATCGCCAACAAGACGCTGGGCATCGTGTTGAACAAGACCGACATGACGGAATTGCAGCGTTATGCCGGCCCCGGTGGTTCGGAACATTATCACGAGACGTTTGCCGCCTATTACGGCGACGCCAAACCGCCGGTGAAGGAAAACGCCTGAATGTTGAAGCGGCCCGGTGAAAACCGGGCCGTTCTTTTTGCGACACAAATTCCTCCATCCCACCTATGGCATTGCCTGCAAAATTGCGCATTGTTGGCGATCAACCAATCGCCAGCAAGCAGGACCAGTTTCATGCCATCACCTATCGCCTTTGTTTCGCGGATGAATGCGCAGACGGAGGCCGTCTGGAAGCAGGCGCTTTGTGCCGCCATGCCGGAAGAGGAAATTCTCTGCTTCTCCGAATTGAGCGCGGAGCAGAAACGCGCGGTAGACTTCGCCATCGTTGCCAACCCCGATCCGGCCGATATTGCCGCATTGCCGGGCCTTTCCTGGATCCACAGCCTGTGGGCGGGTGTCGAACGGCTCGTGCTGGAACTGGGAGACAAGGCACCGCCGATCGTCAGGCTGAAAGACCCGGAGCTTTCACGCGTCATGGCGGAGGCCGTGCTGGCATGGACCTATTACTTGCAACGCGACATGCCGGCCTATCGCGAAAACCAGCAAAAAGCTCTCTGGCAAGAACTCGATTATCGCCATCCGAGCGAGATGACCATCGGTCTCCTCGGCCTTGGCGCTCTCGGCACGGCTGCTGCGGAACGCCTGCGCCACGCGGGTTTCAACGTTGCCGGCTGGAGCCGCTCGGCCAAAGCCATCGACGGGGTGGAAACGCTGACGGGTGATGACGGGCTGCAAGGCTTGCTTGAGAAAAGCGACATTCTCGTCTGCCTGGTGCCGCTCACCGATGCGACGCGTGGCCTTCTGAATACAGACCGCTTCGCCACAATGAAAAAAGGCGCAGCCCTCATCAATTTTGCCCGTGGAGCTGTCATCGTCGCCGACGACCTGATTGCGGCACTTCAATCCGGGCAAATTTCACATGCGGTTCTCGACGTGTTCGAACAGGAGCCGCTGCCGGTGGATTCCACTTTCTGGCAGCACCCGAAGGTCACCGTCCTGCCGCATATTTCCGCGCCGACAAGCCGGGAAAGCTCGGCAAGGATCGTGGCCGGCAATATCAGGACATGGCGTAAAACGGGCGCCCTGCCGGAAACCATCGATATGGAGCGCGGCTACTGAGCCGGCGGACGCATGTCGCAAATTTTATAAATTCGGCAACCGAGCCGGGCGATTGATTGATAATTGCCATCCTCAATACGCCAGAAATTGCCGCAAACGGAACGGCAACGAAGGAATTATTAACGCTCAATACGAGGGCTGACGGTGGCGGTGCCGTCTGCGTCCGGTCTCCGCCACACCGCGACCAGAGGGAACAAAAATGAAAATACTTTTGGGTGCCACAATTCTTTCCGCCGGTTTCGCCTTTTCAGGCGGTGCAGCCTATGCTGCCGACTGCGGAAACGTCACAATCGCCAGCATGAACTGGCAATCCGCCGAAGTCGCCGCCAATCTCGACAAGCTCATTCTTGAAAAAGGCTACGGCTGCTCCGCCGAAATCGTCACCGGCGACACCGTACCGACATTGACCTCCATGGCCGAAAAGGGCCAGCCGGACATCGCACCGGAAGCCTGGGTCAGCCTGCAGCCGGAAATCGTCAAGCAGGGACTTGAAGGCGGCAAGGTCGTCGCGGCTGCCAAGATCTTGTCGGACGGCGCTGTACAGGGCTGGTGGATTCCGAAATATTTTGCCGACGCAAATC
Organism: Agrobacterium arsenijevicii; assembly: GCA_000949895.1. Classification (GTDB taxonomy): domain Bacteria; phylum Pseudomonadota; class Alphaproteobacteria; order Rhizobiales; family Rhizobiaceae; genus Agrobacterium; species Agrobacterium arsenijevicii. The sequence continues at coordinate 176,593 of JWIT01000002.1, read as the reverse complement.
CCGGCATCAAGAGCATTCCTGATCTCTTCAAACATCCGGAACTTTTCCCCTCGCCTGAAGACAAGGCAAAGGGCGCCGTATTCAACGGCCCGCAGGGTTGGGGCGGCACGGTTGTTACTGCCCAGCTCTTCAAGGCTTTCGGCGGCGAAAAGGCCGGCTTCACCCTCGTCGACACCGGCTCCGCCGCCGGTTTGGACGGCTCGATTGCCAAGGCTTACGAAGCCAAGCAGCCATGGGTTGGTTATTACTGGGCACCGACTTCGCTGCTCGGCAAATATGAAATGGTGAAGCTCGGCTTCGGCACCGACTATGATGCGGGCGAATGGAAGCGTTGCACCTCGATTGCCGATTGTCCTGACCCGAAGCCCAATGCATGGCAGGTTGACGACGTGCAGACGCTGGTCAGCAAAAGCTTCGCCGACCGCGCCGGCCCGGCCATGGATTACCTGAACAAGCGCGCCTGGACCAACGCCACCGTCAACAAGCTGATTGCCTGGATGACCGACAATCAGGCGACCGGCGAAGATGGCGCCAAGCACTTCCTGAAGGAAAACGAAGCCCTCTGGTCGGGCTGGGTTTCTCCTGACGTCGCCCAGAAGGTCAAGGCCGCCCTCTAAGGACGGGGCGACATATCTGCCCGGCAGAAGGCGTCCGCCAATGGCGGCGCCACGCCGGATCGGCGCTGAAATCCCCTTGCGGTTTTCGCAAGGCGTGAAGCGCCGGTTCAACAAGATAGAGCGTCCCGTCTGGCGTATAAGCAGATGCGCGGCGCTCTGGCGATTTTACTCCCGGAGTGCGGAGGATATCGGTCCCCGCCTCCGGTTCGTCATGGAGAACAGGATATGGATTGGCTTTTTAAATTTCCGGCCATGAATGATGATGCCCTGCGCGCGCTGAAAAAAGTGATCGACGAGGGCTTCCGGGCATTCACCCGAACCTATGGCAGCGCGATAGAGGGGCTGTTTACCCCCCTTCAGAGCTTCCTCATCTGGGCGGAAAGGCTTTTGATCGGCGCACCGTGGCCGGTCGTTATTATTATTGTCGGTGTGCTCGCCTGGTTTGCCAGCCGCAGCGCCACCATTGTTGCGCTCTGTTGCGGTATCCTGTTTGCGATCGGCTGGTTCGGCATGTGGGAAGACACGATGAAGACGATCTCGATGATCTTCGTCTGCGCCGTGCTGTCCATCGTCGTCGGCCTGCCGATCGGCATCGCCATGGCACGGTCCAACCGCCTGCAGAGTATCGTCAACCCCATCCTTGACGTGATGCAGACGATGCCGAGTTTCGTTTACCTCATTCCCGTCGTCATGCTGCTTGGCATTGGCCGCGTGCCTGGTGTCATCGCCGTCGTGATCTACGCCATTCCGCCGATGATCCGGCTTACCAATCTCGGCATCCGCATGGTCGACCGGGATGTTCTCGAAGCGGCAGATGCTTTCGGCTCCTCCAAGCGCCAGAAGCTGTTCAAGGTGCAGCTGCCGCTGGCGCTTCCGACCATCATGGCGGGCATCAACCAGACAATCATGATGGCGCTCGCCATGGTCGTCATCGCCTCCATGATCGGCGTGCAGGGCCTCGGCCAGCCGGTTCTGAAGGCAATCGCCAACCAGTATTTCACGCTCGGCGTGTTCAACGGCCTAGCAATCGTCGGCATCGCCATCATCTTCGACCGCATCAGCCAGGCCTATGGCCTTCGTCTGCAAAAACACCGGGAAGTGGCGCATGGCTAGTCAATCGATCGAAATCCGCAGCCTTTACAAGATTTTCGGCTCCAAGGCGGAAAACTACATCGACGCCGTAAAGGGCGGCATGTCCAAGTCGGAACTGAACGCCAAGCACGGCCATGTGCTCGGCCTCAGCGACATCAACATCACCATGCCGGGCGGGCAGATCACCGTCATCATGGGGCTTTCCGGCTCGGGAAAGTCGACACTGATCCGCCACGTCAACCGCCTGATCGACCCGACAGCCGGCGAAATCCTTTATGGCGGCACCGATGTGTGCCGCCTGAACGAAGCTGAACTTCTGGAATTTCGCCGCCACAAGACAGCGATGGTGTTCCAGAAATTCGGCCTGCTGCCACACCGCAACGTGCTGCAAAATGTCGTCTACGGCCTGGAGGTTCAGGGCGTCGACAAGGGCGAGCGGGAAGAAAAGGCCGACGTCTGGATCAAGCGGGTGGGGCTGGAAGGCTTTTCGAGCCATTATCCGAACCAGCTTTCCGGTGGCATGCAGCAGCGCGTGGGTCTGGCCCGGGCACTGACCAACAACGCCGAAATCCTGCTGATGGACGAGGCCTATTCGGCGCTCGATCCGCTCATCCGCGTCGACATGCAGACCGTACTGCTGGAATTGCAGAAAGAGCTGAAGAAGACCGTCGTCTTCATCACGCACGATCTGGACGAGGCCCTGCGGCTGGGAGACAAGATCGCCATCCTGCGTGATGGCGAAATCATCCAGCAGGGTACCGCCGCCGAAATCGTCATGAGCCCGGCGGACAGCTATATCGAAGCCTTCGTGGAAGAGGTCAATCGCGGCCGGGTCATTCGCCTCGGCGCCATCGTCGAACCGGAATTCTCCGGCCAGTCGCGTCTTCAGCTCGATGCGGACATGACCGTCGAGGAAGGCCTGCGCGCGCTCGTCCGGGAGGATGTCGCCAGCGCCGTCGTCGTCGGTGAAAACGGCAAGGCACTTGGCTCAGTCACCACTGACGCCATCATGCGCTGCCTCGTCAGGACCACGCCAAGCGCGGAAAAGCAATTGGCCGAAGCCGGCTAGGCTGAGCCTTCGAGCCATTTGGCCATGCCGGCGGCGGCGGCCCTGCCGGTGGCGAAACAGGCCGTCAGCAGATAACCGCCAGTCGGTGCCTCCCAATCCAGCATTTCCCCGGCAGCAAAGATGCCGGGGAGCTTTTCCAGCATGTAGTTCTCATTGAGACCATGCCAGTCAACGCCGCCGGCCGATGAAATCGCCTCGGCAATTGGTCGCGTCCGCGCAAGCGGTATCTCCGCATGTTTAATTCTTGCGGCGACAAGATCATCAGGCATGGTGGATATATCGGGAAAGATTTCCCGCAGAAGCCCAACCTTCACGGCCGACAGGCCGGCGGCCTTTCGCAGCCGGTTTGCAAAACTCTCCTTGCGGCCAAGCTTTGCCAGATCCAGGCTCAAGCGTTCCACGGTACGGCCCGGCGCCAGATCGACGGCGAGTGTCGCCTTGCCCGTCTGTTCCAGCTGGTCGCGAAGTGCGGCGGAATGGGCGTAAACGACGCTGCCCTCTATGCCGTGTTCCGTGATCACGAACTCGCCCTGAAACGCTCCGGCCGGGGAAATGGTAATGACGGATTTCAGCGCCTCACCGGCAAAACGCTGCCAGAAAACATCGCTCCAGTCGACGTCAAAACCGCAATTGGCGGGGCGGAAAGGGTTAAGCTCCACGCCTTCCGCCGCAAGTGCCGGCACCCATGTGGCATCGGAACCGAGACGCGGCCAGCTTGCGCCGCCAAACGCCAGAAGAACGGCATCGGCCTTGACGGAAACCTCGCCTTCGGGCGTTGCAAAAACCAGCCTGTCGTCGGAAAAACCCGTCCAGCGATGTCTCGTCTTGATAACGACATCCTGCGCTTCCAGCCGGGCAAGCCATGCCCGCAACAGCGGCGAGGCTTTCATGGCGGTTGGAAACACCCGGCCAGACGTGCCGACGAAGGTTTCCTGCCCAAGCCCATGCGCCCAGTCGCGCAGCATGTCGGGCGTGAAATCATCAAGGGCGGCGCGCAACCGCGGCTCGGCATCGCCAAAACGGTGAAGGAAATTGCCGTAATCTTCCGCATGGGTGATGTTGAGACCGGATTTTCCGGCCATCAGCAATTTGCGTGCGACGGTCGGCATCGCCTCGAACACCGTCACGGCATGGCCTGCCGCAGACAGCACTTCGGCAGCCATCAGGCCCGCCGGCCCGCCGCCGACAATCGCGACCTGCCTTGCCTTCTCCAAAACCGTCTCCATCGACATCTTCGCCATCGTGGCCTTATACCGATTTCCGCGCGCGAATATATGCGATATTGAAACGCGCATGTTCACGCTCGACCGCCCCGTCACCTTTTCGCAGGATATCAAGAAAAGCCGCTTCATTGCCTTTGCCGCACCGGTAACCGGCGAGGAGGAAGCGAAGAACTTTCTTGCGGCGCATTCTGACCTTGATGCGAACCACAATTGCTGGGCATGGCGAACCGGCCAGACCTATCGTTTCAGCGATGACGGCGAACCTTCCGGCACGGCGGGAAAACCGATCCTTCAGGCCATCGACGGTCAGGTGCTGGACAATGTCGCGGTTCTCGTCATCCGCTGGTTCGGCGGCATTCTGCTCGGCAGCGGCGGCCTCATGCGCGCCTATGGCGGCACCGCGGCGGCCTGCCTTCGGCTCGGCGAAACCTCACCGATCATCGCCTATGTCAGCGCGACGCTGAGCTGCCCTTTCTCCGATCTGGCACTGGTGAAATCGCGCCTCTCCGCCACACAGAACCTGCGGTTGGAGCGGGAGGATTTCACCGGCACCGGCGCGGATATGCTGCTTTCGGTTCCCGCAGAGGAAGCGGAACGCCTGACACGGGTCATCAGCGATCTGACCAGCGGGCGCGTCAATCTCCATATTCCGGACTAATATCATATTGCGGACTGGCATCTGGCCCGCTGCGCGATTTGTGCTAAGGAAGCGCAATGTCATCTGAGCTTTCCAATCCCGTCTATAATCCGCCGCTCGAACCGTGGCTCACTATCGTGCACCGGGATGACGATCTGCTGGTGCTCGACAAGCCGAGCGGGCTTTTATCGGTGCCGGGGCGCGATCCCGCGCTCTCCGACAGCCTTTTGACGCGCGTGCAGAAACAGTTCCCGAAAGCGCTGATGATCAACCGGCTGGACAAGGATACATCAGGCATCGTGCTGATGTCCCTCAACCGCAAGGCGCATGCGGCAATCGCCGCCCAGTTCGAGAACCGCCAGACCCGCAAATCCTATGTCGCCGTCGTCTGGGGAGAGATCGAAGGCGAAGAGGGCAAGGTGGACCTGCCGCTGGCGATCGATCCCGAAAACAAGCCGCGCCACCGCGTCGATCACGAAAACGGCAAGCCGTCGCAAAGCCTGTGGCGGGTGCTGGAAAGATTGCCGCTTCCCGCGACAAGGCTGGCACTTACCCCCCTCACCGGCCGCACCCATCAATTGCGGGTGCATATGAAGGCTCTCGGACATCCGATCCTCGGTGATGAATTTTATGCCGAGGGTGAGGCGCTTGCCGCCGCACCACGCCTGATGTTGCATGCGCAAGAGGTGGGCTTTCGCCACCCGGATGGCCGCGACGTCACCTATACCGTGCCCTGCCCGTTCTGAGGCCTGCGATGAAAGAACAAGACGAAAGCTTCGTGGTGGATTTTGTCGGCGGTGCGGTCGGACACCGTTTCCGCTCCGGCGAGGGGCGCGGGCAGGCTCTGCCGAAAGCCGCGGGCTTCACCAAAGGCCGCACGCCAAAAATCGTGGACGCCACGGCGGGGCTTGGGCGGGATGCCTTCCTGCTGGCGTCACTCGGCGCGGATGTGACGCTGATCGAGCGCTCGCCGGGCATGCACGCTCACCTTGCCGACGGCATTCGCCGCGCATTGGAGGCGGGCGGAGCTTATGCCGAGGCCGCCTCGCGCATGACGCTGCTGCAAGGCGATTCACGGCATCTGCTGAAAGAGCTTTGCCCGGAGGTGGTGATCGTAGACCCGATGCATCCGCCGCGCCACAACACCGCGCTGGTAAAAAAGGAGATGCGGGTGCTGCGCGAACTGGTGGGTTCCGATCCAGACCAGATTGAACTGATGGAGGCGGCTCTAGAAAACGCGACGAAACGGGTGGTTCTGAAATGGCCGCTGCGCGCCGAGCCGATGCCGGGCATCCGCAAGCCCTCACATCAAATAATGGGCAAGAACACCCGTTATGATGTCTTCATGATCTTCGGAAAATCTCTCGACCAAGAGGAATGATCAGCGGAAAGTCGGCTTGCGCTGTGCATTCATCAAAAGCTCGTGCCGGGATGCGAATTCGCCGAACAGTTTTCTCAACCGTGTTTCCTCGGCCTTGTCCAGCCGGTAACGGCGGCAGAATTCCGCAACATTGAGGATCGGCTTGGCTCTGTTCCCGTCTATGGTCTTGTTGTCGATGATCTGCATGGCGGCGCCCTCCGTGTAACCAGAGGGAAAACGCGGGCGCGGACTTGCGGTTCCCCACTAGTTCGCATGGATGAAAAAAAGCACATGCCGTCTGCACACGGCCTCATCAAGTTTTCTTGAGGCTATCGCAAGAAACGAAATCCTCCCCAAATTGTTCTCTGCCTGATGCAGACAAAGGAAGGGAGACCCATGTTCCGCAACAACCGATTTCTGAGTTCGACAATGCTGTGCGCCTTGCTCGCCATACCGCTTGCCGGTGCGGCCCACGCACAGACTGCCCCGGCTGCCGAAACGAAACGGCCCAATGCGCCGGATCAGAAACCGGCCTTCGAGGGTCAGACCCGCGCGCCGCAGGCCACCAATCAGCCGAACATCGAAAAAACCGTGATTGCCAAGGGACTGCCGCATCTCTGGTCGATGGAATTCCTGCCTGATGGCCGCATGATCGTGGCTGCCAAGGAAGGTGCGATGCACATCATAGCCGATGGCAAGGCCGGACCTGCGATCGCGGGCGTGCCGAAAGTCGCATCCGCCGGACAGGGCGGGCTTCTCGACATAGCGCTGGCACCGGATTTCGAAACATCGCGCACCATCTTCTTCTCCTTCTCCGAACCGCGTGAAGGCGGCAACGGCACTTCGGTCGCCTCGGCAAAGCTGACCGAAGAGGGCGGCACGGCGAAACTTGAAAACGTCGCGGTGATCTTCCGCCAGATGCCGACCTATGACGGCGACAAGCATTTCGGCTCCCGCCTTGTTTTCGGGCCGAACAACGAGCTTTACGTCACCGTCGGCGAACGTTCGGATGCGACGCCGCGCGTGCAGGCACAGGAACTTTCGAGCGGTCTCGGCAAGGTCTTCCGCATCGATGCACAGGGAAAGGCCTTCGAGGGTAATCCTTTCGCCGGCCAGCAGAACGCCCTTCCAGAAATCTGGAGTTACGGCCACCGCAACCTGCAAGCGGCAGCGCTCGACGGCCAAGGCAGGCTCTGGACCGTGGAACATGGTCCGCGGGGCGGCGATGAGCTGAACATGCCGAAAGCGGGCCTGAACTACGGCTGGCCGGTCATCACCTACGGCATCGAATATAGCGGCCGGGCGGTTGGCCAGGGTGTAACCGCCAAAGAGGGCATGGAGCAGCCGGTCTATTATTGGGACCCGGTCATCGGCCCCTCCGGCATGGCCTATTATGACGGCGACCAGATTCCCGAATGGAAGGGCGCTTTCATCGTCGGCGGTCTGGTGAGCCAGGGTCTCGTCATCCTGCATGTGGATGGCGACAAGGTCGCAACCGAGAGCCGTGTACCGCTCAAAGCGCGCATCCGCGACGTGAAGGTCGGGCCTGACGGAGCGGTCTATGCCGTGACCGAAGGGCGCGGCGGCGGCGAGTCGCAGATCCTGCGGATTGCCAAAGCCATTTGATAAAAAGGCAGGCCGATAAAAACGGATGATCGACGCGACAGGCCGCCGGAACGAAGGCGGCCTGTTTTTCGTTTGCCGCAGCGTGAAACCTGCCGGAAAAAACGATGCCACAACCAACCACCCGCCTTCTTGCAAAAATCGGACTTGCCTATGTCAACGATCAGGAACCGGGTATCGCCCGCGAAAGGCGCGGGCGCGGTTTCTGCTACCGGCTGCCGGGCGGAGAACTGCTGTCCGATAGCGTCGAACTGAAGCGCATCAAGTCGCTCGGCGTACCGCCCGCCTATAGGGACGTCTGGATTTGCATCGACCCATCAGGACATTTGCAGGCCACGGGCTTTGATGCACGCGGGCGAAAGCAATATCGTTATCATCCCGACTGGCATGTGCTCAGGGGCGAGACGAAGTTCTTTCAGCTGAAAAGCTTTGGCAAAGCGCTGCCCGCCATCCGCCGCCGCGCCATTGCCGATATCGAAAGGCAGGATCATGGGCAGGAGATGACGCTGGCAGCGCTCACGCTGCTTCTCGATGCCGCCTATCTGCGCGTCGGTAACCGCTCCTATCTCGAAACCAACGGTACCTATGGCGCAACCACATTGCTCAAGCGCCATGTGTCTTTCGGTGAAACCATCGAGTTGCGGTTTGCCGCAAAGGGCGGGCAGAAGGTGAAGCGCCAGCTGCGCCACCCCCGCCTTCAGAAAATCCTGGAAGAAATCGCCGATCTGCCGGGCAAGGAGCTGTTTGTCTGGCAGGACAGCGAAAACCGGGTGCATTCCGTCGATTCAAGCGATCTCAACGCCTATCTTTCACGCATCGGCGGTCAGGGCATCTCCGCCAAGACCTTTCGCACCTGGGGCGGCACCCTTGCCGCCTTCTGCCATGCGATGGAACATGTAGCAGCCGGTGAAAAACCCAGCATCAAGGGCATGTGCCAGGCAGCGGCGGTTGAGCTTTCCAACACGCCCGCCATCTGCCGCAAGAGCTACGTCCACCCTGCCGTTCTCGATATCGCGACGGAGGAGAAGGCGCAGAAGAAGCTTGGCCGCATCCTGAAGGTCGGGGCAAAACCCGTCTCCGGCCTCAGGGCTGATGAAAGACGGCTGCTGGCCTTCCTGCCCTGATGATCAGCGGCTTGTCGCCCATTCCGCCAGTTCCCGCTCGGCCCTTTCGAGAGCGCTATAGTTCAAAAGCTTGCGCAGGAAAGCGACGGTGACGGCGCGGGTCCGCAGATTATAGCGGCCTTCCGCCTCGTCGTCGCCCGTCGCCTGATGCACGTTGAGCTTCTCATAGAGGCTTTGCAGACGGTTCTGCACGCTGCGCAGCGACAGGTTGCGGCGGCGCGCTATCGCCTTGTCGGTGAGGCCGAGCGCGACATCGACAAGGATTTCATATTCGGAATCGGTAAAGCCATGCGCCTTGCCGAGGCTCTTTTCCTGAAGGCCGCGCACTTCGCGGTCGATAACGCATTGCGCCTCGATGAAGATGCTGCGCAACGCCAGCCGCAACCGGTCGTCGGATGCCGATTTCAGCACATAACCATAGGCCGCACCTTCAGGCACGATGCGGGAGACCCCGCGCACATAGGCCTCGTCGGAATAGTTGGACCAGAACAGGATGCGCGTGTCCGGCCGCTCCTTCCAGATGGTGCGCGCCGCCTCGATGCCGTTGCGCTCGTTCATCTGCAAATCCATGACGATGTGGGCCGCCCGGTTTTCCCGCGCCAGCTTTTCGCCGGTTCTGCCGTTTGCCGCCTCAAGCACGTTGTCGCATTCCGGCAGTGCGGCTCTCACCGCCTCATTCAGATAGGCGCGGTGCAGCGCATCGTCCTCGACGATCAGCACGTCCATGTCACAACTCCTCCCGCCGGTCGAAGGCGCTTTCCGGCAACGTCACGGTAATGCGGGTTCCCGCACCCTTGCCATTGGCGCCAATGTCGAATCTGGCCGAAATCAGCCGCGCCCGCGTCTTCATATTGCCGAGGCCGAGGCCACCGGCGGTGCCGCGCTCGCCGCAGCCACTTCCGTCGTCGCTCACCGTCACCCGTAACCCGCCATCCACCGCCGAAAGTATCACGGCAATCGTTTCAGGCTGGGCATGGCGAATAGCGTTGTTGACGGCCTCCTGCACGATGCGGAACAGCGATATCGCCACCGTCTTGTCGAGCGTTTCGACCAGCCCGTCCGTCTCGTCCGTGACCGACCAGTCGATCGCAGAGCCGCTGTCGCGCACGGAACGATCCACATAGGTTTCGATTGCCTGCACGACGCCGAACAATTGCAGGATGGAGGGTTTCGCCTCCTCGATGATCTCGCGCAGATCCTGCATACAATGCTGCAGGCTGCGCACCACTGGCTCAAGCATCTCGCCCGGCACATCCGCTGCATGGCTCATGCGCTCGATGCGCCGCGCAAGCCGCGTCAAGTCCGCCAGCGTCTGGTCATGCAAATCCATGCCGATCCGCTGGCGCTCGGCCTCCAGCGCCTCGGTCAATTGCAAGGCAGCAAGCCGCAAACCCTCCTCGCGGGCATTGGCGCGCGCCTCCTCGATGGCAGACCGTTTGGCCTGTTCGGCAGCGCGGATGGCGTAGAAATACGGCGCCAGCAGATCCGCAACCGCGCGGGCATTGGCGACATCCTCAATCGTGTAGGCGTCCGACTGGTGCGAGGAGCAACTGAGCGCGCCGATAATATCGCCATGCACCTTCATCGGCACATGCAGGCGGCTATGCAGATCGAGTTCGATGATCGGGCTGGAAAATGCCCCTTCGAAATGAAAACGCGGATCGGCACAGGCATCGCCGCTCAGGAGGTACTCGACCTCGCCGGAGAGCAGGGAACGGATCGGGCTACCGGTCAGAAGTGCCGGCGGCTGCCGGCTCCAGGCACTCTCCAGACCGCTTTCATAGGCAATGTGAAATTTGTCATCCAGCTGCTTGATACAGACATCCAGATGAACATGTGGAATGATATGGGTGATTTCGGTGGCCACCGCCTGAATGATGGCGTTAAATTCGAGCTGCCCGGCAAGCAGCCTCGAAATGCCCATGTAGTGATAAAAAAGAGCGCTTTTTGGCGTATCCAACATGTGCGGACACCCTCCCAAGCGTCTGCTTTATCAACTTGTAGCGAGCAGATCCGAAGTGTCAGCGTGCCGCGTTAGCCATTCTGCGCTCAGCGGTAGCGTTTCGTCCTGCGGGTTCCCGCATGCTTTCTGCGGAAACCCGCAGGAAGATTGCCGTGATCCGCCTGTACAAGCCAAACCTTCTTGGTCATTCTCGCTTTTACTGGGGAAAGGAGCTCCAGTGCAAAGGAATTCCGTCTGCCGTCGAGGAGATTTGCGGGAAAGCGGGTTCCGAGCTCAAAAAGGGCAAGCCACCAGGGAGGAAAATCAATGGCTTTCAGAAAGATGCTTCTGGCATCGGCCGCTGTCGCATGCGCAGCTTTGCCGATCACCGCTCACGCCGACACGTCGGCTAAAAAAATCGCGCTCTCGAACAATTACGCGGGCAATTCCTGGCGTCAGGCAATGCTGACGAGCTGGGACAAGATCACCAAACAGGCGGTTGCCGACAAAAAGGTTGCTGCCGCTGACGCCTTCACGACAGCCGAAAACCAGGCGACCGAGCAGGCGGCGCAGATCCAGAACCTTATTCTTCAGGGTTACGACGCCATCGTCATCAACGCCGCCTCGCCAACCGCCCTCAACGGCGCTGTCAAGGAAGCCTGTGACGCCGGCATCACCGTCGTCTCGTTCGACGGCATCGTCACCGAGCCCTGCGCATGGCGCATTGCGGTCGATTTCAAGGCGATGGGCGCAAGCCAGATCGACTATCTCGCCAAGGCGATGCCGAAGGGCGGCAACCTGCTCGAAATCCGCGGCCTTGCCGGCGTTTCGGTCGACGATGAAATCCATGCCGGCATCGTCGACGCCGTCGCCAAGAACCCGCAGTTCAAGATCGTCGGTTCGGTCAATGGTGACTGGGCGCAGGACGTCGCACAGCGTGCCGTCGCCGGCATTCTGCCTAGCCTTCCTGAAGTTGCGGCAGTCGTGACACAGGGTGGCGACGGTTACGGTGCGGCACAGGCTTTCGCCGCTGCCAAGCGCCCGACACCCACCATCGTCATGGGCAACCGCGAAGACGAACTGCAATGGTGGAAGCAGCAGAAGGATGCGGGCGGCTACGAGACCATGTCGGTTTCCATCGCTCCCGGTGTCTCGACGCTCGCTTTCTGGGTGGCGCAGCAAATCCTTGACGGCAAGGACGTGAAGAAGGACCTGACGGTTCCGTTCCTGCGCATCGACCAGGGCAATCTTGAGGACAACCTCAAGAACACCCAGAAGGGTGGCGTCGCGAATGTGGAATATTCACAGCAAGACGCTGAGAAGGCCATCGCCTCCGCCAAGTAGTCTGGACACTCTCCGGACATGAACGATTGCGGCGCTCCCCGAACGGGCGCCGCAACGGCCACCGATATCCCATTTTCAGATCACTGGCGTAAATGCTCATGAATAACATCATCGAGGCGGAAGAAGTCGTCGCTGCGCGCGGCGTGAAGGTCGTGTTCGGCGCGGTAAGGGCGCTTGATGGGGCCGATCTCGTCATCCGCGCTGGGGAATGCCTCGGGCTCGTGGGCCATAATGGCGCGGGTAAATCCACCATCGTCAACGTCATCAATGGCGGGCTGACGCCGCATGAGGGTTCCATTTCCTATCGCGGCGAGCAAGGCCGCCACGGCATTGCCGCAGCGCGCGCCAGCGGCGTTCGCTGCGTGTTTCAGGAATTGTCGCTCTGCCCCAACCTGACGATCAGCGAAAACGTCCGCATCATGCATGCCGCTATGAGCGGGCGGAACTGGCGCGGACGTGCGCTCACCATGATCCGGCATACGCTGGACGAGATTTTTCCCGGCCACGGCATCGATTGCGAACTGACGATCGCCGAACTTTCCATCGCCGAGCGGCAGATGGTGGAAATCGCCATCAATTTCTGCCGAACCCCGGAGGCCCCGCGACTTGTCATCCTCGATGAGCCGACCTCCTCGCTTGATGCCGGGCTTGCCGAGCAGTTGATGGATTATGTCCGCCGTTTCGTGCGCACGGGCGGTTCCGTTCTGCTGATCTCGCATATTCTCGGCGAGATCCTTTCGACAGCCACCCGCATCGTGGTGATGAAGGACGGCCGTGTGGTCGCCGATCGGGCGGCGGCTGAGTTCACGACACGCACGCTGGTGGAAGCCATGGGCAGCGTCGTCAAGGAACAGGACAGGCAAAAGGGCGAAAACCGCAAGGCGGGCGAGAAGGTGCTTGCCATGCCGGCGCGCCGGGGCGAAGGCCTCGCTTTCGAGGCTTTCCGCGGTGAAATCATTGGCCTTGCCGGTCTTGGCGGCCACGGCCAGACGGAAGCGCTTCTCGATCTCTACCTTGCCCGCAACAGCAGCTGGCTGCCCGCGCGCAAGACGGACATCGCCTTCGTCGCAGGCGACCGCAGCCTGAACGGCACCTTTCCGCTGTGGAGCATCCTCAAGAACCTTTCCATCGCCTCGCTGCGGGATATTTCATCGGCAGGCATGGTGGACAGGAGCAAGGAAACCGAGCTTGGCGCGCAGTGGAAAAAGCGCATCGAAATCCGCACACCCGACATGGGCAACAAAATTCTTTCGCTCTCCGGCGGCAACCAGCAGAAGGTGCTTTTCGCCCGCGCACTCGCCACCACGGCCAGCACCGTGCTGATGGACGACCCGATGCGCGGCGTCGATATCGGCACCAAACAGGAAGTCTACGATATCTTGAGAACCGAAGCCTCCCACGGCCGCACCTTCATCTGGTACTCCACCGAAATGGACGAAATCCGTCTTTGTGACCGGGTTTATGTCTTCCGTGACGGCGCTATCCAGGCCGAACTGGTGGGCGAGGACATCACCGAGCAGAATGTGCTGGCCGCCTCCTTTTCCGGAGAAGACCACGCATGAAACTCTCCGCCAGCGCCCTTCGCCTCATCATTCCCGCCGCCTCGCTCGCCTTCCTGCTCGCCGCCGTATTTTACATGCAGCCGCGCGCCATGAGTTATAACGGCCTCAACCTGCTGTTCAATCTGGCGGTGCCGATTGCGCTCGCCACCATTGCGCAGATGCTGATCATGTCCGTCAACGATCTCGATCTGTCGATGGGCACCTTCGTCAGTTTCTGTGCCTGCGTCACCGCCACCTTCCTGCAAACCACGCCATTGCTCGGCATTGCGATTTTTGCCGGTGCGATTGCGGTTTATGCGGTTCTTGGCGCCATCATCCATATCCGAGCCCTGCCCTCCATTGTCGTTACGCTCGGCATGAGTTTCGTCTGGGGCGGCCTTGCCGTCCTCATCCTCCCCTCGCCCGGCGGCCAGGCGCCCGCCTTCATCCGGGCACTGATGACGGCAAAACCGCCGCTCGTGCCGATCGCCATCGTCGCCAGCATCGTGATTGCGGTCGTCGCCCATTACATCGTCATGCGCTCCTCCTTCGGCGTGCTGATGCGCGGCGTCGGCGGCAACTTCCGCTCCGTCGAGCGCTCCGGCTGGTCGGTCATCGGCATACGCGCCGCCACCTTTGCGCTGGCCGGTTTCTTCGCGGTGCTGTCTGGTATCGCACTTGTCGGGCTGACGACATCGGCTGATGCCAATATCGCGCTTCGCTACACGCTGCTGTCGATTGCAGGCGTTATTCTGGGCGGAGGCGAATTCGTCGGCGGTCGGGTTTCACCGATAGGCGCCGTCATCGGCGCGCTGACGCTGACGCTCGCCGGCTCCTTCCTGTCCTTCATGCGCATTTCGCCGGACTGGCAGATCGGCGCGCAGGGCGCGATCCTCATCATCGTGCTCGCCTTGCGCCTCCTGCTCAACCGTCTCGAAAAGCGGGAGAAAAACCAATGAACGGGCTTTCGTCCTTCTCGAAAAAACCATGGATCTGGTCCTTTGCCGCAACGGCTGCGGTGTGGATCGTCACCGTCATGTTCACCGGCGGCGCCAGCTCCTTCGGGCTGTCGCACGCAGCCCTGACCTTTGCGGCCTTTTCCGTGATTGTCGGTATCGGCCAGATGTTCGTCATCACGCTCGGACCTGGAAATATCGACCTCTGCGTTCCCGCAACGATGACGCTATCAGGCACGCTGGCGCTCAAATTCATGGATGTGTCGGACGGTCTCATCCTGCCGGGATTGCTGATCGCCATCCTGATCGGCATCGCTATCGGCATCGGCAATTACACGCTGATCAAGCTCCTGCGCATCCCGCCGATCATCGCGACGCTGTCCATGAGCTTCATCGTGCAATCCATCGCCATCTGGTCCAACCGCGGCCTGCGCATCAAGCCGCCGGAAACACTGGCCACTTTCGCCACATCAAGCTCTTTCGGTATTCCGAACGTGGCGCTTGTCGCGCTGCTGCTCTCGGTCATCGCCTGGCTGCTGCTCGACCGCACCTTTTACGGGCGCTGGATTTCCGCCATCGGCCAAAGCACCTTCGCAGCCCGCATGACCGGCATTCCCGTGGATGGAACACGTTTCATCACCTATGTGCTCTGCGCGGTTCTGGCAGCGATTGCCGGTTATCTTCTCGCCAGCTTCTCCGGCGGCGCGGCACTCAACATGGGATCGGAATATCTGCTGATGTCCATTGCTGTCGTCGTAATTGGCGGCACGGCGGTTGCGGGCGGAGATTCCAACGTTCCCGGTATCTGGGGCGCTTCGCTCTTCATGTTCCTGGTGGTATCGATGCTGAATACCTATGGTTTCGGCGCGGGCATCCGCCTCATTCTTACCGGCCTCATCATCATTTCCGTCATTCTTCTGGCAAGCGGCCCCAAGGCCACACGCTGAACCCCGAACGACAAGCCCTCAAGCGGACCACGCTCATGACCACAGACAAGACATCCCCTTTCGAAATTCACGATGAACGCTTCCGCCTTCTGATCGTCGGCAACGCGGAACTGGAAGAGCTTTATTCCGGCTGCCGCTGGGCCGAAGGACCGGTGTGGTTTGCCGATCTGAACTGCCTGCTGTTCAGCGACATTCCCAACGAGCGCATGCTGCGCTGGGTGCCGGATGGTGGGGTTTCGGTTTTCCGCCACCCCTCCAACTTCGCCAACGGCAATACCCGCGACCGGCAGGGACGACTGGTTTCCTGCGAACATGGCGGCCGCCGCGTCACCCGCACTGAAGTCGACGGCTCGATCACGGTTCTTGCCGACAGCTATGGCGGCAAGCGGCTGAACTCACCCAATGACGTGGTAGTGAAATCCGACGGCAGCGTCTGGTTCACCGACCCCACCTACGGCATTCTTTCCGACTACGAGGGGTACAAGGCAGAGCCTGAGCAGAAGACGCGCAACGTCTACCGGCTCGATCCTGCAACCGGAGAGATCACGATCGCCATCGACGACTTCGTGCAGCCGAACGGCCTTGCTTTTTCGCCTGATGAAACGAAGCTCTATGTTGCCGACAGCTCCTACAGCCATGATGTGTCCCGCCCGCGCCATATCCGCGTCTTCGACGTGGTGGACGGCGTGAAGCTCACCAATGGCCGGGAATTCTGCAATCTCGACAACGGCCTGCCGGACGGTTTCCGTCTGGATACGGCGGGCAACCTCTGGACCAGCGCCGGCGATGGCGTCCACTGCTTCTCACCTGATGGTACGCTGCTTGGCAAGATCAAGGTGCCGCAGACGGTCGCAAACCTCACCTTCGGCGGCCCGAAGAAGAACCGTCTGTTCATCACCGCGACTAAATCGCTCTATTCGGTCTATGTCGCCGCAACCGGCGCACAGACGCCATAAAGCGCTGAAAACTGGCAGGCATAGGACAGGAAGGAACTGGCAAGACAGGTTTACCGCGCTATAAAAGCGGGATGAACGATGATTCCAGCCCCTTCCTGACCGACGATATGGCCCTGGATGGCGAAACGCAGTCCAGCGAGCCCACCAGCAGGATGCTTTCCTGGGCGCGCAATTCCGCTCTCTACCGGCTGGAACAGCGCATGATGACGGAAAAGCAGCTGCGCGACGCGATCACGCGCAAGGCGCGAGAAAAATTCGAGGATATCAGCACGGCACAGGCCAAGGCGCTCGGCGAGTTTGCTGTGACTTTCGCTTATGGCATCAAGGCGCTCGATGACACGGCTTACGCCGAAATTGCCGTGCGAAGCGGCCAGCGCAGCGGCAAGTCGAAACGCGGTCTCGCGCAAAAACTTCAGATCAAGGGCATCGACCGGGAAACGGCAGCAGTCGCGCTTGAGGAAACCAACGATCTGGTTGCGGCCGTCATCTTTGCGCGCAAACGCGCCTTCGGCCCCTTTCGCCGTGTCGAACTGGATGAGAAACGCAAATCGAAGGAATTTTCCGCCTTCGCCCGCAACGGTTTCGGCTTCGAGATTGGTTCAAAGGTCATGGCGATGACGGTGGAGGATGCCGAAGAGATTCTCGCGGATGCGCCGCTCTGAAGGTTATTGCGGCATCGGATGCATTTTCAGATAGGCGATCAGATCCGCGATATCCGTTTCACTCCAGAGACCGAAAAACCGCATCGAGGTTCCCGGCATTGCCTTCTTCGGACTGGCGATGAACTTTTGTAGTTCTTCCTCCGTCCACACCCGGCCAGCCGCACCGGCATCCCTAAGCGCCTGCGAATAATGGCCGTAATCAGCCACCCCAGCCATTGGCCTGCCGACGACGCCCATCAGATGTGGACCCATGCGGGTGCGCGGTGCGTCGATGCTGTGACAGGTGGAGCAGCGGCTGAAAACCTTCTCTCCGTGGATGGCATCGCCTTCGGCCAAGGCAGTCGCAGCAAGACAGAGGGAAAAAGCGAAAGAAACCGGGAGAGTTCTGAATGCGAAGGTCGTCATGACCCGCATAATACAACGCCCTCCCCGTCTGACAACGAAGAGGGCGCTTTTTGACATGCGACAGAATGCCCGGTGCAATACACCGGGCGCGCTTGCCGATTAGTTCATGGCCGTGAGCGTCACGGACGTACCGGTCGCTGCGAGGTTGAGGCCAACCTGACCCGTCACGCTGACCGTCTGAAGCTGGATGGAACCGGAGGTGCCGCCAACGAGAACGTTGGTGCCAACGCCGAGACCGACAGTCACTTCAGCCGTTGCGCCCTGATAAAGGCCGCCGAGCGAACCGCGATGGTAACCGGCTGTCGGGGCGAAAACGGCCCAGACCAGACGGCCCTGCGTGGTGAAGCCAAGGTCAACACCCATCTTGCGGATAGCACCGGTGTAATGGTCGGTGCGGCGTGCGCCCATGGTGGACTGGAACGTGCAATCCAGTTCCTTGGCCGAGCCGATCACGTAACCGACGCCACCGCCGATATCGCAGGTGAGATAGCCGATCTTGACACCGTTGCGGTCGTCCTGCTCCTGCGGAGCCGGCTCATATCTTGCAAGGTCAGCAGCGAGAGCGGACACGGTTCCGCTAAGGCCCATGGTCAATGCGGCAAAAGTTACGGCAACAGCCTTTTTCATCTGATTTTCTCCTGTTTTATTCCTACCCGCAGCAGCCCTTCTTGCCCTCTCCGGATATTGAATTCCGCACTGTTAACGTTTGTTCCCCGAAATCGATCCAAAACAACTGAATTGGATGCAAGGAAAGCAAAACAGTTAACAATGTCTATCGGCGGTAGGATGCCATTAAGACATTGTTAGGGCGGGAAATGCTCGCGGAGTTGCTGTCAAAGACGAGCGTTTCCGGGCGTTGTTTTGCTGCAACAGCATCAAAGCGGCAAGGCGACGGGAAAGCCGGTGGCGGCATGGGTCATGACATCCATACGGACGCCGTAGATACGTTCCAGCGTCTCCGGCGTCATGATGTCCTGCGGTGTTCCCCTTGCGATCAGATGGCCGGAATGCAGTGCGACGATCTCGTCGCAGAACCGCGCCGCCATGTTGACATCGTGCAGCACCACGATGACGCCGAGACCCTTTTCGCGCGACAGTCTCTGCACCAGAGACAGAACCTCCAGCTGGTGCGCCATGTCGAGCGCAGAAATGGGTTCGTCCAGAAGCAGGCTTTCGGCGTTCTGGGCAACCAGCATGGCGAGCCACACGCGCTGGCGCTCCCCGCCGGAAAGCGTGTCTACCAACCGGTCCCTGAAGGCCGCGGTGTCGGTCAACTCGATGGCCTCATCCACCTTCTCCTGATCCGCTTTGGTGAACTGGCCAAGCGCGCCGTGCCAGGGATAACGACCGAGCGCCACCAGTTCCCTGGCCAGCATGCCCGAGGCGGCCGGCGTATATTGCGGCAGATAGCCGAGCTTCCGCGCAAATTCGCGGTTACCCCAGCTCCCCAGCGCCTGTCCCTCGAACGATACCTTGCCCGCCGTCGGCTCCTGGATGCGCGCGAGAATCTTGAGCAGGGTCGATTTTCCCGAACCATTATGGCCGATCAGGCCGATGGTCTTGCCGGTTGCAAAACTCGTCGTCAGCGGCTGCAGCAATGTCCTGCCCGGCACTTCCATCGTCACTTTTTCCAGCGAAAAAAGCGGAACATCATCATAATCGACGGCAAGCGCTGCCTGGGCCATGGATGTCATCTCCAGAAGTCATTCAAAAATATCATCATCGCCTGCCTGAAAGCCAGATCAGGTAAGGCGCACCGGCGAGAGCCGCAAAGAGACCCAGCGGCAGCTCATAGGGAAATGTCACGGTTCGCGCCCCGAGATCGGAAAGTGCCATCAGCACCGCACCGAACAGGAAGGAAGCCAACAGGTGGTCGCGCGGCGTGGTGAAGCCGGCGCGAAGCGCAATATGCGGCGCCATCAACCCGACGAAACTTAAGGGACCGACCAGCAGCGAGGCGGCCCCGGTGGCAATGCCGGCGACCGCGATGACGGCGATGCGCGCCGCGCCGAGCGGCAGACCCAGGGAGAGCGGCACATCCCGTCCAAGCGGCAGGATCGTCAACCACCGCGTCACCGACAAAGCGGCGGCGAGTAGCACGACGGAAAGCACGGCAAGAAAGATTGCCGAAGCGGGCGTCGCCGTCGAACCAGAGCCGCTGAGCCAGGAGAGAATTTGCCAGGCCCGCTGATCGCCAATTGCAAGCAATGCCGAGAGCACCGCCGAGCAAAGCGAACTGATGGCGATGCCGGCGAGCAGTATTTTTTCAGGCGCCAGATGCCGACGCACAGCAAAAAACAGGACGAGGATCATGACGGCGGCCGATCCGATGCCGGCGCCGCAAAACAGCTCGAACAGACCGGCAGTCGGAAAAAGCGTGATGGCGGCGGCAAAACCGAGACCCGCGCCGCCGCTGACGCCGATCACTTCCGGGCTTGCCATGGGATTTCCGGTGAGCCGCTGTAGAAGCGCGCCCGCCATCGCCAGAAGACCGCCGGCGGCGCAAGCCGCCATCAGCCGCGGCCAGCGGAAGGGCAGAAGACTTTGCAGGTCGCCGGCTTTCAGCACCGTCCAACCATCCGGCCCCTTGCCGATGGCGAGCGCGGTAAAAACCAGCCCGGCCATGATGACAAGCACTGGCAAAAGGGTCACGAGCCGGCGTCTTGTCGCAAGGTCGACGCCTTCAGCGCGATGCACATCGGTCGGCCGGATTTTCGGCAGCAGCCACAGAAGCAGCGGTCCGCCGATAAGAGCGGTCACCGCACCAGTCGGGAAAACTTCAGCCGTCGTACTTGCCAGAAGCTGCACGAGACCATCACAGAACCAGAGCAGCAGACCGCCCAGAAGCGGCGAAACGAACAACACGGAGGATGCTCGCCGCACGCCGAGCGCCCGGGTAAGCGCCGGTGCTGCAAGGCCGATAAAGCTGACGAGGCCAACCGCGGCTGCAACGAAGGCAGCCAGCATGACCGCAACCGCGGCAACCGCCAGCCTGATTGAAAACAGCGATACGCCAAGCGAACGCGCCCCGGAATCGCCAAGGCCGAGAACCGTGAGTGGCCTTATCAGCAGCCCGGTGAGAACAAGGCCCGCGAGAAGTTGGGCGGCAAGCAGAAACGTATTCGACCAGTCCTGCTGGCTGAGCGAGCCACCGTTCCAGACAACGAGCGACATCAGATATTCGCCCTGCGCAAGCGTGAGCGCAGCTGAGACGGAAGCGGCGGTGATGCCGACCAGAAGCCCTGATACCACCATGGTCACCGGCTCGAACGACCGCCGCCAGCCGAGAAGAAACACCACACCGGCCGCAACGGCAGCGCCACCGAGCGCCACCGATGCGCGGTTACCATCCAGCACCGCGGGAAAGAACAGGGTTGCGATAACGATCGCCAGTTGGGCGCCGGCAGAGATGCCGAGCGTGGAGGGATCGGCAATCGGGTTACGCAACAATTGCTGGAAAAGCGCGCCGGACAATCCCAGCATCGCGCCCGCCAGAATGGCGACTGCCACACGCGGCATCAGGCTGAAGGCGAAAATGACCTGATCCATCGACATGGTCGCGGCATCGAATGGCAGGCTTGGCCACGCGCCAAAAGGCAGCCGCAGCAGGCCGGCATGCAGGGAAAGACCGCAGGCCAGAAGAAAGACGAAGCCGAAGAGAAACTGGAGAGGCCGCGCCGTCACAGTGCTTCTCCCCGCGTCGTCAGGGCCTCGGTCAGAAGCCACGCGAAACGCATGGCCGCAGTGATGCCGCCATAGGGGGCCACATTGCCGAGCGTCACCACGCGATTTTCCCGCACGGCTGGAAGCGCACGCCAGATGGCGCTGTTGCGCAGGCTCTCACGGGCCTCGACTGGAATATCGGAAACGATGACGATGCGGGCATCAGGTGAGCCGGCAAGATTTTCGAGCGGGACAGGCGCTGCGAAGGTGAATTGCGAACGATCCGCCCAAGCATTGGTCAGCCCCAGCCGGCCAAGGACATCACCGAACATGCTGTCTGCGCCAAAAGCGCGGAAATGCCTGGAGTCGCCGATATTGATCACATAGGTCGGCCTTGCCGCAAAGGCTTCGAGGCGCGTCCGCATGGCTTGCAGCGCATGGTTCGTTTCCTCCAGAACCTTTCGCGCCTCCTCAGTCCGGCCGAGCTTTTCGCCAAGTGCCGAGACAGCGGCAAGCGCCTTTTCAAACGGCGGCTCGCCCTTCACGTAAAAAGGCAGTGAAAACACCGGCGCTATCGCTTCCAGCCTGCCGGTGTAACGCGTGTAGAAAGGCGAAATGAGAATGAGGTCCGGCCGGGTCAGTTGCAGCAGCTCGAAATTCGGCGCACCCCTCAGGCCAAGATCGGCGACGGTTTCAGGAATTTCCGGCTCAACTGCACCAGCCCTGAACTGGATGAGTTCGGTTGCAGCAACTGGCATGACGCCGAGCGCCACGGAGGTTTCCAGCATGGCCCAGTCGATAGCGGCAATGCGCGGCGTCACCGCCGCCCGCGCCTTGCCCGCAAGAGCCGAAGCGGCGAGCAGGCCTAAAAATTCCCGCCGTCCCCAGAGGGGCGACATCCATCGATCCTTGCGCTTCATGCCCCTGCTGCTTCACTTGATATGGCATCACCACCGGTAGGTCAGCTTGCCCATAACGGTTCTTCCGTCACCGTAATAGCATCCGAAAGTGGAGCAACTAGAAATATATTCTTTATCAGTCAAGTTTTGCACGAGAAGCGAGGCGCGGTAGCCGTTCTTCTCGTAGTGGACGCCGAGATCGAGAAGGGCGAGCCCCTTCATTTCAAATGCATTGGCGGCATCGCCGTAACGTTTCCCGACATAGCGAACACCGCCGCCGATGCCAAAGCCTTCGAGCGCTGTATCCTCCGCGAAGGTATAGTCGAGCCATAGGCTGGCGGAATGGCGCGGCGTGTTGTCCAGCTCCCTGCCATTGTTCACGCGGCCGGAAACTTCGCTGTCCATGTAGGTATAGGCCGCACGCAGGTCGAGCCCGTCGGCAAGGCTTGCGACACCTTCGAGCTCGAGGCCTCTCACATGCGCCTCGTCCATCTGCTGCGTCACGCCGCCGACAGTCGTTGTCACGTTCTTCTGCTTCAGATCGTAGATCGCCGCCGAGAAGAAACCGTCGAAGCCTTCGGGTTGATATTTGATACCCGCTTCCCACTGTTCGCCGGTGGTGGGCTTCGGCGCATCGCCGACGGCCGGCTGCGGCACCGGCTCGAAAGAGGTGGCATAGCTGACATAGGGCGCGATGCCGCCCTCGAACAGATAGCTGACGCCAACGCGGCCGGTCAGCTTGTGGTCATCCTTGTCGAGCGCGCGATAGGTCGTTCCGTTGAAGGTGGTGCCGCTGGTGCTGGCCCAATCCTGCCGCAGGCCGGCGGTGATCCGCCAGTTTTCGTAGGAAATCTCGTCCTGCGCATAAAGGCCGATCTGGGATATGTCCGTTTTCACATCGGCATAAAGCGTGCGCGAGGTCAGGCTGATCGGCCCGCCATAGACTGGATTGACGGGGTTGAGCGGCGTTGCCGCCCAGAATTCGGTTTTTACGTTATTGTCGAAATAGCGATAATCCAGCCCAACGAGCAGGGTATGATCAACCGGACCCGTCGAAAAATCGGCCTGAAGGCTATTGTCGATGTTGAACGTATTCAGCAACTCGTCCTGGAACGTCGCATTGCGGCGGATGAGATTGCCGATCATGCCGCCACTGGTCGAGGACATGCCGAGCGCCCGATAGGACCAGTCGAAATTGGAATAGCGCGCATTCTGCCGGAAGGTGAAGGTCTCGTCGAAACGGTGCTCGAATTCGTAGCCAATATTGGTGAACTTGCGGCTTGACGTATCGAACGACGGGTCGCCGACATAAAAGCTGCGGTCCAGCATGTTGCCCGGCCGGGAAAAGGTGAGTGCCGGCGGCAGGCCCGAGGGCGAACTCGGATTATCGTGCTGATAGGACGCAAGGACCGTCAGTTTCGTGTCCTCGTCAGGCTGCCATGTGAGCGCCGGCGCGATGAAATAACGGTCATTCTGCAGATTGTCCGTCTGGGCATGGGCGTTGCGGGCAACCCCGGTCAGGCGATAGGCAAGGCTGTCACTGTCCGCCACCGGCCCGCCAATATCGAACATCGACTGGTAATAATCGAAGCTGCCGATCTGCGCGCCCACTTCGCCGAAACGCTCGAAGGTCGGCCGCTTGCTGATGAGGTTGATGAGACCGCCGGGATTACCCTGGCCATAAAGCACAGAAGCCGGCCCGCGAATGACCTCCAGACGCTCCAGGCCGTAGACCTCGTACGAGGGCGCACCCGCCGTGCGCATCAGCCGAAGACCGTTGAGAAATTGCAGCTGGTTTCCCGCGAAACCGCGAATGCGCGGCGCATCGAAACGCGGATCGGAACCTGACGGTTGCGCGACGACGCCGGGAACATAATTCAGCGCCTCGCTGAGATTGCGAACGTTCTGTGCATCCATCTGGTCTTTGGTGATGACGGAAACCGACTGCGGTGTCTCGATCAGGGACCTCCCCGTCTTGGTGGCGCTGGCGCTGGTTTTCGCCACATAGCCTTTCACCGGGGCCTTGGGATCCTGCTTTTTCACGCCGTCTACGGTGATGGTTTGCAGCACCGTGGTGCCGGCCTCCTGCGCAAGGGCGACGACCGGGAACAAAAACGCTACATAAGCAATGGTGGCGCAACCGCCCGCCAAAATGGAAATGTGTTTGGTTTTTCCCTGCACCGCCAAGACCCTTTATCAACCCGCGCCGCCACAAGGGCGAATATTTTTCTGGAGAATTTAACTCATCTTATTACGCAAGGTGTAGATTTTGATCCAATAAGCGAAGCCGGCTTTTTTCAGAACTATTGATTATGAAAATGCCGCCCGATAATAGCTTGGAATTATTCAAATCTGCTAAAAAAGGCCGTAACGATGGGCAGGAAACCGGCAAGCCGGGCGGAAACATTTGAGCTGCGACACCTGCGCTATTTCACCGTGCTGGTGGATGAACGCAATTTCGAGCGCGCCGCCGCCCGCCTCGGCATTGCCCAGCCGGGGCTGAGCCAGCAGATCATGGCGCTGGAGGACATTGTTGGGATGCCGCTGTTGGACCGGACGCGCCGATCAGTGAAGTTGACCACCCCCGGCCAGCTTCTCTACGAGGATGCCCGGAAAATCCTTGCCAATGCCGAAGCGACGCTTGCGGCGCTGAAGCGCGTCGACCGCGGGGAAACCGGCCGCATCTCCATCGGTTATGTGGCATCCGCCGCCTATTCCGGCCTGCTCATCCAGTCGATCGCCAGTTTCCGCGCCTCCCATCCGGATGTGGAATTGCAGCTGATCGAAATGGAGATGCGGTTGCAACTGGCCAAGATCGCCGACGGCAATCTGGATTTCGCCTTCATCCGCCCGCCCGCGCCCATCCCGGAAGGCGTTGCGATGCATGTGGTCCTGCGCGAACCGCTGATGGCCGCGCTGCCGGAAAATCATCCTTTGGCCTATGCGAAGCACGTCGATCTCAAGAACCTCGCCGCAGAAACCTTCATCACCCCGCGACAGCCGCCGGATGTCGGCTTTCACTACAATACGATCGAGGCCTGCAGCGAGGCCGGGTTCAAGCCCGTCATCAGCCCGGAAGGCCGGGACTACACCACCATTGCCAGCATGGTGGCAATCGGCCTCGGCGTCGCACTGGTGCCGCGCTCGCTTGATTGCCTGCGGCTTCCGGGCGTGCGTTACGTGCCGCTTGCGGCAAGCTCGGCAACCTCGGACCTCGCCATCGCCCACCGGAAGACGGAAGCCTCTCCCGCCGTGAGAGCCTTTATTCTCCATACGCGCAACTGAGGCCGAAGACGTCCGCCGAACGGCCAAACCATGCCTCCCGATCCGGGGACGAAAAATCTGCCGTCTTCCGTTTGGCCGATCTGGATGGCGATACGACCGGTGTCGCCAACCGCATGAGATTACGGCATTCTCTCAGCCGAACCGGAACCCCAGCCTGACATTTGTCTTCCCCGCTTTTCCCCGCCATCCCGGCCCGCCGCATAATCACGGCGGATTTTGATTTACGGGAGACAGCAATGGCTGAGACTTACACACATTATGCCGCCGGCCTAGAATCACCGGCGTCCCACGGTTTCGACATCGTTCC
This sequence comes from Agrobacterium arsenijevicii, assembly GCA_000949895.1. GTDB lineage: Bacteria > Pseudomonadota > Alphaproteobacteria > Rhizobiales > Rhizobiaceae > Agrobacterium > Agrobacterium arsenijevicii. The sequence goes on along the minus strand of JWIT01000002.1, from coordinate 150,941 downwards.
TGATGATACGAACCCGCTTTCGTCAGTCACACGCGCCATTTATGTCGGCAATGGCGGTCAGCTGTGCCTCACCCTGCTCTCCGGGGCGACGGTGACGTTCCAGAACCTGCCCGCAGGCAGCCTGCTGCCGGTCCGCGCCACGCGTGTCTTTTCAACGCGCACGACCGCAACGGGCATCGTCGGGCTGAACTAAGTGACACTCCATCGCCATCTGGTCATCGACTCTAAAACCCAATCGTCACCGAATGACGCGGCGCAACATGACAAATATATGACAATCATTCAGGTTGACGTCAGCTAAATGATGCAACCGCCATCAATTAGCCTCTGAGGCAGCTCAAATACGGGCGCTCAAGCACCATCTTTGCTTGCGCCCGCTCTTATGAAACCGGTGGGACCTGATATTGGCTATTTTTTCCGCGAAAGCGACAGGAACTGTAAATTTTCGTCCGGAAATCGGCAGTGTGCCGCTCTGTCTGCTGACGTCGGCCTATCTGCTGTTTTTCACGAACCAGACGTTCTGGTCGAAGGTTCACACCTATCTTTCCGCCTATCCGGTCGCCATCGTCGGGCTTTATGTTGCCATGGCGGCTCTTTTCGGTGCCCTCATCACGATTTTTTCCGCCAAATATCTCATCAAGCCGTTTCTGATCCTGCTGGTATTTGCCGCGGCCGCAGCCTCCTGGTTCATGGATCGATACGGCATCATCATCGACAGCGACATGATCCGTAACGCCATGGAGACGACACGGGCAGAAGCGGGCAACCTGATGACGCCGGGCTTTCTCTGGCATCTGGCAATCTATGGGCTTGTGCCGTCGCTCGTCATCATTGCCGTCCGCGTTCGGCATCGGCCGATCCTCGGCAAGCTGCTGTGGAACACCATCAGCATCCTGATCTGTCTCACCGTTGCCGGCATCATCAGTTTCGCGAATTCCAAAACATTCACCACTGCCGTGCGCCAGCACAAGGATATCGTCAAAAGCGCCAATCCATTGTCGCCGATCATATCCACCGTTCATTATTTGACGCAGGCCAAAACGGAAGCTGACATACAGGTAAGCCCGATCGGCACGGATGCGAAGGTTCTGCCGGCGCTGGGCGGCATCCACAAGCCGCGCATCACCGTCATCGTGGCGGGCGAGACCGCCCGCGCCGCGAACTTTTCCCTGAACGGCTATGGGCGCGACACCAACCCCGAACTGGCAAAGCGCGATGTGATCTATTTCCCGAACACGACGAGCTGCGGCACCGCGACGGCGATTTCCATTCCCTGCATGTTCTCGAAATTCCCGCGTTCGGAGTACAGCCACAAGAAGGCGCTCGCCAACGAAAACGTCATGGACGTTCTCGTTCATGCCGGTGTCGGCGCAACCTGGCTGGACAACAATACCGGCAGCAAGAACGTGGCCGACCGCATTCCCTTTTTGGACCTGCCTTCCACCAATGACGCCCGCTTCTGCACCGGTGGCGAATGCCGCGACGACATTTTCTACGACAAGCTCGACGCCTGGCTCGACAACGTCAAGAAGGACAGCGTCATCGTGCTGCACCAGATGGGTAGCCATGGGCCGACCTATTATCTGCGCTACACCGACGAATTCCGCAAATTCACCCCGGACTGCCGGACCGCCGAACTTGGCAATTGCACCGACGCCGAGATCGTGAATTCCTACGACAACACGCTTCTCTACACCGATCATTTCCTGGCGACCGTCATCGACAAGCTGAAGGCGCGCTCGAACAAGCTGGCAACGGGCATGATCTATGCCTCGGACCACGGTGAATCGCTTGGCGAGAACGGCGTCTATCTGCACGGCGCGCCCTATCTGCTTGCGCCCGACCAGCAGACACATGTGCCGTTTCTCGTCTGGTTCGACGACGATTTTGCCAAATCCATGGGACTGGATCGGGCCTGCCTTGCGAAAGGTGCAGCAAAGGGCGGTCGCTCCCACGACAATTATTTCCACAGCATCCTTGGAATGATGAACGTCTCCACTTCCGTCTACGATTCCTCGCAGGACGTGTTCGGCAGCTGTACCCAGCGCCAGAATAGCTGAACAGACAGTGCTTGACGCTTATCCCGTGAAAGCGATACGCAGGACGACGCGATAAAGGAGCTGTCTTGCGGGTTCTGCTTGTTGAAGACGATCATGTGCTGGGAGAGGCGCTGCGGGACCATGTCGCTGCGGCTGGCCACGCAGTCGACTGGTTCAAGATGCTGGATGATGCCACGGCGGCGACGCTGACCATGGCTTACGGCCTGATCCTGCTCGACATGCGGTTGCCGGATGGCGAGGGTATTACCCTTCTGCAATCGCTGCGCAACCGTGACGACTCGACACCGGTTATCATTCTGACGGCGCACGATCAGGTCTCCGACAGAATTGCCGGGCTGAATGCCGGCGCGGACGACTATCTGGTCAAGCCCTTCGATCTCAACGAGCTTTCGGCGCGCATGCTGGCGGTCTCGCGGCGTTACGAGGGGCGTTCCGCCCCCGTCATCCGCCTGCCGGGCATCGAAATCAACCAGGTAGCGCGCAATATCGTCGTCGACGGAACGGCGCAGACGCTCAGCGCCAGAGAATGGGCCGTGCTTGAAAAGCTGGTCGAACATCCCGGCGCGGTCGTTTCGAAATCGCAATTGCACGACACGCTCTACGAATTCGGCGCTGAAATAGAGAGCAACACGGTCGAGGTCTATATCAGCCGGCTGCGCAAGAAAATCGGCCATGACCGCGTCGAGACCGTGCGCGGCGTCGGCTACACCATCAGGTAAGCAGAATTACAAGTAGGCAGAGATGGCCAGACCGACCAGCATGACCCGCAAGCTCGTCACGGCGCTGACCAGCGTCGTCGCCGTATCCTGGCTTATCGCCTGCGGACTTGGCGTCATGGTGATGCAGGACGAGTTCGCCGAGATTTTCGACTCCGGCGTCGAGGAAACCGCCGAAAGGCTGCTGCCGCTGCTGGTGGACGATCTCAGGGAAAACAACACTGGCCCCGCCTCGCAAAAACTCAACCAGTCGGCGCATGCGGCGGAATATCTGACCTATCAGGTTCGCGACCGCGAAGGACAGGTCGTATTACATTCGCACGACAGCTCGACCGAACCTTTCGAGGTCTCGCTCGATCCCGGTTTTTCCGAAACAGCCACAAAGCGCATCTATACGGTCGCGACACCGGACGGAAATTATTTCCTCCAGGTCGCCGATGCCTTCGCCAACCGACGTGAGGCGATCGAGGAAGCGGGTACCGCACTTTTGCTCCCCGTTCTCATTCTTATCCCCGCCAGCATCTTCGCCGTCATCGTCGTGGTGCGGAAAACCCTGCAACCGATACAGACGCTGCGCGACGAGATCGGGAGAAAGGACGGCGGCAATCTCGCACCTGTGGAAACCCAGCCGTTTCCGGCCGAACTCCACCCGATCGCCCGGTCGGTCAATCTGCTGCTGAGAAGGCTGAGATCGACAATCGAGGCGGAACGGGAATTTACCGCCAACAGCGCCCATGAATTGCGCACACCGATTGCCGGCGCGCTGGCGCAGGCGCAGCGGCTGCACGCCGATATTCCGCCCGAACTTGCGCCACGCGTGGAAAATATCGAAAAATCACTGCTGCATCTTGGCCATCTCGCCGAAAAACTGCTGCAGATGTCGCGTGCGGAAGCACGGATCGGGGTAACCGATACGGCGACCGACCTGATCCCCGTTCTCGAACTCGTCATCGACGACATGATGAGAACGGCGATCGGCACGTCCCGTATCCGCTTCACCAATCGCTGCGAAGGCGGCCTTTACTGCAAGCTGGGCACGGATGCCTTCGGTATCATCGTGCGCAACCTTCTCGAAAATGCCCTGATCCACAGCCCGGCGGAAAGCCCGGTGCAGATACTGGCCGAAGAGAACGGCACGATCCGCGTCATCAATTCCGGCGCGGTCATCGACAAGGCGCTGCTTCCCAAACTGACGACACGTTTTGTCAGAGGTCCTTCCGAAGCGGACGGCACAGGGCTTGGGCTTGCCATCGTCAAAAGCCTGATGGAACAGATTGGCGGCGAACTGGTGCTTTCATCTCCGGCACCGGGCAGACAGGATGGGTTCGAGGCCCGCATCGTGCTTCCGGTCGAAGCCGCCTGAATCCCCTGAAAACAAAAAAGCCCCGCCAGAGGACGGGGCTTTCGTTGGTATAAATTTTGATCGCTCAATCCTCGTGGATATGGCTGTGATCGCGCGTATCGCGCATCTTCACATAAACCACCAGCGACAGTGCAATCATGATCGTCACATACCAGAAGAACCAGTTTTCGTGGCCGATCTGCTTGAACTTCAAGGCAACGAATTCCGCCGTTCCGCCGAATATGGTGTTCGCCAGCGCATAGGGCAGAGCAACGCCGAGCGCCCGGATATGGGCGGGAAACATTTCCGCCTTCACCACGGCATTGATGGACGTGTAGCCGGTGACGATCAGCAGGCCGACCAGAACGAGAGCGAAAGCCATGATCGGATCGGTCGTCGTCGCCAGCGTGGTGAAGATGAGATAAGTGAACAGCGTTCCGAGAATACCGAAGCCCACCATCAGCGGCTTGCGACCGACCTTGTCGGACAGCGCCCCGGCGATCGGCTGGCACAGCATGAAGACGAAGAGTGCCGCCGTGGTGATTTCAGTCGCGCTTTCCTTGCTGAAGCCGGAGGTATTGACGAGGAATTTCTGCAGATAGGTCGTATAGGCGTAAAAGGCGAGCGTGCCGCCTGATGTCAACGCCATGACCATCAGCGCCTCCCGCGGATAGTGCTTGAACAGTGCCCATCCGCTGGATTTCGGCTTGTCTGCTGCGCCCGCCTTGGCGTTTGCAAAGGACTGCGTCTCGGCGAGACCACGACGGATGTAAAACACCGCAATCGCAAGAACGCCGCCGATGAAGAAGGGAATGCGCCAACCCCAGGAGCCGAGTTGTTCCGGTGTCAGAACCCGCTGCAGGACCAAAAGCACCGCCAGCGCCAGAAGCTGGCCGGAAATCAACGTCACATACTGGAAGCTGGAGAAGAAGCCGCGACGGTTCTTGCCGGCCATTTCGCTGAGATATGTCGCGCTGGCGCCATATTCGCCGCCGACGCTGATGCCTTGCAGAAGACGCGCGAACACCAGAATGGCGGGTGCTGCAATACCGATCGTCTCATGGCCGGGCGTAATCGCGATCAGCAGCGAGCCGAGGCACATCAAGGTAACGGACAATGTCAGGCCAGCCTTGCGGCCCTTGCGGTCGGCATAGGTTCCCATGAACCACGCCCCGATGGGCCGCATCAGAAAGCCAACGGCGAACACGGCGGCGGCGCTCAGCAATTCGGCGGTCTGGTTTCCGGAGGGGAAAAACACCGGTGCGAAATAAAGAGTGAAGGCCGAATAGACGTACCAGTCGTACCATTCGACGAGGTTGCCCGCCGATCCACCGATAATGGATTTCAAACGGGTTTTCTGATCCGGTGCCGCGGCGGGACCATTTGCCATAATATTCACGGGTTGACTCCAATTCATCTTCGCCTGGAGATGGAAGGGCGAACGGAAGGTGTGATAATTTGTCGCTCTCGGAGGGGGTATATACCCGGCATATTGCAATGCGCAAGTTTACGCTGCAATGCAGCATAGTGACGGACGCCCTGGCCTCCCATCTTCCGCACCGGACCAATGCAAGCCACCTTGTCACCCGGCCGTGCTCAAACTAAAAAATATCAATGATTTACGATATATCGGACATCCAGATCGAAAAGCTTCTCATTGCCGCCGCCCGCGCGGGCGAAGCGCTGGCGCGGCTGGACGAGCGGATAAGCCGGTCACCGATGAAACACGGTTTCATCGAGAGACAGGATTTTACCGATGCGATTTCCTCCATGTGGGTCGATGGTGAACTCGTCCATATGGAAGATCTCGTCCTGCATGACGCCCATATGGATGTGCGGGCGCCCACCCATGAAATGACGGCGGCGCACCGGATTCTCCGGTCGAGACGGCTGATTTTTTCCAACGCGCCAGGCTGGGCCTTCACTGCACCGGGTCTTTCCCGCCTGCGCGGCAGGATGGCAATTGCCGCCGACGAGACGGCATTTACCCCGGAAACCGTGGATCATTCCGGCGATGAAGAGGTCGACACAGACGGGGAAACACCGCTGGATGGGGCCTTCTCCGAGTTGGACGCGCTTCTGGCGCGAAGTGCTGCCACGCTGAACGCGATCACTGCCGGCAACGCGCTACCGCCCGAGACACATCGGGACGAAGGCAATCCAATGGTCAACGATCCCGATTGGGACGAGGAGGAAAGGCTGCAAGAATGGCGGCAGGTCCACGGCCGGACGGACGAACTGCCGGCGATCCTGCGGACCGCAATCCTGCTGGATGCCTGGAACATGATCGAGGTTCTGCAACGCAGCCCCTGGCTCGGCAGGCTTATGGCCGCCGCTTTTCTGCGCGATGGGGCCGTCGCGCCCGATCACCTGCCGGCACTCAGCGCCGGTCTTCGCGCAGTCCCCCGCGAGCGTCGGCATGCCAGAAACCAGACACAACGCCTCTTGGCCCTCCTCGACAGTTTTTACGAAGCCGCTCTGGCCAGCATGAAGGAACATGACAGGCTGACCCACGCCAGAGAACGCATGATGCGCAAACTGGCCGGCCGGCGCTCGTCTTCGCGCCTGCCCGAGCTGGTGGAGCTGGTGGTCTCCCGGCCGGTGGTCTCGGCAGCGATGATCGTCAAGGAACTCGGCACCACGCCGCAAGGGGCCATCGGGCTCGCCAATCAGCTGGAATTACGGGAGGTTACCGGCCGTGGCCGCTTCCGCGCCTGGGGTATGCTTTAGTGTACTGCGCTCTGCCTTAATCCGCTAAAACTCCGAAAAATCATATTTTTTCGACCCCTTTTCCGGCTGAAAAATGCCGCGATCACGAAACTTAACAAAATTTAACTATTGCGTAGGTGGGTGAAGCGGCTATGTTCTCGCTGCGTTGCAGCAACGATTTTTCTCCGGCAACGCGGCCGCATTCGGCTCTGGCAACCTTTTTTTGCCACCCGCATTAAAGTGTCCACCATGAGGGAGATGCAAAAAAATGACAATTTCAGTCTCACAGCCCAATTCCGATCACGAAACAGATGCTCCTTTCGCCCGAAAGGTTCTGACGGCGCGCAATCTCGCCGGATATACCATCGAACAGCTCGCCATTACCTGTGGCCTGACGACCAGCGAAATCCGCGCTCTCGAAGAGGGTACGGATAGCGATCCGTCGCGCATCAGGCGCGTTGCCGCCGCCCTGCATATTCCTGTCGAAACCGTTATCTGATCGTTCACAACGATCCGAGCCAAATCTCAGCGCCGCCGGGACGATGTTCACGGCAACATCCGGGCGGCGCGCGTAACCGGCTGAACGCCGCCGGTTCCTCCGGAACATTTTCCGCTCCGCTCTCTTAACATTTCCGTTACCCGGCACCACATGATGTCCGCACCACGGACCACGTTCGGCATCTGGCCCGCCCGCACGAGAGCAGCAACAACCTCCGGAATCCTGCCATGACACTTAATCTCGACACCGAAGAACGGGTTTCTTCAGCACTGGATGAATTGTGGCCAGCGGAAAAAACGGAAATTCTCGACTGGCTCGTCACCGGTACGAAGGACCAGCGTTTTATCGATGAGATATTCTTCGAGCTTTGCAACAGGTTGCGGGAGAGCGGAATTTCCGTCGCGCGGGGCGCGCTTGCCTTCCGCATTCGTCATCCGCAATGGCTTGGCGCGCGGATCCTGTGGAAGGCCGGCATATCGGCCGCCGAGATCACCACCTATGGCTATGGGGCGGAGAATACGCCCGAATATCTGAACAGCCCCATCAACGACATCCATCAGGGCGCGACCGAGATCCGCCTTCGGTTGAGCGGTGACGACACCGACCTGCCGGGTTATACGATCTATGAGGAACTGCGCGCCGACGGGCTGACGGATTATTTCGCGTGGCCAATCGAACATACATTCGGCAAGCGCCATGTCGCCACGTTTTCCAGCGACCGGCCGGGCGGCTTTTCGGAAGCGGAAGTCCTCGCCTTGAAAAACCTGCTGCCGGCGCTCGCGCTGGTCAGCGAAATACGCCTGAAAAACCGCATGACGCGCACCCTGCTGGAGACCTATGTTGGCCCCCATGCGGGCGAAAAAATCCTCAATGGCGCAACGACGCGTGGCAGCGGCATAACGGTGGGCGCCGCGATCCTGATCTGCGACCTGCGTAACTTCACTCATATTTCCGACATGTGGCCACGCGACGACGTCATCGAGCTTCTAAACGGTTATTTCGACGCCATGTGCGATCCGATCGAGGAGTTCGGTGGCGAAATCCTGAAATTCATGGGCGACGGGCTGCTGGCGATTTTCCCGCTCAGCGACCCGCAGGCCTGCGAAAACCTCATGAAAGCCATTGCCAGCGCCCAGAAAAGTCTCGTTGCCCTCAATGACATCAATTGCGAGAAAGGCCATGACCCTCTGGGTTACGGCATCGGCGTGCATGTCGGCGATGTCATGTACGGCAATATCGGCTCGAAAACTCGCCTTGATTTTACCGTCATCGGCCCTGCCGTGAACATCGCGTCGCGGCTTGAAACGCTGACCAAGGAAACCGGCCGCAATGTGCTTTTTTCCGAAGAATTCGTCCGCATGGCCGGCCACGAGGATAGGCTGGAAAATCTGGGGCCATGGCTGCTGCGCGGTCTCGAAACCCCGGTCGAGGTTTATGCGCTTCCCCAACATACGGCTCAAGCGCCCCTCGTCGACTGATCGCCGACGCAAGCTTCCGCCCCACCTCAAGCGTTTTTTAAGCGCAACGGCCACCCGTGTCGCATAGCCTCCCCGGAGAGATAATTTCGGCCGCCCCGGCCATCGTCAAAACGCTTGACACGCCTCCGATGTCGATCTAGCAAAATAGAACATATATTCCATATCGAAACATTGTTTGCGTTCATATTCTGTCTTTCCGGGAGTGGAAGACGGGTGTGAGGAACCGGAGGAAAGATGGTTACGAAATTGGCACTGCTCGGCGCTGGACGGATCGGCAAGGTCCACGCCAAGGCGATCACCACCGACAGCCGTGCGAAGCTGGTGGCCGTCGTGGACGCCGTGGCCGGTGCTGCGGAAGCAATCGCCCGCGAAGCGCAGTGCAAGGTCAGCACGATCGACGAGGTTCTGGCCGACAAGACGATCGACGCCGTCATCATCTGCACGCCGACCAACACCCATGCCGACCTGATCGAGCGTTTCGCCCGCGCCGGCAAGGCCATCTTCTGCGAAAAGCCCGTCGATCTCGATGTTGCCCGCGCGGAAGCCTGCGCCAAGGTGGTTGAGGAAACCGGTGCGAAGGTGATGCTCGGTTTCAACCGGCGTTTCGATCCGCATTTCCAGGCCGTGCACAAGGCAATCGAGGATGGCCGCATCGGCAAGGTGGAAATGGTCACCATCACCAGCCGCGATCCCGGCCCGCCGCCAGCCGAATATATCAAGGTTTCCGGCGGCATTTTCCGCGACATGACCATTCATGATTTCGACATGGCCCGTTTCCTGCTCGGCGAGGAAGTGGAAAGCGTGTTTGCCACCGGTTCCGTTCTCGTCAATCCGGAGATCGGCGCACTTGGCGATTTCGACAGCGCCAGCATCATCCTGACGACGAAAAGCGGCAGGCAGGCAAGCATTTCGAATTCGCGTCGCGCGACCTACGGTTACGACCAGCGCATCGAAGTGCACGGTTCGCTGGGTTCGGCGGCGGCTGAAAACCAGCGCCCGGTCTCCATCGAGATCGCCAATGCTGAAGGCTATACCCGCCCGCCGCTGCATGATTTCTTCATGACCCGTTACACGGCGGCCTATGCTGCGGAAATTACAGCATTCATCGACTGCATCGAAAACAATGTGGCTCCATCGCCTTCCATCAAGGACGGGCTGATCGCACTGAAACTGGCCGACGCGGCGCTGAAATCCGTGGCCTCGAAAGCGGCCGTGACGATCGGCTGATCGCCATACATACGCTACAGCGTATTGCTGAATACCTGTCCGCCGTGCAATTGCTGACGGCGGACAGCCCGCTTTACAAAGACCTCGGATGAGAGAGCGAAAACCTCTCACCAAATTCCGCATCACCCTCGGGCTTGAACCGAGGATAACCGAGGAGAGGTTGTGGCGATAAAGCCCAATATCGGGGGCGCGCAGCCGACGACTGCTGAATCCTCACGAGTTCACGTGACACCGCCCCCGCATCCCCGGCCAGCAACCTGCCTATTGAAAAGGCAGCCTCCGCACTTGCATACCAGCTATTCGGAAAATAAGGTTGTCTGACAACACGCAGCCAGACCATATGGTTGCCATTCACCTTATTAACGCCGAATCCTCTTTTGCCGGCAACAGCCGGACAGCGGTTTATTTATGCCATCACCCAAGACCGGTTATCTTTATGCGCTCATCGCCTTCACGATCTTTGCGGCGCAGGATGGCATATCGAAACACCTGGCCAGCGCCTATCCACCCGTCTTCGTCGCCATGCTTCGATACTGGGCCTTCGCCATCTTCGTTTTGCTGATGGCCGCAAGATCCTCGGGCGGCATTCGGGGCGCCGTCATGGCCAACCGTCCCTTTCTGCAGATCGGCCGCGGCGTCTTTCTTGCCGTACAGATCGTTATTTCGATCTACTCCTTCGCCGTTGTCGGGTTGGCGCACAGCCATTCCATTTTTGCCTCCGCACCGCTGATCGTCGCTGCACTTTCCGTGCCGTTGCTCGGCGAACATGTGGGCTGGCGGCGCTGGTGCGCCATTTTCGTCGGTTTCATCGGTGTTCTCGTTATCCTCAAGCCGGATGGCGAAGGTTTTGACAGCAGCCTGATTATCACCTTCATCGCCGCCTTCATGCTTGCGCTTTACAGCGTCCTGACCCGCCTCGGCAGCAAGAGCGATTCAGCGATGACGAGCTTTTTTTATACCGGCGTAGCCGGTGCGGCGGCGCTAACGCTGATCGGTCCGTTTTATTGGGTTAGCCTCGCACCCCAGGATTGGGGCTGGATGCTGGCGCTGTGCATTACCGGCATGAGCGGCCATTATTGCCTGATCAAGGCATTCGAACTGGCGGATGCCGCCTCGGTACAACCGTTTTCCTATTACCAGCTGGTGCTCGTCTCCATCATCGGCGTCACCGTCTATGGCGAGGTTCTAACGTCCAATATGGTTCTGGGCGCAGCGATCGTGATTGCTGCCGGTCTCTTCACCATCTGGCGCGAACATGCGGTTGCCCGGAAGCAACGCCGACAGGCGGACTAACTTCACGCCCGTTAGCACCCTCTCAGGCGAGAGCCGCCTCGCAACGCAGCAGCATTCCAAACAGGTCGCGCGGCTCATCCGGATCGGCCAGCAAATCCAGCTCCGTGTAAAGCCCGGTGGCAGCCAGTTTCGAGCGCACATAACGTAGCGCCGAAAAATCCTCGGTGGCGAAACCGACGCTATCGAACAGCGTGATCTGCCTGTCGTTTACCCGCCCCTGCTTTTGACCGGTAATGACCTGCCATAGTTCGGTGACGGGGTAGTCCGCCGGCAATTGCTGGATTTCACCTTCGATGCGCGTCTGCGGCGGGTATTCCACGAAAATATCGGATCGAAGCAGAATGTCCCGGTGCAACTCCGTCTTGCCGGGGCAATCGCCACCGACAGCGTTGATGTGAATGCCGGGACCGACCATGTTGTCGGTCAGGATCGTCGCATATTGCTTGTCAGCCGTGACGGTGGTGATGATATCTGCACCTTCCACCGCGCTTTGTGCACTATCACAAATCTCGATAGTGAAGCCCTGCCCGGCAAGATTGCGGGCGCATTTTTCGCTGGCGGATCGGTCGATATCGAAAAGCCGTACCGTGTCGACGCCGAGAATGGCCTTGAAGGCGCGCGCCTGGAATTCGCTCTGCGCGCCATTGCCGATGATGGCCATCGAGCGGGAATTTTTCCGTGCGAGATGTTTTGCAGCGACGGCCGAGGTGGCGGCAGTGCGCAGCGCCGTCAGGATCGTCATCTCGGTCAGAAGCAGCGGATAACCGTTGCCGACATCGGAAAGCACACCGAAAGCCGTCACCGTCTGGCGGCCTTCCTTCATGTTCTTCGGATGGCCGTTCACATATTTGAAGCCGTAGAGCGTGCCATCGCTGGTCGGCATCAGTTCGATAACGCCCTCCTTCGAATGCGAGGCGATGCGCGGCGTCTTGTCGAAACTCTCCCAGCGGCGGAAATCCTCCTCCACCACATCGGCAAGTTCGCGCAGAAACGTATCGATCCCGACGCGCAGCACGAGTTTCATCATGTGATCGACGCTGACGAAAGGCACGATATTGAGGTTCGGTATTACCGTCATCGCATCATCCCCTTCAGCCGGCCCGCGTCGGGCGGTCCATGACCCGCTTGCCCATCAGACTGGCGGCCAGATCGACCATCAGGGTCGCCGTCCTGCCGCGCTCATCGAGAAACGGGTTAAGCTCCACCAGATCGAGGCTGCATACCAGCCCGCTATCATGCAGCATTTCCATCACCAGATGCGCCTCGCGGAACGTCGCCCCGCCCGGAACCGTGGTACCGACCGCAGGGGCGATGGACGGTTCGAGGAAATCGACATCGAGGCTGACATGCAACAGGCCGTTTGCCGCCTGAACCCGCGCCAGGAATGCCCGCAGCAGAACCGCAACGCCATGTTCGTCTATCGAACGCATGTCGTGAACGGTGATACCGCTGTCTTCCAGTGCGGCTCTCTCGGCCGGATCGACGCTGCGGATGCCGATCATGCCGATATTTTCTTCTGGAACCGTATGGGACAAAGGCGGGAAATAACCGGCAAAACCATCGCGGCCGCTGAAATAAGCGACCGGTGTGCCATGCAAGTTACCGCTGCGCGTCGTTTCCAGCGTGTGGTAATCGGTGTGGGCATCAAGCCAGAGCACGAAGAACGGCCGGCCGCTTTCTGCCACACGGCGCGCCATGCCGGCCACGGTTCCGGCCGAAATCGCATGGTCGCCGCCGAGAAAGATCGGCACGGCGTCGGCACTTTCACGATAGGCCGCCTCCGTCAGCGCCTCGGTCCAGGCCACCGTTTCGGAGAGGTGATGCACCGCCGGATTGGGATGGCAAAATTCCCTGAGCGGCGCCGGCGTCACGTTACCGGTATCGACCACATGATGGCCCAGATCCTCCAGCGCGCGCACGAGACCGGCAATGCGATACGCACTCGGCCCCATCTCACACCCCAATTGCCCGGCACCGATTTGCAACGGCGCACCGATCAGCCTGATATCCATTTGAGCCCTCGTTTTTCCCAACCGACAATCCCAGTCTCTCACAGAGACATGGCGGAATGAACATCAAATATTGGCAATATTATCGAAATAGGCTATCGATCTGGTAAAATTGATTGATCAAAATGGTTAGTGATGGACATCCTCGACGAACGACTCGTAACCCTTTTACGGCATAATGGCCGACGCAGCATTTCCGATCTGGCGATCGAGACGGAAACCTCTCGCGCGACTGTGCGCTCGCGCGTCGAAAAAATGGAAAATGACGGAACCATCATCGGCTACACCGTGATCCTGCGCGCCGACGCCGTGGAGGCGGCGATCCGCGGCATCATGATGATCGAGATTGAAGGCCATGTGACGGACCGCGTCATCCGAACGCTCGGCGGTTTTCCGGAAATATCCGAAATCCACACCACCAATGGGCGCTGGGACCTGATCGTGGAGCTTAACGCCGCCACGCTCAGCGATTTCGACGCCGTTCTGCGCCGCATCCGCCTTGTGCCCGGCATCACCGGCAGCGAGACCAGCCTGCTGCTCTCCACCCCACGCTCCACTCGCGCGCGGCTCTAATCAACAGACGAAACGCAAAAGAACAGCGAAAACGCATTTTTCGATTTTTTCGACTTGCGCCCCGCAAGAAATCATCTATATGACGACCCACCAAAGCGAACGCGACAACGCGCTTCAGGCTTTTGGGGAATAGTTCAATGGTAGAACGACGGACTCTGACTCCGTTAATCTTGGTTCGAGTCCAGGTTCCCCAGCCAAATTTCTCCAAACAAAATCAAACTGTTTCGAGTACGCAAGCTGCGCCGCCGTGCGTTGTGGCTATCAACCGCAATTATACGCACGGCCCGACCCCGCTCAGGCGTTTCCGCACACTCTCGCATCCGGTTGACCTAATCCCGATAAACCACCGCGCCCCCGGTCATGCCCGCCCCTGCGGCGGTCAATAGCAGCGTTTCGCCCTCAGCAAAGGGCCGTTCGGCATTGGCGACGGAAAGCGACAGCGGAATGGTCGCGGCAGACGAGTTGCCGAAGGTCTCCACCGTGCGGACCGTCCTTTGCCGATCAATGCCGAGATTGCCACAGACAGCGTCGAACATGCGGGCATTGGCCTGGTGGGGTATGAAACGGTCAATATCGGCCGCCGCCATTCCGGCCTGTTGCAATACTCGCTCGGAAGTCTGCGTCATCATGGCCACGGCGCGGGAGAAGACCTCGCGTCCGTCTCGCATCGTCATCAAAGTATCTTCAATCTGCGTGTCAGCGGAAAAAGGCTGGCTGCTGCCGCCGACCGCTATCTGGATGAGATCGTAACCACCGCCATCGGAAACGAGATCGGCCGACAGAAGGCCGCGCTGCGCATCCCGGCATGGGGCGAGCACAACGGCGCCGGCGGCGTCGGCGAAGAGGACCGCGCTCGCCCTTTCCGCCGGATTGATACGGCGGCTCAAAATATTGGCGGCGACAACCAGCACCGCGCGACCGTGGGTACGGACAAACCCGTCCGCGAGGGTGAGCGCATAGAGAAAACCGGAGCAGGCCCCGGCAAGGTCGATCGCGCCGGATCGCGTCAGGCCCAGCCGGTGCGCGAGCAGCGGTGCGGAAGGCGGCAGTAGATGATCCGGCGTCGAGGTCGCCAGAAGTGTCAGCGCGATATCGTCGCAGCCGATTTTCGCGTTTTCCAGCGCCATACGGCCAGCCTTTTCGGCAAGGCCGCTCAACGTCTCGCCCTCTTCGGCCCAATAACGTGTGCGGATGCCCGTCCGCCGCTCGATCCAACCAGCCTCCAGCCCCAGACGCGTCTCTATCTCGGCATTGCCGACACATCGCGCCGGGACGGCATGTCCGAAACCGACCATGCGGGAAGAACGTATCTGCATTGTCAGGCCTCTCGGAGACGGTTTTGGATCCCCGCCGCGCGCGATTTTACCGGAGCGGTTTCGGTCACGATCGAGGCTACTTCATCGATGGCGTCGAAGGCGTGGGTCAGGTCCTGCGCCGTCGCGCAATAGGGTGGCATCAGATAGATCACGTTGCCGAGCGGGCGGATGATGAGCCCGCGCTCGCGAAACAGTTGCCGCATGCGGGGGCCGGCCTCGGCGAGATATCCGCCGGAGGGCACCACGAGGTCGAGCGCCGCTATCGTCCCCAGCTGGCGGATGTTGGCGAAACGCCCGTCACCTGCAAATCGCCCGAGGTTGGCATGCAGGGTTTCTTGCAGCTGCCCGATGCGCTGCGCCACCGGCTCATCCCGCCAGACCTGCAAATTGGCGACGGCGGCAGCGCAGGCGATCGGGTTGGCGGTATAGGAACTCGAATGGAAAAAGGTCTTGCGGCGATCAGTTGAAAAATGCGCATCGAAGATATCGCCGCTGCAAAGCGTTGCCGCGAGCGGCAGCGAACCACCGGTAAGCCCCTTGGAGGTGCACAGAATATCCGGCGAAATCCCGGCCTGTTCACAAGCGAACATGGTTCCCGTCCTGCCCCAACCCGTCATCACCTCATCGGCGATGACAAGGCAACCGTGACGTTCGGCGATCTGTTTCAGCCCGGCCAGAACATTCGCGCCGTAAATCTTCATGCCACCGGCACCGAGCACCAGCGGTTCGATCAGCAACGCGGCGACGCGGCCCGAACGGCAGAAGCTCTCGAACATATCGAGCGTCTCCTGCTCGCGACCCGCTTCGGGAAAAACCAGTCGGTCGACGCCGAAAAGCAGCGGTTCGTAAGCGGCATTGAATACACCACGTTCACCCGTCGACATG
This sequence comes from Agrobacterium arsenijevicii, assembly GCA_000949895.1. Taxonomy (GTDB): domain Bacteria; phylum Pseudomonadota; class Alphaproteobacteria; order Rhizobiales; family Rhizobiaceae; genus Agrobacterium; species Agrobacterium arsenijevicii. The sequence continues at coordinate 134,834 of JWIT01000002.1, read as the reverse complement.
GTGCCGATCGTATCGCCATGGTAGCCGTGCTCCATAACCACGATGCGGTCACGCTTTTCACCGCGATTGTGAAAATAACCGAGCGCCATTTTCAACGCCACTTCCACCGAGGTCGAACCGCTATCGGAATAAAACACATGTTCCAACCCGGCAGGCGCGAGTTCGATCAATCCTTTGGCCAGCGTTTCGGCCGGTTCGTGGGAAAATTCGGCAAAAATGATCTGGTCGAAAGCCTCAGTTGCCGCGCGGATGGCCGCCATGATTGCCGGATGCCGGTGGCCGTGGGTAATGACCCACCAGGATGAAATGGCATCGAACAGCCGCTTGCCATCCTCATCGACCAGATAGGCGCCTTCCGCCGAGACGATGCGTTTCATCGGCGGTTCCAGGCCGTGCTGGGTGAAAGGATGCCAGATGGGCGAGCGGCTCATGCCGGTACCTCCTGAAAATCAGCGAGATCGAATTGTTGGGTGAATGCCTGATGGAGCGCCTCGGCGTTCATCTCCGGCAGATGAGGCAAGCGGCCGAGCGAACGAACCCCGCCAATATCGGCGATGATGCGCTGATTTTCCCGGTTCTCATCCCCGATGAAAACCACGCCATGCACCGGAATTTCTCGTTGCCGCAATGCCTCGAGCGACAGCAGCGTGTGGTTGATGGTGCCGAGCGAGGTTCTGGCGCACAGGATCAGTGGAATTCGCCAGCAGGCGAAGATATCGGCAAACAGCAATTTATCGGTGAGCGGCACCAGCAGACCACCCGCGCCTTCGATCACCAGCGGCCCGTCTATATCCGGCGGAAACAGAAGCTCGGGCTCGATCGTCACATTTTCGAGGCGGGCCGAAAGATGCGGCGACGCCGGCATTTTCAGGCGATAGGCTTCCGGCAGGATGCGCGCGCGGGGCACGCCGCCCAGCCGCGCCACCACCTCGCTATCGGTCTCTTCATCGAGACCGGATTGCACCGGCTTCCAGTAATGGGCTTGCAGGGCATGGGTGAGTGCTGCGGAAAAAACCGTCTTGCCGATGCCCGTGTCGGTGCCGGAAATGATGAAACGACGGTTCATCGCTCTTCCTCCATAGCGAGGACGAGCAACCCGATCATGGCAGCGATCTGGCTTTCATCGACATTGAGCGTGATGGATATGCGCAGACGCGCCGTACCTTCCGGCACCGTCGGCGGGCGGATAGCCCGCACGTCGAAACCGCTATCGCGCATACGTGCGGCGATCCGCAACGCACGGGCATTGTCACCGATCATGACAGGCAAGATTTGCGAGCCGCTGGGCGTTACGCCCAGCCGGGAATGCAATTGTTCGCCGGCAAAGTTTATCAACTCCTCCAGCCGGGTTCGCCGCCAGGGTTCATCGGCAACGATCCTCAACGCTTCCCGCACTGCCGCCGCCATCAGCGGTGACGGCGCGGTCGAATAGATGAAACCACGGGCGCGGTTGGTGAGGTAGTTGGCAAGAACCGCAGGCAGGCTGAGTAGCGCGCCGGAGAGACCAAGCGCCTTGCCGCAAGTGTGTAGCGCCACCACATTGCCCCGGCCTTCCAGTTCGGCGGCGAGACCACGCCCGCCGGGTCCGAATACGCCGGTTGCATGCGCCTCGTCGACGACCAGGAAGCCTCCATGCTTCTCGGCAAGATCGGAAAGGGCAGCAAGCGGCGCGTAATCTCCATCCATGGAATAAAGGCTCTCGACTGCGATCCACGGCCGGCCCTTGCCGCCCGCCTGCCGCCAGTGGTTTATTTCCCGTTCGAATGCCTCGACCTGATTATGCGGTACGGCAACGGCCTTTGCCTTGCCAGCCGCAATACCGTCATGCACGCTGGCATGGATTAGTTCATCGTGGAGAACGAGGTCGTCCCGCAGCGGCAACGTGGAAAAAAGCGCGACATTGGCGGCAAATCCGCTGCCGAAATAGATCGTCTTTTCCGCGCCAAAAAATGCCGCCGCCTCCGCTTCAAGCGCTTCATGTTCCGGGTGGTTGCCGCGCAAGAGCCGCGAGCCGCCGGCACCGACAGGCACACCCCTTTCGATTGCGGCGTTAATCGCCGCCTTCAGCCGGGGCGCATCGGCAAGCCCGAGATAATCGTTGGAAGTGAAGTCGACCCCCGCCTGAGGGGCAAGCGCGCGCAACCGCGATTTGCGGTGCAGGCCGGCAAGCTTCGCCTCATAGGGGGACAGCGCCGACGAATTCACCGGGTCTCTCCCGGTTTCGCCGTTTGCAACTCCATCGGCTTCAGGCCTAACCGCCGGAACAGTGCCGTATCGTGATCCTCACCCGGATTATCCGCCGTCAGCAGCGTCTCGCCGACGAAGATGGAATTCGCTCCGGCCAGAAAACAGAGCGCCTGCGTCTCGTCGCTCATTTCCGTGCGTCCGGCGGAAAGCCGCACATGCGAGCTTGGCATCAGGATGCGTGCAAGTGCGATGGTGCGGACGAAATCGATCGGATCGACGGGATCGGCATTGGCAAGCTTCGAGCCGGGGATCGGGATCAGCATGTTGATCGGCACGCTTTCCGGCGGCACCGGCAGATTGGCAAGCGTCACCAGCATGGAAATGCGGTCATCGACCGTCTCCCCCATGCCGAGAATGCCGCCGGCACAGACTTTCATGCCGGCATCACGAACATTGGCGAGCGTTTCCAGCCGGTCCTCGAAGGTGCGGGTGGTGATGATCTCCGAATAAAAGCGCTCGGACGTGTCAACGTTGTGATTGTAATAATCGAGCCCGGCATGGGCGAGCCGTTCGGATTGCTCCGGCGTCAACATACCGAGCGTCATGCAGGTTTCCATGCCGAGCGCCTTGACGCCTTCGACCATGGCCACCACCGCCTCCATGTCGCGTTCCTTTGGGTTGCGCCATGCCGCCCCCATGCAATAACGCGTCGCCCCGCCTTCCTTCGCCTTGCGCGCTTCAGCCAGTACCCGCTCCACTTCCATGAGCTTGGAGGCCTTGAGGCCGGTCGGATTACGGGCAGACTGGCTGCAATAGCTGCAATCTTCGGGGCAGCCGCCGGTCTTGATGGATAAAAGCCGGCTCATCTGGATGGCGTTGGCATCGAAATGACGGCGATGAACCTGCTGGGCGCGGAACATCAGGTCATTAAACGGCAAATTATAGATAATTTTTGCCTCTGCGAGCGACAAATCCGTTTCCACAACTGGCGTTCGCACCGGATTTTGCTCGATTTGCGTGACAATCTGATCCATTCAGCAGCCTTCTCTTCAAAATAAATAGATAGAACTTCTTTTTATCTATTTTTTTTATCACGCTTTTTGCAAGGGCTTTTTTCGAGAAAAATTTCCGGCGCTGCAGATGGAAGAGAATATGCGGGATCAAATCCCCGGGTTTCGACGCGGAAATTCAACCAATGCGAAAACGCTTTGTGGAGAAGAGCGGAATGGCCCCATGGCGTAAAAAGCCGGTAATTGCTAAGGATGAAGCATGATTACACTTCGCTCCTCCGACACCCGCGACACGGCCCGCATCCTTGAAATATGGCGCAAGGCCGTCGACGCGACCCATGATTTTCTTCACCCGGCAGATCGCATCACGATCGAGGAAGAAGTGACGGCTTTTCTACCTGAGGTCCCTTTAACGCTCGCGGTCGATGCGTCGGATCAGCCCCTTGGCTTCATGTTTCTGCATGAAGGGCACATGGAGGCGCTTTTCATCGACCCTGACCATCACGGCAAGGGAACCGGCAAGGCGCTCGTCCAGGCAGCGCTCGCCGCACACCCTGCGCTGACCACCGATGTCAACGAACAGAACGCCCAAGCCATGGGCTTTTATCGCCGGCTGGGTTTCGAGCCGACGGGACGTTCCGACCTCGACGGACAGGGGCGACCCTATCCGCTCGTTCATCTTCAATTTCGCGCAACGGAAAAATAAGCCGCCGGGAGCGGGATCATCGGGGAGGACCAAGTCACGAACACCATCATCCGTTTCGCAACCGAGGATTTTCAGCCCGAGCACCGTTTCGACCAATGGCGCGAGGTGCGCGGCAAAAGCCTGTTCGGCGTGACGATCGAACTGGCGCAGGACCGTCGCCACGCCTTCAAGGGTTCGTTTCAGGCACGCGCCATTGCCGGTGCTGTCGTGAGCGAAATGCGCGCGTCCTCTTACCGGGTCAACCGTACGCAAGCCGATATTGCCCGCATTGCCGGTGACAGCCTCTGCATCGGCCTGCAGGTGAAGGGTTCGGGGTTGCTGCACGCCGGCAGAGACCGGGTGCACGCCGTTAGCGGTGGCGACATCACGATCAATTATTCTGACTTGCCCTATGACGCGATACCGGGCGACGAGGCGGATTTTCACTACAAGATGCTGAAGATCCCCGTCGACTACGAAGTCATGCTCGGTCAGGCGGCCGACGACCTGTTTGCGACGCGTTATGCGGACAATACCGCCTTCTCCCGGCCCTTCAGAGCGCTCTTTAATGCACTGAACGCCGACAACGGCAGGCTCATCGATCCCGCACGCGATGTCGTGCATATCGCCCGTCTTGCCATGACGGCGCGCGGGCGGCTTTCGACCGCCATGCCGGAGGTGCGCGCCGCACTCCGCACCGGGCTTTGTTATGCTGCCCAGGACATCATGATGCGGAAAAAATCCCGGCAGAACCTCACACCTGCCACGGTGGCAAAGGAACTGGGCATTTCGCTTAGGCAGCTGCACGTCGTTTTCGAAGGCGCGGAACTGTCGTTTTCGCGCACCCTCGCCTCCATGCGTATCGAGGAAGCGCGGCGGTCTCTGCTGGAGTTTCCCGCTTTGCCGATTACCCAGATCGCCTATGGCTGCGGCTTCGACAGTCTTCCAACCTTCTACCGGGTGTTCAGCAATACCTATGGCATGACACCAGGCGAAGCCCGCACTATCAGCCTGCCGAAGACATAAATTTCACCTCTGCGCGCAATGAGAAGACGCCCGATCCCGGTCCCTGTAAGGCCGATGGATCATACAATTCCATGACACCCCGCGAGAAGGGTGATGGGTCAATTCGAGGGGCGCTGCCATGACCAATTTTTTCGATTTCGCAATTTCAGGGTTGCCGGATGTGACCGCATTTCGCCGCAGCTTACCGCCTAGCGAAATCAACAGGTTGCTTCGAACGGAGTCTTTCAGGACGGCGCTGCGCCTGCTGGCGGGAAGTTTCATCACCCTTTACGAAGGCTCGCCGGACATGACCGTGCTTTTTGCCACGCGCCAGAGCCGGCTTCTTTGCCATGCACTGTTGGCGCTCTATTTTCAAAAGCGTGACATGTGTGAGACCACAACGGGCGAACCGACCCTTACACGAGAAGATTTCGGCCATCTCGCGCTCCGGCATGGTCTCGCCAGCCACGATGTCGCTTATGCCTTCTTCGAAGAGGCTTTGAAACGCGGGCTGACAAGGCCGGTGAACCAATCGGGCGAAGGGCAGACCGACGAAGTGGTGCCTTCGCCGCCGACCCTGGCGATGCTTGCCCAATGGTACGACGTGCATTTTCAGGCACTGGACCTCATCGACGAGGGGTTCAGGGCCTCAAGGTTCATCGAGCGGTCGGAAACCATGCTCGCACATATCCATCCCCGCGTGACACAGGCGCTCCTCTCCAATCCGGAGGTGCGCTGCCCCGGCCCGCTTTCGATCATCTTCAACTGGTTCGATGCGGGCGGGTTGCTGATGGACCGCCTGATCGCCGGCATCGACTGGGAAAACCCAGCCGAGCAGGGCAGACACTTGACCGATGTGAGAACGGTGTCACAACTGGCAGAGCCACTGGCCCTTTCCCGAAACCATGTCGCCCGCAAGCTTGCAGCAGCCGAACTGATCGGCGGCATCGGCTGGAGCGGACGCAAAGGCCGTTCCGCACTCTGGATCTCGCATGGTTTTTATGAGGAATATTCCCGCACGCAGGCGCGCAAGCTCCTCATTCTCGACGATGCCTTCATGGATATCGCATGAGGTTCGGCAACCGGCTGACGTGATATTTATCGATGGTTATAAATGATATCCATTGACAAACTTCGGGACTGCGGCTCTTCTAGAACGCATGCGTGGGATGTTGCGAACATCGAAATTGATGGCCCTGTTGTTTAGACTGGTGATGATATTGTCACTGGCGGGCTACAGCGTTTCCACCGTCAATGCCGCAATGCATGCTCCAGACGCTGCGGAAATGCAGCATACCCAACCCGCCATGATGATGGATCACGGCGCGATGATGGACCATGGCGGTTCGGCCATGATGTCCGACAATCACCATAATATGGATGCGGCAGACCACGACAGCGGCGTTAAAAAGCCCGTCAAGCAGCAATGCTGCAACGATTTCTGTCTCGGCGTGGCCGTGCTGATTGCGCATGACACCCTTGGCGGCCCCGTCGTCACTTCCATCCGCTCCTTCCTCGACGACACCAAGACCGTGGGTCAGATCCCGCTGCTTCACCGTCCACCGAATATCTGAACAGGCAAAGCCCGCCTCTCGGGCAATGATCGTGCGTGAGCGGCTTTAGCGCCCTCACGCCGTTGCATCTCCTGTTCGGACATTACCATGAATCCTATCTACATCGTGGTTGCGGCGCCCCTTTTGCTGGGCGGCTGCACAGCCACATCCTCGATGAACGAGGCCGCTTCGTATCAAGACGCGGCGAACCCGTCGCTCGGCGTTGCACCGCTGCGCTATCAAACGCCGATCACCGGTTATACGCACCGCGCCCCGGTAGACCCGAAACCCTGGCGTAACCAGAACGATGCGCAGGCTCCGAAAGGAGACGCATCATGACGATACGTACGCTCAAACTCGCGACCGTCCTTTCCGTCCCGCTCGTTCTCGGCGGCTGTGTCACCGCCGCCGACTACACCTCGAAGAACGCCGGCTTCACCACCGTCTCGGCCAAGACATCCGAAGCGACCGGGAAGCAGACGGTCTGGATACAGAACCGGGCCGAGGCGCAGGCAACCCAGACCCGCGTCAAGTCGCTGATGGCGGCAAAAACCATCGATGTCGAGACGGCGGTTCAGGTTGCATTGCTCAACAACAAGGGCCTTCAGGCGGCCTATACCGATCTCGGCGAGTCGGCCGCAACCGCCTGGCAATCGACCATGCTGGTCAATCCGAGGGTCGGCATCGGGCTGACGGGGATCGGCACTCCTGGGCTCAGAGCCTACAAGGCGATCGAGGGTGTGATCGTCACCAATATTCTGGCGCTGGCCACCCTCAAACAGAACGTCGAGATTGCCGATACCGGCTTCCGCAAGGCGCAACTCGCAGCCGCGCTGAAGACGTTGCAGCTGGCGGCGGACACCCGCCGCGCCTGGATCACGGCCGTTGCCGCATGGGAAAATGTTGGCCAGCTGGCGCAGGCGCAGACTGCGGCGGATGCCGCCTCGGAACTTGCCAGGAAGCTTGGCGAAGCGGGCTCGCTGAACAAGGAGGGCCAGGCCCGCGAACAGGTCTTCTATGCCGAACTGACCGGCCAGATCGCCAAGGCACGGCTTGAAGCACGGCTTGCCAAGGAGGAACTGACAAGGCTGATGGGCCTGTGGGGCGCGGACATAGACTACTCCATCCCCAACCGTCTGCCCCAGCTTCCAAAGGATCTGGCCAAACGCGACATGATCGAGGCCGAGGCACTGCAACGCCGGGTGGATTTGCAGATGGCGAAGCTTGATCTGGAATCGACCGCCCGGTCCTTCAAGCTCACCGAAGCCACCCGATACGTCACCGATCTCGAGCTTCGTTCCGGCTTTGAGACCGAACGCGAACTTGAAGACGGCGAAAAACACAAACAGACGACCGGCAATGCCGAGCTGGAATTCGTCATTCCGATCTTCGATTCCGGTCGGGCGCGCATGCGGGAATCCGAACTTGCCTATATGCGCGCAGCAAACCTGCTGGCCGAAAAGGCGGTCAATATCCGCTCTGAAGCCCGCTCGGCCTATCAGGCCTATCGCTCGAACTACGACATCGCCCGGCACTACCGCAACAGCGTGGTGCCGCTGCGAACGAAGATCGAGGAGGAGTCGCTGCTCACCTATAACGGCATGCTCACCAACACCTTCGAACTGCTCGCCGATAGCCGCGAAAAGGTCAATTCGAACCTGCTCGCCATCAATGCCAAACGCGATTTCTGGCTCGCGGAAGCCGGCCTCGCCCCTGTCATTTATGGCGGCGGCACGGGTGCGGCTGGCGCAGAGACCGAAGTTGCCGCCGCTGGTGGCGGCGGTGGCGGACATTGAGAAAGGAAATGACCATGTTCAATAGAAGAAACTTTCTGGGTGTCGGCGCCGCTATGGTCTCCACGGCGGCCTGGGCGAAAACATCGAATAGCAGCCTGCCGGAAGCGGCCGTGATGGAAACGGCCGCAACCCAGGCGCCGGTCAAACCCACCACCGGCCCCGATTACAATCCGGTCGTCACCCTTAACGGCTGGACCCTGCCCTTCCGGATGAACAATGGCGTCAAGGAATTCCACCTTGTCGCCGAGCCGGTGGAGCGCGAAATGGCGGAGGGGATGACCGCCCGCCTCTGGGGCTATAACGGCCAGTCTCCCGGCCCGACCATCGAGGCCGTGGAAGGCGACCGGGTGCGCATTTTCGTCACCAACAAGCTGCCGGAACATACGACGATCCACTGGCACGGCATGATCCTGCCGTCAGGCATGGACGGCGTTGGCGGCCTGTCACAACCGCATATCCCGGTTGGGAAGACCTTCGTTTACGAGTTCGATCTCGTGAAGTCGGGCACCTTCATGTACCACCCGCATTCGGACGAGATGGTGCAGATGGCGATGGGCATGATGGGCTTCTTCGTGATCCATCCGAAGGACCCGGCATTCATGCCTGTTGATCGCGACTTCGTGTTCCTGATCAACGCCTTCGACATCAACCCCGGTTCCTATGTGCCGAAAATCATGACCATGACGGATTTCAATCTGTGGTCATGGAACAGTCGGGTGTTTCCGGGCATCGATCCGCTGGTGGTTTCCAAGGATGATCGGGTGCGCGTGCGCGTCGGCAACCTGACCATGACCAACCATCCGATCCACATGCATGGCTACGATTTCGAAGTGACCTGCACCGATGGCGGCTGGGTGCGGCCGGAGGCGCGGTGGCCGGAGGTCAGCATCGACATCCCCGTCGGCGCGATGCGGGCCTATGAATTCGACGCCAAATATGTCGGTGACTGGGCGATCCATTGCCATAAGTCGCACCATACGATGAATGCGATGGGGCATGACGTCCCGACCTTCATCGGCGTCGACAAGAAAACCGTCACCGAAAAGATCCGCAAGGTCCGGCCGGAATATATGCCGATGGGCACCGCCGGCATGGCCGATATGGGCGCGATGGAAATGGAAATCCCCGAGAACACCGTTCCGATGATGACGGGATGGGGTCCGCACGGCCCGATCGAGATGGGCGGCATGTTCTCCGTGGTGAAGGTCCGCGAAGGCATTTCCGCGGGCGATTACGCCGATCCCGGCTGGTACGAAAACCCGCAGGGAACCCAGGCCTGGGAATGGACCGGCGACGTGCCGGATACCCAAAAGACCAATGACCCCAAAACACAGATCACGCCGAAACCGATGAAACACGGCTGATCGTGCACACCACACCCCCCACAGAACCAAGGAAACCATGCAATGACCAGACTGAAACTTGCACTGCTCCTCACCGCTCTTGCCACGCCGGCCTTCGCCTCCGGCACCCACGGCGGTGGCCATGAAGCGATGGCGATCGGCGAACCCGGTGAAAAATCCAAGGTAACCCAGACCATCCAGGTGACGATGAAAGAAACACCTGACGGCAAGATGCTGTTCACCCCCGCCAAGTTCGAATTCAAGAAGGGCAAGACCGTGCGTTTTGCCGTGAAGAATGTCGGCGAGCTGGACCATGAATTCATTCTCGACGAACAGAGCGCCAATCTGGAGCACAAGGCCGCGATGGCGAAGGCCCCGGAAATGGAACACGACAATCCGAATGCGATCAGCCTTGCGCCGGGCGAAAGCGGCGAAATCATCTGGAAATTCACCAATGACGGCATGTTCGAATTCGCCTGCCTGAAACCCGGACATTACGAGGCCGGCATGCGCGGCGATCTCAAAGTTTCGGCAAAGTAACCCATCGACAAAAGGAACCTGACCATGAAGACGATCGTTAAAATCTCCGTTACAGCCGCACTGTTGCTTGCCGCTCCCTTCGGCGCATTCGCAGAGGAATTCACCAAAGGCACGGTGAAGAAGGTGGATGCTGCGGCCAAGAAAGTCACCATCATCCATGAGGAACTGAAGAACCTCGACATGCCGGCCATGACGATGGTGTTCCGCGTCAAGGACGATGCCCTGCTCGCCAAGCTCAAGGAAGGCGCGAACATCGAGTTCATCGCCGAACGTGCGGACGGCAAGCTGGTCGTCGCGCAGGTGAAATAAGACAATCCCAGTCTGCACATGCCCGTGCCGGACCAACAGGCACGGGCATGTGCTATTTGAGCAGGCCGCGGCCGATCCCCGAACACAAATTTATTGCTCGGGGCATGACCTTTGTTCGGCGCTATGCCGTGTTCCCATGAATTTGCGCAGAAACGCAGCGTCGATCGCGTCCCCATGCTTCGTGAACAGCCGATGCAGTGAAAGGAACACGGCGAGCATCAGCGGCCATGCAATCAGCACATCGGAGAGAAAGTGGGCGCCCATGGCGACCCTGTTCAATGAGCAAAGCACGATGAACGGCATCAGGATCGCTGTCACACTCAGGCGGAATTTTTCCGGCAGCAGGATGATGAACGCCAGCAGGGCGATTGCGGAAGCGCTTTCGCCGGATGGAAAAGAGCAATTGCGCGTGCAGCTGCCGTTAAAGGAGAGAACGGGCGTAAAAAACAAGTCTGCCCCGAATTCACTGATATGCCGCGGTCTGGCCCGACCGAACAGGTTCTTCAGGACGTGAACGGTAGCACCCGGCCCCAGCGCATAAAAGGTGAGAATAAGCAGCAATTTGTGAGGACGGACTGCCCGTCGCAAGCCAGAGACAAACGGTATGACAAGGAGCAGGCAGACAAGCCCGGACAATAAAATAGTGGGAAGCGCGCGGTTCAGATCGCGGACTGAAACCAGGAATTGATCCTCACCAAGACGAAAACCGTCTGTCCAGAACCAGCGACTGGCGTCGAGATCGATATCCGGCCTGACGGTGAAGAAGACCATCATCGCCAGCGTGGACGAAAGCGCGAGCAGGGACGGGCTGCCGGAAACCCATGCAAAAGTCTGGCGCGCCGTGTCGATGACGGCAGAGCGGAACTTTGGCTTTTCGGGCCGGCTTGGCCATTTCTGTTCGGTTTTGTGGGAGAGATACTGGTGCATGGCCAGTTTTCTTCCGCAGAATTGTCAAGGTTCTGCGGAGGAAGCCCCAAGACTGAGAGGAAAAGCGTGCCTGCAGCATCTATCTCGGGCGACGGCTCTTGCCCGGCGCTTTGTGTCGGCTTAGCGTCCCGGCGATAAAACGGGTAACATTAGTGAATTCGCAGGGTTAGCATGGACAAAGGGCTCATTCTCATCGTTGAAGACGATCCTGATATCATGCAGATTCTGGATGCCTATCTCATTCGCGATGGATACAGAACCGTAAGAGCTGGGGATGGGGAAACGGCGGTAACACATTTCTCCATGTTGAGACCGGATCTCATTCTACTCGACATCGGGCTACCGAAGCTCGATGGCATCGATGTGCTGACGCGCATCCGGCGGGAGCGTGATACGCCGATCATCATGGTCACCGCCCTTGCCGAAGATATGGACAAGCTGACCGGTCTGCGCCTGGGTGCCGACGATTACATCGTCAAACCTTTCAACCCGCAGGAAATGGTCGCCCGGGTGAATGCCGTGCTGAAACGCTCTCGTCAGCCGACTGGCGGCGGGATCCTGCGGTTCGGCGCCATCGAAATAGATACCGAAGCTTACATCGCGGCTGTTTGCAACGATGCGGGACGAACCGTTCTGCCGTTAACGCTCAGCGAATTCAGAATTCTTGCCCATATGACGCGTCGCCCCACCTATGCCTTTCAGCGGGCTGATCTTCTGGATGCCTGCCTGCCGGAAAGCGATGCGCTGGCACGCACGGTCGATACGCACATCGCCAATCTGCGTAAAAAACTGACGGATCACGGTGCTGGCGGTTATCTGGTGTCGGTGCGCAGCATCAGCTACCGACTTGCCAGGGAGCAGACATCATGAGGTTCCGGCGGTTCCGCCTGCGCACGATGACGGCGATCACAATCACCACAATGCTCATCTTTGCGGTTGCGTTGGTCTATTTCGGTGTTTCCTGGTATTCGGACACCATTGAGGAGCGCGTCCTTGCCGAACTGTCGCCTGATGCCGCCAAGGCTTTCTCGGACATTGACCGGGGCGTGATGCCGGATCAGCGCCAGCTTCAGGCCCTTATCGAGGTTTTACCGGGCCTGGAGGACCAGGCAGATAGCGAACTTCTCAAATCGGTGTTCCTCTTCGGATTGCTCGGTGTCTTCCTGTGCAGCTTGCTTGGTTATTTCATCTCCCGGCGCATTGCAGCACCCCTCGGCGAGCTTGCCGACGCGGCGCGGCGCATGGCGACCGGCGACTTCAGCGGAGGCGCAAAGATTAAGGCGAGCCGCATCGCCGAAGTCGCATTTCTGGTCGACAGTTTCGAGACTTTGACGCAGGAGCTTCAGATGATGGAGCGCCGGTTGAAGTTCAACACGATGGCGGTGGCCCACGAGTTGCGCACCCCGCTGACCATCCTGCAAGGCCGTTTGCACGGCATTGCCGATGACGTCTTTCCGCTCGACAAGCAGGCCATTCGTCACCTCATCGGCCATGTTGAGGGGCTTGCGCGTCTTGTCGATGATCTGCGGACGCTCTCGCTGGCGGAAACCAACAGCCTCGTTACGGAAATGCGGCCACTTGATCTCGCTACCGAATGCGCGGCCGTGGCGGAGGCGGCACGGCCTCTTCTCGAAGAGGCAGGAATTCGTCTCGATATGTCGCTGCAGACGGCTCCCATTAGCGGCGACCCTCAACGCCTTCAACAGCTGCTGCTCATCCTGATGGACAATGTCCGCCGCTATGCGGCGAGCGGGAAGAGCCTCTTCTGCTCAACCGGAATCCGGGAGGGACGCCCCTTCATAACAATCGAAGACAAAGGTCCCGGCTTCCCCCCGGGCATCGAGGCGCACGGCATCGAACTCTTCTGGCGGACAGAGCCGTCACGCGCCCGCAAGACCGGTGGCACGGGCCTCGGCCTGTCGATTGCCCGCGCCATCGCCCGGGCGCATGACAGCGATTTGCAGATAGGCCCACGCCAGGATGGCGGAGCCGTCGTGACGGTTCTCTTCAAGGCAGCCACCTGAAAAATCCCGACGGGTTTGCACCCGCCTGCCCGCCCGCTGACAGCACGCGCTGTTGGGAGCCCACCGGGTTTTCCCCGCGCTATGACCGCTGTCGGGAATGAGGTGATCGCAAAACTTCCCTACGCCAAATTATTTTCTATAAAATAGATAGAAAAAGAACGACCTGTCTTTCTTGAAGCGCTCCTCATGCCTAGTTTAGCTGTCATCATTGGCTGCCGTTAGGCAACGTCGGCTCGACTGAATTGGAGGAAAAGGTGACACGATACGTTATCATCGGCGCAGGCGCGGTTGGCGCAAGCCTTGCCGCACAGTTCGAGCTTACCGGCATCAAATATGCTCTGGTTGGGCGTGGCACACAAATCGCTTCCATCATCAAACAGGGTCTGAGCTACCAGCGCCCCTCGGGCACGCGACAGATAAGGCTGAATGCCTTCGATGTGTCCGAACCGCCCGAACTGACGCTCGACGATATCCTGCTGTTGACCGTCAAAACCCAGGATGCGGCAGCCACGCTGGCGGACTGGTCGTGGCGTGAGGTATCGGGAACAGATGGTGTAACGGCCGCTCAATTGCCGGTGGTTACCTTTCAGAACGGTCTGGCGACTGAAGCGCTGGCGCTTAGAACCTTCGCCAATGTCTATGGCGCCAGCATTCTGACCCCCGCCCGGTTTACGCAAACTGGCGCGGTTGCCGCGGCCGGCGATCCGCAGGTCGGCGTGGTCACCATCGGGCGTTTCCTAGCCGGTTCCGACGAAACGGCAAAGGAGATTGCCGCAGACCTCACCCGCGCCAATTATCTTGCGGAAACCAGCAACGATATCCGCCGCTGGAAATCGGCAAAACTGCTTCACAATGTTCGCAATGTGCTGGATCTGTTCGACGGGGAGGACGATCTGCGGACTTCGATCGCCGAAGCGCTGGTCCAAGAAGCCCGCCAGACGCTTGAGGTAGCCGGCTACAATCTCGCCTCTCATTCTGAACGGACCGTCGATATTTCAGGCTGGAGCATTGCTCAAAACAGCGGCATCGAGCCCGGTCAGCAATCGACCTGGCAGAGCTTTGCCCGGGGCGCCTCCAGCGAGGTCGATTTTCTCAACGGGGAAATCGTGCTGCTCGGCCGTCTGCACAATATCGCGACGCCCTACAACGAAGCCGTCCAGTCTCTTGCCGGCAGGCTGGCCCGTCAGGGCGGCGTCACCAAGGCGCTGCCGCTTGACGCGATCCCGTCTCTTGTCGGCCAACTCCGTGATCGCGACACAACCGGTCTCGCCGCCGCACAATGATGCGCGCGGGCTGCCCATCACATGAAAACCACAAAACTGAAGCGATAAAATGAGAGAAGCCATACCAGACCAGATCCTCACCGCCGCCGGTGCGCTGTTTTATACCGAAGGTATCCGGGCAGTCGGGATCGATCGCATCATAGAAGAAGCGAAGGTCGCAAAAGCTACTCTCTATCGCCATTTTCCGTCCAAAGATCACCTCGTCGCGGCCTATCTTCAGGGCCGCCACGACCGCGTCATTCGCTCGCTGCAGGATGTTCTAACCGCGACGACGGATCCGAGGGATCAGCTCCGGGTGATTTTCGAGCGGCTTTACGAGAAGGCGGACAGCCCCGAATTCAGAGGCTGCGCCTTTGCTCTCGCGGTCGCCGAACACGGCGATTCCGAACGGGTCGTCACCGTGGCCCGAACCCATAAGAGGATGGTGCGGGACATTTTCGAGGCCGTCATGTCCAAGGCCGGCGTGCGGCTGGATCAGGTGGCATCTCATCTTTCGCTTCTTTACGAGGGCGCACTTGCCACGGTCGCGGTTGGGCGCGATCCGCATGCCGTTCTCATCGCCCGGGACTGTGCGCTCTCGGTATTCGATCTCGCAACCGGCCAGACATCCGCAGGAGACAAGGCATGACAAAGACTATCGACTATTTCTTCGGCATCGGCTCTCCCTGGGCCTTTCTCGGCCTGGAACCTTTCGCCGCGCTTGCCGGTGAACAGAACGCCACGATCCGCCCCTATGTCATCCCGCTGATCGAGGATAATGGCGCGATCTATTCGCGCAATCGGCCGGAGGCGCGCCGTGCTTACTGGACCAAGGATTTGAAACGGTGGGCAGCACTACGTGGCAAGTCGCTGAACTTCGATAACCGCGCTGCCCTTTCCGATCCCACGCCAGCGGGCTCCATGGTCATTGCTGCCATCGAGGCCGGCGAAGACTGGCTGAAGCTGACCAAGGCGCTTCAGGAAGCCTTCTGGGAACGTGGCGAAGACATCGGCAACGCTGGCGTCCGCCGTGCAATCGCGGACAAAGCCGGTTTCGACGGCGCGGCATTGGACGAACGCGGCGGAAGCGACACTGTCGCGGCCATCCGCTCCGCCAATTACGAGGTCGCCAAAACGGCCGGCGTGTTCGGGCTTCCGACATTCCGTTACGAGGGCGAGCTTTATTGGGGGCAGGACAGCCTGCCCTTCCTCGAGCGCCATCTCAAGGGCGAAAAACTGGTCGCCTGATCCTTACCGAAAACCGGGCGCTCGTTGCCTCATGCCTGCGCCCGGTTTGCGGCTCTCTCCGGACTGTTCTTGTGGAGTTTCCCATGTTTCTTTTCCCGCCGGCACCGCGTGGAGCCCTGCGATGAGCGCGTTGTCTTCCGCTCTTTCCGAAGCTTTGCGTAATCGTTTCGGCGAACGTTTTTCCACCGCGCAGGCATTGAGGGAACAGCACGGCCGTGGCGAATCCCACCATACACCTGCTGTCCCCGATGCCGTCGTTTTTGCCGAAAGCACGGATGATGTGGCGGAAACCGTTCGGCTTTGTGCAGCCGAAGGTGTTCCCGTCATCGCCTTCGGCACCGGCACCTCGCTCGAAGGCCATCTGACGGCCGTGCGCGGTGGCGTTTCGGTCGATTTGTCACGCATGTCGACGATCGTCCGCATTAGCGCCGAGGACCTCGATTGCACGGTGGAGGCCGGCGTCACGCGCGAACAACTGAACACGCATCTACGCGACATTGGCCTGTTCTTTCCTATCGATCCGGGCGCCAACGCCTCTATCGGCGGCATGGCCGCAACACGCGCCTCCGGCACCAATGCCGTGCGTTACGGCACCATGCGTGAAAACGTGCTGTCGCTGACGGTCGTTTTGCCCAATGGACAGGTGATCCGCACCGGCGGGCGGGCGCGTAAATCCTCGGCGGGCTATGATTTGACGCGGCTCTTCGTCGGCTCGGAGGGGACGCTTGGCATCATCACGGAAGTGACGTTGCGACTTTATGGAATTCCCGAAACCATCTCGGCAGCGCTCTGCTCATTCGAAAGTGTCGAACAGGCAGTTGCCGCAGCCATCGCAGTGGTGCAGCTCGGCATTCCCGTCGCCAGAATGGAATTAATGGACCGTGGCCTGATCGAAGCCGTCAACGCCTATTCCAATCTCTCCCTCAAGATCGAGGACACGCTTGCCTTCGAGTTCCACGGCTCGCCGGCCGGCGTGAAGGAACAGGTCGAAATGGTCGCCGCCATCGTGGAAGACAATGGTGGCAGGGATTTCGAATGGGCGAATGCGCCGGAAGACCGCAACCGGCTGTGGAAGGCGCGTCACAATGCGTTTTACGCCGTGGTTTCACAGCGCGCGAACGCCAAGGGCTGGTCTTCCGATGTCTGCGTGCCGGTCTCCGAGTTGAGCGGCTGCATCGTCAGGACCCGTGAATTGCTGCGAGACTGCAGCGTGCCCGCCGCCATTCTCGGCCATGTCGGCGATGGCAACTATCATGTTGTCTTTGCGGTGGACCCCGCAAATCAAACGGAACTCGATGAGGTGGCTGCGATCAACAAGAAGATGGTGCAACACGCCATCTCGGTCGGCGGCACCTGCACCGGCGAGCATGGGGTAGGTACGGGCAAGATCGCTTATCTGCGACAGGAACACGGCGATGCGGTGGACCTCATGGCCGTCATCAAAAACGCCATCGATCCGGCCGGCATCATGAATCCGGGTAAAATCCTGCCGAGCCAGGACTTGCGCAGCCGCCAGGAAACGCATTGATCGCACAGGATTTCGCAGATGGACACCTACAAGACCCACAGCTCTCACTGGGGTGCGTTTTCCGGCCGCTACAGTGACGGCAAGCTGGATGTCCGTCCACATCCCGGCGATCCGCACCCCTCGCCCTTGCTCGGTAATCTGCCGGCAGTCGCCGATAGTTCCGCCCGTATCCGGCGCCCGGCAATCCGGCGTGGCTGGCTTGAGGGAAAACCCGGCAACGCGCAAATGCGTGGGGCGGACGACTATGTGGAAGTCAGCTGGCCGCAGGCGGCAGACCTCGTCGCAAAAGAGCTTCAGCGCGTTTACGGCGACTATGGCCCTCAGGCGGTGTTCGGCGGGTCTTATGGCTGGTCGAGCGCCGGGCGTTTCCATCACGCGCAAAGCCAGGTTCATCGTTTTTTGAATGTGCTTGGCGGCTATGTGCGCTCCGTCAACACCTACTCCTCCGGCGCGGCAATGGTCATCATTCCGCATGTGCTCGGACCTTACGATCATTTCGACCGCAAGAGCGTTACCTGGGATGCAATCGAGCGCAGCAGCGAATTGATCGTCGCCTTCGGTGGCATGGCGATCAAGAACACGGATGTGCATGGCGGCGGCAACAGCGTGCATGTCGTACCGCAGAAGCTGAATGGCGCACGCGCACGCGGCGCGCGCTTCGTGCTCATCAGCCCGCTGAAGGACGATTTCCCGAAGGAGCTGAACGCGGAATGGCTGCCGATCATACCCGGCACCGATGTTGCGCTGATGCTCGGCCTTGCCCATGTTCTCGTCAACGAGGGCCTGCACGATCGCGCATTTCTCGACCGTTATACCGTTGGCTACCAACGTTTCGAGGACTATCTGCTGGGCCGGACCGACGGCGTCGCAAAAAGCCCCGAATGGGCATCCGGCATTTGCGGCATTGACGCCGACGCGATCAAAAACCTCTCCCGCGCCATGGCGGGCGCAAGGACATTGATCACCGTCAGCCATTCACTTCAGCGCGCCGATTATGGCGAGCAACCCGTATGGCTGGGCATCGTGCTGGCCGCCATGCTCGGTCAAATCGGCCTCGATGGCGGCGGATATTCCTATTCCCTCGGCGCTCTGGGCAATGTCGGCAAGCACCTGCTTGCCGTTCCCCTGCCAACCCTCAGCCAGTTCAAAAATCCGGTCGCGGATTTCATTCCGGTCGCGCGCATTGCCGACATGCTGCTCAATCCGGGCGAGGAATATCACTACAACGGCCAGAGGATGCACTATCCCGATATCCGCTTGGTTTACTGGGCGGGTGGTAACCCGTTCCACCACCATCAGGATATCAACCGGCTGCGGGCAGCTTTCAGACGGCCGGAGACCATCATCGTCCATGAGACCGCGTGGACGTCGTCGGCACGGCACGCCGATATCGTGCTGCCAGCGACAACGACGCTGGAGCGCGACGATATCGGCGCCGCCGACCGTGATCCCCTGATGATCGCGATGAAAAGGCTGATCGAGCCGGTTGGCGAGGCGCGCGACGACTATGAAATCTTCTCCGAGATCGCACGCCGCCTCGGCAAATTTGAAACCTTCACCGAAAACCGCAGCAGCAGGGAATGGCTTGGCTTCCTTTATGAAACGACGCGCAAGGCGCTCGCGGCAGACGGGCACGAAGCTCCCGATTTCGAGACATTCTGGGAACGTGGAGAGATAAGTCTGCCGCTCAAACCGGATGATGGCGGGCCGGCGCGGGTGTTCCGGAACGATCCTTCCGCCTTTCCGCTAAAGACGCCGTCCGGCAAAATCGAAATCTTCTCCGAGACGATCGAAAGTTTCGGCTATGATGATTGCGGCGGTCATCCGCAATGGTATCCCGGCAGGACGAAATCGGAAGACGAAGCGCTCTATCCGTTGCATCTGGTCTGCAACCAGCCGCATCAGCGGCTGCACAGCCAGCTCGACTATGGCGCTTTCAGCCGCTCCACCAAGATCAAGGACCGGGAACCGGTGCGCATCAACCCCGAAGATGCCGCCCGCCGTGGCATTGCCGATGGCGACATCGTCCGGCTTTTCAACAGCCGCGGCAGTTGCCTTGCCGCAGCCGTTCTGAGCACGGATGTCCATAACGGTGTGATGCAGCTGGCAACGGGTGCGTGGTTCGAACCGGATGACCGGACGGCAGAGTATGCCATGTGCATTCACGGCAATCCGAACATCCTGACGCGCGACACCGGCACCTCGAAACTGGCGCAGGGTTCGACCGGGCAGATCACCAGAGTGGAAGTCGAGCGTTTTGTCGGAGAAGCACCGCCGGTGCGGATTTTCGAAAAGATGACGTTTGCAAAAGCGGCAACGGGGCGGTGATTGTCTCCGCCTGCTCTCCCCACGGCCGCGGTGTTCCGGCACTGGCCGAAAAGGCCCACCGGCGGGCATAACGAGTCCCGGAAAAGCTGATCCTACCACCTTCGGAAACCGTGACAAAATAATCCATTAATTCGATAGAAAAAGAACAACTGGTCTTTCTCCTTTCGACCACCCTGCTACGTTAGGCGTCACGATCCGAATATCAAAAACAAAGGGACCGCGTCATGACCGCACGATGTATCAGCAAGCACGGCCTGCGATCGAATGAGCCGGCAAAGGCTGAGCAGTAACGGCGACGCCGTAACGCCGGCCTGAGCCTCCAAGAGGCAACGTAGGCACATCTATCCCGATTTCAGAACATTTGAACCACCGGCAGGCTGCCGTGTGAACGCCTTACCGTGTCCGCAATCGACAGGCGTGGAGCGACGGCGGTTCCTGAAATCACAAAGACAAGACACAACTCGACCAATCAGGATTTTTTTAATGACTATAGGGTCTTCATTCATTTCTTTCTCCCGACGGGGTCTGCTGACAACCACGCTCGCAGGTGCATTCGCGCTTCTGACAGCGGTGGGGCCTGCACCGGTTCAGGCGGCCGACAGCCCGCGCAACGGTGGTGACATCACCTTCCTCATCGATTCACTCGGTGATACCTGGATCCCGAACAACAGCGCCATTTCCAGCTTTCAGGGCCATATCTGGGGCCATGTGGCCGACAAGCTTCTCTACGTCGATGCCGATGGTAAAGTCAGCCCATGGCTTGCCGAACGCTGGGAGCAGAACGACAAGGCCACCGAGTTTACGCTTCACCTCAAAAGCGGCGTGACCTTCTCCGACGGCGCGCCGCTGGATGCGGCAGCGGTCGTTGCCAATCTCGACATCTGGTATGCCGGACGCAAGGCCGAAGGCATCAACCCGATCGGTCTCTTCCCCAAGACCTACGACCACGCCGAAGCGGTTGATGCGACCACGGTAAAGGTCTTCTTCAAGAAACCGACGCTCGGCTTTATTCCCACGCTTGGCTACCACGGCTCGATCCTGATCTCCCCGAAGACCATCGCGCAGCCCGCTACACAGCAGGCAGACCTCAGCAAGACCTCCGGCAGCGGTCCCTATGTGGTCGAATCCTGGAAGGAAGGCGATTACGTCAAACTGGTCAAACGCAAGGATTACAATTGGGGTCCGGCAGCCGTTGGCCATACCGGCCCGGCCTTCCTCGACACCATCACCTACAAGCTGGTGTCGGAACCGTCTCTGCGTGTCGCCTCAGTCCAGTCCGGTCAGGCCGATGTCGCCTACAATGCTTCGCCCCAAGAGTTGAAGTCGCTGCACGAGGAGGGCTTTACCGTCGCGACGCCGCGCTATCTCGGCTTCGTCAACGGCTGGGCGGTCAACACCAAGCTTCCCCCTTATGATGATGTCAAGGTTCGTCAGGCGCTTCAGGCCGGCATCAACCGTCAGGAAATCATCGACACCGTCTATACGCCGAACTGGAAACTCGCCACGTCCTTCATCCAGAGCAACGTGCCGGGCGCGACCGACCATAGCAGTCTCCTCGCCTATGATCCCGCAAAGGCTGAAAAGCTGCTCGATGAGGCTGGCTGGGTGAAGGGCGCCGATGGCATCCGGACCAAAGACGGCAAACCGCTGACGCTGACAATCCACTCCAATCCCTATCTCGCGACATCGAAGTCGGTCGATGAACTCATCGCCCAGCAACTCGGCAAGCTCGGCT
Organism: Agrobacterium arsenijevicii; assembly: GCA_000949895.1. GTDB lineage: Bacteria > Pseudomonadota > Alphaproteobacteria > Rhizobiales > Rhizobiaceae > Agrobacterium > Agrobacterium arsenijevicii. The sequence goes on along the minus strand of JWIT01000002.1, from coordinate 113,354 downwards.
GGAAAGTCGCCATCCGCGCTTACGACGTCGTGACCTTTGGCGAAAAGGTCAAATTCGGCGGCGCGGCCGTCCCGACCTATGAGGTGACGCGCAGCTTCATCGATGCCGGCACCGTCGCCAGCATTCTCACCAACGCCAATAATGGCGAGAACTGGTTCGCCCTCGACGACCGCGACACGACGCTCAACGGACTGCGCGACAAAATCGCCGGCGCCGGCTCGGTCGACGAACGCAGCCCGCTTCTCGATGAGCTGCAGAAATACGTGCTCGAGCAGGGCTATTTTATTCCGAGAACGCAGATCGTGCAGCGGATTTACGTGCAGTCCCCGAAGCTGAAGGGCGAAGTGTATAACGGCGTGGCTTATGCCAGCTACTACACCGCCTCCATCAGCGACTGACGCGCACAATCGAGCAACGTGAAGGAGGTCACCGGCATGAGCAATGCCTACCTAACCTACGCCGCAAAGCGGCTTGGCCAGGCGGTCGTCGTCATACTGCTGGCCTATGTCTTCACCTTCGTGGTCGTCAGCATCCTGCCTGGCGACCCGATCACCAGCGTGCTGCGCAACCCGCAAAACGGGTTCACGGAGCAGGAGATCGCGGAAATCATTGCGGCGCAGGGGTTGGACAAACCGGTTATCGTGCAGCTCTGGTCGTCTCTATCAGGTTTTCTGACCGGTGATCTGGGCATGTCTATGCGCTCCAACCGGCCCGTGGCGACCCTGATTGCCGAGGTGCTGCCTTCGACGCTGATCCTTGCATCCACGGGACTGGCTGTCGCCCTGTTTCTGGCGATGGCGGTTGCCTACGGAACCCAGGTAGTTCCAAAACGCTACGGCCAGGGTCTGTTACGTGGTTTCCCGTCACTGTTTCTATCGACGCCGAATTTTGTGATTGGCCTGATACTCATCCATCTCTTCGGTTTTCAGCTGCGTCTTTTCCGCGTCATCGAGCCTGACAGCTTCTGGGCAACACTGTTCGCAGCAATCACAATCGGAATTCCTTTTTCCGCACAAATCGCCGAGGTGCTTATCGCAAATCTCGACAAGGAGGCGGAACAGGAATACGCGGCGGTCGCCCGCAGCCGCGGTATCGGACAGGCGCGGCTGTTTGCAAAGCATCTGCTCAAGCCGGCCTCGTTGCCTGTCGTCACCGTCATCGCCATTACCGTCGGTGAACTGCTTGGCAATTCACTGATTACCGAGTCGGTCTTCGGGCGTACCGGTCTCGGCAGTCTGGTGCAGCGCTCCGTGAGCACGCAGGACCTGCCTGTCCTGCAAGCGATCGTTTCTCTCGGAGCCGTGGTCTTCGTACTCGTCAACCTGATCGCCGATCTTCTCTACCCCTTGCTCGATCCACGCGTGCAAATTCTCGGCGCGCAAAGGGCTCCCTCGACCATCGCCGAGGAACCCTCCACCACCAAGGCGGTGACACCATGACTTTCGCCTCAAACGCCTCCCTGCAGGGTGCCAGTCCTGCAAACCGGCTGGCAGCGCTGCGAATACCGCTGACCGTCGCTTTGTCCTTCGCCATTATCGCGCTGGTAATCGCCTGGTCGCTAGCGCCCGGCCTGTTTACCAACCACAGCCCGGTCATCGGGGTGCCAGCGGACAAATTGCTCGGCCCAAGTCTCGCACACTGGTTCGGCACCGACCACCTCGGCCGCGACGTCTACGCACGCGTCGTCTACGGCACGTCCTCTTCCGTCTCCAGCGCATTGGTCGCGGTCGTCATCGGCGTTTTCGCCGGCGGTCTCATCGGGCTTGTGGCAGGTTTTCTCGGCGGTTGGGTCGATGTCGTCCTTGCCCGGCTGGTCGACGTACTCCTGGCAATTCCAAAGTTCCTGCTGGCGGTGATCGTCGTCACCGCCATCGGCTTCGAGACCATCAATGCCGCCATCGCCACCGGCGTCTCGGCGGTGGCGGTCTTTGCCCGCGTCACGCGTGCGGAGGTCATCAAGACCAGACAGGCGACATTCGTGGAGGCCTCGTTCCTGCTCGGCGGCTCGCGCTGGTTCATCCTTCTGCGCCACGTTCTGCCCAACGCCTCACGCTCGGTGCTGCCGCTTGCCGTGTTGCAATTCGGCGAGTCGATCCTTGTGATCGCAAGCCTTGCCTTTCTCGGATACGGCGACCCGCCGCCCTCCTCCGACTGGGGTCTGCTGATCTCGATCGGCAAGGATTACCTCAAATGGCCGTGGCTGGTATACGCCCCCGCCTTCGTCACAATCGCGACCGTCCTCTCTGTAAACAGGATCAGCCGATGGCTACGCAAGACAGACTGACCACCACTATTGCCCACCCTGTCGCCTTTGCACCCAGAGCGCAGCAGGCTCCCGTCCCGCTTCTTCGGGTCGACGACCTTTCGGTTGCCTATGGGCGGCAAGAGGTCGTCAGCAATGTCAGTTTCGAACTCGGCCGCGGCAAGAGCCTTGCTCTCATCGGCGAGTCCGGTTCAGGCAAATCAACGATCGCCCGCGCGGTACTCCGGCTTTTGCCGAGCGGTGGACATGCCACCGGCCGCGTCACCTTCGGCGGTCAGGAGATATTGGCATTGCCGGAGCGCAATTTCCGGCCACTCCGTGGACGCGCCATCGGCTTTGTCCCGCAGGATCCGGGCAATTCGCTCAACCCGGTCAGAACAATCGGCGCGCAGGCGATGGAGGCTGCAGCGCTTCTCGATGAACCCAACAAGGCCATCCGCAAGGCCCTCATTCTCGATACCTTCGCGCAGGTGGGGTTGGACAATCCGAGCGTCGTCTACGATTCCTATCCGCATCAATTGTCCGGCGGCATGTTGCAACGCGTACTCATCGGTCTTGCGGTTCTGCCGCGTCCGTCGCTGCTGGTCGCGGACGAGCCGACCTCGGCGCTCGATGTGACGATCCAGAAGCGGATTCTCGATCTGCTTTCACGGTTGCAGCATGAGCTGGATATCAGCCTGCTCCTCATCACCCACGATCTGGCAATTGCCGCCGAACGGGCGGATTCGCTGGTGGTATTGAAGGGTGGCACCGTTCAGGAAGCCGGAAACACCGCATCGGTCTTTTCCGCACCGGCCTCCACCTATGCAAGAAAACTGCATGCTGACGTCCCGGCCCTCAATCCGGACCGTTACGCCCGGCTGCGCGACCCGGGTTTCCGCTTCCTGAAGGCCGACACTACCAAGGCGCCGAAGATCGCGGTCAGCGCCGTCACCAAGAATTTCAGGGTTGGCGACCGGGTGCTGACGGCAGTCAACAACGTATCCTTCAACGTACCCGCTGGCACCACCCATGCGCTGGTCGGCGAGTCCGGCTCGGGCAAAACGACAACCATTCGGCTGCTACTCGGCCTCGAAGAACCCGACACTGGCTCGATATCGGTAGCCGGCGAAGAGTTGGCCGGGCGTTCCCAGGCATCGCTGCGCGCAATCTGGCGTCATCTCCAGTTCGTTTACCAGAACCCGTTCACCTCGCTCGATCCCACCTGGAGTGTCGAGCAGCTGGTGCGCGAACCGCTCGACCGTTTCAAGATCGGAACCCGTGCGGAACGGCTCGAAAGCGTCCGCGAGGCTCTGGCCAATGTGGGCTTGAGCGAACATCTGCTCACCCGCAAACCGACGGCCCTTTCGGGCGGCCAGCGCCAGCGCGTGGCCATTGCAAGGGCGCTGGTTCTCAGACCTGATGTGATCGTGCTCGACGAGCCGACCTCCGCGCTCGATGTCAGTGTACAAGCCGACATTGTCGAAGTGCTGCTTTCGCTGCAGGCGAAGCTTGGCCTGACCTATGTGTTCGTCTCGCATGATCTCGCGCTGGTGCGCCAACTCGCCCACACCGTCTCGGTGATGCAGCGCGGGCGTATCGTCGAACATGGAACCGTCGTCGATATCTTCGACAATCCGCAGCACCCCTATACCGCGTCGCTGCTGGATTCGATCCCGTCAGGTGCAGCCACCATCGCCCGTGTGCCACAGGCTGTGCCCCGGCGGGTTCTCGACAAGGAAAAGATCGCATGACCATCGCCGCACCTGCCGATACTGCGCCCGCACCTTTCCGTCCCAAACAACGGCTCGGCTTCAACACCCGGGTCTCCTTCAACGACGATACCGGGCCAGCGCAGGGGCTGCGTGAGGGTATCGAGCTGTTCAAGGCCGCTGAACAACTTGGTTATCAATCCGGCTGGGCTTATCAGCGGCATTTCGACCACTATCTGTCTTCACCGCTTCCGTTCTTCGCCGCCGCCGGCCAGCATACCCGGCATATCACGCTGGGTTCTGCGGTTATCCCGATGCGTTATCAGGATCCGATCCTGCTCGCCGAGGCGGCCGGCACGACCGACCTGTTGATCGACGGGCGGCTGGAACTCGCCATTTCGACAGGCGCAAACGCCACCTTCGATGCTGTGTTCGGCACGGTCGACACCGACGCCAGAACAGAGGCCAGACGTCGTCAAGCGCGCTTCCTCTCCGCAATCGCGGGCGATGTCCTGCACCATGTCGAAGGCGGGCAATCCAACCCGGAGGGTACGGCACTGCGCGTAACACCGCACAGCCCGACCCTGCGCTCGCGTATCCGGCAGGGTGCGGCCAGCGTCGGTTCGGCGATACAGGCGGCCGAACTCGGCATCGGCCTTATCTCGGGAACCGTCCAGCACGATCAGGCCGAGGGCGAGAGTTTCGGGCATTATCAGGCGCGCATCATCGAGGCTTTCCGCTCCACATGGCGCAAGACATGGGCAACGGAACCGCCGCCGGTTGCCGTCGCCGCCTCCATTCTCGTTGGCCCCACCGCCGAACTGCGGGAAAAATACGCCGCCTATGATCTGGAGCGGCGCACCAAGGGTATTGCCGCATCTCGCCCCAAAGGCGCTCTTGAACAGGCAGTCCAACCGGCAGGCTATCAGATTTCGCCTGTCTTTCAGGGCACACCCGATCAGGTACTGGAAGCGGTGTTCAACGATCCGGGCCTCGCAGCCGCCGATGAGGTCGTGCTGTTTTTGCCGCCTGCTTTCGGTCTTGCCGAAAACATCCGGCTGCTGACCGATCTTGCTGAAACCGTAGCACCGAGCCTCGGCTGGTCACCCGCCTCTTAACGACGCGGCGGCATAGACTCGAAGACGGAAACGCGGCAGCGGTTGCTAGTCCTATATCAGAGGCAGTCGCAGGGAATATTTTCTACATATTCCATAGAAAAAGAAAGACCTGTCTTCCTCGCCCCTGCACCGCGCCCTAACATGCATGCATTGAACCTGAAGGAGCGCCCATGTCCGCGGAATTTATCAGCGTAAGCTTTCCCAATGCATCGAACGACTTGAACCCTGTTCCCGATGCGCCTGTGGATCCTGTTTTTCTGGAGCGCTATGCCCGCGCCCTTGATGATTACGGTTTCAACTATACGCTGATCCCCTATTCCTCGTCTTCTTTCGATCCTTTCACGCTGGGCGCCACGGTGCTGGCGCACACGAAAAACATCAAGATCATCGTCGCCCTGCGGCCAAACACGGTTTACCCCACGGTCGCCGCCAAGTCGCTTGCAACGCTCGATCAATTGAGCGGCGGACGTGTCGTGGTGCACTTCATTGCCGGCGGTAGCGACGAAGAACAGGCGCGTGAAGGCGACTTCCTCAACAAGGAAGAACGTTACGAGCGGCAGGAGGAATATATCCGCATCCTACGTTTGGCGTGGACCTCCAAAGAGCCCTTCGACTTCGATGGAAAATATTACCAGTTCAAGCAGTTCCGCAGCGCAGTGCGTCCCACCAACGGGCTCATTCCGATTTCACTCGGCGGTTCGTCGGACGCCGCCTATCGTATCGGTGGTTCGCTCTGTGACATTTTCGGGCTCTGGGGAGAGCCGCTTGCCGAAACCAAACAGCAGATCGAACGGGTCTATGCGGAAGCCGCAAAGGCTGGCCGGACCGATCGCCCCCGCATCTGGGTCACATTCCGGCCGATCGTGGCTGAGACGGATGAGCTGGCCTGGGAAAAGGCCCACAGAACTCTGGATCGGCTGAACGAGAACCGCCAGAAAGGCGTGACGCGCGCACCACTCAACGCGCCGCGTCCGGCCAATGTCGGTTCGCAACGGCTTCTGGAGATTGCCGCACGCGGCGACGTGCATGACCGCGCCCTCTGGTATCCGACGGTAACGGCCACCAATGCCAGTGGAGCCACCACCGCACTGGTCGGTTCCCCGCGCACGATCGCGGATTCCATCCTCGACTATATCGATCTTGGCGCCGATCTGATCTCGATCCGCGGTTATGACAATTACAACGATGCGGTCGATTATGGCCGGTATATCCTGCCGCTTGTCCGTGAAGGCATTCGCGAACGGGAAAACGCGAAGAAAAAGACCGCTGCCTGATGCCGCAATCCGGCCCGGTCGCCTGACCGGGCACTTTTTTTGAAGTGCAAAATGGAGCCAGTCGCATGTCCCATGATACAGCCGTCCTCGACGCAACCGTGCGCATCATTGCGCAGGCCGCACCGGATGCGGACCAGACCGGCCAGTTTCCCTGGACGGGCATCCGCGCCGTTCACGAGAGCGGCCTTCTCGAAAGCACGGTTGCGACGCGTTATGGCGGTCAGGGCGCCACGCTTGCCGATACCGCCCATATTCTGGCGGCACTCGGCCGGGGCGATCCGTCCGTGGCCCTGATCAGCGCCATGACGATCTTCACCCATCTCGCCCAAGCGTCCAAAAACCACTGGCCCGAAGATCTCTATCGGCGGCTTTTGGCGGATGCAAAACAGCGGCCGCTGCTGCTCAACGCCGCGCGTGTCGAGCCGGAACTGGGGTCGCCCGCGCGCGGTGGTCTGCCCGCAACGCTTGCCCGCCGGACAAAAAACGGCTGGTCGATCACCGGCCGCAAACGTTTCGTGACGGGTGCATACGGCCTGACGCATTTTCTTGTCTGGGCGCAGACCGATGAAACACCGGCGCGTGTCGGAACATTCGTGGTGCCGAACGGAGTGCCGGGCATCAAGGTCATCGAGAACTGGCAGAGCCTTGGCATGCGCGCCACGGGATCGCACGACGTGGAATATACCAATGTCGAAATCCCCGCGGAAAACGTCATCGACCTCGTCGACCCGTCGGTCGCCCAGCAGGACAACCGGGCGCATGCGGCACTCACGCTGGCTTTGACGGCGCTTTATCTCGGCGTGGCCGAGGCCGCTCAGGCCACCTTCATCCGCTTCGCGCATGAGCGTGTACCGGCCAATCTCGGCCATCCCATCGCCCGTACGGAACGTTTCATAACGCTTTCAGGCGAAATCGACCTACTGGTTTCCGGCGCCCGCCAGATCATTTTCGGCACGCTCGAAAACAACAATGGCGAGGCGGAAGGTTTTATCAGGGCAAGGCTGCTTGCCGGCCGGCAGCTGCGCGATGCCGTGCAGATCGCGGTGCGAGGCATCGGCAACCCCGGTCTCGGAGCCGATCTGGAGCTGGAGCGGCATTTCCGCGACATCCAGACCGTGCTCGTCCATGCACCGCAGGAAGATACGTCGATTTCCATCCTGGGCCGCTCCGCCTTTGGCCGTTGGAGCCGCGAGGAGACCGCCGCTGCCCAACCTTCGGTGGGGCTGCAAATCCTGAAAACCGCCTGAATCACCGTGCCCGCGCAAAAGCCGCCCCTAACCGTGGGCAAGCTTTCGCGCCGGGCCGAAGACCACAAAGCTGAGAGCGGCGAGTAACCAGACGCTGACGCCGGCATAGAGCATGACCATGCCGAAACCGTCTGCGAGTGCCTGATGGACGAGCGCATCCGAAACACGCTCTGCCGACGATCCCACCGTTCCGGCCGCGATCCTCTCCGCAAGCGAACGCAGGTCGGACACGTCAGCGCCGGAGGGCAGGTTTGCCCGAAGCGAAGACCAGACGCCCTGAACCAGAATGAAGCCCATGATCGGGATGTTGATGGCGAGCGAGATCATTCGCGCGCTCATGTCGATGCCGGAAGCCATGCCGGAACGGGCGGCGGGAACCGCACCAGTCGTGGTGTTGGTGACCGGCGTATTGGTGAGACCAAGCCCGACACCGGACAGGATACAGCCGGGCAGCATGGTCAACCAGCTTGCATTTGCGACACCGCTGCCGAGCTTCATCAGCATGAAGCCGAGACCGATGGTGAACAGCCCGGCCGGGATGACAAGGCGGGGTTGATAACGCAACGACAGACGCTCGGCCAATGGCGGCACGACCAGCGCGGGCAGCGTATAGGCGAGCAGGCCGAGACCGGCGGTGACGCTGTCATAACCAAGGCCTGCCTGAAACCAGATCGGCAGATAGATCATGAACGGCCAGAAGCTGATGTTCATCGCCGCCGAACCGATGATAGCCCCGGAAAAAGGCCGGATATGGAACACGGAAAAGTCGAACATCGGTCTCGGAGCAAGCTTTTCCACGATGACGAAAGTAATGAAACTTGCGGCCGACACGCCAAGGATCAAAAGCGCCTTTGGACTGGCAAAGCCGAGTTCCGGCCCCTGCGTGATGAAAAAGGCAAGGCAGAATACGGCAACCGAAAGCGTGGTGATGCCGGCAAGATCGAGGCGCGTCGCCTCCGGATCGCGTGATTCCGTGATGCCACCCACGGCAAGCAGCAATGTCACGACGCTGAGCGCCACGTGAACGAGGAACACCCATTCCCAGCTCCAAAGCGCAACGATGGCGCCGCCGATGATCGGGCCGAAACCGAGCCCCACGCCGGAAATGATACCCCACCAGCCGAACGCCATGCCGCGCTCGCGCGCCGTGCGAAACTGGTGCGACAGGATGGCGATCTGGCACACCAGCATTGCCCCGCCGCTCAGGCCCTGAAGGAAACGCGCGCCGATCAACACCGCAACGCTTTCCGTCATGCCGCAGGCGAGGGAGGAAAAGGCGAAAGCGACAATGCTCGCAACGAAGACACGCTTGCGGCCGAAACGGTCGGCCAGCGCCCCCGTCGCCATCAGCACCATTGTCACGCCGATCGTATAGGCGTTCATGATCCACTGAAGCTGCCGGAAATCCGCATGCAGCACCTGTTCGAGCGTTGGCAGGATCGCCGGCACACTGGAGATTTCCAGTCCGAACATCAGGGCGGAGAGACAGACGGCAGCGAGCGCGAGGACGCTTCTGCTGCCGGTTGGGGCGGTAACGGCAAGGGTCATTCTTCAGCCTTTTATGGTTCGGACCGTCGCGGCGAAATCCTGTCATGGCGGAAGCCGCACTCGCTCCAGTCCGTGAGTTGCAGAGCCGGAGGCAAACTAACCAAAGCTTGACCATAACTGAATTGGATGATTGGATATTTCAGAGACAACAAATCAGGATTATGGATATGACCACGCTGGATGTGGATGCCGTCCAGGCCTTCGTGACGATCGCCGATCATCAGAGCTTTACCCGCGCCGCCGAAGCGCTCGGAACCACACAGGGCGCCATCAGCGTCAAGCTGAAGCGGCTGGAAGACCGGCTCGGTCAGCGGCTGATTGAACGGACGCCACGTTCGGTGCGACTATCGGCGCAGGGCGCCGTATTTCTCGCGCCCGCCCGCGAATTCCTTGCGGCGCATGATCGCGCCATAGTCGGCCTTTTCGCCTCGCGCCGACGTTTCGGCCTTGGCATTGCCGCGCACGTTGCCGGGCCGGAAGTGCCGACCCTGCTGGCGCGGCTCAACGCACATGATCCGGGACTGACAATTGAAGTGCGGATGGACCATTCCCGCAACTTGCTGGACGCTTTCGACCGGGGTGAAATAGACGCCGCAATCATCCGGCGCGAAGACGACAGGCGCGATGGCGAGGTGCTTGGGCAGGAGCATTTCGGCTGGTTCGCAGCCCCGCAATTCGAACATCGTCAGGGCGAACCCTTGCGGCTGGCAGCGCTTTCGCCAACCTGCGGCGTGCGCAACATCGCCGCCCGCGCGCTGGATTCCGCCGCCATCGCGTGGACGGAAGTCTTTCTGGGCGGCACATCGTCGATGGTGAGCGCAGCCGTCTCGGCAGGGCTCGCCATTTCAGCCTTCTCCTGCCGGCTGGCGCCGCCCGGCACTATCGAGGTGAGCCAGCGTTTCGGCCTGCCGCCGCTTCCGCCCACGGAGATCATCATGTTCTCCACCCTTACCGACAGCAGATCCCGCGAGGCGCTGCGCGCACTCACCGCCGCTTTCCGGGAGCATCGGGCGTGACTGTGAGGGATGGCAACTCTTGCCAGCCGATTGTTCCGGCGCTATAGAACACGCGTCGAAAAAGGCACGACTTGGTGTGGTCTAGCCCAAGTCCTTTCGAAAACGAAAGATCTGTCCATGCCCTGTGCATGAGTCCCACGACGAACAACGGCGCTGTTCAGGCGTCAATTTGTTCGTCCGTGTGGTTGTCAAAAACGACGAGCCGCTCCGGTCGAACGACCCAAAGGAGCAGTTCATGCCAAATACACCAGAGATTTATGATGTCGTGATCGCCGGTGCCGGTCCGGTCGGCCTGTTTCTCGCCTGCGAGCTGCGTCTCGCAAACCTCTCCGTACTGGTGCTGGAACAAGCGCCGGACCCTTATTCCCCGCTAAAGAAACTCCCCTTCGGCATGCGCGGCCTTTCCGCACCCACCATCGAAAGCTTCCATCGTCGTGGTTTGCTGGATGATATTGCCGAACAGCAGGCGAAAGAACAATCGAACGGCAGCAACGCGTTGGCCGCTCACTGGATGCACCAGAAACGCCGACCGGGCGGCCACTTCGCCGGCATTCAGTTCTTCCACGACAATGTCGATACATCGAAATGGCCCTATCGCCTGCCCGGTTCGATGCCTGTCGCCATGGCCTCCAGCATGGCAGAGATCGAATCTGTTCTAGAGAAACGCGCAACCGCAATGGGGGCCGAGATCAGGCGTGGCGCCGGTGTTGAAGGCTTCGAGCAATCGGACGAGGCCGTGACCGTTCATGCCGACGGTCAGGCATTTTGCGGGCGCTGGCTCATTGGCTGCGATGGCGGCCGCAGCACCGTGCGCAAAACGGGCGGTTTCGATTTTATCGGCACCGATCCCGAATTCACGGGCTATTCCGTGATGGTCGAAATGGCAGATCCGGAAAAACTCGTTCCGGGCCGCCACTACACGCCGACCGGCATGTACACCTATCAAGAACCCGGGATCATCGCGATGGTAGATTTCGACGGTGGCCGGTTTCACCGAACCCACCCTATAACACGAGAACATGTGCAGACAGTATTGCGGCATGTTTCCGGCACCGACGTCACCGTGACGAGCCTTGAACTCGCAACCACCTGGACGGATCGCGCCTATCAGGCAACGACCTACCGCAACGGCCGGGTATTGCTGGCGGGAGATGCCGCACATATCCACTCGCCGCTCGGCGGCCAGGGACTTAATCTCGGACTGGGCGATGCGATCAATCTTGGCTGGAAGCTTGCAGCAACGATCCGTGGCGATGCGCCGGGTGGATTGCTGGACAGCTATACGAGCGAGCGGCACCCGGTGGGCGCGCAGGTCCTCGACTGGTCACGCGCCCAGGTCGCGCTCATGCGCCCAAGCCGAAGCACGCGGGCGCTGGAGGCCATCATCCGCGATCTCATCGAAACCCGTGACGGCGCGACATATTTCGCCGAGCGTGTATGGGGTATTTCCCTCCATTATGACCTTGGCGGCAACCATCCGCTGGTTGGCCGCAACGTTCCGGACTTCGAACTGGCTGACGGGAGGAAGATCGGCGAACTTCTGAGGGAGGGAAAAGGTCTGTTTCTAAACTTTGGCGCCGATGCATCGCCTGAAGCGCTGGCTGGTCGTTGGGCCGGGCGGATCTCATATGTCGCAGGTAACGCCATGGACCAGCTGGGATTAAGCGTCGTGTTAGTGCGTCCCGACGGGATTGTCGCATGGGCCACGGATTCCATTCCTGACGAGGATGAAATTACAGAGGCCGCTGCCCGATGGTTTGGCACGGCCTAAAGTACATCTGAAGCGGGAAATAAATCTATGCAGGGTTGAAAAATTCGCCGATATTTCGCAGCACCTCCTTGAAAGCACCAATGAAGTGCTTTATATATTTCGTATGAGCACGAAACTGTTGTCTAACGTCGTTTTGGCACTCAATCTGTCGGAGGAGGACCGGTCTTCTCTCGAAGAAACACTCTTTGCATATCGGCGTGCAATGGCGATCCTCGACCAGACCGAAGGCGCCAATCTCGTTGTGCTGCATGCAGCAGCTTACGAAGAAATCAGGGCCAAGACCGGCCTTCCTTCCCGAATGGTGACGCTGGCTTTGCGTGACCATAGCCATCGTGATCCGCAGGAGCCGGTGCGGGACATCCCGCTCGACAGCAAGCTGTTTTCGGTCAAGGGGCCGGACACTCTCAGCATCGCCACCCTCTCGGGCCGCGTCGTGGTGCCCTATATCGTGCGGGGCTATCAGGACGGCTGGAATGACTTTTCAGAAGCACGCCTCGTTTTTGAAGGCGAAACCATCAGCATCCATGCCGGCATAAAAGCCGGTTTCCAACCAAACAGGGAGGCTTCGATGAACAATGAAGGTATTCTCGGCCGACTCGGCCGTGTCATCGCCGGTGTCATGAACACCGCCGTCGATGCGGCGGAGGCATCCAATCCGGTCGCAGTCGCACAACAGGCGGTGCGGGAAATCGCAAAGATCGCCGAGGAGGCACGATCCGCACTCGGCGTGGCGGTTGCCGCCGGCCATCGCCTGAAGGCCAAGGCCGCCGATCTCGACGAGGAAATCCGCGATCTCGACGACAAAATCAGGATCGGGCTCGAAAACGGCCGCGAGGATCTGGCACGGGCGGCTACCGGGCTGCAGATCGATCTGGAGGCGCAGCGCGAGGCGCTGAACAAGGCTATCCTCGAGAATGCCGCCGAAATTGCAGAGGCTGAAACCACGTTGCGCAGCGTCGCCTCTGCCAAGGCGGATGCGCAAAAGCGGCTTGAGGACGCCAAGCGCGCCGAACGCATCACGCCCACGGCCGATACGACCCCATCCCAGCGCAACGACCGCCGCCTGGCGGACGCGCTCGACGCCATCGAAAGGGTAACCGGCACCCCGGCCAAGCCCAACAACGGCGCAGCAGAGGTTGAGGAACTCGGCCGCATGCAGCGTCAGAGCGCAATCGAAGCACGTCTCAAGGCATTCCGCGAGGGACAACGCTGATGGAGGGCATTGTCCAGCCAGGCACTGCTCCCTTCTGGATCGCCCTGCTGACGGTCGCCGGACTAGGCATCGTTGAACTTGTCTCGGTTCTGCTTGGCATATCGGCTTCAGGGCTTATTGATGACAGCTTCAGCTATCACGCGCCAGGCGATACCGAAGCGGGATTGCTCGGCAGCTGGATGTCCTGGCTCAACGCCGGTGGTGTGCCACTACTTGTTCTAGCGGTTATCCTGCTCTCGGCTTTTTCCGTCGCCGGTTTTTCCATCCAGGCAATCGCTTCTGCAACATTCCTTGGGCCGTTACCGCTTTATGCGGCCGTGACCGGCGCACTCGCCGCCAGCATTCCGACGACACGGTCACTCAGCCTGGCCGTTGCGAAAATCATTCCACGCGATGAGACAAACGCACTCGAACAGGCCGATTTTCTGGGACTTGTTGGCACGGTCACCATCGGACCTCTCGATCAGGGCAAACCCGGTACCGTGCGGGTCAAAGACCGGCATGACAATATTCACTTCCTGCGCGCGCAAGCCGCATCCGGTCACACGATCGATACGGGCGCACAGGTATTGATCGTCGACGGCGCGGACGGGCTTTTCCAAGCCATTCCGGCGCCGCCGGATCTCGAAATTTATCATAGCGGGCATAACAGGGGCTAACTCACCATGGATTTCTTTTCTTTGAGCCTGATTGCCGGGGCCATCGTTACAGCGATCGTCGTCATCGGCATCATCATGACATCGCTTTACACGCGCTCAACGCGCGATAAAGCCTATGTCAGAACCGGCCTCGGCGGCAAAAAAGTCGTTCTCGACGGCGGCGCGATCATTCTGCCGATCTTCCACTCCTACTCCTGGGTCTCGCTCAGCACGCTGCGGCTGGAGGTCAAAAGATCCGAGCATGAATCGCTGATCACAAAGGACCGCATGCGCGCCGACATCACCGCCGAATTTTATGTGCGCGTGAAACCGGACGCCGAAAACATTGCGCTCGCCGCCCAGACACTCGGGGACCGGACAAATGACGCAGATGCGCTGAAATCCCTTGTCGAAGCGAAGTTTGTCGATGGTTTGCGCTCGGTTGCTGCGACCATGTCGCTGCGCGATCTGCAGGAACAGCGCGCCGAATTCGTCAAATCGGTCCAGGCAGCCGTCGCTCACGATCTGCAATCCAACGGCCTGGAACTGGAATCGGTCTCGCTGACCCGGCTCGACCAGACCGACATCAAGCACTTCAACCCCAACAACACCTTCGATGCCGAGGGTTTGACGGCGCTCACGAGGATCACCGAAGAGCGCAAACGCGAGCGCAACCAGATCGTCCGCGACAATGAAGTCGAAATTGCCACCAAGGACCGCGAAGCGGTACTGCGACGCCTGACCATCGAACGCGAACAGCGCGACGCTGAGTTGACGCAGGAGCGCGATATCGCAAACAAGACTGCGGAAACCCGCGCGGAAGCGGCAAGAGCCGAACAGGCGGCCCGTCTCAACGAGGAAACGGCAAAGCTCGATACGGAGCGTGGCATTGCCGAGCGGGATGCGGAAGCCCGTCAGGCACGGGAAACCGCCCGCATCGAGGCCGAGCGCGGCATTGCCGAACGCGAGGCGGAGGCACGCAAGATCACTGAAACGGCACGTATCGAAGCGGCCATCGCCGTCGCGCAGAAGGTGGAGCAGGAACAGGCCGCCCGTGCCAAAGCAGACGAGGCAAAAGCTGCCGCTATCACAGCGGAAGAACAGGTTGCGACTGCACGCGAAGTGGAAATCGCCGAACGTGCCAAACGTATTGCCGTGATCGACGCTCGCAAGGCCGCCGAACAGGAAGCGACAGCGATCACCGTGAAAGCGGAAGCCGAGCGGGAGGCTGCGGAAAACCTGGCCGCCGCCGCCAAGATCGGCGCAGAAGCCGAGGCGCAAGCCGCAAAAATCCGCGCCGAAGGCATCATCGCGCTTGGCGATGCGGAGGCGCAGGCGGAAAGGGCAAAGAACGATGCGCGCAACGCACTTTCCGGCGATATCATCGAATTCGAACTCGCCCGTGCGAGGATCGCCATCATCCCCGAGGCGCTTGCCGAAGCGATGAAACCCATCGAGAAGATTTCCGATATCCGCATCTTCAGCGCCGGCAATCTGGCCGGTGCACTTGGTGGCAGCGGCAACGGGCAAAGCGGCAATGGCTTGGGCGATCTTTCAAGCCAGCTTCTCAGCTTTACCGCGCAGAAGCCGGTTCTAGACGAAATTCTGGCACAGGCCGGTTTCAAGGGTACCGACCCGACACAGGCCCTGCTGGCGGCCTCGATCACGAATTCCGCTGATCGACCAGCTTCCGGAAAGCAGCCACAGAAAGACACGTAAGGTCATATTGCCCGTTACGACAACAAAGAAAAACGCGGTCAGCCCGAAGGCGACCGCGTTTTTCTTTGCCGTGCTTTCAGGAAAGCTGCTGCAGGTTCCAGCAATTTATCGGTCTCCGCGCCGGTACCTTTGCCCGAAAGCCATTGCCACCCGCCGACGATTTGGCTAGAAAGCGCTCGTGCGGGACGACCCGCGCCTTGAAGCGTTGCGGGGACGGCCCTGATTCTCAATCTTGGGATCAGGATGACCGACGTAGCGACCACCCTCCCCATTTCTGATGCTCCACCAAATGCGCAGTCTTCCTGCGTCCGGCACAGCCGCGACCTCGAGCATCAATGTATCCCCGTCATTGCCGCAATTTACTGAAGGACCTTCCATGGCCGGCCCTATCGAACAATTCGAAGTCAAATCTCTCGTTGAAATCACCATCGGCGATATCGATCTCAGCTTCACCAATGCCTCGGCATACATGTTTCTAACCGTCACTCTGGCGAGTTCATTCCTGCTTCTGGCGACCAGCAAGGCCCGCCTCGTGCCCGGCCGGTGGCAATCCAGTGCGGAAATGCTTTACCTGTTCGTCGCCAAGACCCTGCGTGACAATACCGGTGAGCAGGGAATGCGGTTCTTCCCCTTCGTCTTCTCGCTTTTCATGTTCATTCTGTTTGCGAACATGATCGGCATGTTTCCTTACGCTTTCACCGTCACAAGCCAGATCATCGTCACATTCGGTCTTGCCATGATGGTGTTCGGCACCATCACGCTCTATGGCCTATTCAAACACGGCATCCGCTTTCTCGGCCTGTTCAAACCGGCCGGAATCCCGGTTATTCTCGCGCCCATCATCGTGCCAATCGAAATCATCTCCTATATTTCGCGCCCGGTCAGCCACTCCGTCCGCCTGTTTGCCGTCATGCTTGCCGGTCACATCACCCTGAAAGTCTTTGCCGGTTTTGTCGTATCGCTGGCGAGCATCAATGCTCTTGGGATGGTCGGCGCCATCGCGCCGCTTTTCATGACGGTCGCGATCACGGCATTGGAGTTCCTGATGGCCGCTATTCAGGCATATGTGTTCACGATGCTGACCTGCATGTATCTCAATGACGCCTTGCATCCGGGTCACTAACGTAGCGATCAGGAAATCGGCCATCTCCTTGTCGACAATTCCGGTTGGAAAATTTAGCATTGCGTGAAAACTTGGCGACCGACATATATTTCGGCCCTCGCCGCACGGAGTCATCATGTCCCTTCCTCAGAAAATTGGTTTTATCGGAACCGGCGCGATCACCGATGCGATGGTGCGGGGGTTGCTCAGCAAGCCTGTCGCCGTGCCGCATGTCATGGTGTCCCAGCGCAGTGCGGATATTTCTGCGAAGCTCGCCACCGATTTTCTGCATGTGATCGTCACCAGTGACAATCAGGCAATCGTTGACGGCTGCGATACCGTCGTTCTGGCGATCCGCCCGCAGGTTGCCGAAGACGTCATCCGGCCCCTGCGGTTTCGCGATGGCCAGAAGGTCATAAGCGTCGTTGCCGCAACCGACCGGCAAGCGCTGCTCGACTGGATCGGCGCGGATGTGCGTCTCACACAGGCGATCCCCCTGCCCTTTGTCGCCCGGCGCAAGGGCGTCACCGCCGTTTATCCGTCCAATGCGGAGACCGCCGCAATCTTCAATGTGCTCGGCAATGCGGTGGAATGCGAGACCAAGGCGGAATACGACCTTCTCGCCGCCGCAAGCGCTCTGATGGCCACCTATTTCGGCATCCTGCAACAGACGACGGAGTGGCTCGCCGAAAACGGTCTGCCGGAAGAAAAGGGTCGCGCCTATCTTGCGCCCCTCTTCGCCGGGCTTTCCGAAGTGGCGCTCCTTGCGGGCAAGGACACCAACTTCACCGATCTCAGCCGTGAGTTCGCCACCAAGGGTGGACTGAACGAGCAGGTCCTGCAGGACTTCGACAGCAATGGCGGTTCGGACGCATTGAAGCAGGCTTTAAGCCGCGTGCTGGAGCGGATCACGCAATAGGCGAAATTCGACGCCTACAGCGCCTTTGCCCAGTCGTGGCCCGGATGCAGGCGATCAAGACAATCCCGCAGCCACCGACGCTCAGGCGCGGGCAATTTCGGCGCGGCATTTGCGAAGTCCTCTTCGTCCTTGGGACGGCGGTACTTTGCCTTGAACAGGAGCGCTGCGGAAGGATTGAGATAAGGGATACCATCAGCGGTCAGCACCACCATTTCGGTGCGGGACCGTGTAATCTGCGGATCCCTCTTGTAGACCCATAAGTCATTCGTTCCCGGCTCGATCATCATATCGGCCCGCCAGCGGCCGGCGGCGCGATCGAAGCACCATATCTGGAATATCTCCGTCGCCGGCTCCTGATCTGCGGCCAACAGTTCGAGTACGCCGTCATTAACGGTGTAAAATTGCATGTCTTTCAATTCACGCCGAAAGACGCTCAAATCTTCACGCAGAACCGTGAATTCGAGATCGTCATGCTCGCGCGTCTTCTGTCCGTGCCACAGATCAAGAGCCCAGCCGCCGACGACACACCAAGGTTTTGCTATCCCGCCCAGTCGCCGCGACAGTTCGGCAGGGCTCCAGGCTTCCCACGCATCCTGGTCCGGTACAACAGGGCGATTATTCATGGCTGTCGGGTCTCTTTTGTTTGATGGTGATATTGGCTCCGGCGGCGTCAGGCCGCCGCCTCAGCAGCCCCGCCAGAAGCGTTATCGCCCCGGTCAAGTCGTCGAATGACGGACTGCCGAGGCAAAGCCGAATACCACTCGCCTGATCTTGCCGATCCACCATCATGGACTCTGGAGCGGTCAGCTTTATTCCGCTTGCGGCTGCGATGGATACGAAACGATTAGCGGCGTCACGCTCCATCGGTAGCCAGACATTATATGCATCGGGATGCGAGATAAGTTCGCTCACGCCGAGAAGGGAAACGGCAAGACCGGAGCGCCGCCGTGCCTCATGGCGCAGATCACGCTGGATCGACGAGATGACGCCGGTTGTCAGCCAGTCCTCGACCACCGCGCAGGAGAGTGCCGAGGGAGCCATCGGCACATCCTGCAAAAGGCGTTCCGCTGCATCCTTCTGCCCTTCCGGCAATGCCAGCACGCCGATCTGCAAACCAGGACCGAGCGACTTGGAAAGCCCGTTCACATGAAACGAGATATCAGGAGCGAGCGACGCCAGCGGGAGCAAACCACCCGGATCGGATGCCGCATAAACGCCGTCCTCGATGATCCAGACACCTGCCCGACGGCAAATATCCGCAATGGCCTGCCGCCGCGCCGCACCCATGGTGGCGGTTGTCGGATTGTGCAATGTCGGCGTCAGATAGACCGCCCTGCGGCCGTGTGGTTCCGTGCCACCAAGTGCTTCCGCCAGCGCCTCCGGCACCATTCCCTCGGTATCGATCTCCACACCCTGCATCCGGCATCCTTTGCGCCTAAGAAGTGCGAGCGCACCGGGATAGGTGATCCGCTCGGTCAGCAGCAGGCCGTCTGGGCCACAGGCAAGGTCGAAGGCCAGCGCCAGCGCCTGACGGGCACCACTCGTCAGCACCAGATGTGAGGGATCAACGGACAAGCCCAGCGTTTCGAGCCAGCGGGCCAGAACACGGCGATGTTCCACATGCCCGGCGGGAGGAGCATAGAGGTTGAAATGATCCGCATCGATCTTGCGGGCGATCCCGGTCAGCGTCTTTGCCAGAATGCGGGGGTTGAGCGTGGCCGGCGGCGCGTTGGACGAGAGGTCGATCTGCCGGTCACCATGCGCTTCCTGAAGTGCCACGAATGTTCCCCGGCCCTTGACGCTACGCGTCAGGCCACGCCGTTCAAGAACCGCATAGGCTTTCGTCACCGTGCCAAGGCCTACGCCCAGTTTCCACGCGAGATCGCGATGGGCTGGCAGACGGGCACCGCCCGTCAACCGTCCCTCGATAATGTCGTCGGCAAGTGCAAGCACCAGCCGTTCAGTGGCATTCGCCTCGATATCCGCAAGGCGAGGCACCCAGGGGGATTGCAGCAGCACGGTCGTAACCTCGTTAAAAGTGTCACGTTACACTATTTCAATAACCAGTAAGTGTAACATAGGCTATGACGGTGCTGAATGAAATCCACACTTTGCAACAGGCGACAGCCATTCTGGCGGGCGCATTGAGGTTCGAATGTTCAGCCACGTAACCGTCGGAACGCGTGATCTACAGCGGGCGGGGCATTTCTATGATGCCGTGCTTGCCCCACTCGGCCTGAAACGCCGGGCAATTACACCCGACGGCGGGCCTGCGGCGCTTTGCTGGGTGGCCACGCGATCTCCCTTGCCGCGCTTTTATGTCTATCGTCCCTTCAACGGCGAAGCGGCCACGGTTGGCAACGGCAGCATGGTCGCCTTTCTGGCCCCCTCGAAGGAGGCGGTGAACGAGGCCCATGCCGGCGGGATGGCACATGGCGGAACGGACGAGGGCGCCCCCGGTCTGCGTCCGAACTATGGCGACGGTTATTTCGGCGCCTATCTGCGCGACCCCGACGGGAACAAGGTCCACATCGTTCACCGCGGCGATCTCCCGCAATAGTGCGGACAAGCCTTTTGATTTCCGGAGAAAGCCCTCGTGATCGCCAGCCAGCTTGCCCTCGTCTACGGCACATATCTCATTGCCACCGCCAGTCCGGGGCCAAGCAACATGGCCATCATGGCAACGGCAATGCGTGACGGCCGTCTGCCGGCCCTTGCTCTGGCGGCCGGTGTCATTACCGGCTCGCTTTTATGGGCGGTCCTGACTGCAACTGGCCTGTCCGCCGTGCTCGCCGCCTATGCCCAGGCGCTTTTCGTCATCAAGATCGCCGGCGGTTTCTACCTGCTTTATCTCGCCTTTCGTGCCGGCAGGTCGGCCCTGAAGCCAGCATCCGACTTTGCACGGACGAATACCAGGCGTGCGACGCCACCTTATCGGGCGCTTTATCGGCAGGGCCTTTTGATGCATATCGGAAATCCGAAGGCCATTCTGTCATGGATAGCGATCATGTCGCTGGGGTTTCGCGAAGACGCGCCCGCCGGCATGTTGCCGGCAATTATCGGCGGCTGCGCCATTCTCGGCATTATCGTATTCGGCAGCTATGCCCTGCTTTTCTCAACCGCCTCGATGATTGCGCTTTACACCAGATTGCGGCGCTGGATCGAATCTGTACTTTCTGCCGTGTTTGCGGTTGCGGGGCTCAAACTGCTTGTCTGGTAAAGCTGATGGCCCAACCTCGGCGCTGCCAATTGATCCAAACTGAAAGACGATGTCATGACCTATGCTATCCAGATGATCGACGTATTCGGCTCCGGGCCGCTTTCCGGCAATCCGCTGGCCGTTGTCACCGGCGCCGACAAACTGACGACGGATGAAATGCAGCAGCTGACGCGGTGGTTCAATTTGTCCGAAACCACCTTTCTGTTGCCGCCGACGCATCCGCAGGCTGACTACCGGGTCAGGATATTCTCACTCGACAGGGAGTTGCCTTTTGCCGGGCATCCCACGCTTGGCACTTGCCATGCCTGGCTCTCCGCCAACGGCTCACCCAAGAACGAAACGGGCATCGTTCAGGAATGCGGCGCGGGACTGGTCACGATCCGGCGCGCGCATGGGCGGCTTTCTTTTGTAGCGCCGCCACTCATCCGTTCCGGTGCGCCGACACCGGCCGAACTGGAAGAGGCGCGGCAGCTGTTGGGGATCGAAGCCCAAGATATCGTTGATGCCGCCTGGATCGACAATGGTCCCGGTTGGCTGGGGATCAGGCTGGCATCGGCCGAAAAGGTACTTGCCCTTAACCCGGTCCGCAGCTGGCCAGGCCGGATTGATATCGGTGTGGTCGGCCCTCATGCGGAAGGCAGCGAGGCTTCCTTCGAGGTTCGCGCCTTCTTCAGTGATCATCTGGGCGCTATTGCCGAAGATCCCGTTACCGGAAGCCTCAACGCCTCGCTGGCGCAATGGCTGTTTGCCACCGGTATGGTCGCGGAAGACTATGTCGCCGCTCAAGGAACGCGCCTTGGCCGTCGCGGCCGCATTTACCTGACCCGCGATGATGCCGGCCAGATATGGGTCGGTGGCGAAACGTGCACGCATGTCGAAGGCCGGTTGCACGGCCTTTGAAAGACAGATGAAAACGAGGTGACTTGATGGATAGCAGTGTTTACCGCCCAATTTCCGAACGCGTGTTGGCGGATGATTGGGGACGGCTGACCAAATATGAGTATGAACTCCAGCTGAGGGATGGAAGCTGGCAGAAGCAGACCCGGGAGGCCTATGATCGTGGCAACGGTGCGACATGCCTGTTGTACAATCCCGCAAACGACCATGTTTTGCTGACGCGCCAGTTCCGGTTGCCGGTTCTTTTGAACGGCGGTCTGGAATCACTGATCGAGACACCGGCAGGGTTGCTGGAAGGTGCAGAACCGGCGACGCGAATGCGTGCGGAACTGATGGAGGAAACCGGTTATGAGGTTTCCGAACTCACACATCTGTTCGATATCTATATGAGTCCCGGATCGGTTACCGAATATCTCGCCTTTTTCTACGGCGAATATGCCGAGAAACACAAAGTGGGCGCGGGCGGCGGCTCGGCTGACGAGGGAGAAGACATCGATGTCCTTGAAGTTACCCTGCCCGAGGCGATGCGGATGATCAGCCGCGGCGAAATTCGCGACGCCAAGACGATCATTCTGCTTCAGCATCTCGCCATCCGGCTTTTGCAGGAAAAACACGGGACACTCTGATCCCGACCTACACGCGTCCGAAGCAATAAGAAAAGGGGCCGTTTGGCCCCTTTTTTCGGTTCACGCTTTCCCTGGACGATTGATCGTGAGGAGTGTCCGGTGATGGTAGGTGAGCGCCATCGCCAGACAGATGGAAAGAGCTGGCTCCGGCAAGGGTGCAGATGGCGGCAGCAGGATTGCTCTGTTGCCGTGATAGGCAAAGGCATCTGGAAATTGAGTGCGAAAGGTTTCCACCAAAGACGTTTGGCAGTTGAACAGGATAGCAGCGGTGTCGGCCTGTGATTTCAGGACGCCGAGCCTGATCGTGCTGCCGCTGCGAGTGGCGGCGGTCAAATAGGCTGGCTCGCCCCATTTGAGCGTTTCCGTCAGAGGGCCGACACCGGGGGTCTCTTCTGCCACCTCGAAGATCAGGCAGCGAATACGGAGGAGTTGGCTACGGGTCGGTTCCGAAAAAGCCTCGAAGGCTGCGGAAACCACGTTTGGCATCGGCGGTTCCGCATAGTGGTCGCACATCACAATACCCCCAGCGGCTGGTGAGCCTTCAGCGGCAGATGGATATCGGTGAGGAGGTCATGGGGCGGCGTGTCGCGCGGGTCGTTGAGATAGGCTTCAAAGGTCGGCGCATCGTCCTCCTCATAACCTGAGCCGGGGAGCCAGACGCCAAAGAGCCAGCGATAGGCATCCTTCATATCCGCGTAGGGACCTTTGTAGCGCAGGCGCACATAGAGGCCACCGCGAAGAACCGTGTCCACGAGAGGTGGCGTAAGCGTAATCTCTTCACCGACCGGAATGCAGGCCTGCGACCGCAATCGATCCACCGGAACCAGATCGGGATCGTCGAAAAAGACAGCCACCATTCTCGGCTCCGGTGGGGTGATGCCCTGCGTCGAAAGCTGGGTGAACAGCCGGCCCATTGCGCGGTCGATCTGGATGTAGGGGCCGGTATGGGCAACGGCAGCGCACCGGGTTGATGGCAGCGTCTCGATGAAGATCGGAAAGCCGTTTGCATCCCGCTCCCTGTTCGCGGTCTTGAAGGCCGCGTGAGAACCGTTTTCACGATAGGCCATCGGCGTCATGCCATAGGCATCCTTGAACGCGCGCCCGAACGCATCGGCCGAACCGTAGCGAGCGCGTGCCGCGATCATGGCGAGGGACATGTCGGAATTCGCCAGCCGGTTAGCTGCGCGCAACAACCGCAAGCGCCGGATTGTCGCGGTGATTGTCTCACCACGCATCGCGACATAAATCCGGTGCCAGTGATAAGGCGACAGGCAGGCGATTTCGGCCAGTTGCTCGAAATGGATATCCTCCTCGATATGGAGGTGGATATAGTCGTTGACACGGTCGAGCCGCGCTTCGTAACTTGACTGGGCCATCTCTTGCATCCCTGCTCCGCAGTGCCATCTGCACTTCGACAAAAATACACGGGCGCGACCGATAAATCTTGCGGAAGTGCAACGTGCATCGAGGGTGCCAAGTTCGAGAAGTTTACGGCCCCAAAAGGGTAATGTGCCCAGTCCCGTAGGTTGAACGCCGCCGCGAGAGCGAACATCGCTAGTTTTGAAATTATGGGAGGGGCATTGTGCCCCTCCCCGTCTTACATTTGCATTCAGGCTTTGCCGGGCCGATTGATTGTGAGGAAGTGTCGCACGACCGGCTTTTCCAGACCAGAATGATAAGCGAGTACCTTACCCTGCAAATCCGCGTCGGCGTTGGAGACCCGGTGGTGCTGGCGCAGGTGTTCCGCCCAGGATTCCACCATGAACCATTCGACGATCTTCTGAGGATCGGCAGAGTCCTCGGTTACGCCCCAACCGTAGGCACCATCACGCCGGCGTTCCTGGGAAAGTTCATCGAGTGCATGCAGGAAAGCGGTGCGGTGATGCTTTTCGACATGGTATTCGATGAGGATCAGAACAGGACCGCGATCATGGGCCACCGGCTCGGCAACGAGCGGTTCCGGCCAATGGTTGGATGGCACCATATCCGCATCGCCGGCAGGCAGTTTCAGGCGGTGCATGACGAGACCGGCAACCAGCAATCCCGCAGCGCCGATCAGCAACGCTCCCGGCACGCCGGTGGCTTCACCAACCGCACCCCAGCCGAGGCTGCCGGCCGTCATCGCGCCATTAAAGACGGTGAGATAGACGGCAAGTCCACGGCCGCGCACCCAGTTCGGCAGAACCGCCTGAGCGGCACCGTTGAGCGTCGTCAAAGCCGTGATCCACGCACCGCCGAGGAAAAGCAGGACGAGGATGGCAGCCCACTTCGGAGGGGCAAGCGACAATACAGCCATAACGATTGCGGTAATGATGGCCGCGCCGAGCAGCAGCCCGTCGGAATTGAAGCGCTCACGCAGCTTCGGCATAACCAGCGCGCCACCGATAGCCCCGGCGCCAACAGCGCCAAGCAGGATACCGTAGAAGCTTGCATCGCCACCAAGAAGCTGGCGGGCAACGAGCGGCAGCAGGGCCCAGACGGCACTGGCGAAGGCAAAGAAGATTGCTGCACGCAACAGGACGACGTGCAGCGGCCGACTGGCGCGGGTATAACGAAGGCCCGCCCGGAATGCGCCAAAGAAACCTTCGGCCAGCGCATCATTGGCGTTCTTTGCCCGCGGCCACCAGAGAAGTGCGGCGATGACGACGAAGTAACTTGCGACATCGGCACCGTAGGTGAAGGCCGCGCCGAATGCTGCAAGCAGGATGCCGCCGGCCGCCGGGCCGATGGAACGGGCAATGTTGATGCCCAGCGAGTTCAATGCGACGGCACTTTTGACATCCTCGCGTTTCACCAGTTCCGGCACGATCGCCTGCCAGGTCGGCCCCATCAGCGCAGCACCGATGCCGCCAAGGAAGGTGAGGCCGATCAGGGCGCTGACGGACAGCATTCCGGTGTGAGCGAGGATCATGAGGCTGACGCTGACCGAAGCCAGCAGCAGCTGCACGGCGATCAGGAACTTGCGGCGATCGAGAATATCGGTCAGCACACCGGCCGGGATGGCCAGCAGGAAGATCGGCAGGGTTCCGGCGGCCTGAACCATGGCAACCGCCGCCGGTGAGGCGGACAGATCAGTCATCAGCCAGGAACTGGCGACATCGCGCATGAAACTACCGGTATTACCCAGAACCGTGGCTGCCCAAAGGACAGCAAAGACCGGTTGCGCAAGGGGAGCAAAGCTGCTCGCGGAGGATTTTGCGGCACTCATTTGCCTTTTCCTTTCGTAAGATCGATTGCGGCAACGGTGACAAAGGCGCCAGCGAGACCGAGATGCTCGAAGAAGGCGTTCGTGGCCATCATGCGGTCCATGCCGGGTGCCATTTCCCAGAACCGAAGAGCGATGAAGGTGGCCAGAAGCGTGAAGCCTGCGAGTGCCAGAGCACCTGCCCAGCGCAGGAAGCCGGACACCACCATTGCGGAGGCTGTAAGCTCAAAAACGATGACAACAACGGCAATTGCGGCTGCCGGATGAAGACCGAAGTGGTTCATCTCGCCGATTGCGCCAGGAAAATCGAAGATCTTGGTGAGCGGCCCCTGAATATAGGCCGAGCAGAGCGCCAGAAGTGCCACGGTTCTGGTGACAGGCGCGGCAACGACGTCTGCAAGCAGCCCGCGAAGGCGAAGTGTTGAAGATGGATCGGTCATTTTGTGCTCCTGCGATCTTGGCCGGTCGGTGCGAGCGGCGCTGGGTTCATTTGATGGAGCGATATTGACCGAAACAATTATCGCCAACAATTGCATCAATAGTTTCGATATAATTGTTATTTTCGCAATACTGGATATGGAACGGTCCTTCTGTACGCGGGAAACGGGCAGCGGCACTCCGCTGCCCGTTCGAAGGTTTTTACATTCACCTTGCCGGGCTTAAACCGCCCAGCAGGAGCAACCCAGCGCTCCGAAGAAGCCCTTCAGGTCGGCGATCGGCAGCTTGGATGTCCAGGCACCCGCGTGATCGTGGCCGTGGACACCACAATCGCTGGCGCAGCCACACGAGGCAATCGCCGTGCGTCGCAGGGAGTTGCGACCCGCACCTTCCGGCTCGCCCCAGGCGGCATAACCACCGAACTTGCGCACCGGCGACCAGTCGGGCATGGCGGGTGGCAGATTGTTCTCGTCGAGCGCCTTGAAGTCACCCGCGCCATAGACGATCTTGCCGCCAACCATGGTGAGCTCGGAGGTGAGGAAGGAGATTTCATCCTCGGCGCAGGAGAAATAATCCTTGTCCGGCACCACGAGATCGGCGAACTGGCCCTTTTCGATACGGCCCTTCTTGCCTTCCTCGTTCGAGAACCAGGTGACCTTCTCCGTCCACATGCGCAGCGCCGTCTCGCGGTCGAGGCAATTGGCGCGTGGATAAAGCTGCATGCCGCCCACCGTCTTGCCGGTCACCATCCAGAAAAGCGAAACCCACGGATTGTAGGAAGCGACACGCGTCGCATCCGTGCCGGCCGAAACATTGACGCCCTTCTCAAGCATGCGCTTGATCGGCGGAGTCGCTTCGGCAACGCCGTGACCATAACGCTCGACAAAATATTCGCCCTGATAGGCCATGCGATGCTGGGTCGCGATGCCACCACCGAGAGCCGCGATACGGTCGATCGACCGTTCGGAGATCGTCTCGGCGTGGTCGAAGAACCAGTTCAGCCCTTCGAGCGGAATGTCCTTGTTGACCTTCTCGAAGACATCGAGGGAGCGGGAGATCGTTTCGTCATAGGTGGCGTGCAAGCGCCAGGGCCAACGGTTTTCCGCAAGAACCCGAACGACGTCTTCCAGTTCGCCTTCCATCTCCGGCGGCATGTCCGGTCGCGGCTGGCGGAAATCCTCGAAATCGGCAGCGGAAAACACCAGCATTTCCCCGGCGCCATTGTGGCGGAAATAGTCGTTGCCCTGCTTGTATTTGACCGAAGAGGTCCAGTTGAGGAAGTCCTCTTTTTCCTGCCTGGGCTTCTGCGTGAAGAGGTTGTAGGCGAGACGCACGGTCATTTGGCCTTCATCGGAGAGCTTCTGGATCACCTGATAATCATCAGGATAATTCTGGAAGCCGCCGCCGGCATCGATAACACCGGTGACGCCGAGACGGTTCAGCTCACGCATGAAGTGGCGGGTGGAATTGACCTGATAATCCAAAGGCAGCTTCGGTCCCTTGGCGAGCGTCGAATAGAGGATGCCGGCATTCGGCTTGGCGAGCAGCATGCCCGTGGGGTTGCCGTTCGCATCGCGGGTGATCTCGCCGCCGGGCGGGTTCGGCGTATCCCTCGTATAACCGACGGCACGCAACGCTGCGCCGTTCAGCAGCGCCCGGTCGTAAAGATGCAGCAGAAAGACCGGCGTATCGGGCGCTATCGCATTGATCTCCTCGATGGTCGGCAACCGCTTTTCGACAAATTGCTGCTCGGTGAAACCGCCGACGACGCGCACCCATTGCGGGGCGGGCGTCACCGCCACCTGCCGCTTCAGCATGTCCATGGCATCGGCCAGCGAGCGCACGCCGTCCCAGCGCAGTTCCATGTTGAAGTTCAGACCGCCACGAATGACGTGGGTATGATTGTCGATCAGGCCCGGCAGCACGCGCTTGCCTTTAAGGTCGATGATCCTGGTCTCCGGACCGGCAAGCGCCATGACCTCGGCGTCCGTTCCTACCTCTACGAACAGGCCGTCCTTGATGGCGACTGCCGTTGCATTCGGATTACCGCGATCAAGCGTCGTGAGGCGGCCATTGTGAAGAATGGTATCGGGATGCATGGAATAAGCTCCGGTCTGGATGGGATCGGCGGCATTAGCCGATGAAAACAGATGGGGAAAGGCAAGGCTCGATGCCGCGCCGAGAAACGTGCGACGAGTCGGCATCAGCTTCTCTCCTGCCCGTTCTGCTGTTTAACCTTGGCGAGATCCACAGTTTCCTCACCACCCTTCGGCATGTGGCCGAACATGTGCGGCTTGATGTGGTTGATCCAGGAAACGGCGGCCGGCTCCCTATCGAGGAGCGTTCTGGCGAGGGGAATGATCTGTTCTCCCACCAATATGCCGAGAAGACCGACCAGAGCTATGACGGGCGGCGCCGGGGAGCGCACATTGAGCAGGCTGTAAACGATACCGACCAGCAGACCGGCACCAAGAGAAAAAAGATAGACTTTCATGGGGACCTTCCTCGCGGGTGAAAGCCGCACCGGCTGGAGATATATCCCGCCGGCGCGGCGCGGTTGAAAGCTTACTTGGCGGCCGGGTTCGGGCCGATGCGCTTGCCGTGCTTGACGCGCTCTTCACCGCCATGGACGTGGGTGACCGCGTAATCGATGCCCATGCCGTAGGCGCCGGAATGTTCCTTTACCAGCGAGGTGACGGCATCGTAGGTTTCCTTGCGCGCCCAGTCGCGCTGCCATTCGAGCAGAACCTGCTGCCAGGTGACCGGAATGATGCCGGCCTGAACCATGCGGTCCATCGCGTATTTGTGCGCATCGAGCGACGTGCCGCCCGAAGCGTCTGCCACCATGTAGATCTCGTAATCCGCGACATCGTGGAGAGCCGAGAGCGCGAAGGTGGTGTTGCACACTTCCGTCCAGAGACCGGAGACGACGATTTTCTTGCGGCCATTGGCGGCGTTCTTCGCCAGCGCATCGCGGACGTTCTGGTCGTCCCAGGAATTCATCGAGGTCCGCTCGAGAATATCATTTTCCGGAAAGACCGCCAGCAATTCGGGGAAGGTGTTGCCGGAGAAAGATGCCGTCTCGACGGTGGTGATCGTCGTCGGGATGTTGAAGATCTTTGCTGCCTTGGCGAGACCGACGACATTGTTCTTCAGGGTCTGGCGGTCGATCGACTGCACACCGAAAGCCATCTGCGGCTGCTGGTCGATGAAGATGAGCTGGCTGTTAGCGGGGGTCAGGACTTCGAGCTTGGACATTTTCAGTTCTCCGTTCAGGTGCTTTGAGCCGGTATCCGGCGGTTGGGAAACTTCGCCGCTCCGGTTGACCGGATGCCTTGAAGGCCGTCCGATGTTTCCGTTGCGTCTCTGTTGGCAACATATCTAGCCCGGCCGAGCGTCCAGAAGAATTGCAATAATATTCTCGACTGAATTGCGATTTATGAAACAATGAACTTGCAGTCCCCCGCAGCTACGGGTCCTCCTCGAAACCCGCCGCTGCAGACGGCCTTTTTTCGTCACCCATGCCCTGAAAACTGGCAACCTATGCCTGGGTATAATGTTTACTGCGGTGAAAACGGGTATTCTGGCATCATGGATGCCGTTGTGCGTCCTCCCCATCTCGAACTGCGAAACGTAGAGGAGTGCCGAAATGGAAGATAAACGCCCGGAAGGTATCGAAAAATACGATCATCCCGCCGGTGGCTGGGATGCGCTCAAGGCCGTAGCCAAAACCCTCGCCCACCAGCAGATCATCGCGCAGGGAACGATGACCCTGCTCAAGGCAAACCAGCCGGAAGGCTTCGACTGTCCCGGCTGCGCCTGGCCCGATCCCAAGCACACATCTTCCTTCGAGTTCTGCGAAAACGGCGCCAAGGCAATTACCTGGGAGTCCACCGCCAAGCGATCCGGGCCGGAGTTCTTCGAAAAACACAGCGTGTCCGAGCTGTGGGGCTGGCCCGATCACAAGCTGGAGGATGCCGGCCGCCTGACGGCTCCCTTGCGTTACAACAGCGAGAGCGACCGTTACCAGCCGATAGAATGGGACGACGCCTTCAGCCTGATCGCGCAGGAACTGAACAAGCTCGATAACCCGGACGAGGCCGAATTTTACACCTCGGGCCGGACCTCCAACGAGGCCGCGTTTCTTTATCAGCTTTTCGTGCGTGCCTTCGGGACCAACAACTTCCCGGACTGTTCCAACATGTGCCACGAAGCAACCAGCGTCGGCCTTCCCAAGTCCATCGGCGTTGGCAAGGGAACTGTTACGCTGGAGGACTTCGACCATGCCGATGCGATCTTCAGCTTCGGGCACAACCCCGGCACCAACCACCCCCGCATGATGACGACGCTGCACAATGCGGCCCGTCGCGGCGTGCCGATCGTGGTTTTCAACCCGTTGAAGGAACGTGCTCTGGAACGCTTTGCCGCCCCGCAGGATCCCGTGGAAATGGCGACGCTATCCTCGACGCAGATCGCTTCCGCCTACCATCAGCTCCGCACCGGCGGCGATCTTGCCGCCCTCAAGGGCATCATGAAGGCCGTTTTTGCACTGGATACGGCAAACAGGGCCGAGGGCGGCCCCGGCCTTCTCGACCGAGCCTTCATTGCGGAGCACACCGCAGGCTTTGAGGCGCTTTACGCCGATGTGGACCAGACATCCTGGGAAAACATCACCTTCGTCAGCGGACTGACGAAGGAAGCGCTCGAAAGCGTCGCCCGCATCTACGTCAAAGCATCGAACGTCATCATCTGTTATGGCATGGGCATCACCCAGCATACCAAGGGTACGGAAAACGTGCAGCAGATCGCCAATCTGCTGATGCTTCGCGGCAATATGGGACGACAGGGAGCCGGCATCGCGCCAATTCGAGGCCACTCGAACGTGCAGGGCGACCGGACGGTCGGCATCACTGAGATCCCGAACAAGGCTTTGCTCGACGGTATGGAGCGTGCATTCGGCTTTCGCCCCCCAGCAGAAAAGGGGCACAATGCCATCGAGTGCATCGAGGCGATCGCTGCCGGAAAATCCAGGGTGCTTATCTGTCTTGGCGGCAACCTCGCCGTTGCCATGTCCGACCCGGCGGTGACCTTTGAAGGCATGCGCAAGCTGGACCTCGCCGTCCATATCGCAACGAAGCTGAACCGCTCACACCTCCTGACCGCCAGAGCGTCCCTCATATTGCCGTGTCTCGGCCGCACCGATCTCGACACGCAGGCTTCCGGCCCGCAGGCCGTGACGGTGGAAGATTCGATGTCGATGGTTCATGCCTCGCGCGGCTTTCTCAAACCACCGGGAGAAATGGTGAAGGCGGAGCCGGCCATTGTCGCCGGCATTGCCAAGGCCACGCTCGGCAATCGCTACGGCATAGACTGGGAGTGGCTCATTGCCGATTACGACCGTATTCGCGACAAGATCGAACAGGTCTTTCCGGATTTTCGGGATTTCAACCATCGGGTTCGGGTACCCGGAGGTTTCCGCCTCGACGTCGCGGCATCCTTCCGGCGCTGGAACACGGAGAATGGCAAGGCAAACTTCCTCGTCTCCGCGGGTCTCGACGAGGATCCGCTAATCGCCAATCCCGAAGCCCTCGTTCTCACCACCATCCGAAGCCACGACCAGTATAATACGACGATATACGGCATGGATGACCGGTATCGCGGCGTGTTTGGCCGCCGCGATGTGATCTTCATGAACAGGGAAGACCTCACCGAACGCGGCCTCAAGGATGGCGACCGCATAGACATTCGCGGGCTTGGCGCAGAAGATCCCGGCAAACGGCTGGTGCAGGGCTTTACCGCCGTCGCCTACAATATACCGAGAGGCTCGGCTGCGGGATATTATCCGGAAATGAACGCGGTCGTTGCACTGGGTCACCACGATCCGCTTTCGGGCACGCCCTCGTACAAGGGAGTACCGATCACGATCTCCGCCGCAAACGGCTAATAGCAGCTATCCGTTGATTAAGCCCTGCCGCCGTGACGGCGGGGCACATGGGAAACGCAGCGGGTAAGACCCCATGGCCCGCAAAGAGGGCTACCTGGGGCTATCACCCTTTCAGATCAGGACTGCAGTTCGACATTGACGATGTTGACCCAGTAGGACACGCCGTAAGGCAGGGACGCGTCGTTGAAATCAAACTTGTCGGTGTGAACGTCATGCACCAGCCCGTCCGGGCCAAGGCCGCCACCCATCCAGGCATAGGTGCCGGGAACGACATTCGCGAGAAAGGCGAAGTCCTCCGCACCGGTCGACAATGTACGCTCGGTGTCGACATTGCCGTCTCCGAATGTGCGGTTGGCCGCCTCAATGGCAATTTTGAAGGCTTCGGGATGGTTGACGAGCGGCGGGGTGCCGTAGTCGATCCTGACGTCGACCTCGCAATCGCATGCACGCGCGAAGAGTTCCGCCTGTTCGACGAGACGGGTTCGGATGATCTCAAGTGTTTCGGTCTTGAAGTAACGCGCGGTGCCGGAAACCAGCACCTCCGCCGGCATGACGTTTGGCGAGCCTTTCGAGCCACCACCGATGTGGCCGATGGAAATGACAGCGGCATCCAGTGCCGGAACCTTGCGTCCGACGATGGTCTGAAGGCCGAGAATGAAATGGGCGACGGGGATAGTCGCATCCTTTGCCAGATGCGGTGCCGCGCCACCATGGCCGGCCGTGCCCTTGAACGTGACATGGAAGCTGAGCGATCCCGCAAGGGCTGCGCCCAACCGCGTCGCGATCTCGCCCACCGGTTGGCCCGGATGGGTGTGAAGACCATAGACCGCATCGCAGGGGAAGCGTTCCAGAAGCCCGTCCCGCAGCATGGCGGGTGCACCGGTGCCACCTTCCTCGGCAGGCTGGAAGATGAAGTGGACCGTGCCGGCGAAATCCGGATCTTCGGCAAGATAACGCGCCGCGCCGAGCAGCATCGTGGTATGGCCGTCATGACCGCAGGCATGCATTTTTCCCGGAACGGTCGATGCATAGTCAAAGGTGTTTTTCTCGAAAATATTCAACGCATCGATGTCGGCGCGCAGGCCGATGCATCTTTGCCCCGGCCTTTTGCCCTTCAGCACGCCCACGACACCGGTTCCGCCAATGCCCTCGTGAACTTCGATCCCCCACTCGCGCAGCCTGTCCGCGACAAGCTTTGAGGTTCGCACCTCTTCAAAGGCGGTTTCCGGATGGGCGTGAATGTCGCGCCGCAGGGCGACGAGTTCGGGGAGATAGGCGTTCAGTCGGTTTTCGTCGATAGCGGACATGGGAAAGCTTCCGTAATTGGACAAGAGTGACCGTCCGCGATGATCGCGGGCGGTAACGGATCGGGTGGGGCGCAGTGGCGGGCTAGGCTTTTTCCCGTCCGGCCATGGAAATATCGGGGACCGCCTTGATCAGCATCTGCGTGTATTCGTGACCGGGCTGTTTGAAGAGCGCACGCGCCTCCTGCACCTCGACGAGTTTGCCGAAATGCATGACGCCTATGCGGTTTGCCATGTGGCGCACCACCGCAAGATTGTGGCTGATGAGGAGATAGGTAAGACCAAGCTGCTCCTGCAAATCGCGCATCAGATTGAGGATTTGTGCCTGAACCGACACGTCGAGCGCCGAGGTCGGCTCGTCGCAAACGATGAATTCGCACTTCGAAGCCAGCGCGCGGGCAATCGCGATACGCTGCCGCTGCCCGCCGGAGAATTCATGCGGAAACTTGCGGTCGTCAGCCGGGCTGAGCCCGACCAGCGCCAGCAGCCGGCGAACTTCTTCCTGCGCCTCGCTTTTTGAACCGACGACGGAGAGGGCAAGCATGGGTTCGGCGATGATGCGCCCCACACGCCAGCGCGGATTGAGGCTGGCATAGGGATCCTGAAAGATCATCTGCATGCGCCGGCGCAATTGCCGAAGTTCCGTCCTGTCATGGTGCGCGGTGATGGGAATGCCATCGATTTCGACCCGGCCGGAGGTGGGCGGCAATAGACCCACGACCATTTTTGCGACGGTCGACTTGCCCGAGCCGGACTCGCCGACGAGCGCGAAGGTCTCACCCTTACCAATGGTGAAGTTGACGTCGGTAACGGCGTTGACGAAGCGGCGCGGCTGTTTCTCGATGATCCGGTTAAGAAACGGCTTGGAGACGTCAAATACCCGGTTGAGATTTTCAACCTTCACGAAAGTGTTGTCGCTCATGCCACATACTCCCTCGGATAGAGATGACATGCGGCCATGTGCCCCCAACGCCCCGCAAGTTCCGGCTGGTCGACACGACAGATATCCATGACCCGCTCGCAGCGCGGATTGAAAGCACAGCCTTTCGGTGTCGCCGAAAGCGAGGGCATGGAGCCTGGAATTTGCCTGAGACGCGGTTCATCGCTTTCCAGCGAAGGGATGGCGCCCATAAGTCCCTGGGCATAGGGATGCAGCGGAGACTTCACCACATCCGCAACCTTGCCGATTTCCGCCACGCGACCCGCATACATCACCGCCACACGGTCGGCTGTTTCAGCGATCATGCCCATGTCGTGGGTAATCAACATGAAGGCCGTACCATGCGTCTCGCACAGTTTCCGGATCAGGCGGATGATCTGCGCCTGCACCGAAACGTCGAGCGCCGTGGTCGGCTCGTCGGCGATGACCAGTTCTGGCCCCGCGCAGAGCGCAAGCGCGATGACGACGCGCTGCCGCTGCCCTCCCGAAAATTCGTGAGGATAGGAATCCATACGCACGGCGGGATCGGGGATGCCGACCTCTTCGAGCAGTTCCACCGCCCGGTCGCGGGCAGCCCGGCGCGAAAGCCCGAGATGCACACGCATGGTCTCCATCAGGTGCTCGCCCACCTTCATCAACGGGTTGAGACTGGTCAGAGGATCCTGAAAGACCATGCCGATATGGCGGCCGCGGATGGCTTCGATTTCTGCCTGGCCGAGATTATCGATCCGGCGGTCACCGAGATGGATTTCCCCGCCCGAAATACGGCCGGGACGCGGGATAAGATGCATGATCGCCGATCCCGTCATCGACTTGCCGGCGCCCGATTCCCCGACGACGCCGAGAACCTCGCCACGGCGGATATCGAACGAAACATCGCGGAGAGCAGTGAGCGTGCCACGGCGGGTATTAAATTCGACGCGCAGATTGCGGACTGAAAGAAGGATATCGTTCATTTTGCGCCTCCTATCGAAGCTTCGGGTTGAGCGCGTCGCGCAACCAGTCGCCGAGAAGGTTGATGGTGAGGACGAGAACGGCCAGTGCGATGCCCGGGAAAGCCACGGTCCACCATTCCCCGGAAAACAGAAACTCCTGCCCGGTGCGGATGAGCGTGCCGAGCGACGGCTGCATCGGCGGCAGGCCGACACCAAGGTAAGAAAGCGTCGCTTCGGTGATGATCGCCAAGCCGAAATTGATGGTGAGGATGACGAGGATCGGCCCCATGACGTTCGGCAGGATGTGACGGACCATGATGGCGACATCCGGCAGCCCGAAAAGCCGCGCCGCGCTCACATAGTCCTTCTTCTGCTCGATCATGGTGGAGGATCTTATCGTCCGGGCATATTGCACCCAGAAGGACAGGCCGATCGAAATAATGATCACCCATGAAGCGCTGTTTTCGCGGCTGATGGATGGGATCATCGAATGCAGAAGCCCATCGACAAGCAGCGCCACGAGAATGGCCGGGAAACTCAGCTGAATATCGGCAATGCGCATGATGACGGCGTCCACGACGCCACCGAAATAACCGGCGACAACCCCGAGTGTGATGCCGACCACCGCCGCGACGGCGACGCCGAGGGCACTGATGATGATGGAGATCCGCAGGCCGTAGAGAATGGCCGACAGCATGTCTCGACCCTGATCATCCGTCCCCAGCAGGAACTGCGCATCGCCATCCGCCTGCCACACCGGCGGCAGGCTCGAGTTCATGATGTCGAGCGAAAGGGGATCGTAAGGGTTGGTCGGGGCGATCCAGGGTGCCAGCAGCGACGCTGCCAGCAACACCAGCAGAAGAACGCTGGAGATGAGCACCAGCCGGTTGCCAAGGAAATCGACGAGGAGATCATTGTCCGCAAGGCGGGCCCAGAAGCCGACCGGGGCGGAAGTTTCGCGTGGAGATGTTTCGGTCACGATTTTCCAACCTCCTTCAGGCGCGGATCAATGGCGTGGTAGACGAGGTCGACGATGAGATTGATCATGACGAACAGGAAAGCGATGAGCAGCAGGTAGGTCGACATGATGGGGATATCGACATTCTGCACCGCCTGTAGAAACAGGAGGCCCATGCCCGGCCACTGAAACACCGTCTCGGTAATGATCGAGAAGGCGATGATGGAGCCGATCTGCAAGCCGACGACGGTAATGACCGGAACGAGCGTGTTTTTAAGCGCATGCCGGAAGTAGATGCGCCTTTTCGGCAGGCCGCGCGCGGTGGCGAACTTGACGAAATCGGTGCGCAGAACTTCGAGCATTTCCGAACGGACGAGGCGCATGATCAACGTCATCTGGAACAGGCCGAGTGTCACGGCCGGCAGAATGAGAGATTTCCAGCCCTGCACCGTCAAAAGGCCAGTCGACCAGTTTTGTGTTATCTGCACGAGGCCACTGCGTCCAAAGGCCGGCAGCCAGCCGAGCGTCACCGAAAAAATATAGATCAGCAATATGCCGATCAGGAAGGTTGGCAGGCTGACGCCGACGAGCGATACGCTTTGCAGAAGGCTGGAAATGCGCCCGCGCGGATTGAGCGCGCAATAGACGCCCAGCAATACGCCGGAGACGAGCGAAAGCACCGCTGCCACGAAAGACAGCTCCAGAGTGGCTGGAACACGCTCCGCCAACAGCTTGGTGACGGGCTGGCGAAACTGGTAGGACACGCCGAAATCCAGCGTCGCGACCCGGCCGATATAGCGCGTGAACTGCACGATGGTCGGCTGGTCCAGCCCCAGACGTTCGCGAACGGCCTGTCGCTCGGCCTCCGTCGTCTCGACGCCGACCATCTGGTTGACGGGATCGCCCGCGAACCGGAACATGATGAACGCCAGAAGAGCCACGGCCAGCATGACCGCCAGCGACTGCAACAGCCGGCGTATGATGAGTGCCAACATGAAAGATCAAACCTTGTAAATTGCACCTTGCGGAAAACCGCGCGGCCGGACCGAAGCCGGGATCGCGGAGCGACCCCGGCAGTCAGGCTCAGTTCTTGGTGACCCAGTAGAACCGGAAGTCGTTATCGGCGCGCTGTACGACGGTGACGCTCTTGGACACGCCCCATGCAAGCGACTGCTGATGCAGCGGAAGGTAGGCCGCCTCCTTGTTCTGCGCAATATCGAAGGCCTGACGGATCAGCTCGTTCCGCTTTGCCTCATCCGGCTCCTTGCCGATCTGCTTGATGAGCGCATCAACCTCGGGGTTGCAGTAACCGCCGACATTGGATGTTCCGCCATTGCCCTTATCGTCGCGGCACCGGTAGAGATCCTGCAAGACGCCGAGGCTACCCGAACCGTTGGTCTGCCAGCCGAGAAGATAGAACGAAGTGTCGTAGCCGCCGCTTGCGAAGATCCGGCCGAAATAGGTCGCCTTCGGTTCTGCATTGAGATCGGCCTTGATACCGACCTTGGCCAGCATCGGGACTATGGACTGGCAGATGCGTTCGTCATTGACGTAACGATCGTTCGGGCAATCGAGGCGCACCTGGAAACCATCGGGATATCCGGCCTCTTTAAGAAGATTTCGGGCTGCTTCCGGATCATAGGCCGGGCGTTTGAATTCGCCTGCAAGCGGGAAGAGCTCCTTGGCGACGATCAGCGAGGTCGGCACGGACGCGCCGCGCATCACCCGCTTCTGGATGGCTTCGATATCGATGGCGGTGTAGAAGGCCTGCCGGACGCGGGCATCCTTGAAAGGGTTCTTTCCCTTGACCGAGGAATATTTCAATTCATCGCGACGCTGGTCGAAACCGAGATAGATCGTCCGCACCTCGGGGCCCTGCAGGACCTTGGCATTGCTGCTGCCGTTGATACGGTCGACGTCCTGCAACGGTGCGGGTTCAATCATATCGACTTCGCCGGACAGCAACGCGGCAACGCGGGTGGCGCCCGAAGAGATCGGCGTCAGCACCACTTCGTCGAGATTATGAACCGGCTTGCCCCACCAGCCCGGATTGGGTTTCCAGACGGTGCGAACACCCGGCTGATGCTCCTGCAGGATGAAGGGACCGGTGCCGTTGGCATTCAGCGAAATATAGGACGGAGCCGCAGAAGCACTCGCAACATCGGTAGCGCCATGGGCCTCGGTCCAAGTCTTCGAAACGATATACCATGTGTCCCAGACAGCGTCCAAAAGCGGCGCCGGCTCCGGCGTGGTGACTTCGACGGTGTAGTCGTCGATCTTCTTGAAGACGGCATTGGCCGGAACGCGCGTTTTAAGGTCGGAGCCGGAAGAGCGCACGCGGTCTGCGGAAAACAGCACGTCATCAGCCGTGAAGGCTTCGCCGTTCTGGAACTTGACGTTCTTTCGCAAATGGAAAGTCCATGTCCGGGCGTCGGGCGATACATCCCAGCTTTCGGCAAGAGCCGGTACGATCTTGAGGTCCTTGTCACGGGCCACGAGCCCTTCGTAAACGCTGCCGATCATTGCCAGCGAGAATGTTTCCGCAAGCGCGTAAGGGTCCAGCGATTTTAGATCGCCCTGTGTCGCAAATCGAAACGTATTTGCATAAGCCGGTGCGGCGGCCGTGACCGCGACGGATGCCGCCAGAGCGAAAGCAGCAGACGCAATGATGGTTCTGAGGTTCAATTCATTCTCCCATTTCTATTGCCCTTATTATTCGGGCATTCCCCTGTCGGTGGTGGCTGCACCACTCTGCCGGAACCTTAGGCGAATAAATGTTGCCAGCAATGCCACAAAATAATATCGTTCGTTGCGTAGAATGCAACGGTTGAGCAAGATTGGCAGAGATGCTGGATCCTCTAAAATTACGATATCTTTTCTTCGTCGATACCTATGGCGGTGTGCGGCAGGCTGCCGACCATTTGAACGTCAGCCCATCGACGATAAGCCGGCAGGTGTCAAATCTTGAAACGGATCTGAACCTGATCCTGCTCGAACATGCCGGTCGCAATGTCCGTCTGACCGAAGTCGGCCGGACCCTTTGCGATTATTACCGTAACCAGCAGTCGGCGGATATTCAGTTGCGCGCGCGGCTGGATGAGTTTCGCAACGTCAA
Organism: Agrobacterium arsenijevicii; assembly: GCA_000949895.1. Classification (GTDB taxonomy): domain Bacteria; phylum Pseudomonadota; class Alphaproteobacteria; order Rhizobiales; family Rhizobiaceae; genus Agrobacterium; species Agrobacterium arsenijevicii. The sequence goes on along the minus strand of JWIT01000002.1, from coordinate 74,253 downwards.
AAGGGGCCTGATCCGGTTGTCCATCGGCGAAGGCTTCGCCGAGTGGATCGTCAACGAGCCGCTGCGGGATTTCCAGCTACAATATCCGGGCATCGATATGGAGGTCATGGTGCACTCCACCTCGGCCACGGTAAAGGCGCTTCTTGATGACGAAGCGGATATCGGCGTCACCTATTTTGCGCCCAACGACAGGCAGTTGAAATTTCACGCGCGCTCGGATGTTCCGATTTGCGCGGTCGTCCACAAGGACCATCCGCTGACCCGGCTCGGCAGGGACCCCATGCTCGCCGACCTGCTGATCTATCCGATCGGCCTGCTTGAGCTTGAATTCGGCGGGCGGCAGATAACCGATCTGATCGCGCGGTCTGAAAACGTCGTCATTCGCCCGAAACTGGTCGCCAATTCCTATCGCATCCTCAGGAATTTCGTCTCACTGGGAAACGGCGTCTTCATCATGCCGTACAGACCTTCCCCGCAGCGGGAAATCTCGGATGATCTTGTTCCGCTTCCGCTGAACTACGTCACCAAGGTGACATCGCAGACCCAGATCATCACCCGGATGGACAGGCACCTCACGAACGCCATGCGGACGCTTCTACGTTTCCTGATCAAGTCGGGCGATTTCGACATGTCGTCTATCGACTAGTCGAAACCGACATCACTTGAAACAAACGCGTCGGATTTTACGCACCATCATCGAAGCGGAATGCGGCAAAGCCCTTGATATCCGACGGGATGACCCACACGCTGCCCGAAAGAGGCACCTGGCTCAGCCTGTCTTCCGTCATATTATGACGGTGCGACGTTACGAAAAGCGAGCCGAAATCAGGCCCGCCAAAGCAGGGCATCGTTGGATGCGGAACCGGCATCTTTATCGTCCCGATCTGTTGACTGCCGTCTTCCGAGAAAATGTTCAAAACGCCGGCAGACACACCCGCGCTCCAATATCGGCCGCTTGAATCCAGACAGCCGCCATCGGGCCTTCCGGTCTCTTCCTGCATTTGCGCAACCAGCACGCCTTCATCGAATACGCCGTTGGTTTTGTCGAATGTCCGCTTGCGTATCCATTTCTGCACGGAGTCGCTTTGCCACATGACGGAACCGTCCTGCGAAAAGGCAAGGCCATTCGGACATGACAGCCCGGTCTGGACGCGTTCGGCCTTGTCCTTCGTAATGCGCCAAAGCTCGCCAAGGGGCTGCATCTGTGAGAGGGGAACATTGTGCATGGTTCCAACCCAGAAAGCGCCATCCGGGCCGACACGCCCGTCATTCAGCCGGCAGGCAATGCCCTCTGGTGCGGGAATGGAATGAAGAGTGCTTGCCTCGCCGCTTTCCGGGTTGAGGATGAGTATATGCATACCGCAAGCGACAATCAGGTCACCGGTCTCACAGAGCCCGAGGCTGGAGACGGTTTCCGCAAACGTCCATTCGCGATACCCGACACCGCCCATACCGGCGGACCGCACCTTCTTGCCAAGGATGTCGCACCAGAACAGGAGCTGGCGTCTTTCGTCCCATACCGGGCTTTCCGCAAGCGTGCTGATTTCGTCGCACAGCAGTCTGGCCTGATCGATTGCAGGCGCATCGTCAAAATTTGTTGTTTTCATTTCTCTTGTCTGAACCGTTGAATTGCGCAGCATGGCGTTATTCGAAATATTCCTGATGTGCGTCGAAGATCTGCGACAGAATGCCGAGGACGCGCCGAAGATGCTGGCGCAGATAATCCACCGCACTCTCCTCCTCGCGCGCCTTGATTGCATTATAGACGGCCTCATGCTCCGTCAGCAGTCTGGCCATATGCGCTTCGTCGGTAATGGCCAGCGCCCGCAGACGGTCGAGCCCGGCCTTTTCCCGGATCAGCAGGTTCTCCAGCCTTTCAAGACCAGTCGCGGCGGCAAGCGCGCTATGGAACTGGTCGTCATGCACGCGGAAAGCCTTTTTGTCGCCAAGCGCCATCGCCGCGCGCTGACCATCCAGCGCATGCAGAATTTCCTGGTCTGCCTCGGTCGAAATGCCGGTCTGGCAAAGCCTGCGGGCAGCCGCAACCTCGAGCGCCTCACGAATGAACTGTGCGCTGCGGATATGTTTTTCCGATAGTTTGGAAACATAAGTGCCCCGGCTCGGCAGGGTGACGATCAACCCGTCGTCACGCAACCGACTCAAGGCCTCGCGCACCGGGGTGCGACTGGAATTGAACGACTGGCCGATTTCGTTTTCCGACACGGCCTGGCCCGGAAAGAGCTCCCGCGAAAGGATGGCCGATTTCAGCGCGGAATAAATCTGGTCCACAACCGGGCGGTTGAGGTCCAGTCGTTCCATCGTCGGCACAGAGCCGCCTGTCATCGGAATTTTTGGCATGCGCTCTCCAAATGTCTTTTTTCTATAACCGGTATACCGGAACACTGGTGTGTTGACAACCGGCATACCGGTATGCAATTGAATGGCCATGGGAAGGAGGCTCCCGAATGCAAAATATCAAGACCTGCGTCATTGTCGGTGCCGGAATGGTAGCGAAGACGCATGTGCTCGCCTGTGCGGCAAGCCCTGAAAAAATCCGCTTGAAAGGTATTGTCGACGGTGGCTCCGGCCGCGCGAAAGCGCTGGCTGCCGAAGCAGCCAAACATACCGGCCACGACGTTGCCGTTTACGCGTCAATCGAGGAGGCAGCGAAAGACGGGGATGTCGATTTCGCCATCATCGCGACGCCGCCCAATGCCCGCGCCGATATCATCGGACCGCTTGCAACAGCCGGCAAACATATTCTTCTGGAAAAGCCGGTTGCCCGTAACACGCAGGAAGCGAGCGATCTCGTTGCGCTGTGTCGCAACGCGGGTGTCACGCTCGGCATCATTTTCCAGCACCGCATGCGCGCCGCATCGCAAAAGGCACGCGAACTGGTCGCGTCCGGCAAGCTCGGCGAACTCGGCCTTTGCGAGATTTCCGTGCCGTGGTGGCGCACCCAGGCCTATTATGACGAACCGGGTCGCGGCACGCTGGCGCGCGATGGCGGCGGCGTTCTGATATCGCAGGCTATCCACACGATCGATCTGGCGCTGAGCCTCGCAGGCCCCGTGGCCCGCGTACAGGCCATGGCGGCAACGACGCGTTTTCACAAGATGGAAACCGAGGATTACGTATCGGCCGGCCTTCGTTTCAAAAACGGTGCCGTAGGCTCGCTCGTCGCGAGCACCGCAAGTTTTCCCGGCGCGCCCGAATCCATTCTTCTCCATTTCGACAAGGCAAGCCTGCGGCTCGCATCCGGCCTGCTGCATGTCGACTGGCGCGACGGCAGCCAGGAAACGTTTGGCGGTGCCGCATCCGGCACCGGCGGCGGCGCCGATCCCATGGCTTTCACGCATGAATGGCATCAGGGCGTCTTCGACGATTTTGTCGACGCCATTTCTTCAGGGCGCCCGCCGGTCGTCACCGGCGAAGCGGCTCTTTTGTCTCACAGACTGATCGACGCGATCATCAACTCGGCCGAAACCGGCAAGGAAGTGGAACTGCAGGATGAGTAAAGCAATCAGGTTCGTGGCTCTTGGCATCGAGCACAGACACATTTTCGGCATGGCGCAGAACCTGCTCGACGCCGGCGCACAATTTGCCGGCTGGTGGACAGAAGGCGAGCCGGATGTGGTTGAAGGCTTCGTAAAGCGCTTTCCGGACGTACCGCGTGCTGCCTCCAAGGAGGATTTGCTGGCCGACAAGAGCATCGATCTCGTCGTCATCGCCGATATTCCCTCCAAGCGCGCCGATCTGGCGGTCGCAGCCATGGAAGCCGGCAAGGACGTGATGTCCGACAAGCCCGGTTGCACCACCTTCGAACAGCTTGATCGCCTTCGCCAGACCGTCGCCAAAACCGGGCGCATCTGGACCGTAGACTTCTCAGAGCGCTTCGAAGTTCCGAGTGTCACGAAAGCCGCCGAGCTGGTTGCGCAGGGTGCCATCGGCCGCGTCATCCAGACGGTTGGCATGGGCCCACACCGCCTCAACCGCCAGATTCGCCCGAAGTGGTTCTTTGAGCGCGAGGCCTATGGCGGCATTCTCACCGATATCGCCAGCCACCAGATCGACCAATTCATGTTCTTTACCGGTTCGACCGAGGTTGAGATCGTGTCTGCCACCGTTGCCAATTACGCCAACCCGCGCGATCCGGGCCTGCAGGATTTCGGCGAAGTCGTGCTGCGCGGTGACAAGGGCCATGGTTATATCCGCGTCGACTGGTACACGCCGGATGCACTGCCGACCTGGGGTGACGGTCGCCTGACGATCCTTGGAACCGAAGGTTACATCGAGCTGCGCAAATACGTCGACGTCGGCAATACCGAGGGCACCGACCGGCTGATCCTCGTCAACGGCGACCGTTGCGAATATATCGACGCATCCGATGCCGGCCTGCCTTATTTCGCCCGTGTATGCGACGATATCCGCAACCGCACGGAAACGGCCATGACGCAGGAGCACGTCTTCAAGGTGTGCGACCTCTCGCTTCAGGCGCAGGCCAAGGCCGAAGGAGCCGCAGCATGATCGGCGTCGCCATTATCGGCGCCGGTATCGGCGCACAACATCTGAGCGGTTATCTGGCGCTGCCGGAACGTTTCACCGTCAAGGCTATCTGCGATCTTGATGTGGAGCGGGCGCGGGCGGTAGCTGGCGAAGGTTCTCCCATCCACATCACGGCGGATCTTGAAGAAGTCCTCGCCGATGACAGCATTTCGCTGATCGACATCTGCCTGCCGCCGCATCTGCATTTCCCCGTGGCGCTGAAGGCTCACGCGGCCGGCAAGGATGTGGTCTGCGAAAAGCCGCTGGTGCGCTCGCTGGAAGAGGCAAATGCACTGCTGGAATCCGTCAAGAAAACCGGACGACGCGTCTTTCCGGTTTTCCAGTATCGTTTTGGTCACGCTCTGCGGCAGTTGCGCGCCCTCATCGACGCCGGACTTGCTGGCAAGGCCTTTGTGGCAAGCTCGGAAGTGCACTGGAACCGTGGCGCGAGCTACTATGATATTCCCTGGCGCGGCACCTGGAAGGGTGAGTGCGGTGGTGCGATCCTCGGTCACGCCATTCACGCCCACGATCTTCTGTGCCACGTACTCGGCCCGGTCGATGAAGTCTTCGCCATGGCCGATACGCGGGTGAACAAGATCGAAACGGAAGACTGTGCCGCCATAAGCTTCCGCATGAAGAGCGGCGCGCTCGCCACCAGCTCGGTCACGCTTGGTGCTGCCGACGATACGTCCCGCCTGCGGTTCTGCTTCGAAGGCTTCACCGCGGAAAGCGGAACGCTGCCTTACCGTCCGGCCGAAGACAAATGGCACTTCACCGCCCGTGCACCGACCACGCAGGATCAGATCGACGCCGTTCTTGCGACGGTGGAAGATGGCGAAAACGGCTTTACCGGTTTCGTCGAGGCGATTGCCAATGCGATGGAGGGTCGCGAGGGCAAGGAAGTGACGATTACGGACGGCATGCAGTCCATCGAACTCGTAACCGCCATCTACACATCGGTACAGGAAGGCACGGCCGTTCGCCTGCCGCTTACCGCTGAAAATGAGCGGTTCAAGGGTTGGGCTCCGCGCTCGTCCGCCACGGCATAATCATCTAAAGGGAGGAAACCAGATGAGCAGAAAATACAGCTTGGCGTTTGCCTTGGCCTTGGGGGCGGCTTCGTTTGCCGGCGCCGCCCAGGCCCAGGAAGTTCGCTTCACCTGCGCCTATGACGGCAACGGCTGCGAAGTCCTCAAGGATATTCTTGCGCGTTACGAAAAACAGCATCCCGACGTCAAGATCGTCACGGATATCGTGCCTTACAAGGCGCTTCTCGAAGGCCTGCCGGTGCAGCTGGCCGGCGGCAGCGGTCCAGACTTCGCAACCGTTACCGATCTTGGCGGCCTCAACCGCTATTATCTCGATCTGACGCCCTATGTGGATGCGAAATATTGGGAAGACAATTTCGCAAACGTGCTGAAATGGTATCGCAGCGGCCCCGACGACAAGGGCATCTACGGTATGCATACCCAGCTCACCATCACCGGCGCCTTCATCAACCGCACGCTGTTCGATCAGGCAAATGTTGCCGTTCCCGGCAAGGATGCGACGTTTGACGATTGGGCCAAGGCAGCAAATGCGGTTGCCAAGGCAACCGGCACGCCTTACCCGATGGCGATCGACCGTTCCGGCCACCGTATCGCCGGTCCGGCCATTTCCTACGGCGCGAAAATTTTCGATGCCGACGGCAAGCCGATCTTGGTCGACGAGGGCTTCACGACTTTCGTGAAGAAATTCGTTGACTGGAACAAGGACGGCACCATGGCGCGTGACGTCTGGGCCGGCCAGGGCGGCAACACCTACCGCGATGCGGCGCAGGAGTTCATCAACGGCCAGCTGGTTTATTATTATTCCGGCAGCTGGCAGACCGCGCGTTTCGACAGCCAGGTTGGCGATGCCTTCGACTGGGAAGTCGTGTCGCAGCCATGCGGACCGGCCGCCTGCACGGGCATGCCGGGCGGAACGGGCGTCGTGGGCTTCAAACAGACCAAGAACCCGAAGATCGTCGCAGATATTCTGAACTTCCTCGCACAGGACGAGAATTATCTCGATTTCACCGTCCGCACCCGCAACGTCCCGGCTCACAAGGCCGTCGGCGAAAAGGGTGTCACCTACACCGGCGCGACACCGGCGACACAGAAGGCCATGAACGCCTGGCTCGATCAGGTCCCCGGCATCAGCCCCATCGCCTACGCCTATCAGGGCTACAAGAACAACCGTGCGATGTTCAACATCTCCGTCCAGCGCGTGACGCAGGCGATTGTTGGCGAAAGCTCGATTGACGACGCCATGACGCGTGCGAAGGCCGATCTTAAGGAAGCGTTGAAACAGGCGAAGTGATCCATCGCCTTCCGGCGCGGCGCAAGCCGCGCCGCGCCGGATCGAAGGAGGACCATCAATGTACAGACTTCTCGCGCCCGTCATGGGCATCATCGAGCTGCCCTTCGCCCTCTTGCAGAAAGTGCTCGGGCATCGGCGCATCGCCTGGGTGTTCCTGACACCCAATCTCCTGTTGTTTGCGGTCTTCGCGTTTTTGCCGATCGTTCTCAACATGGCTTATTCAGTGACCGGCAGCGAACACATCCTGCTGTCGGAGCGTCCCTCCGTCGGCGGCGAAAACTTCTCGGTCCTTCTGTCGTGCCAGAACTATTTCGATCCCAATTCCTGTCAGCGCGATCTTTTCTGGCGTTCTGTCTGGAACACGCTTTTCTTCGTCGTGTTGCAGGTCGGGTTCATGGTGGGCTTCTCGCTGATCACGGCGGTCGTGCTCAACCGTGACATCCGGGCACGCGGTTTCTTCCGCGCCGTCTTCTTCTTTCCCGTGCTGCTGTCCCCGGTGGTCGTGGCGCTGATATGGAAGTGGATACTCCAGCGTTTCGGCGTATTGAACGCGGCACTCGACGCCGTCGGCATCGGTTCGGTAGACTGGCTGCTGGAAGCCAATCTCGCCTTCGGCTGGTCGGTATTCCTCTCCGTCTGGGCGCATATGGGCTTTTACACGCTCATCCTGCTTGCGGGTCTCCAGGCCATTCCGCGCGATGTCTATGAGGCGGCACAACTGGACAAGGCAAGCCCTTGGCGGATTTTCCGCCGGATCACGATGCCGCTTCTCGCCCCGACAATGCTCGTGGTTCTCGTATTGTCCCTCATCAAGGGCGTACAGACCTTCGATGAAGTCTTCGCGTTTACCGGCGGCGGTCCGGGTTCGGCAACGACCTTCATCATTCAATTCATCTATCAGACTGGGTTTGCCGGAACGCCGCGCAATTTCGGACTGGCCGCGGCCGCTTCGCTGCTGCTTGCCGTGGTTCTCGTGGTGCTGACCGCCCTGCAATTCCGGGCCAACAGGAGCAAAGTCGATGGCTAGGATTGGCGCATTTCTAACCCGCACACGCGGCAGAAACGGCAAGTTGCACTGGACCGACTGGCTGTCCTACGCCTATCTCGGCGTTGCGGTCCTGATGATGTTCGGCCCCGTCGTCTGGCTCGTTCTCTCCTCCTTCAAGACGGAAGCCGATCTTCAGCGGTTCCCGCCACGCCTGCTTCCCTATGCGCAGGAAACGGTGGTCATTGACGGTCAGGCCGCACCTTTGCCTGCCTTTGTCGACAAGGAAGGTCGCAAGCTCGGCATGATCAGACGCGTCGGGCTCGTCGCCCAGGTGGTGGATCCGGCAAAGCCCGGCGAAGTCATGAAGATGCCGTTCAACGAGCTGCGCCCGGCCGAGAAGGTGGCGCTGGCGACCGAGAACTACACCGAGCTTTTCCAGCGCTTCAACTTTCCGCTCTATTTCTGGAACTCGACCTTCATCACCGTGACGTCGACCGTCATCATGCTGATCGTCAACTCCATGGCGGCGTTCGCGCTGTCTAAATACAGCTTCAAGGGCAGAGGCGTGGTCCTGGCGCTCGTCGTCGGAACGTTGATGATCCCGCAGACCGTTGTGCTCGTTCCGCTTTTTCTCATCACCAGCCAGCTTGGTATGATCAACAGCCTGTGGGGCGTCATCATTCCGGGTGCGGCAACGCCAACCGGGGTATTCCTGCTGCGCCAGTACATGCTGACCATCCCGGATGAAATCCTCGATGCGGCACGCATGGACAAGGCCAGCGAATGGAAGATCTACTGGCGCATCATCCTGCCGCTCTCGGCCCCGGCGCTTGCGGTGCTGGCCATCCTTGCCATCATGTGGCGGTGGAACGACTTCCTGTGGCCGCTTATCGTGCTGACCCGTAACGACAATTTCACCCTGCAACTGGCGCTCAACTCCTTCCAGGGAGAAATGACGACGGAGTGGAGCAATCTGCTGGCCATGACGGTGCTGACCTTGGCGCCGATCGCACTGGTCTTCATGTTCCTGCAAAAATATATCGCCACCGGCATCGCATCGACCGGCGGAAAATAATCCTCAAGGGAGGGAATGAGACAATGGCAAGTATCGAACTTCGTCAGGTCAAAAAGACATATGGCGCGCTTGACGTCATCAAGGGTATCGACCTCGATATCAAACACGGCGAGTTCTGTGTTTTCGTCGGCCCTTCCGGTTGCGGAAAATCGACGCTGCTGCGCATGATCTCCGGTCTTGAGGAGTTGAGCGGCGGCGATATCGTCATCGGCGGCGATGTGGTGAACGCGGTTCCTGCCGCCGACCGCGGGCTTGCGATGGTGTTCCAGTCCTATGCGCTCTACCCGCATATGACGGTTCGAGAAAACCTGTCCTTCGGCCTCGAAAACATCGGCACGCCGAAAAAAGACATCGTCGAGAAGGTCGCGCAGGTGGCCAAGATGCTGCAGATCGACCAGCTGCTCGAACGACGCCCGAAGGATCTGTCGGGCGGCCAGCGCCAGCGTGTCGCGATCGGCCGCGCCGTCGTGCGCGAACCGCGGGTTTTCCTGTTTGACGAGCCGCTGTCGAACCTCGATGCGGAACTGCGTGTAGATATGCGCGGCGAAATTTCGAGCCTGCATCGCCGCCTCGGCAATACCATGATCTATGTGACCCACGATCAGGTCGAGGCCATGACCATGGCCGACAAGATCGCCGTGCTGCGCGCCGGCAAGCTCGAGCAGTTCGGCGTTCCGCTCGATCTATACAATCGCCCGGCAAACCTCTTCGTTGCGGGTTTCATCGGTTCACCGAAGATGAATTTCTTCGCCGGCGAAGTAGTGGTGGACGGTCAGGCGTCACTTAAGATTGCGACAGGCGAATTGATCCCGTTGCCGCAGAGCGGTTTTTCCTATGCGCCCGGCCAGAAGGTCACGCTCGGCATCCGCCCCAACCATGTACAACCGACGCCAGACGGCGCGCTGACCATGTCCGTGCGCACGGCAGAGCAGCTTGGTGGGGAATCCTATCTCTACGGAAGCCTCGGTGACGGCAGCCACGTCACTCTGCATCTTTCGGGACAGACCTCGACATCGGCCGGTGAAGTCATTCGCATGTCGGCACCGCTGCAACATATCCATCTCTTCGATACGAAAAGCGGGCTGACGCTGAAGCAGGACTAAGCCTCCGTCGCGACGCCCCCGTAAAGCAGGACCTTTGACATGACCGACAAAAAACTCCGTTCCGCCCGCTGGTTCGCGCCCGACGATCTGCGCAGTTTCGGCCACCGCTCGCGTATGATGCAGCTGGGCTATTCGGAGGAGGATTTTGGCGGCAAGCCCGTCATCGGCATTCTCAATACCTGGTCGGAGCTGAACACCTGCCACTCGCACTTTCCCGAACGAGTGAAGGATGTGAAGCGTGGCGTGCTTCAGGCGGGCGGTTTCCCGGTCGAGATGCCCTCGCTTTCGGTCGACGAGAGCTTCACCAAGCCGACCTCGATGCTCTACCGCAACATGCTGGCGATGGAAGCGGAAGAAATGATCCGTTCGCATCCACTTGATGGCGTGGTGCTGATGGGCGGTTGCGACAAGACCACACCCGGCCTCGTCATGGGAGCAATCTCGGCCGGCGTGCCGATGATCTACCTGCCGGCCGGCCCGATGCTGCGCGGCAATTATGCCGGCAAGGTGCTGGGCTCCGGCTCCGATGCCTGGAAATACTGGGACGAGCGCCGCGCCGGTAACGTGACCGATGAGGAATGGCGCGGCGTGCAGGGCGGCATTGCCCGCTCTGCCGGCGTTTGCATGACCATGGGCACGGCATCGACCATGACGGCGATTACCGATGCACTCGGCATCACCTTGCCAGGCGCCTCCTCCATTCCGGCGGTGGATGCCGAACACCAGCGCATGTCGGCAGGCTGTGGCCGTCGCATTGTGGAAATGGTGGCCGAGGAGCTGACCCCGGATCGTATTCTTACTGCGGCCGCGTTTCGGAATGCGGCCATCGTTGCCATGGCGACCGGTTGTTCCACCAATGCCGTCGTGCATCTGATTGCCATGGCGCGCCGCGCCGGTGTGCCGATGACGCTGGACGAACTGGACGAACTCGGCCGCGTGACGCCGCTTATCGCCAATGTCCGCCCCTCCGGCAAAGATTACCTGATGGAGGATTTTTATTACGCGGGCGGCCTGCGGGCCCTGATGAAGCAGATCGAAAGCCGTCTGGACTGTTCCGTGCTCACCGTCACCGGCCGCAGCATGGGCGAAAATCTCGAAGGCGCGCGGGTCTATAATGACGACGTCATCCGCTCGCTGGACAATCCGGTTTACGCGGAAGGATCGCTTGCCGTGCTGCGCGGCAATCTCTGCCCCGACGGTGCGGTCATCAAGCCCGCTGCCTGCGATCCGAAACTCCATGTCCATGAAGGCCCGGCGCTGGTCTTCGACAGCTACCCCGAGATGAAGGCGGCAATCGACGACGAAAATCTGGATGTGACGCCTGATCACGTTCTGGTTCTGCGCAATGCAGGCCCACTGGGTGGCCCCGGTTTTCCCGAATGGGGCATGCTGCCCATCCCCAAGGCGCTGATCAAGAAGGGTCACCGCGATATGGTGCGCATCTCCGATGCCCGCATGTCCGGCACCTCCTACGGTGCCTGCGTTCTTCATGTCGCGCCGGAAAGCTTTGTCGGCGGGCCGCTGGCGCTGCTGAAGACCGGCGATATCGTGCGGCTCGATCTGCCCCAGCGCAGTCTCGACATGCTGGTCAGCGAAGAGGAGATCGCCCGGCGTCGGGCCGCATGGCAGGCGCCGTCGCCGCGCTATGAGCGTGGTTACGGCTATATCTTCTCGAAACACGTTACGCAGGCGGATGCCGGGTGCGATTTCGATTTCCTGCAGACGGATTTCGGCCGCACTGCTGGCGAGCCGGACATATTCTGACACGGGAGCGCGCAAAAAATGATGAAGCGTTTGCTGATTACGGGCGCCGGCGGCAAGCTAGGCAACATGTTGCGCGGCAGGCTTGGCCACCTTGCAGAGATCATCCGGCTTTCGGATGTCGTTGACATGGGTGCGGCGGCGGCAAATGAAGAGGTCATCCGCTGCTCTCTGGAAGACGAGGCCGCCGTCCACGCGCTGGTGAAGGACTGCGACGGCATCATCCATCTCGGCGGCATCTCCGTCGAAAAGGCTTACGATCCCATCGAGGCCGCCAATCTGCGCGGCGTCTATAATCTTTACGAGGCAGCAAGGCTGAACGGCCTGCCACGTATCCTGTTCGCCTCCAGCAACCACACCATCGGATATTATCCGCAGGGTGAGCAGCTATCACCGGAGACGCCGTTTCTGCCGGATGGCCTTTACGGCGTTTCGAAGATCTTCGGCGAGGCAATGGCGAGCCTCTACCATTCCAAGTTCGGACAAGAAACGGCCATCGTGCGCATCGGCTCCTGCGAGAAGAAACCCAGCAACTGGCGCATGTTGTCCACCTGGCTCAGCCATGACGATCTGGTCTCCCTGGTCGAGGCCGTGTTCCGCACGCCAAAACTCGGATGCCCGGTCATCTGGGGCGTTTCCGCCAATGACGATAGCTGGTGGGACAATGCCCATGTCAATTTTCTCGGCTGGCAGCCGCGGGATAATGCCGCAAACTTCCGGGGCGATATCGAACGCGATGTTCCACGCCCCGATCCGGATGCCGCAATCGCCAAATATCAGGGCGGCGTCTTCATAGACGAGCCGATCCACAAAAACTGATGTGCAGACACTCACGCCCTTCGAGGAGAATAAGATGAATACAGAAACCCGGGAAAAATTGATGACGGTTTCCGTCGCCACGCTCGCGACCGCGCTCTACAAGCGCGGCCTGCGCAGCCAGGTCATTCAGGGTGTGCGCCCGCTTGGCCACAAGGGTGCAAACATGGTCGGACCGGCCTTCACGCTGCGTTACATGCCCGCCCGCGAGGATCGCAACCAACTGGTGGAATTCCGCAACCCCGCACATCCCCAGCGCGTCGCCATTGAGACCTGCCCGCCCGGCCACGTACTGGTCATGGACAGCCGCAAAGACCCGAGCGCTGCTTCGGCGGGTGATATTCTCATCACGCGCCTGATGGTGCGCGGTGCCGCCGGCGTCGTTACGGATGGCGGTTTCCGCGATGCTGCGACGATTGCGGAGCTGGATATTCCAGCCTACCACACCCGACCATCCAGCCCTACCAATCTCACGAAACACGAAGCGATCGAAATCAACGGCCCGATCGGTTGCGGCGATGCCCCGATTTTCCCCGGCGACATCATCGTCGGTGACGCGGACTGCGTCATCGTCATCCCCGCCGGAATTGCCGATGAGATCGCGACGGAAGCGGTGGAAATGACCGCTTACGAGGATTTCGTGGTCGAACAGGTCAAGGGCGGCGCAAGCATCATCGGCCTTTATCCCTGCACCAAGGATGAGCACCAGAAGGCCTTCGCCGTATGGCGCGAACAGAGAGACCGTTCGGGCGCATGAGCCGCACAGAACGCTTGCCGGTTTCGTCCGCAATACTTTGAAGCACAGCCTGCATGGGTGGTATCCCGCCCATGCAGGTGGGCACTGTAATGTGCCGTAATGATCAATCGCCGAGGCCAATGAGCCGTCAATTTTCACGCGCTGAAAACCGAACTGCAATGGGTTTCGGTCGATGTTCGTAAAACGATCCCCATGAGCTTTCGGGGTTTTAGAACACCCGAACAAAGACGTTGACTTCATCTATATTTCCATTAATCTGGATATATGGAACAAGAACAAGCTATTCTCGCTTTGGCCGCGCTCGCGCAGCCGACCCGTCTCGAAACTTTCCGGCTGCTTGTGCGGCACGCACCGGAAGGCCTGCCGGCTGGCGACATTGCGCGCGCTCTGGTGGTGCCGCAAAATACCATGTCCGCGCATCTGAATGTGCTGTCCCGCGCAGGACTCGTCTCTTCGCAACGCCAGAGCAGAATCATCATGTATCGCGCGCAGATAGAGCAGCTTCGCGACATGACGCTGTTTCTCCTGAAGGATTGCTGCGGTGGATCGGCAGAGCTTTGCGCTCCGCTGATCGCTGAACTGACGCCCTGCTGCATCCCGGAGGCGAAGCTGTCATGAATGCCATCGGGCTGGAGCAGGCAACATTCTTCGCGAGAATCGCAAAGCTTATCAGACCGCCAACCTAACCACGGACCAAGATCATGACCGAAAAGATCTACAACGTGCTCTTCTTGTGCACGGGCAATTCCGCTCGCTCTATTCTCGCCGAATCCATCCTCGCCAAGGAAGGCGTGGGACGGTTTAACGCCTATTCGGCCGGCAGCCAGCCGAAGGGCGAGGTCAATCCTCACGCCCTGAAGGAACTGGCGGCGCTGGGTTATCTTTCCACGGGCTTCACGTCGAAGAGCTGGGACGTGTTCGCCGGGTCCGGCGCACCGGAGATGGATTTCATCTTCACGGTCTGCGATAACGCCGCCGGTGAAGCCTGCCCGGTCTGGATCGGCCATCCGATGACAGCCCACTGGGGTGTCGAGGATCCCGCCGCTGTCGTCGGCTCCGAACTGGAGGTCCAGCGCGCCTTCGCGCAGGCTGCCCGTTTCCTCAAGAACCGGATCACGGCTTTCGTCAGCCTGCCCCTGCAGTCGATTGATCGCATGGCGCTTGAAACGAGGCTTCGCAATATCGGCGCGATGGAAGGCTCGACAGCGCCGCAGGGAAAGTCCACCTGATGTCCACGTTCGAACGTTACCTGACCGTCTGGGTGTTTGTGTGCATCGTCGTCGGTGTCGCCCTCGGCCATCTGATGCCCGGCGTCTTCCAGCTCATCGGCGCAGCCGAGATCGCCAAGGTGAATATCCCAGTCGCAATCCTGATCTGGTTGATGATCATTCCGATGCTGCTGAAGATTGATTTCCGGTCTCTTGCGCAGGTGGGCACCTACTGGCGCGGTATCGGCGTCACGTTGTTCATCAACTGGGCCGTCAAGCCGTTCTCGATGGCGCTGCTGGGCTGGCTCTTCATTGGCTGGCTGTTCCGCCCCTATCTTCCCGCTGACCAGATCGACTCCTACATCGCCGGGCTGATCATCCTCGCCGCAGCCCCCTGCACCGCCATGGTCTTCGTTTGGTCGAACCTGACGCGGGGCGAGCCGCTGTTCACGCTCTCGCAGGTAGCGCTCAACGATGCGATCATGGTCATCGCCTTTGCTCCGATTGTCGGCCTGCTGCTTGGCCTGTCCGCGATCACCGTTCCCTGGGACACGCTTGTTCTCTCCGTTGCCCTCTATATCGTCGTGCCCGTTATCCTCGCCCAGCTCATCAGGCACCGGCTCATGGCGGATGGAACGTCACGGATGCTGGATCGCATTCTCGCAAAGCTGCAGCCGATTTCACTGGTGGCGCTGCTCGCAACGCTGGTTCTTCTCTTCGCCTTCCAGGGCGAGCAGATCATCGCCCAGCCGGCCGTCATCGGCTTGCTCGCCATCCCGATCCTGATCCAAGTCTATTTCAACTCCGGGCTCGCCTATATCCTCAATCGCATGTCCGGGGAGCAACACTGCGTTGCCGGTCCGTCGGCCCTGATCGGCGCCAGCAACTTCTTCGAACTCGCGGTCGCGGCCGCCATCAGCCTGTTCGGATTTCAGTCAGGCGCGGCACTGGCAACCGTTGTCGGTGTCCTCATCGAGGTTCCGGTCATGCTCTCGGTTGTCTGGATCGTGAACCGTTCCAAGGATTGGTACGAGGCATCGCCTGCAGTTTCCCGAACCACCATCACGGAAAGAACCTGAACATGGACGTCACCATCTATCACAACCCGGATTGCGGCACCTCACGCAACACTCTGGAACTCATTCGGCACGCTGGTATTGAACCCACTGTCATCGAGTACCTGAAAACCCCGCCAAGCCGTGAGCAGCTCGTCGAGATGATCACCGATGCCGGACTGACCGTACGCCAGGTGATCCGCGAGAAGGGCACGCCCTATGCAGTGCTTGGGCTTGGCTATCCGGAGCTGACCGACGACCAGTTGCTTGACGCCATGCTCGAGACGCCAATCCTGATCAACCGGCCGTTCGTTATCACCCCAATGGGTACGCGGCTGTCGCGTCCCTCGGAGGTGGTTCTGGATATACTGCCGGCGGCTGCATTCAAGGGGCCGTTTACCAAAGAAGACGGCGAAAAGGTCCTCGATGATGAAGGAAAGCGCATTGCCTGAGACATTCCCCGCACTGCAAGGCGAGAACCTGCATGCAATTGACGTCGGTGCTCTGCGCCCGGCCTTCTCGACCCACAAACCTCGCATTCTGATCCTCTACGGTTCGCTTCGCGAGGTGTCCTACAGCCGTTTGCTGGCGTTCGAAGCAGGAAGGCTGCTGGAACGGCTTGGATGCGAAGTTCGGATATTCGATCCGAAAGGCCTGCCTTTGCCAGACGAAGCGCCCGTGAGCCATCCGAAGGTGCAGGAATTGCGTGAACTCTCGCAATGGTCGGAAGGCCAGGTCTGGGTCAGCCCGGAGCGCCACGGCGCGATGACCGGCATCATGAAATCGCAGATCGACTGGATACCTCTTTCGCTCGGATCGGTTCGCCCGACACAGGGCAAGACGCTCGCCGTCATGGAGGTTTCCGGTGGCAGCCAGTCCTTCAACGCCGTGAACCAGATGCGGATCCTCGGGCGATGGATGCGGATGATCACCATTCCCAACCAGTCCTCGGTCGCCAGAGCCTATCAGGAATTCGACGCCGATGGCCGGATGAAGCCATCGTCCTATTACGACCGGGTGGTGGATGTCTGCGAGGAGCTGTTGAAATTCACGATCCTCACACGCGATGCTTCGGCCTATCTGACCAACCGCTATAGCGAACGCAAGGAACAGGCGGACGAACTCGAGAAGCGTGTTTCTCTGAAATCGATCTGACGGTTCAGGTCGTTGCTGTAGCGGGTTACCGCGAGGACGCTGCGACAACAACGAATGCGGCAATGCTGATCGCCCCGAAACAGGCGTTGGCAGCGAGCGCAAAGCCGATGCCGACATTCTCCATCACTGCTGCAAAGACGAATGGCGCTGCGGCACTCACCGCCAATCGCGCGGCCGCCATCCTGCCCGTGATTGCCCCATAGCCTTCGGAGCCAAACAAATAGAGCGGCAGGCTTCCCTGCGCGATGCTGTTGATGCCGGAACCGAGACCAAGGCAGATCGCGAAGGCAACAGCTCCCGGCAACCAGTCACCTGTCATCAGCAGGATCAAAACACCGACGACGATCAAGATTGCGGAAAGCGCTGCAAGCGCCGGTGGCGACAGGCTTTTGCCAAACACCATGTTAATCAGCCGGCTCAGCACCTGGGCTGGGCCGAAGAGCGATCCGATCACCACCGCAGTGGCGCCAAGCCCGATCGACCCGAGCATTGGAACCATATGCGCGAGCATGGCAGAGAGAGTAAAGCCCAGCATGGCAAAGGCAAACGACACGAGCATCATGCTGCGCCGGCGCGCATGGGCAGGAAGCGTCCCGATCACCGTCTCACGCGTTCGGATGGTGGAATCAGCGTTCACTCCTGTTTTCGCGACGCGCGTGATCCAGTAGTGAAGCGGCATGCACAGAAAGAGATTCAATCCCGCAAAGGCGAGATATATTTCGCGCCACGACAAGTATCCGGTGAGTGCGGCCGATATCGGCCAGAAGATGGTCGAGGCGAAACCACCGATCAAGGTCAGGTAAGTGATGCTGCGGGATGCTGTTCGGGGATCGCTTTCGACCAGCGAGGCGAATGCGGCCTGATACTGCACCATTCCGGACGACACCTCGAGCAGGATGATGGCGACGGCGAAGATTGCAACCGACGGTGACCAGGCACAGACCGCCAGCATCAAGGCAGCCAGGGGCGAGCCGATCGTCATCACCCTGGCGGCTCCGATCCGATCCATCTGCCTGCCAATATAGGTTGCCGACAGACCGCCGATGAACAGTGACACCGAGAACACGCCAAACACCTGCGCCAATGTCAGGCCAAGGTCCTTAGCCATGCCGGGCGCAAGAATACTGAAGCTGTAATAGAGCGTGCCGTAACCGATGATCTGTGTCAGGCCAAGCGCGGAGACGATGCCTGCAGGTACTTTCGAATTATGCAACGATATTACCCCCGTCGGACGAAGTGCCGGCCGGACTGCCGCATCCATCGCTTCGCTCGACATTCTCCCGAAACGCCGGATGTTCGGCGCAGCAGTCTTCTATAAGGAATTTCACAAGCTCGGCCAAAGTCTCGTAGCTGGCGCTATAAAGGATCGACCGTGACATCCGTCGTTGCGAGATCAGGCCAGACCGCTCCAGTTCCTTGAGATGGAACGATACGTTCGTCGCCGAGACGCCCATACGCTCGGCGATCGCGCCGGCGGCTAATCCGTCAGGACCGGCAACGACAAGCGCTCGAACGATAGCGAGACGCGTCTCCTGAGAAAGGGCGGCAAATGCCGAAAGAGCCTGATGTTCATCCATACTTCAATAATCCTTGAATTATTGAAGTATGGATAGCGCACAGGAATGCGATCGACAAGGCGATTTCGTGCGGCATCACGCCAGTTCTCCCGACAGCCCCCCATCCGCGTTCGCGGTGACAGGGATTATGAGGCGCGTATGCCCTGCGTCTTTCGCGCATCCCTGTGAAACGCCTCAGACGCAAAGCCGGTGAGTTCGCGGATGAAGAAATCGAGCACCGTCGAAGGCTTCTCGGCGGATCGCGTAGCAATGACGAATGTGGACTGGATGCGGGTCTTTGCCGCCATCAACGAGCGGAAAATTCCCTTCTGGACCCAATCATCCGCGTAGTGATCGGGCAGATACCCCACATAGTGCCCGGACATCACGAACATCGCCTGCGCTTCCATGTTGGAGGCGGAAGCGCGCGCCCTTGCCGCCGGAAAATATTGCAGTTCGCGCATATTGGCATAGGGCCGTACGACAAAATCGAAAGCCTCGATACGCTCGACGGAGAGTTCGGTGTCCGGAAGATGAAAGAGCGGATGTCCCTTGGCGCAATACAGGGAGTGCGCCTCTTCCCTGAAGTGCGATAGTTTCAGGCCCTGATACGGCTGCGTCTCCGGCAGCAGCGCGATATCCAGGCCGCCATTGGCAATTTCCGACAAAAGGGCGTCCGGTGTGTCGATCACCAGTTCGATACGCGCTTCCGGCGCCTTTTCGCTGATGCGGGCGATGATCCGGTGAATGGGCAGGTCGTGGTCGGTAATCGTGTTATCGACAAGCCCGAGCCGCAACGTGCCGGTAATACGGTTCTTGAGCGTGCCGATATCGCTTTCGAAGGCATTGAGCGCCAGGAACAGCACTTTCGAACGCTCGTGCACCAGCGCGCCGCGATCCGTCAATTCGAAACCGGAGCGCCCCCGGCGACAGAGCTTGAAACCCAGCCTGTCTTCGAGTGCCTTGATATGGAAGCTGACCGCCGACTGGCTCAGCCCGAGCGTAATTTGCGCACCGAGAAAGCTCTTGTGCTCCACGACGGCACGGAAGACGGCGAGCGAACGAAGATCCGATTGCGCAAGTTGCATGGTGAGCCATTACATCAATTTTACTAATATGAACTCCATCAGTTTCCTATTTTTCTGGAATATTGTCCATGGTTTCCTCCCCTCTAATCACAAACCAATAAGGGGAACGAAACCATGCAAAACCTGCTCAATCTGAAATCCCTCACGCTCGGCGCAGCCTTCGCCGTCAGCGTGTCCGCATCCGCCCATGCCGACGATCTCCTGGAAAAGATCAAGGCCAACAAGGTTTTCACTGTCGCGACCGAGGCCCGGTTCGCGCCTTTCGAATTCGTCCAGGACGGCAAGATTGTCGGTTATTCCGCCGACATCATGCAGGAAGTCATGAAAGCTCTGCCAGGTGTCGAACTGAAGCGTCTCGACCTGCCATGGCAGGGCATTCTTCCGGGTCTTGCCGCCAGCCGTTTCGACTATGTCGTGACCTCGGTCACCGTGACGCCGGAACGCATGAAGGCCTACAAGCTCTCCGCGCCCGTCGCCGATGCGACGATGGCCATATTGAAACGCAAGGGCGACGCCGAAATTTCCAAGCCGGAAGATATTGCGGGCAAGCCGGTTGGCTCGCAGGCAGGCTCCGCACAGCTGAAGGCACTCGAGACGTTTTCCGCCGAGCTGAAGGCGGCAGGCAAGGACGCCACGACGGTCTCCAGCTATACGGATTTCTCGGAAGCTTATGCCGACCTCGGCGCCGGGCGCCTGCGTGCCGTCGTCAACTCGCTTCCAAACCTTCTGGAGGCCGCGCGCCAGCGCCCGGACGCTTTTGAAGTCGTTCTGCCGACCTTCGGACCGAAGACCTATTTCTCCTGGGCGGGTCGCAACGATGCCGATAGCGCGACGCTAAACACCTTCATGGACAGCGAACTGGCCAAGCTCAACGCTTCCGGCAAACTGGCCGAACTCCAGAAGAAATGGTTCGGCGCGCAGATGGAGCTGCCTGCCACGCTGCCGGCGACAGAGTGACCGGCAGGTCCGACCGGTCATGGACAAGACATTTTTTGCCATATGGCCGGTTCTGCTGGACGGCCTCTTAACAACGCTGACCGTCAGCCTGTCGGCGCTCCTGCTTGGAGCGCCGCTGGCCCTCTTCCTCGCGGCTGCCGGTCGGGGCGGTCGCCTGCCGCGCCTGGCATCGGGCCTCTACATCTCCTTCTGGCGCGGTACGCCCATCCTCGTTCAGCTGCTGATCATCTTCTATCTCCTGCCTCTTATCGGGCTGGATCTGGAACCGATCGCTGCAGCGACGCTGGCCCTGGCTCTCAACACGGCTGCCTTCCAGTCGGAGATATACAGGGCGGGCCTGCAGTCCATTCCGAAAGGCGAGCGTGAAGCCGCCGCCATGCTCGGGCTTTCCGCCGGCCGCACCTTCCTGCATATCGAAGTGCCACAGGCCTTCAGAACCATGTTGCCGGCGCTCATCAGCGAGATACAGGCTCTTGTGAAGAACTCTTCCCTCGTTTCGGTGATCGCCGTTACCGACATGACGCGCCGCGCGCAGCAATATGCGGCCGCCACCTTCCGGCCGCTCGATGCCTATCTCTCGGCTCTCCTGCTTTATGTCGCGGTTGGCGCGCTGCTTGCGGGCATCGGCCTCGTCGTCGAACGGCACCTGACAAAGGGGGCAACGCGATGATTTCCGGCTTCCTGAACGACATTCCGCTCTATGCGGCCGGGCTGCTGGCAACGCTGACGGTCTCTATCGCAGGTATCGCGCTGGCCACCATCATAGGCATTGTGCTGGCGGCTGCTTTACGATCACCCTATGCGGCCATCTCGCTGCCGGTGCGGCTTTATGTGGAATTTGCCCGGGGTGCGCCGCTCGCGCTGATCCTGTTTCTCTTCTATTACGGCGGCCCGCAATTGGGGCTAGTCCTCAGCCCCTATGCCGCTGGCATCGTCGGCCTCGGCCTCTATGGCGCCGGCCCCTTTGCGGAGATTTTTCGCGCCGGTTTCAATGCCGTGCCGAAAGGCGAGATCGAAGCGGCGGAAATGCTGGGCCTCACCTCCAGCGACACCTTTCTCCGCATCCAGATGCCACAGGCGCTGGCGGTTACGCTGCCCGCTTCCGTCGGCCAGGCCATCAATCTCGTCAAGGAATCCGCCGTTCTTTCCGTCATCACGCTCAATGAGCTGACCAAGGTCGCCGGCACGATCAGCTCGATCACCTTCGCGGTCGTCACTCCTTATCTCACCATTGCCCTGCTCTACTGGGCAATCGTCGAAATCCTGTCGCGGCTCGGCCTTTATCTCGAACGCCGCCTTTCCACGGAAGGCTCCTGACATGAGCAAACGAACAGCTGCCATTTCCGCACGCGGCCTGGAGAAGAGATTCGGCAACAAGACCGTGCTGAAAGGCATCGATCTCGATGTTCACACGGGCGATGTGCTGTGCATCATCGGACCTTCGGGATCGGGCAAAAGCACGCTCCTGCGCTCGCTTGCATTTCTTGATCCCTATGACGAAGGCGACGTCCATGTCTTCGGCCACCTGATCGGCTGGCGGGAAACCCCGCTTGGCCGCGAACGCGCCGGCGCGCGCGAACTGGCAGAGACCCGCCGCCCGCTTGGAATGGTCTTTCAGCACTTTCATCTTTGGCCGCATATGAGCGTCATCAAAAACGTGACATTGGCGCTCAGGCTCGTCCATCGCCTGCCCGAAGCCGAAGCCATGAAGCGGGGCCGCGCCATGCTCGAAAAAGTCGGGCTTGCCGATTTCGCAGACCGTCGACCCGATGCCCTGTCCGGCGGGCAGAAGCAGCGCGTCGCCATCGCTCGCGCATTGGCGGTGAACCCGCGCGCCATGCTGTTCGACGAGCCGACCTCTGCACTCGACCCCGAACTTGTCGGTGAAGTGCTTTCCGTCATGAAGACACTCGCAGCGGAGGGAATGACCATGGTCATCGTCACGCACGAAATGGGTTTTGCCGCGCACGCGGCCAACCGCGTCGTTTTCATGGATGACGGCAAGATCGTTGAGGAAGGCCCGCCGCAGACGCTTTTCAGCAATCCGAAAAGCGAACGGCTTTCCCAATTTCTGCAAACCTGGCGCGAACGCGCACTCTGATATCTGAAAGGACATATTCATGGCTGCTCACGGTTACGACGGCGGACGACTGAACCTGCCATTCGTCGGCATTTCCACCTTCGCCAAAAGTCCCTATGTCGAAAACTGGGACGCGATCGACGCGGATGTTGCGGTTCTCGGTGCGCCGTTCGACTTTGGCACGCAATGGCGCGCCGGTGCCCGCTTCGGGCCACGCGGCATCCGTGAGGCCTCCACCCTGTTCTCCTTCGGACACGCGGGCGCCTATGACCACGAGGACGACGTCACATATCTGGAAGGCGTGAAGATCGTCGATATCGGCGACGCCGACATCGTTCATACCGATACAGAAAACAGCCATGCCAATATCGAGTTCGGCGTCCGCAAGATCCTCGCAGCCGGGGCCTTGCCCGTGGTCCTCGGCGGAGACCATTCCATCAACATCCCCTGCATCAATGCCTTCAGCGATGAGGAGCCGATCCATCTGGTGCAGATCGACGCGCATCTGGATTTCGTCGATGAGCGTCATGGCGTCCGCTTCGGACATGGCAGCCCGATGCGCCGCGCCTCGGAAAAACCGTGGGTCACCGGAATGACCCAGCTCGGCATCCGCAACGTATCCTCCACCGCAAAGGAAGGATACGAATATGCCCGCTCCCAGGGCTCGGACATCCTCTCCGTACGCCAGATCCGCAAACTCGGCATAGAAGCCGTGGTGGAGCGTATCCCGGCTGGCAAACGCTATTATCTTTCGATCGACATCGATGGCTTCGACCCGTCCATCGCACCTGGAACCGGTACACCGAGCCACGGCGGTTTCATCTATTATGAAGTGCTGGAACTGATCGCCGGCCTTGCAAAACGCGGTGAGATCGTCGGCATCGATCTGGTCGAGGTCGCGCCCGATTACGACCACAGCGGTTCGACCACCATTCTGGCAGCGCAGCTTCTGCTGAACACGATCGGACGTATCTTCATCGCTCGGAAGGCATAAAACCCCGCGAGACGCAGGGGCCGGATCGATCTGTCAGAAATATTTTCGAAGGGGCGACGGATATTGCTCGCCCCTTCGTTGAAAAGGAATAGCGACCTGAAGGCTGTCTGATCGATAAGGTTCAAACAAGCTGGGGCGTCAACGTGGAGACACCGCGCTTTTCCTGACCACAACTTTGCCCTCATCGCCCGCCATCTATCAATTTGCCGCCACTTGGCGACAAGGTCACGACAGTCTGGAACGGATGTGCGACGATCCAGAATGAATAGTGACGAAGTCTAAATACCACCATGACTCAGTCGGCCCTTCGAGCATCGCTCACCGACCATGTATTGTATATTGCAAGTCCAGTGAACAACTGGAGAGTAACCGCGCATTATCGTGAGTTATGTTGCTATGCTACTCGAAATAAGCAAACATTCCTTTCAGCTTCACTTCAGGTTTTCCCAATACGACATTCATCCGCGTTTACTAAAACTTCGTGCGAAGTTTTCGCACGAGCCTCTTTGACACGAGCGTCATACGTCGGCCAGCCTTCTGGCCAAAGGAATGTTCGCTACATGTTTCCTGAAAGAAACCGGTATGTCACCTTTGCTCTCGATGATCGGATTGTCATCCAAGAAGACGATCTCGGCATTTTTTACCACACTGTTGGTCATGGTCGGGATCGCTGTCGCGACCTCGGCCGAGGCACAGAATTCCCCTGAAAAGAGAATAGCACTTGTCGTGGGCAACGCCGCCTACAAGACAGGTGCATTACCGACACCGGCCAATGATGCCGGCCTAATCGCGCAGACACTGCAGGCCGCCGGCTTCGATGTGATCGGCGCGTGCGATCTCGACCAGAACGGATTGCGGGATACGTTGCGGGATTTCCTGGCGAAAGCGAACGCCTCGGGGCCGAACACCGTGGCTTTCGTCTATCTGGCGGGCTACGGGCTGCAATACCAGGGCGACAATTACTTCGCACCGGTGGACGCCCAGATAGTCAATGCGACTGACGTGCCCGTCGAGGCGATCCGGATGACGGATTTCACCAAGTCGCTGGCTGCAATCAACAATCGCGGCAGCATCGTCGTCGTTGACGCGGCAAGGGCCAATCCATTCGCGCAGTCCAGTCAGCCGCTGGCCGGTGGCCTGACGCTCGTCGAGCCCGACGCCCATCAATTGATCGCATTCAACGCAGCGCCCGGCACCGTCGCACCGCCGGAAGCAGGCCCCTATGGATCCTATGCACATGCGCTGGCGGAAATGATCCGCGTCGGCGGACTTTCGCTTGGCGATGTGTTCGACCGCACGCGCCTGCGGGTCAGCGATCTGACCAAAGGAGCGGAAATCTCCTGGAACGCATCCAAATTCGACAGCGCCTTTACCTTCTTCGATCGCGGCCCCGATGCGCCGGCGGCTCAAGTGTCTGCCTATGACAATGCGGCCATCCGCACGAAGGCGATCCGCGACTTCGATGAAAAGGATGCGTATTTCGCAGCGCTCGACCGTGACACGCTGCAAGGCTACGAGGATTTCCTGGCCGCCTATCCGAACGATTCCATGGCGAGACGCGTGCGTGCAATCGTCGCCGCCCGTCGCGAGGCGATCACCTGGCGCGAGACGTGGGTTGCGGACACGCCACAGGGATATTGGTCTTACCTGAGACGTTATCCGCGCGGCCCGCATGTCTGGGATGCCCGCCGCCGTCTCGATCACTTCGAGGCAGCACTGGAGCCGCCGCCGTCGTTCACCGTAATCGAATATGACGTGCCGCCGCCGCCGCCGACCGAGATCGTTTATGTCGATCGACCAGTCCTGTATTTCAACGATGCCGATTTCGGTTATGCACCACCGCCGCCGGTCGTTTTTCTGGCGCCGCCGCCACCGGATTTCGTCGTGTTGGCACCGCCACCGCCAGTAGTCGATCTCTATGCCCTGCCGGCACCGGCCTTTGTTCCGGTCGCAGCCTGGGTTCTGCCGCCGCGCGATGTGGCTCCGCCGGAAAACAACGTCATCTTCAATAACATCCACAATACGGTGGTGAACAACACCGTCATCAACAACGATACGGTCAACAATAACAGCAGCAACACCGTCAACGAAACCAGTGCCGCACCCGCAGCACCCGACCTGACGACCGGACAGAAGCTGGCCGGAGCCGCCATTGTTGCCGGTGCCGGTGCGGCGGCATTGCATGTGGCCCTTCCGCCCTCGATCCAGAAGAAGGCGGCGGTCCTGCAGCCGCAGGTTCCGGCGACAGCGGCGACAATACCTGCCGGCAGTCCCGTCACTCCTGCTGCGCAACCGCAGGCTGGGAATGCCGCCACCGGTCATGTTCTTCCCGGCACCAACGGCCAACCCTTGCCAATGGCGAGCAAGCTCCCGGCCGCTCAGGAGCAGGTGCCGCCAACGAAAGAGGCACAATCGCCGCAGGTTGTGCCCGGTGCTGCCCATAGTCCGGCCGTCACGACCGCAACACCCGCTGCATCGGGTGCGAATAACAATGCCCATGCGCTTCCCGGCGCCAACGGCCAACCCTTGCCAACGGCGGGCAAGCTCCCGACCATTCAGGGGCAAGTGCCGCCGGCGAAACAGCCGCAATCGCCGCAGGCCGTACCCGATGCCGCGCACAATCCGGCCGCCGCCGCGAAGACCGCTCCATTGAGCACAAATGACAATGCGCATGTGCTTCCCGGTGCAAAGGGGCAGCCACTGCCTGTTGTCGGCAATACGACTGCAGCCAAGGGTGCGAGCCAGACCGCGAAGACCGCACCGCCGCAAGTGGCTCCTAGCACCAAACAGAACCCGGTTGCGGCAGTGCCAAAACCAAATGCCCATAGCCAGCCGGTAAAACCGGCAGCGCCTGCCGTTGCCGCCAAGGCTCCTGCCAAGCCTAAGGCCGTCAACAACAACCAGCCGCATGTTGCAATAGCACCGCAGCAGCACGCAAACCCCGTGGCCTCACAGCCAAAACCGGCGCCACACGCGGTTGCACAGGCGAAGGCGCCGCCAGCTCCGAAACCCCAGGCTCAACCAAAGCCGCAGCCGCAGCCGAAGGCTCCACAGCAGGCAAAGAGCGCACCGCCACCAAAGAAGCCCCCGGCAAAGAAGACGTGCGGAGGGCCCGACCTTCCCGCATGTCACTGACGTGACGCGAGGCCCATGTGTCGGCAGCCAAACAACAATTGCTGCCATTTGAAAGGTCGCGGCCCATACGGCCGCGATCTTGAATTTCAAGCCCACCAGCCCCCTCAAGGCTTAGCGCAAAGACCTCGGCGATCGACGGTATACCTAGGTATAACCGCGTTGCACCAACGCCTGATTGACCGTCCATCCCCCCCGTGACAAAACCACCATGCCTTCGCAATGCAATGCACCGCGAGGCTTATCGAAACAACAGATCAAGGCACCAATGGACAGCGACCTTAGTCGCCATCCGGTTGCGGCGTCAGGCCGTGAACGGATGGTCATCACAACAATCTGGAACGCTCCCGGCGCAATTGCCCGGGCGAGCGCCGGTCGGGTCTAGCCTGTCCGGTTCGCCGCCCGGACCCGCCGATAGCGGGCCGAGGAGGTGAACCATGAACAACATCGTTCTTTTCCGCGGACAGACGTCCGCATGCGAATTTCCGGTAACCCGGGCATTGCCCGCCAATTCCGGCCTGCCGAGCAAGAACCCAAAGCGCGGCCAGCTTGTTGCCGTCTGGCACAGCAATCCCCTCAGCGGAAAGCTGGAGTGCGTCTGGACCACAGAAACCAGTGAGCCTCTCGATGAAGAGGACAGGCCCGGTTCGGACAGCCAAAGGGCGGCGTAAGGCCGCCCGATATTTCCCTTCATTCGCGGAATATCGACGGCATCGCCCCCGCGATTGCATCCTTCATCGCGCCGACACTTCCCACATTTTTCCATGAGGTTATCACATGGTCTTTCTTTCCAATGATCGCCGGGGGCATAGCGCCGTTGCCGAACTGGCGCGGGCCCGCATCCTGCCGAATGGCTACGATCTCGCAGCGTTCGCCTTCGTCGCCGCACTCGCCGTGCTCGCTCTGCATGGGGCGGCCGAAATGCGCGCGCCGCTGGAGGGCCTAGCAACCGCTCCAATCTCGCTCGATCCCGCGCGGCTGCCGGAATATGCCCTGCGCACAACGCTGCGGATGTTCGCCGCAATCGGGGCTTCGCTGATCTTCACTTTCGTTTTTGCAACGCTGGCGGCCAAGAGCCGGCGGGCGGAGATGATCATCATTCCCGCCCTCGATATCCTGCAATCCGTGCCGGTGCTTGGCTTTCTCACCTTCACCGTCACTTTCTTCATGGGGATTTTTCCCGGAAGCCAGCTTGGCGCCGAATGTGCATCGATCTTCGCGATCTTCACCAGCCAGGCCTGGAACATGGCCTTTTCCTTCTACCAATCGCTGCGGACCGTGCCGCGCGATCTCGATGAAGTGAGCCGTGGTTTCGGCCTCTCCGCCTGGCAGCGGTTCTGGCGGCTGGAAGCGCCTTTTTCCGCACCCGGGCTGATCTGGAATACGATGATGTCGATGTCTGGCGGCTGGTTCTTCGTCGTTGCCTCCGAAGCGATCACCGTCGGCAATACCACGGTGCAGCTGCCGGGCCTCGGCTCCTGGCTCGCCGTTGCCATCGACAAGCAGGATTTTGCGGCGGTGAGCTGGGCCGTGCTCGCCATGGGCGTCGTCATCGTTCTCTATGACCAGCTGCTGTTCCGGCCAATCGTTGCCTGGGCCGACAAATTCCGGTTCGAACAGACCGCCGGGCAGGAAAAGCCCCGCTCATGGGTCTATTCGCTGATCCAGCGCACGCGCCTGCTGAAACGCCTGATGAGACCGCTTGCCTGGGCATGGGGCGGCCTGATGCTCGTCCGACTGCCGGCGAAGACCCGAAAGGCACCCGTCGACAGGCCCAACACTGCCATGGTCACACGCCTGTTAGATTATGCCTGGTTCGCCATGATCGCGGCCATCGGCATCTGGGGCATCTGGAACGCCTTTGCTTTCGTGAGCCAGACCCTGACATGGGGCGACGCATGGGAAGCCTTCCAGGGAGGTCTCGTTACCCTGTTGCGCGTGCTTGTGCTGATTGCGGTGGCGTCCGTCATCTGGGTGCCGATCGGCGTTTGGATCGGGCTCAGGCCCGCCGTTGCCGAGCGTGTTCAGCCGGTGGCGCAGTTCCTCGCAGCCTTCCCCGCCAACGTCCTGTTTCCCTTCGCGGTCATTGCAATCGTCGCCACCGGCGCAAGCCCGAATGTCTGGTTGTCACCGCTCATGGTGCTCGGCACGCAATGGTACATCCTCTTCAACGTCATCGCAGGTGCGAGCGCCTTTCCGACGGATTTGAAAGAGGCCTGCTCTGTCTACCAGCTCCGGTCATGGACCTGGTGGCGGCGCGCCATCCTGCCGGGGATTTTCCCCTATTACGTCACCGGAGCGCTGACCGCTTCAGGCGGCTCGTGGAATGCCAGCATCGTCGCCGAAGTGGTGAGCTGGGGCCATACCAAGCTCGAAGCCTTCGGCCTCGGTTCCTACATCGCCAAGGCCACGGAGGCCGGCGACTACCAGCGTGTCATCCTCGGCATTGCCGTCATGTCGCTCTTCGTCACGCTTCTGAACAGAGCTCTCTGGCGCCCGCTCTACGTCTTCGCCGAACGCCGCCTGCGTCTCAACTGATCATTCCAGTCGGAGTAACAATCATGGAAAACATCACACTCACGAAGAAGGCAGGAATTGCCGAAGCCGCGCCGCTGGTCTCCGCCAGACAGGTCTGCCAGATCTATGACAAGGGTGCATCCGGCTCGCTCGTCGTCCTCGACAATGTCGATCTGGAGCTTCGCTCCGCCGAGATCGTCGGACTGCTCGGGCGCTCCGGTTCCGGCAAATCGACGCTGTTGCGGGCGATTGCCGGCCTGATCCGGCCGAGCAGGGGCGAGGTCACTTTCGAGGGCCGGCCCGTGACAGGTCCCAATTCGGGCGTCTCTGTCGTCTTTCAGAGTTTCGCGCTCTTCCCCTGGCTTTCGGTCCTGCAAAATGTCGAACTAGGCCTTGAGGCCCAGGGCGTCGCACCGGCTGAACGGCGCAAGCGGGCGCTTGCCGCCATCGACCTCATCGGTCTCGACGGCTTCGAAAGTGCCTACCCCAAGGAGCTTTCGGGCGGCATGCGCCAGCGCGTCGGCCTTGCCCGCGCCCTCGTCGTGCGTCCGAAGGTGCTGTTGATGGATGAGCCTTTCTCGGCGCTTGACGTGCTGACAGCCGAAACACTGCGCACCGATCTTCTCGATCTGTGGTGCGAAGGGCGGATGCCGATCGAATCCATCCTGATGGTGACCCACAATATCGAAGAGGCCGTGCTGATGTGCGACCGCATCCTGATATTCGGGTCGAACCCCGGCCGTGTCATCGCCGAAATTCGTGTCGACCTGCCTCAGCCGCGCAATCGCCTCGACCCCAGCTTCAGGGTTCTGGTCGAGGACATCTATGCAAGGATGACGGCGAAAACCGGCACGACAGCGCGCGACGGGCTATTCCCCGGCACGGGCATTGCCATGGCCCTGCCGCGGGTATCGACAAACCTGATGTCCGGCCTGATCGAGACGGTCGCGGCAGAACCCTACCGGGGACAGGCGGACCTGCCGCCGCTTGCCGCGCATCTCCATCTCGGCATCGACGACCTTTTCCCCGTTGCCGAGACGCTGCAACTGCTGCGCTTCGTCGATCTGGAAGGCGGCGACATCCGGTTGACGGCCCCGGGCCTGCGCTTCTCCGACAGCGATGTCGATGAACGCAAACGCCTGTTCTCGCAGCATCTAGCAAGCTACGTGCCGCTCGCCGCCCACATCCGCCGCGTGCTTGACGAGCGGCCGACGCATCGCGCACCGGCCCGGCGCTTCCGCGACGAGCTTGAGGATTACATGTCGGAGGACTATGCCGACACCACGCTGAAAGCCGTGACGAACTGGGCCCGATATGCCGAATATTTCGCCTATGACGAAAATGCGGACCTGTTCACGCTGGAAAACCCGAGCTGAGGACCATGTCTTGTTGATGCCGGCCATTGGCCACCCCAATGGCCGGCATTGCCGATGGGCTTCCGATCGTGCACCCTGCCGTCGCATGTGCGGCGGCAGATTCGTGTAGGAAGGTAAGACGATATGAGGCGCGAGGTCCTGCATTATCTGGTCGAAGCGCCCTTGATGTGGCTGGGCATCACGTTGCTCACCACCCTGATTTTCGTTGCCGACACCGTGACCAATCTGGAGATCGCCTTTGCGGTGCTCTATGTCTCGGTGATCCTCCTCTCCGTCCGTTCCGGTCGACCCGGAGCCGTCATGGTCGTGGGAATCGCCTGCGCCGTTCTCACCATAGCGAGCTATTTTTTGACGCGGCATGGGGACTTCCAATCCGGCATGGTGAACGGGGCCATCAGCCTGCTTGCAATTGGCGCGACCACCTATCTGGCAATCAGGATCGAGACAACCGAGGCAAGGGCCAGACAGGCCCAATCCGAGCTTGCGCGGATGTCGCGCATCATGACGATGGGCGAACTCGGCACGTCCGTCGCCCATGAAGTCAGCCAGCCGATCACCGCGATCGTTGCCAACGGCAATGCGGCGCTACGCTGGCTGTCGGCAACACCTCCCGAGCATGAGGAGGCACGGCATGCGCTTGACAGGATCGTCAGGGATGCCGGCCGCGCCGGCGAGGTGATCGGCCGCATCCGCAGCCTCGTTGCGCGAACTGCACCATCGCGCGACAGGATCGACATGGTCGAAGTCGTCACCGAGGCGCTGGCGCTGGTGCGCGGCGAAATCCGCGAAAACCATATCCTGCTGCGCACCGAACTTGCCAGCGATCTGCCATCCGTGACGGGTGATCGGGTTCAGCTTCAGCAGGTAATCCTGAACTTCGTCATCAATGCCATCGAGGCGATGGCGGGCGTCGATACGGAAAAACGCGAGCTGCTGGTCAGTGCCGCGACTGATGACAGGAGAATAACCATCAGCGTGCGCGACACCGGCACCGGCGCACCGTCTGCCCCTTCCGAGAAAATGTTCGAGGCCTTCTTCACGACCAAGCCGACAGGAATGGGAATGGGGCTGGCGATCAGCCGATCGATCATCGAGGCGCATGGTGGTACGGTCTATACGGCGCCCAATTTCCCGCACGGTGCCGTGTTCGGCTTCATCCTGCCATCGAATGCCGGAGCAAGGGGATGACCATGCCGGAGCCGAAATCGACCGTTTACGTCATCGATGACGATCCATCCGTCCGGGATGGGCTGGACAGCCTGCTGCGCTCGGTCGGTTATGACGTCAGCAGCTTTCCATCGCCACGGGATTTCCTCGGCCACCAGCGATCCGAGAGTGCCTCCTGCCTTGTCCTCGACGTCAGGATGCCGGATGCAAGTGGCCTTGATTTCCAGGATGAGCTTGCAAGGACCGGCACCCCGTTGCCGATCATATTCCTGACCGGTCACGGCGATGTCCCGATGTCGGTGAGGGCGATGAAGGCCGGCGCGGTAGAATTCCTGCTTAAGCCCTTTCGGGAGCAGGACCTTCTCGACGCAATCCGGGAGGCTTTAGAGAAAGATCGTGCCCGGCTACAGCAGCAGACCTCTGCCGCTGCTCTCC
This sequence comes from Agrobacterium arsenijevicii, assembly GCA_000949895.1. Lineage (GTDB taxonomy): Bacteria > Pseudomonadota > Alphaproteobacteria > Rhizobiales > Rhizobiaceae > Agrobacterium > Agrobacterium arsenijevicii. The sequence goes on along the minus strand of JWIT01000002.1, from coordinate 42,145 downwards.
ATGAGCGCTTTGCGACGTTGACGGCTCGCGAGCGGCAGGTGATGGCACTCGTCACGCGCGGCCGCCTCAACAAGCAGATCGCGGCGGAGATCGGCCTCAGCGAAATCACCGTGAAAGTCCACCGCGGCCAGGTCATGCGCAAAATGCGGGCCGAGTCCGTCGCCGATCTTATCAGGATGGCCGATCGTCTTGGGGTATCCGACGCGTCCGTCAACGGCAATGCAAACCCGCCGGCATCCTGATCAGGCGATTATCGGAAGTGATCTAGAGAAAAGCAAACGCCTGCACCGTACTGCCATGGACCCGAACAATGCTCGCGGTGGTTCCAAAGCCCGAGACAACGTCCAATCGGTCTCTTGCGGTGCGCGTTTCGATCTCGGCTGCATCGATGCGTGAGGCTATGCCCAGGCATTTGGCGTGCGCTTCCTTGGCTACCCAACGCGCGAGGAGGGTAGCACTTGAGGCGCCCTGGAGTTCGATGGCTTCTGCCGGGGTGAAGCTGTCTTCGGCAGGCGGCTCGGCGTCGAGCGGCTCTATATCGACGCCGATGGGAGAGCGGCTTACCCCGATCAGGCAATGCGGCCAACGGCCAGCGACGCTGATGTTCCACCCGGCGGGATGAAGGATTCGCGGTGCACCAGGCTCCGTTCTGCCGACGATGATCTCATCCGGATGAAGGTCCGACAGACGCGCCAGAAGAACCTTCAATAGCCGGCGACGGATGCCCCGCATCCCCGCTTCCGGTCGCCGTGCCAAATCCTGCAGATCGGCACGCGACAGTGTTGCGGAATGTGCCGTCTTTTCCGTGTCCGCGTCGTCGAGGCGCACATACCAGACAACAGGCGCTTCACCGGGATCGGCAGGCAGATCCAGATATCCTGAATGCCAGACGACCTCCGTCACGGGTTACGCACGAGCTGGGCCGGAGAACCTTCCCACGACGTTCCGGCGGGTAAGGTCTCGCCTTTCATCACCACGGAGAGATCGCCAAGTTGCGCATCTTCGCCGATCTCCGCATCGTAAAGCACGATGGAATAGGAGCCGATGACCGCACGGTCTCCAACCGTTACCCCGCTCACTTTCATGACGCGATCCTCGAACAGATGCGTTTGCAGACCGGAAAATTCGTTGAGCGCGACTTCGTCGCCTATGCGCACCAGATCATGTTCGGTGATATCTGTCGTATCGATGAAGCAGTCGCGGCCGATCTTGCAGCCGAGAAGGCGAAAATACATCGGCAGCCACGGTGTGCCACGCAACGGCTCCAGCAGATTGGGAACCGCCAGGTTTTCGTAGGTCGCCGTCACCAATTCCGTTCGCCATACGAAGGTGCTCCACAGCGGCTTGGTCGTTGGTTTGTACCGTCCCATGACCACCCATTTGAGCGCGACGACGGAAAGACCACAGGCGAGCGCAAAACACAGGTAGAGAAGGGGGAAAACCAGAGCAATCAGTGACTGGCTGTCGTCGAAATCCTGAATGTCGCCCACGATGGAGAAGAGCAGGCTGAAAAATGCCAGAAACAGTGTCAGCGGCAGGATTACCCTGATGGCCTCGATGGCGAGACGGGTTGCGACAAGACGTGGCCGCGGGTTGAAGCGCGCGCCTTCATCAAACAGCCCCACAGCCTGCCGGACTGGCAGCGAAATCGGTGGAGAGCCAAACCAGGTTCCATCCGGCCGCTCGGCACCGCCGTCCACGGGCGGTTTGGAGAGCACGCCGATCAAAACGCCATCGGCGATGGTTGCACCGGTCGGCAGCAGCGCCGAATTACCGATGAAGGAGCGTCGCCCGATCCGGGTGTGAGCCAGTTCGATAATTCCCGGCTCATGCCGCGCCGCGCCGAACACCACCGCATCCGCAATGAAGCTCTCCGCACCGATGTCAACTAGATCGGGAACGATCTTGGCGGCGGTCGAGATTTCGGCTCTCTTACCGATACGCACGCCCAGCGCGCGATACCAGGGGATCACATAGAGCGTGGCATAGATCGGATGCAGCAGCGCCAACGCCAGATCCGTTACCTGCTGAACGAACCAGAAGCGCAGGTAGAACCAGCTATGGATCGAATAACGCCCGGGTCGAACAGGGCCGAGGATCAGTCGCTTGGCAGCGACGGTCAATACACACATCAGAACGATGTAGGTGAGCGCGAGGAACGGCGAAATAAGGAGATAGGAGTAGCCCTCGGTGCTCCAGTCTATTTCGATCATCGCAATGAGACCCGGCGCAATCGGCAGGATGGCGACGAGAGGAAGAATGGCGGCGGCGATGAAAAGCCCGATACCAACCAGCAGGCGGCGCAAGAAGCCAGCCTCTTCATCGCGCTGCGCCACCCGGCCAGTTGCGCTGCATTTCGCAGGTGAGCCGCTCCAGCATTCCCCGTCAGGAATTGACTTGTTCATCGGCAGGGAAGACAGGTCGTCCAGCGCCGCCGCATCTCCAATCGAGCTGTCGCGTCCGACCACGGACATAGTGCCGACGAAAGCGCTTTTTCCAATGGTAACGCGGCCAATGCGCAACAGGCCTCGCTCAACCGAACTCGTGGCCAGCATTGCATAATCGCTGATGATGGTATCGTCGCCAATGCTGACAAGATCGGTCGTATCGATGCTCACCGTTCCGATGAAGGCACGGCGACCGATTTTTGCGCCCAACAGGCGATAATAGAAGCGGATCATCGGCGTGCCGCTGAGATAAGGCGTGGCGATGACATCAGAGAGGCGACGAACGAACCACCAGCGCAGGTAATAGCTGCCCCACAAGGGATAGTCCCCTGCCCTGTAGCGGCCGATGATCAGCCATTTCACGACGATCGCGAACAGCATCCCCAATGGCGGTATGAGGAGAAATGTCAGACCACCCAGAAGCAGGGCCTTCACGCGGCCGAAGTCTTCGACGAGGTAGGTGTAGGCGAGGTAAGGGAAAAACCACTGCAACCCGGCAACCGCGTAAATAGGTACCAGCGCAATTGTCTGGAGTACCCAGCACAGACGCTTCTGAAATGCCGAGACGCGATGAAAAGGCTCCAGAACCACGGTATCCGCAATGATGCGATCCCGCAGCCGCTCGGCAAGCCGCCGGATCGTGGGTGCTGCGTAAAGATCCTGGATCGAGACGCCGGAAAGGCCCGGCGACTTGCGGATGGCGGATGCAAGACGAGCGGCTTTCAGGGAATGGCCACCCAGATCCTCGAACAGGTCGTCCTCCACCGAAACCTTTTGCGGGGCAAAGGCGTCTGACCAGATGGCGTGGAGTTGTGCTTCGAGCGGCGTCTCGGGAGCAACTGTTTCCCGGTCTGAAACGGGGACGACGACCGGGCGTTGCAGCGCCTTTCGATCCACCTTGCCGGAGGCCGGCAGGGTCGGCAGAGCATCCAGCACTTGATAGGCAACCGGTCGCATATAATTCGGCAGACGATCATGCACACGTTTGCGAGCGGCTTCGATGTCGATCGCCGCATTTCCGCGCGCCACAAGGAATGCGGCCAGGAATTCCGCACCGTCATTATCGCGGAAAAGATGGACGACTGCCTGTGCGATGGAAGCATCTTCGGCGATGACCGCTTCGATTTCGGCCAGTTCCACACGAAACCCGCGGATCTTTACCTGCGTGTCTATTCGCCCCATGAACTCGATGTCGCCGACGGCGTCCAGACGCACGAGGTCACCTGAACGATAGATCCGGACCGGCAGCCCATCCGGTCCATTGAAGGGGGTGTTGACGAACTTGTCCGCTGTAAGATCGAGGCGATTGACGTAGCCGGAACTTAAACCCGGCCCCCCGATCACCAGCTCACCTTCGGCGCCCGCATCGACCGGCCAAAGCTTTTCGTCAACGATCCAGGCCGTATATCCCGGCAGCGGGCGGCCGATCGTGACGCGACGGCCGGGCTGCACCTCGGTCCAGGTTGCCGTCACCGTCGTTTCGGTCGGGCCGTAGGTGTTGAGCATCCGCAGGCCGGGACGCGCCCAGCGGTCGACGAGGTCTGGCGGACACGCCTCACCACCAAGGTTGACAAGCCGAAGCGTGGGTATTTCCGCCTCGACAAGTGTGAACAGGGAAGGCACGACGTGCCACACCGTGACGCCTTCTGAGGCCAGAGCGACCGCCACATCGGGTCCGGCCTTATGCAGGGCCTCGTTGGCGACAAGAAGTTCCGCGCCGGCAGAAAACGCGCTCCACATCGTCTCGATCGACATGTCGAAAGCAATGCTGAAGCCACCGAAAACCTTGTCGCTTTCATCGATTGCGAGAACGGCACCTTCCGAGCGCAGGAAATGGCAGGCGCTGCGGTGGGAAATCATCACACCCTTCGGGCGGCCGGTGGTTCCCGAGGTATAGATAATGTAAGCGAGGTCATCAGGAGACGCACCGCTTTCGGCGCGCGTGATCGGCACCGCATCCTGAGCAGCCAGATCGCCGAGGGTCTCGTTGACCACGAGTGTCCTGACAGGCATGTCGCCCGCCCGCTCACCATCCGTTACGATCAGAGTGGCGCCGCTATCCTCGGCGATGAAATCGATCCGGTCCTGCGGATAGGTCCAGTCAACAGGAACATAACAAGCTCCGGCCCAGAGTGTGCCGAGGATGGCCATATATTGATCGAGGCCGCGCGGCAGACAGATAACAACGCGATCTCCACGCTCAACGCCCATGGAGCGAAGCTGCCGTGCGAACCGGATGGCGCGCTCGCCGAGCTGCGAATAGCTGAGTTCCGTGCGGCGACTGTTTTCGGGATCGTGACCAAGAAGCCTGACCGCGCATTTCGAATAATATAGCTTGCTCGTGCGCTCGAATATTTCGTGCAACATCTCATCGCGCGCGTAAGGCTCATCCTCGCGGACTGGCAGCGACGGCGCAATCGGTGCAAATACTGTGAGTTCCGGCTGCCTGTCAGCAGTCATATTCCGATTCATTGGGTCACCCGGCATCTAAAATCGATGCTCGTATACATGATTTCGAATTGCGTCGAAAGGAGCAGCAGCCGGGCGCGCAGACACCCGCTTATTACGAATAACGCATCCCTGCGAAGGGACGACGTCACGCTTTATCGAGATTGTTCGGGAGGGTAAAGGAAGTGGAGATCGTACTGCGCGGGGATGTCGCTGAAATCCTTCCGCTGTCGCCGAAACGACAAAAGCCCTCCGCGTTGGGAGGGCTTTTATTTGCATTGATTGCAGCTTCGGTAGCAGTAGCCCTGACGGCATCGCGATTTATAAAATTAGCAGCCCTGAACGGACTTGGACCATCGGCCCGGACGTTCCCGGAATGTCAGATGCGTTTTGCTGCACCACGCCGGAATCAGATATCGACGACAAGTCCCTTTGCCTTCAAGACAGGCTCCAGATTGCTGACTTCGATAACGGATTTGCCCTGCTTGTAAGCTTCGATGAAGCCCGCTTCGGCATCTTCGCGAATTTGCGAGAGGCGAGCCGATTCCTGCGCTTCCGCACGACGCACGACGACCAAACCGTCCGCATCACCAACAATGATGTCGCCGGGGTTGATGATCTCGTCGCCAATGATGATCGTATCGTTGACTGCCGCAATCGTTTCCTTAACGGTACCCTTGATGCAGACGCTAAACGAGAACACGGGGAAACCGAGGTCTCGAAGCTGCAAGGTGTCGCGCACTCCGGTATCCGTCACCAGACCACCGATCCCCTTTGCGAGGCAGGCATTCGCCAGAACGTCGCCAAAGGAACCCGCTTCTTCGTATTCACCGGCCGAAACCACGATGATGTCGCCGGGCTTGGCGTAATTGATGGCCAGCTGCAGCATGATGTTGTCACGCGGCGCGCATTTGACGGTAAAGGCCGGACCACACAGTTTCATGCGGTAATCGATCGGCTTGATACGGGAGGAAAGTGCGCCTCTTCGACCCTGCGCCTCGTGAATGGTTGCTGGCGAAAACTTCGAAAGGGCTTCGACGTCTGCCTTGCTTGGCCGTTCTGCTATATCTTTAATGTGGATCATAAAAACCTCCCACGGTAAGGCTGGCGGCGGGAACGTCCCGCCGCTCGCATTGAGTTTAATTGTTATGTTTCAATCGTTGCCGTGGCTTGAAGCCGGCCGGATCAGGGGATCGGGTCGAACTTCAGCTCGGAAAGCGGAACGACCTTGTCGGTACGGGTCATCTTGTATTCGGTGTTCGGACCAAGCCACTTGTCCCAGATTTTGTTGATCTCGCCGGAGGCGTCGAGTGTGCGAAGCACTTCGTTGATCTTGGCGGTTAGCGCCGGATTGTCCTTTGCCATGCCGACACCGATCGGCTGATAGAGCATCGGCTCCTCGATCATGCGCATCGGTTTGCCTTTGGTCTTCGATTCATTGACGAACTTGGTAGTGGTCATGGTGTTCGCCACCATACCCCGCGCCTTGCCCTGCTGAACGGCGAGATAAGCAGACGCAGTATCCTGGAAGGTCAGCGGCTCGGACTTGTTGAGCTTGATCGACATTTCAGAGGTCGAACCCTTGGTCGAGGCGACACGCTGGCCCTCATAATCCGACTTCTTCTTGCCGGCATCGTCAACCGGAACGATCAGCATTTCCTTAGCGAGATAATAGGGATCGCTGAACTGAATCTGCTCTGCACGGCTTTGTGTGTAGGCGAGATTGGCAACGGTGATGTCAACGCGGCCGAGTTTGACTTCCGGTACACGCGCTTCCACCGAGACCGGCTTGACTTCTGCCTTTACGCCCAGTTCTTTGGCGATCGCGTTGCAAAGATCGACGTCAAAACCGGCCATTTCGCGAGTCTTCGGATCCGGCGCCGCAAATGGCACGACATCAGCGAAGGTTGCACAACGCAGCACCTTGTTCGCCATGATCGTGTCGAGTTGATCAGCAGCCGCCGGCGAAGCGAGAGCGGTTCCGGCCAGTGCAACGGTAAGTGTCAGGCATTTCCAGTTCATCGTCAGTTCTCCTCTTATGATTGATTGGTATCAGTGGCGCAGATCGGAAAGGAACCGCTGCGCGCGCGGATGGCGTGGTGCTGTGAAAAACTCTTCCGGCGTCGCTTTTTCGAGAATTTCGCCGGCGTCGATGAACCAGATGCGATCGGCCACTTCACGGGCAAAGCCCATTTCGTGGGTCACGCAAAGCATGGTCATGCCCTCTGCGGCCAGCCCCTTCATAACGGCCAGCACTTCGCCAACCATTTCCGGGTCGAGCGCGCTTGTCGGCTCATCGAACAACATGACGGGCGGCTCCATGGCCAGTGCACGCGCAATCGCCACGCGCTGTTGCTGACCGCCGGAGAGTTGCCCCGGATAAGCACCAGCCTTGTCGGACAGGCCTACCCGATCCAGAAGCTTCAAAGCCTTCTCCCGAGCAACATCAGGTGCGATGCCTTTTACGCGGATCGGCGAGATCGTGACATTTTCGACAACCGACAGGTGCGGGAAGAGATTAAAACTCTGGAACACAAAACCCACTCTGCTGCGCAGAAGATTGAGTTCCCTTGTTTTCTTTGCAGCATGAATATCCTGCCCATCGAGCATGATGGAGCCGCTGTTGATCTCTTCGAGACGATTGACGGTACGGATCAAGGTGGATTTGCCGGAACCGGAGGGGCCGCAGATGACGATAACCTCGCCCCGCGCAACTTCGGCGTCGACATTCTTCAAAACCTCGTAGTCGCCATAGCTCTTGCAGACATTGGAAATACGGATCGTCTGCTGTTTCGATGCAGTGATTGTCATGGCTGCTCCGTTAAGATTTTCGCCTGCGCCTGCAATGCCTGTTGCGGGCGATTGACCCCACCGGCACGGCGTTTGGCGATACGTCGCTCGACGGCATTTGCGAGATACGTCAAGCTCCAGCAAATGGCGTAGTAGACAACAGCGAGGATGAGGAAGACCTGGAATGGTTGGGTCAGAAGCTGATTGTTGACCTGACTTGCCGCGAAGGTGAGGTCCGGTACATTGATGACGTAACCGAGCGTCGTATCCTTGATCGTGGCGACAAATGTCGAGATCATGCTCGGGATCATGTTGTAAAGCGCCTGCGGCAAGATGATGAAGCGCATTGCACTGATGTAGCTGTGGCCAAGCGCCCTTGCCGCATCCATCTGTCCGGCACCGAGAGCGACAATGCCTGCTCTTACGACTTCGCTGAGAAATGCGCCCTGATAGATGACAAGTGTCGTCAACATGATGACGAAGCTCGGCACATCGGCACCGGTCCAGAGCGGGACGAGGAAATAACTCCACAGGATGAGCATGAGCAAAGGCACGCCGCGCGTGACATAGACCAGCGCCGTTACCGGCCACCGCAGGAACCGCCACTTGGACAGGCGAGCCAACGCCATAAGGATGCTGACGGGAAAGGCCAGTGCGATGGCGAGGGCGGAGAGGATGATCGTGTTCGCAAGGCCGCCAAGCGGTCCGTTCGGATACTGACCGATCAACAGCAGCAACCAGTAGTCATGAACGATGGTAATCATGTCGCCGATCATGCGCGTGTCCTCCACGCCGGATCGAGACGCATCGAAAGATAGGCACCGGCACCCATGATCAACAGCGAGAAGAACAGGTACAGAACGGTTCCGACGAGATAGATCTCGAAGGTCTGGAAGCTGAGATTTTCAATTTCCTTGATGGCATGGGTCAATTCGGAAGCCCCGATGATGAGGGCGAGGCTGCTGTTCTTGAACAGAGAGACGCTGTGATTGATGAGCGGTGGCAGGGCATTGCGCACGCCTTGCGGCATGATGATGAAGCGCATCGCGGAGAGATAACCGTGCCCCAATGCCTTCGCCGCTTCCATCTGGCCCGGACTGACGGAACGCAGACCTGAGCGCAGATCCTCGCTGAAATAGGCTGCCTGACAGAGCCCAAGACCGACCACGGCAAAGATTGCTTCGGCATTATGAGCAATCAGCCAGTCCGTCAAACCCGAAGGCAGGAGAGTGAATATCCCGAAGTACCACAGCATCAATTGCACGAGTGTCGGCACATTGCGGTGGTAGGAAACATAGGCCGCCACGGCGCGATCAGCAAAACGGGACGATGAAAACCGCACACATAACAGGACCAGCGCAAGCGTCATGGCGAGAGACCAGGACCCGATAAAGATGACGAAGGTCATCTGCAATCCGTGCCAAAGCATTGCAATATATTGCGGGTTGCTCAGGATTGCCGACAGGTCGAAACCGCTCACGGCTTTTGTTCCTTCGGTGCGTCAGCCTCCGCCAAAGTCTGCGGTTTGGCCGTCTGAAGTCCGCCCATAACCTGCAATGTCGGGGTGATTTCCATATGGCCGATATTCATGGCAACCGGTGCGGCAATGGCAAATGCGATCGCCTCGGCAATATCTTCCGCTTTCGGCAATTCGAAACCATCGATGAAGCGCTCGCGCACACTCGGATCGTTGCCATGAACGTGATTGAAGATATCCGTCGCCACGCGGCCGGGGCAAATCTCCGTTACGCGTACCCGCCTGCCGAATGCATCCAGCCTCAACTGGTTCGACAGCATGGCGACCCCGGCCTTTACGGCATGATAGGTCGAGTTGCCGCCGAAATTATAGTTTCCGGCAATGGACGAGATATTGACGACATGCCCGCGATCACGCTCCACCATGCCCGGAACAATCAGGCGGCAGATGTGAAGAACGGCGCGGAGATTCACATCGATCAAAAGGTCGATATCTTCCGCATCCGCCTGAAGGAACTTCTTCGGCCTGTCGACGCCGGCATTGTTCACCAGAATGTCGAACTGCACCCTGTTCGCAAGATCGGCAATTGCAGCGCGATCCGTAACGTCAATCGCATGCGGAATACAGCCGGTGCGTTCGGCCAGTTCATTCAAGGCGCCGGCGCTGCGGGCGACCGCATGGACTTCGATGTTTTCGCGGCAAAACCGCTCGACGATGGCGGCACCGATACCGGACGAAGCACCGGTGACCAAAGCGGTCCTGTAATCGGAGAATGGCATTCTGATCCCCTTATTTGTTACCATGAACACTAGCGAAGCTTTCTGCGCTTGCCTAAGACCGATTATTTTTGGAGTAATAAGTAACTTTTATGGAGGCCCACAAACGGGTACTTCGACACGGGATTCCGGGGCGATTTTTAACCCGGACAGGAGCTTCCCGCTCGGGCTCCCAGATTGCAAAACCTGCGCGAGCCTGTAAGCTGTCCCAAGCATGGATATAAGACGTCTCAAATCATTCATCGTCATCGTAGACAGCGGCAGCATCACGCGCGCCGCCGATATTCTGCACCTTGCGCAACCGGCGCTCAGCCAGCAACTAGCCGCCCTTGAAGAGCATTTCGGCCAGAAACTGCTCATCCGCAGCCAGCAAGGCGTGACGATGACGGATGCGGGACATGCCGTTTACCGCCACGCACAGATCATATTGCGCCAGATGGAACAGGCACAGGTCGACGTATCGGCGGCGGGCAACTCACTTGCCGGGCGTGTCTCTGTCGGTCTGGTTCCATTCAGCAGCGCGGCTACGCTTTCCGTGGAGCTGTTGGCGGAAACGCGAAAGCGACATCCGGGGATATTGATCCACCTGACGGAAAGCGTCGGACAAACCTATAGCCAGATGATCATGAATGGGCGTCTGGAATTGGCATTGATACACGGCGTCGGGCCGATCAAGGGCGTAAAATTCGAGCCGCTGCTGAGCGAAGAATTTTATCTTGTTGCACATCGCGATTTCGCAATCGAAGCGGACTCCAAACCGGTGCCGATTGCCGCGCTGGACGGCATGCCCATGCTGATGCCACCCGCGTATAATTTTGTCCGGCGCGCTGTGGACACGGCATTTACCCGCAGCCGGATCAATCTCAAGGTCGTCGCGGAAGTGGAAATCGTGAGGACACTTGCCCGGGCCGTCGCCAGTGGTCTCGGCGCAACCATCATGCCAAAAGCCATTGCCAACCGGATCGTCTCGGAAACGAGCGAACCGCTTATTTGCCGGCTCTTGTCGCCACGGATCGAAGAGACCCTGTCGCTGTGCATGTCCGACCAGAATTCACTGTCGGAGCCAGCTTTTGCCGTGAAGGATATTCTGGTGGAGCTGACGGAAAAATTGAAGCTCTAGAGCATTTCCAGTAAAAGTGCGCAGCAGTTTTACGTCCGGAAAATGCGTAAAAACAAAGAGGTAAAGCACGTCCAATGACGTGCTTTACGGCGTCATCCTTTGGCCCGGCAACCGGGCCAAAGGATCGTGTCAGTATCAACGCATATCCTGGCAGAACTGCGCAATGCGTGCGCAACCCTCATTCAACATCTCCATGCTCGTTGCATAAGAAATCCGGAAGTGTGGGCTCATGCCATAGGCAGCGCCTTGCACCGTTGCTACGTGGTGCTCATCCACCAGCGCCATCACGAAATCGACATCGCTTTCGATCTTGCGCCCACCCTTGGTGGTCTTGCCGATAAGCCCCGACATGTTGGGATAGAGATAGAACGCGCCTTCAGGCTTATGGCAGCGCAAACCGTCAATCCCGGCAAGTTTACCCAGAACAAAATCGCGACGCTCCCGATAGATAGCAGCGCGTTCCTTGAGGAGATCCTGGGGACCATCAAGTGCTGCAATCGCTGCCGCCTGCGAAACAGTGGCGATGCCGCCGCCGTTCTGGCCGTTTACGTTGCTTATTGCCGCGATGAGTTCCTTCGAGCCGCTGGCGCAATAACCCAGACGCCATCCCGTCATGGCGTAAGCCTTCGACACGCCGTTCATGGTCAGCACGCGGTCATAAAGTCGCGGTTCAACATCGGCAATTGTGCTGAATTCGAAGCCGTCATAGACCAGATGTTCGTAGATATCATCAGTCAGAATCCAGACATCGGGATGACGCAGCATAACCTCTGCGATTGCTGCCATCTCCGCACGGGAGCAGGCAGCACCTGTGGGGTTGTTGGGAAAATTGAGAAAGAGCCACTTGGTACGCGGCGTAATCGCAGCTTCCAAATCTTCGGCGCGCAGTTTGAAACCGGTTTGTTCAAAACACGGCACAGCGACGGGAACGCCACCCGCGAATTTGACGATATCCGCATAGCTGACCCAAGACGGTGTGGGAATAACGACCTCGTCGCCCGGATTGCAGGTTGCGAGCATCGCATTAAAGATCACCTGTTTGCCGCCGGCGGAAACGACGATCTGGCTGGCATCATAGGTCAGATTATTGTCCCGCTTGAACTTTCTGGCGATCGCAGCCTTCAGCGCAGGCGTGCCGTCCATGGGCGGATATTTGGTCTGCCCGCCAAGCGCTGCTTCGTGCGCAGCCTCGACAGCGTGAGCGGGCGTCGGAAAGTCTGGTTCACCCGAGGAGAGGCTGACCACCTTGACACCCTGCGCGGCCAGCTCTCTGGCGCGTTGGGTCATGGCGGCGGAAGCGGAAATGGAAACGTTTTTCAGGCGGTCTGATGTAGAGGGCATCTGCGTGATCTTTCGGTAAGATTTGGAAAGCGGGGCCAACCAGAGGCCCATTAAGACGCGAGTTCTGCGGCAGGCGCGAGCGTTGCACCGGAGGAGCTGATTTCGCTACGCACGATACGCGCCAGCTCCAGTGAACCGGGCGTATCGCTGTGGACGAGGATGGACCGTGCCGGCATGGCAATGACCGTGCCATCGATGGCAATGACCGTGCCATCGGTCAGGAACCGGCGGACGCGAGCACGCACCGATGGTTCATCCTTGACCAACGCGCCGGGAAGACCCCGCGCGACAAGGCGTCCCTCGGCGTCATAGGCGCGATCCGCCAGAAACAACGCCAACGTCTTCAACCCGGCGCGTTTTGCCGCTCTTTCGATTTCGCTCTCCGGTGTTACGAACACCACGAGCCTTCGATCGACGGCAGAAATGGCGTTCATCATCAGATCGGCAAGCGCCGGATCGCGATTGACCATATTTCCCATGGCCGCATGAAAACTGAAGTGCCCAACCTCGACGCCTTCGCTTTTGGCAATAGCGATCAAGGCTCCGAGCTGGTAGAGCATCTGCTGTCGCAACTCATCCGGCTGAAACGGCATTTCGCGTCGGCCAAAACCTGCCCGGTCCGGCAACCCCGGATGCGCGCCGATGCCGACGCCGTTTTCCTTCGCAAGACGAACCATTCGGGCCATGGTGTCCGGCTCACCGCCATGAAAACCGCAGGCAATGTTGGCCGACGATACGAGCTTCATCATCGCTTCGTCGTCACAGAGCCGGTAAGGACCGAAGCCTTCGCCCATGTCGGAGTTCAGATCGATCTTCATCGTTTCCTCCCTTTGCTCCCCTGTTTTCCGTCAACCCATCGCATTCAGCGCCCGCTTGACCATCTGTGAGGTCTGGCGAACATCATCGACATATTTCGCAACTGCCCGCTCGGCCATGCGTGCTTCCTCATGATTTGATCGCACGAATTTGATCTTCCCGCCCGCGCGCGCCTGTCCTAGCCGCCACAGGTCAGCCTCGATCACACCGGCAATCTTGGGATAACCGCCCGCCGTATTTGCATCGCTCATCTGGATGATCGGCTCGCCACCTGGCGGCACCTGCACAACGCCCGGAACCACACCGTGAGAGCGCATTTCGATGGTTTCGGTCGGCTTGACGGGATCACCCGACAGCCGGTAGCCGGTTCGGTCGCTGCGGGAAGATATCCGCCAGATCTGGCTCCAGAACGCCTCGCCATCATTGGCAAACAGCTCATGTTCGCCGGCCGGAATGGCACGTATTGGCAATACGCCGTCCATCACAGGCGGGAAGATATCGCTCAAAGCCACGGAAGGCTCGACCACTGCAAGCCCGTTGGATGGCAACGGCAGCAGATCGGCAGAAGTCCCGATTTCCAGCCTGTCGCCTTTTATAAGCGGTCGTCCATCGTGACCGCCGAAACTACCGCGCAGCGCCGTGCTTCGGGATCCCATCAGAACCGGAACATCCACCCCACCCGCAACGGCGATATAGGCACGGGCGAGTTTCGGCGGCTGCTTCAGTTCCAGTATCTGGTCTTCCTTGCCGATATGAGCGCACCAGGAAAGCAACTCTTTCCCATCCAGCAAGGGACGCCCATCCGTCCCGGTAACGGCAAATATTGCTGCCCCTGTAAAACGCAATTTGAATGGAAAAGTCTGGACCTCGATGACGGCAGCATCTGCGGCATTACCAGTCAGAATATTGCCGATCTTGACCGAAAGCGGGTCCATGGCACCGCCAGCGGAAACGCCGATATCGCGGTAACCGGGACGACCGAGGTCTTGCACGGTGTTGAACGGGCCGGTTTCGATGATCTCGATCATAGCTCGATCCCCGTCGGTATGAAGCGAACCGTATCTCCCGGCGCCAAAAGTGCGGGTGTAGAGGAAGAAGGATCGAACATCTGCAGGTCCGCGTAACCGATGGAATTCCACCCATTCGGCCCGGTCAACATCGCCACACCCGTCTGCATTCCACCGATGGTCACGCAACCCTTTTCCATCTTGATGGATGGCACGGTTTTTCGCGGCATGTAAATGCGGGCATCGAGACCATGCAGGTAACCAAAGCCCGGTGCACTGCCAAGCGCGAAGACGCGGTAGGTCGCCTCGTGGTGAATCCGTACGACTTCCCGGTCGCTCAGCCCTGAAAAATCACAGAGAGCGGGAAGATCGGCGGCGTATTCACCACCATAATGTACCGGTATTTCAACCGTTTTCCCGACAAGGTCCAGACTGGCGACCTCATCCCAGGCGTCGAGCAACTGGGAAACGATGAGCTGCGGATCTTCAGGCGTTTCCTCAAAAATCGCCAGAAGGTTCGTCATGCCGGGAATGACTTCGGCGACACCTGCCCAGGTTTTTACCGCTTGCGACAGAGCCCAGATCCAGCGTTGTGCAGGCAGATCGAACTCGCCGGAGGCTTCTAGCAAAAACGACCGGGAGCCTATGAACGAAACGCGCGCCTGCCCTTTGATTGCGGGTTGAATTCCGTGGCGCGGTGCAAGAGGGTTCGATGTAGCAATCATGATTGAAGCTCGATTTCGAACAGCGGATCACCGAAACCAACCAGAGCATCCTGCGTCGCGAGCTGATTGACGAGAGAACCGTTACGACCTGCGACGACCGGAATGAGAATCTGATCGATGCGGATAAATCCAATCACATCATCTGCGGCAACCAAACGCGGGAGATTTTCCGTTTCGGCGGGCAGAGAAGGGTGAGAAAAACAGAAGTGACCGGCAATCGGCGCTTTTACCACCACTTTCGAAACAGCGGCCGTTGGTGAGCAAGCAGTATCGGAGACGGAAATCGCAGTTTTTGCCGGGGCAGAAACGATGATGCGCACCTGTCCGTCAGGCGTCGTGATTTCTACTCCGTCCACGCCCGCGTCCGTCAGCATGTCGGTCAAGGCTATGAGTGAGACGGGGTCGCTGAAGTCAGGCCTGCTCATGCCGCCCTCCGTTCTTTTAGCCATTGTTCAAGATAATGAATGTCTCTTTCGCCCTGCGCGAAAGCTTCGTCCTCAAACAGGGCGCGAAGGAGGGGCAGATTGGTTGAAATACCCCCCACATGTGTGCCCTCAAGCGCTTCGCGCATCCTCACCATGGCCTCAGCGCGGGTCGGCGCATGCACGATCAACTTGGCGATCAGGGAATCATAATAGGGTGACACTCGGTAACCGACATGGATGTGGGTATCGACGCGAATCCCCTCTCCTTCCGGCAGCACAAGATCGGTCACGACGCCCGCCGACGGTAAAAAGCTATCAGGATCCTCGGCATTGATGCGGCATTCGAAGGAATGCCCGTCGCATGTAACGTCGGCCTGTTGCAGATCCAGAGGCTTGCCCTGCGCCGCCTTGATCTGGGCCTGAACGATGTCAATGCCGCTCGTCATTTCCGTGACGGGGTGCTCAACCTGCAAGCGCGTATTCATCTCGATGAAATAGAACTTACCGTCTTCAAACAGGAATTCGAAAGTTCCCACGCCGCGATAACCGATCTGCCGGCAAGCCTCAACGCATGCCATTCCGACTGGCTGGATCACATCGGCCGGAATTCCAGGCGCCGGTGCTTCTTCCACCACCTTTTGATGGCGGCGCTGCATCGAGCAGTCGCGATGGCCGAGCCAGACAGCATTGCCGTGCGTATCGCACAGGACCTGTATCTCGATGTGACGGGGATGCTGGAGAAACTTTTCCATGTAAAGCGCAGCAGAGCCGAACGCCTGCTTCGCCTCCTCCCTCGTCAAGGAAATCGCTTCGTGAAGCAAGGCTGGTTCCTGCACCACCCGCATGCCACGTCCACCACCACCGCCCGCGGCTTTGATGATGACTGGATAGCCGATCTCGTTGGCGATACGCTCCACCGTCCCGGCATCCTCGGGAAGCGCTGTATCCGGTCCCGGTACGCATGGCACACCCGCCTCGATCATTGCCCGTTTGGCAGCGATTTTGTCGCCCATCGCGGAGATTGATCTTGCGTCCGGCCCGATGAATACGAGACCGGCGTCTTCAACAGCCTGCGAAAAGGCAGCGTTTTCAGAGAGAAATCCGTAACCGGGATGGATCGCACCCGCACCCGTCAAACGGGCAGCGATTAGAATGGCGTTTTGATTGAGGTAGCTCTTGGCGGCATTCGCCGGGCCAACGCAAAGGAAGGTATCAGCCGTTTGGCCATATGGGGCCTGCCTGTCCGCCTCCGAGCAGATCGCCACGGTCTTCAAGCCCAACTCGCGGCAAGCGCGTTGAATGCGAGCAGCAATTTCACCCCGGTTGGCGATCAGAACCGTATCGAAGCCCGGTGTATCGGATATTGGGTTGAGACCTTCCGCCATCACGAGATCTCCGCCAGTAAATCGTTTACCTCGACCTCGCCGCCATCAACCTCCGTAAGATGGGTGATGCGGCCCGCACGTGGCGCAACAATCTTGTTGAACACTTTCATGGCTTCAATAATGAAGAGGGTCTGCCCCTCCTCGACCGTATCTCCAGCCTCGACAAATGAAGGCTGCCCTGGCGCGGAGGCGCGATGCAAAATGCCGAAAATCGGGGCGAGGACGGAGGTGGCCGATGGGCTGACGTGAAGCCCAGACGCAGGCTCATCGCTCGGAGCATCACTCCCGGTTGTCACCGAGATATTGCTGGTAGCATCTGTTTGGAGTGCAGTTTTGAATATCCGCACAGTCACGTTTTTCTCCGTCACCATGAGTTCGGTGACGTTCGTTCGCCCGACAAAATCAATCAGCGTCTTTATCTTCGGCAGGTCCATAAGCGTACTCGGCATTGTCCAAAGCCACCCGGTAATCCAGCACGATCCGGATTACTTTCAGCTGCCGTAGCCCTAACACGATAGGCTATTTGATGGGGTCAGAAGAACTTTTGATGGAGACGTTCGATTAATTGAGGCGATGCGCTATTCAGTTCTCTACGCTCGGCGACAAGCAAGTATCACATACTTCAAGAAACTCTCGCCTTGATGAGCTTCGAACCAGAACCCATCAGACAAAAATCGCCATCAGCCGGCACGGTGCTGCTGGCGGCACCAAGTCTATGGCTGGGAAATGTCTGATAAACCCCGGAAATGGAACGGTTCGCTCTGACACACCGTCGCGCGTTGTCTCACTCTTGACATCCTCTCGCAAACCTTGTTTATACGCATAAGCAGCTAATACGAATTAGCAGACAAAAAATGAGGTTTCGATGGTTAGGCGCTTGACGCAACGTGACATTGCGATCTTTGCGGGGGTCAGCCAGGCAACGGTTTCGCTCGTGCTCAACGAGGCGAAATCCGCTGAAGGCCGTATCCCGCCTGAAACGCGAGAGCGCGTGCTGAAGGCCATTCGCGACACCGGTTATGTAGCGGATCCCGTCGCGCGCAGCATGGTCAAGGGCGCCAACCGGATTCTGGGTGTATTCACCTATCAGCCGGCTTTCCCGATTGCGCAGGCGGATTTCTACACGCCGTTTTTGATGGGAATTGAGGAGGAGGCGGAAAAGCTGGGCTACGACCTGCTGCTGATGACGGCGGCGACGCGCGACGATAACGGCCGCAAGCGCATCTTCGGGGAAACGGGGCGGCTTCGACTTGCTGACGGATGCCTGATTCTGGGCAGTCAGTTCGATCGCGATGAGCTTGCCCGACTGGTTGCCGGTGACTATCCCTATGTCGCAGTCGGCCGCCGTGACGATGCCGGCGGGCCGGTGCGTTATGTTGGCGCGGATTACGTCGCAGCCACCCATGCTCTTGTCCGAGAGGCACTTGTCGCCGGCCATCACCGCTTCGCCTTTATTGGCGCGACGGGTCCGGCGGAATCCATCAGTGACCGCTGGCGTGGTTTTCTGGCCGCAATCGAGGGCGCAGCAGAGCTGGTCTATTCCCACGAAAGTGAAAATGGCGATCCGGCTGAACAGCTGGCCGCCGTTCGCGCCAGCGGAGCGAGCGTCGTTTTTTTTGCAGAGGTGGCCGAAGCGGTGGTCTTCGACAATCATGCCCGTGCCCAAGGGGTGAGCGTCCCCGGCGATCTTTCCATCGTGGTGCTGGGCAGCGGCACGCGCACGCATACGCTCCGCTTGCAACGCGTCTTCACCTCCTATGCCATCCCCCGCGAAGAGATGGGCAGGCAGGCGACCTCCATGCTGGTGGAAACCCTTACCAGCCCCCCCGGCCCCGTACGACAGGTATTGCTGGGCTGTGACATCGTGGCGGGCGAAACGCTTGCTTCCCCAACTCAAGGCCCAACTCAAGGAAAGAGAACCTGACGTGAGAGAATACAATGCAGATATTCTTGTGGTTGGCGCCGGACTTGGCGGCGTGGCCGCAGCGCTCGGGGCCTTGCGCAACGGTCGCAGCGTTATTCTGACAGAAGCGTTCGACTGGATTGGCGGTCAGCTGACCAGCCAGGCCGTGCCGCCCGACGAGCACAGCTGGGTCGAGCAGTTCGGGATCACGGCCAGCTATCGCGCCCTGCGCACGGGCGTGCGGCAATATTACCGCGACCACTACCCGCTGACAGACGCCGCCCGGGCGGATCTGACGCTCAACCCCGGTGACGGCAATGTATCTCGCCTGTGCCACGAGCCGCGCGTTTCGCTGGCGGTGATGGAGGCAATGCTTGCCCCTTACGCGGCCGGTGGCAAGCTGACCATCCTCAAGCCCTATGAGCCGATCGCCGCGGAGGTCGACGGCGACACCGTGCGCGCCGTGACGCTGCGCCATTGCAATACGGGCGATCTCATTTCCTGCTCGGCCCGCTACATTATCGACGCCACCGAATTGGGTGATCTGCTGCCGCTGACCGCAACCGACTATGTCACGGGTTTCGAAGCCCAATCCGAAACCGGCGAGCCGAGCGCACCGGCGGAGGCGCAACCGCACAATCAGCAGGCCGTCTCGATCTGCTTCGCCGTCGATCAGGTTGACGGCAATCATGTCATCGACAAACCCGCCCGGTACGACCACTGGCGTCAGGTTGCCCCCGAATTCTGGGGCGGCCCGCTATTGAGCTGGGACTCACCCAATCCACGTACACTGGAGCGCAGCCGCCGATTTTTCGATCCCAATCCGGTCGACAACGCAACACGCGACGTTGCCGACCAGCGCCACAGCGCCGGCGATATGAGCCTGTGGATATTCCGCCGCATTGCCGCCCGCCATACATTTCGGCCCGGCGCCTATGCCAGCGATATCTGCCTCGTGAACTGGCCGATGATCGATTATTTCGAGGCGCCGATCATCGACGTTACCCCCGAACAATATGCGGAGCGGCTGGCCGACGCGGCAAGCCTGTCCTATTCCATGTTCTACTGGATGCAGACCGAGGCACCTCGCCCGGATGGTGGCCAGGGCTTTCCGGGTCTGCGCCTGCGCGGCGACATTACCGGCACGGAGCATGGCCTGGCAATGGCGCCCTATATACGTGAAAGCCGTCGCATTCGTGCCCTGACCACGGTATTCGAACAGGATTTGTCGCTTGCAGTGCGCGGCGATCGCGGCGCGGTGCATTACCCTGATAGCATCGGTGTCGGTATGTACCGCATCGACCTGCACCCCTCGACGGGCGGCGATAATTATATCGATGTCGGCGCCTGCCCATTCGAGATTCCGTTGGGTGCTCTTATTCCCCGCCATAAAACAAATCTGCTGGCCGCGGCCAAGAACATCGGCACCACGCATATCACCAATGGTTGCTACAGGCTGCATCCGGTCGAATGGAACATCGGCGAAGTGGCTGGC
This sequence comes from Agrobacterium arsenijevicii, assembly GCA_000949895.1. Classification (GTDB taxonomy): domain Bacteria; phylum Pseudomonadota; class Alphaproteobacteria; order Rhizobiales; family Rhizobiaceae; genus Agrobacterium; species Agrobacterium arsenijevicii. The sequence continues at coordinate 21,990 of JWIT01000002.1, read as the reverse complement.
ATGCTGGCCGCCTATTGCCTCGACAGGGGCGAGACCCCGCATGGCGTGCATGCCGACGAAAAGCGGCTGGCGGAATTCCACACCCATATCGAACGCCAAGGGGTGGAGCGCCATTGGCCTGATATTCGCGGCTACTAGCTAACACGTATAATCTGGGAGGATTATTCATGCGCAGGACCATAGTCAAAATTGCACTGACCGGTTTTCTGGTCACATCCGGCCTGGTTTCGCCGGCGTTGTCGCAGGAATTGCGGATGGCGATCTGGAGCGCCAACGAAGCCCATCTGGCCCTGTTCAACGAGATCGCCGATGAGTTCGAGGCCAGCCATCCCGGCGTCAAGATCACTTACGATTCGCTTGCCTACGAAGGCTATGCCACCACCTTGACCACCCAGATCGCCGGCGGCAATCCCCCCGATCTGGCCTGGCTGTTCGACACGACCGCGCCTGACTTCATGGCGGCCGGGGCGCTTTATCCCCTCACCGAAACCTTTGCCAATACCGAAGGTTACGACATGGGCGACTTCCCCCCGGCAACACTCACCGCCTGGTCGTATGAAGGAATACAATATCTCTATCCCTTCTCGACATCGCCCTTCGGCGTCTTCGTCAACAACGACTTGATCCGGGCGGCAGGCGCAAAGACACCCGCCGAGATGATCGCTGCCGGCGACTGGAACTGGGACAATGCCATTGCGACGGCCGCGAAAGTCGCGGCCACAGGCGAACAGGGATTGATCATTCGTGATTTTGAATACAAGGCCTGGGAGAACCTTGCTGAAGTCTATACCGGCTGGAATGCCTATCCCTGGTCGAAGGATACCAAGTCCTGCGCCTTTGCCAGCCCGGAGATGGTTGATGCCATGCGCTTCATCCACGATGCGATCTTCGTGAAGAAAGCCATACCGGGCCCTGGTGTTTCAGCCGATTTCTTTGCCGGGGATGCGGCGATGACGACCACCCAGATCAGCCGCGCAGCGCTGCTACCGAAAGGCGACAAGGCCTTCGACTGGGATCTCGTGCCTTTGCCTACAGGACCTGCAGGTGACTATGCCTTTACAGGTCGGGCAGGCATTGGCGTCATGGCCAGCGGCAAAAACCCGAAGCTGGCGGCGGAATTCCTGGCGTTTTTCTCCTCCAAGCCGAACGTGGCCAAGCTCGCGCGGTTTTTCCCGCCGGCACGGCAGAGCCTGCTCACTGCCGATGTGCTCGCGGCCGCCAACCCATCGCTGTCGCGCAAACAGATAGAGGCCGTGGTCATTCGCGGCGTCGCCACCGGCCAGTCGACGCAGCAGGTTCGCAATTTTGCCCGGCTGCAACAGACCGTTCGCGCCGGCCTCGACGGTCTCTGGCGTCCCGATGCCGATGTCGCGGCTGTCCTGCAAGCGCTTTGCAGCCGTCTCAACCCGTTGCTGGCGGCCAATTGACGCTTCGTAGTCATCCGATTTTCCATGGATGCGAAAGGCAAAAGGAAGAAAAGCCATGACGCTTGCCCTCCAAACAGCGCAAACACAGGCTAGGCGCAGCTTCTGGACCATGGCGCGCCGCGACGCCGCCACCGGATATCTGTTCATAGCGCCGCAACTCATCGGTATCGTTGTCTTCGTGCTCGTTCCGCTGGTGTTGGTCTTCTGGTATTCGCTGCATGAGTGGAACGTGCTGGCGGGATCTTTCCGGTTCACCGGCGTCGCCAATTACCAGAAACTGCTCAGCGATCCGGCCATAGGCGAAGTGCTGGCCGTGACCGCCGTGTTCTCGGCCGGACTTGCCCTGCTCAATATGAGCCTGGCGCTGGGGCTTGCGTTGCTCTTGAACCAGAAACTGGCCTTCATGACCGTGTTCCGCACGCTGTTCTTTTCCCCTGTCGTGGTGTCGCTGGTCGCCTGGACAATCGTCTGGGGCTTTTTGCTGCAGAACAATGGCGGGATCAACGGCCTCCTGCAAATGATCGGCGTCGAAGGTCCCAACTGGTTGCGCCACCCCACGACGGCGATGATCTCGGTCGTCGTCGTGCAGGCACTCAAAAATCTCGGTCTCAACATGATCCTGTTTCTCGCCGCGCTACAGGGCGTGCCGCGGGAACTGTTCGAAGCCGCGCGCGTCGATGGCGTGCCGCGCTTCAAGCAGTTCTATCGCCTCACCCTGCCGATGATCAGCCCGACGATCCTGCTGGCCTCCATCGTCACCATCGTCGGCGCGTTGCAGGTCTTTGCGCAGATCATGATCCTTACTCAGGGCGGGCCGGGTTTTTCCACGACGGTTCTCGTTTATTACCTCTATCAGCAGGCCTTCCAGTTCTACCTCTTCGGTTATGGCTCGACACTCTCCATCATCCTGCTGGTCATTGTCGGCGCTCTCACCTTCATCCAATGGCACCTGCGCAGAAAGTTCGTATTCTATGAAAACTGAACTCAGCCCACGCGCGCAGACGCTGATCTATTTCATACTCTGCGTGCTGCTTGTCCCCTTTGTCTTTCCGACCTGGTGGATGGTCACGTCGTCCGTCAAACCTGTCAGCCAGATATTTGCCTTTCCGCCTGATATCTGGCCGCGGGCCTTCGATTTTTCGTCCTATTCCGAGGTCTTCAGAATACAGCCCTTCGCGCTGCAATACTGGAACTCCGCCTATATCGCCGCAATCGTCACCATCGGCACCATGGCAGTGGCGTCAATGGCCGGATATGCCTTCGCGCGCATCAGGTTCCCCTTCGCCAACGCCATCTTCATGGTGGTGCTGGTGGGATTGCTGATCCCGTCCGAAGTGACGCTGGTTCCGCTGTTCCGGATGTTTCTCAGATGGGGCATGATCAACACGCACTGGCCGCTGATCCTGGTACCGATCTTCGGCGCACCGGCGGTCTTCGCCACCTTCATCATGCGCCAGTTCTTCATCTCCCTGCCCGTGGAACTGGAGGAAGCCGCCCGGGTCGATGGCCTCGGCCGGTTCAAGATATTCTGGACCATCGCCCTGCCGCTTGCCCGTCCGGCGCTGGCCGCCGTTGCGATCTTCACATTTCTCGGCAGCTGGAACCTTTATCTCGAACCCATCGTCTTTCTTTCCAGCCCCGACAAGTTCACGCTGCCCCAGGCATTGACACAATTTACCGACGCCTATGGCGGACCGATGTGGAACATCCAGCTTGCCGCCGCAACGATGACCGCCATCCCCGTACTCGTCGTCTTCATCGTTGCGCAGAAACAATTCGTCGAAGGCCTCGCCCATACCGGGCTTAAAGGCTAATCGAAAGGCTGACCCATGGCACCCGTTACCCTTAAATCCGTCAAGAAAAGCTATGGCGCACTCGCCACCATCCATGGTGTCGATATCGATATTGCCGATGGCGAATTCGTTGTACTCGTCGGCCCTTCGGGCTGCGGCAAATCCACCCTGCTGCGGATGATCGCAGGCCTTGAGACCGTTACCAGCGGCGATATCTCGATCAGCAGCCGTGTCGTCAACGAGATCGAACCGAAAGACCGCGACATCGCCATGGTCTTCCAGAACTACGCGCTTTATCCGCACATGAGCGTAGCCAGAAACATGGCATTTTCGCTCGAGCATCGCGGCGGCAGCAAGGCCGAGATCGCCGAGCGGGTAAAGTGGGCAGCGGAGATATTGGGGCTGACGCCATTGCTCGAACGGTTCCCCCGCCAGCTTTCCGGTGGGCAACGGCAGCGTGTCGCCATGGGCCGCGCAATCGTCCGCAATCCTCAGGTTTTTCTGTTCGACGAACCGCTCAGCAATCTCGATGCCAAGTTGCGCGTGGTGATGCGCGGTGAAATCAAGGGGTTGCATCAGCGTCTGGGGGTCACGACCGTTTATGTCACGCATGACCAGGTGGAAGCCATGACCATGGCCGACAAGATCGTGGTGATGAATGCCGGACGGGTCGAACAATGCGGAGCACCGCTCGAGCTTTATGACCGTCCCGCCAATCCCTTCGTCGCTGGCTTCATCGGTTCCCCGGCGATGAATTTCATCAAGGGACGACTTACCGCCGATGGTTTCGAGGCTGACGGCGTCGTTTTGCCCCTCCCGCCCGGTCCTGTCACAGGCGAAGCGATATACGGCATCCGCCCGGAACATTTCGAACTGGTCACACATGGCCTTACCGCGACCGTTTTATTGGTGGAGCCGATGGGGTCGGAAACGCAGGTCACGATGATGATCGGCCATCACCAGATCATCGGTGTTTTCCGCGAGCGCGTACAAGCGCAGCCGGGCGCGACCATCCAGGTTCAACCGGATATGGCATCGATCCACCTGTTCGATGCGAGGACAAGTCAACGCCTCAACTAGCGGACCGCTCGCCATGACACGCCATCGCAAACCGGGTCTGAAGACACACCGCGCCGACACGCCACCTCTCGGCATATTTTCACCATCCGAAATTGCATCGGATACCTCATGGGTTCCGGATATGGCTGCTTTAGGCGAGCCGGCGATGACTGCGGAAACCTATATTGCCGCATATCTTGCCGACGTTGATGCATGGTGGTGGTCAACGAACCTGCATCACGAGCCAAGAGATTTAGCGTTAAAACGTACCCTCGCCATTATCACGCGAGCAAAGATGCCCGATCACGAACGGGCTCTCGGCCAATTGGGTGTCGACCCCTTGGAGAACATGATGTCCGATGAGCTGCTCGATCTTTTGAGAGCCTGGATGCCGTTCGCTCCCGCAATGTGCTACGCCCTCGGCTACGTGCGGATGGAATTTGAGCCGCCCGTGCTGCAACACCGCCTGGGTGCAATGATCGCGGAATCGCAGCGCAAGACAGAATTCAATGATTAAAATCACTGTTTATTGGAGGCGGGTGGCGTTGAACTCGGAATAGACAGTATGAAATCAACGTGTCAGGTGTTGGAAAGCCGTCATCGGAGGGACATGCAAATTCGCACGAACGCAACGCGCCGTAACATCGGTCTGGTCCCTCCCCTCTTTCTCGCTGCCGGGCTGATATTCCAGGCAACGATGGCAGTCCGCGCGGCCCAGGCGGCGGAGAGCGTGACCGTTCCACCTTATGAACCTGCCATCAGGGCTGAGCGTCATTATCGCGTCCAAAAGACGACCGAGACCGACATGTCGCTTTGGTTCGACAGACCGGAAGCATCGTCCGTTGTCATGCGTGGCGATTTCCGTCAATCGGCAACGGTCCTGTCGCGAAACGACGAGGGGATGCGGATGAAATGGAGGCTTTCCGCGGACCCTCCTCCGGACGCGACAGGCGCTGCGGATTCCTATTCGATGAACGCCATGTTTCGCAATTCGCTCGCCGCTTATGGTGTTGAGGAGCTGGAATTCGACGCAGATCTGAGCGGTGCTCCGACGGAGCTTGTCGGCGCCGATCAGATCATTGCCAATATGGAAATGCTTCTGTCCACGTCCGCGTCAGATAACACGGCCTCTCGCATGCTCCAGACCGTTAAAGGTAATCCTCTTGTCGTTATCGACGTGCTTGCGCCGGAAAGCATGATCCTTGCGCTTGGGCAATCTTCCGAAGCTTTCACGACAGATATCGGGCAGGAATGGACGGTTGCGGGAAGCGAAGAACTGAAGGGGATACTCGTTCCGACAAGCACCGTCTGGAAACTCGAAGCCGCCGACAAGGCCCGGCAAACAGCCACATTCAGCGCGAAGGTAACCTACGATCCGGTTGCCCTGCTGCAATCCCAGCAATCTTCGATCGATGGCATGATCGCAAGCTTCGCAGACCGGGCGAAGCAACTGACCGATGCGCAACTAGCGCAGGCCAGAAACGCCGGCAAGTCGCGGACTGTGACCTATGTGAATTCAACACGTGACGGCTCAACAATCGAAGTGCTGGAAAACACGGTCGCAAGTGTTGGCGGTATGAAGGTCACCGTGGCCGTGCATATCTGGCAAGAGGATCAGCCACCGGTCCTGCCTGCGCCGCATGCATGGACTGCCGAGACCCTGTCTGGCCAACGCGTTGAGTCGTTACCCGAAAACAATACGCAAGCTTCGATCGATCTGGACCAGTACCGCCCGAAGACCGATGCCAATACCGCCGCCTCTCCCAATCAGAATGATGGTGGCAAAACCTCTGCCGACAGCGGCGGGGACATTGCACCGGTTTCGCTCAAGGTCGCAAAGGTGAACACCTCGGTCGATCCCGCTGTCGGACCTGCGGTGGAAATTGCGCTGACACCGGAAAGCGCCAAGACCTTCGAGGATTTCACGCGCGCGGCTCTCGGGCAAAAGACCCAGTTGCTGGTTGATGGAGAAGTCATCTTCGAGCCGGTCGTGAGAGAGCAGATTATGGGCGGCAGCGTCACCATCAACGGCCTTGATTCAGCACAAGCTCTGGTCGTCGAGCGGAAATTGTCGTCTTCCGAGGCCACGATCATCGTGCGGTTGGCGCCATAATCCTCGATCTCCATTACAAATTCGCCGGCACTGAGTTTTCAGGAGAATTTTTGTCTCAAAAATCAGTGGGAGCAAAGCATGATTGAAATCCGGCGAGCAGAAACCGCCGATCACGAAAAGATCGTCCGGCTCTGGCATCAAGGATGGCACGATGCTCATGCTGCGCTCGTACCTTCAGAGGTGCTAGCCTTTCGGACCAAAGATCACTTCGCGCTCTGGCTGAAGGGCGCGCAAGATGCATTCTACGTCGCGACAAATGATGCGGAATTGCTAGGGTTTGTCTCCATCAAAGGAGCGGAGGTCGTCAAATTATATATTGGCAAGCATAATCGCGGGACCGGGGTGGCTCACGCCTTGCTCTCATTCGCGGAACATCTCTTGCGTGATGAAGGTATATCAAAAGCCGAACTCCTCTGCACGGCCGGAAACATCCGAGCTGAACGGTTCTATCAGCGGGAAGGGTGGAGCCTGTCACACTCTTTTGAAGATGCTCTTTGGGTTCCAGACGGTGTGGGCAGAAAATTCATAGTTCTAACCCATTGCTTTCAAAAAGACCTGACACCGATCGCCTGAAGCCCTGGATGCGCACCAGAAGCGCCGGATACTTGCGCCAGTGTGTACCGGCAACCACGGCGCACGGTAAGAAACGAATCCGGGTAGCACCGGATCTTCCTGCCGCCCCTGATTTTTTGAGAGCTTCAACACTCCGAAGATAACTCATGCTGCTACAGTAGTCGATGATCGCTGAGCCGACGTACCTTCTCAAAAGGTTAGGTTGATGCGATCCAGTTCTCATTGTAGTTTCCGCTTCGTAATCTTAGCACAAGACGTAGGAACGGAATTCCATGGCAACCGGAACGGTTAAATTCTTCAACGATGATAAAGGCTTCGGCTTCATTACGCCTGAAAATGGCGGACAGGACGTCTTTGTCCATGTCTCTGCCCTGCAACGCGGCGATTCGCTTCGTGAAGGTGACAAGGTTAGCTTCGAAGTTGGACAGGATAGAAAGACCGGGAAGTCCAAGGCGGAGAATGTCTCGGTCCTGTAATTTGCGGGCGTCGCTACTGCACAGCCTGTCGATCTGGCTTAAGCGAAGTGCAGTGTGGCGCTTGCTCTCGACGGCTTGAGGAAGCACGGCTGGGTGGAAGAGGTTTGACTGAGGACCGACACATCCCCGGGCTTCTGGCGGAGATCGCCACCTATGGCACGGCCAGCGTCAGGCCATCTATTGCGGAAGGAGTGCTTGCTGGAGCATTCCTTCCAATCAGTCCAGCAATTTGCCTACACAGACGGCAAGAACGCAATGGACGGTCACGAATTTGGGGGCGAGGCTTTTTCCAGCCGATCAACCGCAACCTGCTCCAACGCCACCTTATGGAGCGCGGCCCAATCGTCAGGCGAATTGCCGTCTTCCAGTATCCCCTTGAAGACCTTGCAGGTATCGAGGTCAACGTCCGTTTAATTAGGAGCTACAGAAGCAAACACCTCGACTATGAGGCGTCAGCCTTCGCCCGAGGTCCGGGCGACCTGCATAAGCATCCGCTTCGCTTCCCGCGTCCGGCCAGAGACGAACGCCTGCCAAACTTTCTGCGCTCCGACCCAGCGGTTAAGATTTGAATGGATGTTCATTGATATGCCTTGCGATCTGAAGTTGCCAGCATACAAATAGACCAACAAGTCCCTGCATAGTAGGCTCTGCGACTGCAACCCAGCAATGCGTTTTCGCCTGATGATCATCCGTTCAGCTTACGATCTCGGGCATTGACTTATATTCTGCAGAGAGCAGACAGGATAGAAATGCAAATCCCGATCAAGGCAATTCTGGTGTTTCATTCCGCAGCACGTGCGGGAAGTATAGCCCGCGCCGCGGCGGAGCTGGGTGTAACACCATCGGCCGTCAGCCAACAGATCCAAGTGCTGGAAGTGCAGCTAGGTGTCACGCTTCTGACCAAGGCCGGGCGCGGAGTTGCTTTGACCGAAGCTGGTGAACGCTATTTTTCGATGATTGCCGACAGAATTGAGGGTATCGAGGAGGCGACAGGCACAATCCGTGGATTTCGCTCGGTCACGACTCTGACTGTTCGCGCGACTCCTACCTTCTCCAACAAGTGGCTCCTGCCTCGGCTGGGAAATCTCCTCAACCAACATCCCGATCTCGAACTCAGGCTTGATGGCACCAACGAGCCAACGGACTTCAGTCAGGAACTGGTCGACATCGAGATAAGGCATGGTGATGGTCGGTGGCCCGGCCTCTTCGTCGAAGCCGTGGCCGATGAACGGTTCTACCCTGTTTGTTCACCCGACTATGCCGCGACCGGAAGCATGGCTGCGGCGGATCTGCTTCATCATCGGCTGATCCATTCCGCAAAATCGCAGGCCCAATGGAACAGTTGGTTTCCGCTGGCGGGTATCTCGACACAGCAGCGATGGCAGCGGGTACTTTTCGACCGCAGCCATATGGCGATCGACGCTGCAGTCAGGGGTATGGGCATCGCACTGGAAAGCAGTCTCATGATGGGCGACGAGCTGAAAAACGGTCGGCTTGTCTGCCCTGTGATTGCGCCGCCTCGCGTCGAGTTGGTTACTCAGTGGATTGTCTGCCCGCGTGATCACCTACGACAAAAAAAGGTTCGTGTATTCCTGGACTGGCTGCGACTTGAACGTGCCGAATGGCAGGCAGCCCATCCTTCAGGCTGCCTGCTGGACTGACGTTCAGCCTAATACATTCCCAACAGCCGGATGGGCCCAAGCGTCAGGATGGGAAAGAGAACCAGCGCGAAGATGGCAAGTGTCAGCACTGTCATCGGCGCTAGCGATCCCCGTATGACATCTTCGACCTTCATGTTGGCAACCTGGGCGGCCGCAAACAGGCAGACCCCGACGGGCGGCGTCACAAGGCCAAGGGTAAGCGTCATGACGGTGACAATAAGAAAGTGAATGGGATCGATGCCAATCGCCTGCACCGGTGGCATCAGCACCGGGATCAGGATGAACATGGCGGGGATAGCCTCCATGAAGATGCCGATGACCAGCAGGAAGACAAAGATCACAAGCATTCCCGTCATCGGGCCGAGATGCATTGCCTGGAAAGCTTCGGCAACCTTTTCCGGTAATCCATCATAGGTGAACACCCAGGCGGCGATTTGCGACGTGGCCGCGATGAAGAGGATCGTACCCGAGATACGCGCCGTCGAGATAAGGATTTCCGGCAGTTCGCTGACCGGAAGCGTTCGATAAACGAGGATACCGAGGATCGCGACATACACCACGGCGATGGCGGCCGCTTCCGTTGGCGTGAACAGCCCGCTGGCGATCCCCACGATCAGGATCAAAGGCGTCAACATCGGCAAGACGGCACGCAGGCCTGTGACAACGACCATGCGCATGCTGAACGGTGATGGCGGGTTATAGCCGTAATAGACAGAATAAAAGTGATTGAAAACGAGGAAAGCGAAGGCGATGAACAGGCCGGGTACCAGGCCTGCGACCAAAAGCGTTCCGATCGACACGTTGGCGATCGAGCCAGCGATGACAACAAGGATCGACGGCGGAATGATGGAAGACAGGGTCGACGTGCAAAGCGTCATGCCAACGGCGTAACCTTTCGGAAACCCGTGCCGTTCCATCGCCTTGATCTCGATTGCACCAACGGACGCGATATCGGCCACCGACGAACCCGATACACCGGAAAAGATGACGGACGAGATGACATTCACATGGCCAAGTCCGCCAGGGAGCCAGCCGACGATCGCCTCCGCGAAATCGAAGATCCTCTCCGCTACCCGCCCTCGTTCCATAACAGTTCCAACGAGAATGAACAGCGGCACCGCGACCAGCAGGAATGAGTTCATGGACGAAAACATGGTCTGGGCCATGAGGTCCATAGGCATTGACGTGAAGAGCCAGAGTGTGACAACGCTCGCCAACGCCAGAGCGACGGCAAGAGGGATGCCAAGCATGCTCAATCCGAAAAAAGCAACGAGAAGAAATACCGACATAATTAATGCCTCGCAGTGATGGAAATGTCGGCATGGGCGATTTCGCCCTCCGGCAAACCGAGTTCGGGAAGCGCGATCAAATCCCGGCGGCTACGCAGCGATTCGACGATAGCAAGGACCGCGATGACGGCGGAAACAGGCATCACCATGCCGATCAACCACATTGGAATGGGGAGGGTTGCAGCTGTCTCGGTCATCATGATCTGCTGGCGAACCAATGTCAGACCCGTCCAGCCCATCAAACCGAAAAAGAAGACCGACGAAGCCACATAGATCGGTACCGCCAGATGCTGGAACAGGCGCCGGCCCATGACGAGAAAAACTACGACGCGGGCGCTTTCGACCGTTCGAAAGCCGGCGGCCAAGCCCAGAAACACCATCCAGATAAAGAGGAAGCGGGTCGCCTCCTCTGTCCAGGGTAATGGATGACCGGTCAGTCGTCCGATAACCTGCAGCAAGACGACGACCAGTATCCCAAAGCAAGCTGCCCCTGCGGCGACATCTGCAATGATCCTGACGAATGTTCCAAGCGACAAACCCAGGGAGGCGCGCATGACGTTACCCTTTTCAAACAGAGATAAAAATCCGATGCCGGCACTTTGCCTTCAGGCAAAGTGCCGAGGAAACATCAGTTCGTCGCGATGAAGCTGCGGGTACGCTCGAAGAAAGATTTGTCCTTGATCAGCGCCGAAAACTTGTCGGAAAGGCCGGCAGCGACATCGACAAAGGCCTTGCGCTGCTCTTGGGTTAGTTCGTTGACTTCCATGCCGTTGCTCTTGAGTGTCGCCAGCGATCTTTCGATATCAGCGGCATCATTTCCGGCCTTCCAGGCCTCGGTTTCCTTTGCTGCATCGTTCAACGCAGCTTTAAAAGTGTCACTCAGGCCACTATAGCGGGCCGGGTTCATGCCAAGCACCCAGGCATCAGCGATATGATTGCTGATCGTCGCATACTTCTGCACTTCGTAGAGTTTTGCGCTGACCGGAACATTGATCGGGTTTTCCTGGCCGTCGACAACTTTCAACTGCAAGGCATTGTAGACCTCGGCAAATGCCATAGGTGTCGGGGCCGCCCCCATCGCGCCGAAGAATTCCACCCAGAGCGGATTATTGGGAACACGCAGCTTCATACCCTTCATATCTGCCGGCGAGGTGATGGCGATCTTGGAATTTGTGATCTGACGTAAAGGGCGGGACCAGAGGTCCAGCCCCTGGATACCGATCTTACCAAGATCGGACTGAAGTTCCTTGCCGAGATCGCTGTCGAGGTAAGCGCGCAGCTGGTCGATATCCCGGAACTGATAGGGGATGGCGATGGCCGTGAACTTGGGATTGAAGGTCGCGTAAAGCGATGTGGAATTGAGCAGCATGTCCAGCGAACCACCCGCCAGCTGCTTGACCCCGGCGGACGGATCGCCACCATAGAGTGTGCCGTTAGGGAAGACCTTGACCGTGAGCTCTCCGTTGGTCTTTGCAGAAACGAGCTCGGCGAATTTCTTTGCCGCAAGGGTAATTTCGGACGTATCCGGATCGGGCGTCGACAGTGTCAAGGTCTCGGCCTGCACGACACCGGCCGTGAAAATGGCGGCGGCGGCGATGAGGCTACGGATGCTCAGATAGTTCATTGGTTTCTCCTCCCATTGTTCGTCGATTCGAGAATGCCGATGGCATGCTCAGCTTGCGTTCATTCGCTGCAGTTCGCGGATAATCCCGCTGTGGTCCAGATCGCCATCGCCATTATCGACCATAGCCTGGAATAGTCGGTCAACCTCCTCGCTGACCGGCAATCTCAAACCGCGGTTTCGGGCAAAACCCAGAGCCGTGGATGTATCCTTCACCTGATATTTCGCCGGACCACCGGGCTCGAAATTTCCCTCTACCATTCGAAGCCCGTGTTGGCGGAACACCGTCGAATCCGCGAACCCCCCGAGCAGGGCCTCGCGCACCCGCGCCGGATCTGCACCGCCGCTCTTGGCAAGCGTCAGTGCCTCGGCCACCGAACAGATCGTCGAAGCGACGATCAACTGATTTGCGAGCTTGGTCAGCGATCCACTTCCAACCGGACCGACGTGCGTGACACGCCCGAGATAGGCAAGAACGGGTCGCATCGCGTCCACAAGCGTCGCGTCACCACCCGCCATGATCGCGAGTGTCCCTTCCCGGGCGCCCTTCTCACCGCCGGAGACTGGTGCGTCAAGGCATCCGACATCGTGTTCAGACGCGGCAACTGCGATCGCTATTGCGGTTTCCACCGGGATGGAACTCATCACGACAAGCGTGGAGCCTGGCCGCATAGCGGCGATGACGCCTGCCGGCCCCGTGAGCAACGCCTCGCAAACCGGGCCGGAACTCAGCATACAGATGACTGCATCTGCGTTGCTGACGGCGTCGATGGCATGATCGGCGACGACTACCCCGCTTTCCCGCAATGCGGCAGCTTTGTCCAAGGTCCTGTTCCAGGCACGCACCGGAAATCCGGCTTCCGCCAGCCGCCCGGCCATGGGACCGCCCATAATGCCCGTGCCGATGACGGCGATGTTGCGGATAGTGTCGACCATCAACCTTCCCTCCGCATCAAGGGTACCGCCGCTGCAGGAAGCGGACCGGCCTTTCCTCTATGACAAGTGACGGGAAAGCGTCTTGAAAACGCCGCAGGTGCGGCGTTTTCAGATGGCCATCGAACGCTGCACGGCTATCATAGACTTCGTAGAAGACAACCGTATCGGGCTCGCTCTGCGAGCATGCGATGTCGAATTGCCGGCAGCCATCCTCATCTGCGATCGAATGCATAGCGTCGTCCATGGCGGCAGCCAGGAAAGCCTCGAGCTTGCCGGGCTTGACCTGAAATTCGGCGATCACAACGAAGGCTTTCGTGTCCATTTGCTGCCCTCCCCGGTCACTCTGCTGCCATCTTGGCCGGACGGAAGCGATCTTCCATCTCCCGACGCAGGCCGACGACATCCAGATCCTTGACGATCTCTACATCATCAAAGGAGACGATCTGGTCCTTTTTGATCGGCCGCTTGAGCTTGACGTTATGGGCAAGGCCGATCGGCAGCGCCTTGAGGTCCAGACTTCGGTTCGCCGGGATGGCGTTAGCCCACACCGCGTAGCCACCCTCGCCGTCCAGCATTTCGCCTGGCTGCATATCCTTCTTTGCTGTTGCCACCGCATCTCCACGAAACTCCGACGAGCAACCCGTCGGTTCGTTCCTGAGCACGGCGGACAATACGCTGACCGATGTTTCAAGGCCGATGATGTGGAATGGCCGCCACATGGAAGCGTACCAGCCAGACGGGTCAGTCAGCAGGCCATACTGCTTGAAGCAGGCACGGGCATATTCGTTATGTGCCTTGAATGTGACGAAGACGCCGTAGCGGATGTTATTGAACACCTCGCGACCATCGGGCTCTTGACTGGCGGCAATATCAACCAGGCCGGACCGCGCCATGCGGCCGCCGTCGGACACCGGACGGAAGACGCGGGCAAGATCGTGAAGACCTGCAGGCGGGAAAGCCAAACCATCGTCCGGGCAATCGAGCCCGGTGCCGTTAGCAACGGCCGCCATTTCGATGGCCGCCTTGGTTCCGTCGGTGAAGGAATTGTAGAGTTTCGGATTGAGATTGTCAGCCGCTACCTGTTCCTCCGTCCAGCCGAACAGTCCCCAGACCGTATCCGGCGTGGAATAGCGGTAACGCGGCTCGAAATTCATGCCCTTGCCGGCAGAAGTGATCTCAAATCCGGTTGCACGCGCCCAATCGACAAGTTCGCATATAAGTGCCGGCTGGTCGCCGTAAGCCATTGAATAGATGACACCAGCGGCACGCGCTTTTTCCGCAAGGATTGGGCCAACCATGACATCCGCTTCGACGTTGACCATGACGACATGCTTCTTGGCCTCGATTGCACCTAACGCGTGGCGCGTGCCGGCAATCGGATGGCCGGTCGCCTCGATCACGCATTCGATCTCGTCGCAACCGAATACTTCTTTGACGTCGCTGGTCACATATGTCTGGCCGGTTTTGATTGCGTCACCGCAGCTTTTGGCCTCATAGCGCTCTTTCGGCCAGCCGACACGCTGCATGGATTCACGCGCTTTGCCGACATCTAGGTCAACGACTGCGACCATGTGGAGACCGCTGATCCTCTGAGCCTGGGCAAGAACCATGGAGCCGAATTTGCCGGCGCCGATCAAGGCCACTCTGACCGGGCGGCCGTTGGCAGCGCGAAGCGACAGAAGGGAAGAAAGATTCATCGTGATTACATCCTCAGCTAGGGACAAATGTGAGGAGCCCCCGCTGGTTTCGGCACACATCTAGACCCTGTGCCGAGGCATCACGCCCCATCACTTGCTCGGATCGAATGGACCTTCCTCCTCTGCGGGATAGCAGTGCGATCTGCCACTCCCAGCTGCCTCCCGAGCAGCTTGACCATAACGTACGCTTCCTCGAAACTTAGCTCAATTTAGAAAGTCAGAGACTTTCGTTAGTTTTTCTAAGCAATGAAAGCTCTGAGGAGGCTGCTTATGGGTCAAGAGCCATGTTCGTTCTTGAACAGTATCGAAGCATCGGCCATGCCAGTTCGGCGGATAGATTAATACAATCGAGAAGACCGATCCGAACCACGTTGGAAAAGTGCTGGCAACGTCATGCAGCTGGGCTAGTTGCACCTATTTCGACGGAATCCGTAGCCCGCCGCTCGGGGATACTGCTCTGACTACCTTTTCGTGAGCATGTCAGCGCCGCGGCGACCGACGCCCGCTGCATGGCCGCTTTGAGCGGCAAGCCGCAGTCCAATCCTGAGGCAAGCACCCCGACGAAACAATCGCCAGCTGCCGTTGTGTCCTGTACGTCAACCGACATGGCCGCGATACGAACATGCTCGCCAAACGCGCAGGCTTCAGCACCGTCACCGCCAAGTGTCCGCAGAACACCGGTATCGAGCCGTACCGACAATGCTTCTGCCGAAGGGGCGCAGCCCAGCCAACCTGCCAGAGCCTCTGCTTCGTCCTCATTGACGACGATCAGATCGCATAACGACAGAACCTCTTCCGACAGGGGAAAAGCCGGCGCAAGATTAAGGATCGAGATCGCCTTCGAGACGAGCGTGCGGCGGATGAGTTTTTCCACTTCCAGTACGTCGTTTTCCATTTGCATGAGCACGATATTGGCGCGCAGCAACAGCCCCTCCTCCACAGAGTCCGAGGAAGCCACCAGATTGGCCCCCGCCGCCACCACAATCATGTTCCGCCCCTGGGCATCGATATGGATCGAGGCATTACCGGTCGGTCCGTCGATCGAAGCCACCCGGGTAATATCCGTTGCGCTCTTCAGGTTCTGCAAGCCAATCTCCGCCAGACCATCTTGCCCTACGGCCCCCACCATCACCACTTCGGCACCATCGCGGGCAGCCGCCAGCGCCTGGTTGGCGCCTTTGCCACCGGCTTCCGTCCGAAAACTTTTGGTCAACAGGGTCTGACCCGGCTGCGGCATGTCTTCGACCTCATAAACGAAGTCGACATTGATTGAGCCGAAGGTGATGATCATGGCCTGTTTTCCTTACGCAATCTGAACAAAGTGGCCTTCGGCGGCTTCTTCGTAGATCCGCTTCGGAGGTACGTAATCTGCAGGGCGGAAGGGGCTCTTGATCTCGTCATTGGAGATGCGACGCGTCTGTCGGCGCGACGGATCAGCAATCGGAACCGCCGCCATCAGCCGCTTCGTGTATTCGTGTTGCGGGTTTTCGAACACCGCCTGACGCGGGCCGATCTCGACGATCTCGCCGAGATACATGACCGCGACCCGGTGGCTGATGCGCTCGACAACCGCCATGTCGTGGCTGATGAAGAGGTAGCCGAGGCCGTATTTTTCCTGCAGGTCGAGCATCAGATTGATGACCTGCGCCTTGACCGACACATCGAGTGCTGAGACAGACTCGTCGGCGATCAGCAGCTTCGGTTCGAGCGCCAGTGCACGGGCGATACAGACGCGTTGACGCTGGCCACCGGAAAACTCATGTGGGAAACGATCCGCCATCGAAGCGGAAAGACCGACACGTTCCAGAAGCTCGCCGACCCGCTGACGCGCTTGCGAGGCCGGCGCCAGGCCATGGGTGATGATCGGCTCGGCAATCGCCTGGCCGACGCGGATGCGCGGATTGAGGCTTTCGAACGGGTCCTGGAAGATCATTTGCGCTTCGCGGCGGATATCGGCAAGATCGCTCTTGCCAGCCGTGAGCACGTTCTTGCCACCAATCTGCACGTTACCGGATACCGCATCGGTAAGACGGATGATCGATCGGCCGGTGGTGGATTTACCGCAACCGGATTCGCCGACCAACGACAGGGTTTCCCCCTGACGCAGTTCCAGTGACACGCCTTCGACCGCGTGGATGCGGCCAACGGTCTTGCGCAGGAAGCCCTTCTTGATCGAAAAGCGCGTGATGAGGTTGTCGACCTTGAGGATCGGTGGCTGATCGCGCTTGACCGTATCCTCAGTTGGCTTAACCGGCTGGATTTCCCCCGTCGCCATGTCCACCAGCGGGAAGCGCAATGGCCGGTCTTTGCCCGTCATCGACCCGAGCTGCGGCACGGCCGACAGAAGTGCCCGCGTATAGGGGTGGCTGGCGCCCGCAAAAAGATCGTGCGTCGTGCCGGTTTCGACCTGCTCGCCACGGAACATCACCACCGTGCGGTCGGAGATTTCGGCGACCACCCCCATGTCGTGGGTGATGAAGAGGACCGACATGCCCTCCTCTTCCTGCAGCGTCTTGATCAGCTCGAGGATCTGCGCCTGGATCGTCACATCGAGCGCCGTCGTCGGTTCGTCGGCGATCAAAAGCTTGGGATCACAGGCAAGCGCAATGGCGATGACGACGCGCTGGCGCATGCCGCCCGAAAAGCTCATCGGGTATTCGTTGAGACGCGACTTGGCCGAGGGAATGCGGACCTTTTCGAGAAGCCGCACGGCTTCCGCCTGTGCCTGCGCTTCCGACATGCCGCGATGCTGACGCAGCACCTCGGTGATCTGTACGCCGATCTTCAGCACCGGATTGAGCGACGTCATCGGCTCCTGGAAGATCATGCCAATACGGTTGCCACGGATCTTCTGCATGTCGTCGAGCGGGATCGACAGAAGATCTCTGCCTTCGAATTCGATCTTTCCGGTAACGCGCGAGTTGGCGGGCGACAAGAGCCGCATGATCGACATGGCGGTAACACTCTTGCCCGAGCCGGATTCACCAACGACCGCAACGGTTTCTTTTGGCGCAATATCGAAGCTGACATCATGCACGACGTTGCGCCACTCACCGCCAACACGGAATGCTGTGTTGAGGTTGGAAATCGAGAGAATAGGTTTGGACATGATCTTAGCCCTCACGACGCGGATTGAGGATGTCGCGCAGGGAATCGCCGATCAGATTGATCGCGACGATGAGCAACAGTAGGGCGATGCCCGGGAAGAAGCTGATCCAGTAGTCACCGGAAAGCAGGTATTCGAAGCCGTTCGAAATCAACAGGCCGAGCGACGGTTCGGTGACCGGCAAGCCGATGCCCAGGAACGAAAGCGTTGCTTCCAGCATGATAGCATAGGCGACACGCATGGTAGCGACGACGATCAGCGGTGGCAGGCAGTTCGGTAGAATATGCCGGAACAGGATGCTGCGATCCGGCAGCGCCATCGAACGAGCGGCGTCTACGTAAGCACGCTTGCGTTCCACCAGAGCAGAACCGCGGATTGTACGGGCATAATAGGCCCATTGCGTCACCACCAGCGCCAGAATGATCTTGTCGACGCCCTGACCGAGAATGGCGAGGAAAATGAGGGCAATTAGGATGGCCGGGAAGCTGAGCTGAATATCGACGATACGCATCAGCACCGAGTCCAGCCGACCACCGACATAAGCACTGGTCAAACCGATCGACGCACCGATGACAAGCGCGATCGCTGCACTGGAAAGGCCGACAAGAATACTCGTGCGCAAACCGTAGAGAATGGCGCTGAACAGATCACGGCCCTGAGTGTCCGTGCCGATCAGGTAGGTCGTGCCCGACATGCTTTCCGAACCGGGCGGCAGGCGACCATCGAGAATATCCAGCTGCGCCAGATCATACGGGTTCTGCGGCGCGATGATCGGTGCGAAGATGGCAGCGAGAATAAAGATCGTTACCAGCACGATGCCGAACAGCGCCAGCTTGTCGTTCAGCAAAGCAGAGATGAGTTCGCGCGCAGGCGAACGCGAGGTGGATTTTGCGCCGCTGTTTGCGGCGGCATGGACCGAAATGGTCGAGCTGTTGTTGTCGGTCATCACGAGTTCCCCTCAAGACGGACGCGGGGATCGACGATCGAATAGAGGATGTCGACCAGAAGGTTGATGACGCTGAACATGACGACGGTGATCATCAGATAGGCGAGAATAACCGGGCGATCGAGAACGCCGATGGCGTCGATGATCAACTTGCCCATGCCTGGCCATGCAAAGATGGTTTCGGTCACAACGGCAAAGGCAATCAGCGAACCGAGTTCCAGCCCGATGACCGTGATCAGCGGGATCAGGGTGTTCTTGAGAACGTGGACGGTGACGATGCGGCGTTCCGGCAAGCCCTTGGCGCGGGCGAAACGGACAAAATCGAGCTGCATGGTTTCCATGACGCCAGCGCGAGTCAAACGGATGACGAGCGAAATCTTGAACAGCGCCAGATTGAACGCCGGCAGCAGAAGATGCGACAGGCCATCCAGCGTGAAGAGGCTGAGCGGCATGCCGAGCACGGACACCGTGTCGCCTCGGCCTGATGCCGGCAGCCAGCCCAGATAGACGCTGAAGAACATTATCATCACAAGACCGATCCAGAAGGTCGGCAGGCTGAAGCCGAGGATGGAGAAGGTCATGACCGACTTGGAGATGAGACCCTTCGGCTTCAGGCCGGCATAAACGCCGAGCGGA
The DNA here is from genome assembly GCA_000949895.1 of Agrobacterium arsenijevicii. Taxonomy (GTDB): domain Bacteria; phylum Pseudomonadota; class Alphaproteobacteria; order Rhizobiales; family Rhizobiaceae; genus Agrobacterium; species Agrobacterium arsenijevicii. The sequence goes on along the minus strand of JWIT01000002.1, from coordinate 2,657 downwards.
ATGCCGATGACAAGCGCCATGAACAGCGCAACGAAGGCAAGCTCCAGCGTGGCGGGCATGCGGTTCAGGATCAGCGTCAGCGCCGGCTGGTTGAACACGAAGGAATTGCCAAGATCGCCGGAGAGTGCGCGGGTCAGAAACAGCCAATATTGTTCCCATACCGGCTTGTCGAGACCGAAAGACTGGATGACCTGCAGCCGTTCAGCCGGCGTCGCCGTCGAGCTCAGCAGCACGTCGACCGGATTGCCGACGAGATAGAGGCCGGCAAAGACCAGAACCGACATGACGAGAAGGGTGAGCACGGTCTGCATGGACCGGCTTAGGATATATCCGCTCATGAGCTTGAGCCTCCCGGGGTTTGTCCGTCGAGCGCTTCGCCCCCATGGCGGGAGATGCGCTCGATCAGCAATTCGATGAAACCGGTCTCGTCGATATCGGTGACGACGGTGGCGTTAGCCGCCCGGTCCATCTTCTTGTAGAAATCGGCATAGGTATAACCCATTGTAAGGCCAGTGACCTGAATGCCGACAAAAGCTTCGCAACTGGTGAACAGTTCGGGGCGGATCAACCAGGCGATGGTGGTCGCATCGTGGATCGGCCCGCCCGGGCGACCGAAGCGTTTCACGTCGCTGCGGTCGAAGGTGGAGAAAAGGTTGAAGAGCGCATTGCCCGCTTCGCCACCGGCGCGGAATTTTGCAAAATGTTCGGCGGTGAACAGCGCCTTGAATGTCATGTCGAGCGGCATCAGCACGATCGGCACACCCGACTGGAAGACGATCTCGGCCGCATGCGGGTCGGCATAGATATTGAACTCCGCCCATGGCGTGCGGTGGCCAAGTGCGGTGAAAGCACCGCCCATGGCAACGATCCGGCCGATGCCACGCGCGACATCCGGATGCTGGACGAGCGCAAGCGCAATATTGGTCATCGGCCCGATGGCGCAGATGGTGATCTGCTCGCCGGCATCTACTGCGGCACGTGCGGTTCGCACGATGAACTGCACCGCATTTTCTTCCTCCGGCACGATCCCGCCGGCCTTGACCAACCCGTCATCGAAGGCACCAATGCGGGCATATTTGCCGAGAACCTGCTCGCGCACCAGCGGTCCGCTGGCGCCCGCATAGACTGGCACGCCGCGCTTGCCGCTCAGGCCCACCAGCTTGCAGGCATTGGCGACAGTGTCGTGCAGCGGCACGTTGCCGGCAACTATAGACAGGCCGAGCACCTCGATTTCAGGCGAGGCAAGCGCCATCAGGATAGCGGCGGCATCGTCCACACCAGGGTCCGCATCGATGATGACCTTGTGGATACTCATGCGATGGCCTTTTCAGCGTAACGCGACAGGCGTTCGAGGAAGAAGGCGATCACGCCTTCGGCATCAACCTTGGTGACGATGTCGGCGTTGGGTTTAAGACCGCTCTTGCCGTACCAATCGGCAATCGTCTGTCCCATGCAGAGTTCGCTTTCATATTCGACGAAGACACGCGCCTTCTGGGTTTCGAACAGATGCGGTGCAAGAATATAGGCCATGACCAGCGGATCATGCAGCGGGCCGCCGCGCGAACCGTAGCGGGGAACGTCATTGCGGTCCCAGAAAGCCATCAACTCGGCTAGCGTCTGCGAAATGCGTCCGCTGACGCGCGAAAACTCAGTGACATGTTCCGGCTTCAGCATGACCTGATGGGTGGCATCGAGCGCCAATGCGACAATCGGGATACCGCTTGAAAATACCACGTGGACGGCGTGCGGATCGGCCAGAACATTGTATTCCGAGGTCATCGTGCGGTTGCCGGGCTCCCGATAGGCGCCGCCCATCATCACGATACGCTCGATGCCTTCGGCGATCTGCGGCTTCATGCGCAGCGCGACCGCAACGTTGGTCATCGGGCCGAGACAGCAGAGCGTGATACGCTCGCCCTTTTCAGCCGCTCCGCCCAGCGCTTCGATCAGGAAATCGACGGCGGACATGGTTTCCACCTTCTTGGCCGGCTCAGGCAGAACGGTGTTTCCGAGCCCGGTCTTGCCGTGGAACTGGCCGTGGATCGGCTCGCGCAGCATCGGCCGGAAACAGCCGGCATAGACCGGGATATCGGTTCGCCCGCCAAGTTCGCAGACCTGCAGGGCGTTGCGCACCGTCCGCTCCAACGGCTGGTTGCCGCAGACCGGCGTGATGCCAAGGATCTTGAGTTCCGGCGACACGAATGCGGTGAGGAGCGCAATGGTGTCGTCGATACCGGGATCACAATCGACGATGATCGAAATCGGCTTCATTCTCAAATGCCTTCAATGTGTGGTGTGGGATCGGAAGAGTTCAGAGCGCGCCGACATCGCGCAGCACGTCGGCAATCTCAGCCCGCGCGGCGTCCCCGAGCGGCAACTGCGGATGAACCGGCGCACCAACGGCGAAACCCTGCAACTCGATTGCCGTCTTGATGCAGGCGGCAATCGAATATTTCGCGAATATTTCGTTGACCTTCCACATCGGCCGCTGCATCTCCATCGCCAGCATCCAGTTTCCTGCCCTTGCGGCTTCATAGAGCGCTATGCTCTGCCGGGGTACGATGCAGGCGGGTCCCGCCATCCAGCCCACCCCGCCGATCATCATCACGCAAACCGGAATATGCGCGGAGGCGGCAAATACCTGCATTCGTCCGCGG
>JWIT01000019.1 GCA_000949895.1 Agrobacterium arsenijevicii | reverse complement strand
TTCAGGTCCCCGCCGTCGAATTCGAGGGATCGAAGATTTTCGTTGCGGGTTCCGCACCTGCCGCCTCGACCGTGCGCGCGCTGGTCGATGACAAGGAAATCGGCAAAAGCACCACGGAAGCCTCCGGCCATTTCGTCATCGAGGGCAATGTCGATCTTTCCGTCGGCAGCCATATCATCACCGTCGAGGAACTGAACGCCGACGGCACGGCGAAGGTGCGCGTGCGCGTTCCTTTCGAGCGCCCGCAGACCGACCAGGCAACCGTCGCCATGCAGGCACCAACCGTCACGCCCTCCGCTGCCACAACGACCGCGCCCACCGAGAACCAGAGCACGGCAAGCGACCGCGCGACTTTTGAAAAGCTGCGCACGGATGTGGCGAAGGCATTCGGCATTCTTTCCAATCTCTACAAGGATCAGGCCACACCGGCGCTCGATCAGGCCATTGCCGGCCGCTCTGCGGTGGTAATCGGCCTCAAGTCGCTCTCCGAGTTCCGCACCGCCGCGGGCACCGAGCCGTCCTTCACCGCCTTTGCAGGCGATATCGCCGCAAAGGCGCGTCAGCTGCTGACATCGGTCGAAGCATGGCCGAACGACGTGGCAGGTATTGGCAAGGGTATCGCCACGCTGGCAAGCCGCCTTGCCGACCTCCACATCATCGCGCCGCCCGCACCCGCGCCGCAGGCACCTGCCGGTCCGCAGACATTCGAGCAGCAGCCGCTTGCCGAGAGCCAGAACAGCGTCATCATCCGCCGCGGCGATACGCTGTGGCAGATTTCCCGCCGCGTTTACGGACAGGGCGTGCGTTACACCACGATCTACCTCGCCAACGAGGACCAGATCAAAAATCCTGATCTCATCGAGCCTGGCCAGATTTTCGGCGTACCGGAAAAGGCCCTGCCGAATGCGGAAGAACTTCACCGCAAGCGTCTGAAGAGCGGTTCCTGATCGTTCAAGACGTTGCGCTGAAGCCGCGACAACCCTACCTGTGACAAGCACGGCGGCTTTATCAAAGCCGCCGCCCTGCTGTCGGCTTCCGGCAGTGACCGGAGCGAATGATGGCCACCAAGAAAAAAACCATTTCGGCGGATTCCAGCAATCCCACGCAGACCCTGATCAATCTCTGGCCCTATATGTGGCCGGAAGGCCGGCTTGACCTGAAGATGCGGGTGATCTGGGCGACGGTGTTCCTCATCGTCGCCAAGCTGGTGCTGATCCTCGTCCCCTATTTCTTCAAATGGGCAACGGATGCGCTGAACGGCAAGCTGGACATGGTCGGGCTGGTTCCGGCCTTCCTGCTCGGCGCAGTCGCCCTTGTCATCGCCTATAATCTGACGCGACTGATCCAGGTCGGCCTCAACCAGCTGCGCGATTCGCTTTTCGCCAGCGTCGGCCAGCATGCGGTGCGCCAGCTCGCCTACCGAACCTTCGTGCACATGCACCGGCTTTCGCTGCGCTTCCATCTGGAACGCAAGACCGGCGGGCTTTCGCGGGTTATCGAGCGCGGCACCAAGGGCATCGAAACCATTGTCCGCTTCACCATCCTCAACACCGCGCCGACCTTCATCGAATTCCTGCTGACTGCGATCATTTTCTGGGCGTCCTACGGCTTTTCCTATGTGCTGGTCACGGTCATTACCGTCTGGGCCTATATCTGGTTCACCGTCCGGGCCAGCAACTGGCGTATCGGCATTCGCCGCGCCATGAACGACAGCGACACCGACGCCAACACCAAGGCGATCGACTCGCTGTTGAATTTCGAAACGGTCAAATATTTCGGCAACGAAGAGATGGAGGCCAAACGCTTCGACGTCGCCATGGAGCGTTACGAAAAATCAGCGATCTCGATCTGGACATCGCTCGGCTGGCTGAACTTCGGCCAGGGCGTGATCTTCGGCATCGGCTCCACTGTCATGATGGTGATGTCGGCGCTTGCCGTACAGCGCGGCGAACAGACCATCGGCGATTTCGTGTTCGTCAATGCGCTTCTGCTGCAGCTTTCGGTGCCGCTGAACTTCATCGGTTTCGTTTATCGCGAAATCCGCCAGGGCCTGACCGACATCGAACAGATGTTCGAGCTTCTCGAGGTCGAGGCCGAGGTTACCGACAAGGCGGATGCGAAACCGCTTGCCGCCGGACCGGGCGCCATCTCCTTCCGCGACGTGCATTTCGCCTATGATCCCGAAAGACCTATTTTGAAGGGTGTTTCCTTCGATGTGCCGGCGGGCAAGACCGTGGCGATCGTCGGCCCTTCGGGTGCGGGCAAATCCACGATCTCGCGCCTGCTCTATCGTTTTTACGATATTCAGGAAGGCGCCGTCACCATTGACGGGCAGGACATACGCGACGTGACGCAGCAGAGCCTGCGCTCCGTCATCGGCATGGTCCCGCAGGATACGGTGCTGTTCAACGACACGCTCGCCTACAACATCCGTTACGGCCGCCCTTCGGCGACGACTGAAGACGTCACGGCGGCAGCGGATGCGGCGCAGATCAGCGCCTTCATCGGCAAGCTGCCGGATGGTTACGCCACCATGGTCGGCGAACGCGGTTTGAAGCTTTCCGGCGGTGAAAAGCAGCGCGTGGCGATTGCCAGAACCATTCTGAAGGCGCCGCCGATCCTTATTCTCGATGAGGCGACGTCGGCGCTCGACACCCACACCGAACAGGAAATCCAGAGCGCGCTTGATATCGTTTCGAAAAACCGCACGACGCTGGTCATCGCCCACCGCCTCTCCACCGTCATCAGTGCCGATGAAATCATCGTGCTGAAGGAAGGTTTGATCGCCGAGCGTGGAACACACGCCTCACTGATGGCACAGAACGGGCTTTATGCCTCGATGTGGAGCCGCCAGCGCGAAGCGATCCGGGCAGAGGAAATGTTGCGCCATGTGCGCGAAACCGACGATCTCGGCGTAGTAGACCGCGGCGAACCCGCGCATTGACGGGCATAAACCCCTGACAACAGGGGCTGCACACCAACCGGACCATTGCCGGGCGGGAAGTTTGGCTGTAACCAGCTAGGCGAACTTTGTCGCATGCCCGTATGGATCATGTCGTATCACGACAATATACAGACGTGACAGGCGAAAACCGGAGCAAGGAAACTTATGAATCTGTTCGACACCATTCGCAACACCATCGTACCGATCCACAAGGAAGGCTACGTCTTCGTGGCCGCCTTCTTCGTCGCATCGCTGGTGCTCGGCTGGATCTCCGAACCGCTGTTCTGGGTCGGTCTCGTTCTGACGGCCTGGTGCGCCTACTTCTTCCGCGATCCCGAGCGCGTGACGCCGCAGGATGACGACCTGATCATCAGCCCCGCCGACGGCAAGGTTTCCGCCGTCCAGACCGTCGTTCCGCCGCTGGAGCTGGAACTCGGCAAGGAGCCGATGGTACGCATCTCGGTGTTCATGAACGTGTTCAACTGCCATGTGAACCGCGCGCCCGTGCGTGGCCGCATCGTCAATGTCGCCTACCGCCCCGGCCTCTTCCTCAACGCGGAAGTGGACAAGGCCTCCGAAGACAATGAGCGCAACGGCCTCGTCATCGAAACCGCGCATGGCAAGGTCGGCGTGGTGCAGATTGCCGGCATGGTCGCCCGCCGCATCGTCTGCTGGGTCAAGCCGAATGAACCTGTTGATGCCGGCGAGCGTTTCGGTCTTATCCGCTTCGGTTCGCGCCTCGATATCTTCCTTCCCGAAGGTTTTGAGCCGCGCGTTTCGGTGGGCCAGACAGCAATTGCCGGTGAAACCGTGCTTGCCGAATTCGGCTCCGCCAAGGGCCCGGTCGTCAGCCGCCGCGGCTGACGGAAACAGGAAGGGCATGCGCATGGAAACGCCGATTTCGGAGCCGCAACAGAACGGAAAACCTGAGGGCCGCAACGATAGCGGCCGTGGGCCGCGTCTGAGGGAAATTCCCTTTCGCCTCGTGGTTCCCAATCTCATCACCGTTCTGGCCATTTGTGCCGGCCTGAGCGGCGTGCGCCTTGCCATCGAAGGCCGCTTCGAGCTGGCCGTTGGCATGGTGCTGCTCGCCGCCTTCCTCGATGGCATCGACGGGCGCATCGCCCGCATGATGAAGGCGACCTCCAAATTCGGCGAACAGATGGACAGTCTGGCCGACATCGTCAATTTCGGTGTCGCCCCTGCCCTCGTCGTCTATATCTATCTGCTCGATCAGGTCCGTTCGATCGGCTGGATCGCCGCCCTCATCTACGTCATTGCCGCCGGCCTGCGCCTGGCGCGCTTCAACGTCATGATCGAGCGGCCGGTGAAAGCGCCGTGGCAGAACGAATTTTTCGTCGGCGTTCCGGCCCCGATGGGCGCCATGCTGGTGCTTCTGCCTGTTTATCTCGGTTTCCTCGGCGTCGAGCCGGGCAAGCCCTTCGCCTATGTTGCCGCCGCCTACACCGTACTGATCGGCTATCTTCTCATCAGCCGCCTGCCGGTCTGGTCGGGAAAATCCGGCACCAGCCGCATCCGTCGCGATCTGGTGCTGCCGATGATCCTCGTCGTTGTGCTTTACGTGGCGATGCTGATGAGCTTCACCTGGGAAGTACTGGTTCTGACTGTTGCCGCCTATCTCCTCTTCATTCCCCTCAGCGCCCGCCTGTGGCACCGCCGTTACGGCACGCTGACCATCGAAGAAGACGCGCATGGCGATGCGGATGGCGGCGACGGCCTCGATCGCGGTATTTAAAACCGCAGGTTTATTTTTCTCGCGCAAGCCGGCTTTGGGATGTGGCACAAAATGTCGCAGCCCCGAAAAGTCGGCTTCGTTTTTTTCGCCTCGAATCCGTCAAGATTTCCCTCGAAAGAGGTCGCTCACACGCTTCGCACAGGCGATTGGCGTGAATTGTGGAGAGAGAAAAATGACGAACGAGACGAAGGCACAGCCGCAGGCGAAGCCCGACCTCAACAGCCACTACCGCCCGCTCGGACTGAAGGCCGTCGCGGCCGCAGCCCTGATGCAGAAGCGCAAGCCTGCCGCCAAAACCGTCTGAACACATTTGCTCCTTCCGACTTGAACGGAAAGAGCAAAGCGCTGCAACACCTTGTTTTTGCACAATAGTACCGCCTGAGACACGACTGTTTCATTCAGGGACAGCTTAAAGGAATTTCCGGTTTTTACTATCGCCGGCGAAGTAGCTGCTGGTCTTGCTGCTCACCAACATCTTGCTGAAAAGATTTTCGGCAATCGCGCGGCGCCATCATCGGCGCCGCAGCTTTTATAAGTCACAACTTCAAAAATCATACAAAAGATACGACATTTCATAAATCCTGACATTTTCCGTAACCAAGTTGCAACGAAACAGGCGTACAACGCTCCACTTCTGCGGTTTGGCTGTACGGATAGTTTCGTATAGACTACTGAACATCAAAGAGTTTTCTACTTTCGCGATTCTTCCCGCAACAATGCGCAAGCTCGATTTTCGCATCCGTAGACATACGGTGACGGAGAGTCCGGTGTTTCGGGAAAAACGTCGAGACGGGCCATTGGGGGGCTTGGGACGGCATGCAGGACAAAATCCTTCTGATTGAAGATTCCGTTGCTCTTTCCATACTGCTGAAAACGCGGCTCTCGGAGGAAACGCAGGCCGAGGTCATCCATTGTGACAGCATGGCGCAGGCCGATATCCTGTTGCAGGCCCATGATTTCACACTGGCGCTGACCGGGCTCAATCTGCCCGATGCACCGAAGGGCGAAATTCTCGCACTTCTTTCCGAACGCAAGGTGCCGGCTATCGTCTTCACCGCCACGGTGGATGAGGAGGCGCGTAAGCGCTACGCCGAGAAGAAAATCATCGACTACATCGTCAAGGACGGTCATCGCACCGTCGATGCTGTGGTCAAGACGGTCGACCGTATCTTGACCAACAGGCAATTTTCCGTCCTGGTGGTTGATGATGCGCGCACGGCGCGTTCCGGTCTCGTGGAAATTCTGGAGCGTCAGAATTTCAAGGTCAGTGAAGCCCATTCGGGCAATCGGGCGCTGGAAATCCTGTCGCAGGACCCGTCGATCCAGCTTGTCATCACCGATTATCATATGCCCGACATGGACGGTTATGAGCTGACGCGCCGCATCTGCGACAGCCGCTCATCCGAAAACCTGCGGGTCATCGGCATATCGTCCTCCACGGACCGGTTGCTTTCGGCAAGCTTCCTGAAGGCCGGGGCGTCGGATTTCGTCTACCGCCCCTTCGTGCCGGAAGAATTGCAGTGCCGCATCGACAACAATATTGAAACGCTGAAACAGCTCAAACGGCTGCGGGAACTGGCAGAGCGTGACCATCTGACCGGATTGCCGAACCGCCGCTCCTTCTTCGAGCGCACGCGGGCGCTGATGCAGGTCATCAATGACGATGCCGAGAACGGCGCGGTTGCCATTCTCGACATCGACCATTTCAAGAAGATCAACGACACGCTGGGACACGATGCAGGCGACAGGGCTCTGAAAAAGCTCGCCGAGCTTTTGCATGAAATGTGTCATGAGGCGCGCCACATTCCTGCACGCCTCGGCGGCGAGGAATTCGCCGTGTTCCTGCGCGGGCTGGATGCCCATGCCGCCTCCCAGTTCTGCGAAAAGCTGCGCGAACGCGTGGAAAAGGACGGCCGCCATTTGAGCGGCAGCAGTCTCGGCCTGACGATTTCGCTCGGCGTCGTGGAAATCGAAAAGGGCGAACCCTTCGACAACCAGCTCAATGCCGCAGACCAGCTGCTCTATCTCGCCAAGGCGAATGGCCGCAATCGCGTCTATTCCGACATCATGATTCAGGAAGGCCTGCTGAAAATGGGCCGGAACGGCTGATATTTTTCACCCGAGGCAGGCCCAACCGGCACGTTAAAACAATGACATCTGGCCGTCATCCTTGGGCGGTCTGATCTTTGCCAGCGGCGCACTTTCCGGCACCGGCTCAATCAGGTCCGCGCCGACATTTGCGACCTTGTTGACCTTGTCCGAGACCGGGATCATCTCGAAAAAATCGTCCTGAACCGGCCGCATCAGGTCGGCCACCTCGCGTGGCTCCTGCGTCTTGCAATCCAGCCAGCGGCTGAAATCCTCCGGCGCGATCACCACCGGCATCCGGTCGTGGATGCGGCCGATCGCGGCATTGGCGGCGGTGGTGAGGATGGCGCCGGTATCGACCTCGGACCCGTCGGCAGAGGACCACGTCTCCATAAGGCCGGCAAAAGCGACGATGCCGCCGTTTTTCGGGCGGATGAAATAGGGCTGCGGTTTGCCGCCCTCATCCTTCGGCGGGCGTCGCCATTCGTAAAAGCCGGTTGCCGGTATCAGCACGCGGCGATGGCGCATGGCTGCCCGGAACGACGCCTTGCCGATAGCCGTTTCCGAACGCGCATTGATAAGCAGCGGAAACTCCTTCGGGTCTTTCACCCAGCCGGGCAGAAAACCCCAGCGCACCAGCATGGCCCGCCGATTGGGCAGGTTGCTGCCGCGCTCCTGCCGTTCGCCCTCAAGCACGATCAGGATAGGCTGCGTGGGTGCGATGTTGAAACGGGCGGGAAAATCCTCAAGACCGATCAGGTCGAGATAATCAGCGATCTCTTCCGGCGTGGCGTTCAGCACGAAACGTCCGCACATGTTTGTCTCCTCAGGCGCGGGGGCCGAATAGAATGATGGCCGTGCCCGCAAGGCAGACGGCACCGCCGGCGATATCCCATTTATCCGGCACATGCCCTTCCACGCCCCAGAGCCAGAGAAGCGATGCGGCAATGTAAATTCCGCCATAGGCGGCATAGGCCCTGCCCGCCGTCTCGGTCGGCACCAGCGTCAAAGCCCAGGCAAAAGCGGCGAGCGCCAGCATGCCCGGCAGCAATATCCAGCCCGTCTTGTCGAGTTTCAGCCAGGCCCAGAAGGAAAAGCAACCGGCGATTTCCGCGACAGCGGCCAATGCATAGATAAGATAGACCTTCATTCCACCGTCTTCTGCGTGCACAATCGAACCGATTCCCGAATACAGCATCGGTGTTCCCGGACCAATATAGACAGGCCCAAGACGGCTGAAACAAGCGAAACCATTCATGACCCTTCGTATAAAGCCCCGCCCCGCCTCTTCCGCCATCGTCAGGAATGGAGACAGGCTGCTTCTCGTGCGCCGCATCAACCCGCCGTCGAAAGACATGTTCGCCTTTCCGGGCGGGCGCGGCGAAGAGGGAGAAACGCCAGCCGAGACGGCGCTGCGCGAACTTCACGAGGAAACCGGTATCCTCGCACGCAAACCGCAATTGTTCGCGACCTACGACCTGCCGTCGCGTGATGCGGAAGGCGTGCTGACGAGCCACTATTTCCTCTCCGTCTTTACCGTGGAAACGGATGCGGACCCGGCGGTAACGGCGGCCGACGACGCGGCGGATGCGGGCTGGTACACATTGGCGGAAATCCGCCGGTTGCCGGCGCCGGAAAGCGTGGTCGAATGCGCCGAGCGTCTGCTTGCATGATTGCCAGCCAGCCAGAATCGCTATTATCTAAGGTCTATCCGCCCGCCGGGTGTTCACGAGTATGTGTGGGGCAGAATAGAATTTTGATACGGCCAACCATTTTCCTGTCTCTTTTCCTCACCATGCTGGTTCCTGCCGGGCAAGAAGGCGTTGCCTATGCGCAGCCTTCCAAGGCCGTTTCCAATGAGGTTCGCCCGGCGGAAGCACAACCGCCCAAACCCGCACCCTATGACGACAGGCTGGCACGGCTGTCGGAAATATTGGGCGCGGTGCAATATCTGAGAACATTGTGCCCTTCCTCCGGCCCGGAGGACTGGCGCAAATCGATGAGTGATCTTCTGGCTGCCGATACGGCCAACGAACCCGAAAGGCGCCAGCGCATGACGGCTGCATTCAACCGTGGATATCGTTCCTTTGCGGCTATCCACACCAGTTGCACACGCGCCGCCGTCATGGCAGAAGAGGGCTACCGTAACGAAGGGGCAACACTTGCTCAAGAAATAGCGTCAAGGTTCGGAAATTAGCGGATTGTTAACCTCTTTTCGCCGCAGCCCGTGCCGTTTTGATAAAAGGCTGCTAGTGTTGTTAACAGGGTGGTAAGGACTTGCCCGCCCTGTCGAGGATGAAAAATGCAGACGAGCCGTAACGAAATCGACGATATGATCGTGCATGAAAAGATGCAGGTCGCTCTGGAACACCAGAACGAGGCATGGGCTGACGGCATGGCCGACGGCATCGAGCCGGAGATCATCGCCGACGCCGCAATCGCTCTGGCCATGCGCGAAACCATCCGTATGCACGGCGAAGCCGGTGCTGAAGCAATGCTGGAATCGCTGCGCCAGCGCATGCTTGAAGGCGAATTTTCTCCGCAGCGGGTGATACAGTAAAGTCGGGGTCTATCATGTCTTGCCTGAGCAAGGGGCTTTTGCGCTCTTCCGCCATGCTGTCCATCCTGCTTGCCCTGACCGCCGGGTCTATTGGCTTGCCCAGTCGTGCCTTTGCACTTTCCGAGCTGAAACCGGCGCAAAATACCGAAAGCGAGCCGCAAGCCCAAAATGGCGAGCAGCCGCAGCGGCCCCAGACTCCCGAGCCCGACGAGATCGAAGGTGATTCGGACGGCATTCCCCTGCCTGACCCTCTGGTCGACCGTTCCGCCGGTCAATCGACCCAGCAGCCCGCCAAGCCGGACAATACGCCTGAGATGTCCGTCGTGATCGAGCATGACGTTTCCAAGGCGCCGGAAGCCGTGCGCAAGCTTCGCCAGCAGCTTATCGACGCTGCCTCTTCGGGCGATATCGAAAAAATGCGGCCGTTCATCACCGCCAGCGACAAGCAGTTCCGTATCGACGGAACTGACAGCGACGACCCGATTGCTGCGCTGAAAAGCTATTCCGGCGATCCCGATGGGCTTGAAGTGCTGGCGATCATCATCGACCTGCTTTCGACGGGTTATGCCCATATCGACGCCGGAACGCCGGATGAAGCCTATGTCTTCCCCTATTTCGCCGGAAAGCCGCTCAATACGCTAACCGCACCCGAGAAGGTGGAACTGCTGCGCATCATCACGGCAGGCGATCTGGCCGACATGCAGGAATATGGCAATTACAGCTTTTACCGCATCGGCATTTCGCCCGATGGCAAGTGGAAGTTCTTCACCGCCGGCGATTGATCGCATCGTGGTGCTTGCCGTTCTTTTGCAAAAATCCTAACTGTGCGGAATGAGCAATTCAGCAGAGCCGCGTCGCGGTTCCGCATCAGGAATTGCGCGAAAACAAAAAAGAGAGCATTTCCGCAGATTGCCTCGGGCAGCCCTCAGCAATTGTGGCCGGAGACGCTCTCGATGAACCGAACGGTGACGCCATGCCTTCCGCCATTCTTGCCGACCACCGCCTGATCAGAGTTTCCGGCACGGGTGCCGAGGAATTTCTAAACAATCTGATCACGGCCGACGTTGAAAACCTGCCGCAAGGCGAGGCGCGTGCCTCGGCACTTCTGACACCCCAGGGCAAGATCCTGTTTGATTTCCTGATTGCGCGCGACGGCACGGATTACCTGATCGAAACCGGCGCCGCCGAACAGGATGCCCTGCTACGCCGCCTCACCATGTACAAGCTGCGCGCACCCGTCGATCTCAAGCTCGAACCAACGGAAGGCGTCAGCGTTTTCTGGAACGAGGGCATACCGGAGGCAGGCGTAAAGGATGGCCGTTTCGTCAAGGCCGGTGTCGATCTTTACCGCGTGCCGGGTGTATCGGCATCAGGCGACATAGCGGCCTATGACGCCCTGCGCATCGACCACGGAATTGCCGAATCCGGCCGGGACTATGCGCTTCAGGATGCTTTTCCCCATGACGTGCTGATGGATGTGAATGACGGCGTCTCCTTCAAGAAGGGCTGCTTTGTCGGTCAGGAAGTCGTCTCACGCATGAAACATCGCGGCACGGCAAGACGGCGCGTTGTGACCGTTTCGGCCGAAAGCATGCTTCCCGCCACGGGAACTGATATCACCGCCAATGGAAAACCCGTCGGCACACTTGGAACGGTTTGCGGCAACAGGGCGCTGGCCATTGTGCGGATCGACCGCATTGCCGATGCGCTCGCATCCGCGACACCGCTGCTTGCGGAGACCGTCACTGTCACCGTGGCCTTGCCTGCCTGGAGCGGCCTCTCCTTCCCGGCGGTTGATCCCGCAGCTCAGGCGGAGGAATAGGCGTGGCGCCCGCTAAAAGCCCGCGCGCCTGGCAGCGCATGCTTTCCGGACGGCGGCTCGATCTGCTCGACCCTTCGCCGCTTGACGTGGAAATCGCCGATATCGCCCATGGCCTTGCCCGCGTCGCCCGCTGGAACGGCCAGACGCGCGGCGATCACGCCTTTTCCGTCGCCCAGCATAGCCTCATCGTGGAAAACATCTTCTGCCGCATGTGCGTGAACGCGACGCCTGACGACCTGCAGATGGCGCTTTTGCACGACGCACCCGAATATGTCATCGGCGACATGATCTCGCCGTTCAAATCCGTGGTCGGCGGCGGTTACAAGACCGTGGAGAAGAGGCTGGAAGCTGCCGTGCATCTGCGCTTCGGTCTGCCGCCCCATGCCTCGCGCGAGTTGAAGGACCGCATCAAGAAGGCCGATACCGTTGCCGCCTTTTTCGAGGCGACGGAGCTTGCCGGCTTTTCCATCGCTGAAGCCCAGAAATTCTTCGGCCTGCCGCGCGGCATCACCCGCGATATGTTCGATATCATCCCGCTTCCCTCGACCGAGGCGCAGAAGCGGTTCGTCGAACGCTTCGAAGCGATCGAGGCGATGCGTGTGGTCAAAACCGGCAACGCGGCTGGAGGGGTGAAATGACTGCTATCGTCGTATCGCCGCTGTCGCGGATCGCGGAAATGGCGGTGAAGCACAGGGCCCGCGAAATGGTGACGCTGATCGCCAAGGAGCAGACCTTTCATCGCCCGGCGGTTATTGCCGCCGACCGCCACCTGACGCTTTCCATGAACGACATTGCCTTCAAGGGCACCGGCGATCTCATCGCGCCTGATGATGCGCATGTGCTGCGGCTGATCGATTTCACCCGCGAATGGGACCAGTCCGCGCCGCTTCTCATCCATTGCTGGATGGGCGTGTCGCGCTCGCCCGCTGCCGCCGTCATCGCCGCCCTTAGCCTTTATCCGGATCAGGACGACATGGCGCTTGCGCTCAGCCTGCGCGCCGTCTCGCCCTATGCCACCCCCAATACCCGCATCATCGCAATCGGCGACCGATTGCTCGGGCGCGATGGCAGGCTGGTGGCGGCAATCAAGAAGATCGGCCGGGGGGCGGATACGGATGGCAACGTGCCTTTCGTGCTGCCGCTCGGCAATTGATACCGCCTTTTGGCGGAACCCCTGCGGCGTCCGGTCGTTACCAAAGCTGAACAGCAATAAGAATCACGGGATAATTCATGGAACAACAGGCAACCGATATCATCGTCGCATCGCAGGCTGCGGTACGGCAGGCGAGCACGCTGGCGGTGCAATATTCCTTTTCGATCATCGGCGCACTTCTGCTGTTGATCATCGGCTGGCTGGCCGCGACCTTCCTGCAACGCTGGGCTTTTCAGGGATTGTCGCGCATCCGCGGCTTCGATGCGACGCTCGCCGGTTTCTTCGCAGGCGCCATCCGTTATGTGGTGCTTATTCTGGTGCTGGTCATGGTACTTGGCCAGTTCGGCGTGCAGACGGCCTCCATTCTTGCGGCACTCGGCGCCGCCGGTCTCGCCATCGGCCTTGCGTTGCAGGGCACGTTGCAGAACATCGCCGCCGGCATCATGCTTCTTGTACTGCGTCCCTTTCGGGTCGGTGAATACATCGAAACCGGCGCCGTTAGCGGCACGGTGATAGAAATCGGCTTGTTTGCGACCGAGCTTAAAACCAGCGATGGGCTTTACCGCCTTGCACCCAACTCCACCCTGTGGAACGTGCCGATCACCAATTACAGCCGCTTCCCTTCACGCCGCCACGAATTGAGCCTGACGGTTACGAATGACGAGGATCTGGCTGCGGCGCAGGACATGCTGATGCGCGTGGTGCGCTCGGAAAGCCGGGTGCTGCTGGACCCTGCCCCCGTCACCTTCGTTGATTCGGTCACCGCCGACAGCGCCACCGTCAAATTGCGCTACTGGGCGCGCAGCGACAATTATTTCGCAACCACGCGTGACGTGACGAAGGCGATGAAGCTCGCTTTCGATGAGCGTAAAGCGGAATTGAACGCGCAAACCGCTTGAGCTGAGCACGCCCGAACCGCCCCCTTCCCCATCCATTCTGCCCCATCTGAAAGCCGGCCCTCCAGCCGGCTTTCGTCATTTTTCGCGCAAGGGTGGCGACAGGCACTCTTGCGTCTGGCGAAAGACGTGTTTATACGACCTATGCGTAATGTTATTACATTACTTAATTTTCGATTTTGGGACACACAAAGGGGCCAGAAAAATGCAAAAAACCATCACCCGCGTCACCGGCGCGCTTGCAATCGGTTCAATGCTGCTGATGACGACCGCGGCACTGGCGGCCGGAAACGACAAGGCTTCCTCCGCGCATAGTCACGGCCATGACCATAGCCACGGCCAGACCGAAGCCGAGAAACAGATCTACAAGGGTTATTTCGAGGACGCCCAGGTGAAGCCGCGCACGCTTTCCGATTGGGAAGGCGACTGGCAGTCGGTCTACCCCTATCTGCTGAACGGCTCGCTCGACGCCGTCATGGCGGAAAAGGCGGCACACGGCGACAAGACCGCCGAAGAATACCGCGCCTATTATGCCATCGGCTACAAGACCGACGTCAACCGCATCACCATCAAAGGCGGCAAGGTTTCGTTCTACCGCGAAGCCAAGCCCGTTGAGGCGACCTATGCCGACGATGGCTACGAAATCCTGACCTATAAAAAGGGTAACAGGGGCGTGAGATACATTTTCAAGAAAATCGGTGGCGACGAGGCAGCGCCGCAATTCATCCAGTTCAGCGACCACACCATCGAACCCACTAAGGCCGGTCATTACCACCTCTACTGGGGCAATGACCGCAAGGGACTGCTCGACGAGGTGACCAATTGGCCGACCTATTATCCGTTCATGATGGACGGCCCTGAAATCGTGAAGGAAATGGCGGCGCATTAACAGCGCGGCTCGCTCATAAAGATCGCCCTCACCCTGGAGGGAGGGCGATCCTTCTTGAATTCACTGCCCCATGGTCGAGCGATGCGCCCAACCGGTCATGCGCTTTTCGAGCCAGGCCATGATTGCGTACATGACGATGCCTTCTACCGCGAGCATCAGCAGGCCGGCAAAGACCAGCGGTACGTTGAACTGGCTCTGCGCCGAACTCATCATATTGCCGAGGCCATAATTGGAGGCGACGGTTTCCGAGACGACCGAGCCGACGAAGGCAAGTGTGATGGCGATTTTCAGCGAGCCGAAGAAATAGGGCATGGAGCGCGGGATACCGACCTTCAGCATGATGTCCATCTTCTTCGCGCCAAGTGCGCGCAGCACATCCTCCGTTTCCGGCTCGATGGTGGCAAGGCCGGTCGCGACGTTGACGACGATGGGAAAGAACGAGATCAGGAAGGCGGTCAGAACGGCGGGCACGGTGCCGATGCCAAACCAGATAACGAGGATCGGAACCAGCGCCACTTTGGGGATGGCATTAAAACCGATCATCAGCGGATAAAGCCCGGCATAGATGGTTTTCGACCAGCCGATAAAGAGGCCGATGGCGAGACCCGCCGCGACGGCGATCGCAAAACCGAGCGTGGTGGTATAGAGCGTCTGCAGTGAGTTCTTCCAGATCGGCGACCAATATTGCACGATGGCCTGCCCTACCCTCACCGGCGACGGCAGGATGGTCGGCGGCATTTTCAGCGCGTAAACCAAGAGTTCCCACAGCACGAACAGCGCCAGCGTATAAAGCCAGGGGGCGGCCTTCACCCAGTTGACCCGGGCGATCAGCGGTTTCGACGGCGCGGTTGCCATGCTGCTTTCCACGACCGCACTCATGCCGCCACCCTCGCCTGCGCTATCTCGCCATGCAGTTCCTGCACCATGTCGTTGAAACCCTTGTCATACATGATATCGAGCTGACGCGGCCGCGCGAAAGGCACGCGGTGTTCCGCCAGCACACGGCCCGGCCTTGCGCTCATCACGAAAATCTTGTCGGCGAGAAAGGTCGCCTCGCGCAGGTCATGCGTTACCAGAATGATGGTGACGCGCTGAGCCGTATGCAGATCGCGGATGACACACCACAGTTCCTCACGGGTGAAGGCATCAAGCGCGCCGAAGGGCTCATCCAGCATCAGAAGATCCGGCTCGTGGATCAAAGCGCGGCAAAGATTGGCGCGCTGTTGCATGCCACCGGAAAGCTGCCAGGGGAATTTCGATCCGAAGCCTTTGAGACCGACGATTTCCAGCAGGCGTTCGGCCTTGGCGACATATTCGGCCTTATGCGCGCGCAGACGCCGACGGTGCTTCTCGACGATCTCCAGCGGCAACAGGATGTTTTCAAGCGTCGTGCGCCAGGGCAGCATCGTCGGGTTCTGAAACGCCATGCCGACAATGGAAACCGGTTCCGTGACCTGCCGCCCGGCCACGATGACATTGCCCTTTTGCGGAATATGCAGCCCCGTCACCAGCTTCATCAGGGTCGACTTGCCGCAGCCGGACGGGCCGACGACAGCCGCGAATTCACCCTTGTCGACCGTCAGGTTGAGGCCGGATACGGCAAGCGTACCGGCCGCCCCACCGTAACGCATGTCGACATTGTCTATTTCCACGAGATGTGACATCGCAGTCCCCATTTTTTCGGCTGGTACGGGCGCTTGCAGCCTTCGTTGCCCCGCCTCATTTCCAAGGCCGCCGGCTATGCCCGGCGTCGCCGCTTGTTTCTTCTCCCCCCGGGGAGAAGGTGGCCCGAAGGGTCGGATGAGGGGGCAAGTTCTCCGTATATCTCTACCCTCGCCCCCTCATCCCGCTGCCGCGACCTTCTCCCCGACCGGGGAGAAGAAACTCGCGGCACCCGCTCGTTTTATCCGCAACTGCTGCCCCATCAGGGAAGCATGCGCTCTTCCTTGGGCGGCAGGTAAGCCGCGTCGAAGACCTGTTCCGCCTTGACGTTGCCCTTCAGGCCCATGGACACTTTCAGCGTCTCGAGGGAAGCGGCCAGCCGGGCCGGATCGACGCCGCCCATGCCGTTTTCCACCACATAGGGCGTCTTGATGTTCATGCTGTTGGCCATGTTGAGGCGTTCCAGCTCAATCGCGCTATCGAGCGTCTCGTTTCGCTTGAGCACGGCCGCCACACCCTCTTCCGGGACCTTGACGGAATCGGCGAAGCCCTTGGCGAGCGCCTTGATGAACCCCTTGACCGCTTCCGGGTTTTTCTCAGCGAAATCAGTGTTTACCAGCACCGCATTGCCATAAAGATTCAAGCCGTGCTCGGCCATCAGGATGGTCGCGATATCGTCGTCGGCGATACCCTGTTTCTTCAGATTGAGGATCACCGAAAAGGCGAAACCGAAGACGCCGTCGACATCACCCTTGGCCAGCATCGGTTCACGCACCGGAAAGCCGATCGATTCGATCTTGATCTTGCTGTCATCCAGCCCGGCAACCTGCTTGAAGGCTGGCCATTGCGCAAAAGCGCCATCCGGCGGCGGCGCGCCGAGTTTTTTGCCTTCCAGCGATTTCGGATCGCCGGTGACGCCGAGCGACTTGCGGCCGACGACGGCAAATGTCGGGCGCTCATAGACCATATAAACGGCCTTGATCTTCTGGCTCGGGTCTTCATCAAGGAACTTCATCACCGAGTTGATGTCGCCGAAACCCATCTGGTAGGCGCCCGTCGCAACACGCGGAATGGCTTCTACCGAGCCGTTGCCGCTGTCGATCGTCACGTCGAGGCCCTCGGCCTTGAAGTAACCCTTGTCGAGCGCCAACAGGAACCCGGCGGCGGGGCCTTCGAATTTCCAGTCGAGCGTGAATTTCACCGGCGTTTCGGCATGGGCGCTCGTGGCAGGCAGCGAAATTCCGGCAGCGGCGCCGACAGCAGCAATGGCCAGAGCCTTGGACAACAACCTACGCGTTAATATCATCTATTCCCCCTGATGGTTATGTTTGGATTGGTTGCATAAGACCCAATTCCAGCCATCAAGGCAAGATAAAATTGCATACAAAATAGCCGTAATTCTGTATGCTCATTTTATAATCACAAATGATCGCCGAGAAGGCAAAAAGCCCGGTTTCTGCGCATGCCGCATGCAACGAAGCGACGGGAATATCGTTCACGCAGAGAACACAGCGTTCTCATTTGCCGGGGTTGCGGATCGGGTGCCGCGTGAGACAAATAGGGCAACGAACAGCAGGCGAAACGGCGGGACGGCAAGATGAATTCTGCACTGGGCATACACCACATCACGATGATCACCCGGAAGGTGCAGGCGAATGTCGATTTTTACGCCGGTTTTCTGGGCTTGAGGCTCGTCAAGCGCACTGCGGGCTTTGAAGATGCCATGCAGCTTCATCTGCTTTACGGCGACGGCAATGCCTCGCCCGGCACGCTTTTGACCTTTCTGGTCTGGGAAGACGGCGGTCAGGGCCGAGTCGGCTATGGCCAGACGCTGGAAGTCTCGCTGGCGATCGATCCCGCCAGCATCGGTTTCTGGCTGACGCGGGCGCTGAAATTCGGCATCCGCGCCGAGGGACCGTCCGACGAATTCGGCACCCCGGTCATCCGTCTGAAAGACCCGGATGGCCTGATTATCAAGCTGGTCGGCACCCACGCCTTTCCCGATGCCACGCCGCACAAAACGGATGATATCCCCGCAGAAGACGCCATTCGTCGCATCTATGGCGCGACGATGCTGAGCGAGGTGCCGGAAGAGACGGTGGCTTTTCTGGAAAAGCATTTCGGCTACCGGCAGGAAATCCAGACGGACGCGATCCGCCGGCTCGTCTCAGAGAGCGGCGACATCATCGACGTGCGCGACGCCACCGGCTTCTGGTCCAGCGCGCCGGGCACCGGCACCGTCGATCACATTGCTTTCCGCGCAAAGGATCTGGAAGAATTGAACACGGTTCTCACCGGGTTGAAATCGCTCAATTCCAGCACGACGAATGCCCATGACCGGAAATATTTCCATTCGCTTTATGTCCGCGAACCGGGCGGCGTGCTGATCGAAATGGCGACCGACGCTCCGGGCATGACGGTCGACGAACCGCTGGAGGCACTCGGCGAAAACCTGTTTATCCCGCCGCTATTCATGAAGGACGAGGCGGATGTGCGGGTCGCCCTGCCGCAATTCTCGATGCCGGGCGAAGAGCGCATCGTCTATCGCGACCTGCCCTTCGTGCATCGGTTTTATACGCCCGAAAAGCCTGACGGTAGCACCATCGTCCTGCTGCACGGTTCCGGTGGCAGCGAGACGAGCCTGATGCCGCTCGCCCACCGAGCGGCTCCGGGTGCTACGCTTCTCGGCGTTCGTGGCCGCAGCACGGAAGAAGACGTCGCCCGCTGGTTCCGGCGTTTCCCCGATTTCAGCTTCGACCAGAAGGATATCGTCGCGGAGGCGGAAGCCTTTGCCGCCTTCATGGACGGCGCGATACGGTCTTATGGTCTCGATCGTTCGAAACTACGCTTCATCGGCCATTCCAACGGCGCGAATTTCTATGCGGCCTTTGCGGCGCTTCATCCGGAATTTGCCGGCGACGCGCTGCTCTACCGCCCGATTCCGGTTCTCGATACATGGCCGGAAGCCGATCTTTCCAGCCGGAATTTCCTGCTGGTCCCCGGCGAGCGCGACAAATACCGCGACAGGGCGGCCGATGTGCAGGGCAGGCTTGCGGCGAGCGGCGCGCAGGCAGAGGTGCAAACGGTCGATGACGGGCACGATCTCGGGCTTGCCGATATCGAAACGGCGCGGCGCTGGCTTGCAGCGTGAACATCTAAAGATACAGCGTCGCCTCTTTGTTTCTTCTCCCGCCGGGGAGCAGAAACAAACGGCAGCCTCCCGCCTTCATCAACCAAGCCTTGCATAAATTCGCCAAAAGGGCTTTAAAAACAGCTTCGTAATTGGAGAATCTGTTTGGAAATCCCGTTTCTCATCCTCGCCGTCATCGCCGCCTTCATCTACACGCTGGTCGCGAGCATCCGCAATTCAAGCCGAATCAAGTCTCTGGAACGTGAGGTTCACGGCCTGAAGCGCCTGATGGCCACCGGGGTCACCTCTCCTCTTGCCACACAGGCGGAGACGACGGCATCCGCGGAAAACCCGGATTTCGAGGCAGAACAGGAAAACCGGGCATCTCCGGAAGACGAGTTCGTCGAAAGGGAATATTTACCCGAAGCCGGAGAGGCCACAGCCACGGCAGAGCCGGAGAATGTTGCCCGCCAAGAACAGCCGCTTGCGCTTGCCAGCGAGGCTGCATCCGCACCGGCGACGAAAGAAAGCTTCGAAAGCCAGCTCGGCGCGCGCTGGGCCGTCTGGGCCGGCGGATTGGCGCTGGCGCTCGGCGGCATCTTCCTCGTCAAATATTCGATCGAGTCGGGGCTGCTCAGCCCGGCCGTGCGGCTTTCGCTCGCCGCCATTTTCGGCCTCGTTCTCGGCGTTGCCGGCGAAGCGATCCGCCGCAAGGCCGTGCCTGGCATTGCCACCACATACGCCAACGCCATGATACCGGGCGTACTGACGGCGGCGGGTGCACTGACCCTGTTCGGGGTTATTTATGCCGCTTACGGTATTTACGACTATATCAGCCCCACCACGGCCTTCATCCTGCTTGGGCTTGTCGCCTTCGCCACCATCGGCCTTTCACTTCTGCACGGGCAGGCGCTGGCCGGTCTCGGCCTTCTCGGCTCGATGCTGACGCCCGCGCTGATTGCCACGGAAACGCCGAGTGCCTGGTCGCTTTTCATTTTCCTGACGATCACCTGGCTGGCGACCGCTCTTGCAGCGCGCAGGCAAGGCTGGACCGCGGTTCCTTCACTTGCCAATGCCGGTCTCGGCCTCTGGGTGCTCGCCTATATCGCCTTCGCCGACACGCTAGAAGCCGTTCCACCGACGCTTTCCCTGCTCGCCATGCTGGCCGGCACCATCTTCATCTGGCCCGGAAGGCGCTTCGATACGCCACCTGCCGAAGCCGCCACGCCTGAGCCGCGCGGCATTCGCGCCATGCGGCTTTTGCTGCGCCCGTCGCTGGCTATCAATCTTACCGTATCGATGGCCGCTATCCTGCCGGCATTCGCCTTTCTCGTTATCGAGGGCAATATCGATACACATCCGGCGCTGATCGTTTCGGCTCTTATCGCAACACTTGCGGCACTCGGCGCTTCGCGCCATTACGCCGTGTGGCCCACCATTGTCGCCGCGCTCGGCGCGCAGGCTGCGGTCTCGCTGATGTCGCGTCAGGCGCTCGATTTCATCGGCTTCGTGAACGATACGGCAATCGCCCTTCCCCCTGTGGGAACGGGCTATACCGCAGCAGTCGCCATGGCGCTCGGCCTCGGCGCCATCCTTCTTCTCTGCGGTTTTTCCTTCCTGAAACGCAAGGGCGCGGACGATCCGGATTTCGCCCAGCTCTGGGCGGGGATTGCCGCAATTTTCCCGGTCTGGCTCGGCACGGCAAGCTTTGTCGAATATGGCAATCTTGGCCGCGACTGGCTGCACGCGGCCTATGGCCTTGGTCTCGGCTTCGCGCTGATTGCGGGTGCCGAATGGCTGCACCGGCAGAACAACGAAGCCTATCGCAAGCCGCTCAATATTCTCGTGCTCGGCTCCTTCGCCGCCTTCGCGCTTAGCCTGCACACGCTGACGGAAGGGCTTGTGACAACAGTACTGCTTTCCGTCATCGGTTTCGGTTATGTGCTGGCGACCCGCCATCGCAACTGGGATATTTTGCCCTGGGTGATGGCGGTGGCAAGCGTTGCCGTTCTCGGCCGTATCGCCTGGGAACCCACCATCGTCGGGCCGCAAAATCTTGGGCTCACGCCGGTTTTCAACGCGCTTCTGCCGGGTTACGGCATTCCGGCACTTCTCGCCATCGTCTCCGCATGGATGCTGCGCGACTGGCCGGGCTTCCGGGCCAAGAACTTCCTGCAGGCCATCGCCAGCCTTATGGGCCTGCTCGCAGTCGCGATCCTTATTCGCCATGCGATGAATGGCGGCACGCTGGACGAAAGCGTGCCGACGCTCGGCGAACAGTCAATCTACACGCTGCTGACCATCGGTTTTTCAGGCGTGCTGATGACACTCGACCTCAAGAGCCCCAGCCCCGTCTTCCGTTATGGCTCGATGATCGCGGGTGTGATTGCCGTCATCAACGTGCTGACGATGCATTTCTTCACGCTCAACCCCTATTTCACCGGCGAAAATACCGGCCGCATCCCGTTCCTCAACCTGCTGCTGATCGGTTACCTGCTGCCGGCGCTCGCTTATGGCGGCCTTGCCTATTACGCACGCGGCAAGCGGCCCGCCGCCTATGTCAGCCTGCTCGCGGTGGCCGGTGCGGCACTCGGCTTTGCCTGGGCCACGCTTTCGGTCCGCCGCTTCTGGCAGGGCGAAAACATCGCTGACTGGAAGGGTTTCCTTCAGGGTGAAACCTACAGCTATTCGGTGGTCTGGCTGCTGATCGGCGTGCTGCTGCTCGTCCTCGGCTCGCGCTTCAATGCCCGCAGCCTGCGTCTGGCATCGGCTGCCTTCGTGCTGATTTCCGTTGCCAAGGCCTTTCTGATCGACATGAGTAACCTGGAAGGCGTGCTGCGGGCGCTGTCCTTCATCGGGCTTGGCGCAGTGCTGATCGGCATTGGCCTGTTCTATCAGAAAATCCTCACCCGGCAGCCTGCCCTTCCTGCATCGCGACACGCCGATACATGATGTCAATTGCGCGGGGGCGATTCCCTCTCTAAACAGCATTGCCAAAGCCGATGGAGTTGCAATGCAGGCCCAATCTTTCGCTCCTTACAAATTGCTTGCGCAGGACCTGATCCCGCATGCCGCCGATGTGGGCGACGGCTCGCATGATCTAGCCCATATCCACCGCGTCTTCCGCAACGCCATGCGCATCCATGCGGGCGAAGGCGGCGATGGTACGGTGCTGGCGGCGAGCGTGCTCTTGCATGATTGCGTAGCTGTGGAGAAGAACTCGCCGCTGCGCGCTGAGGCCTCACGGCTGGCGGCGGAAAAAGCATCCGGCATTCTGGCCGGGCTTGGTTGGCGTCAGACCGATATTGACGCCGCCGCGCATGCCATCACCACCCATAGTTTTTCCGCCAATATCGAGCCGCAAACGCTGGAGGCCAAAATCCTTCAGGATGCCGACCGGCTGGACGCCATCGGCATGGTGGGGGCGGCGCGCTGCTTTTACATTGCCGGACGCATGGGCTCGGCGCTTTACGACCCGGCCGATCCGCTGGCCAAGGACCGCCCGCTCGACGACCGCGCCTTTGCCATCGACCATTTCGAAACCAAGCTGTTCAGGCTTGCGGACGGTTTCCGCACCAAGACCGGGCGAAAACTCGCAAAGGCCCGCCATGAGCGGCTGAAACAGGTACTCGACCTGTTTCTCGACGAAATCTGAGGAGACCTGAATGCGTGTGACCGAACTCAACATCTATCCGCTGAAAAGCGCGCGCGGCATTGTCCTCTCGCAAAGCGATGTTACGGCGGAAGGCCTGCCCGGCGACCGCCGCGCCATGCTGACCGACCCTTCCGGCCACTTCATCACCCAGCGCGAATTGCCTGATATCGCCACGGTTCTGGCGCGGCATGAGGATGGCGGCATGATGCTTTCGCGGGAAGCAAATGGCGAGATTTTCGCCAGGCCTTCCGGACAGCGCATGGATGTGGCGGTGTGGAGATCGATCGTCAGCGCCAACATTGCCGATGGCGAAACCAACGACACGCTTTCGGACTGGCTTGGGCGCGACGTGAGGCTGGTGTTTTTCGACGACAATTCCAGACGCCTCGCCAATCTGGAATGGACCGGCAACGAAACGCCTGTCACTTTCGCCGACGGTTACCAGATCCTCGTCACCACCACCGCGTCACTTGCCGCCCTTAACGACAATATGCGCGACAATGGCGAGGACGCCGTCGGCATGGAACGGTTCCGGCCGAATATCGTGCTGGAGACAGAAGAGCC
Organism: Agrobacterium arsenijevicii; assembly: GCA_000949895.1. Classification (GTDB taxonomy): domain Bacteria; phylum Pseudomonadota; class Alphaproteobacteria; order Rhizobiales; family Rhizobiaceae; genus Agrobacterium; species Agrobacterium arsenijevicii. The sequence continues at coordinate 58,787 of JWIT01000019.1, read as the reverse complement.
ATGGGCGGAAGACCGCTGGGCGGCCATCGAAATCGGCGGCATTCGTTTCGATCTGGTCAAACCCTGCGCCCGCTGCATCATGACCACACAGGACCAGATCACCGGCTCCCGCGACGTGCCCTCGCCCATGAAGGCCATGGGCCGCATCCGCATGTCCGGCGACCGGCGCGTGCCCGGCCCACTGTTCGGCTGGAACGTCACGCCGCGCGGCGAAGGCAGGCTGTCTGTTGGCGACGTGGCAAAGGTGGTCGAGGAACGCGCCGACGGCTGGGCGATCAAAAGGCGCTAGAGCCGGTCCAACCTCGCTCCCTCATTCCTGTGCTTGTCACAGGAATCCAGCCGACGCGCGTCTGCGCGACGGGAAGACTCCTTTCAGCCCAAAGACTTGGGCTGGCTGGATCCCTGTGACAAGCACAGGGATGAGGAGAGCACGGAGCACTATGGACGACGGCAAGCGTCCAGCCCGACGCACCGATCTCAATCCATCATATCGCGCACGCCGTGCAACGTCGCTCTCATGTCACGGCTTCTTCGCACCGACGAGCAGAAAAATCGGGCGACGGTCTTCGTGTTTCATCTCCGGCCGCTCAGCCAGCAAAGCGGGGTCTGGCCTCGGCTCCGCCAGCCGGGTTATGGCAAAACCAGCGGCCAGCAGGGCGTTCAGAATACCTGACACCGTGCGGTGATATTTGACGACGTCGTCCGCCATCCAGTTGGAATGGCGTACGCCCTCGTTCTGATAGTGGTCGAGCGGCCAGTGCAGGATTTCGCCATCCTCGCCGTAAAACCAGTCCTGTTTATCCAGCGCCGTGAACACGGGATGCTCGATGGAAAAAACGAAATCGCCACCGGATTTCAGTACAGTGAAAACCCCGGCGAATGCCGCATCGAGATCGCGCACATAGTGCAAAGCAAGCGAACTCAGCACCAGATCGAAGCTTGCGGGCGCAAAATCGATGTCCTCGATTGCGGCGCGGCGGTATTCGATGCCGGGACCGCCGTTTATCTCGGCGGCGCGGCGCAGCATATTCTCCGAAAGATCGACGCCGACGACCTGTGCCGCTCCCTGCTCTGCGGCATAACGGCAATGCCAGCCAAAACCGCAACCGAGATCAAGTACGGTCTTGTCCTTCAAAGGGGGAAGCATGGCGCGCAGTTCATGCCACTCGCCCGCCTGCCGCAGCCCCTCCAGAGAGCGTGGCATGGCGCTGTAGCGCTCGAAAAACAGCGGATCGTCGTAAATATTCTGCTTCATTACCGCCTCACCTGCCCCGAGGACATTCCATCTTTGGTATCCTATCAATCACACGAATAGTGCGGTCAAGAAAAGTCGCTAGTGGGGCAGCCTGACAAAAGATAATATTCCTTCCATCAAAGGGGAATTTTGCAGCACACTTTCCCTCGGGGGCGAGACGCTGCATCGGGAGAGTTTCATGTCGCAAGCCACACGCCAGGCCATGCCCTGGGCGATTATTATTGCCGGATCGCTGATCGCGGTCATGACCTTCGGGCCACGGTCGGCCATGGGCTTTTTCCAGTTGCCCATGCTTGCCGATACCGGCTGGGATCGCTCTACCTTCGGTCTCGCCATGGCGTTGCAGAACCTGTTCTGGGGCCTCGGCCAACCTTTCTTCGGCGCCATCGCCGATAAATTCGGCACGGGCCGTGTGCTCGTGCTCTCCGGCTTTCTTTATGCGGCCGGCCTCATCTGCATGTCGTTCGGCACCTCGCCCTTCTGGCTGCATTTCGGCGGCGGCGTTCTTGTCGGGCTTGGTATCGCTGCCGGTTCCTTCAGCGTCATCCTCTCGGCCTTCGCACGCCACGTCACGCCGCAGCAGCGCTCGCTTGCCTTCGGTATCGGCACGGCGGCGGGGTCCGCCGGCATGTTCCTGTTCGCGCCGATCAGCCAGGGCCTGATTTCCACCTATGGCTGGTCGGACAGCCTCGTCTGGCTTGCCGTGATGATGATGTTGGTGCCGCTGCTCGCCTATCCGATGCGCGGCAATTCCTCTTCCGGCAGCCAGTCACAGGCGCAATTCAAACAGACGGCGGGTGAAGCGCTGAGAGAAGCGCTTGGGCACAAGAGCTATCTGCTTTTGACCACCGGCTTTTTTGTCTGCGGTTTTCAGGTGGCCTTCATCACCGCGCATTTCCCGGCCTATCTCGGCGATATCGGCATTGAGCCGCGATATGCGGTGATAGCCATGGCGCTGATCGGTTTCTTCAACATCATCGGGTCGCTCGCCGCCGGCGTCATCGCCCAGCGTTATTCGAAACCCTATCTGCTGGCCTATATCTATATTGCCCGCTCGATTGCCGTCACCGCGTTTCTGCTTCTGCCGCAGTCGCCGCTCTCGGTTATCATCTTCGCCGCCGTGATGGGCATTCTGTGGCTTTCCACCGTGCCGCCGACCAATGCGCTGGTGGCGATCATGTTCGGCACCCGCCATCTCGGCATGCTCGGCGGCGTCGTGTTCCTGTCGCACCAGATCGGCTCGTTCCTCGGTGTGTGGCTCGGCGGTTTCCTTTACGACCGGCTCGGCTCCTATGATCTCGTCTGGTGGCTCGGCGTCGGCATGGGGATTTTTGCGGCCATCGTGCACTGGCCCATTCAGGAACGGCCGGCACCTCGGCCAGCAATGGCCTGAGACTATACAGCCTTATCGAGCGCGGGCTGTAATGCCTTGCGCTCCAGCGCCTTCAGCGCCGCCTGCACAAAACCGTCGCGGGCGGCGTTTTCATTGAGGCCGCGCGGATCATAGACATGTCGGTGGAGAAAATGGCCGGTCAGGCGAAAGGCTGCCGCAAGGCTGTCGCGGTCAGCCGCCTTCGACTGGCCTTCGCCAAGGAACGCCGGAAGCGAAAGCATCCGCTCCGCATAAGGCGCGCCCGCCGTGCGGCACACCGCCCTACCGGTTTTCGGGGATACATAGATGAGATCGGTGCGCAGCCCGGTCGCCGCGCATTCGGTGAGATCAAGCCCGAAACCGAGATTGTTCAGCACTGCCAACTCGAAACGCACGAACAGTTCCCCGGCATCGACAGGATCGTGGAGATTGTCGAGAATGACGTCGAGCGCCTGATAGAGATGCGGATGTGGATCACGCTCCGGCAGAAGCCGCAGCAGCGCGCCCATGGCCTGCACGCCATAAACGGCGGTTGCCGTTTCCATCAGTTGTGCCGCCCGCAATTGCAGCGGCTCGATGCGGTATTCGCCGAGATGATCGTGGAGACGCGCGCGCCAGATGACATCCACCCGGTTTCCCGCCTGCAACACCGGCTGCATGCTGCGGGAGCGACCCGAGCGCACCATGCCCAGATGGCGGCCACGCGAACGGGTCATCACCTCGGCGATGACGCTCGTCTCGCCGTGGCGTTTTACGCCGAGAATGATTGCCTCGTCCTGCCACTGCATGAAACGTGTCCGAATTCCGATTCAGCCCTGATCATACCCGATCTGGCGGCGAAACGTTATTCTTTTACGGCACTATCGCCCGCACCGACGAGCCTGAGGACAAAATCGACGATTTCATCTTCCCCGAAAGGCTTGCCGAGCAGCGGCGCCTGCGAAAGATCGTCGGGAAAGCCGGTCGTGTCGCCGTAACCGCTGACGAAACCGAAGGGAACACCCGCCTTACCCAGAAGGCGCGCGAAATCGTAACTCGTGCCGTCGGACAGGCTGACATCAAGAAGCACGCAGTCGGCGCCATCCGCATCGACGGCCTGCCTTGCCTGCGCAAGCGTCGTTGCGATGACGACGGTTTCGACGCCCATGGACTGAAGAACCGCTTCGACGTCGAGCGCCACAAGATATTCATCCTCAACGATGATAACCCGTTGTGGCACCATATGTTTTCTTCTTTCAACGTGAGGGGCGGCAGCAAATTGTTCATCGCTGCGTCCAAAATGATTTTCGAGCGCCATGGTGCAGCAGTCGCAAATTATTGCCCGACCGTCATTTAAAAAAGACATGTGGTGGAGAGATCAGATGAAGGGTCTTTGTCGCTGCTCGTCGCTTTGCCAGCCGGCCACATGGGCCAACCCGGCATCGTCAAGCACCAGACAGCCCTTGTCGGTCCAGCGGATCAGGTCGCGCTCGACAAGCTTTCTTAAGGTCTTGTTGGTGTGGACGATGGAAAGGCCGAGCGTATCGGCAACGTGCTGCTGGGTGACCGGGATGGGCGTTTCGCCCTGCACGAGCTGGGCGGCCTTCGCCTTGCTGTAGAGGAACGCGATGAGATAGGCGGCGCGCTCCAGCGCGGTGCGCCGGCCGATGCTGAGGAGATGGCTGTCGAGCATGCGTTCCTCGCTCGCCGCGATCCAGGTCAGGTCATAAGCAAGGGTCGGATGATCAGTGAAGAGGTTGTTGAGGCGCGACCGTTCGAAGACACACAAGGTCACCGGCGACAGTGCCTCCACCGAATGCTGCATCTCCCCCATCACCGTGCCCTGCAAACCGACGAGATCGCCCGGCATGACATAGTTGAGGATCTGCCGCCGGCCATCCTCCAGCGTCTTGTAGCGGAAGGCCCAGCCATGCAGCACGGTATAGAGGTGAGCGCTGTGCGACCCTTCCATCAGGATCAGCGAACCACTTTCGACCGCAAGTTCCCCCGTCTTGAAACGGGAGACGAAATCGAGTTCGGGAGAGGAGAAATCCCTGAAATGCGGCAGATCCCGCAAAGGACATTGCTGGCACGGCGTGGTGGAAATTCCATTCGGTTTTTTGGGCGACATGAATATCCATTATCGAAAAAGGTTGCGCTCAATTCATTGAACAACCCGCCCGAACGTATTCGGTTCCCGATAAAACGTTGAAGATATTCAGCGCCCCTCCATCCCTCACTCCTGTGCTCATCGTAGGAACGAGGGTGAGATGCGTTTAGCCCCGCGGAAATTCCAGACCCATTTCGCGGAAGCGCTCAGGGTCGTCGCCCCAGTTCTCGCGAACCTTGACGAACAGGAAGAGATGGACCGGCTGCTCGAGGATTTCAGACAGCTCCTTGCGCGAGGCGGTGGAGATCGCCTTGATCGCGTCGCCATTCTTGCCGAGAGCGATCTTCTTCTGGCTGTCGCGCTCGACATAGATCACCTGCTCGATGCGCACGGAGCCGTCCTTGCGTTCTTCCCACTTCTCCGTCTCGACATGCGAAGCGTAGGGAAGTTCCTGATGCAGACGCAGAAACAGCTTTTCGCGGGTGATTTCGGCGGCGAGCTGGCGCATCGGCAGATCGGAAATCTGGTCTTCCGGGTAATACCACGGGCCTTCCGGCAGGGTGTCCACCAGATAATCCATCAGGTCTTCACAGCCCGAACCATTGGTGGCCGAAATCATGAAAGTGCGATCGAAGGTCACGTTCTCATTGGCGGCGGCGGCAAGCTTCAGCAGGTCTTCGCGCTTCACCTGGTCGATCTTGTTGAGGCAGAGGATCTTCTTCTGCGGAACATCTTTCAGCCCTTCGAGGATGGCCTCGGCATCACCCTTCAGGCCACGTTCGCTATCGATCAGAAGCAGGATGAGATCGGCATCCTTCGCGCCGCCCCAGGCAGACGTGACCATGGCGCGGTCGAGCCGGCGGCGCGGCTTGAAGATACCGGGCGTGTCCATGAAAACGATCTGTGCATTCTTGTGAATGGCGATGCCGCGCATCACGGCGCGCGTCGTCTGCACCTTGTGGCTGACGATCGAGACTTTTGCGCCCACCAGCCGGTTGACCAGCGTCGACTTGCCGGCATTGGTCGGGCCGATGAGGGCGACGAAGCCGGAGCGGGTCGGAAGGGCGATGTCTTCGCCTGTTACGGCGGGGTTTTCGTAATCGGTCATGATATCCATTCAAGGTCTGAGGTATTCAACATGCGGCCACAAGGGTCCGCCATGCGCTCGATTGCAGCACCCTTTTGTCGGGTGCTCAGGTTCGGGTGGTGCTTTTCTGCCAGACGCCTTCGCGTTCCAGCAATCTTGTTGCCGCCACCTGTTCGGCCGCGCGCTTGGAGCGCTCGACGCCGGTTTCCGGCTTCACGCCGGGAATTTCCACCGTTACGGTGAAGCTGGGATCGTGATCCGGTCCGGAGCGATCGTCAACCCGATAAGCGGGCGTAACCGCAAATCTAGCATGCGCCCATTCCTGCAACTCGGTCTTGGCGTCGCGCCGCCCGGCATCCACGCTGGTCGCGCGGCCCTGCCAGTATTTCAGAATGAACTTGCGGGACGCTTCCAGCCCGCCATCCAGATAGATGGTGGCGATGAGGCTCTCGACCACATCGGCGCGCACGTTCAGCATCGCCTTGCCGGTCAGCTTCTTCACGTCCGATCCGGTGCGGATGAAGTTGTGCAGGCCCATCTCGTCGCCGATCGCGGCGCAGGATTCAGCGCTGACGAGCTGGTTCAGACGAACGGAAAGCTCGCCTTCGCTGGCGTGGCGGAAGGTGGAGAACAGCAATTCGGCAACGCAAAGGCCGAGAACGCGATCCCCTAAAAATTCCAGCCGCTCGTAATTGCCGGCCGCAGCGGAACGGGCACTCGCATGGGTCAAGGCCCGGTCGAGCCGGGCCTTTTCCTTGAATTCATATCCGATCAACGCTTCGAGACGGGAAATCTCCGCAATCGAAAGCGGCTTGGTCTTGCTCATCCGACAACCTTGAAGAGACGGTCCCAGCGCATGTTGGACGGCCAGTCCCAGATGCGGCTGAACGGCGTGTCGTTACCCAGCGAGAAGAAGATGACGCTGGCGCGGCCGATCAGGTTTTCTTCCGGCACAAAACCGACGTCGAAACGGCTGTCGAGCGAATTGTCGCGGTTATCGCCCATCATGAAATAATGGCCTTCCGGCACCAGGAATTCGCGGGTGTTGTCGCCGCGCGAATCGGGCGACTGATCGAGCGTGTCGTAGGTGACGCCATTATCCAGCGTTTCGCGGAAAACCGGCACATTGGCGCCCGGATCGGCACGGTAATCGGAGGTGAAGGTGCCGTCGGGTTGCTTTGGAACCGGCTGGCCGTTGATGAACAGCACGCCGTTCGTCACCTGGACGCGGTCACCGGGCAAGCCGACGAGACGCTTGATGTAATCGACTTCAGGATTGGGCGGCAGGCGGAACACCACGACATCGCCACGCTTGGGCTTGCTGAATTCGAGAATACGGCCCGAAAACAGGTTCGGAGAAAAGGGCAGCGAATATTTCGAATAGCCGTAGGAGAACTTGTTGACAAAAAGATAGTCACCCACCAGCAGCGTCGGCATCATCGAGCCTGATGGGATCGTGAAGGGCTGGAACAGAACTGTGCGGATGACCATGGCCAGCAGCAGCGCCTGAATGATGACCTTGACGTTTTCCCAGAGGGCGTTCTGCTTCTTTTCAGCTTTTTCGGACACTTAAAGACCTGCCTGATTGTTTACCGGTTCCTGCGATTTTACGAAGATATCCGGGCCGTTGTCTGGTCGCGTTTGCGGCGGGTGAAGCGATTTTCACGCAGCCTGCAACGCTTTCATATTTCTGCGACTTCTCTAGAACCTTTCCAGCCCGAAGGGAAGCGCTTCTGTCATACGCCTGCAAATAGGCCGCCATTGCGGCAGCCTGCGGTTTCAGTCGCTCACGGCAAGCGCCTCGATAATCACAAATGCCTGAGCGTAGGGGAAGTCGTCCGTGATCGTCAGATGGATATTGGCGCGGTGACCGGCGGGCAGCATGGCCGCCAGCCTTTCCGCTGCACCGTTGGTGAGCAACATGGTCGGCTTGCCGCCCGGGAGATTGACGACCCCCATGTCCTTCCAGAAAACGCCGTTTGCAAGACCGGTTCCGAGCGCCTTGGAACAGGCCTCCTTGGCGGCGAAACGCTTGGCATAGGATGCGGCGCGGTTCTTGCGGCCATCGGATTTGGCGCGCTCGATATCGGTGAAACAGCGATGCGTGAAACGTTCGCCGAAACGGGTGAGCGAATGTTCAACGCGGCGGATATCGATCAGGTCGCTGCCCAATCCAAGGATCATTTCAACATCTCCAGAGACGCATTCTTGTTGGCGGCGCGGTGCGCGAGATTTTCCATCTTGCGGCGCTGGAAGCCGCTGATGAGGCTGTAGACGACGACATAGGCGATGACTGCACTGACGGTCGCGGGAAGAAGCGCGCCGACGGTCATGGGTTCCAGCACCGGCGTCCATATCTGCCGGAATTCGAGATGGTTGAACAGCGCGACGAAATCCACATGTGCCGCCCCCGCCTCCTTCTGGCGCCCGAGGAGGAAGTGCCCCAGTTCCCAGGTGGATGCCCATATGAACGGAAATGTCAGGGGATTGGCAAAGGTGGTGCCGAGTGCGGCCGCGACGAGATTGACGCGCATGAGGAAACCGAGCGCCATGGCGATGATGATATGAACACCGAGAAACGGCGTCCACGCCACGCCGATACCCAGCGCAACGCCAGCGGCAATCGAATGCGGAGACGCGGAAAGCCGCAGGAGACGCAGCTTCATATAGCGCAGCGAACGGGTAAAACCCGTGCGCGGCCAAAAGAGGTCGCGAATCTTCTCTGAAAAACCAACAGGTTCACGGCGGCGAAACGGCATGGCGGCAGTCTATTTCATCGTTCCGGTGCCGCCAAGAGGCACAAAGCCACATTCAGCTGCGGCGAACGCATTGTGCATGCGGTTTTGCGTGTGGAAGCCGGGCGGGCGCAGGCGCTTATCATGGCGCGGCGCCGCGAGACAAAGGCCATCCGCAAAGGGGCGGCCTCACACCGGATGCCCGCTCATGGGCGTGCATCCGCATACATTCTTATGACGCAGCCCGTGAGACCGGGCTACAATGGCCGCAAATCTTGCGAACCGCATACGCATGGCGAAGGGCTGCCATGCGCTGAGTGCATTACCGGCGGAACAGGCCGCGGTCGATTTCGCGCTGACGGAACTCGAGGTCGACATTCGACACGGAGCCGCTGAGATATTCGAATTCGCGTTCCTGGGTCGTCTTGCCACGAACTGCACGGGCGATCTTGCGAAGCGGAGTAAACATGATTTCATGTCCTTTCAGTTTGGAAATGGCGTTTCTCATCGGTGAAGGACCACCGGCACGCCGCGTTTTCCGTTTTCAATTTCTGAAAGGAAGATAGTCGCAAACCACACCTGCGACCAGAGACAGGAAAAGGCCGCTGCCATGCATTCAGCGCATAGCGTCGGCCTTTTGGAATGTGCGAATGATCAAAAATGCCTCAATCGAAGGCACGAGTGACCGTAGAGACGCAATCGAGGTCTTTCAGCTGCGACAACAGCTGATTCAATTGCCGCAAATCCCAGACCTCGACATCCAGCGCCAGCTCGGAGAAATCCGTGCCGATGCGGACCATGTTGAGACCACGGATGTTGACATCCAGCGTCGCGATCGATTGCGCCACCGAGGCGAGCGTGCCCGGCTCGTTCAGCGCATTGATCATCACCCGCGCCATAAAGCGCGACTTGTTCGCCTCGTCGAGATCCCAGCGGACATCGATCCAGCGCTCCGGCTCATCATCGAAACGCTGCAGCGCCGGCGCCTGAATGGGATATATGGTGATGCCCTTACCTTTTTCCATGATGCCGACGATGCGGTCACCGGGAACGGCGCCGGCTGCACCGAAATGCACGTCGACATTGCCGGAAAGACCACGGATGGGCAGCGGGTCCGGCCCATCCAGCATTTCGGCCGCGCCATCGTCCTCCAGAACGGAGCGCGACTTTCCGGGGATCTTGAAGACCATGCCGGAAGCGCTGCGCATGTTGAACCAGCCGTCGTCGCCGGTCATCTTCACCGTGACGCGCTCGTCCTGATAATCCGGATAGACCGCACGCAGCACATCGAGCGAGGAAACCTCACCGCGCCCGACGGCAGCGATCGCGTCTTCCACATCCTTCTGCGCCAGACGATGCAGCACGGGCTTCAGGGCTTCCCGCGAGAAGGCCTTGCCGGCGCGCTCGAAGGTGCGCTCGAGAATACGATAGCCGAGGCCGGAATATTGCTTGCGGATCGCCATACGGGTGGCGCGGCGGATGGCCGAGCGGGCCTTGCCCGTCACCACCACCTCTTCCCATGCGGCAGGCGGCACCTGCACGCCCGAGCGGATGATCTCCACCTCGTCGCCGTTGTTGAGCCGGGTCACGAGCGGCATGATCCGCCCGTTGATCTTGGCGCCAACGGTCGTATCGCCAATGTTGGTATGCACCGCATAGGCGAAATCGATGGGCGTGGCGCCACGCGGCAGCGCAATCAGCTTGCCCTTGGGCGTGAAGCAGAACACCTGGTCCTGGAACAGTTCCAGCTTGGTGTGTTCGAGGAACTCTTCCGGGCTGTCGCCTTCGGCCAGCGATTCGATGGTGTGGCGCAGCCACGAATAGGCGTTCGACTCCTTGGAGAGCAGATCGCCCTCCCCGTTTTCGCCGTCCTTGTAAAGCGCATGGGCGGCGATGCCGAATTCGGCGATCTCGTGCATGCGCTTGGTGCGCAGTTGCAGCTCGATACGCTGGCGCGAAGGGCCAACGATGGTGGTGTGGATGGAACGGTAGTCGTTCTGCTTCGGTGTGGAGATATAATCCTTGAAGCGGCCCGGCACCACGCGCCAGCGGGTGTGCACGATGCCCAGCGCCCGGTAGCAGGAGGGAATATCGTCCACCAGAATGCGAAAACCGTAGACGTCGGAAAGCTGCTCGAAGGAGAGCGACTTCGACTGCATCTTGCGGAATACTGAATAGGGCTTCTTCTGACGCCCCTTGACGTTGGCCCCGATCAGGCCGTTCGCCACGAGAAGCTCACGCAACTCGTCCTCGATCTTCTTGATGAGCCCTTCGTTGCGCGTTTCCAGTTCCTGCAGGCGGTTGGTCACCGTCTCATAGGCTTCCGGATTGAGATAACGGAAGGACAGGTCCTCCAGCTCGTCGCGCATATCCTGCATGCCCATGCGGCCGGCAAGCGGCGCATAGATTTCCATGGTCTCTTCGGAAATGCGGCTGCGCTTGTCAGCCGGCATATATTCCATGGTGCGCATGTTGTGCAGGCGGTCGGCGAGCTTGACCAGAAGAACGCGCACGTCGTCGGAAATGGCAAGCAGCAGCTTGCGCAGGTTTTCGGCCTGCTTGGCCTTGCGGGTAACGAGATCGAGCTTCTTGAGCTTGGTGAGCCCCTCCACCAGCCTGCCGATGTCTTCGCCGAAAAGCTCGTCGATTTCAGCACGGGTGGCGGTGGTGTCCTCGATCGTATCGTGCAGCAGCGCAACAGCGATGGTCGATTCGTCGAGATGCATTTCCGTCAGGATGGCGGCAACTTCCAGCGGATGCGAGATATAGGGGTCGCCATTGGCCCGCTTTTGCTGGCCATGTTTCTGCATGGCATAAACATAGGCCTTGTTCAGCAGGGCCTCATTCGCATCCGGTTTATATTTTTGAACCCGCTCAACGAGTTCGTACTGCCGCATCATGCGATATTCCACAAAAAGAAAGCGCGCCAACCTTGGGGTCGGCGCACAATGCTGCATCAATAGGGATCAGATTATGACGGCAAATATTGACAGACGGTAACCACCGGCTGTCATGGCGTCATAAAGTCAGATCAATAGTCGTCATTTTTCTCTGGCGGCACAAGGCCTTCGATACCGGCCAGCAGTTCTTCTTCCGACATCTGGTCGAAAGTAACGGTTTCCGGCTGGTCGTCGTCTTCGCCATCGGCAGAAGCGGAGGCTGCGAGCGTGACCGGATCGGGCTCGGGCTCGTCCACTTCAACATGCTTCTGCAGCGAATGGATGAGGTCTTCCTTGAGGTCGTCGGGCGAAAGCATCTCGTCGGCGATTTCGCGCAGCGCTACAACCGGGTTCTTGTCGTTATCGCGGTCAACCGTGATGGACGAGCCCTGGGAAATCTGGCGCGCACGGTGGCTTGCGAGAAGGACCAGCTCGAAACGGTTGTCTACTTTATCAATGCAATCTTCTACTGTGACGCGGGCCATTGCCTGTCCTTTATGGGTCGTGGTGTCGCCGATCAAAGTGCCGTGCGTTCTTGCGGATGCACAAGGGCCACTCTAACCTTATTGAATCTGCGCCTCGTGCTTTGCGAAAAACACTTATGATTTCTCGCGACGATGCTGTCCGGCTTCCGATACAGCCATTAGCCGCGGAATTCAAGTTTTTCCTGTCTTTGGCGTCTTTTGGCACCTTATCCGCTAAGTTTGGCGTCTCCGGAACAAATTGTCTAGCAAATTTGTCTTGGAATACGCGGGAAGGTAGCTTACTTAAAACGCAACGGCGATGCGCGAAACTCGTTGAATGCGACATATTTTTTCGCTTTATCGACCGGATATAAAAGCCAGACAATGGCCTTTCCAAAAAAGGAATGGGATGGAATGTTCGATCCACGGGAGAAAATTGCGCTCTTTATAGATGGAGCCAATCTTTATGCAGCATCTAAAAGCCTGGGGTTCGATATTGACTATCGCAAGCTTCTTAAGGCGTTTCAGAAGCGCGGATACCTGCTGCGCGCCTATTATTACACCGCATTGATCGAAGATCAGGAATATTCTTCGATCCGTCCTCTAATCGATTGGCTGGATTATAACGGTTACAAGGTCGTGACGAAGCCGGCGAAGGAATTCACCGACGCTCTCGGCCGCCGCAAGATCAAGGGCAACATGGATATCGAACTTGCTGTCGATGCCATGGAACAGTCCGAGACCGTCGATCATCTGGTTCTGTTTTCCGGCGACGGCGATTTCACCAAGCTGGTGGACGCCCTTCAGCGCAAGGGCCGCAAGGTTTCCGTGGTTTCCACCATGGCCACGCAGCCCGCAATGATCGCCGACGACCTGCGCAGGCAGGCCGATCACTTCATTGATCTGATGACGTTGAAGGCCGAAATCGGGCGTGACCCGAACGAGCGCCCTGCCCGGCACGTCGAAAGCCCCGAGACGATCTGATCCCGGTCTTTACGCCGCCGACACAATGAGAACGCGTCCGTCTGCAAGGCGGGCGCGTTTTTGTTTGGTCTCGCAGCCATGTGTCACCGCCGCAAAATTCCCCTTAAAATTAACAAACATCAAATTCGGCCAGTCAAAATTATATCTTGGTTAATTTTAGGCGTGTCTAAATCACCCAAAGGCACCAACGACGTGATTTCGGTGTCAAATCAGGATGTTCAGACATGCATGGCCAAGTAAAAACCAATCAACAACTCGACGAAAGACTGAATTTTCTGGGGCTTGGCCAAGAGCAACGGCAAAAACTTTCAGACATGAAGGGCGTCATCACCGGCTCCCTCGACGCCTCTCTCGACCGTTTTTATGCGAAGGCCCGCGCGGTGCCGGAAACGGCGAAGTTCTTTGCGAACGACGCGCATGTCCAGCATGCCAAGGGCATGCAGCTGAAACACTGGACAAGAATTGCCTCCGGCACCTTCAATGCGGACTATACCGACGCCGTGACCGCCATCGGCCGCACCCACGCAAGGCTGGGGCTGGAGCCGAGATGGTATATTGGCGGTTATGCGCTGATGCTCGATGGCATCGTCAAGGCCGTTGTTGATTCGGAATTGAAGGGCCTTTTCATGGAAAAGAAGGCCAAAAAGCTGAATGACGCCCTGACGGTGACGATCAAGGCCGCCCTTCTCGACATGGACTATTCAATTTCTGTTTACCTCGACGTGCTTGCCGCCGAGCGGCTGAAGGTCGAGGCGCAGCAGGCGCAAATGAAGAAAGAGCAGGAGCAGGTTCTCGAACTGCTCAACAGCGCCCTTAACAAGCTGGCGAATGGCGACCTCACCTCCAGCATCAAGGAAAAGACCGCACCACAATTCGAGGGGCTGGTCGCCAATTTCAACGCTGCGGTCGGCAATCTCTCGAGTGCATTTTCGCAGATCGTCGAGGAAGCCACCAAGATTTCCGGCAATACCCGCGAACTGACATCGGCAACCGACGACATGGCCCGCCGGACGGAACAGCAGGCCGCAGCCCTTGAGGAAACCGCCGCCGCCGTCGAGGAGATCACCACCATTTCCAAGCTTTCGGCGCAGCGCTCCGAAGAGGCCAAGGCCATCGTCGAAAGCTCGGCCGTCGAGGCGGCGCGGTCGCGGGATGTGGTGACGGAAGCGGTAAAAGCAATGGGCGCCATCGAGGAGTCGCCGCAGAAGATCACCCAGATCATCTCCGTCATTGACGAGATTTCGTTCCAGACCAACCTTCTGGCGCTGAATGCCGGTGTGGAAGCCGCGCGTGCCGGTGAAGCGGGCAAGGGTTTCGCCGTCGTTGCCCAGGAAGTGCGCGAGCTGGCGCAGCGTTCAGCCAACGCCGCCAAGGAAATCAAGACCCTCATCTCCAAATCCTCCGCGGACGTGATGCAGGGCGTCTCGCTGGTCAACAAGACAGGCGAATCCTTGAATACCATCGGCAACAAGGTGGATCATATTCAGGAGCATATCGCCTCGCTGACCAAGGCGGCGCAGGAGCAGTCCGTCGGCATCCAGGAAATCAGCGCCGCCATCAACAGCATGGACAATCTGACGCAGAAGAACGCTGCAATGGTGGAAGAAACCAATGCGGCGACGCATAATCTGAGCGACGTCAGCGCCAATCTTGCGGCCCTCGTCAGCCGCTTCAGCGTTTCGGCGTCGACGTCCTATGTGGAGCGGACTTACAGGGCAGCTTGAGAGCGGTCTATTCCAGAGGCGAAAGCATCCTCACTCTCCTCATTCCTGTGCTTGTCACAGGAATCTAGCCAGCCCAAGTCCTTGGGCTGAAACGACCCTCTCGCCGCGCAGACGCGCGGCGGCTGGATTCCTGTGACAAGCACAGGAATGAGGGAGTAAGCTTTAAGCGTTGTTGCCCTTCAACAGCCGGGACTTCTGCCGGTTCCAGTCGCGTTCTTTTTCCGTCTCGCGCTTGTCGTGCAGTTTCTTGCCCTTGGCCAGCGCCAGTTCCAGTTTCGCGCGGCCCTTTTCGTTGAAATAGACCTTCAGCGGCACCAGCGTCATGCCTTCGCGGTTGATACCGGCGCGCAGACGGTTGATCTCGCGCTTGTTCAGCAGCAGCTTGCGGCGGCGGCGCGGCTCGTGGTTGAACCGGTTCGCCTGCAGGTATTCCGGCAGATGGGAATTGATGAGCCAGATTTCATCGCCCTCGTCCGACGCGTAGGATTCGGCGATGTTCGCCTTGCCTTCGCGCAGCGCCTTGACCTCGGTGCCGGTCAGCACGAGGCCTGCCTCATAGGTGTCGATGATTTCGTAGTTAAAGCGAGCCTTGCGGTTTTCCGCAACGATCTTGTTCACCAC
Source organism: Agrobacterium arsenijevicii (assembly GCA_000949895.1). Lineage (GTDB taxonomy): Bacteria > Pseudomonadota > Alphaproteobacteria > Rhizobiales > Rhizobiaceae > Agrobacterium > Agrobacterium arsenijevicii. Next base: position 43,517 of record JWIT01000019.1, on the reverse strand, counting down.
GCGCTGGCTGCCTTTGGGGGCCATGATATTTCAATCCCTTGTTTTTCTTATTGCGCCTGCGGCCTATCCGCCGAGAGCGGTTTTCGAACTTCTATTTAGTATCGCCACGACAAAAAGAAAAGGCGCGCGGAACAGCTTCTGTCGAGAAGCCGTTCCGCGCGCCCTCAGAGATTATATTGTCTCTCAGTTCATCAGGCCGGCATGTTTCAGCGCCGCGTCGATCGCCGCTTCCGTTGCCGGTTCCAGCGTGCTCATCAATGGCGAACGAACCTTGCGGTTGCCGCCACGCGTCTTGGAAAGCGCATATTTGGTGCCGCAGACGCCGGGTTCCATGAAGATGGCCCGGTGCAGCGGCATCAGGCGATCCTGATACTCCAGCGCCTTGGCGTAGTCGCCCGCAAGCATCGCCGCCTGGAACTCGGAACAGAGACGCGGCGCGACATTGGCGCTGACCGAGATGCAACCGACGCCACCATGGGCGTTGAAGCCAAGTGCCGTGCCATCCTCACCCGACAGCTGGATGAAATCCTTGCCGCAGGTAATGCGTTGTTCGGAGACACGGTCGAGCTTGCCCGTCGCATCCTTGACGCCGACGATGTTCTTGTGTGCCTTGACCAGCGCGCCCATCGTTTCCGGCGACATATCCACCACCGAGCGCGGTGGGATGTTGTAGATGACGATCGGCAGTTTCACCGCTTCGGCCACGGCGGAAAAATGGGCGAAAAGCCCCTTCTGCGTCGGCTTGTTGTAATAGGGTGTGACAACCAGCAGCGCATCCGCGCCGGCATCCTGCGCGTGCAGGGCAAGCTCGATCGCCTCGTCGGTATTGTTGGAGCCAGCGCCCGCAATGACAGGAACCCGTTTCGCCGCTACCTCAATGCACAGCTCGACGACACGTTTGTGTTCGTCATGGGAGAGGGTTGGAGACTCCCCCGTCGTGCCCACTGGCACAAGACCGTTGCTGCCTTCGGCGATCTGCCATTCCACATGGGCGGCAAATGCCTGTTCGTCCACGGCACCATTGTCCGTGAACGGGGTAATGAGGGCGGGAATTGATCCCTTGAACATACAAAGCTCCTGGCGCCGAGCCGGTTCATGCTTCGGCCGCATTCGATGGTTAAAACCGGCACACATTAGTGCCAGCCCTTGGCGCCGACAAGCGCAAAGGCAGCCTATTTTGTCCGAAATTGTCGGAAGTGTGACAGTCGGGGAACCTCACGCGGCGGGCCAAAAACCAGGCGGTGGAATTTTACGCCGCTCGCAGGCCGGTGAATAAAAGTTGATAGGGTCGCGCCGCGGAAAGTAAGGTTTCGTTAAGCACAAACTCCGTAGATTCCAGAGCGGGATCTCAGGCGAAACCCACGGGGCGCAACGCATAGGCGCAGTTCGCAATCCCGCTGCAATGAAACGACAATACAAGAAGGTCGATTGTTTCCGTCTGGTCATGAAGAGCGGTATGAAGAACACAGTTCTGGGTTTGATAGCGGCGGGTCTTACCGCCAGCGTTTGGGGCGCATTGGCACAGCCCGTGCGGGAAAGTGCCGTGCCGCTTCCCTATGTGAAGCCGGATGCGCCTGCCGTTCCTGCGTTCATGCCCGCTTCGCCCGAAATTACCGGCGCCATACCGCGCCTCAACCGACCTGACGACACCAGCCAGCTTAAGGCCGGACTGGACGCGCTTTCCAGCCGCGATGCGGCACGCGCCATCGCCCTGCGCAACACCATGCCACAGGGAAACCTCGACCGACATATTCTATCCTGGGCAATTGCCGTTTCCGGCCAGAAGGACGTGCCTTCCGCCGAGATCGCGGCAGCCCAGCGCGAGCTTACCGGCTGGCCGGGTGCGGCGACGCTGCGCGCCAATTCCGAAAAAGCACTTTACCGTGAAGATCCGCCAGCATCGCAGGTGCTTGCCGCGTTTGGCAGCGGCCGGCCGGAAACCGCCGAGGGCACCGTGGTTCTGGCCAAGGCCCTCACCTCTTCCGGCAAGGCCGAGGAAGCGCAGCGCCTCATCCGCCAGCTCTGGGTGAGCGAAGGCATGGACAAGGACATGGAAGACCGTGTTCTTGCCCAGTTCCCCACCTATCTGACGCCCGCCGACCACAAGGCGCGCATGGATTACCTGATGTATCGCAGCCGCATCGGCCAGGCGAAGCGTTTCGGTGATCTCGGCAAGGCGCAGTCACTCTACAATGCCTGGGCCGCCGTGCTGCAGCGCTCCGGCAATGCCGTGGCCCTTTTGGGCAAGGTTGACGCCAACTGGCGCGACGACCCGGCTTTTCTCTTTGCGCGCATTGAAAACCTCCGCAATCAGCAGAAATATCCCGAAGCCGCAGCACTTTTGAAGCAGGCACCGAAGGATGCGGCCAAGCTCGTCAACCCCGGCGAATGGTGGAACGAGCGGCGCATCGTTGCGCGCGGTCTTGGCGATCTCGGTGATTTTTCAGAGGCCTATCGCATCGTCGCCAATCATTCGGCCACCTCCGCCGTCGATATCGCCGATGCGGAGTTCCATGCCGGCTGGTACGCACTGAGGGCGTTGCGCGATCCCGCGACGGCTTCGCGCCATTTCAATACGCTTTTGCAGACCTCGAACCGGCCACTTTCTGCCTCGCGGGCCTATTATTGGCTCGGACGGGCGGCGGAAGCGGGTGGACCGGGCAACGCCCGCGATTTCTTCACCAAGGCCGCCGGCCATCCCGGCACCTTTTACGGCCAGCTTGCCGCCGCACGGATTGGCGCAAAGACGCTGAACGTCACCTACCCCAGCCCGAGCGGTGCCGACCGTGAACGCTTCACCGGCCGCGAGGCAGTACGCGCCATCGACCGGCTTGAAGCTGCAGGATATGGCTGGCGGGCCGACAGCCTTTACCGGTCGCTGGCGGACCAGCTCGACAGTCCGGGCGAACTTGCGATCCTTGCGGCGCGGGCGGAGAGCAACGGCAACCATCAGGTTTCGCTGCAAATCGGCAAGACGGCGTTCAGCCGTGGTGTCGATGCGGCGGCACTCGCCTATCCGCTCGGCGTCATTCCCGCCAGCGCCAATATTGCCGGTTCCGGCAAGGCGCTCGCTTACGCCATTGCCCGGCAGGAAAGCGCCTTCAACCCGGCTGCCGTCTCCGCCGCCAATGCCCGCGGGCTGCTGCAATTGCTGCCGGGAACCGCCAAGGGCGTGGCCGGACGCCACGGCCTGCCTTACACACAGGCGATGCTGACCAGTGACGCGGGATATAACGCCACGCTCGGCGCCCATTATCTCGGCGAACAGATCGACAGTTTCGGCGGCTCCTACATCCTCACCTTCATCGCTTATAATGCCGGACCGAAACGCGTTCCGGAATGGATCGCCCGTTATGGCGACCCGCGCGGCAAGCCGATCGACGAGGTGGTGGACTGGATCGAGCGCATCCCCTTCCCCGAAACCCGCAATTACGTGCAGCGGGTGATGGAGAATTATCAGGTCTACAAGACGCGGCTGGGGCAACAGGCCGATATCGTCGACGATCTGCGCCATGGGCGCGCGGGGTAAAAGTCGAGATCATCGGCTGATCGCTGCCTGAACATCGAAGCACCGGCAGGCCCGGTGCTTTTTTTGTTTCCGGCTTTCCGCGACAAAGGCGTTTCGTTTTGACGTATCAAAACGAAAAACCCCGGCATTTCTGCCGGGGTTTCCATCACTGACAATGTCAGATCAGATTAGAACGTGCGCTGAAGGCGAACGAAACCAGTGACTTCATCGTCACGACCATCTTCGTCGTAGTAGTTGGCGGTGATCTTGGTGGCCAGACCTTCGGTGATCTTGTAGTCAACCGTCAGACCAGCAGTCCAGGCGTCACGGTCGCCAACGAAGTCGCCGTCAACAGGGTTGACGTCAAGCTTGCTGAGGTATTCGAAGCCGGGGGTAAGCGTCAGACGATCCGTAGCCTTGATCGCGTACTCAACGGCAACAGCCCATTCAGACTTTGCGTAGTAAGCGTTGTCGCCCGAAGCCCATACACCGGCAAGGCCGAAGGTGCCCGGACCAATGTCAGCGAACAGGATGCTGCGGATCGCAACATTTTCTGCATCGAAGTCGTAGCTGGCGATCAGGTTGGCCGTAACGGCGCCGAACTTGCCGCCGATCATACCACCGATACCAACGTTGTTGTCCGTATCATACTTGAACTGACCGAATGCGCCCTGCAGTTCATCAACCGAAAGAGCAGCCTGGAAAGAACCTGTATCGTAGGTGTACTTGATCGAGTTGAACAGCGTGTTGGTGGACAGGATGTCCGTTTCGCCGTTCAGATCGTCATCCCACCAGCTGTAGAACTTACCGACCTTCAGGCCGCCGAGTTCGATGAAGGCCTGGTCAACGAAAACGCTGGAGCCCGAAGCAGTGCCGTCATCAGCGTTGCCACGGAAGCCGATGAAGCCACGCAGAGCACCGAGTTCGGTGTCGGTGCGGGTGTCAACTTCGAACTGGGCGCGCGTAAAGCTGTTCCAGTCAGACGTGCCGGACTGATCGCGGCCAAAATTGGTCTGGAAACGGATGTAACCGCCGAACTTCAGGCAGGTTTCGGTACCGGGAATGTAGAAGAAGCCCGTGCCGAAAGCGTCGCAAACGCGAACGTATTCAAGGGGCTCAGGCTCAGCAGCGACGATAGCGTCGGCAGCGTGAGCGCCGGATACTGCTGCGAGAGCGGCAGCGGAGCCGATCAAAAGGCTCTTGATGTTCATGGTTGACCTCCAGTCAAACGCTTAATTTGCTAAGCAGCGGGTGGGAAAACACAACTCAATGCGTGCCGCTTATGGAGCTTATTAGAGCCAAAACCGGGACGACAGGCAATCGTAATGATGACAAAAGGAAGACAGTAAGGTGTCCTTAGTTTTGCGTTGTTGCGAAATAGCTACAATTCTAACCTTGGCCACTCCAATCATTAACAGTCGTTAATAATTCATTTATCTCAGTGACTTAGCGGCCAGCTCGAAACTCACCCAAAAACAAAACTGCTCCTTTGACAAAATCCTGACATGGTCAGGCCATGGGAAATTGGCCAAAATCAGCGCCGTCATCAACGAATCGGGCATTTCCTCGATTGGAGATCGATCCTCATCCGTGCCACTTCAACGCACTCTGCAGGACCCGTCTCAAATCGCAGACAATGGGCGAATCGCCAATAGTCGTGACAGCCGACTAGCCCCTCCCCGAAAGAGTGGTGCATTCAAAACACCAACGTCGAATCGTACCGACCCAATTTCATGGCTGCGTGTTTTGCCCCCGCCAGACAAACAGGTTGGAAACGAAAAAGCCCGGCTCTTGAGCCGGGCTTTCCATCACTGACAGATGTCAGATCAGATTAGATTAGAACGAACGCTGCAGACGGACGAAACCAGAAACCTGATCGTCACGGTTGTCGATGTCGGTGTAGTTAACAGCGATCTTCGTGGAGAGGCCCTGCGTGATCTTGTAATCAAGCGTCAGACCAGCCTTCCAGCCGTCGTCGTTCGAGAAGTTGTCGAAGGAAACCAGGCCGTAGTTACCGTAGTACTGAACGCCGGGGGTGATGGTCAGCTTGTCAGTTGCCTTGATTGCGTATTCAGCAGCAACTGCCCACTCGGAGACGTTGTAGTAAGCGTTTGCGCCGGAAGCCCAAACACCAGCCAGACCGAGCGTACCCGGACCAACGTCAGCCGTTGCGATCAGGCGAACCGAGCCGTTTTCGCGGTCGGTGTCGTAGCCGCCGATGAGCTGGAACGAAGCAGCGCCGAGCTTGGCGCCAACGCCGAGTGCAACACCAACGTTGTTGTCGGATTCGTTGAAGCCCTGAACGTTGATGCCCTGAAGTTCGTCAACCGAAACGCCTGCCCAGAAGGAGCCAGCGTCGTAGGTGTAACGAACAGAGTTGAACAGCGCGTTGGAGGACAGCTCGTCCGTTTCGCCAGAGAGGCCATCGTCCCACCAGCTGTAGAACTTACCGACCTTCAGGCCGCCGAGTTCGATGAAGGCCTGGTCAACGAAAACGCTCGAAGCCGAGGAAGAACCGTTGTCAGCATTGCCACGGAAGCCGATGAAGCCACGCAGAGCACCGAGTTCGGTGTCGGTGCGGGTGTCAACTTCGAACTGAGCGCGCGTGAACGAGTTCCAGTCAGACGTGCCGGACTTGTCGCGACCGAAGTCGGTCTGGAAACGAACGTAACCGCCGAACTTCAGGCAGGTTTCGGTGCCGGGGATGTAGAAGAAGCCAGTGCCGAAAGCGTCGCAAACGCGAACGTATTCCAGGGGCTCAGGCTCAGCAGCGACGATAGCGTCGGCAGCGTGAGCGCCGGATACTGCTGCGAGAGCCGCAGCGGAGCCGATAAGAAGGCTCTTGATGTTCATGATTGACCTCCAGTCAAAGTTTTTAAAAGGGTCTGGGTACTTTTGCCGAAGGACAGCATTCCCTGCCCCCATTCCCGTGTTCTTAGAAGCCAAACGATCCACCGCCTCGCTTCTGGTCGTGAAAATACAAAAGGTTTCGCCGCATGCAATCACCAACATCCGATAAAGCGTATTTACGTACATGCTTCATTTCGGTTTGTTGCGGAAACAACACACAGTGCGCACCCGCCCCGCTACCGGCTTTACAATGCGTTAAGAAATTACTTGAAAATCCGTTAGTTAGCGGGGTTAACAAGGTCTTTCTAAACTACCGGCCTTTTCCGCGATCCCTTGCCCCACCGGGCAAGGACGGTGGAAACTTTTGCCCCGTTCTGACCCTACCCTTGGCATGATCCCGCGGTGGGCATGGAGAAACAGTGGGGAAACCCATGCCGCTTGCCGCCGATTCCCTGCGCAACGATTCGGCGGGCCTGCTCCGGCACCTCACCTGACGGACCGATTTGTGTCCTTCGGATATTGCCGCTCCGGTTTCGACAACGACATGCGGCCATCAATCCCGAGTCGTCTGAGACATGATTTGACGACGTGACGCCGCGCTTGAAACATTAGTCTTTAATATCGGCGACAGCCGATTTATCGCGGTGCCAATAAATTGCGAAGCAGCCGAAAGAGCAAACCGACATGCGAAATGGTCGTATTATTTTATTGAACGGTACTTCGAGTTCCGGGAAGTCCACTCTCGCCAAGGCGCTGCGGGCGGCGTTGGCCGAACCTTTTTGTTATTACGCGTCGGATCAGCTTGCAGATGGCGGCTTTCGCGCCATCAAGCAGAAGGTGCGCGATACCGGCCTTGTGGATGAGCGCGCCAGGTTCTTTGACGGTTTTCACCGCTCTATCCTGTCCTTTGCCGAAGCGGGAAACGACATGCTCGTTGAGCACATCGTCGAAGAAGCAAGCTGGGCACGGCAATTGCAGGAATTACTGGCGCCTTTGGACACGTTCTGGGTCGGGGTGCACGCCCCTCTTGCAGAGATAGAGCGACGCGAGCGCGAACGTGGAGACCGGACAATCGGGGAAGCGTTATACCACCTGAAAACACATGATTATTGCCGGTACGACATTGACGTCGACACCACGGAGCCGCGTGATTCGATCGTTGCTTCCATAATCGAGGCATGGCGGGCGCGGCCATCTGGCGTGCCATAGTGCGCGACCGTGCACGCGTTGACGCAAGAAGCGCGCGTTCGGTTGCAGTTGGGAAAAGGCTGATATCTGTGGGGATTTGTAATTTTCGGTCTTGTGCCGAAATGGCGGAGAGGATGGGATTCGAACCCACGATACGCTTTTGACGTATACTCCCTTAGCAGGGGAGCGCCTTCGACCACTCGGCCACCTCTCCGGTGCGGCCTGATTATTGCTTTAAAAAAACGAATGCAAGGCTTTTTCGCCAAGAAGCCGAAAAACCTGTTGGCTGAACACCGGCGGGAGAAACTTTGCGGGCAATTCGGGAACTTCTTGTCTGCCGGCACGTTCTGACTTCGGTAACAAAAGAGGTGTTCTAATGGCTCAGACCAAACTGAATGTTGTCGAAGATACGATCGAAAACCAGATTGCGGAGTTGCGTTCGCAAATCTCGTCCCTCTCCAAATCCGTTTCCGCCCGCGCGGAAGGTGTTAGCGAGGATGCGTCGGAATTTCTGGATGAGGCACGTGGCCGCGTTCGCAAGGCGGCAAGCAATGTGCGCGCCCAGGGCCAGAATGTCGTGGAAGCGGTCAAGGATAACCCCGGCACCGCAACTTCGCTGCTGACGATCGTCGGCGCACTCGGTTTTGCGATCGGTTATGCGGTCGGCGCCGGCACGCAGCAAAGCTCGTCGAACAGCAGCCTTTATCGCTGGCGCTGATCACGGAGTGGAAAACCAAAAAATTAAGGCAAGGCGGGATACGTTCCGCCTTGCCTGTTCGTGATTTCAAAGACGGGCAAATGGGGGCGGAAATGTTGTTCAGCGACGATCTTGAAGAGGCACTATCCGATTTCGCGAGAGATCACGGTATCAACAGGGATGAGGCCATCCAGCGCATCGTCCGCGCCGCCCTTATAAACACCGGTTATCTCGCCTCCGGCGAAGAAGGCATTCCGCCGGAAAAGCTGAACGCCAGCAACGACGACTGATTAGTACCCGGACTTGGATGCCGCAGGCGCTGCCCCGCCCTTGTAGCGGCTGGAAAGCGCGCGCAGGGTGTTGGCGAATTCCGTGACATCGGCACCAACAGCCACGAAAGACGCGCCGAGCTCGAGATAACGGCGATTGAAGGTCTCGTTGAAGGTGAGAATGCCGGCGGCCTTGCCGGCCGCGACGATCTTGACGATCGCAGCTTCGATCACCGCCTGCACTTCCGGCTCATCCAGCCTGCCGAGATAGCCCATATCAGCTGCAAGATCCGCCGGGCCGATAAAGACACCGTCCACACCATCCACCGCAAGGATATTGTCGAGATCGTTGATCGCGGCACGCGTTTCGGCCTGCACCAGCAGGCACACACTGTCGGAGGCGCTGTCGGCATAGTCGGTTATCGTATTGAAGGCGGAGGCGCGGGCAACCGCCGCTCCCATGCCGCGAATGCCACGCGGCGGATAATGCATGGCGCTGACCAAACCTTCAGCCTGCGCTGCCGAATCAACCATGGGGATGAGAAGCGTGCGGGCGCCCGCGTCCAGCAGCTGCTTGATCATCCAGCTTTCGCCGACCGGCACACGCACCACCGGCTCGGCGGGCGATGTCGCGAGCGCACGCAGCTGATCGATAATGCTGCGCAGATCGTTCGGCCCATGCTCGCCGTCGATGACCAGCCAGTCGAAACCGGCCGTTCCGGCGATCTCAGCCGTGATGGCCTCGCCCATGTCGAGCCAGAGGCCGATTTGCGGCTTGCCGGCGTGAATGGCGGTTTTGAAACGGTTTTCAGGAGCGGGCATGATGTCCTCAGGAGAGCAGTAATTTCAGATCGGCAGACGGATCCACCAGGATGGCGCGATCCGGCTCCGCGCCGGTATCGAGCAATTTCTTGCCGGCGACATAGGCCTTGGCGTCGTTGACGGCATCGACCGCCACGAATCGACCGCCACGGAAATACCAGACAGACCAGCTGCCTTCGCGAGCGCCGGGCCGCATCAGCGTTTCGTCATAACCGAGATTGAAGCCGGCGATCTGCAGCTTCACCTCGTATTGGTCCGACCAGAACCACGGTTTTGCATCATAGGCGATTTCGGCACCGGCCAGCACATGGGCGGCGGCCTCGGCCTGATCGACCGCGTTCTGTACCGATTCGAGACGCACATGCTGGCCGCGCCAGGGCAGCAGCGCACAATCGCCCACCGCGTGAATATCCTTGTCCGAGCTGCGGGTGTGTTCATCCACAACGATACCGTTGCCGACATCGAGGCCCGATTCGCGGGCAAGCCGGTCGTTCGGGGTCACGCCGATACCGACGATAACGAAGTCCACATCGAGCATCAAACCGTCAGAAAGCTCGGCAGCGGCCACCCGGCCATCCATGCCGACAAGGCGCACAAGGCCGGTCTTTTCGCGGATGGAGACGCCCTGAGCCTGATGGATGCCACGTATGATGTCGGCGGTTTCTTTGGCCGCCACGCGCTGGAGAATACGATCGGCCATTTCGATCAGCGTTACTTCCAGACCCAGTTTGCGGGCAACGGCGGCCGCTTCCAGACCGATATAACCACCGCCGATGACCAGCAGCCTGCGGCCGGGTTTCATCTCCTCGGTCAGCCGGTCGGCATCGCGCTTGTCGCGAACGGTCAACACCCCTTCCAGATCGCCGCCAATGCTGGCGGGCAGCAGGCGGGGGGACGCCCCGGTTGCCAGCACCAGCTTGTCGTAGGAAAGCGTGCTGCCATCCTGCATACGCACGGATTTGGCCGCGCGGTCGATCTCTTCGACCCAGGTGGAAAGCCGGATATCGACATTGTTTTCCGCGTACCACTCTTCGGGCCGGAACATCAGTCGGTCGAAGCTCATCTCACCGAGAAGGTATTTTTTCGACAGCGGTGGCCGCTGGTAAGGATAAGCGTTCTCGGAACCGATGATGGTGATGGGGCGCTCGTCCTTCAGCGTCCTGAGCTTTGCCGCCAGTGCGAAAGCGGCTTGCCCTGCCCCGACGATTACCAGCCTTCCCGTCACATTCCACTCCCAGAACAATCGCCAAGGGGCCGATCCTGCCGCACCCCGCGAAGCCATATTGCGGGATCAGGCGTAACGCCAAGTACGGCCCGCGTCAACCGCGCAGCGACGCCAGCCCGGTGCAAGCATGACACATTATCACCACAAGCTGCGACACCCCTGCAACCGGATGGGGTCGGGTGCATTTCCCTAAAGGAAACATCGGCTTCCGAAAGGCAGTCTGGCCCATGTCGAGACGGACAACAGACAATTGCGCGGATTTCCTTCACGCACTGGCAAGGAAGCCGCGTTAAAATCGGCACTAGGAAAAGGCAATCCGGGAGGTTGTCATGGCTTTACATATGGATCCCCGTCAAAGCGTCCCGCAGGACGAACAGTACGAGAAATTTCAGATCGACCGGCCCGGCAAGATCACCTTCATCGGGCACCATCTCAGCGCCAAGAACACCATGCGCTGCCTCGTGCGCACCATTTCCCTTTATGGCGCAGAGCTTGAGGTCAGTCCGCATCTGGAGATGCCCACCAATTTCTATCTGGAAATCCTCGGCATTCGCGATGAGATCGGCTGCACGCTGATCCGCCGGGAGGAGGAAAAGGTCACCATCGGTTTCAATATGCTGATCGATGCGGAATTCCTGCACCATGTGCGCAGGCTGAGTTTTGAGACCAGCGTCTGAGCCATACCCACCGAATCGCCGGCAGGTTTTTCTTTCCCGGCGTGACGGTTGAAAAAACTGTTCCAAAACAGTCATCCGGCAACCGGGCGCGGCTTGCGTCCGGTTTATTTGCACCTATTGTGTGCCGGGTTTTCAAACAGGTACCGGAACTCTCAGCCAATGTCCGCTTTTTCACGTCTTACGCCGCTTGCCGTCTCTCTTCCCTCAACCGTTCCCTTTGTCGGCCCTGAAGCCATCGAGCGGAACCGCGGCCTGAAGGTGGAAGCGCGGATAGGCGCCAATGAAAGCGGCTTTGGCCCTGCCCCTTCCGTACTTCTTGCCATGCGCGATGCGGCGGCCGAGACTTGGATGTACAGCGATCCGGAAAATTTCGAACTGAAGGAAGCGCTCGCCATCCATCACGGCGTTTCGCGCGACAATATCGCCATCGGCTGCGGCGTTGACGGATTGCTGGGTGAAATCGCAAGGCTGATCATCGAGCCGGGCACGCCGGTGGTCACTTCGCTCGGCGGTTATCCTACCTTCAATTACCATGTGAACGGTTTTGGCGGAAAACTCGTGACCACGCCCTATGTCGATGATCACGAGAACCTCGACGGGCTTCTCGATCTTGTCATCCGGGAAAATGCGCCGCTGGTCTATTTCGCCAATCCCGACAATCCGATGGGAAGCTGGTGGGAGGCAAGCGAAGTCGTGGCCTTTGCCCGCGCGCTGCCGGAAACCTGCCTGCTCATTCTGGACGAGGCCTATTGCGAGACCGCACCCGCCAGTGCCGTTCCGGCCATCGATGCGCTGATCGGCCAGCCGAACATCCTGCGCATGCGGACCTTCTCGAAAGCCTATGGGCTTGCGGGCGCCCGCGTCGGTTACGCCATCGGCACGCTTGGCAACGTCGAAGCCTTCGACAAGATCCGCAACCATTTCGGCATGGCGCGCGTTTCGGTCGCCGGCGCGTTGGCGGCGCTTAGGGATCAGGCCTATCTGCATGAAGTCGTTGGAAAAATTTCGGTGGCCCGCGATCGCATTTCCGCGATTGCCCGCAACAACGGCTTTTCGCCCCTGCCCTCCGCCACCAATTTCGTCACCATCGATTGCCAGCGCGACGGCACTTACGCCCGCGCCATCGTCGACGGATTGATGGAACATGGCGTGTTCATCCGCATGCCGGGCGTGGCACCCCTCAACCGCTGCATTCGTGTGAGTGTGGGACCGGACGACAAGCTCGATCTTTTTGAGCGGGCGCTGCCGAAGGTTATCAAGGCGATTGGGTGAGGCGGATGACGCCTCCCTCATTCCTGTGCTTGTCACAGGAATCTAGCCAGCCCAAGTCTTTGGGCTGAAAAGAGTCTTCCGCCGCACGGACGTGCTTCTGCTGGATCCCTGTGACAAGCACAGGGATGAGGGCGGAGGGCTCCGGCAAGCATGTAATCCGGTGTTGCGCACTGCGCGTATCGATTCAAAACCAGCCCGCAAACCACTGTTCGCGAATCATTTTCCCGCAACCGACATCGCCAAACATAAGAAAACCGCGCCGGCCTTGTTTCTGCCGGTCGCGGTTTGATGTGTCAGCGCAAAAGCTCCTTTTCAAAGCCCTCGCCGCATTCCCCTTCGGGTTTACTTTCGTTTGTACCGGTCTTCGGGACTGGAGGGAACCAGACCGGAAATTCTGTCACGGATGCGATGTTTTAGTGCATCGTCATCCAGTCGCGGGCGGCACGCAGCGCTTCGGCCAGTTCCGCTTTCGTCATGTTGCGGGCAAGATCGGCACGCATCGAAGCGGCTCTTTCCGATCCGCGGATCGCGGCGATGTTGAGCCATTTGTGGGCCGTGACCAGATCCACCTTGCATCCCCGGCCGGTCGCATAGACCAGGCCGAGATTGCAAAGGGTGTCGGCGCGGGCTTCGCCACCGGCAACTGCCATTTCGATATCGCGAATTTCAAAGCGTGCCATCGTTTTAATCCCTGTCTTCTCGCCTGTTTCATCAATTGCCTTCTTGTTGAGGCTAACCTTCGGAACCGCCGTCTTATGCGGCTTTTTTGTTCTTCCGGCCGGCAGGTTTTCCCTGCGCTTTTGATGACCCCAATATGCCATGAGGCTTTCAACGGGCGCTTAAAAGGCATGATTAATGGGCCGCAAACAAACTGCAAACGATTGGTAAAATTGGGTTTTTGTTAAATATCGCAAGGTGCGGAAATTAAGGACTTTGGAGCGAATTTTACGAAACCTTTAGAATTGGATTTCAACCCTTCATTCACCACGATCCAAACAACGATTTTTGAATTCCCCCTCTTCCGTTCCCGCAACCGGCGCAAATGCCGCCTTGCAGTCGCAATTTTCTGTTTCCTTTTACGTGAACGTCAAATACTATCCGCCTGCCCGTGCGGAGGACGAAACGGGCAAGGAACAGCGCGACATGGACGGAGGAGTTTTTATGAAGCGTGTGATGATGATTGCCGCTGCCCTCATGATGGGTGGCGACCTTGCTTTTGCCGCCGAGCCGATTGAAGGCAACTGGAAGACGGCAAGCGGCGAGACAGCCGCGATCGCCCCGTGCGGCACGGCCTTTTGCGTAACGCTGAAAACCGGCAAAAGCGCCGGAAAACAGATCGGCAAGCTTTCCGGCAAGGGAAACAACTATGCCGGCGAAATCACCGACCCCGCCAATGACAAGACCTATAGCGGCACCGGCACCGTTTCCGGCAACTCGCTGAGCATGAAGGGCTGCGTGCTGAAGATCCTGTGCAAATCACAGACCTGGACGCGGTTGTAATATAATAAGATGCGGCGGGCAGGCTTTTGACAGCTTGTCCGTCGTCGCAAGCGGATGCGGCGTGGAACAGATATATCCGCTGATGTATTGTGCGGCTCAGCCGAACACCATCAAGAGCGACTTAATGCGCCCCACCCTTTCGACAATCCTGATTTCGGGCACCTCGCATGTCGGCAAGAGCACCCTTGCCGGTCTATTGAGCGCAAAGCTCCTTTGCGAGGCGATTTCCACGGACAGTCTCGCGCGCCACCCCGGACGACCCTGGCCCAGCATTCCGGCGCCCGTGGAGGAATATTACAGGCGGCTCTCGGCAGAAACGATCCATTGGTTTCTGAAGGCCCATCATCAGAATATCTGGCCGCTTATCCGTGGACTGATCGACAGCAGATCGGACATCGGCACTCCCGTAATTTTCGAAGGCGCGGCTTTGCGGCCGGAACTCGTCGCGCCGCTGCTTGGCGGCACCGTCGCCGGGGTCTTTCTCCATGCCGAGGACGATTTTCTTCTGGCGAGGATGCGCTCAGAGGCACGATACGAAGATGCGACGGCGGAGCAGCGCCGGATCATGGACGCCTTCATCCAGCGGTCGCTGCGTGAAAATACCGAAATGCTGGTATCCGCGCGGGAACACCAAATACCGGTCGTCGACATTACTAATCCCGAAGCATTCGACGACCTCGTCACCGAACTCACCGCACGAGCGGCAGCCTCTCCGGCATGATCGAAAAGTGGCGATCTGACGCCGCTGGAGCCAGCCGTCGCCTCAATTCATGCCGGAACAATCCCGTTAATCTCCCTGAACACCATATGAACCGGGGTCTCAGGGTCCGTTCAGTCCGAGTGTGGCAAAACTCTGTCCATGAACTCCAATAAAGGGGAATGGACATGACAAAGTTGATCAGCCGGCTGGCAATCTTCGCGTTTCTCATGGCGATCTTCGCCATGTCCTTCGCCTCGCTCGTCGTTAATCCCAACCGCAGTTTTCAGCGCGTGAATGCGGGGGCGGCACTCGCCTGCCAGCATGGCCCGACGCCTGCTGCCCATTGCCCCGTTGTGCTTTAAGGACCGGCCGATGACCGCAAGCTTTTCCAACGGCCTGTTTTCCGCACTGCGACTGATGCTGATGGCCTCGATCTTTCTCGGCCCGGTGGCGGGTCTTGCGATTTACAAGGCCGATCCCCGCCCGGCATCGAAGGGTGCAGGCTTCGTGCTTTTGATGAGCCTGCAGCGCGGCGCGCTCGGCTGAGATTTCACCGCCCCGCCATTATCCCGACTGCTTTTTCCGTTTCTTTTCAGTTTCTTCGTATTTCTGTCGCTTGCCTGTCGAAATAGGCCTCTTATAATGGGCCATGACAATAGCAAAACGAACGATTCCGCCCTTCTCCTTCATCAGCCCAGAGCCTTTCGCGCCGCAGACATTCACGGACCCGAAAGAAGCTGTCGAGGCTTTGACCGCGCTTTACGAACGCAATACGGCGTTCCTCATCAATTCCTTCACCGACCTTGCCAAGGGCGCGCCGATCACCGGCCGCTACCGCGCCTGCTACCCGCAGGTCAGCCTCGAGACCGCTACCTTCGGCCACGTCGATTCGCGGCTTTCCTATGGCCATGTCTCCGCCCCCGGCGTCTACACAACGACGATCACCCGGCCGGAACTTTTCCGCCATTACCTGAAAGAGCAGCTGGGGCTTCTGATGAAGAACCACAGCGTTCCGGTCACCGTTTCGGAATCGGCCACGCCCATTCCGCTGCATTTCGCCTTTGGCGAAGGCGCCTATGTCGAGGCGGCGGCGGCTTCGTCGCTTTCCGACGTGCCGTTGCGCGATCTTTTCGATACGCCGGACCTCAACAATACCGACGATCTCATCGCCAATGGCGAATATGATCAGGTGCCCGGCGAACCGGCGCCGCTCGCCCCCTTCACGGCGCAGCGCATCGATTATTCGCTGGCCCGCCTCAGCCACTATACGGCGACCAGCGCCAGCCATTTCCAGAACTTCGTGCTGTTCACCAACTACCAGTTCTATATCGACGAATTCGCCGCATGGGCGCGGCAGTTGATGAAGAATGGCGGCGAAGGCTATACCGCCTTCGTGGAGCCGGGCAACATCATCACCCCCGCAGGCTCCGACAAGCCGGAAACGGACTCGGTCCTCGGTCGCCTGCCGCAGATGCCCGCCTATCACCTGAAGAAAAAGGGCCATGCCGGCATCACGCTGGTCAATATCGGCGTCGGCCCCTCGAATGCCAAGACAATCACCGACCACATTGCCGTGCTGCGCCCGCATGCCTGGCTGATGGTTGGCCATTGTGCCGGCCTGCGCAACAGCCAGCGGCTTGGCGACTATGTTCTGGCGCATGCCTATGTGCGCGAGGACCACGTTCTCGACGACGACCTGCCGGTCTGGGTGCCGATCCCGGCGCTGGCCGAAGTGCAGCTGGCGCTGGAAGGCGCCGTCGCGGAAGTTACCGGTTACGAGGGCTTCGAGCTGAAGCGCATCATGCGCACCGGCACCGTCGCCACCATCGACAACCGCAACTGGGAGCTTCGCGATCAGGCTGGCCCGGTCAAGCGCCTGTCGCAATCGCGCGCGATTGCGCTCGACATGGAATCGGCCACCATCGCCGCCAACGGTTTCCGCTTCCGCGTGCCCTACGGCACCCTGCTCTGCGTCTCCGACAAGCCGCTGCATGGCGAATTGAAGCTGCCGGGCATGGCGACGGAGTTCTACCGCACCCAGGTCGCCCAGCATCTGCAAATCGGCATCCGCGCCGTGCAGAAACTTGCCGCCATGCCGACGGAAACGCTGCATTCGCGCAAGCTCAGAAGCTTTTACGAGACGGCGTTCCAATAAGATTGGTCATCGCGCCCTCAAGGTGTTGATGTTTGTTCATACACCTTGAGGCGCTGCAAAGGCTGGAAACCTTTCCGTCGTCATCCTCGGGCTTGACCCGAGGATCCACCACCCGGTCGACTATGGATCCTCGGGTCAAGCCCGAGGATGACGTTGAGTTTGGGGCGAGCACAATAATCCGCTACGCGCGCTGGGGAAGCCCCCACATCCGTCTCAAACCACCTTCACCGTCCCCTCCACACGCACCGGAAAATTCACCGACCGGGCGATAAAACATTTCTCATGCGCGTCGTGGTGCAATTCATCCGCTCTCGCCGGATCGCCTTTCGAGATGGTGATGACCGGCTTCAGCACCACCTCGCTGAAATGGCCCGCTCCATCCTTTTCCATCACCAGCGTGCCCTCGGCATTGTCGACGTAGTCTTCAACGATGATGCCGTTGACGGAGCAGAAATGCAGGTACCAGAGCTTGTGGCAGGCCGAGAGCGAGGCGACCAGCAGGTCTTCCGGGTTCCAGCGCGAGGGATCGCCGCGGAAGGCGGGATCGGAGGAGCCGGCGATATCCGCTTTTCCTCCGGCCGAAATGACGTGATCACGTTCATAGTCGCGGTAACCGGAAGTCCCCTTGCCGCGATTGCCCGTCCATTTCACCTGAACGGCGTAATGATGTTCCTGTCCTGCCATGTCATTCCTCCCTTAGAGCTTTTTGTCGCATTTCCCGGACGTAAAACCGCTACGCGCTTTTACTGGAAATGCTCTTGTGTATCGCGCAGGTGGTCGAGCCCCTTGCGCAGCGTCTCGATGATCTGGTCCACCTCCGAGCGGCTGATCGTCAGCGCCGGCGAAGCCAGCATGCGGTCGCCCGTGGCGCGCATGACGAGGCCGTTTGCAAGGCAATGGTTGCGCACCGCAGTGCCGATGTCGTCCGGCTTGGCAAAACGTTTGCGGGTCGCCTTGTCGGCTGTCAGCTGCAGGCCACCCATCAGGCCGACATTCACCGCCTCGCCCACCAGCTCATGATCGGTCAGGCTTTTCCAACCTTGCGAAAAATAAGGGCCGATATCGTCACGCACCCGCTCCACCAGCCCCTCATCCTCGATGATGCGGAGGTTTTCCAGCGCGGCGGCGGCGCAGACGGGGTGGCCGGAATAGGTGAAGCCGTGGTTGAAATCACCGACTTCAGTCAGCATCACCTCCGCCACACGGTCGGAAACGATGACGCCGCCTATCGGCAGGTAGCCGGAAGACAGGCCCTTGGCGACGGGCGCAAAATCCGGTTCCACGCCAAAATGCTGGTATCCGAACCAGGAGCCGAGACGGCCGAAACCGCAGATCACCTCGTCGGACACGAGCAGGATGTTGCGCGCCTTGCAGATGCGAGTGATTTCCGGCCAGTAGGTTTCCGGCGGCACGATGACGCCGCCCGCGCCCTGAATGGGTTCCGCCACGAAAGCGGCAACGTTCTCTTCGCCAAGCTCATCAATCTTCGCGTCCAGTTCGCGGGCAACCTTCAGGCCGAATTCAGCGGGTGAGAGATCGCCGCCCTCGGCGTACCAATAGGGCTGGCCAATATGGGCGACGCCCTCGATCGGCAGGTTGCCCTGCTCGTGCATCCACTTCATGCCGCCAAGCGAAGCGCCGGCAACCGTCGAGCCGTGATAGCCGTTGCGCCTTGCGATCACCTTCGTTTTTGCCGGATGGCCAAGCGCCTTCCAGTAGACCCGCGCCATGCGGAACCAGGTGTCGGTGGCTTCCGAGCCGGAATTGGTGAAGAACACATGGTTCATCTTCGGCCCGGCACGGGAGGCGATCTTCTGCGCCAGAAGTGTCGCAGGCGGTGTCGTGGTGCCAAAAAAGGCGTTGTAATAGGGTAGTTCGTTCATCTGGCGCTGCACGACATCGGCCATCTCGCGGCGTCCGTAACCGATATTCACGCACCACAGGCCGGCAAAGGCGTCGAGATATTTCTTGCCAGTGCTGTCATAGATGAAGACCCCTTCCGCCCGTTCGATGATGCGGGTGCCGGCGGCGTTTAGCTTGCCCATATCGGAAAAGGGGTGAAGGTGATGGGCGGCATCGATGGCGGCCAGATTGGACATCGCCCTGGAGACTTCATTCATGACAGATCGCACTCCCGCAAAAGCCACGGCCCCGATGGAACCGCACCCAACCGAACATGGCCGGGCGGCCCCGATTTGGCAAGACTGGCGTTTTTAGGGGGAATAACCGCCTGTTGAACGAGCGGGCATTAGGCGAAGAAGGCCTGCCCCACCAGCACCTTCAATTCGCCGGCGTGAACCTCCAGCGCGACGTCACGTTGCATCGGCAGCAATTCACCATCGATGACGCAGCGCAGATCGTGACGCTTCTTGGGGAAATGCAGCTCCACATCCGTCACGGTCGTCGCCGTCACCGCGGCGTTTTCCTTGAGCTTGCCGCGCAGAATGTCGAAAGCAAGCCTTGCGACGCCGGAGGGGCGCAGGGGATCGGTGAGGTAAAAACCGAGATGGCCGCCCGAGACGTTATCCGCCACCAAAAGCGAGTTGCGGCCGAATTCGTTGTTAGAGACGGAGATGGCTGAGACCTTGCGGCGCTGGGTCCTGCCGTTGACCGTATATTCCACCTCGAAGACCGGCGGGTTGAGAATGACGCTGATGGCGGCGCGGACACTCGCCTTGATCTTGCCGATACGGGAAGCGAAGGCGAGATTGTTGCGGTAACGCACCATGCGCGAATGCAGGCCCGCGGAAAACTGATGCACGAACAGGCGGCCATTGGCGCTGGCGATATCGACATTGGCGACCTCGCCATTCGCAAGCGTCTCCAAGACCAGGTGGATATCGAGCGGCAGTTTCAGCGAGCGCGCAAACAGGTTCATGGTGCCGGCCGGCACGATGCCGAGCGCGATGCCGTGTTTCCAGGCAATGCTGGCGGCCGCCGAAATTGTGCCGTCGCCGCCGCCGGCAATGATGCCTTCGATATCAGGCTCCTCGGCGGCATATTGCATTTCCTCGACGATTTCCTTGCCGGAGACGACACGGCAATCGATTGCGTGGCCGGCACGGGAAAACACCGCGCGGACATGGTCGCAATAGGCATCCATATCCGTGGTGCGAAAAGTGCCGCCATCACGATTGAAAACTGCAATGAGCTTCATATTTCCAACCCGTTCCCGCGACGCAGCCGCGCGTAAATGCCTGGGGCCCTATAGAGTTCCGAACACCATCGCGTGAAGATGCACTTTTGCCGAGAATCGCTCTACCGCAACGCATCATTTCATGTTAGGGATCACTTAAGGTCATTTTCATGGCCGCGCATCTCCAGTCAGGGCAGACCGTTCCCATACGGTCTTGCCCTTTTTTCTGTGGGGTCCTCCCCCCTTTCAGGTCACAATGAGCCAGACGAACATTTCGGAAGCCCGCCTTGACGCGGAGAGTGAAACCATTGTTACGGCCACTCCCGCCGTGGCATTGACGCCGTTTGCCGTCGCTCTTATCGAACTAGCGCTGGCCGCCGGCGGTTTCGGCATCGGCACCGGCGAATTCGCCATCATGGGCCTGCTGCCGGATGTCGCCACGACCTATGGCGTGACGGTGCCGCAGGCGGGTTACGTCATCACGGCCTATGCGCTCGGTGTCGTCATCGGCGCGCCCATCATCGCGGTTCTCGCCGCGCGCATGACGCGGCGCACATTGCTACTCGGCCTCATGGGACTTTTTGCGCTCGGCAATATTCTGAGTGCCCTCGCACCGGATTTCCTGAGCTTCACCGTACTGCGCTTCATCACCGGCCTGCCGCATGGCGCCTATTTCGGCGTTGCGGCGCTGGTGGCGGCCTCCATGGCGCCGATCCATAAACGCGCCCGCGCCGTCGGCCGTGTCATGCTTGGCCTCACCATCGCCACGCTGCTCGGCACCCCGCTTGCAACCTTCTTCGGCCAGATGCTTTCCTGGCGCGCGGCCTTCATGCTGGTCGGCGGCATCGGGCTGTTGACCGTCGCCCTGCTGTGGCTGTTCCAGCCGCGTGACAAGGTGGAGGAAGGCGCGAGCGTGTGGCGTGAGCTCGGTGCTTTCCGCCGTGTGCAGGTGTGGCTGACGCTTGCCATCGCGTCGGTCGGTTTCGGCGGCATGTTCTCGGTTTTCAGCTATATCGCCAAGACCACCACCGATGTCGCGATGATGCCGGTCTCCACCGTCTCCATGGTGCTGGCGCTGTTCGGCATCGGCATGAATGTCGGTAATGTCGTCGGCTCGCGGCTCGCCGATATCTCGCTCAACGGCACGATTGGCGGCATGCTGGCCTTCAACGTGGTCGTCATGGCCGTGTTCGGCATGACGGCGCATGACCCGTTCATGCTGTGCCTCTGCGTCTTCCTGATCGGCTGCGGTTTTGCCGCCTGCCCTGCCGTGCAGACGCGGCTGATGGATGTCGCGGCGGATGCGCAGACGCTTGCCGCCGCCTCCAACCACTCCGCTTTCAACATCGCCAACGCACTTGGCGCATGGCTCGGCGGCATGGTCATCGCCATGGGCTTCGGTTACGCTTCCACCGGTTATGTGGGGGCGGTTCTTTCCCTCCTCGGGCTTGGCGTTTTCCTTGTTTCCGTCACCGTCGAGAGGCGCGCAAAAGCCGGCTGAATGCCGGTTTTTCAGCGGCTGGAATGCCCTTTCCGGCACCGGCCGGAAACCTTACGGAAATTTCACAATTGCCTCGCTTGACTCTTTTTCGTTTCAGGCGCACACGACGCTACGCACAGGCCGTGACCCGGCACGGCGCGGATTTCAACGGAGCATCATTTGATGTCTAGCGACAGTAGTAGTCGATTGCCTTTGCCGAAAGCGGCGAACGGGAACTGATCCGACCCCTGTCGGCTCACCACCGCGTTCGCCGTAATCGGCGAATCGACGGAAAGGTGAGCAATCATGAACTTCCACACCCTCTCCCAGAGAGCCAGCAAGGCCGCACGTCTTCTCCGCAGCGGAAATGCCGGTTCCACGACAATTGCAGAACGCGTCGAGCACCTCAACACGCTTGATACCGATGCTGCCATAACTGCCCTGCTCGCCATGCCGCAGGCAAAGGCCGTCGCCATTCTCGACCGGCCGGAGCTGCATGACGCAGCCGCCATCATTGCCGGCATTCCCCTTGAACAGGCCGCCCGCTTCGTCAACCTGATGTCTGACGACCGCGTGGCCGACGTCATGGCGGAAATGGAAGAAGAGCCCCGCGCAAAGCTGTTTTCCCGGCTGGACCGCACGACCGCGCTCTCCATCAAACATCTGATGGGTTATCCGCCACGCACCGCCGGCTCGATCATGACCACTGAATTCGTCAGCGTGCCTGATAACTGGACGGTGGAACAGACCCTTTCGCACATCCGCGTTGTCGAGCGGTCGCGTGAAACGGTCTATGCCATCTATGTGCTGGCGCAGGACGGAACGCTGACAACCGTTGTGACGCTGCGTCGCCTGCTGACCGGCGAAGCCGGCGCTTCCATTCTCTCCGTCGCATCGAAGGAAGGTATCGTTTGTGCCAGCCCCCTGATGTCGCAGGAGGATGTCGCACGGCTGATCCGCAAGCACGACCTGCTCGCACTTCCCGTCGTTGACGACCACTCGCATATTCTCGGCATCGTCACCGTGGACGACGTGATCGACACCATGATCGCAGACACCACGGAAGACGCCCACAAGTTCGGTGGTATGGAAGCGCTCGGCAAGCCCTATATGGCAATGGGCTTTCCCGACATGATCCGCAAGCGCGCAGGCTGGCTTGCCGCCCTGTTCCTCGGCGAAATGCTGACGGCAAGCGCCATGCAGCATTTCGAAGGCGAGCTGGAAAAGGCCGTGGTATTGACGCTGTTCATTCCGCTCATCATGTCATCGGGCGGTAACTCCGGTTCGCAGGCAACCTCGCTCATCATCCGGGCGCTGGCGCTTGGCGAGTTGAAGCTTTCGGACTGGTGGCGGGTGCTGCTGCGGGAAATTCCGACGGGTCTCACGCTCGGCTGCATTCTGGGCGCCATCGGCTTCCTGCGTCTGACGATCTGGCAGCAGGCAGGCTTTTACGACTACGGCGACCATTGGCTGCTGGTGGGCGCCACCGTGTTTTCCGCGCTTGTCGGCATCGTTACCTTCGGTTCGCTGGCCGGCTCCATGCTGCCCTTCCTGCTACAACGCCTGCGGCTCGATCCCGCCAGCGCCTCTGCCCCCTTCGTCGCCACGCTGGTGGATGTCAGCGGCCTCGTCATCTACTTCTCGGTGGCTCTGGTCATCCTCAGCGGCACATTGCTCTGAAACGAAAAAGGCCCGCTCGAAAGAGCGGGCCTTACCTGAAAAAATCGAAACCTCTCCATCGTCATCCTCGGGCTTGACCCGAGGATCCATGGTGCGCCGTGGTGTGGATCCTCGGGTCAAGCCCGAGGATGACGGCGAGTGACCTTCCCCTCACCCACCAGCATTGATAACACCCGTGCCCAGCAGCCCAAGCAAAATAAAGCCAATAACCACGCGGTACCAGACGAAGGGCATGTAGCTCTTGGTGGACACGAGCTTGAGGAAGACGACGATCACGGCGTAACCAACGACGAAGGCGATCAGCGTTGCGAGCCCCGTCTGGCCCCAGCCGACCGGGTTGTCCTCACCGATGCTTTTGAACAGCTGGTAGAAACCCGAGCCGAAGACGGCGGGAACGGCGAGCAGGAAGGAATACCGTGCGGCCGCTTCGCGCGTGTAGCCTAAAAGCAGGCCGGCGCTGATGGTGCCGCCCGAGCGCGATACGCCGGGGATCAGCGCCATCGCCTGCGCGAAACCGAACAGGATGCCGTCACGCCAGATCAGCTGGTTCAGCTTGTAGCGCTTCTTGCCGATCCTGTCGGCAACGCCGAGAATGATGCCGAAGACGATCAGCATCACGGCGGTGATGTAGAGGTTGCGCAGCGAATGCTCGATGGCATCCTTGAAGAACAGGCCGAGCAGCACGATCGGCACCGAGCCGACGATAATCAGCCAGCCGAGCCGCGCATCAGACTTGTCATAGGGGCCGAGACGAAGGTTCTGCCGGAGCCAGGCGGCGGCAATCCGCATGATATCCGACCAGAAATAGACCAGAACAGCCATTTCCGTGCCGATCTGCGTAATCGCGGTGAAGGCGGCACCCGGATCCGCGCCGGAGGGCAGAAACTCTCCGGCTATCCTCAGATGCGCGCTTGAAGAAACCGGAAGAAATTCCGTAAGTCCTTGCAAAAGGCCGAGAAATCCGGCCTCCAACCAACCGATGCTCATGTGTTTTGATGTCCCTGCTGCGAATCAAGTTCGCAGCATTATGCATCAAACGGGGCAAATCCGTGTTGCGTCGCACCATGAAAAAGGAGCGCGGCAGGACGTGGTTTTACCCGTGATTTTTCAGGCCGCCTTCTCCGCAGCCTCTGGAAGCTGGGTGTATTTCGCACCGTTCTTGCACACGACATGGGCGTCACCCCAGCTTTTCAGCGCCGAAATCACCGGTTTCATGGTCTCGCCGAGCGGCGTCAGCGCGTAGTCCACACGCGGCGGCACCACCGGGAAGACGGTGCGCGAAATCAGGCCCGCCTCTTCCAGTTCCCGCAGCTGCTTGGTCAGCATGCGCTGGGTGACGCTTGGAATGTGGCGGCGCAGCTCGTTGAAGCGCAGTGTGCCCTCATTGATGAGATGATAGAGGATCACGCCCTTCCATTTACCGTCGAGGAAACTCAAGGCGGACTCCACCGGGCAGCCGGGAAAGTTGCCGGTAAGCTTGGCGCGCGGTCGCGACATCACAGTATCCTTTTTGTATGTATCATCACAAAATGTGCATTCTTGCGATCGATGTTCATATGTATCAAGTAAGAGGCACGCAAACAAGCAAAGGAGACTGTTCATGCGCGCCATCGGTTACAAGACGAGCCAGCCCATCACCGCGAAGGATGCCCTTCTCGACATCGACCTGCCGCAGCCGGAAGCGAAGGGACACGACATTCTGGTGGAGGTGAAGGCCGTTTCGGTCAATCCTGTCGACACCAAGGTTCGCCGCAACCAGGCGCCGGAAAATGGTGCTGTCCGCGTGCTCGGCTTCGATGCCGCCGGTGTGGTGAAGGCTGTCGGCGACAAGGTCTCGCTGTTCAAACCGGGCGACGAGGTGTTTTATGCTGGTGTCATCAACCGCCCCGGCTCCAACAGCGAGTTCCATCTGGTTGACGAGCGCATCGTCGGCGCAAAGCCGAAGTCCCTGAATTTCGAGGAAGCCGCAGCGCTACCACTGACCGCGATCACCGCTTACGAAACGCTGTTCGACCGGCTGCGGGTGAAGGAACCGGTTCCGGGTGCGGCAAATGCCGTTCTGGTGATCGGTGGCGCCGGCGGCGTCGGCTCGATTGCCATCCAGCTTCTGAGAGCGCTGACGGACCTCACCGTCATAGCCACGGCTTCGCGACCGGAAACGATGCAATGGGTGAAGGATCTCGGCGCGCATCATGTCGTCGATCACAGCAAGCCGATTGCCCCGCAGGTGGAGGCACTTGGTCTCGGTGCCCCGGGCTTCGTGTTCTCGACCACCCATAGCGACATCCACGCCGCCGACAGCGTGGCAGCGATTGCGCCGCAGGGCCGTTTCGCGCTGATCGACGATCCGGCCGGCGGTTTCGACGTCATGGCCTTCAAACGCAAATGCATTTCGATCCATTGGGAAATGATGTTCGCCCGCGCTGTTTTCCAGACGCCTGACATGATCGAACAGCACAGGCTGCTCAATCACGTTGCGGAACTGGTCGATGCCGGCAAGATCAAGACGACACTGACGGAGGTTTTCGGCACCATCAATGCCGCAAATCTGATCAAGGCTCACGCCCTGATCGAAAGCAACACGGCCAAGGGCAAGATCGTGCTTTCGGGCTTCTGATCGATACCTGACAGGATATGCGAGGTGCGCGCCTGAAAGGGTGCGCGCCTTGTCTATCAATCGTCTTCCGGATCTTCCGGGCATGGCCAGGCGGCAGGCGTAGTCAGGCCGCTCGGCAATTTGGTCTTGGCATCACCGCAGGCGATATCGATCTGCTTCTGCTCAAGGCCGGTGGCGGCGGAAAGGTCAACCCCCTCTATCCGGGTCAGCAGCAGGAAGGCATTGGCGAAATCCACCGGACCGCCAAAATTTGCACCTGCAAAACTGGCACGCGACAGGTTGGTCAGGGAAAATTTCGAACCGGACAGGCTGGCATCGTGAAAATCAGCGCGTCCAAGTTCGGCCTTGGTAAAATCCGCGCCGTCGAGCTTGGCCTTGGTGAAATTGGTCCGCTGCATTTCCGCATTGTTGAATTTGGCACTGGTGGCGTCAGCGGCGGTAAAGTCGCTGCGATAGGCTTCCACCTTGGTCAGGTTGGCGCCCTGCAGGTTCGCCTCTCCCAGCGCCGCCCGGATGAGTTTCGCCTTTTCGAGATTGGCGCCCTTAAACGACGAGCCGCGCAAATCGGTATAGGTGAAATCCGTGCCGTAAAGCATCGCCGCATCGAGATTGCTGCCACCCAGCATCAGAAGGCGCTTGTTGCATTCGCGCCAGTCTATGCCGGCCATGGCGTCGGCGCGGCAGCTCGCAGCCATCAGAGGACCGCCACTGAGTGACGCGGCAACCACCACACCTGCTACTAAGCCGGCGACGAACCTTGTATTCCGCACGATATTCAGCCTTTGAAAGCCGGACATTCTTTCACTCCCGCCGCCGGGCCACGGCCCAGACGCAACATATGCACATTCAAGGCGTTACCGCATCCCTGACCCACAATCCATGGGCCACGCGACGGTACAACACCCCAACATCCTATATGTAAGAAATCGAAGGGCAATCCACAAATACTGGGGGGGAAGAGGCTTTCGACGCCTCTCCTCAGTCATGACGGCATTGAGCAGGCATCCAGCCATGGCGTGTCCGCGCCGTGAAAGAGCCTTTGGCGATCAAACACCACGCGACGTCATCCTCGGGCTTGTCCCGAGGATCCAACCACGTCTCGTAAAATCAATCGATTGCAGATGCCCGGGACAAGCCCGAGCATGACGAAGGTTGTCGGCGGGCCGGCACCAATATTACATATTGGCGTAGACCGGCCCTTCGCCGCCTTGCGGCGGCACCCAGTTGATGTTCTGGTTGGGGTCCTTGATGTCGCAGGTCTTGCAGTGCACGCAGTTCTGGGCGTTGATGACGTAAGTTTCCTTGCCGTCCTTCTCCACCCACTCATACACACCGGCGGGACAATAACGCGTCGAGGGACCGGCATAGATGTCGTGTTCGGAACGCTTCTGCAATTCCATGTCCTTCACCTGAAGATGCACCGGCTGGTCCTCTTCATGGTTGGTGGAGGAGAGGAACACGGATGACAGCCGGTCGAAGGTCAGAACGCCATCCGGTTTCGGATAGGCGATCGGCTTGTGTTTGGAGGCTGGTTCCAGGCTCTGCGCATCCGTCTTGCCGTGCTTCAGCGTGCCGAAGAAGGAGAAGCCGAACAGCTGGTTGGTCCACATGTCGAGACCGCCAAGGCCGACGCCGACCAGTGTGCCGAACTTCGACCACAGCGGTTTGACGTTGCGCACCCGCTTCAGGTCCTTGCCGATATCGCCTTCGCGCCATTCGGCTTCGATCTCCGCCACCTCGTCATGGGCGCGGCCGGCGGCAATCGCCACGACGATCTTCTCCGCCGCCAGCATGCCCGAGAGCACCGCATTGTGGCTGCCCTTGATGCGCGGCACGTTGACGAAACCGGCCGAACAGCCGATCAGCGCGCCGCCGGGGAAAGTCAGCTTCGGCACCGACTGGTAACCGCCTTCGGTAATTGCGCGCGCGCCATAGGAGATGCGCTTACCACCCTCGAAGGTATCGCGAATGGCCGGATGCGTCTTGAAGCGCTGGAATTCCTCGAAAGGATAAAGATAGGGGTTCTTGTAATTGAGATGCACCACGAAGCCGACGGCGACGAGATTGTCTTCCAGATGATACAGGAACGAACCGCCGCCGGTCTTGAAACCGAGCGGCCAACCGAAGGAGTGCTGCACGAGGCCCTGTTTGTGGTGTTCCGGTTTGACCTGCCAGAGTTCCTTGATGCCGATGCCGAATTTCTGCGGCTCGCGATCCTTCGAGAGGTCGAATTTGGCTATCAGTTGCTTGGCAAGCGAACCACGCACGCCCTCGCCGATCAGCACATATTTGCCGTGCAACTCCATGCCGCGGGTGAAGGCGGGACCCGGTTCGCCGTTCTTCTCGATGCCCATGTCGCCGGTGGCGACACCGATGACAGCACCTTCGTCGTTATAAAGCACTTCGGTGGCGGCAAAGCCGGGATAGATCTCGACACCGAGCGCTTCCGCCTTTTCCGCCAGCCAGCGACAGACGAGCCCAAGCGAGACGATGTAATTGCCGTGATTGTTCATGAGCGGCGGCATCATGAAATTCGGCAGACGGATGGAGCCAGCCGGGCCCAGGAACATGAACTGGTCGTCCGTGACCTCGGTCTTGAAGGGATGCCCCTCCTCTTCGCGCCAACCGGGCAGAAGCCGGTCGATGCCGATTGGATCGACCACGGCGCCCGAGAGGATATGCGCGCCGACCTCGGCGCCCTTTTCCAGAACGACGACCGAAAGCTCCGGCTCGACCTGCTTCAGACGGATCGCGGCCGCAAGGCCCGCAGGACCCGCACCGACGATCACAATGTCGAATTCCATCGCTTCGCGTTCCGGCAGTTCCATCGCTTCCGTCATCTTGTCCTCTCACCTCGCCGGTCCCATCCGGCTGTTGTTATATATCCGCTTTCCGGCATCGTCAGTGCATAACCCGCGCCGGGCGAAAAGCCATCCGCGACACCGCATTCAGCAATGCCTGTCTTCGCAAAGCAGGACGCCTTTGTCGAGCTTCTATAGCGGCAAAACATGTCGCACGCCAGCCTATTGTCAGACAACCTGATGATTGAGTTATTACTTTTACGTTCACGTAATAAAATAGGAACAACGCGTATGTGCGTCAAGAGTGGTTAGTGTTTGGTGAGGCTGGCACTTCCGCGTTGCGCCAGAAGCGGACATAGCTCACATTCGTCAGCAATGACTAACGTAGGCTCAATTTGCGACGAGCAAAAGAGCCGATCGCGGTCGAAGTTAAAGCTGCTATCGGTGGTGGAGTGCTCAAGCAATATAACCTCAAACACCGAACTGTCAGTGACAAGGCTGCCTCAATCGGTCAATCGAGAACGACTTTCGCGCCTCCCACAATTGAGTATTTAAGAAAAGTGAAATGCTGCTGTGGCAATCTGGATGAACTA
This sequence comes from Agrobacterium arsenijevicii, assembly GCA_000949895.1. Classification (GTDB taxonomy): domain Bacteria; phylum Pseudomonadota; class Alphaproteobacteria; order Rhizobiales; family Rhizobiaceae; genus Agrobacterium; species Agrobacterium arsenijevicii. Next base: position 14,347 of record JWIT01000019.1, on the reverse strand, counting down.
GCGGGCTGATTTGCAAATGAAATACCTACCATGTGTGGGTACACATACGGGTGTTTTGTAGCAGGGCCGCGTCGTCAGCCAATGTGGGAAAGTGATTCCTTGTTTACGCAGCAGCAATTGATTTCCATCCTTTCCTCCCTTCCGGACCCCGCATTCATCTTGACGCGCAGTGGCCGTTATGCGGCTATATTCGGCGGGAAAGACCTTAGACACTATCATGACGGTAGCGATCTTGTCGGGCGCAGCATGTTCGAGGTGCTGAAAGAGGAGAAGGCACACTGGTTCGCCGCCGAAATTGAAAAGGCGCTGGAAAGCGGCGTGCTCCATATCGTCGAATATGAACTCAGCGGCAGTGATGTCAAAGGAGCCGGCGACGGTCCCAGCCATTCCATCTGGTTCGAAGGCCGCGTTCAGGCTCTCAATTTTCAGGTAGAGGGCGAGGCTGCCGTTGTCTGGGTAGCGAGCAATATCACCGATAAAAATGACGTCCAGCAAAAGCTCCGCCAACTGAGCGAAACGGACGCCCTGACGGGGCTATACAATAGAAGGAAGCTGATTGAGACCCTCGATCACCGGTTAGCGATCTTTGAACGAGAAAAGTCGCAGACTTCTTTACTCGTTTTTGATCTCGACAATTTCAAACAGCTTAATGATCAGATGGGGCATCACGCAGGCGACATGGCCCTAGTGGAAATCGCACGCCTGTGCCGACAGCATCTGCGCCAGAGCGATGTGATTGCCCGTTTCGGGGGAGACGAGTTCGTGGTTGTGATGCCGGGTACCCATCGTAACGATGCGTTGGAAATTGCAGAGCGACTGCGCGAGCATGTTCCGATCACCCTAAAGGAAAGCCTGCGTTATGAAGCGACTATCAGCGGCGGCGTCAGCGAATTCGGCCAGCCGGATCGCTTTTCCAGCGATATACTCAAACGCGCCGATGAGGGCTTGTATTTGTCAAAACGGGCCGGTCGCAACCGGGTGTCGGCTCTATAATTGTGGTCGACGCAAACTGTCACACCGCACAGGGGTATAAGGCGACGCCAATGACCACTTCGAGCCAGAGGCCGTCTTCTGCGTCGCGCCAACAGCGGTCATAGTCTTTCCACCGACATCCTGAGTCGTTAGCGTGGGGCGATCGACATGTTAAATTAGGTGGTAACGTCAGGGGTGTTACGTGAAGCCCCAAAATGACAAAGACGAGATTCAAAGGAAAAATGATAGAGCGGTCCGATCCCAAGGGATCGTAAAATTGTAAGAATCACATGACAAACCTTTTTAACAGGCCTTGTACCGACTCTTAGCGGACCGCTTCGGTCCGGAAGATGCCAAACGCCATCAGCCGCTTCGCATCAGCCACGCCCCCACATCAACCGTCCTCCTCAAACCGCCCACTCCTCATCCGTCGTGAACACAATCGTCAGCCACCGGTCCGCTCCCTCGCCGCCGAGCGCATCGCCGATCTCGTCGCGGATCGCGTCCCATTCTTCAAGACGCCGAGCCGGCCAGTTCTTCGGCACGATGAAGAACAGTTCGATCTGCCGGCCACGCCCTACCCTTGCAACGTAGGAATAATGCGAGGAGAAGCCGAATTTTTCGACGGTTTCTCCCGCCACCCTGTCCACATGCTGTTTGAACTCCAGCGGCGTGACCATAAGTATGTCCGCAAGCGCCTGTTTCACATTGCCGAGCGGCATGGGAATGATGATGAGGCAGACCAGCGCCAGCACGGCGGGGTCGATATAGGGGGCGATCCACGCATGGGTCGTTCCCGTGAGCCCGTAACCGATGGAGAAGGCGGCAAACAGTGCCACGCTCAACAGCGCGCTCATCAGCCAACTTTTGGCGTCCAGCGCCACGAAGGCGGATTTCAGCTTGCGGTTTTGCCCTCTGACGAACCACGCCATGGCGAGTGAGACAGCGAAACTGACGAAAGTAACGATGACGGCGTAATCGAACTCGATCGATCTGCCGCCATCCATCAGGCTGTCGATGGCATTGATCAGGGCATAGATCGCAGCCCCCATCAAGAGCGTGCCGTTAAGACCGAGCACCATCGGTTCCAGATGCCAGAAGCCCATGGTGAAACGCTCCGCCAGCCGGCCACCGGGCCTGGGCGCGGCGGAGGCGGCGATCAACCGCGCTACCAAGAGCGCCAACACCGTCATGAAAGCGTCGGTCAGGGCGTAAACGCCATCGAACACCACCGCGAAGGAACCGGAGAACAAGCCCGCGCCAATGCCGAACACGGCCAGAAGAACCGTGATGGCGATGGAGAATTTAAGCAGAGATTGTTCCGTCATGACGCGTATTTCACCTTCAAAAGCGGGCGCCGCCTTCCTATAAACAGCACAGATGGAGCGGGATAGCGAAAAATCTATACGATTTTCGCCCGAAAACCCGCTCTCATTCGTTGATCTGGTGCAAACAGGACAGGACAAAACCCATGGATCTCGGCATTTCCGGCAAACGCGCCCTCGTTCTCGCCTCCTCTCGCGGCCTTGGGCTGGGCATTGCGACGGCGCTGGCGAAGGAAGGCGCACATGTCCTTCTCGTCGGCAGAAGCGGCGAAAAGCTGGATGCGAACTGCAAGGCGATCAACGCGCTTGGCAAAGGCAAGGCCGACTGGGTGTGGGGCGACCTTGCCGAGGATAATTTCGTCGAATCCATGGTTCAGGCCGTAAAAGACAAGCTCGGCGGCATCGACATCCTCGTCAACAACACCGGTGGCCCGACACCGGGTACCGCGCAGGAGATCACGGCCGAGAAACTGGAGGGCTTCTTCCAGTCGATGGTGCTGCGCGTCATCACGCTCACCAATGCGCTGCTGCCGCAGATGAAGGAACAGGGTTTTGGCCGCATCCTGACCGTCGCCTCCTCCGGCGTATTCGAACCCATCCCCAATCTGGCCCTGTCCAACACGCTGCGCGGCGCACTTGTCGGCTGGAGCAAGACATTGTCGAGCGAAGTGGCTGGTTTCGGCGTCACCTCCAACCTTCTCCTGCCCGGCCGTATCCATACCGACCGTATCGATGAGTTGGATGGCGCCAACGCCAAGCGTCTGGGTAAAAGCATCGAGGAAGTCCGCGAGGCCTCCGTCAAGAGCATTCCGGCCGGCCGCCTCGGCTCGGTGGAAGAATTCGCCGCCGCCGGCGCCTTCCTTTGCTCCGTGCCGGCCAGCTACATCACCGGCACGATGCTCAGGGTAGATGGCGGCGCGGCGAAATCGAACTGACGTTAAAAAGAGTAAGGGCCGGTTAAGAGGCCGCTCCGTAAATCACGAAGCGGTTTCGGCCGGTATTCTTGGCTTCATAAAGCGCGGTGTCGGCGCGGCGCAGCACCTCGCTGGCGCTCTCGCCGGGATTGGCAAACGCAATGCCAGCCGAGCAGCTATAGCGAAAATCCGGCACCTCGCTCAGCGGCGATGCCGTGGTCAACGACGACAGCAGTTGCTGCATGACGCTTTCCGCGCTCAGCATTCGCGAACCGCTGAGAACAAGCAGAAATTCCTCACCGCCGATCCGGCCGATCAGATCGTCGCGGCCGACAGCGGCGCAGAGACGTCCGGCGAAATCCTTCAGGACCAGATCGCCGCTCGCATGTCCGAAGCGGTCGTTGACCAACTTGAAGTGATCGATATCCATGATGATCACCGCCAATGCCTGGGCCTTGTTGGGGCCAAGCATGTGGTTGAGAATTTCCATGGCGTAACGGCGGTTGCCAAGGCCTGTGAGTTCGTCGCTCAACGCCGCTTTCTGCGCCGTGTCGCGCTCCTGCCTGAGATCGCGCAATTCGACGCCGAGTTCGGAAACATCGGTAACGACGCACAACATCCAACCGCCCGGCAGGGTCGTTTCCGTTGTCAGCATCCAGCGTCCGTCATTGAGGCTGGTCTCGATGGTGCGGAAGGGCAACTTGCCGCGCCTCGTCTTGGCGGAGCGCAGCCACAGTTCGAAATCGGAGGTTTCAATGGCGGTCCCGGTGGAACTGCGGTAACCGCCGCGCATGAGATCCATCCAGCTCGGGAAATTGTCCGGCCCTATGCCGAGCGCCTCGCGGAAGGCCGTATTGGCGAAACGCAGCTCGTCGCCGCCGTCAAAAAGGGCGTAACCCTGCTGCGACGCTTCCAGGAGATCCATGAGGTGGTGGTTGAAACTTTCTGCGTCGCCGCGCACGAGGGCCGTCCGCTCGGGTGGCGCTTCTTCAGGAGTGGAACGGGCCGGCTTGTGGGACATCGAGGCTTCCGTTTACAAACGCAACAACATAAAACAAAATCTATTCATCAAGGATATATTTCGGATTTATACTCGGCTTGTGCGAAAAAATATTTAATGCACGCATCAAGGACCGGCCCCTCTTCGGCAATTACTTCATGCAAATGTCACAATAAACGCGAAGGCGGCGCTTGCCATTCCGTCGGGCTTATGCAATCAACCGCCCTCCTCTGACATCGGGGCGCCAAAGGCGTCCTTTATTTTCACGTCGGGCCACCTCTCAGGCCGGGCGAGCATTTCTATCGGCGACAAGGATATGGCGATGACGCAAAAGCGTGCACTGGGCCTCGATTTCGGCACGACCAACACAGTCATGGCTCTTTCCGACGGTAGCGGCGATAGCCGTTCCATGCAGTTTACCAGCAGCGCGGGCACGGATGACAGCATGCGCACCGCGCTCTCCTTCATGAAGGATTCGGGCCTGGGTGCTGCTGCCCTGCATGTGGAAGCGGGCCACGCCGCCATCCGCCAATTCATCGACAATGCGGGCGATTGCCGTTTTCTGCAGTCGATCAAGACGTTTGCGGCCTCGCCGCTGTTTCAGGGCACGCTGATCTTCGCCAAGCGCCAGAGCTTCGAAGACCTGATGGACGTGTTCCTGCGCAAACTGAAAACCTATGCGGGCGCGGAATGGCCGAGCGACGTCTCGACCGTCATCGCCGGCCGGCCTGTGCGTTTCGCCGGCAGCAATCCAAACGAAACCCTTGCGCTTGCCCGTTATAACGAAGCGCTGACCCGCGCTGGTTTTCCTGATATCCACTATGTCTACGAGCCGGTAGCGGCCGCCTATTATTTCGCCCAGAGCCTGAAAAAGGACGCCAATGTGCTGGTGGCGGATTTCGGCGGCGGCACCACCGACTATTCGCTGATCCGTTTCGAGACCCATGCCGGCAAGCTTTCCGCCACCCCTATCGGTCACTCCGGTGTGGGCGTGGCAGGTGACCATTTCGACTTCCGCATGATCGACAATCTGGTCTCGCCGGAAATCGGCAAGGGCAGCAAGTTCAAGAGTTTCGACAAGGTGCTGGACGTTCCCTCGGGTTATTACGTGAATTTCGGCCGCTGGAACCAGCTGTCGATCTTCAAGACCTCGAAGGAATTCACCGATCTGAAATCGCTGGTGCGCTCGGCGCTCGAACCGGACAAACTCGAACTCTTCATCGATCTGGTGGAGCATGACGAGGGTTATCCGCTCTATCAGTCGATTTCCGCCACCAAGATGGCGTTGTCCTCGGCCGACGAAGCGGAATTCAACTTCGCGCCGCTCGGCAAGGCCGGCCGCAAGATGGTCAAGCGCAGCGATTTCAACAACTGGATCGCCGACGACCTCGCCAAGATCGAAGGCGCGCTGGACGAAGTTCTGGAAAAGACGCAGGTCGCACCTGATGCAATCGACAAGGTGTTCCTGACCGGCGGCACCTCCTTCGTGCCGGCGGTGCGGGAGCTTTTCACCCGCCGTTTCGACGCGGACCGGATCGAAACCGGTGGCGAATTGCTCTCGATTGCGCATGGTCTCGCCATGATCGGTGAAAGCGGCGACATTCAGCGCTGGACAGCGTGATTTACGGGTTCCCCGGGCGGGGAACATGGGATAATTTCCCCCCATGATCGCCGCTCACGACCTTTCCCCGGCCGAACTCGCCGCGCTTCTGCATTTCCATGCGGATGCGGGCGTGGACTGGTTGCTGGAAGATGGGCCGGTTGACCGTTTTGCCGAATTTGCCGCCGCCCGCGCTGCCCGTCCGGCAGCGCGACAGGAAAGCTCCGCGCCCGCACGCCAGATGGACGGCGGAACAGAGCGTCGTGCCGACGCTCCTCAGCGGCAGCCGGCAGGTCGTACCGCCCCGACGAGAGGCGCGCCGCCCGCTCCCGCAGTTCAGCAAAATGTCGCCATGCCGGACGAACAGGCCGTGGCAGCAGCACGTTTTGCGGCGGAAAGCGCAAGGTCGGTTTCCGAACTGAAAACCGCGCTTGAGGGTTTCAGCGGCTGCAACCTCAAGAACAGCGCCCGCAACACGGTTTTCACCGAGGGCGACCCCGCTTCCGCCGTCATGGTCATCGGCCCCATGCCGGATGCGGATGATGACCGCGAGGGCCTGCTTTTTGCCGGCAAGACCGGGCTTCTGCTCGACCGCATGCTGGCCGCAATCGGCCTTGAACGCTCAGGCATCATGCTCGGCAATGTCGTGCCCTGGAGGCCACCCGGCAACCGCCCGCCGACGCAGGCCGAAATGGATATTTGCCGCCCCTTCATCGAGCGCCAGATCGCCCTTGCGGAGCCGAAACACCTGTTGCTTCTTGGCAACTTGACCGCACGTTTCTTTTTCGGCGGTACGGGAACGATCCATACGCTGCGCGGACAGTGGCGTGATGTCGCAGCCGGACACCTGGTTTTACCGGCGCTGGCCAGCCTGCATCCGCAGGAACTTCTAAACGCTCCTGCCAGCAAGTCATTGGCATGGCAGGATTTATTGGCGTTTCAGGCTAAAATCTCCGAAGGCTGATTGCCTGATTCTTACTCAACGTAAACGAAGTATGAAAAAAGCCATGCGCATTACGCATAACAGCGACGCGCTGGCCCGGCTTGCCGAATCCATGCTGCACTGCGATAAGGCGAACGTGTCTTGGGAGGAATTCGGTTTAAGGAACCAAGGCAATGACCACTCGCTTCCGTCCGGTACATTCCGGCTTTGAAACGCTCCGACTGGCGGGCCTCGGCCCACGCTCCAGTCAGGGTTACCATCGTTTCGGCGCTGCCGCTAACGAACAGATGACCGCACGTGCTGCCATGCAGCAGGTTCGCGTCACACGTCCTGCAGCTGTCTTCGCGGATTTCCGCGAGCGCTGAGAGCACTCAAGACAGGTTTAAAGCCTGTCCACATCTATGATTGCGCGCTGGCGTCTTTCTTCGGGAGGGCGCCTTTTGCTTTTGCGGGACCGTACGCCGACACGACAGTGGCTTTGGCTCGAAGATGCTGCACGGCTTGTGACATCAGGCACATTGGGCGCATCACCCCTGCGGCGTCGAGGCCTTGCGCGCCGCGCGTCTTGCCAACCCCAGCTGATGCTCTCGGAAAATGATGAAGATGCCGGCGAAAATCACGATCGCCGTGCCGATCAGCATGGTGAGCGTGGGAATGTCTCCAAACAGAATATAGGAGACCGCGATCCCGAAGACGATGGAGCTATATTCGAAGGGCGCGATGGTGGAGACCTCCGCGTGGCGATAGCTCTCCGTCAGGAAGATCTGCGCGACACCGCCGCAAATGCCGCTGGTGATCAGCAGCATGGCCTGTTTCGCATCTAGGGCGCTCCAGCCGAAAGGTACGCTGACCAGCGACAGCAGGGTGGCGGTAAGCGAGAAATAGAGAACGATTGTCGGCGTCTTTTCCGTGTCCACCAGTTGCCGCACCTGGATCATTGCAAGACCGCCGAGCGCCGCACCACAGAGTACGGCAATAGCGCCCAGCCCCTCGCCCGCGGCAAAACCGCCTTCCCTCAGAAGCGTCATCTTTGGCCACAGGATCACCAGCACGCCCATCATGCCGACGAAAACCGCACTCCAGCGATAGATGCGCACCTTCTCGCGCAGGATGAAGGCCGCGAACACGACGGCGAGCAGCGGCGAGGCGTAACCGATGGCGATGAATTCCGGCAGCGGCAGCAAAGTCAGGCCATAAAACCCGCAGGCCATGGAGAGAATGCCAAGAAAACCGCGCTTGAAATGGCCGAAGAGATTGTTGGTGTGCAGCGCGCTGGTCAGCGCATGCAGCCAGGCAAGATAAATGACAATGGGGATGATGGCGAAAGCGGAGCGGAAGAAGGTAATCTGGCCCGCCGGCACATCGGGACCGGAGGCCTTGATACAGGTCTGCATCACCAGAAAAAAGCCGACCGAAATCAGCTTCAGGCTTATCCCCCGAAAGGGATTTGTCGGTTCGGCGTTCATCGGCAGTTACTCATATCGGCTGCGCAAACACGCCATCGGGTAATTTTTCACGGGGGAAGGACGACGCAAGGGGGATTGGACTTTTGCAAGGCTAGAACAATTACCCCGACGCTTGCATCAAAAATTATTATTCACCCATGAATTCGGTTGATCTGACAGCCGCAATGGATTGCGTTGGCCCGGCGAAGGCAAGACGCGCTAAAATTTGAAGAAAATAAAATACAATTTCAGCAATCGTTCAACATTTGCTGGCATGGTCCGCAGGTCCGGCGGCGGGAGGATCGTCTGCAGGGCCGGAGAAGCCTTCCATGGCGGGACAGAACGTCCTCCGACGCGCACATGAATGTGACGAATACTGCACCTATTTTACATCCGGGCCTTATGACGACATGATGCCCGGAGAACAACGACAAAGTTATTCAGGAACAGTCATGCGAACAGACACGGGCCAGATCGTTCACCTGGCAGATTACCGCCCTACCGATTTCGTTCTGGAGCGGGTGGATCTCACCTTCGAACTCGACCCCAAGAATACCAAGGTCGAAGCCCGTCTGATCTTTCATCGCCGAGAGGGCGCCGACGTGGCAGCGCCGCTCGTTCTCGATGGCGACGAACTGAAGCTTTCGGGCCTGCTGCTCGATCAGGTGGATGTTCCCGCGAGCCAATATGACGCGACGCCTGACAGCCTGACGATCCGCGATCTGCCGGCAGAAGCTCCCTTCGAGATCTGCATCACCAATTACATCAATCCGCAGGTCAATACGCAGCTGATGGGGCTTTACCGCACCAACGGCGTTTATTGCACCCAGTGCGAGGCCGAAGGTTTTCGCCGCATCACCTATTTCCCGGACCGGCCGGATGTTCTGGCGCCTTACACGGTGACGATCATCGCCGCCAAGGAAGGCAATCCGCTGCTATTGTCGAACGGCAATTTTCTGGGCGGCGGCAATTACGATGAAGGTCGCCACTTTGCGGCCTGGTTCGATCCGCATCCGAAACCCAGCTATCTCTTCGCGCTCGTCGCCGGCGATCTCGGCGTGGTGGAAGATAGTTTCACCACCGTCTCCGGCCGCGAGGTGGCGTTGAAGATTTATGTCGAGCACGGCAAGGAGCCGCGCGCGGCCTATGCCATGGATGCCCTGAAACGCTCGATGAAATGGGATGAGGAACGCTTCGGCCGCGAATACGACCTCGATATCTTCATGATCGTCGCCGTGTCCGATTTCAACATGGGCGCGATGGAGAACAAGGGTCTCAACGTCTTCAACGACAAATTCGTGCTGGCCGACCCGGAAACCGCCTCCGATGCGGACTATGCCAATATCGAGCGCATTATCGCGCATGAATATTTCCACAACTGGACAGGCAACCGCATCACCTGCCGCGACTGGTTCCAGCTCTGCCTGAAGGAAGGCCTGACGGTCTATCGCGACCAGGAATTTTCCGCCGACATGCGCTCGCGCCCGGTCAAGCGCATTGCCGATGTGCGCCACCTGAAATCGGAGCAGTTCCCGGAGGATTCGGGTCCGCTGGCACATCCGCCGCGTCCCGATACCTATCGCGAAATCAACAACTTCTACACGACGACCGTTTATGAAAAGGGCGCCGAAGTCACCCGCATGATCGCCACGATCCTTGGGGAAGACGACTTCAAGAAAGGCATGGACCTTTATTTCGAACGTCACGACGGCGAAGCGGCAACCGTCGAGGATTTCGTCAAGAGCTTTGCCGATGCCAGCGGTCGCGACCTCACCCAGTTTTCGCTGTGGTACACCGAGGCCGGAACGCCGCTCGTCTCCGTCTCGTCCGCTTACGACGCCGCCAACGCCACCTTCAGGCTGACGCTGGAACAGACGGTTGCCCCCACCCCCGGCCAGCCGGTGAAACATCCCCGCCATATTCCGCTGTCGCTGGCGCTTATCCTCGATAACGGCCAGATCGCCGAGCCGTTGGCTGTCACGGGCGGCGAATACCGCAACGGCGTGCTGCACCTGACCGAACGCAACCAGACATTCTCGTTCTCCGGCATTTCCTCGCGGCCGGTGCTGTCGATCAACCGCAGCTTCTCGGCGCCGATCAACCTGCATTTCGAACAGACTGCCGCCGATCTGGTGCAGATCGCCCGGCACGAGACGGATATGTTCGCCCGTTTCCAGGCGCTCACCGATCTCGCTTTGCCGGCGCTGATTGCCGCCACCAAAGCCGTGCAGAACGGCGAAGAGGTGCGCACGGATGCGGACCTCACCGCAACGCTGATCGAAATCGCCGGCAATGCGGCGGTCGAACCCGCTTTTCGCGCGCAAGCGCTGGCGCTGCCGAGCGAAACGGACATTGCCCGCGAACTGGGCGGCGGCTACGATCCCGAAGCCATCTACAAGGCGCGTAACGCCACGATAAAGGCCGTTGCCACGGCCGGGCTTGAAACCTTCCGACAGCTTGCCGACGGCGCGGGTAACGGCGAGGCCTATAGCCCGGATGCTGACAGTGCCGGGCGTCGCTCGCTGCGCAACGGTGCACTCAACTATCTCGCCTTTGCAGAGGGAACGCCGGCGCGGGCGGCAAAGGCCTATGCCGATGCCAGCAACATGACCGATCTTGCGCATGCACTCAGCGTCCTGACCCAGCGCTTCCCCGACAGCGTGGAAACCAAAGAGGCGCTTGCCGCCTTCGAAGCCCGCTTTGCCGACAATGCGCTCGTTCTCGACAAGTGGTTCTCGCTGCAGGCCGCCATTCCCGGCGACGGCGCGCTGGAGCGCATCAAGGCGCTGATGAAATCGAAACACTTCATCGCCACCAATCCAAACCGGGTCCGGTCGCTGGTGGGCACGCTCGCCTTCTCCAACCCCACCGGTTTCCACCGTGCCGACGGGGCCGCCTACCGGTTCCTCGCGGAGCAGATCATCGCCATCGACAAGCGCAATCCGCAGCTTGCCGCCCGTATTCTCACCTCCATGCGCTCCTGGCGGTCGCTTGAGGCGAGCCGCGCCGAACACGCCAAGGCCGCACTTTCGTCGATTGCCGAAGCAAAAGGCCTTTCGACGGATGTGAGCGACATCGTCGGACGTATCCTGAAGGGTTGATACCCGGAAACATCCACTAGTGCCGATATTCTTGAAAATGCCAGTGCGCCGTCTTGATTTCCGTCAAGGCGGCGCAACGCATTTCGCGACATGATCGTCCGCGACAGGCCGGGGACCGGCCGCAAACCGGAAAAGGACCTCCGATGGCGGATATTTCCAACACCAGCAATTCCTTCCAGCGCTTTATCGCCGAAGCCCCGGCTCATCAAACGGTCTGGCTTCAGGCGGTTCAGGGGCTGGGAGCGGCCTCCACGCTGGACGCCAGGACGCAATGCCTCGTATATATCGGCATTCTCGCCGCGCTGCGGCTGGAGGGCGGCTTGGCATTCCATGTGATCGAGGCCAAGGCGCATGGCGCGAGCCGCGAGGATATCGTCAGCGCGGTGCTGACCGGGCTTCCCGCGGCCGGAAATGGCATACTCAGCGCGCTCGGGCCTGCACTGGACGCCTTCGACAAGGCTTCCTGACATGCCGGCTTTTCTCGCAGTTCAAGCTGCTTCGCAGACTGTCTCGAGCTGTCCCGAAAAAATACGGAGTCGGTTCAAAGGGTTAAAATTCTTTTAACTTTTGCCTCTGGACACGGCGAATCACATTTGATTCACTAGACATATTCGAGCGGCGGCGCTTCGAATCACTGGGGACATCTTGAAGGCGGGACAATGACGAACGTGCGGCGGGCGACTGCGGGCGATGAGCGGCCGTATGCCAAATTTTCTGATCTTGCGGCCTGGGGCGAAAGGCTCTCCAGCGACCTGATGGGTTTGATGAATGGCTCCGACCGCCCGATGCCGCAGGTCGAGACCCTGCTGAAACGCCTGATCCCCATTCTCATCCTCGCCTTTCTCGTCGTCATCGCGGCTTCTCGCATGCTGGGCATCGTTGCCGAATACAGCCGCATGGAAGAGGCCGCCCGCCACTCCACCGCACTGACGGCGCTGACGGCCAAGGCGGCCCTTATCAACAACGGTATCGTCTTTGCCTCGCAGGAGCGCAGCCGCGCCGAGGCGAGCCTTGTCGCAGCGCTGCCATCGGGCAGCCTTGCCGATGGCACCATGGTGCTTCTGTCGGGCAGCAATGGCCGGATTTTCGCGGGCACTGGCAAGGACGCCACGCTTTATATCGGCACTTCCCTGCCCGCCCTGCTTCCCGAAATCGCCATCGTACAGCGTTTTCCGGGCGCACCCGGCACCATCGAAACCAATATCGACAACCAGCCGCATTACGCGACGATGATCCCCTTCGGCGATGATGGCGGCATGGTCATCGCGGCGCGCTCGCTTGAGCCGATCCGTTCGTTCTGGCGCAGCGAAATCGCCATGAACGTCACCCTGTTCGCCGGCATTTCCTCGATCCTGCTTGTCGTGCTCTACGCCTATTACATGCAGGTGAAGCGCGCCCGCGACGCCGATGACATTTTCGCCGAATCGAACCTTCGGGTGGAAACGGCGCTGTCGCGCGGCCGCTGCGGTCTCTGGGACTTCGATCTTTCCACCCGGCGCATGTTCTGGTCCGGTTCGCTCTACGAAATCCTCGGCAGGCCACCGAAGGCCGCGCCGTTGTCCTTTTCCGATGCAGCGCGCATGATGCATTCCGAAGATGGGAACCTCTACGAGCTTGCCCGCGCCGTCGGTTGCGGCGATCTGCGCCAGATCGACCAGATTTTCCGCATGCGCCATGCCAAGGGCCATTATGTCTGGCTGCGCGCCCGCGCCCAGGTCATCCGCACCAATAACGGCCCACGCGTCATCGGCATCGCCATGGACGTGACCGAGCAGCATCGCCTCGCGCAGCGTTACGCCGAGGCCGACCAGCGCCTTGCAGACGCCATCGAATCCACCTCGGAAGCCTTCGTACTGTGGGACAAGAACGATCGCCTCGTGATGTGCAACACCCATTACCAGAAGGCCTATGGCCTGCCGGACAGCGTGCTGGTGGCGGGCACGGAAAAAAGCGCCGTGCATGCGGCCGCTGCACGCCCGGTGGTGGAACGTCGCGTTGCGGACCCCGACCAGTCAGGCCTTTCGCGCATGACGGAAGTGCAGCTTGCCGACGATCGCTGGCTGCAGATCAACGAACGCCGCACCCGCGACGGCGGCCTCGTCTCCGTCGGTACCGACATCACGCTTCTGAAGCGCCATCAGGAGCGCCTGCGCGATTCCGAACGCCGGTTGATGGCCACCATCGGCGATCTTTCCGCCTCGCAGCACAAGCTGGAGCGGCAAAAGACCGAGCTTTCCGACGCCAATGAAAATTATCTCGCCGAAAAAGAGCGCGCCCAGGCCGCCAACCTCGCAAAATCCGAATTCCTCGCCAATATGAGCCATGAGCTGCGCACGCCGCTCAACGCCATTCTCGGCTTCTCCGACATCCTGCAAAACGAGATGTTCGGACCGGTCGGCTCGCCGAAATATTCCGAATATGCCCGCGATATCCACGATAGCGGCAAGCATCTGCTCAACGTCATCAACGACATTCTCGACATGTCGAAGATCGAAGCGGGCCATATGCGCATCAACCGCGAAACGATCGATCTGGCGCCGCTGATCGAAGAAACGCTACGGCTCACCGCCATTCAGGCCGAACAGAAGAACATCACCGTGCAACAGAAGGTCTGCGCCGGGCTGACGATGCAGGGCGACCGCCGCGCCATGAAGCAGATCATGCTCAACCTCCTGTCCAACGCCGTGAAGTTCACCGGCGATGGCGGCCGCATCGCCCTGCGCACCCATGTGCATCAGGCAGCCATGATCCTCACCATCGCCGATACCGGCATCGGCATCCCCGCCCAGGCGCTCGACAAGATCGGCCAGCCCTTCGAGCAGGTGCAGAGCCAATACGCCAAAAGCCAGGGCGGCTCCGGCCTCGGCCTTGCCATCTCCCGCTCGCTTGTTCGGCTGCATGGGGGGACGATGAAAATCCGCTCCTGCGAAGGCAAGGGCACGGTGGTGACGATCATCATTCCGCACGCGGCAGGGCATTGCGGAACGGTGCATTAGGCTTTGCCCTGCCGCGTGCGGAATGATGATCGTCACCACCGTGCCCTTGCC
>JWIT01000018.1 GCA_000949895.1 Agrobacterium arsenijevicii | reverse complement strand
GGCACCATGCGGCTGGAAATCTCCGAGCTGCACAACACGCTGAAGACGACGATGATCTACGTCACCCACGACCAGGTGGAAGCCATGACCATGGCCGACAAGATCGTGGTCTTGAACCGCGGCAATATCGAGCAGGTCGGCTCACCGATGCAGCTCTACAGCACGCCCGCCAACCTCTTCGTCGCCGGCTTCATCGGCTCGCCGCGCATGAACCTGGTGACCGGCGATTACGCCCGGCAAAAAGGCGCCACCACCGCCGGCGTGCGGCCCGAGCATCTGGTGCTGTCGAAAGAAACCGGCCTGTGGCAGGGCAAGGTCACGGTGGCCGAACATCTCGGCTCCGACACCTTCCTGCATCTCGAGGTCCAGGGCATCGGCCCGATTACCGCCCGCACCGACGGCGAGTTCGAATGCAGACACGGCGATACCGTCTTCATCACTCCCGATGAAAGCAAAATCCACAGGTTCGATGACAAGGGCATCGCAATATGAAGCGCAGACTGGAAGGCAAATCCGTGCTGAATGCCGGGCACCTGCCGCCCGGTTCTGGCCCGACCAACGTTTCCCCTTCAAGGATCGTGACATGACATGCAAACTCTCGACTGCAACGCTTGACGAAGCCAAAAAAACCGCTGCGGTTCCAGCCTATTCCCGGGCCGGGCTTTCCGCTGGCATCGTGCATTTCGGCGTCGGCAATTTTCACCGCGCCCATCAGGCGGTCTATCTTGATGATCTGTTCAACACCGGCTCGGACCACGACTTCGCCATCATCGGCGCGGGTGTTCTACCCTCCGATGCGGTGATGCGCGAAAAACTCGCGGCGCAGGATTTCCTCACGACCGTTGTGGAGCAGGACAATAACCGCACCGGTGCGCGCGTTACCGGGCCGATGATCGACATTCTGAAGGTCGGCGATATCAAGGGTATCATCGATACGCTCGCCGACCCCAAGATCCGCATTGTCTCGATGACGATTACCGAAGGTGGTTATTTCATCGATGCCTCCGGTTCGTTTAATCCGCAACATCCGGCGATTGCCGAGGATGGAAAGAACCCGTCTTCACCAAAGACCGTGTTCGGCTTCATCGTCGCCGGGCTGAAGGCGCGGCGCGACAAGGGGCTTTCGCCCTTCACCGTCATGTCCTGCGACAACATTCCCCACAATGGCAAGGTTACCAAAAACGCGGTGGTCGGGCTGGCGGCATTGTCCGATCCGGCCTTCGCCAATTGGATCGGCGAAAACGTCGCTTTCCCCAATTCGATGGTGGACCGCATTACGCCTGCCACCGGTGAGCGGGAACGCAATATTGCCCGTGACGATTTCGGCATTGACGACAATTGGCCGGTCTTCTGCGAGGAATTCAAGCAATGGGTGATGGAGGATAATTTCCCCGCAGGTCGCCCGGCGCTCGAAAAGGCGGGCGTGCAGTTCGTCAAGGATGTCGCGCCCTACGAGCACATGAAGATCCGCATCCTCAACGGCGGCCATGCGGCAATCGCCTATCCGGCAGCACTGCTCGACATTCATTTCGTGCATGAGGCGATGGAACATCCGCTGATCCGGGCGTTTCTGGCAAAGCTGGAAAAGGAAGAGATCATCCCGGTCATTCCGCCGGTTCCCGATACCGATCTTGCCGAATATTTCGGGCTGATCGAGCGGCGTTTCCTCAATCCGAAAATCGGCGACACCATTCCGCGTTTGGCGCAGGACGGCTCCAACCGCCAGCCGAAATTCATCCTGCCTTCCACCGCCGATCGTCTGGCGGCAGGCAAGGATATTGTCGGGCTGTCGCTGGTCTCGGCGCTGTGGTGCCGTTATTTCTACGGCACCTCCGACAGCGGCAAGGAAATTACCTTTAATGACGCCAGCGCCGAACGCCTGCAGGCGGCGGCCATCAAGGCCAAGGACGACCCGATGGCCTTCCTCGCACTCGACGATATTTTCGGAGAGGTTGCCGAATCGGCGCTTTTCCGTAAACGCTTCGCCCATGCACTGGCGACGCTGTGGCAAGAAGGCACGGCGAAGACCTTGCAGCTTTATCTGGATGACAAGCTGGCTGAAAAGTGACGTGAGATGCAGGACGAGACCGGACCTCTTTTGATTTTCGACTGCGACGGCGTTCTCGTCGACAGTGAGCCGGTCTCGATTTCGGTGCTTCTCGACATGCTCTCCCATCTCGGCGTGACGATGGGAGAGGAGGAGGCCTATGAGCGTTTTCTCGGCCGCAGTGTCGCCAGCATGACGACGACTTTGTTTGAGGATTACGGCGTCGAGACCGACATCGATTTTCTCGAGCATATGCGCGCGACGCTGTTCGAGCGCTTCCGCACCGAGCTGCAACCCATCGACGGTATTGCCGAAACGCTGGACAGGCTGGTGTCGCTCCGGCGCTGCGTGGCCTCCTCCAGCCAGCCGGAACGCATCCGTTATTCGCTGGGGCTGACCGGCCTGATCGATAAATTCGAGCCGCATGTCTTCAGCGCCACCATGGTGAAGAACGGCAAGCCGGCGCCTGATCTTTTCCTGCATGCGGCGCGTGAGATGGGGGCTGAGCCGCGTCACTGCATCGTGATCGAGGACAGCCCGGCGGGCATTGCTGCGGCAAAGGCAGCCGGCATGGCGGTTTTTGCCTTTACCGGCGGCTCGCATGCGCGGTTTCCCGCATTCCGCGAAAAGATCGCCGCTCTTGGGGCTGATGTCGTGTTTGACGCAATGCCGGATTTGGTCCAACTTGTCGGCAACTATGTGGGGAAGGGCGGTTTTGACAGGCGGGTGGAACGTGACGCAGGCTGAAGTTGACCATGCCTGCCGCCGCCCGGAGGTCGTTGCGCAAGGGATGGAATTGCAGTCTTGATGCGTCAAAATCTCGTTGCCGTCGATGTCGGTACGGCCAGCGCGCGCGCCGGAATTTTTGATCCGGCCGGCAGGCTTCTTGCCCGCTCCACCCATCCCATCCTGATGCAGAGGCCGCAGGAAAATCACGCTGAACACGATTCCACCGATATATGGAACGCGGTCTGTATCGCGGTCAAAGCAGCGCTTGCCGAGGCTGCTGTTTCACCGCAAAGCATCGCCGCCATCGGTTTCGACGCCACCTGCTCGCTCGTCATCCGTGATGAAAATGGCGAGCCGGTTTCTGTTTCCGTTACGGGCAAAGACCGGTTCGACACCATCGTCTGGCTCGACCACCGGGCAATTGCGGAAGCCGACCGGCTGACGGCATCCGGCCACCGGGTTCTGGATTTTGCCGGCAAAAGCGTATCGCCGGAAATGCAGATGCCGAAGCTGATGTGGCTGAAGACACATTTGCCGGCAAGCTGGGCGCGCATGTCTTTCGCCTTCGATCTGGCGGATTTCCTGACATGGAAGGCGACCGGTTCTGCGAAACGTTCAAATTGCACGCAGACGGCGAAATGGAATTTTCTGGCGCAGGAAAATCCCGGCTGGCAGGCGGATTATCTGGAGTTTGCCGGGCTTGCCGACCTCAAACAGCGGGCAGGCCTTCCCGAGACCACCGTCATGCCGGGGACAGCCATCGGCCCGCTTTCGCCCGAGGCAGCCCATGAACTAGGCCTCGATACCGGCTGCCAGGTGGCGGCGGGCATGATCGATGCTTATGCCGGCACGCTCGGTGCGCTTGGTGGATGCCTTTCTGATGATGTGGGTAAACATGTCGCGCTGATTGCCGGCACGTCGAGCTGCCTTGTCGCCATGTCCGAGCAGCAGATGCCGGGGCACAGCCTCTGGGGTCCCTATTGGCAGGCGGTGCTGCCCGGCCACTGGCTGGTGGAGGGCGGACAGTCAGCCACCGGCGCGCTGCTCGATCATATCGTGCGCATGCATGCGGCGGGTGGCGAGCCGGATACGGTGCTGCATGCCCGCATTGTTGCGCGGGTAACGGAATTGCGCGCGCTTGAGGGTGAGGCCTTCGCCGAACGGCTGCATGTGCTGCCGGATTTCCACGGCAACCGCTCGCCGCTTGCCGATCCGCATGCCGTCGGCGTCATCAGCGGGCTGACGCTGGATACTTCATTTGACAGTCTCTGCCGCCTTTATTGGCGCACAGCCGTGGCGATAGCTCTCGGTGCGCGCCATGTGCTCGATGCGATGGAGCGTTTCGGTTATGCGGTAGAAACCCTGCATGTCACCGGCGGCCATGTGAAGAACCCGTTATTGATGGAACTTTACGCAGATGTGACCGGCAAACGCATCGTGGTTCCCGCCACCGCCGACGCCGTTCTTTTGGGCACGGCGATGACGGCGGCTGCCGCTGGCGGCGTGCATGCGAGCCTTGCGGCGGCGGGTGCCGCCATGTATCCGGGCAATGCGGAAATATCAGGAAATCCAGCGCTCGCACCGCGTTACGAGCGGGACTATCGCCGTTTTCTCGCCATGCAGCGTCATCGTCAGGAACTGGAAAACCTCTGATTTTCTGAAGGAAAATGACAGGCGTTGACGAGCGGCAACCGCTCAATCCATATGCCGCCGCTGCCGAAAGGCGCAGATCAACTGCTCAGCGAGCGTTTGAGTGTGGTGAGGTTCTTTGCCCTCGCTCTGCCGTTGTCATCGGCGCTGAGGGCGCAGAGCGTGAATTCCATCAACGAGACGAGTTGCAGCAGGCTCTGGCCGCCATTCTGGGCCTGCGGCATGGCAAGACAGATATCAGCGCTTTCAGGTCCCCATTCGTAAAAACGGGTGGTGATCAGCAGGGTTCTGTAGCCCGCCTTGCGCGCCGTTGCCGACAGGCGCTGCAAAGGCGACAGGCCGCCGCCGCAATCCATGATGACCAGAAGCGTCTGCGCGGGTTCGTAATCCCAGAGGGCGAGATAGGCGGCGCTATCGCTGCCGAGATAATGCACATGCCCACGACATTCCAGAATCCGCCCGTGGAAGTGCCGCCCGGCGCCGATACCTTCCGGGGATGTCGCCAGAAAAACATCCGCTGCAGATGTGATCTCGTTCATGGCAACACGCCAGATCGGCTGGGAGGTCATGTCGAACGCTGTCTGGATGGCCTGAATCTGCTGCGCCAGCAGTTGGGAAACCGGATTGGACTGGCGTTCGCCGCTTTCGGCAATCGCGGGCTGGTCTGCACTCGCCACGTCTTCGGCATGGCGCAGGTCGGCGCGGATATCGCTGAATTGCCGGTAACCGAGCGAGCGCAGGAAACGGCCGACCGTCATCGGACTGAGGCCGAGCTTGGCGGCCAGCGTCTGCGCGGTTTCGAATGGCAATTCGTCCAGATGCTCGATCAGATATTTGGCGATCTTGCGCTCGGAGGGGGTGCCGGCCTTCATGGCACGGGTAAGATTCAACAGCAGCTTTTCCACCAACGCCTCATTCTTTTATATTTATTGAACGATGATGCATCCGCGCGCCAAAACGAGCGTGCGAACCGCGACTTGTCGGTGGGGGAGTGCTTTTCCGGCCTTGTCCTCCACCGGACCGGAATGCGAATTATAATAGATAGATTATTATATTTTAGAGATACCTTTTATTCAAGGGAAATTCCATCTGCGGTTTAATTACCGATACTTGACGTCTTTGCCTCCGTCTTGCGAAGCGGATGGCCAGCGCTTATCTCTTGATCAGAAAATTCAAACGCGCCAGGCGTCAAAGGAGTTCCGAATGATTTTTGATGCGGCGCGGTTGGCGTTCAATAATCTCTTTGCCGCCGAGACCCGGTCGGTGTTCTGGAAGGTTCTGGGGCTGACGCTTCTGGTACTTGCGGCGCTGTGGTTCGCCATCCGCTCCATATTCATCTATTTCGCCCTGCCATGGGTGGATACGCTGATCCCCGGTGTGCCTGATTGGGCTGGGTGGCTGACTTTCGTTTTCGCCATTTTCGCCGGCATAGGACTGGCGCTGGCACTGGCGCTATTGATCTCGCCTGTTACCGCCGTCATCGCCGGCCTGTTTCTCGACGATGTCGCTGAAGTCGTTGAAAAAAAGACTTATCCCGATGATCCGCCGGGCAAGGCGATGCCCATCGGCGAGGCCGTGGTGTCGTCGATCAAGTTTTTCGGCGTTGTCATTGCCGGCAACCTGATTGCGCTTCTTCTGCTGCTGGTGCCGGGCGTCAACCTCATCGCCTTTTTCCTGGTGAACGGTTATCTGCTCGGCCGGGAATTCTTCGAATTCGCGGCGATGCGTTTCCGCTCGCCCGCCGAGGCACGGCTGTTCCGGGTCAAACACCGCACAACGGTGTTTATGGCCGGGCTGGTGATTGCGGCGTTTCTTGCGGTCCCGTTCCTCAACCTGCTGACGCCGCTTTTCGCCGCCTCGATGATGGTGCATCTGCACAAGGCCGTCAGCCGGCGTGATCCCTCACTCGCCGCCGGCCGCACCGAACAGCTGCGCGGGTAGCTCCACCAGCGGCGCTGGAATATCGAAGGTCTTTTCCGGTGATTTGCAGATATCGGCAATCACGCAGCGCTCACATTCCGGCTTGCGCGCCTTGCAGCAATAACGCCCGTGCAGGATCAGCCAGTGATGGGCATGGAACAGATATTCTTCGGGGATGATACGGATTAACCGGTCTTCCACCTCATCCGGGGTTTTCCCCGGCGCAAGACAGAGCCGGTTGGCAATACGGAAAACGTGGGTGTCTACTGCAAGCGTCGGCACGCCGAAGGCCATCGACATCACCACGTTTGCGGTCTTGCGGCCGACGCCGGGCAGGGTCACCAGCTCCTCGCGGGTCCTCGGCACTTCGCCGCCGAAATTGTCGATCAGCATCTGCGAAAGCGCGATGACATTTTTTGCCTTGTTGCGATAAAGGCCGATGGTCTTGATATGGCCGATCAGGGCTTCCTCGCCAAGTTCCAGCATCTTTTCCGGCGTGTCCGCCACGTTGAAAAGCGCCCGTGTCGCCCGGTTCACGCCCACATCGGTTGCCTGCGCGGAAAGGGCCACGGCCACCAGCAGGGTGAAGGGATTGGTATGTTCCAGTTCGCCTTTCGGCTCCGGCCGCTGAATGGAGAAACGGCGGAAGATTTCGGTCAATTCGTCCTTCGAATAGATCGTCTTCACGCGCACCGGTTTGCGGGCCGATGCAGTATTTGACTTTTTCGAGGTTTGGGTGCTGGATCGTGTTTTGGCGACTGTCATGAACTATCTATAGCCAGCCCGCCCGAAGGAAATCAACGTGGATACGCCCAACGACCAGCCAATTTTCGCGGCGGAACTCGTTCCGCACCGTTCGCTTGGCAGAAAGGGTTTCCGGCTGCTTCTTATCCTGTCCGGACTGGCCTGCCTGATCTATGGCGGGTTTTTCCTCGCCACCGGGGCATGGCCTGTAGGCCTGTTTTTCGGCGTGGATTTTCTGCTGCTTTATGTCGCTTTCCGCGCCAATTACCGTGCGGCAAAGGCGCGGGAGGAGGTCAGCGTCTCGCGCACCAACCTGTCGATCCGCAAGTTTTCGCCGACTGGCCGCATGGTGGAGCATCGCTTCAATCCCTTCTGGGCGCGCTTCAGGGTGCGCCGGCACGAGGAGATCGGCATCGTTTCCATGCATGTGACGGGTGAGGGGCGGGCGACCGATGTTGGTTCGTTTCTCAACCCGGATGATCGTGAAAGCTTCGCCAAGGCCTTCGGCGGCGCGCTTGCGACCGTCAGGCGGCGTATGTGAGGGAAGGATAGGAATGCCGCGCAAGAAACGGGTGGAGACGACGGCGTTTTAGTGGTTTTGTCGTATTGGTTAGGAGAAATGCGATGAACGCCAATATCATGCTGAATGAGGACATCACTCCCATCGGATCGGACTACGAGACGGTGCGCGGGGTTATCGAGCTTTTGACGCTGGATTATCGCGACCAGCCCTCCCTCGAGGCCATCGCCGCAGAACTCGGCCAGTCGCCGACGCAATTGCAGAAGACCTTCACCCGCTGGGCCGGTCTTTCCCCTAAGGCCTTCCTGCAGGCCGTGACGCTGGACCACGCCAAGCGGCTGTTGCGCGAGGAAGATTTACCGCTGCTCGAAACCTCGATCGAGGTCGGCATGTCGGGTCCGGGACGCCTGCACGATCTGTTCGTCACCCATGAGGCCATGTCGCCCGGCGAATGGAAAGCCAAGGGCGGCGGGCTGACGATCCGTTACGGGTTTCACGCCTCGCCCTTCGGCCTTGCGCTTGTCATGGTCACCGATCGCGGTCTTGCCGGCTGCGCCTTCGCCGATCCGGGTGAAGAAAAAGCCTGTTTCGAGGACATGGCCGGCCGCTGGCCGAATGCGGATTATGTCGAGGATCGCGAAGCGACCGCGCCCTATGCCGCGCGCATCTTCGACCCGTCCATGTGGTCGGAGGACAAGCCGCTGCGCGTCGTGCTGCTCGGCACGGATTTTCAGGTGCGGGTGTGGGAAAGCCTGTTGAAAATCCCGATGGGCCGCGCCGTCACCTATTCGCACATCGCCTGCGATATCGGCCAGCCCACCGCCTCGCGCGCCGTCGGTGCAGCAGTCGGCGCCAACCCCGTCTCCTTCGTCGTCCCCTGCCACCGCGCCGTCGGTAAAAGCGGGGCGCTGACCGGTTATCACTGGGGCCTGACCCGTAAGCGGGCCATGCTCGGCTGGGAAACCGGAAAGGTGTGACGGGGTTTGATTGTCTTTGCCGATCCGTTGAGGATCAGCTATTCTTTGTCCATGAAGAGCACGATCGAACTTCCCGATGATCTGAAGCGCCGGATAGACCTTCTGGCCGAGCGCTCGAATTTGAGCCCCAGTCGCATCATAGAAGATGCGCTGTCGCATGGCCGTTCCTTGACATGGCAGGAGAAGTGGACAAGCGGTGTCAAGGCTGGGCTGGCTGAGGCAGAAGCCGGAGAGTTCGTTTCCGAAGAAGAGATCGAAGCTGTTTTGAACAAACACGCCAAGGCCTGAAACGTGTGCGGTTGGTCTGGACGCCGCGTTATCTTAAAGAACTTGGCGGTATCGGCGACTACATTGCGGGGCGTAATCCGCGTGCGGCGGCAAAGGTCGTTCGGGTAATCCACCAGACAACGGCACGCCTTCTGTCCGCCAATCCTTATCTCGGCCGTCACGGTGAAATCGATGGGACGAGGGAGCTGGTTATTTCCGGTCTACCCTACATCGTGGCTTATCGCGTGACGGACAGGCAGATTGAGATACTGTTCGTGCAGCACGCCGCCCGGGAGTGGCCCGAGGAAATCTAAACCAGTTCCATCAATGCCCTTGCCGCTGCCTCGTCGGTGATCAGCGTGTTGCAGCCGATGCGTTTGATGGTGGCGCGGATGGCGATGGCGCGGTGGGCGCCGCCGGAGGCGAGAACGATGTGTTTGGCCTTGCGCAGCGTATCGAGATCGATCGCCATGGCGCGCTCGTTGATCGGGTGATCGACGGAGCAGCCTTCCGCATCGATGAAGTTGAACATCGTGTCGCAGACGCAGCCTGCATCGATGAGTTCCTGAAGCGTCGCCTTCGAAATGAAGCCTTCCGACAGCGAGGTCGAATGCGGGCCGATATCGCCGCAGGAGACGATGGCGAGGTCAAGCGTTTCGGCCAGATCGTAAAGCGTGGCCAGCCCGCATTTTTCGATCAGCGCCCGTTTGGTCTCGACGGAATCTACCAGAAGCGGTGCGAGGAACATGTAACATTCCGCCCCAAGCGCGCTTGCCAGCCGCCAGGTGTAGTCAAGCGGGTTGGTCTGATGCACGGCGACGATACCGCCGAGCAGCGAGACAACCTTGCAGTTTTCCCGGCGCGGCGGGCGAAAGCTGGAAAGCGAGGCGGTCATGGTGCGGCCCCAGCCGACGCCGATGGTGGCGTCGTTCGGTACCGCTTCGGAGAGGAACTGCCCGAGCGCCAGACCCACGGCCTTGGCGGTGCCCTCGGCGCTCACCTTGTCCGGGGAGGGAATGATGACGGCCTCATCCAGCCCGTAAGCCACCTCCAGCCGGCCGGCCAGCTCGACGAAATCCTCGATACCCTCGTTGATCCAGATCTGCACTTCAGAGCGTTTCATCGCCTCGTCCAGAAGGCGGATGACGGTGGAGCGGCTGATGCCGAGTTTCTCGGCGACATCTTTCTGCGTCATACCCTGATTATAATAAAGCCATGCGGCGCGCAGCCTCAGCGAAGCCGCTTCCGAATAGGCCGTATGGGTTTCTCTTCTCAGTTTCGCCACGGTTTCCGCCATTGTCTATGTGCGGCGGAGTATCGCAGGCGTGAAACTTATGTCAATTGCGATGCGCAAATGTCTTGACTTTCGGCCCTGCCGCTTGCGATAGTCAGAGCCGGACAAAACCGTGATTTCGGCCTTGGGCGCACCATGGTGCGGGAACGAAAAGACGGCTGAGCAAGTTTACAAGAGATCATGAGGGATCATTCGCTATGACGTCCAAACTTGAACAACTTCGCGCCATCACCACGGTCGTTGCCGATACCGGCGACATCGAAGCGGTTGCGCGCCTGAAGCCGGTGGATTGCACCACCAACCCCACCATCGTCCTGAAAGCTCTCGGCACCCCCGCTTTTGCGGATGCGGTGAAGGAAGCAGTCGCATGGGGCAAGAAGCAGGGCGGCCAGTCCGACGCCGTTGTCGCCGCCGTCGCCGATCGCCTCGCCATTTCCGTGGGCGCGGCGCTTGCCGGTCTCGTTCCCGGCCGCGTCTCGACGGAAGTCGATGCCGACCTGTCCTTCGATACGCAAGCCTCCATCACCAAGGCGCGCCACATCATCGCGGCTTACAAGGAGCGCGGCATCGAGCGTGAGCGCATCCTCATCAAGCTTGCCTCCACCTGGGAAGGCATCAAGGCTGCCGAGGTTCTCCAGTCCGAAGGCATCGATTGTAACCTGACGCTGCTGTTCTCGCAGGCACAGGCCATCGCCTGCGCGGAAGCCAAGGCGTTCCTCATTTCGCCTTTCGTCGGCCGTATCCTTGACTGGTACAAGAAGTCGACCGGCGAGACCTACACCGCCGAGACCGATCCGGGCGTTGTTTCGGTACGCAGCATCTATAACTACTACAAGGCGAACGGCATCGGCACCGTCGTCATGGGCGCGTCCTTCCGCAACGTCGGCGAGATCGAGGCGCTTGCCGGTTGTGACCGCCTGACGATCAGCCCGGCGCTTCTGGAAGAGTTGGACAAGGACACCGGCACGCTCGTGCGCCAGCTTTCGCCCGACAATGCCAAGCCCGAGCCGCTGCAGTCGCTCGACGAAAAGGCGTTCCGCTGGGCGATGAACGAAGACGCCATGGCAACCGAGAAGCTCTCGGAAGGCATCCGCATGTTCGCCAAGGATCTGGTGACGCTGCGCGACATGGTCCGCAAGGAACTGACGCTGGTTGCTGCTTGACAATAAAAAGGGGAACCATCCCGGTTCCCCTTACGTTTACGACACATAAATCTCCAGTCACTCAAAACGCGATCGGGCCCCTGCCGGTCGCGTTTTTTTATGTCGATCAGGGATTTGCGTTTCCCGTTGCCACTTCGGAAATGCGCTTTGCCGCATCGCGGATCAGCGCCTCGCAGGCCTCGCGTGTCGGGGCCTTGCCGCCAAGCGGCGTGATATAGGGGCAGGTGATGACGGCAAGTGCAGTGCCATCCAGCGTCAGCACCGGGGCGGAAATATTGCGCACGCCGGCGGTCTGCATGCTGTCCATGGATTCAAGGCCTTGTCCGCGCACCTCTGCCAGCCGCTCGTCAAGGTCCGAAGGCTCGGTTTCCCCGCCGCCACGCACCTGCTCGGCGATCATGATCTTGCGTTGCGCCTCGTTCTGGAAGGCCAGCAGTACGTGGCCGGAACCGGTGTGGAACAGGCTCATCTGCGCACCCACCCGCATGGACATGGCCCAATAGGTGGAGGATTCCTGTTGGGCGATGACAACGACGCTGCCGCGGTCATAAATGGCCAGATGGCAGGCCTGCTCGGCACTTGCGGAAAAGTCGCGCATGACGGGGGCGGCGAAAGACACCAGCCGGCGGATAGGGGCGTGGAAATGCGCCAGCCCGAACATCTTCAGCGTCAGCGAAAACCGGTCGCCCTCCAGCCGCTGCACGTAACCACGGCGCACCAGCCGGTCCAGCATGCGGTAAAGCTCGTTCGGGGTTTTGCCGATGGCTTTGGCAATCTCGATCTGCGTCAGCCCGCCATCCGTGCGGGCCAGAAGTTCGAGAATGTCCAGACCCTTGTCGAGGGCGGGGGCGCGATATCTTTCGCTGTCGTCTTCGGTCATCTGGCCTCGGTGGCGTTTGGAAGGATTGGCTGGCGCGAAATACGGTTTGGAAATACCGTTGCCCGACGCCGTCCTTTTGCGCAAGTCTGCTTGACGTTACATGAATACCGCGTTTACATATGAATTGTCGATCCATATTTGAGATCAATGAAATTCAATGGCGAAAGTCAGCGGCTCGGCCCCAACGGGCGGGCGCGCCATAGCGGGAGGCTATTCATGGTGCAGGATTTTAACGGGCGGACAGTGGTCATCACCGCAGCCGGCCAGGGTATCGGCCGGGCGACGGCGGAGCGCTTCATCTCGCTCGGCGCGCGCGTCATCGCCACCGATATCAACGAGCAGGCGCTTTCCACCCTGAAAGGTGCGGAAACGCGGGTTCTGAACGTGCTGGATGGCGAAGGCGTTACGGCCTTCGCGGCGGAAATCGGCCATGCCGACGTGTTGTTCAACTGCGCAGGTTTCGTTCATTCCGGCACCATTCTCGATTGCGAGGAAAAGGACTGGGATTTCTCTTTCGATCTCAACGCCAAGGCCATGTACCGCACCTGCCGCGCCTTCCTGCCCGGCATGCTGGAAAAGGGCAAGGGCGCAATCGTCAACATGTCCTCCGTTGCTTCAAGCGTGAAGGGCGTGCCGAACCGTTTCGCCTATACCGCCTCCAAGGCGGCCGTGGTGGGTCTGACCAAGGCGATTGCCGCCGATTTCGTTACCAAGGGCATTCGCTGCAACGCCATTTGCCCCGGCACGGTGGACAGCCCATCCCTGCATGACCGCCTGCGCGCCACCGGCAACTACGAACAGGCGCTGGCCGATTTCATCGCCCGCCAGCCGATGGGCCGCATCGCTACGCCGGAAGAGATCGCAGCACTCGTCACCTATCTCGCTTCGGATGAGGCAGGTTTCACCACCGGCCAGATCCATGTGATCGACGGCGGCTGGACCGGCTGATAATTTCCTATACGGGAGAGAGGAGAAGGCGACCGGTCGGAAAGCCGGTCGCCTTTTTTCATCAGGCGACCACGCTTCCGGCGATCAGTGCAAGCACGAGGAAGACCAGGAAGATCACGACGGCGATGAAGAACAAGATTCGGGCCACGCCCGACGCCGCTGCCGAAATGCCGGTAAAGCCGAATAGGCCCGCGATCAACGAGATAACAAAGAAAATAAGAGCCCATTTCAGCATGGAGCTTCCCCTTCTGCTTGATTTTCATGAGTTTGCCGCTTGACGACAAGCTCATGAAAATGACGCGCAAAAGGCGAAAATGTTCCACCCGCCCGCAAAAATCGTTGTTTCAGAGCGTTTTCGCTTTTCTTCGGGTCGCGAAAACACTCCAACTCTTCGTTTTGTTGCATTTCCGGACGGAAAACCGGGGTCCACTTTTCCTGGAAATGCTCTAGATACCCGTTTCGTTCGCCGCGTCGATCTGGCGGGCCTTGAAGGTGGTGCGGATGAATGTTGCGACGAAGGCAAGGCTCATGAACAGCACGATGGTCGGGGCCGGCGCACTGTCGATCAGGAAGCTCAGCCATATGCCCGCAAGCGATGAGAGAACCGCAACCGAGATGGCGACCAGGAGCATGGCGGAAAAGCGCCGCGTCAGCAGGAAGGCGATTGCGCCGGGGGTAACCAGCATGGCGACCGAGAGGATGATGCCCACCGCCTTCAGCGCGCCGACCACCGCAAGCGACAGGACCATCAGCAGACCATAATGCAGGACGCGCACCGGCAGGCCGATTGCCTTTGCATGTTGCGGATCGAAGGCGTTGACCAGCAGATCCTTGCGCAAAACCCCGAGAAACAGCGTGGCGAAAAGTGCGATCAGCCCGGTCTCCAGCATGTCTGACGGGGCAATGCCCAGCATGTCGCCGAAGAGAATGTGGTCCAGATGCATGTCGCTCTGCACCTTCACGTAAAGCACCAGCCCCAGCCCGAACATGCCGGAAAAGACGATGCCAAGCACCGTGTCTTCCTTGATGCGGCTGTTTTCCTTGATGAAACCGGTGCCGAGCGCGCAGATCATACCGGCGATGAAAGCGCCGATGGAAAGCGGGATGTTGACGATATAGGCAATCACCACGCCGGGCAGCACGGCATGCGAAACCGCGTCCCCCATCAGCGACCAGCCCTTCAACACCAGAAAACAGGAGAGCATCGCCATCGGCACCGCGATCATCAGGGTGATGATGAAGGCATATTGCATGAAGGGCAGCTGAAACGGCAGGATGGCGAGTTCAAGATATTCGCTCATGGCGTTTCTCCCAGCGCCTTGCGGGCTTTGGCGCGGGAGGCGAGAAGCCCGTGTTTGGGTGCAAAGATGAAGGCGGCAAGGAAGATCGCCGTTTGCAGCACAACGATAACGCCGCCGGTGGCGCCATCGAGGAAGTAGCTCAGATATGCGCCGACGAAGCTGGTGGTCGCACCGATGATAAGGCTCATCAGGATCAGCCGCTCGAAACGGTCGGTGAGCAGATAGGCGGTCGCGCCCGGCGTCACCACCATGGCAACGACAAGGAAGGCCCCGACGGTCTGAAGGGCTGCCACCGTGGAGGCGGCAAGCAGGGTGAAGAAGATCACTTTCAGCACTTCCGGTTTCAGCCCCACGGTGCGCGCATGGTTTTCATCGAAGAACACCACCATGAAGTCGCGCCATTTCAGCGCCAGTACGATGAGGCTGATACCGCCGATCAGCGCAAGCTGAATGGTGTCTTCGGTGGTGATCGCCAGAATATTGCCGAGCACGATGGTCTGGATATTGATCGAGGTGGGCGACAGCGAGACCATGAACAGCCCCAGCCCGAAAAACGAGGTGAAGATCAGCCCGATGATCGCGTCTTCCTTGAGCCGCGTTTTCTGGTTCAGGAACAGCATGGAGCCGGCTGCAAGCCCGCCGGAGAGAAAGGCGCCGAGCGAAAAGGGTAGCCCCAGCATGTAAGCACCGGCGACGCCCGGAACGATGGCGTGCGAGAGCGCGTCGCCGATCAGCGACCAGCCCTTCAGCATCAGATAGGCCGACAGAAAACCGCAAACACCGCCCACGAGTGCACTGACCCAGATGGCGTTGAGCATATAGCCATAGGTGAAGGGCTCAAGAAGGCTGTTTATCATCGGTCTTTTCCTTCGGAGCGCTCGGATCGTGTCCGTTTTGGCCGTTCTTTCCGTAGATCACGAAAGGCCGCTCGTCATCGGTAATCACCTTCACCCGGCGCGGATCTGCGTCGTTGTGCAGATCGGCTCCACCGAGAACGAAATGGCGCAGGCTGCCGCCGAAGGCTTTTTGCAGGTTCTCCTCGTTAAAGGTATCCGCCGTTTTGCCGGAGGCCAGAACCGTGCCCTTGACGAACACGGCGCGATCGCAGAATTCCGGCACGCTGCCGAGATTATGGGTGGAAACCAGCATGACGCGACCCTCGTCGCGCAGCGCCTTCAGCAGCGCAACGATCTGCTCTTCCGTCGTTACGTCGACGCCGGTGAAAGGTTCGTCCAGCAGGATAACCTGACCTTCCTGCGCCAGCGCGCGGGCCAGAAACACCCGCTTTTTCTGCCCGCCGGAAAGCTCGCCGATCTGCCGTTTGCGATAATCCAGCATATTGACGCGCTTTAGTGCCTTCTCGACCATCTCATGGTCGTGTCTGGATGGAATGCGCAGGAAATTCATATGGCCGTAACGGCCCATCATCACCACATCCTCAACCAGTACGGGAAAACTCCAGTCCACTTCCTCGGCCTGCGGCACATATGCGACGAGGTTTTTCCGGAGCGCATCCTTCACCGGCAGGTCGAAAATCGAGACGGAACCGGCGGCCAGCGGCACGAAACCCATGATCGCCTTGAAAATCGTGGACTTGCCGGCGCCATTGACGCCGACAAGTGCAGTGATCGTACCGCGTGGAATGGAAAAGCTGGCATTTCTTAATGCGGTGTGGCCGTTGCGATAGGTCACTGTCGCATTTTGAACCGTCAGGCCGCCGCCGGTTTTTTTGCTGCCCATTCTCATGAGGACAGTCCTTTGGCGATCGTGCTGCTCGTTACGCGGAGCAGGTCGAGATAGGTCGGAACCGGACCGTCGGCCTCGCTCAGCGAATCCACATAAAGTATGCCGCCGTAGGCCGCACCGGTTTCCTTGGCCACCTGCTGGGCGGGATCGGCGGAAACCGTGCTTTCGCTGAAGATGACCTGAATATTGTGTTCGCGCATGGCGTCGATCACGCCGCGCACCTGCTGCGGTGTACCCTGGCTATCGGCATTGACCGGC
Source organism: Agrobacterium arsenijevicii (assembly GCA_000949895.1). Lineage (GTDB taxonomy): Bacteria > Pseudomonadota > Alphaproteobacteria > Rhizobiales > Rhizobiaceae > Agrobacterium > Agrobacterium arsenijevicii. Next base: position 77,500 of record JWIT01000018.1, on the reverse strand, counting down.
CAGAGGAACAGTTCCTTCAGCCCGAAATCGCGGGCAAGATAAGAAAAGGCACCTTCGCTCGTTACCAACCAGCGCTTGTTTTCGGGAAGGGCGGAAAGCTCGTCGCGAATGGGCTGCACGGTGGCCCTGATCTTGTCCGAATAGGCCTTGGCATTGGCAGCGTAGACATCGGCATGGGCGGGGTCTATGCCAGCAAGGCCCTTGCGGATATTCTCCACATAGATCAAGGCGTTATCAGGTGACATCCAGGCATGTGGGTTGGGTTTCCCCTGATACGCCCCGCCATTGATCGCCATCGGCTTGATGCCGTCGCTGACAGTCACGTTCGGCACGCCGGAAAGATTGGCCAGAAACTTCTCGAACCACAATTCCAGATTGAGACCATTGCGCAGCACCAGATCGGCCTTGCGGGCTTTGAGAATATCGCGCGGTGTCGGCTGGTAGTTGTGAATTTCCGCGCCCGGCTTGGTGATGCTCTCCACATCGGCCGCATCGCCCGCCACATTGCGCGCCATGTCGGCGATGATCGTGAAGGTGGTGACCACCTTCGGTTTTTCCTGCGCGATGGCAGCGGCGGGCAGGAAAAGCGAAAAAGCAAAAAGGGCATGGCGGATTTTATGGAAATTCACGTCTGTCACCGATTTTTTGTTGCGATTAACTCGCAATACCATCTGTTATAGAATCACACTTGTCAACGCTATTGCAAATCATTCGCAATTTAGCTGATTTTGAAAATGTCTGAAAATGGTGCGTTTTTGCCCACGCGGTGGCGGCGGGGTTAAACTTTTTTCAATGAGAAAGCGGCAGTATCACAAGGCTCGGACAGCGACGTCCCGAGCTTGTCCCGCGTGTGTTCCTCATTCTTCGAGCCACGTTCCGGGGTGAGGGCGATAGGCGGGGTACTTGATGTCAGGATGTTGCGCGTGAAGGCTGTATTCGGACGAATGCGGTTTTCGCGCAAACTCGTTATGATCGGAGGCGGTATCCTGCTTTTGGCGGGTGCGACCGGTTCTGCTGCCGTGTTCATCGGCAGCGAGCGGCTGCTGGGGTCCACCTATGCCTCCGCCAACGGGCTTTCGTGCGACGCAGTCCAGACGGTCAACATCCGCAAGAACGGTTCCCTGTGGGTTCGCAAATTCATCCGCACCGATGGTGGTAACGGCACGGACCGGCTGAAAACCGCGCTGCGCGTCGCCAAAGCGGTTTACGACAAACAGAAACCCGATCTGGTGCAGGTTTCCGTGCTCGACAGGAACGGCCCGCAATTGCGCTCGGAAATGCGTGGCCGCGCCATCGCAGCCCAGGTGGTCTTCATTCCTGATCCGGCGAAAATTCCCGAGGGCGCCGATGCCCAGCGTTATTCCGCCTTTTATTACGATGGTGCCGCAAATGGCAGTGGCCAGTTCTACGGCCTTCGTATCGATCTGCCACTGGAGGATGCCGCAGCAATCGCCGCGAGTCTCAGCGATGCGACCGACTGCGCAACCCCTGCTTCGGATGTCGCACCCGAAGGACATGGCGGAAAGGCCGCGAAGGGCGCTGCGGGACACGGCGAGACCAAGGGCGAGGGTGCCGGTGGACACGATGCCGCGCCGGCGGAAACGCATGAGGGCGGAACCGGTGCGGAAGCCCACGGCGAACCCGTAGCCGACGAAGAACTTCTGACCTCGACCCCGGAAGCCGATAGTGGCAGCATCTTCAGCATCAGCTATCTTAAATCACTGATCTTCGGAAAAGGCACAACGACCGCGCAGGCGGCGGAAGAGAAGCTGGCCGAGAGCGCGCCTGCGGAAGAGCCGGCTGCGGGGAAGACGGGGCATTAGGAGCAGGCCGTTTCCCCCAAGCCTTTTGGTCAGGTGTCCGGCCCGATACGCAAGCGGCCGGCCGGATTTGGAAATTTCTTGCGCTTGTTGACAATCGCCGGCGAGAAGCTTTGCGACAGGGCGGCAAAGGCGGCAATTCGAGCAATCAGTTTTTCCCGCTCAGCCTTCGTCACGTTTTTGTAGCTATCGACCCTGTCGATGTAACCCGTCAGCCATTCTTCGTATTTGCCCTCGTTCCACAGGCGCTGCGTCGCAAACACCGTGTCTTCCAGCCGATCATAGGCAACAAGCGTTCGTCGCCAGCGATGCTCGTCAAAATCCAGCGCGCCATTTGCGAAGAGCGATCCGACCTCAAGGCCGTAACTCATGAGCTTCGCCGATCGTTCCGGCGGCATGGTAAGGTTTAGCCCGCCTTCCTCTTTGGAGAGAAAGACGCGGGCAATGCGCTCTCTCTGGCCTGGCATGGTGGCAAGGGATTGATCTTGCCAGTCCTTCGCCGAACTGAGAATGCTGCCCAGGAAACCGCTCATCTTTTCCATCTTGTGAACGGGTACGCCTATCCCTTCGCCCGCCGCCTGCGGAATCGTGACGCGCTTGCTGCTGCTGGCGATGGATTTCGGCAGTTCATCGAGGCTGAGTGCGAAAGTGGGACGCGACGGAAGCAGGGCGTCGAAAAGGTGAATGGGAAAGTTGCTGCTGATCCCGCCATCGGAGAACCAGATTTTCGCCTTCATGACGGGCCGCGCTTCACCACTGATACGCTGCACAATATCCAGCGTGCCGCGATCATTGGTATAGGCCGGAATAGCCTTGAACAGCACCGGGAAACTCAGGCTCATGCGCGTGGCGATAATGACCGGTAACTGGGCAGGCTCCGGAAAAGCCTTGAGTTCAGGAAACGGGCCGCCTGGTGTTGCGACCTGCTTCAGCCAGTTCATCACGGCAGCCGGAAACAGTTGGCTCCATTCCTTCGGGTCGTAAGCCACCATGAGATTCGTGGTCGGAAGCGTATGTGGCCGCCGCATCGACAGGTTCGTCGTGACCATCTTCAGGTTTATGACCGGCTTTTCCGGGTCGTCGCCTGAGAGATCGCCAAAGGTCAGCGGCGGCGCTGTCGCAGCGTCGCTGCCGAAAGCGATGTCCTGGATCGACGCGTGAAGCCATTCCGTCAGGCCCGGACCATCCGCACCGGAAACCGTTAGTCCCGAACAGAAGCCGAACCCCTCCTGCGGTAACCGATAGAAAACCAGCCACAGGATTTGACCGAGGATTCCAATCAACAGCCCCACCAGCCCGCCGAGAACCGACCCGGCGCAGCCTCCGCCCATCGCCCACAACAGGCTGGCGCCGATTGCGATGCCGGCTATCGAGGCCAGCGGGAAAGCCAAGGGCAGCCCCAGGATCTTACCCGGCCAACCGCCGGCCTGCGCCCACAGCAGGTAACGCATCAGCGGGCGAAAACGGCGTTCCGGCTGGAAAAGTTTGCCCAGAATATTAGGTATCGTATCGCAATGGCCTTGCAAGCGGACGAAGCCATCGGGATCATCCCTGACGGTGCGGGAATATTCCGCCGCAGCCGCAAAGGCGGCGGCAATCGCCCCGGCTGACGTGCCGCCTATCGAGCGGAAGCGGTATCGGCGCGCCAGTTCCAGAACGGCATAGGGATAAACGACGCCGGAGGTGATGCCACCCTTCATCACCACGTCGCATTCCTTTTCCGGCGTTGCGAACATATCGGGCTGGTACTTGGGAAGCTCATTCTCGGGCATGCGTATCTCCCCGACGGCCCCGTTAGCGGAAAGTCGTCAAACACAATGCGAAATGATGGGGAATGGGTATCACAAGTTGAGGCGATATCGCCAGTATATTCTACTAAGGGTTAAATGAATTTATGCGATCCGCAGGCCGGAAACCGGATAACTACTTCAGTGCGTCTTCGTCTCAAGTGGAAAACCGGCAAGGGGATCGGGCGATGTGCGCCCTATTCAATATGCTTAAGTATAGGAGGTCAGCTTTAGCCGAAGCGGCCGTGAGGCCGCCTCGGGTTTCGTCCGATCAGTCCGCCTTGTTGCGGCGGGCAGGGAAGAGGATAACGTCGCGGATCGAGGGCGCGTTGGTCAGCAGCATAATCAGACGATCGACGCCGATACCGAGGCCGCCGGCGGGCGGCATGCCCTGGTCGATGGCATCGAGGAATTCGTCGTCGAGCTGCTTGTCCTTTTCCCCGCGGGCATGGGCCTGCTCCAGCTGCTCCACCATGCGGCGGCGCTGCTCTTCGGGATCGTTGAGTTCGGAGAAGGCGTTGCCCACTTCCCAGGCGTTGCAATAGCTCTCAAAACGCTCGACGAGGCGCGGTTCGCCCGGCACTTCCTTGGCGAAGGGCGAGATGTCCTTCGGGAAATGCGTGACGTGGCTCGGTTGGATCAGTGTGCCTTCCACCTTCTCTTCGAAGATGAAGGCAAGGCATTCGCCCCAGGTCCAGTCCTTCTCGACGGCAAAGCCGGCGGCCTTGGCGGCAGCGCGGGCTTCTTCATCGGTCTTGATGGCGAGGAAGTCGATACCGGTCGCTTCCTTTACCGCATCGGGCATCGGAACGCGCTTGAACGGACCCTTGAAGGAGATCGTCTGGCCCTGGAATTCAACTTCGGTCGTGCCGTGCAGGGCAATCGCCAGCGTCTCGAACAGCCGCTCCACGAGACCCATGATGTCTTCGTAGTCGGCATAGGCCCAATAGCACTCCATCATGGTGAATTCAGGATTGTGCCTTGTGGAAACGCCTTCGTTGCGGAAGTTGCGGTTGATTTCGAAGACCTTGTCGGACAGGCCAGATACCAGCGTGCGCTTCAGGAACAGTTCCGGCGCGATGCGCAGATACATGTCCATCTTCAGCGTGTTGTGGAAGGTCTTGAACGGATCGGCCGTCGCACCGCCATAGACGGTCTGCAGCATCGGCGTTTCCACTTCGAGGAAGCCTTCGTCCTCCATGAAACGGCGCATGCCGGACAGGATCTTCGAGCGCTGCAGGAAGCGCAGCTTGGATTCTTCGTTGGCGAGAATATCGAGATGGCGCTTGCGGTAGCGCAGCTCGATATCGGAAACGCCATGCCACTTCTCCGGCATCGGCAGAAGCGACTTGGTCAGCATGGTGATTTCTTCGGCGTTGATCGTCAGCTCACCGCGCTTGGTACGACGCACCTTGCCGGTCACGCCGATGATGTCACCGATGTCGATCATCGGCAGAAGATTGCGCGCCGTTTCCGGCGTCGTATCCTTGTGGGAGAAGATCTGCACCTTGCCCGAGGCGTCATGGATATCCATGAACATGCCGGAATTGCGCGAGGAATAAACGCGGCCCGCCACCGTCACCGTGTCGCCGGTTTCGACGTCGGCTTCGATATCGGCATATTTTTCCGCCAGCTCCGCATTGGTCAGCGTGCGGTGGAAATGCGCCGGATAAACGTCGCCGATCTGCTCGCGCAGCAGCGCAAGTTTCTGGCGACGCACTTCTGTCGCGTCGGAGGAAAGGGCGGTGGTTTCGGTTGTCTTGTCGTTCATTGTGTTCGCCTTTATGGGCACATTGTTCTGTTTGCTGCTGCGGTCGCCAAATATGCGCCCACACTTTCCACATCCGTCATCCTCGGGCTTGACCCGAGGATCCATTTTCCATGCGGTACGTCTTCCTGTCGAAGCTCATCGAAACTGGCGTGGATCCTCGGGTCAAGCCCGAGGATGACGACCATTGATGAGCGGGGCCGACAATCAAAAGCCTCGCCGCTTTGTCTTACGTTCCGCTGCCGACCATCGTGGCCACAACGGCAATCGCGATTTTCAGACGCTGGCGCACCACGGAGCGGCCGAGCAACGCCATGCTATCAAACAGCGGCAGCGAGCGCGAGGAACCGGATACGGCAACGAAGAGCGGCGGCGTGACGATGCGCAGCTTCTTGCCGGTGCGTTCGGCAATGTCGCGCAGCTCGGCCTCGATTGCTTCCACGTTCCAATCCGGCATTTTTTCAAGGTCGGTGGCAACCGTGGTGAGGATCTCGTGGATTTCCTCCGGTTTGCTCTTGAGACCGGCAAACGACGCGGGCGTAAGGCCAACGTCACTTGAAAGCAGGAAACCGCCGAGGTTCGGCAGTTCGCCGAGCTTGGAAATGCGGCTCTGCGCAAGTTTCAGGCCTTCGGTCAGGCGGGCATTTTCCATCGCCCATTCCAGCGTGCGGGCAATGAATTCTTCCGGTGTGAGCTTTTCGCGCAGCCAGCGGCCGTTCAGCCAGTCCAGTTTCTGGATGTCGAAGATGGCGCCGGCCTTGGAAAGCGCTTCCGGGTCGAACTTCGCCGCCAGCTCTTCCATGGTCAAAAGCTCTTCGCCTTCGGCGATCTGGATGAAGAACAGGCCAAGGAAGTTCATCAGCGCTTCCGGCAGGTAGCCGAGAGCGGAATAATACGAGATCGACGTTGGGTTCTTGCGCTTGGAGAGCTTCGACTTGTCGGCGTTGCGCATCAGCGAAAGATGCATGAATACCGGCTGCTCCCAGCCGAAATAACGGTAAAGCAGAATGTGCTTGGGCACGGATGCCAGCCATTCCTCGCCGCGCGCCACATGGGTGATCTTCATCAGATGGTCGTCGATAACGTTTGCCATGTGATAGGTCGGCATGCCGTCGGCCTTGATCAGCACCTGCATGTCGACCGAATCCCAGGGGATCGAGACATCGCCGTAGACGCCGTCATGGAAATCGCACGAACCTTCGGTCGGGATCTTCATACGCACGACGTTGGCTTCGCCGGCGGCAACGCGGGCGGTGACTTCCTCGGCCTTCAGATGGAGGCAAAGGCCGTCATATTTCGGCGGCTTGCCGCTCGCGCGCTGTGCCTCGCGCATTTCTTCCAGCCGCTGCGGCGTGCAGAAACAGCGGAAGGCATGGCCTTTTTCCAGCAGTTCCTCGGCATAGGGCCAGTACATCGGCTTGCGCTCGGACTGGCGATAGGGACCGTAAGGACCGCCGACGTCAGGGCCTTCCGACCAGGTGAGGCCGGTCCAGCGCAGGGCCTCGAGCACCTTCTGCTCATATTCCAGCGTCGAGCGGGTGGCGTCGGTATCCTCGATGCGCAGGATGAACTCGCCGCCATGTTTCTTGGCGAAGAGATAGTTGAACAGCGCGATATAGGCGGTGCCGACATGGGGCTCGCCGGTGGGGGAAGGTGCGATGCGGACGCGAACGCCGGAAGTGGTCATGAAATTCACTCGTCGTGACGTGGCAGTGACATGGGGGCGAATTGGCCCTTATATCACGGAGTTTTCGTTTGAATGCGGCAGGAAATCATGCGGAAAGGCACGTATCACGCGCGCTTTTGCACATTCCCGTTCGGCATCGGCTTAGGCCATATTATGCCGCAGGCGTCAAGGAAATAAGGATATTTGCCGTGTTGCCTCGACGCATTGCAGCGATGCAATGATGCAGCGCTTTTCCGGGAAAAGTTTCAGGAAACCGGCCAGACGTAAAGCAGCATGGGAATGCTGGCGATGACGATCATGATCGATAGCGGCAGGCCGAGACGCGGATAGTCGCTGAAACGATAACCGCCCGGCCCCATGACCAGCGTGTTGCACTGGTGGCCGATGGGGGTGAGAAAATCGCAGCCGGCGCCGATCGCCACCGCCATCAGAAAGGCCTCGGGCCTGAAGCCGAGCGTGGTGGCGAAACCGGCGGCGATGGGGGCCATGACGAGAACGGTTGCGGCGTTGTTGAGAAAGGGCGTCACCGCCATGGCGGTGAGCAGGATCATGCCGAGTGCCGCAAAGGGCGGCAACCCCTCAGCCGCGTGGCCAAGCCAGGCGGCGATCAACTCACTGGCGCCGCTGGTGCGCAACGAGTCGCTGACCGGAATGAGGGCGGCGAGCATGACGAGGATCGGCCCGTCGATCGATTTATAGACCTCGGTCAGCGGGATCGCGCCGACGACGATCATCAGGAAGGCGGCGGCGAAAAAGGCGACCGAGACCGGCACCAGACCGCTGCCGGCGGCGATCATGGCGGCGGCGAGCACGATGACGGGCAAAAGCGCGCGACGCTGCACGCCAAGCAGGATTTCCCGTTGCGCCAACGGCAGCAGGGAAAACTCCTGCAGCACCTGTGGCAGGTTCTTGCGGCTTCCCTGCAGCAGAATGACGTCACCCGCCTGCAATGTCAGGTCGGAGAGCCGCTGGCTGACCCGATGTCCGCGGCGGCTGACCGCGATCAGATTGACGCCGCGTGTGTAGGACAGCGCCAGTTCGCGCGCGGAAATTCCGTTGAGAACGGATTCGTTGCTGATGACCGCTTCCATGGAGATGAGGTCGACGGTCTTTTGGCCGTTTTCGGTCAGCGGTTTTCCTGATAGCAGCAGCTTGGCCTGCGAGACGATGCGGTCGAGACCTTCCGGGTTGCCTTCGAGAAGAATGGTATCGCCCGCCTTCAGATTGACGTCGGGAAAGGGGGACATGCGGCGCGTCCCGCGCAGGATGGTGCTGGCAATCACGTCGCCATCCGCCTGTTTCAAAAGATCGCGCAGCGGTTTGTCCGCATAGGTGCTGTCGGCGGGCAGCGTCGCTTCGGCGGTATAGGCCGACTGGTCCAGCACATCCTCCACCGAGGCGTTCTGCCGGTTGCGCACCGGTAGCAGCCGGTAACCGAAGGTCAGGAAGATGATGCCGATCACGGTCAGCGCCGCGCCCACGGGGGTGAAATCAAACATCGAGAAGCTCTGCCCGGTCATTTCCTCACGCAGTCTGGAGACGACGATGTTGGGTGACGTGCCGATCTGCGTCATCAGCCCGCCCAAAAGGGCGGCAAAGGCCATGGGCATCAGATAATAGGAAACGGGGCTGCCGGATTTGCGGGCGAACTGGAAGGCGACCGGCATCATGATGGCGAGCGCGCCGATATTCTTGATGAAGGCCGACATGATGGCAACGACGATCATCAGAAAGGCCAGTTGCAGACCCTTGGAGCGCATGTCCGGGAAATATTTCTTGATCGTCATGTCGACAATGCCGGAACGCGCCACGGCCGAGCTGACGATCAGCGCGCTGCCGACGATGATGACAATATCATCCGAGAAACCGGAAAAAGCCTTGTCGAAAGGCACGACACCGACCGCCACCGCCACTAACAAAGCGCTGCAGGCGACCACATCGTAACGGAACCTGTCCCATATGAACGCGATCATCATGCCGGCGATCACGGTGAAGGCGAGGATCTGGTCGGTCGTCATGCTGCCTGTTTGCTTTCAAAGGAGAGAAATGCGTCCGGTGGGACCGGCGAGGATGCATTGAAACGCAGGGTGTGGCACCGGGGTTCCGGACGGGAATAAAGAGTCCGTCTAACGGAAAGCTGTTTCGCACAGCAAGCGTCGGAGACCCGTCAATTTGCCTAAAGCTCTCCGTCATCCTCGGCCTTGAGCCGAGGATCCAAACCCCTTGAATTGATGGGGCCTCGGCTCAAGGCCGAGGATGACGGAGATTATGGGGAACGGTCTCTTCTCAACCGGAGACCCGCCCGCGGACGGGCCTCCGGAGAATCAGGGACGCGTCAAAGCGCCGTCAATGCGTTTTGCCGGCAGCGGCAGCTGCCTTCTTGCGCTGCCGGGCGTTGCGCGCCAGCATGTTCAGCAACTCCACCAAAGCGGAGAATGCCATGGCGGCATAGACGTAACCCTTGGGCACATGGAAGCCCATGCCTTCGGCGATCAGCGTCGTGCCGATCATCATCAGGAAGGCGAGCGCCAGCATGACGATGGTCGGGTTGCGCTCGATGAAGTTGGCAAGCGGGGTCGCGGCCAGAAGCATCACGGCAACGGCGAAGATCACGGCAACGATCATGATCGGCAGATGCGGGGTCATGCCGACGGCGGTGATGATGCTGTCCACCGAGAAGACGAGGTCGAGCAGCAGGATCTGGCCGATGGCCGCGCCGAAATTCATCGCGACGGGGCCGCCCACCATGTCTTCCTTGTGGTCTTCCGGATCGACATTGTGGTGGATTTCCTTGGTGGCCTTCCACATCAGGAAGAGACCGCCGGCGATCAGGATCATGTCCTTCCACGAGAAGGCATGGCCGAAGATTTCGAAGACCGGGGTGGTGAGCTGCACGATCCACGCGACGGTGCCGAGCAGGCCGAGACGCATAACGAGCGCAAGGCCGATGCCGATCTTGCGGGCTTTTTCACGCTGTTCAGGGGGAAGCTTGTTAGTGAGGATCGAGATGAAGATCAGGTTGTCGATACCGAGCACGACCTCCATGACGATCAGGGTGACAAGCGCCACCCAGGCAGCGGGGTCGGACAGAAGAGGGAGAATGGACTCCATCAGGGAATTTTTCCTTTCAGCAACAAGGCTACCCGAAACATTCGGTGGGTGGAATTTATAGCGCAATACGCGAGAAACAAGGAGACCGCCCCTGTGATGGGCAAGATTTCATCGAAATTTCGCGCAAACCGCGTATCGCGCGCCGTACCGTTGCCGGTTCGGTCGCCCGTTGCTGAATGATCTCAGTCCTTGTCGGTTCCGTAGGCAGCCATAAACACCTTGATGGCGCTGCCGATCACCCGGTCCAGTTCCTCTTCGGGAACAGGGCCTTCCAGCTCGCCGAACAGCCGCAGCTTGAAGAAGGTGCCGGTGGAAAGCTCGATATATTGCCGGGCGGCCAGCTCGGCGTCATCCACCTTCAGATGGCCGATCTTGACCTGATGTTCGATGAAATCCAAGAGCACCGTGCGCACATTGTTCGGCGCGGAGAGGAAAAAACGCTGCGCCAGCTTCGGCATGCGATCGATGACACCGATCACCGAGCGCATGGCGGGGATCATGTCGGAACAGATCATCTTATTGGCAAAAGCCTTGCCGAACTGTTCCAGCCCCTCGCGTACCTCCTCGGTGCCCTCAAGAATATGGCGCATGGAGGTGGCGAATTCGTTGCGGTGATGGTCGACGAGCGCAACGAACAAATCCTCCTTATTGGAGAAATAGACATAGATCGTGCCCTTGGAGACGCCCGCTTCCCGGGTGATGTCGTTCATGCTGGCGGCATCGAAGCCCTTGCGCTTGAACACGCGCCACGCGCCGGCCAGAATCTGGTCGCGTTTGGCCGGGTCTTCGCCCGCCGCAAAACGCCCGGCGGGGTTTCCCGGACAGCCCGTATCGGTTTCCGTCTCCATATCCATGTCTTCACCTGCCATCGTTACCGGCTCCCTAGCACTGCAATGGCGTAAAAAAATTAACCGAACGTCGAACCAATCAGTTCGATAACACTTGATATGTGTCAGGAAAGAGATTATGTCAATCGAACCGAACGGTTCAGTTCGAAAAAAGTTTTCTTCAATTTTTCACGGTACAATCTCATGTCGGCCCAGAAGAATAACGCGGTTCGCGCCGTTAACGATGCGGAAGAGGCGGATGTTTCCGCCAAGGCCGAGACCTCCCCGGTAAAGCCGGTTGAGGCCCCGCCGCAGCAGTCGCCCCAGACTATTGCCGCACCGAAGCCGAAGAAGCGTTCGCCGCTTCTGCCGATCTTCGCCCTTGCCCTTCTCGCCGGTGCCGGCTGGTATGGTTACAACTGGTGGATCGACGGTCGCTTCATGGTGTCGACGGATGATGCCTATATAGAAGGTGACATCGCGGTCATCGCACCGAAGGTTGCCGGTTACGTCGCCAAGGTGAACGTGGTCGAAAACCAGGAAGTCAAGGCGGGCGATCCGCTGGTAACGCTGGATGACGGCGATTATCGCATTGCGCTCGAACAGGCCGATGCCCAGATTCGCACCGAGGAACTGTCGCTGAAGCGTATCGATGCGCAGATCATCGGCGGCGAGGCATCGCAGGAACAGGCCGTTGCCCAGAAGGGTGCGCTTGATGCCGCCCTTCGCGGCGCGGAAATCACCCAGAAGCGCGCCACCGAATTGCAGGCGAAGGATGTCGGCACGGTTGCCGCTTCCGACAGCGCCCAGGTGGCGCTCGATCAGGCCAAGGCGAATGTCGTGGCCGGCGAGGCAGCGATTGCGTCGGCGAAAGCCAATGTCGAGCTTCTGCGCGCCCAGCGCGAGGAAGCCGAAAGCACCATTCGTTCGCTGCAGCTTTCCAAGGACAAGGCTGCCCGCGATCTGGCCTTCACCGTGCTGAAGGCGCCCTATGACGGCGTCATCGGCAATCTGGCGGTCCAGACGGGCGATCTAGTCTCGGTCGGCAAGCGTCTTGCTTCGCTGGTGCCGATGAACGAGCTTTATATCGACGCCAATTTCAAGGAAACGCAGCTGGCCCGCGTGGTGCCCGGTTCGAAGGTTCGCGTCCATGTGGATGCCTTCGACGATGCCACCATCGAAGGTACGGTGCAGTCGATCTCGCCCGGTTCCGGCTCGGTCTTCTCCATGCTGCCGCCGGAAAACGCCACGGGCAACTTCACCAAGATCATCCAGCGCGTGCCGGTGCGCATCGTCTTCTCCAAGGAAGACCTTGCCAAGCACAATCTGCGCGCGGGCTTGAGCGTTGTCGTCGATGTGGATACCCGCACGGCGCCGGAAAACACGAAAACGGCGCAAGTTAACCCGCAGGCCAAGTAAGGCTTCGTTGAGGGCAAGATCATGGCGGCTACGGTTGTCGGCACAGGCGGGGCTTCGGTCCCCGTCGATCCTCCCATGGACAGGCGCAGGCTCATCGCGTTCTTCGCGATGGTCTTCGGCATGTTCATGTCCATTCTCGACATTCAGATCGTCTCCGCCTCGCTGGCGGAAATCCAGGCCGGCCTCGGTGCGGGTTCCGACGAGATCGCCTGGGTGCAGACCTCCTATCTGATTGCCGAAGTCATCATGATCCCGCTGTCGGGCACGCTGGCGCGCATTCTGTCCACGCGCGTGCTGTTTGCCACCTGCGCCGCCGGCTTCACCCTGTCGAGCGCGCTCTGCGCCACCGCGACCAATATCGACCAGATGATCGTCTACCGGGCGATCCAGGGCTTTATCGGCGGCGGCATGATTCCGTCGGTCTTTGCGGCCGCCTTCACCATTTTCCCGCCCTCCAAGCGTTCGATCGTCTCGCCGATCATCGGTCTTGTCGCCACGCTTGCTCCCACCATCGGCCCGACGGTCGGTGGTTATCTCTCCAACGCCTTTTCCTGGCACTGGCTGTTCCTCGTCAACATCATTCCTGGCATCATCGTCACCATCCTGACGTGGAGCCTGATCGATTTCGACAAGCCTGAAACCTCGCTCTGGAAGAAGTTCGACTGGTGGGGGCTCATCTCCATGGGGGTCTTCCTCGGCTCGCTGGAATATGTGCTGGAAGAAGGCAACAACAAGGACTGGTTCAACGATGAGCGCATCGTGATCGGATCCATCGCCATGGTCATCGGTGCGGTGGTGTTCTTCTGGCGCGCCTTCAAGGTGGAATTCCCGGTCGTGGATATCCGCGCCTTCGCCGATCGAAACTTTTCCATCGGCTCGCTGTTTTCCTTCGTCATGGGCATCGGGCTTTACGGGCTGACCTATCTCTACCCGCTCTATCTCGGACGGGTGCGTGGTTACGATGCGCTGATGATCGGCGAGACCATGTTCGTCTCCGGTCTTGCCATGTTCTTTACCGCGCCGATTGCCGGCAAGGTTTCCACCAAGCTCGATCCGCGGATGATGATGGCCATCGGCTTCATCAGCTTCGGCTGCGGCACCTGGATCATGACCTATGTGACGACGGACTGGGATTTCTACGAACTGCTGATCCCGCAGATCCTGCGCGGTTTCGGTCTGATGATGTGCATGGTGCCAATCAACAACATCGCGCTCGGCACGCTTCCGCCCGCCCGTATCCGCAATGCGTCGGGCCTGTTCAACCTCACCCGTAATCTCGGTGGCGCGGTTGGCCTTGCCGTTATCAACACCCTGCTGTCGCAGCGCACGGACGACCATTATGCGCGGCTGTCGGAGCATATCAGCTACTCCAATCCGCAGGCGCTGGAATGGCTGAACAATGTCGGCGCGAACTATGATTCCTACGGGCTGGACGGCGCTTCCGTCGCGATCAAGAAAATGGTCGGTATGGTTTCGCAACAGGCATGGATATTGGCCTTTGCGGACGTGTTCTTCGCATTGACGATACTGTTCGGCAGCCTGATCTTCATGACCGTGCTGATCCAGAAACCCAAGGCAGCGCCGCCGCCAGACGCGGCGCACTAACAAAATCCCCTCCCATCCACCGCAGAGCTGGGGCCGTCGGAAATGACGGCCCCTTTTTTTGCCTACCCGCCACGCCGGGCCGTTGCATATGGGCCGAGCGGATGCGGCCCGTTTCTTCTCCCCGTCGGGGAGAAGGTCGCGGCAACGGGATGAGGGGGCGAGGGTAGCGGTATTCGGTGAGGGCGCCCCCTCATCCGACCCTTCGGGCCACCTTCTCCCCGGCGGGGAGAAGAAACACGCCGCAACGTCGTTGGAAGAACTGCTCCCGATCGAGGGTCCCGGCTTTTGAAGAAATATGAGGTACGTACATCATTTTTCGGTTTACGGCGGCGAAAAAGCTGGATATGCAAAGTTTGAGGGAGGAAACATGAAGCCTACAGTTCACGATATCGCCGAGCGGGCGGGCGTCAGCCTCGCCACCATCGACCGGGTGCTGAACATGCGCCCCGGCGTCCATGCGGCCACCCGCGCGCGGGTGGAGGCGGCGATTGCCGAGCTTGGTTATGTGCGCGATATCGCGGCCGCCAACCTTGCCAAGGGCCGTAACTATTCGCTGGTCTTCATCCTTCCCGGCAACGACAATTCCTTCATGGCGACGCTGAGAGCCGAGGTGCGGGCCGCTGCCGCCCGCGCCCATCTGGAACGCACGGCGATCCGCATCATCGAGGTGCCGCCCTTCAATGCCGCGGCGCTGACCGAAGCGCTGGAAGTCGCACGACGGGAAAGGCCGTCCGGCGTCGCTTTCGTCGCCATCGATTCGGAAGACGTGGCTGAAGCCGCCGACCGGCTGGCGGAAGACGGCATCGCCACCGTCACGCTGGTGTCCGATCTCTCCGGTTCGCGCCGCGACCATTATGCCGGTGTCGACAACGTTGCGGCCGGGCGCACGGCGGCGAGCCTTATGGGCCGCTTCCTGTCGGCGCGCGGCGGCGATATCGCCGTTGTCGCCGGTTCCATGCTGGTGCGCGACCATCGCGAGCGCCTCGACGGCTTCCGCTCCGTTATCGAAAGCGAATTTCCGGACCTGCGGCTATTGCCCGTCCTCGAAGGCCGGGACGATCCCGTCACCGTCGAGGCGCTGGTCGCCAAGGCGCTGGGCAACGCTGCGCTTTCCGGCATCTACAGCCTCGGAGCCGGTAATCGCGGCCTCATCCGGGCGCTGAGAGCCTCATCCGGTGAGAAGCCGCTATCCGTCATCGCCCATGAACTGACCGAAAACACCGCCAATGCGCTCCGGGAAGGGGTGCTTGATGCCGTACTCAATCAGGATGCCGGCCATGAGGTGCGCAGCGCCATCCGCGTGCTGAAAGCGCGCGCCGATGGCTTAGCCGTCATCGCCGCGCAGGAGCGTATCCGTATCGACATATTCCTCAGGGACAATCTGCCCTGAGTAAACCGCATGAACTTTGGCGCATGGAGCGCCGGAATGGAGAATTACATGTATCTCGGTCTCGATCTTGGAACATCCGGCGTCAAAGCCCTGCTGATGGACGGCGACCAGAAGATCGTCGGCTCGGCCAACGGCTCGCTGGAAGTCTCGCGTCCGCATCATGGCTGGTCGGAACAGGACCCGGCTGACTGGATTGCCGCCACGCAGACCGCAATTGCCGGACTGAAGCAGAAGTTCCCCAAGGAGCTTGCTGCCGTAAAGGGCATCGGCCTCTCCGGCCAGATGCATGGCGCGACGCTGATCGATGCTGCCGGCAAGGTGCTGCGCCCGTGCATTCTGTGGAACGATACACGCTCTTATGCGGAAGCTGCGGCGCTTGACGCCGATCCGCGCTTCCGCAAACTCACCGGCAACATCGTGTTCCCCGGCTTCACCGCGCCGAAACTCGCCTGGGTGGCCAAGAACGAACCTGATGTATTCGCCAAGGTCGCCAAGGTGCTGTTGCCGAAGGATTATCTGCGGCTGTGGCTGACCGGTGAATATATCTCCGAAATGTCGGATTCTGCCGGCACCTCCTGGCTCGATACCGGCGCACGCAAATGGTCGTCCGAGCTTTTGGCCGCGACCGGTCTTGACGAAAAACACATGCCGTCGCTGGTGGAAGGCACCGATGAGGCAGGCGTGCTGCGTGCCGAACTTGCCGCCGAATGGGGCATAACGAACAGGGCAGTCGTGGCCGGTGGTGCGGGTGACAATGCGGCTTCTGCCTGCGGCATGGGCACGGTGAAGGAAGGCCACGCCTTCGTTTCGCTCGGCACCTCCGGTGTGCTGTTCGCCGCCAACGCTTCCTATCTGCCGAAGCCGGAAAGCGCCGTGCATGCCTTCTGCCACGCGCTGCCCAACACCTGGCACCAGATGGGCGTCATCCTTTCCGCCACCGATGCGCTCAACTGGTATTCGCGCCTTACCGGCAAATCCGCTGCCGAACTGACCGGCGAACTCGGCGACGAGCTTCTCGCTCCCTCCGGCGTCACTTTCGCGCCCTATCTTTCGGGCGAGCGCACACCGCATAATGATGCCGCCATTCGCGGCTCCTTCATCGGCCTGTCGCATGAGAGCGACCGCAAGGCGCTGACGCAGGCGGTGCTGGAAGGCGTCACCTTCGCCATCCGCGACAATCTCGAAGCGCTGAAATCGGCCGGCACCTCCATTTCCCGCGTCACCGCCATCGGCGGCGGCTCGCGCTCGGCCTATTGGCTGGCCTCGATTGCGACTTCGCTCGGCGTGCCGGTGGATATTCCGGCGGAAGGTGATTTCGGCGCGGCCTTCGGCGCCGCCCGCCTCGGCCTCATTGCTGCAACGGGTGCTGATCCGGTTGCCGTTTGCACCCAGCCGGAAACGGCGCGGACCATCGAGCCGGTGGCGGCACTTGGCGATGCCTATGAGGCTGCTTATCGGCGGTATCATGCGCTTTACCCGGCCATTCGGCCGCTTTCACATTGAGGTTTTGCGTGCGCCGTTCACCCCCCTCTGCCCTGCCGGGCATCTCCCCCACAAGGGGGGAGATCGACAAGCGGCTACGTCACGTCCTCCTGTGAGGTCGCGATCGAAGCGATTGAGCGCGTCTTGCTGATCTCCCTCCTTGTGGGGGAGATGTCCGGCAGGACAGAGGGGGGTAAGCGGCCCGCGCAGACCTCGAATTTTTGAACACCACCTAAACCCACCCCAGAGGAGGACCACCCGTGAGTACAGGTTTTTTCGGCGATATCGCCAAGATCAAATATGAAGGCCCAGATAGCACCAACCCGCTTGCCTTCCGCCATTATAACCCTGATGAGATCGTTGCCGGAAAGCGCATGGAGGAACACCTCCGCTTTGCTGTGGCTTACTGGCACACCTTCACCTGGCCGGGCGGCGACCCCTTCGGTGGCCAGACGTTCCAGCGTCCGTGGTTCGAAGACACCATGCAGGCCGCCAAGCTGAAGGCCGATGTCGCTTTCGAATTCTTCTCGCTGCTCGGTTCGCCGTTCTATTGCTTCCATGACGCGGATGTGCGCCCGGAAGGCAATAACTTTGCCGAAAACACCAAGAACCTCAACGAGATCGTCGATTATTTCGCGCAGAAGCAGGCCGATACCGGCGTGAAGCTTCTGTGGGGCACGGCGAACCTGTTCTCCAACCGCCGCTTCATGTCGGGTGCTGCGACCAATCCGGACCCGGATGTCTTCGCGTTCTCGGCTGCGACGGTCAAGACCTGCATGGATGCCACCAAGAAGCTCGGCGGCGCCAACTATGTGCTGTGGGGCGGACGTGAAGGTTACGAAACGCTGCTCAACACCGATCTTTCGCGCGAGCTGGACCAGCTTGGCCGCTTCCTCAATCTGGTGGTGGAATACAAGTACAAGATCGGTTTTGAAGGCACGATCCTGATCGAGCCGAAGCCGCAGGAGCCGACCAAGCACCAGTACGACTACGATGTCGCAACCGTTTATGCCTTCCTGCAGAAGAACGGCCTCGATAAGGAAGTGAAGGTCAACATCGAGCAGGGCCACGCGATCCTCGCCGGCCACTCCTTCGAGCACGAACTGGCCATGGCCAATGCCTTCGGCATCTTCGGCTCCATCGACATGAACCGCAACGATTACCAGTCCGGCTGGGATACCGACCAGTTCCCCAACAACGTACCGGAAATGGCGCTGGCCTATTACCACGTACTGGCCGGTGGCGGTTTCAAGAATGGCGGCACCAACTTCGACTCCAAGCTGCGTCGCCAGTCGCTCGATCCGCAGGACCTGCTGATCGGCCATATCGGTGGCATGGATTGCTGCGCCCGCGGCCTGAAGGCAGCGGCGAAGATGATCGAGGACGGTGCGCTGTCGAAGCCGCTTTCCGAGCGTTACGCCAAGTGGGATTCGGCCGAAGCCCAGAAGATGCTGCGCGGCGAGCTGAAGCTCGAAGAAATCGCAGCGCTGGTCGAGCGTCAGGACATCAATCCCGAGCCGAAGTCCGGTCGTCAGGAATATCTCGAAAACGTGGTCAATCGTTACGTTTGATCGGGTCATACGTTCTAAAAAAGAAAGCGGGGGACATCTCCCGCTTTCGTCGTTTCGGTTTGGTTATTCTGTCTCAACATACTCGACGTCATCCTCGGGCTTGACCCGAGGATCCATGGGTCAGCGGATTGTGGATCCCCGGGTCAAGCCCGAGGATGACGTCGAGCGTGGAAGAGGGCAGGCCCGCAGGGCCGGATGAGGGGGCCATCAGCCACCCAAAAGCGCGGACGCTTTTCGGTCGCACAGCCTTCCTCTCCAGTCACTTACCGAAAAACATCTCTCCACATATCCCCGCCCGCCCGTTCCGCTGCATCATCTGTCCTGCAACCGGAATGGAAGGGCGATACGCGCGGCGTCTTTCGCGGACCGGTGGCCGGCATCGACAAGCATGGTTCTGGCAGACCATGTTCCGGAAAGGCGTCCCGCAATGCCAGCAGCGGGAAGGGCCGATCCGGTAGGTGCCGTGAAAAGGCTGTTACCGACGCGACCGGCATTCCGGTCGGACAAGATGCAGCCCGGCAAATGCAAGACTTTCCACCACACATCAACTTCCATCCGCATCTGCCGGGCTGTCGTTCCTCCCGCCGCCGCGAAAGCGCTGCGGTGACTTTTGTGTACCTAAAGCGCTTTGGATATCTTAACCGCTTCGCTGAAACGTTGCAGATTTTGCGCGCCGTGACTGTACCTCATTGCCGACATGGTCTAAACCGCTCCCCATATTTTGACGCTCGATGGATGA
Source organism: Agrobacterium arsenijevicii (assembly GCA_000949895.1). GTDB lineage: Bacteria > Pseudomonadota > Alphaproteobacteria > Rhizobiales > Rhizobiaceae > Agrobacterium > Agrobacterium arsenijevicii. Next base: position 58,294 of record JWIT01000018.1, on the reverse strand, counting down.
CGAAAGGGCCTCTCCGATGACCGATCACAAAGCGCTTGCAGCCCGTTTCCCCGGCGATTTCCTGTTCGGCGTCGCAACCGCCTCCTTCCAGATCGAAGGCTCCACGAAGGTTGACGGGCGCAAGCCATCCATCTGGGACGCCTTCTGCAACATGCCGGGCCATGTCTTTGGGCGCCATAATGGCGATGTTGCCTGCGACCACTACAATCGCTGGGAGGATGATCTCGATCTCATCAAGGAAATGGGTGTCGAGGCCTATCGTTTCTCCATCGCCTGGCCGCGCATCATTCCAGATGGTTTTGGGCCGATCAACGAGAAGGGGCTGGATTTTTACGATCGCCTCGTTGATGGCTGCAAGGCGCGCGGCATCAAGACCTATGCGACGCTTTACCATTGGGATCTGCCGCTGACGCTGATGGGTGACGGCGGCTGGGCATCGCGTTCCACCGCGCATGCCTTCCAGCGTTATGCCAAGACCGTGATGGCACGGCTGGGCGACCGGCTGGATGCGGTGGCGACCTTCAACGAGCCCTGGTGTGCAGTGTGGCTCAGCCATCTCTACGGCATTCACGCGCCGGGCGAACGCAATATGGAAGCAGCCCTTGCTGCCATGCACCACATAAACCTTGCCCACGGTTTCGGCGTTGAGGCATCACGCCATGTCGCACCCAAGGTGCCGGTCGGGCTGGTGTTGAACGCCCATTCCGTCATCCCGGCCTCCGACAGTGACGCCGACCTTAAGGCCGCCGAGCGGGCATTCCAGTTCCACAACGGCGCGTTTTTCGATCCGGTCTTCAAAGGTGAATATCCGGCGGAGATGATGGAAGCGCTTGGTTCACGCATGCCGGTGGTGGAGGCAGAAGACTTGTCCATCATCAGCCAGAAGCTCGACTGGTGGGGCCTGAATTATTACACGCCGATGCGCGTCGCCGACGATGCGACACCGGGCGCGGAGTTCCCCGCAACGCAACCGGCCCCGGCCGTCAGCGATGTCAAGACCGATATCGGCTGGGAAGTCTATGCCCCGGCGCTCAAGTCGCTGGTAGAGGACCTCTACAAGCGTTACGACCTGCCGGATTGCTACATCACCGAAAACGGCGCCTGCTACAATATGGGTGTCGAAAACGGCGAGGTGGATGACCAGCCGCGGCTCGATTATTACACCGAACATCTCGGCATCGTTGCCGATCTGCTGAAGGATGGTTATCCCATGCGGGGTTACTTCGCCTGGAGCCTGATGGACAATTTCGAATGGGCCGAAGGTTACCGCATGCGCTTCGGCCTTGTGCATGTGGATTACGAAACGCAGGTCCGCACGTTGAAGAACAGCGGCAAATGGTACAGCGCGCTGGCGTCGGGCTTTCCCAAAGGTAATCACGGGTCACCAAAACCATAAGCAAGCGAAATCGGCAGTTGAGACTGCTGTAAACGCATTCAACCTCTCCGCCGTCATCCTCGCCCTTGAGGCGAGGATCCATAAGCGTTGAAATCGTGGTTCTCGGGTCAAGGCCAAGGCCGCCACGGCGTAGGAAGAAAAGTTTGGAAGCATTATTATCAGTTTTCCTGACTTTTTTTGCCAGTTACCCTGCGGTGACCGCTTGCGTCTGCCATCCTGTCTCCTATGTCAGACGGGCTACGACGGCGTAGCGCCTGCCGCTGCCCCATCGGGCGGTGCGGGCTGATCCTCCCAGGGAAAACGAACATGCTTATCGAAAAACTCAACTGGCGTTATGCCACCAAGAAAATGGACCCTTCCAAGACTGTGGCGGAAGACAAGGTCGAGCGCATCGTCGAGGCGGCGCGGCTTGCGCCCACCTCCAGCGGCCTGCAGCCGTTCGAGGTGATCGTCGTCACCGATCCGGAAGTGCGCGCAAAGATCCGCGAGATCGCGTGGAACCAGGCGCAGGTCACCGAAGGTTCGCATCTTCTGGTGTTTGCGGCGTGGGATAACTACACCGAGGAGCGGATCAACCATATGTTCGATCTGGTCAACGAAGAGCGCGGCATCAAGAACGAGGGCTGGGAAGCCTATCGCAAGATGCTTCTCTCCTCTTATCCGCAGCGCGATGCGGCAGTGAATTTCGAACATGCCGCCCGTCAGGCCTATATCGGTTTCGGCATGGCTGTTGCGCAGGCGGCCTTCGAGGGCGTGGATTCCACCCCGATGGAAGGTTTCGACCCGGCAAAGCTGGATGAAATCCTCGGCCTGCGCGAAAAGGGCCTGCGCTCCGTCACCATCCTGCCGCTCGGATACCGCGAGCCGGAAGGCGACTGGCTGGTGAACCTGAAGAAGGTCCGCCGCCCGCTTGAAGAATTCGTCAGCCGCGTCTGATTTTCATACCATCGCGAAATCTTGACTGCCGCAGGGCCGCTCAGACGGCTTTGCGGTAGATTTTTTCTCTGATTTCAGATAATTGAAAAATCATCCCTGTTAAAAGGTGGCGCATGCGGGCAAGTATGCGCCATCGAATTGCCGATCCCCGGCATTTCTGAGTGAAAGCCTGACGAAATGACCCGGAAAATCAGCTGTCATCGAATGTGCCAAAAGGCTGCATGAAGAGAGCGGTTCAGCACCGCAACAGGATTTTTTGAGACCCGATCAGTCACGCGCTTTCCCAGAGTTTTCAATGAGTTTTCAATCCAACGCGGCATCGCCCGCGACCCGGCCACAAGCAGCCCCGGAACGGGCGGCCCCGGCCAATGACCCGATGGTTACGTTCGAAGGCGTGACCAAGACCTTTGGCGGTGCCGATGGTAAGCCGGGCTTTGCAGCCCTTGCCGGCATCGATTATGTCGTGCCGAAGGGCTCCATCACCGGCATTATCGGCCGTTCGGGTGCGGGCAAATCCACCCTCATCCGCCTCGCCAACGGCCTCGAAAAACCGTCCTCCGGCCGGGTGGTCGTCGATGGCGTCGATGTCGCAGCCCTTGATGAGAGGAGCCTGCGGACGCTGCGCCGTTCCGTCGGCATGATCTTCCAGCATTTCAATCTCCTGTCGTCGCGCACCGCTTTCGACAATGTGGCGCTGCCGCTCGAAATTGCCGGTCTCGGCAAAAAGGAGATCGAGGCGAGGGTAACCCCGCTGCTCGAACTCGTCGGCCTTTCCGACAAGGCGAAGCGTTATCCGGCGGAGCTGTCGGGCGGGCAGAAGCAGCGTGTCGGCATCGCCCGCGCGCTTGCCACGCAACCGAAGCTGCTGTTGTCCGACGAAGCGACTTCCGCGCTAGACCCGGAGACGACCCAGTCCATCCTCGAGCTTCTGAAGCGGATCAATGCCGAACTCGGGCTGACCGTGCTGCTCATCACCCACGAGATGGAAGTGGTGAAGACCATCGCCTCGCAGGTCGCCGTCATCGACAGGGGCCTGATCGTCGAGGAAGGCCGCACCTTCGATATCTTCACCGCGCCGAAACACGAGACGACCCGCAGCCTGCTGTCGTCCTCGGTCGGCGTGAAGCTGCCGCACTGGGTCACGTCCGGCCTGAAGCCGGAAGCCACGGAAGGCGACCGCGTTCTCGTGCGGCTGGTGTTCTTCGGCGAAACGGCCTTCCAGCCGCTGACCGCCCGGCTTGTCGCCGAAATCGGCCCCGACGTGAACATCCTTGCTGGCACCATCGAGGAAATCTCCGGTGAGCCTTTCGGTTCGCTGGTGGTCTCCTATCCGGCGACCGCGGAAATCACCGCCCGCGCCGGACGCTTTTATACCGAAACCGGTCTTCACACGGAGGTGCTCGGTTATGTCGCCTGATATGCTTTTCAACCTTCTGTCGAAGGGCCTTCTGCAAACGCTGCACATGGTCGCGGTCGCCGGCATTGTCGGCTCTATCATCGGCGTGCCGATGGGCGTTTTCCTCGCCACCAGCGGCAAGGGCGAGCTGTTCCCCGCGCCGATGACGAACCGCATCCTCGGTCTCGTCGTCAATGCGGCGCGCTCCACGCCCTTCATCATTCTGGTGGTTGCGATCATTCCCTTCACCCGGCTGGTGGCAGGCACCTCCATCGGCACCAATGCGGCCATCGTGCCGCTGACGGTTGCGACCGTGCCTTTCATCGCGCGGCTGGTGGAAGCGGCGATCCGCGAAGTGGACAAGGGCCTGATCGAGGCCGCCCGCGCCATGGGCGCCACACCGCTGCAGATCGTCACCAAGGTTCTGCTGGCCGAAGCGAAACCCGGCATCACGCTGGCGCTGACGCTCACGCTCGTCAGCCTCATCGGTTATTCGGCCATGGTCGGCGCTGTCGGCGGCGGCGGGCTGGGTGACCTCGGCATCCGCTACGGTTACCAGCGCTTCATGCCTGACGTGATGCTGGTCGTGGTTCTGGTGCTCATCGTGCTGGTGCAGCTGGTGCAGAGCGCCGGCGACAGGCTCGCCCGCGGCTTCGACAAGCGCACCCGCAAGAACTGATAAAGCCGTTCAAGAACAACAATCCCAAGAACAACAAACCCAAGGAGACACCCATGAAGAAAATCATCCTCGCGGCTTCGCTGGCCGCTCTCTTCACCGCCGGTCAGGCTCTGGCCGAGACGATCAAGATCGGCGTCACCCCCGCCGAACACGCGCAGATCATGGAACAGGTCAAGAAGATCGCGGCTGCCAAGGGACTGGACCTCGATATCATCGAATTCTCTGATTACGTCGTGCCGAACCAGGCGCTGAATGATGGCGAGCTTCAGGCCAACTCCTTCCAGCATCAGCCTTACCTCGACAACCAGATCGCCGATCGCAAGTTCGATCTCGTCAGCGTCGGCACCACCATCACCACCCCGATGGGCGTTTATTCGAAGAAGGTGAAGAACCTCGACGAGCTGAAGGACGGCGCGACGGTCGGTATTCCGAACGACCCGACCAATGGCGGCCGTGCGCTTCTGGTTCTCGCTTCCAAGGGCGTTATCAAGGTCAAGGAAGAGGCCGGCCTGAAGGTGACGCCTGCCGACATCACCGAAAACCCGAAGAACATCCAGATCGTCGAGCTTGACGCTGCCCAGCTGCCGCGTTCGCTTGATGACACCGACGCTTCGGTCATCAACACCAACTATGCCACGGCAGCGGGCCTGAACCCCAAGAAGGACGCCATCGCCATCGAAAGCGAAAAGTCTCCTTATGCGAATGTCATCGCCGTTCGTGCACAGGACAAGGACAAGCCGTGGGTGAAGACGCTGGTTGAATCCTACCATAGCCCGGAAGTGAAGGCCTTCATTCTGGAAAAGTACAACGGCACGGTCATTCCGTCCTGGTAATCGGGCCGTCCCGGTAATCTCGCCAGTCACGGCAAAAGCTTTGGCCTCTCCCGTTCGCGGGGGAGGTTTTTTGTTTGCGGGGAGGGCGCATCCCCGTCTTTCATGAAAATCCCCCACCATTTTGGGGAAGGATTTTTCGGGTTTTCACCCGGACTGTCGTTTTATACCCGTTGTTTTTTGGGGCGCTGCCACAATCCAACTTAACGGCTTTTGAATGTTTCCTTCGCAAGATGATGCTTTCGAAGGGGATTTTATGCGGATTGCGCCGCGAAACATTGGGGAATATTTGCCGGTCGGGCGTAGAACCGCCGTCGGCGTCGTATTGTCCACCTTTGCGCTGGTGCTTCTCATCGTCACCGCGCTGGTTTTGTCCGCCCTCAGCCAGGTCAGGGAAAGGGCGAATTCGCTCGACAATGCCCGCTCGCGCGAGACCACGGCGGGTGCTCTCGTCACCTTCCGCGACCAGCTTGGCGCGACGCTCAACGACTACGCCGCCTGGGACGATGCCGCCGAATACGTCTACGCTCCCGACAGGTTCGACTGGGTCGCAAGCAATTATGGCGAGATGACGGTCAACAGTGATCTTTTCGATACCGCCGTCGTCATCGATGAGACCAACAAGGTCCAGATGGCCTACCAGGACGGCAAGCCGGTTACCTGGAAGCCCGATGCCTATTTCGGGAGTGGCCTGAACGAGATGATCGAACGGGTGCGTTCCATGCGTCCCGGCATCACGTCGCAGGTCACGGGTTTCATCGAGACCCGTGAGGGCATCGCTGCCGCAGGTGTCGCGCTGGTGCGGCTCAAATCCGGCGAATTGCCGCCGGTGGGTTCCGAGCGGCGTTATCTGATTTTCGCCCGCCATCTCAAACAGGTGACGGTGGACAAGCTTGCCCGCAACTACGTCATCGAAGGTCTGGAACTGCAATATGGCGACGGGCCGGCGACCAACCATGTGGATATCGTCAGTCCGCTTGGCGATGTGCTGGCGCGGCTAGTCTGGCGCTCGCACCTGCCGGGAGACGTCAGCTTCCATGAGGCGCGGCCGGTCGTCTTTACAGCTCTCGGCATTGCCGGCACGTTTTTTCTCGTTCTTCTCATCATCGGTTCAGCCACGCTCGACCGGCTGAAGGCCGATGAGGCGGCAGCCAGGGAAGAGGCGCTGCGCGATCGGTTGAGCGGGCTTGCCAACCGCGCCGGGCTGTTTTCCAAGCTGAACCGCATGGTCGGCAAAGCCCGCCACGACAAGACCGATATCAAGCTGCTCTATCTCGATCTGGATGGCTTCAAGGAAATCAACGATGCCTACGGCCATGCCGCCGGTGACCGACTGATCAAGGGCGTGGCGGCGGCGCTCCGGGTGCTGGTGCCGGAAGATGCGGTGCTTGCGCGGCTGGGCGGCGACGAGTTCGCCATCGCCATTCAGGGCAACGACGTCTGGTCGGAGGGCCGCAAGCTTTGTCAGGCGCTGCTCGAACTGTTCACCGAGCCTTTCAGCATCGGCGAGCGGGTGGCGAGCATCGGTTGCAGTATCGGCACCTCTGTTTCCCGAGCCGGAGACATCAACGGCGAGGAACTGCTGCGCCGCGCCGATATGGCCATGTATCAGGCCAAGGAAAACGGGCGTGGGCGTTATGTCGCTTACGAACTGAAAATGGATGCGCTGCGCGAGGAAAAGCTGCAACTCGAGGCCGATCTGCGTTACGCTATTTTGAATGACGAGATATCGGTGGTCTATCAGCCGGTCGTCAGCGCCGCCACGCGGTGCATCACCGGGGTGGAGGCGCTTGCCCGCTGGCAAAGGCCGGGATACGGCTTCGTGCCGCCGGATATCTTCATTGCGGCGGCCGAAACCAGTGGCCTTATCGACAGGCTCGGCCTTCTGGTGCTGCGCAAGGCCTGCGAGACCGCGGGGCAATGGCCCTCCATCAAGCTTTCCGTGAATATTTCACCCGTTCAGCTCCGCAACCCTGCATTTTCCGGCCATGTATCGGATATCCTCGCCGCCACGCAGACGCCGACCGCAAGGCTGCGGCTGGAAATGACGGAGGGTTATTTCATCCAGCATCCGGAACGGGCAAGTGCGGCGATCGACAAGCTGAAACAGCTTGGCCTGCACATAGCGCTCGACGATTTCGGCGCCGGTTTCGCCAGTGTCGGATATCTGCGCCGCTTCGGTTTCGACCGCATGAAGATCGACCGGTCGCTGGTCATGGCGCTCGAGCAGGGCGGACGGTCGCTGGAAATGCTGCAGGCAACCGTAGCGCTGGCGAAATCACTCGGTATTCCGGTCACGGCGGAAGGCATAGAGACGGAAGAACAGGCGGCCATCCTGCATCTGTGTGGTTGTGACGAGTTGCAGGGTTACCTGTTCTCAAAACCGATCGCCGCCGAAGCGATCACCGCCATGCTGGAGGAGCAGACGGCACCTCTATTTGCGCTCCGGGCAGGGGCGTAAGCGGCCGCCGTTCAGGTCACCTACCCATAAAATCGCCTTTTTAAGTGACTGTGGTCCACTCGCCGCGTCATAGGGAGTCGGTCAATTGAAGTTTTCATTCAGACGCATCTGCGCGCTTGTCGGCACGGTCAGCGTGATCGCGATTGGCGCAAATACCGCCCAGGCAGCTTCTAACGCTTTCATCCATCCGGGCGCCCTGCATAGCCAGGCCGATTTTGCGCGGATGAAAACCAGGATCGCTGAGAAAGCGCAGCCCTGGACGGATGGCTGGGACGTTCTGACCAGGAACCCGCATGCATCGTTGAACTGGACGCCGCATCCCGTGGAAATGCTTTACCGTGGAGCGGATGGAACCCACCCGGAAAACTATTCCGCACTGTTCAACGACACGGCAGCCGCCTATGCGCTTGCCCTGCGCTGGAAGATCAGTGGTGACGATGCCTATGCCGACAAAGCCGTTGCCATCCTTGATGCCTGTTCGGCAAAACTGACGGGAATTGGCGGAACGTCCGACAAGTTTCTTGCCTCGGGCATCTACGGTTATCAGCTTGCCGACGTGGCCGAGATCATGCGCGGCTACCAGAAATGGCCGGCCCAGAACGTCGATCGTTTCAAGGCGATGATGCTCAGGGTGTTCTATCCGATGAACCACGATTTTCTGGTCAGGCATAACGGCGCCAAGATCGATCACTACTGGGCCAACTGGGATCTGGCCAACATGGATTCGATGCTTGCCATCGGCATTCTCACCGACCGGCGCGACATCTATAACGAGGCGGTCGATTATTTCAAACACGGCAAGGGCAATGGCGCTATCGACCATGTCGTGTGGAAACTCTATCCGGGCGGATTGGGGCAGACGCAGGAAAGCGGCCGCGATCAGGGACACAACACACTCAATGTCGCGCTGTTAGGTGTATTCTGCCAGATGGCCTGGAACCAGCATGATGACCTCTTCGGTTACGAAGACAACCGCGTGCTGAAGGGCATCGAATATATCGCGAAATATAATCAGGGCGGTGATGTTCCCTACACGCCTTACAGCAACAGCGATGTTACCCAGAACATCATTTCGAGCCAGGGGCGTGGCGGCGCCCGCCCGGTCTGGGAGCTGTTCTACAACCACTATGTCGTTCTGAAAGGCCTCGATGCGCCCTATCTGACGATGGCGGCCAAGGCAACGCGCCCGGAAGGCGGCGGCGGAAACTATGGCCCGAACAGCGGCGGCTTTGACCAGCTCGGTTACGGAACGCTTACCTATACTCTGAAATAAGAAAGCGTCCGCCGACCCGTTTTACCGCCCCAGATGCCGCTCGCCGCGCTTCTTTGCCAGTTCGATCTGCTGCTGCCGGTCGCGGAAGCGCTGGCGGTCCTCTTCCGTGCGGTCATCGTAACAGCTCGGGCAGGAAACACCTTCTTCGAACAGCGGCGATAACCGCACCTCGGGCGTGATCGGGTTGCGGCAGGCATGGCAGAGCTTGTGGTCGCCTTCGGCAAGGCCGTGGACAACAGAGACGCGCTCGTCGAACACGAAGCAGGCGCCTTCCCACAGGCTTTCTTCTTCCGGCACTTCCTCCAGATATTTCAGGATGCCGCCCTTGAGGTGGTAGACCTCGTCGAAGCCCTGCTCCTTCATGAAGGCGGTGGCCTTTTCGCAGCGGATACCGCCGGTGCAATACATGGCGATCTTCGGCTTGTTGTGCAGGCCGGGATTGTTCTTCACCCAGTCGGGAAACTCGCGGAAGGTCTTGGTCTTCGGGTCCACCGCGCCCTTGAAAAGGCCGATGGCGGTCTCGTAATCGTTGCGCGTGTCGATGACGATGGTATCAGGGTCGGAGATCAGCCCGTTCCAGTCACGCGGATCGACATAGGTGCCGACGATACGGTTCGGATCGATGTCCGGCACGCCCATGGTGACGATCTCTTTCTTGAGCTTCACCTTCATGCGCACGAAAGGCATGTTCGATGCCCGGCTTTCCTTGTGTTCCAGCGCGCCGAATTCCGGCTGCGCGCGCAGGAAGGCGAGCACAGTGCGCACGCCCGCATCCGGCCCGGCAATGGTGCCGTTGATGCCTTCAGCCGCCAGCAGCAGCGTGCCCTTGACGCCGTTTTCCTGGCAGAGCTGGAACAGCTGATCGCGCAGGCTTTCGAACCGCGGCAGGCGGGCGAAATGATAAAGCGCAGCCACAAGGAAATCGCCAGTGGCTTCCGGGCGGGGGAGAATGGTGGTGTCGGTCATGGGCGCTGAAATACAGCGGCGGCGGCCGCAAATCAATATTTATCCGCCGCTGCCGGTATTTTGAAAATCGTCAAGTATCGGACAAAGGGAGCAAGAGGTGGGGCGGTTCGTCACTTAAATCCGCGTTGGTTAGACCGCAAAACCCCTCTTCCGTCATCCTTGGGCTTGTCCCAAGGATCTAATCACGCCGCACAAAATCGAACCGTTGCAGATCCTCGGGACAAGCCCGAGGATGACGTCGAGTGGCGGTACGTTCCCTCCGCCGCCTTCCCGCCTACTTCGCCGCTTGCCGCCACAAAAGGCTGACGATGCGGCTTTCCGTGCCGGCGGATTCGGAGAAGACTTCGTTTGCCAGTTCAAGGCCTTCTGCGCGCAGCGTCTGCTGTCTCTGGATGATCGCATCGAGAAGCAGAGCCAGCCGCTCGCCATTGCCGAAACGCTCCGGCTCCCGATCCGCGAAGGCGGCGAGGGCGGAAAGATCGTGCTCGTGGCCGAGAATATCGACCAGTCGTTTGGTGTCGGCCCGCTTGGCGCGCATGGCCGACGGCCAGAGGCGGCGCAGAAGGCCGAGATGCATCCAGTAGGCCTGCCCGGATTTGCGCAATTCATGGAAATGTTCGGCATCGGCCTGGTCATGGCAATCGGCCAGCGCCTGGCGCGCCCTTTTCCTCTGCTTCGCCCAGCCGGACTTCAACAGCTTCGTCGTGTTTTTCAGGTCGTCCGGCAGCGACACGGCCTTCAGCCTCTCGCGCCCTTCCTCGCAGCCGGCAATGGCGGCTGAAATGGCGTCTTCGAGACCCGCCTCATGTTCGATGGCGTGGTCGCGGCGCTTGCGCAGGATTGTCGAGATTGACCGCAGCGCCTTGCCCTGCGCAGTGGAGAGCGCAAAAGGCTCGAGATAATCCGCCGTTTCCACCAGCGCCGTCGCTTCGCGCGCAAAGGCGAGCGAGCGGGCGATATCGCGAAAGCGGGCATTTTCCTCGCGACTGAAATCGGGCGCGGCCTTGCGGATGAGGCGATAGAGCGCCCGCAGCCGCTTGAACCGCTTGCGGGCATCGTGCACCGCCTCATGCGAGCCGGAAGGCTGGTCGCGAAGGATCGTTATGGCGTCTTCGATCAGTTCCAGCCCGGCGCGGCGGATTTCATCGTCGAAGGGTTGTTTCGGATCAATCCTGAAGGGCATCCGTCAAGTCTCCGTGCGGACAGTCCATGGCAAGCGACTGGTTGGAAAAGCGCCGGTCGCCCGTAACCTCTTTGCCGAGCCAGGAGGGCAGGTCGGGATTGGCGTTTTCGTCGTCCATCTCCACCTCTGCCACGATCAGCCCCTGATATCGGCCCTCGAAAACATCGACCTCCCAGGTGAAGCCGCCATGATCGACGGTGTGGCGCGTCTTTTCGATCACCACGCCCGGCGCGCTGGCCATCAGTTCTTCCGCGTCTTCCAGTGGGATGGAATATTCATATTCGTCGCGAACAAGTGCGCTTGCGCCGATCTTGATGGTCAGTGTCGCGTCACGCCCATTGACGATCCTGACCCTGACCGACCGATTTTCCAGCGAGGCGACATATGCCTGCCGGAAAGCCATGCTATGCGTCACTTCATTACGCCACTCACCGCCTGCAACAAGAAACTTCCGTTCAATTTCCTTGGCCATGCTGACTCCGCAAACTGGGGCGTCAGATTATCGCAAGAGGATGCTTTGAAGAAGCAAATTGATTGAAGTATCTGGATAAAAAATGGCCTCGCCATGCCTCGACATCAAAGCCGGGGCAGGCTAATCGGTAAACGGGATTTCAATCGTTTCAATCGTGCAAGGAAGCTTATCTTGGCCCAGGATTCCGAAAAACTGCTGTCCATTCTCAAACTTCAGCCGGTCGTGCCGGTGCTGATCGTGGATGATGCCGCTTCCGCCGTGCATTTGGCGCGCGCTTTGGTCGCAGGCGGCCTGAAGGCGATCGAGATCACCATGCGCACGCCGGCAGCGCTCGACGCCATCCGTGCGGTTGCAGCGGAAGTGGAAGGCGCCCATGTCGGCGCAGGCACCATCCTCAACGCGAAGGATTTCGAGGCAGCTGCCGAGGCAGGTTCCACCTTCATCGTTAGCCCCGGCATCAACAAAAGCGTGCTGGAAGCCGCACGCGCTTCCAAGGTGCCGCTGCTTCCGGGTGCCGCCACCGCAAGCGAAGTCATGGCGCTGCGTGACGAGGGTTACAAGGTGCTGAAGTTCTTCCCGGCGGAACAGGCTGGCGGCGCGCCTTATCTCAAGGCACTGTCTTCGCCGCTTGCCGGCACGCTGTTCTGCCCGACCGGCAGCGTCTCGCTCAAGAACGCCAATGATTATCTGTCGTTGCCGAACGTCGTCTGCGTCGGCGGCTCCTGGGTTGCCCCGCGCGAACTGGTGGCAACCGGTGACTGGGCCGGCATCACCAAGCTCGCTGCCGAAGCGGCCGCACTGCGCGGCTGATCTGCACGTCTTCAAACCCGTTCACGAAGGCGTGAGCGGGTTTGTCATTTGTATTCCGGCCGCGGCTTCCTATCTCCCCTGTAGATTTGACCCTTACAGGAGATTTTGATGTTCGACGCCAAGAAGCTTCTTGAACAATTCCTCGGCTCACAGGTGCCGGGCCTTTCGGGAAGCGTCCGTGACAGAGCCGGGCAGGCCGCCGATATCGCCAAAAACAATCCCCTGAAGGCCGGTGCGCTCGCCGCCGCCATTCTGGGCACCAAGACCGGCCGCAAGCTGGCCGGCAATGTCGCCACCATCGGCGGTGTCGCTGCAATCGCCGGTCTCGGTTATCTCGCTTACAAGAACTACAAATCCGGGCAGGCACCGGAAGCCGCGCCGAAACCCGAGCCGGAGCTTCTGGCCCCTCCGACTGACTCCGCCTTTCACCCGCAATCTGCCGCTCTTTCCAACGATTTCGCGCTGAAACTCATTCAGGCGATGATTGCCGCTGCCAAGGCTGACGGTCATATCGACGAAAAAGAGCGCGCCAACATCATGGAAAAGGTGCAGATTTCCGGTCTCGACACGGAGGCCGAACGCTTCCTCGACAAGGAACTGGCCGACCCGCTGGATATCGACGCGCTGGTGGCCGCCGCCCGCACGGAGGAGCAGAAGGTGGAAATCTACACCGCCTCGCGCCTTGCCATCGAGGCCGATACACGGGCGGAGCGCGGTTATCTCGATCTGCTTGCCGGGCGTCTGGGCTTGCCGGATGCGCTGGTTGATCACATTGAAGCGACGGTGGTTGCGGCTAAGGTTTGAGGCGATGGAGTTCGGGGTTCACCCCCCTCTGCCCTGCCGGGCATCTCCCCCTCAAGGGGGGAGATCGACCCGAGGCGAGGTTTAGCCCATCTCAACGTTCGAGAATGAAGTGGCGGAAGAGCGTCTTGCCGATCTCCCCCCTTGAGGGGGAGATGCCCGGCAGGGCAGAGGGGGGTAAGCCACACCCACCAACGCGGTAAACCCCACCCACGACCGCCGCCGCACTCCACCCCACTTCCCGGTTGTCATCCCGTCCGGCATGGCCTAATCCTTCTCCCAGACAATGGGGAAGAGAATGCGCGATCTGAGTAATTTTAGGGGATGTCCGGCGCCGCAGCCGGTGACGCTGAAGGGCCGTTACGTTACGGCGGAGCCGTTTGATCGCGGCAGGCATCTTGCAAGGCTCTGGACCGCCCTTGGCGGCGAGGGGACGAATGCGCTTCTCAAATATTTCCCGCAAAGCAGCTTTGCCGATGCAGACGCCTTTGGCGACTGGCTGGTCGGCGCGGGCCAGAAACTCAACTGGGTGACGCTGGTCTTCGTGGAAAACGCCACCGGCGATATTGTCGGCATGGCGAGCTACATGCGGCCTGATCCCGCCAACGGTGTGGTCGAGGTCGGTTCCGTTGCCCATGGCGCCAAGATGAAGCGCTCGCCGCTTTCGACCGAAGCGCATTACCTGATGGCGAAACATGTTTTCGAGGATCTGGGTTACCGCCGCTACGAGTGGAAATGCCACAATGAAAACGAGCCCTCCAAGATCACGGCGAAACGTTATGGTTTCACCTTCGAGGGCGTCTTCCGCCAGCACATGATCTCGAAGGGCCAGAACCGCGATACGGCGTGGTTCTCGATGATTGACGGCGAATGGCCGGTGATCGGCAAGGCGTTCGAAATCTGGCTGTCGCCGGAAAATTTCGGCGCCGATGGCGCGCAGAAGCGCAAGCTTGAGGATATCCGCGCGGAGCTTGCCTATGCCCGCGCCTGAAAAGCCAGCACCTGAAAAGCCGACGCGCGGGAAGAGGGATATGTCGCCGGCCATCGCCGCCGTCGCCATCATCATCGGCTTCGGTCTGGTGTTTTACATCATGCCGAAAATCATGCTGTGGCTGGGGAATTATTCGCCCTGGCTTGCGGCGGCCTTCGGCTCTGTCGTGGTGTTGTGCTTTTTCCTGCTGTTCTGGCTGCGCGCCCGTTATCAGCGCCGCCGCGACGGTTAGAACTGAAGCGACGCGCCAAGCAGCATCAGGCCCATCAGCAGCACGAACAGTGCACCGGCGATCTCGATCGCGTGGCTGATGCCCGCTGCCTTCCGGCTGCCGGGGCCGGCGAAACGCACGGCAAGCCCCTTGGCTGAGACAGCCATGATGGCAAGCAGCGATACGGTGATGGCGGTGCCGAGCGACATGGCAAGCACCGAGAGCACACCGCCGAGAAAAATTCCGTTCAGAAGCGCAAAGCTCATGACGATGATGGCGCCGGAGCAGGGCCGGAGGCCAACCGCGATGATGGCCGACCATGCTTCGTGCAGGCTGAAATTCTTGGCCCTCAGCAGCATCGGATCCGGCGCATGCGATTTTCCGCAGGAGACGCAAAGGTCGCCCGTTCCGTTATGGTCGTGGTCGGTAAAAACCGGTTTGCCCTGAAACCTGAGGCCGGTACCCATGCCGGTGGTTCTGACGGTTGTGGCTTCTCCTGCCGTTGCGAAGACGGCAACCGGCACGCGCCGAATGCGCAACGACCAGAGCTTGCGCAGCAGAAGCCATGCACCGAACAGCGCCACCATGGCGAAACTGGCAATCTCCATCGCCTGCGTGGCCTTCGTCATGGTGATGGAGGTGCCGCGCAGCACGAGCCAGGCCGCGGCAACGAGGCCGATGGCCATTGCGCCCTGAATGAGCGCGGAGATGAAGGAAATGAGAATGCCGCGTTTCAGCTGCGTTTCATTGGCGATCATGTAGGAGGAGATGACCGCCTTGCCATGGCCGGGGCCGGCGGCGTGGAATACGCCATAAGCAAAGGACAGGCCAACCAGCGATGCCATCGCCCAGTTGTCCTCGCGCATGGCTTTCAGGGCGCCGGTCAGCGCCCGGTAGAACATCTGCTGGTGCACGTTGATCCATTGCATCAGCGGCGCGAACGGCCCGCCAATGACGAAGGACGGCTCGGCCGAACCGATGCCGAGCGGCGATTGCGCGTGGGCAGCGCCCGCCACGGTCAGCAGGCAGAGTGCGGCGATGGTCAGATGTTCGGCCAGTCGGCCGGAGCGGTTCAGCATGTCACCTCCAGCCGGGTGGCGAAGAGCTTGGTCATGTCGGTGCCGGTCGGGTCGTTGAAGAAGGCGTCGGTCAGCGAACTCTGGTTTTGCGAGATCACCTCATCCGGGTCCGGGCGCACCACATGGTGCTTGCAGACGGCGAGATCCTTGCCGACGGTTGCCAGATCGCCGTCCTTTGCAAAATCGATCGCCGTATACATGGTTGGATCCCACGCGCCGAAGCTCAATTTGCCCTTGATGGAAAGCGGCGTGGTTGGCTTGACGGAAAAGAACATCAGGATCTGCTTGTCCTTGTAGTCCACATGAATGGTGTCCGGCTTTGCGAAATCCACCTGTTTTCCGTTGGCGGTGATGAAGGTGTAATAGGAATATTCGGCCAGCGAATCCCGCACCGTATTGCCGATTTCGGCCAGCTCGGTCTTGTCGAGCTTCAGATCGCCATTCTTGTCGTAATCCATCACCACACTTGCCGAGAACATCTCGTCGAACCGCCAGATGTTGCGCACTTCCTGGATGGTGCCGTTCGGCCCCTCGACGATTTCCATGCGTGCTTCGGCGAAGATATGCGGATGTGCCGCAGCGGCAACGGGAATGGAGGTCAGGCCAGCCGCAAGGAGCAAAAGTCGTCTGTTCATTATCCGGTCTGTCCTGCCTTCGAATCTCGAAGGCCCGATCCTAGCAGAAATTGGGACCGAATTTCGACCTGATGCCCGCTTTCGTAATGGCGCTGCGTGTTTCAGAAGGTGCCGGTGAAACGCGAGGTGACGCTGGAGCCGCTATAGGCGAGGTCGGCGTCGCGCTCGCCATGCAAAAGGCGGTTGAATTCCACCTCCAGCTTGCTGTTCTTGCCGGTATCGAAGGACAGGGTGGCCACCAGCCTGCGCTCGCTGGTATCGTAATTGTAATAGATCCAGTCCTTGTGGACACGCTGCAGCGCAAGGTCCAGCCCGACCTTTTCGGTGAGCTTGCTTTTCACCACGAACTGCCAGCGACGGTGGAACTCGGCAATCGGGTCGTCAGGGTCGAAAAGCGCGTAATCCTGCGAGAAGCCCGCGCCGAAGGCGATGCGGTCGGTGGCCTTCACCTCGGCCTCTGCCCTGAGATAGGGTCGGGTGCGCTTCACCTTGTCGCTGATCTCGTCGCCGGAAATGGTCGTCAGGCCCGCCTCGGCCAGAACCGCGAAACGTTCGGAGAACTTGTAGCCGTAGGCAATTGAGCCGCGCAACGTACTGGCGGGGAAACGCTCATATTTCACCTGCTGGCTTTCCGGCACGACGATACGGTCATAGGCGATTGTCAGCCCGGCCTCGCCGCCGGCCAGCGGCCGCGCATGTTCGGCCTTCAGCGATAAAAGCGCTTCATTGGCCTCCAGCCGGGTGGGCACGAAATAGGCCGGGCGGAAACGCGCCTTGCCTTTCATCAGGCTGGCATAGCTCGCCGTCAGCGTGTTCTTGCCACCAAGAGCGAGGATGCCGAGCTGGGTCGATGCCTCCAGCTTGTGGTCCAGCCGCCGGTAGCCGATGTCTTCTTCCGGCAGATGCAGGAAGATATCGCCGGCATCGCTGCGTGTGCCACGCAGTTCCACGGCCCATTCCAGCCGTTCCGACAGGCGGGTGGTCAGCCCCAGACTGGCAATGGTGTTGTGTTCATTGGCGAAACGGTAACGGGGGAGGCGAACCTCCTCGTGGTCGAGCGAATAACGCAGTTCCGTGCCATCAAGTACGAACTTTCCGTTAAGCCCGAGGCCGGCGCGCAGCGAAATCGCCTTCAGGCGGTTGGTATCGCCGAAATAATTGGTGTCGTAGCCAATGCCGGTCTTGTAGGTGATATTGTGTTCATCGGCGCTTTCCGCCGCCCGCGCAGAAGAGGCGCAGGCAAGCCCAAGAACAAGCGCGATGTATCCCCCCAGTCGCATTCGCATCTCCGGTTGCTAATTAAGCAATATCTTATAGTTGGATGGTTAATAAAGTTTCATGGCGCACTTTACTGTGGCTATGGGAAGTCATGGCGCATTTCGCGAAGTTTCCGTGGAAAGGGGCTTGTGTCAATTACGTAAAATTTTATTAAAATCACCAGTATTAGCGTTAATTGTTTATTGTAATATTAGGCTTTGCTTGAATTAGAATCCTCTAAATATACAGTTCGACTACGCCAGAGGGCGTGATCAAACATAAGAGGAGAGAGAAATGATTGCTAAGTTTGCTTGCATAGCCGCTGTTCTTACTGTCGCTTCCGTTGGTCAGGCCAATGCTGGCGGTCTTCTGGGCGGCATCCTGTCCGGAAACAGCAACAAGGGCGGCGCACTCGTCGTCGTGTCGCCGAGCATCGATCTGGGTGTCAGCGGTATCCTGTCCAATAACGGGATTCTGAACGGCAACAAGACCGGCATCTTGAACGGCCTTCTGAACGGCAACAAGACCTCCGTCGATGTCATCGACAACAAGAACGACGGCGGCAAGAAGCGCCGCCACTAATCGTCCGGATCGGAAATCGACAGGGATTTTCGACGGAAACGATGCGCGTAGGATATAAGCAGGGAGCAGTCCTCCAGCAACCGTGTGCATGACACACGGTGCTCCCGGCAACAACAAACGGCGCATCGCGCGACTGAAAGGGGGCCTCACGGCCCCCTTTTTTGTTCGTCTTTTCCAGTTTGAACGGCCTCTATCAGTTTGTGCTACTATAGATTGTATCTAAAGTATGAAAATGCACAATGCGAGAGGATGTGGGCCAGTTAATATTTTCGATTAATCTAGTTTTTCTAATTTAATTTTCTCGTATATGTCGAAATATAGAATTAATACTATGAGTTATATTTGAATGTATTTGCGTGGCTGTGGCATTTCGACACTTGCTTTTAACTTTTGAATGTTTCAATCACTGGGTGCGTATGCTTGGCGATTTTGTTTTTCGACCACGTAATATTTCGTCCCGCATTGTGGCGGGTAAGAAAATTTTGAAGGAGTTATTACATGTTGAAACAATCATTTCTGGCGCTCGTCATTCTCGGTGTGCTTTCCGGTGCGGCCGTTGCTGCCGACGCCGTCAGCTACGTTCCGGCAGCGCCGGTCGCCACTGACGCCGCGCCGGCCTTCTCCTGGGATGGATTTTACGCCGGTGGCGCAGCCGGTTATGGCTGGAATCGGGTTAAGGCGACCACTTTTGGCGTCACCACGAAGCATGAATTCGATGGTGCCCGTTTCTCGGGTTTTGCCGGTTATAATTTCGAGGTGGCGCCGTCCATCATTCTCGGCGTCGAAGGAGACATTGGTTATGCCTGGGGCGACAAGACCATCGTCACGAGCAAGGTTTCTTCCGGCTTGAATGGCTCCGCGCGTCTGCGCGCCGGTTACGCCATCGACCGCGCCCTGATCTATACCGCGGGCGGCTACACCGCGACGGATAGCGAAGTTGAAGCGCCGTTCGGCAAGGACAGCAAGGTGCTCCACGGCTGGACCGTTGGTGCCGGTATCGATTATGCCTTCACCGACAAGCTGTTTGGCCGGGTGGAGTATCGCTACAACGATTTCGGCAAGGCGACCTATCAGACGGGACGAATTTCTTCGACCGGAGATGTCAACGAACATGTCGTCAAGGTCGGTCTTGGCGTGAAGTTCTAAGCAGGCTGTCCCGTTTCCGGTAAGGGGGATTCTTTGCAACGCCCCCGGCGCTGGTGACGGGATATCACAGACATCAATTATCAGCCGCCCGGTGGAAAATCTCCGCCGGACGGCTGATGATCTAATCGCGGACGCTTCACGCTGCGTGGTGGCGGAGAGGCGCTGATGAAAAACAGCGGCTGTTCCCTTCGAAAACGAAACGACGCTTGGCTGCCCATGCAGGCTTGAATAACAGGCCGCTTTGGTGTGATGGTGGGCTTCACGTCCTCCCAGCCTACAGTCGATTCTCCATGTTGCAGAAACACGCTTCGCCGGGCGTTTTTGATCGCCAGGCCTATATGATCGCTGTGCTGGTCTTCATTGCCGGCGGCACGAATGCGGCTGTTGTGCCGTTTATCGGGTTTTATATCATCCAGGTGCTCGGCCATCCGCCGGCAACGCTTGGCCTTTACAGCGTGACGGCGATGGTGGCCTCGATTGTCGCCAGCCGCATCTATGGCGAGCGCGTCGATGCCGGTGTTCGCGTTCGACCGTTATTGCTGCTCTCCGTGCTCGGGGCTTTTGTCGCGGCGGCAGCGGCAACCTTCGGGCATCTGGCGCTGCTGGTGGCGGTAACGGCAACCGGTATGGGGCTTTCCAATGCCGCCAGCACTCTGATTTTCAGTTACGGTCGGTATCATGGCCGGGTGAAGGCACTGGATGCGCCTGCATATAACGCCTTTCTGCGGACAATGGTCTCGTTGGCGTGGATGCTGCTTCCGGCTGCCGCCTATCTGATCCTCGATCTTGCCGGCGCAAAGGCCGTGTTCCTGAATGCCATGCTGATGGCGGCGATCTGGGGCGGGCTTGCGCTTGCCATCGTGCCGCGCGGCCAGACATGCCCGATGGAGCGGCGGGCAGACGGCGACACTGATACGCGGCGCAACCTGCCGCTGCTCATGGCGGCGGCGGCCAGCTTCTGCATGTCATTTGCCCATGCCCTGTGCGCCTCGGCCCTGCCGGTGTTTCTGGTGCGCGAGGTAGGCCTGCCGGATTATGTGCCGGGCCTGTCGCTCAGCGTCAAATGCGCCATGGAGGTTCTGCTGATCCTGCTTGCGCCAAGGATCATGCGCCGGGTCAGCGCCCGTATCCTTCTGTGCGTCTCGGCGGTGATGGCGATCATTGCCTTCAACATCATCGCCTCGGTCCAGACCCTTCCGGCCATGCTGGTTGGTGCGGCTATGGAAGGCGCGTATTACGGGCTTTGCGCCGGCACCTGCCTGACCTTCGTGCAGGGTTTTGCGCGTGGCCGCACGGCGCGGGCGACCGCGCTCTATATGAATTCCATCTTCCTTGCCGGGCTGTTTGCGGTGCCGCTGATGGGGTTCGTGTCGCAATATGCGAGCTTCGGCACCTCGATCCGGCTTGCTTCGGTTGGTGCCGGTGCGGCCCTGTTGCTGCTGTTCCTGACGCGGCGTCAGGTGAGTGAGTAGGGGGCGTAAAAGCGCCGAAGTTTTGCATCCGGTTCGGACACCCACCAGCCTTCATTCCTGTGACAAGCACAGGAATGAGGGCCGTGGGGGAGATCGGCCAGCGCATTGTGCGCGCCCTCCAGCCCTTACGCCGAAATGTCGATAATCCCGCAATCACCCGCTTCCGAGGCGAAGGCGAGCAGTTTGCCGGTGGCGCTCCAGTCCATGCCGGTGATGGCGCCTTTGCCGGGGCGGCGAAGCAGGGCTTCCTTGCCGTCTGCAAGGCGCACGCCGAGGATCATGCCATCGATGAAGCCGATGGCCAGCACATCTTCCACCGGATGGAAGGCGACGTTGGTGACCATGATGTTGGCGCGGCTGCCGAGTTCTTCGGGCGCCTTGCCCATCGGGCCGTCCTTGCCGGCGAAAGGCCAGACGATGGCGGCGGGCGCGCCGGAAGAGGCGAGCCACTTGCCCTTCACCGACCATGAAATGGATTTCACCTTGGCGGGATAACCCGTCATGCGCATGTGGCGGGCTTCCATGCCGCCCTTGGTCGCTTCCATCTTCCAGCCATGCAGGGCATTTTCCTGCATGGTGGTGACGAGGAACTTGCCGTCAGGCGAGAAGGTGACGCCGGTATGCGCGCCCTTCCATTCCAGATCGACCGGATCACCCGCACTCGCCACCCAATGCAGCGTCACGCCGTTATAACGCGCAACCGCAATGCGTAGGCCCTTGGGCGCGAAGGCAATCGCCTCCACCGTGCGTTCTTCCTTGAATTCCTTCACCGTACCATCGGACAGTCGCACGAAGCTGGACTTGCCGACGCCATAAGCGACTGCCTTCTGCGGCCCGCCGGCAACGACGCCGATCCATTTGCGCGGCACGTTTGCCAGCTCGCTGATGCTGCCATCATGGCCGATGCGCAGCACGCGCCCGTCTTCGCCGCCGGAAAGCAGCGTGGCGCTATAGGGATCGCGAATGCAGGTCAGCAGCCCCTCATGCGCCTGCGTTACCTTCTCGCCACCATCCAGCCGGTGGATGGTGCCGGCGGCAGTGGCAAACAGGGGAATGTCGCCGAGAAAATGGGTCGAGACCACGTGGCCTTCGATATCAAGCGGGGCAACAGTCGGCATGGGGCATCGGTCTTTCGTATGTGCGTTTTTCGTTTGGTGGATTTCGGTCGCTGACCAAGGTCGGGAAGACCCGTTGGTGCGGTTTCAACCCGTGGCGTCATGGTCGGTCCCCGGGGCAGGCCCGCGGATAATCCAACCATCCATATGCTGGCGGCAATGGGTCCCCGGGTCAAGCCCGAGGATGACGTCGAGAGTGAGGAAGGGCACCAAAAACGCCAGGAGCGGCGCGGTGCCCCGTCAGAGGTGTCAAGCCGTGGCAAGGCAGGCGTTGAAGCTCTTTTCCAGCTTTTCACGGTCGAGTTCGCGGCCGATGAAGACGAGGCGGCTTTCGCGCTTTTCGTCTTCCTTCCACGGGCGCTGGTGATCGCCCTCGATGATCATGTGCACGCCCTGCACCACGTAACGTTCCGCATCGCCCTTAAACGCGATGATGCCTTTGAGGCGCAGAATGTTCGGACCGTCGGTCTGCGTCACCTTCTGGATCCACGGGAAGAACCGCTCGGGGTTCATCTCGCCACCGCGCAGCGATACCGACTGCACCGTCACATCATGAATCGGGGAGGCCGCGCCATGGTGGTGGTGATCGTGGCCGTGGTCATGATCGTGGTGCGCGTGATCATGGTCGTGATGATGGTGGTCATGGCCGTGATCGTGCCCATGATCATGATGGTGGTGATCGCAATCGGGACCGCAGGCGTGATCCTCATGGCCGTGTTCGAGGAAATGCGGGTCGTTTTCCAGCGCACGCTCCAGATTGAAGGCGCCCTGGTCGAGAACGCGGGCGAGATCGACGCCGGAACGGGTGGTCTTGTAGATGCGCGCGGAAGGATTGATGGCGCGCACGATATCCTCGATGCGGGCCACTTCTTCCGGCGAAACGAGATCGGTCTTGTTGACGATCACGACATCGGCAAAGGCGATCTGGTCTTCGGCCTCGCGGCTGTCCTTCAGGCGCAGCGGCAGGTGCTTGGCGTCGACCAGCGCGACCACGGCATCAAGCTCGGTCTTGGTGCGCACATCGTCGTCCATGAAGAAGGTCTGGGCAACGGGAACCGGGTCGGCAAGGCCGGTGGTCTCGACGATGATGCCGTCGAATCGGCCGGGCCGGCGCATCAGTCCTTCGACCACGCGGATCAGGTCGCCGCGCACCGTGCAGCAGACGCAGCCATTGTTCATTTCGTAGATTTCCTCGTCGGATTCGACGATCAGATCGTTGTCGATGCCGATCTCGCCGAATTCATTGACGATGACAGCGTATTTCTTGCCGTGGTTCTCGGACAGGATACGGTTGAGAAGCGTCGTCTTGCCGGCGCCGAGATATCCCGTCAGGACGGTGACTGGAATGGGCTTGACTGGTGCTGTTTCGGTCATGGAAACCTCGTGTGGAGAAAGGCCGTTTGAGGCCTCAAGAAAGAAGTGTCGACGTCCATATAGGCGTGACGTTCGGGCAGTTCAAAGGGATTCTGGCTGGTTTCGGCGCAGTTTTTCAAATTTTGTTATGAAATAACGTTATGTCAAAAGCATGGACGTCTTCAAGCAGTTCGACAAGGCCCGAAACGGCATGGGAAATGAGCCTTTCGCCCTTTTCGGCTGAGGCCGCAGCGGCGTTTCCGGCAACTCCGTCAGGGTTCAGATCGCTCATCAGCCAGCCGAAAGCGTGCGGCCCATAAGCGCGCAGATGCCTGAAACGGCTGGCGAAATCGCTCTGGCGCGAGGGAAAGTCGGCGGCCTTTTCCATCGTCACCCGCTCCGGGCACAGCGCCAGCATCACCGATGTCTCGATGTCGCCGCCATGGATGTCGATTGCCTTGTCCTCTGGCTTCACGATATCCGCCGGCACGCCAAAACGGGTCCAGCTGGTGGCCACGGCCAGCATGCCGAAGCGGGCGCGGGCCTCGGTGGCGACGATGGTCATCAGCGGCGAGTTGCCGCCATGGGCGTTCAGCATCACGAATTTGCGCACGCCTTTTTTGTATTCCGCTTCGGCGATACCGAGCCAGCGCTCAACGGCTTCATCGTAACGCAACGACTTCGTGCCCGGCACATTCATATGTTCGATGGAGTATCCGACGGGTTCCACCGGCAGGAAGGAGACCGGCAGATTAGCTGGCAAAATAGCGTCAAGACGGGCGACGATGCCCTGCGCAATCAGCGTATCGGTCTCAAACGGCAGGTGCGGTCCGTGCTGTTCGTGCGCACCGAGCGGCAGCACTGAAATTGCACCTGTTGCGCGAAGATCAGGGTCTGTTACGTTTTCGTCGTGATAATGCGTGTATGAGTTTGGCATCTGGCAGTCCGCGCGTGCATTCGGTAAGGATTTCCAGCAACATATATCGGTTCCGCCACAGGGTAAAAGGCACTCGCATATGAGCAAGGACAAAACTGGGCATAAGGACAAAAGCGCCAAGAAGGAAAAGGGCGGCAAGAAAATAAAGGACGCCAAAAAAAGGGATGAGGATTTCAACCCTGAGGAACTGGCGCAATCCATCACCCAGGCCGCCCGCTCCATGCGCACGGCGCTGAGCCACAGCCTTGCCGAAAGCGGCCTTTATGCCGGGCAGGATGGCGTTATCCTCGCACTGGCGCAGGAAGGCAGCCTCACGCCGGGGCAGATCGCCCAGAAGCTTGGCGTCAAGGCGCCGACCATGACGCGCACCATCGGCCGCATGGAAGCCCAGGGCTTCGTGGAACGCAGCGGTGATGACGAAGATGGCCGTGTTACGCTGGTGAAGCTGACGGAGACGGGGCTGAAAAGCGTCGAGCATATCAACGTCTCCATCGCCAATTGCGGTGCACGGGCGATAGAGGGGCTTTCGGCCAAGGATATCAGGACCGTGGTTAAACTTCTCAAGGCGATCGATACCAATCTTCAATAACTTTATTGAAATTTTTAAAATACGCCGTCTTTTTGTTGGTATTCCTTAAACCAGTTGCGGATTTTGTTTAAATTGTTTAATTGCGATTTAAACAGAGACATCCGTCACTGACATGGGTTTGGGGAGAGATACCGTGGCACAAAAGATCAAACTGTCGACGATTGCCGAAAGCCTTGGTCTTTCGACCGCCACCATCTCTCTTGCATTGCGCGACAGTCCGCTGGTCGCTTCCGATACGCGCGACAAGATCAAGGAACAGGCCCGGGCGCTCGGTTACATCTATAACCGCCGGGCCGCCAGCCTGCGCACCTCGCGCTCCGGCATTGTCGGCGTGGTGTTCCACGATGTGATGAACCCGTTCTACGGGGAAATTCTCAAAGCCATCGAAACCGAGCTGGACCGCAGCCGCCAGACCTTCATTCTTTCCAACCATTATGATTCGGTCGAAAAACAGCGCACCTTCATCGAAACGCTGCTGCAGCTCGGTTCTGATGGTATCATCATGTCGCCCGCCATCGGCACGCCGATCGAGGATATGACGCTGGCCGAGGAAAACGGCATGCCCGCCATTCTGGTGGCCCGTTCGCTCGAGGGCGTCGACATGCCGACCTATCGCGGTGACGACAGCTACGGCATTTCGCTGGCGACCAACCATCTGATCAGCCTTGGCCACCGCACCATCGCCATGGTTGGTGGTACCGACCAGACGTCGACCGGCCGTGACCGTTATCAGGGTTACGTCAATGCGCTGCGCAAGGCGGGCATCGAAGTCGATCCCAACCTGCGCATTCCCGGTCCCCGCTCCAAGCAGGGCGGCTTCGAGGCTGCCGTGCACTTCCTGTCGCTGCCGCAGAAGCCGACCGCTGCCGTCTGCTGGAACGATCTGGTCGCCATCGGCCTGATGAACGGCGTTTCGCGTGCGGGTCTGGTGCCGGGTGTCGATATTTCGGTGACGGGTTACGACGATCTGGAGGAAGCGGCCATCGCCACACCGGCATTGACCACCGTGTCCAACGGGCAGGCCGAGGTGGGGCGCCTTGCGGCGCGTGCACTTCTGGACAGGCTGGCGGGCAGCCACGAACCGGATGGCGTCCACCTCATCAAGCCGGAAATGCGCATCCGCCAGTCTACAGGGCCAGTTCGCCCGCGGGTTTGAGCATCGCATCTTCTCATTTTCGTCATTCCGGCCTTGAGCCGGAATCCAGTTGACGCGCGTCTGCGCGGCCCGAGGTCCCTTCCAGCCCAAGGACTTGGGCTGGCTGGATGCCGGATCGGGTCCGGCATGACGGTGAGGGAATGTGTCAAAAAAAACCGCATGAAACCTCCGTCTGCCCCCATAACATCGCCTTATTGCCCTTTTCAGGATCGCTGTTGTTTGAAAGGATCGCGGCCGCAAGAGCGGGACTGCGGAAGCCGTAAGTGGTTTTCGCCCGGAATCCGGCTCTGACGATATTGGAATGCAATCAGGAGGAATACCCACCCATGTCTGACAGACAAGCCGTCGTTCTCGTTCCCGGCAAGATCAATCCGCGCGTCCTCGAACGCCTCGAAGGCAAGGTCGAGATCGTGAAAGTGCCTGCCGGTGCCGAGCCGGTTCTGCCCGATGGTGCGGCTGAACGCATCAATGCCATCGCCGTTTCCGGCGTCGTCAACGCCAAATGGATCGATGCGCTGCCGAAACTCGAGATCATCGCCAATTTTGGCGTCGGTTACGATGGCGTCGATGCCAAACATGCCGCCACGCGCGGCATCGTGGTGACCAACACGCCCGACGTGCTGAACGACGAAGTGGCCGATACGACGATTGCGCTGCTGATCAACACGGTTCGCCGTCTGTTTCAGGCCGAGACCTGGCTTCGCGACGGCAAATGGGTTGGCGAAGGCCCGTTCGCGCTTTCGCCGTTTTCGCTGCGCGGCCGCAAGGTCGGCCTGTTCGGCATGGGCCGCATCGGCCAGGAAATCGCCAAGCGGCTGGAGCCTTTCAAGGTGGAGATCGGCTATCACACCCGCAGCAAGCGGGATGGCCTTCCCTACACCTATTACGGTTCGCTGAAGGAGATGGCTGAAGCTGTCGATACGCTGATCTGCATCGTGCCGGGCACGCCGGAAACGCATAAGGTAATCAATGCGGAAATCCTGTCGGCACTCGGTCCGCAGGGCGTTTTCATCAATGTCGGTCGCGGCTCCAGCGTCGATGAGGATGCGCTGTTAGAGGCTCTGAAGAGTGGTGCCGTGGGTGCTGCCGGTCTCGATGTGTTCTACGCCGAACCGAAGGTGCCGGAAGCATTCCTGTCGCTGCCGAACGTTTCCCTGCTGCCGCATGTGGCTTCCGCCTCGATCCCGACGCGCAACGCCATGGCCGATCTGGTGGCCGACAATATTCTCGGCTGGTTCAGGGATGGCACGGTGCTGACGCCGGTGCCGGAAACGCCGGCTAAGGGGTGAGGTTTGAGGAAGGGGCCGAGGGGGGCTGCGAAGAGCAGCCTTCGACGTGTAGACGAAGGCTCAGCCCTTTCCTCCGTCATCCTCGGGCTTGACCCGAGGATCCAACCACGTAGCGTTAAATCAATCGGTTGCAGATGCTCGGGACAGGCCCGAGCATGACGAAAGGGGTAGGCTTGGCGCTAATAACCCCGCACCCGCTTACTCCGCAATCTCGCCCGTCGCCACCCATCGCCCCTCAGCAAAAGACCGCGCCATGGCATGAATGCTGCGCTCGATTTTTAGCCCTTCCTCGAAGTCGACGATATGGGCCTTCTTGCCCTCGATCGCGGCAATCAGTTCCCGGCATTCGATCACCTTCAGATCGTTGAAACCGAGCCCGTGGCCGGGGGCGGGGATGAAGCGGTCATACGGTTTGTGATGCGGAGCGGCGAGGATGGTTCTGAAACCCTGCTCCTCCGGGCGTCCATCCGTGGTGTAGAGCTGGAACTCATTCATCCGCTCCTGATCGAAAAGGATCGAACCCGTCGAGCCATAGATCTGGATGGCGATGCGGCCCTTGCGGCCCCAGGCCGAGCGGTTGGCGATCAGCACAGCGGAAATGCCGCCTTCGAGTTTCAGGAGCACGCTGGCAAGATCATGCGTTTCCACCGCGCGCTCGCCGCCGCCGGCAAGCGGCCGCGTCGCATAAGGTTTCACCATATCGGTGATTGCGCTTTCGGCATGGCCGAACAGGGAAAACAGCAATGAAAGCGGGTGAACGGCGAAATCATCCAGCGCGCCGTAGCCGGAGGAGGCTTCGCTCTTCCAGTAAAAGGGCTGGGTGGCATCCGCCATGAAGTCCTCATCCATTTCGGCGCGGACATGGTAGACCTTGCCGATCGCGCCTTCGTCGATGAGGCGGCGCATATGGCGGATCATAGGGTTCTGGATGTAGTTGTAACCCATCGCCGCCGCCTTGCCGGACCGGCGGGCCGCATCGCGCATCTTCACCGCATCGGTAAAGGCGGGCGCCATCGGCTTTTCGCACCAGACATGTTTGCCGGCATCAAGCGCGGCAATCGCCATTTCCGGGTGAAAGGCATTCGGTGTTGTGACCGAGATCACGTCAATTTCGGGATCGGCAAGCAGATCGCGCCAGTTGCCGGTCGAGCGGGCGAAACCGAACTCGGCGGCCTTCTTCGCCGCCAGCTCGGGATTGACCTCAGCCAGCGTCACCAGCCGTGGCCGTTCCACATCGCCGAAGACGCTGGTGACATTGTTCCACGCCAAGGCGTGGCACTTGCCCATGTAACCCGTGCCAATAAGGCCCACGCCAAGAGCGGCCATGGTTTTCTCCTCCCAGAGTTATGAAATAAAGCGAGCCTGTCAGGGGTTGTCGCGCTTGAAGATCCAGTCGTGATCGGGATGGTTCTTGAACCGCCACTTGCGCATCGGCCCGGCCATCACGTTCAGATAATACATCTCGTAGCCATAGGGCGCGCCGCAGGGGTGGTGGCCTTTTGGAACCAGCACGACATCGCCGTCCGCCACAGCCATGGTCTCGTCAAGCGAGCCGTCCTCGGTAAAGACGCGCTGG
Source organism: Agrobacterium arsenijevicii (assembly GCA_000949895.1). Classification (GTDB taxonomy): domain Bacteria; phylum Pseudomonadota; class Alphaproteobacteria; order Rhizobiales; family Rhizobiaceae; genus Agrobacterium; species Agrobacterium arsenijevicii. The sequence continues at coordinate 29,703 of JWIT01000018.1, read as the reverse complement.
AAGCCGAAACCCTGTGCCGGGTTGAGCCGGTGATAATAGGTCTCTTCCAGATAGGTCATATCAGGATAATTATCTTCATCATGTCGGTGCGGCGGATAGGACGACCAGTTACCTGACGGCGTGAACACTTCCGTCACCAAGAGACTATCGGCCACATCGCGCTCTTCCATGGCGATGGGGAAGATGTAACGCGTATTGGCGCCCTTGCCGCGCTCGGTCAGCTGCACGCCATCAGGGCCGATCTGCCGCGCCTCGCGGCTGCCTTTTTCACCCGGTGCGGTGCAGACGCCGACGGTGCAATCCGTCGTCGCCGTCAGGGACCATTCGGAGCCGGCGGGGATGTAGACGCAATGCGGTGGCTTGCGCTCGAACACATTCATGCGGTCGCCGAGTTCGCCGAAGTTCTTATCCCCGCCGGAAATCTTTGCCTTGCCTTCGACAAGCACCAGAATGACTTCCGTATCGCCGGTCTTCTCAGCAGCGGTTTCGCCCGGCTTCAGGCGATAGAGGCCGAAACCGACATAACCCCAATCCGCGCTTTGGGGCGTGATGTCGTGCACCTTGCCGCTTGTCGCGACCGGCTTGCGCAGAAGTGAGGTCATGGTGGTGTTCCTTTTCGTGAGCAGTTCGCTGGTGAATGACGGGCGCGGAAAGGCCGCGCCCGTTCCTTGGCTCAGTTCAGGCGGCCTGAGCCTTGTCCAATCCGGCTTCCCGCGCAAAAGCCTTCAGCGATTTCAGCCCGAGGCTCTGATATTCGAAGGGGTTGCGCACATCCGGGTCCTGTTCGGCCTCGATGACCAGCCAGCCGCTGTAATTGTGCTCGGCAGCAATTTTCAGGACCGGCGGGAAGTTCACGCCGCCTTCGCCATCACCCGGCACGGTGAACACGCCACGACGGACGCCTTCGAGGAAGGAAAGCCGATCGTTCCGAACCTGCTCGGCAATGGCGGGCCGCACGTTCTTGGCGTGGATATGGCCGACGCGATGCATGTATTTCTGCGCGACGCGCACGGGATCGCCGCCGCCGAACAGGCAATGGCCGGTATCGAGCAGCAGATGGGTCTTCGGCCCGGTGTGCTGCATCAAAAGGTCGATCTCGTCTTCGCTCTCGACCACGGTTCCCATGTGGTGATGGTAGACGAGGGTAATGCCCTGTTCGGCAGCAAAAGCCGCCAGCGCCTCGACACCCGCGCCGAACTTCGCCCAATCTTCAGCCGCAAGGCGCGGACGGTCAACCAGCGCCGTGTCGTCAGCGCCGTGAATGGCGTTCGAGGTCTCGCAGACAATGATGACTTTCGAGCCCATGGCTTTCAGGAGATCGAGCGCCGGCTGCATGGCCTTCTTTTCGGATTCGATATCGTCGGTCAAAAGGTTCAGCGAATGCCAGCCGGAGACGAAGGACAGGCCGCGCGGCGAAAGCACGCCCTTCAGGCCTTCCGGCTCCGTCGGGAACTTGTGGCCCTTCTCGATGCCGTCGAAGCCGATCTTGGCGGTTTCGTCGAGGCACTGTTCGAGGCTGATATGGGCGCCCAGCGAGCGGTCGTCGTCATTGGACCAGGCGATCGGGTTGGTTCCGTAACGGATCATCTTACTGTCTTTCCTTGATATGGTTTTCATAACGGGCGCGCGCCGGTCCGATTTCGGCGCGTTCGGAAACTTCAGGCACCGCGACATCCCACCAGTGACCACCGGCCTGCGGTGTTGGATAGGGGTCGGTATCGATGACGATCACGGTCGTGCGGGTGGAAGCGCGGGCGGCCGCGAGCGCTTCTTCCAGTTCAGAGATGGTGGAGACCTTGCGTGCATCCGCCCCCATCGAGCCGGCATGGGCAACGAAGTCGATGGCGATCGGGTTGACGTTGGTGTGGGCGTAGAGGTTGTTGAACTCCGCGCCGCCGGTTTCCATCTGCAGGCGGTTGATGCAGCCGTAACCCCTGTTATCGGTGATGACGAGCGTGATCTTGACGCCCATGGCAACCGATGTCGCAAGCTCGGAATTCATCATCATGTAGGAGCCGTCGCCGACCATGACGATCACGTCCCGGTCCGGTTCCGCCATCTTGATGCCGAGGCCGCCGGCCACCTCATATCCCATGCAGGAGAAGCCGTATTCCATGTGATAGGAAAGCGGCAGCTTGGATTTCCACAACTGATGCAGCTCGCCCGGCATGGTGCCGGCCGCGCACATGACGACGGTATTGTCCCGCGACTGGCGCTGCACCGCGCCGATCACCTGCATGTCTGTCGGCAGGCTGTTGGCATTGTCCTCACTCGGGGCCGCGGTATCGGCATCGGCCTTTTTGAACCATGCCGCCTTCAGGCCTGCATCCGGTGCCGTGAAACGGTGGCTGCCAAGTGCGGCCGACAGTTTTTCAAGACCGATCTTCGCATCCGCCGTCAGGCTGATCGCATCATGCTTGGCGCTGTCATAGGGTTGCACGTTGAGCGCCAGGATCTTGCGGTCCGGGTTCTTGAACAGCGCCCAGGAGCCGGTGGTGAAATCCTGAAAACGGGTGCCGACACCGAAGACCAGATCGGCTTTCTCGCTGACGATATTGGCGCTTTCTGCGCCCGTGACGCCGACCGGGCCGAAATTGAGATCGTGATCCCAAGCGAGCGCCGATTTGCCGGCCTGCGTTTCCACCACGGGGATGGAATGTTTTTCGGCAAAGTTTTTCAACGTTTCGGTGGCGCCGGCAAAATGCACGCCGCCGCCGGCAACGATAACGGGGTTCTTCGCGGCCTTCAGCGCGGCGATGGCCTCTTCGAACTCAACCACATCCGGCTCGGGGCGGCGCTGGCGCCAGATGCGTTTTTCAAAGAAACTGACCGGATAGTCGTAAGCTTCCGCCTGTACATCCTGGCAGAAGGCAAGTGTTACGGGGCCGCAATCGGCCGGGTCCGTCATGGTGCGCATGGCGCGGGGAAGGGCGGTCAGCAATTGTTCCGGGCGCATGATGCGGTCGAAATAACGGCTCACCGGGCGGAAGCAGTCATTGACAGTCATCGTGCCATCGCCGAAATCTTCCAGCTGCTGGAGAACGGGGTCGGGGCCGCGATTGGCGAAGACGTCGCCGGGGATCAGAAGCACGGGCAGGCGGTTGACATGAGCAAGCGCTGCCGCCGTCACCATGTTGGCAGCGCCGGGGCCGATGGAAGAGGTGACCGCCATGGCCCGCCGGCGGCGCAGCTGCTTGGAATAGGCAATTGCCGCATGCGCCATGGATTGCTCGTTCTGGCCGCGATAGGTCGGCAATTCGTCCCTGATACCATAAAGCGCTTCACCGATGCCGGCGACATTGCCGTGGCCGAAGATGGCCCAGACGCCGGCGATATAGGTTTCGCCATGTTCATTCATCTGCGCGGCGAGGTAACGAACCATTGCCTGCGCAGCCGTCATTCTGATTGTCTTCACGCTGCCTCTCCCTTTTTGGCGCGCGCCTCATCCCATATGCGGCACAGGCTGGTGTAGCGCTGCGCCATGTCCTTCACCGCTTCCTGATCTGTCATCTTGCCACCGAGCCATGCCCGGGCAGCATCTGCGAAGATTGTGCGGCCGACGGCGAAACCTTTGACCAGATCGAAACCGGCGGCAAGGCGGAAACTCTCCTCCAGCTCGCTTTGCGGTGCGTCGAGACCGAGGACGACGATGCCCCGCACGTAAGGATCATTGCGATGCACGGCGTCACAGGCGTTCTTCCATGCCGCGCGTGTCTTCATCGGCTCCAGTTTCCACCAGTCGGGGTAAACGCCGATCTCGTAGAAACGCTCGACGATGCGGGCGGCGGTCAGATCGTCGGTCGGGCCGACCTTGGAGGGGATCACCTCAAGCAGCATTTCCAGACGGTTGCGGCGTGTCGCCTGGAACAGACGCATGACCGTCTCCTCCTGTGCGGCGCGCATCTCATCGCTGTCGTCGGGATGGTAGAAGCATAGAACCTTCACGACATTTTCAAGCGGCCATTCGGACAGCCCGCCGAAATCTTTGCCGAGTTCGGGTTCCAGCGTCAGCGGGCGCGACCCCGGCCATTCCACCGGCCGGCCGATCCAGAGACCAGAGCCGCTGGCGGCAAAAAGCGCATCGCGGCCAAGGCGCCCGTCACAGAGGATACCGTAACCCGCCTTGCCACCAGAAACCGTTTGTGCGGCCTCGAGGCAGAGTTTCTTGAAAGCGCCGATACGCTCGTGCTTCACGCCGAGTTCGTCGGCGATGGCTTCCAGTTGCATGCGGTGGTCGAAGGCAAAGACCCGCATCGTGTCCCATTCGCCCTTGCGATTGGTGGACCAATGCACCTGTTCCAGTGCCTCGTCCTTGCGCAGCGCCTTGTTGCGAATGCCGGCCTTGAAGAAATATTGCAATTCTTCCCAGCTCGGATAGGCCGGCGTGCAGCCGTGGCGGGAAACAGCGAAAGCGCCGCAGGCATTGGCGTATTTCAGCGTCGTCGGCCAGTCTTCGCCGCGCAGCCAGCCACGGAAAAGCCCGGCCATGAAGCCATCGCCAGCGCCGAGAACGTTAAACACTTCGATGGGGAAACCCTCGCCCGTCTCGCCATCATCAAGGCTCGCGGGAATTTCGCCGGCGAAAACCGAAGCACCCATCGGCCCGCGCTTGCACACCAGTGTAGCGCCGGTGACCTTGCGCACGGCGTTCAGTGCGGCCAGCGTATCGGTGGAGCCGCCGGCAATGTGGAATTCTTCTTCGGTGCCGACGATCAGGTCGAAGAGGTGCAGGGTGGATTGCAGCTTGGCGGTGACCTTCTGCGATTCCACGAAGCGGCTTTCGCCGTCGCCATGGCCGGCAACGCCCCACAGATTTGGGCGGTAGTCGATATCGAGCGCGGTTTTCGCACCGGTTTCCCGGGCGATTTTCAGCGCCTTCAGCACGGCAGATTCGGTGTTGGGGTGTGACAGATGCGTGCCGGTGGCGCAGACGCAAGCGGCCTCGGCGATGAAGGCGGGATCGATGTCGTCTTCGTTGAGCGCCATGTCGGCACAGTTTTCGCGATAGAAAATCAGCGGAAACTGGTTCTGGTCGCGAATGCCGAGCAGCACCAGCGCGGTCAGTCGCTCCGGGTCGGTCTTCACGCCGCGCACGTCCACGCCTTCGCGCACCAGCTGCTCGCGGATGAAGCGGCCCATATGCTCATCGCCGACGCGGGTGATGACGGCGCTGTTGAGGCCGAGGCGCGCAGCGCCTGCCGCGATATTGGTGGGAGAGCCGCCGATATATTTGGCAAAGGAGGCCATGTCCTCCAGACGGCCGCCGACCTGCGAACCGTACAGGTCGACCGACGAGCGCCCGATCGTGATGAGATCAAGTTTTTTCAAAAAGATTCCTCCTTCGGACCGCGCAAACGCGGCCTGCCTCACATGTCCGGAGCGGCATACCGGGCAAGACCGCCCGAATTTTTTGCCATCCCGCTCCGGTGAGCCTCCCCGCCCACTTATCGTCCCTCAAGAGACGGACGATAATGGAATGCCCGTTTCATGGATTTGGATTATAAATTCTATTTTTGGTGTTTTCAATAAAAATATTCAGGCTGTTTTGCGTGCTCCAACAGCGACAGCCAGTGTAATGGCGAGACAGAGCGTGGCGGAAAGCGAGCGGAATGCACCAAAATCGATTTCCGTCACCGTCAACAGCGTCGCGCCGGATTTGCGCAGCGGATTGACGGCCGAATCGGACATGGCGACGACCGGAATACCATTGGCGCGGGCCATTTCCGCCAGTTCCAGCGTTTCAGCCGAATAGGGGGAGAAGGTGATCGCAATCAGCGCGTCGTCGCGGGAGATGGCGCTGAGGTTGCCGAGGCCACCCACGGCGCTGTGCAAAACCGCCGGCACCTTCATTTTTTCAAAGGCGTAAGCGAGATAGCTGGCGATGGGGAAGGAGCGCCGCAAACCCATGATATGCACCGTGCGTGCCTTTGCCAGCGCCGAAACCGCCTCGTCCAGCTGCTTGGTATCGACCGATTTCAGCAGCATTTCCAGGGAAGAACGGCCGGCTTCGACGAATTCCGCCAGCAGGCCGGAAGCGCTCTCGTCGCCCTTTTCGCGCAGATGGTCGAGCCGGGTGGCATAATCCGGCCAGCCGCCGACATAGGAATCGCGGAACAGGCGCTGCATTTCCGAAAAGCCGGAAAACCCCAGGATCTGGCAAAACCGCATGAAGGCCGAGGGCTGCACACCCGCACCTTCAGCCATTTCGGCGACGGTGGAAACGGCAATGCGATCCTGATTGGAAGCGACATAATCGGCGCACTGGCGCAATCGTTTCGGCAGGCCTTCCGCGACATGGAGCAACCGCTCCTCAAAAGCCTTCACGGAGTCTGGCGCCTCGATTGCCGTCATTGTCGTTCCCTTGTGCACATTGAAATCGTGTGCACTTTAGCCGTTGTGGAATTTTTATTCCATTGGGTTTTTCAGGAAGGGGAAAAATGAGGCGGGATGGAGCTTGTTGTGATGTAGGAACCCGCCGCTTCCGTCATGCCGAATCCAGCCAGCCCAAGTCTTTGGGCTAAAAAGGGACCTCTCGCCCGCCGACGCGCGTCGGCTGGATTCCGGCTCAAGGCCGGAATGACGGAGGTGGGGATTCACTCAGTGCAGCCCACCAACCCCAAGATGCGTATCGATAATATCCGGGTTCGCCGCGAGATCGTCCGATGGACCTTCCCAGACGATGCGGCCGCGTTCCATGATGATGGCGTGGTCGGCGAAGTCGATGGCCATCTGGATGCGTTGTTCGACGAGGAGAATGGTCATTTCGCCTGATTGTGCCAGTTTGGAAAAGGCCGCCATCAGTTCTTCGCAGATGACCGGGGCGAGACCCTCAAGCGGTTCGTCGAGAAGCAGCACCCGCGGCTGGCCGAGGATGGTGCGGGCGGTCGAGAGCATCTGCTGTTCGCCGCCGGAGAGTTGCGAACCGAGATTGCGGCGTCTTTCCTTCAGGCGTGGAAACAGCGTGTAGGCTTCCTCGATGGCCGATTTCGGCCGCCCCTTGAGGCCGACGAAAAGGTTCTCCTCGACGGTGAGCGTCGGAAAGACATCACGGGTCTGCGGCACATAACCAAGACCGGCGCGGGCGCGGGCGGCACTCGGCAGGGCGGCTATGTCCTGACCGCCGAGGCGGATATCGCCGGAAAACCGTTTCGTCTGCCCGGCAAGCGTGGCGAACAGGCTGGTCTTGCCGACACCGTTGCGGCCGAGAACCGCAAAACGCGAACCGGCGGGAACGGAAAGCGACAGCCCCTCGATAACGCGGGTGGGGCCGTAACCGGCGGTCAGGTTGGCGATTTCAAGCGGCGCTGCGGGCATCGGCGTAACTTCCCAGATAGGCTTGGCGAACTTCGGCATTGCTGGTCACTTCATCCGGCGAGCCGTCGAAGATGACCGCACCTGCCGCCAGAACCACCACACGTTTGGCGAAACGGAAGACCAGATCCATGTCGTGTTCGATCATCAATATGGCGAGGTCGGCGGGCAGGCGGTCGAGCGCCTGTTCGATGCGCGACGTCTCCGTTGAAGGCACGCCGGCGGCCGGTTCGTCCAGCAGCAGGATTTTGGGCCTGAGCGCCATGGCAAGTGCGATCTCGATCAGCCGTTGCTGGCCATAGGCGATTTCACGGACCCGGGTTTCGGCAAGGTCAAGGAGGCCAAGCGTGCCGAGAATGTCGCGAGCCTCGCTCATCACCATCGGCATGGCGCGGTAACGGCCGAAAATCCGGCCAGTCCGGCCTTCCCGTTGCAGGATGGCGAGCGCGACGTGTTCCTCCGGCGTCATGTCCTGAAACAGCCGCGTGACCTGGAAGGAGCGCACAAGCCCGCGTTTCACCCGCTGGCTGGCGCTGAGCCCGGTCACGTCTTCTCCGGCAATCCGCACGGTTCCGGCGGATGGTTTGATGTTGCCGGTAACAAGGTTGACGAAGGTGGTCTTGCCGGCGCCATTGGGGCCGATCAGCACGGTGCGGTCGCCGGGCGAAAGCGACAGCGAAACATTGTTGGTGACAACGAGACCGCCGAAATTTTTCTGCAGGCCGGATACTTCGAAAATGGCGCTCATTTGCGATCTCCCCGCAGGCGCGCGAATATCTGTTCGCCCGCTCCGTAAAGGCCACGCGGTGCGAAGAGCACGACGGCTATCAAGAGCAGACCGACGATGGTCAGCCAATGGAACGGGTTGGCGGCGGACACGACATCCTCGAACCACATGAAGGTGACGGTGCCGATCAGCGCGCCATAAAGCGAACCCGCGCCGCCGAGCACCAGCATGACCAGCGCTTCGGCAGAGAGCGTGAAGCTGAGGCTGTCGAGGCCGACGACCTGGGTTGAAATGGCGTTCAGTGCTCCGCCAATGCCGGCGACGATGCCTGATATCACGAACATCTTGAGAATGGTGCCGTTGACCGAGCCGCCCATGGCCTGAATGCGGATGCTGTCCTGCTTGACGCCACGGCACAACATGCCGAACGGCGAATGCACGACGACCCGAAGTGCAAGGAACACAGCAAGCAGCAGACAGACGCCATAAATATAGGCGGTGCGGCCGTAAAGATCGAATTCGAAGGTGCCGAACAGGGCATCGGGCGAGACGCCGGCAAGCCCGTCGCTGCCGCCGGTCCAGTTTGACGCCTTGTTGGCCGCCTCATGGAAAAGATGGACGACGGCGATGGACAGCACCAGTTGCGGCAGGCCGTGCGCGCGCAAAAGAACCGTGCCGGAGAGCAGTCCCGCGACGCCGCCGGCGGCAGCACCGATGACGGTCATGAGCAGTGGATCGGTGATGTTGAAATGGGCAGCGGCAATGCCGGCGGCATAGGCACCTGCGCCGAACAGTGCGGCATGACCGAGCGTGGCGACACCGCAATAACCGGTGACGAGATCGATGGAGAGCACCAGAAGCGCAATCGCGATGATGCGCGTCAGAAGCGCCAGATTGTCCGGAAACAGGAAATATCCGACGATGGCGGCGGCGATGATGACGAGGGGACCGCCAAGCGTGCGCAAGGGCGAGCGCGCTTTCGGGGCCTGCGATGTTTCAGTTACGTCGTTCATGAGCACCGCCATCTCATTTCGCCCTTCCAAGAAGGCCGCGCGGGAACAAGGTGATGATCACGATGACCGCCAGATAGAAGAAGAATTCGCCGTATTCGGGCGCGAGGTAACGGCCCGTCGTATCGATGGCGCCAAGCAGCAGGCAGGCGATCAAGGCACCGGGAATGGAGCCCGCGCCGCCGACTGAAACGACCACGAGGAAAGTGACCATGTAGCGCAGCGCATAATAAGGCTCGACCGGCAGCAATTCCGCGCCGATGACGCCGCCCATGGCGGCGAGGCCGACGGCGATGGCAAAGCTTACGGCATAGATGACCTCGGTGCGCACGCCGAGTGCTGCCGCCATCGCGGCATTGTCCACCGCTGCCCGCAGCTTGATGCCGAAGGCGGTCTTTTCGAAGGTGAACCAGAGCGCACCCGCCACGACGAGCCCGCTGATAATGGCGAAGATGCGGTGGGTGGCGATGGTGCGGAAGCCGAGATCGGTAGGCCCTGCCAGTTGCTGCGGTAGCGGGATGGTTTTCAGCGTCGGGCCGAACACGAAATTGGCAATCCCGATGATGCAGAAGGTGATGCCGATGGTCATCAGCACCTGCGTCAGTTCCGGAGCGCCGTAAATGCGCCGATAAAGGAACCGCTCGAGCGGTATGGCGATCACAATGGTGCCGACAATCGCGACAAGGATCGCGGCCGCATAACCAAGGCCGAGGCCATGGGCGGCATAGGAGGCGAGATAACCGCCGATCATGGCAAAGGCGCCGTGGGCCAGATTGACCACCCGCATCAACCCCATCGTCACCGAAAGGCCGATGGAGATGATGAAAAGCACCATGCCATAGGCAAGCGCATCGACAAGGATGCTGAAGACCGTTTGCATGTTCGAAAGCTCCTCCCGATGCGATTGCACCCGTGCCGGAACCGCCCGCAAAGGCGGCTCCGCCTGTTCACACCCTGCCGCTTATTTCGCGGCGGCGAGGCCCGGATCGCCCTGTTTTTCGAAAGTCTGGACTTCCTTGTTGTAATAGTTGCCGTCATCGCCCTTGGCGACTTCGCGCAGATAGATGTTCTGCGTGATATGGCGGCTTTGCGGATCGATGCTGACAGGGCCGCGCGGGCTTGTCCATGAAAGACCCTTTACGGCTTCGACCGCCTTTTCCGCATCCTGCTTGCCACCGGTCGCCTCGATCATCTTGCTGATGACATACATGCCGTCAAACGCGCCGACCGAGGGGAAGGACAATTCCTTGGGATTGCCGATCGCCTTGGATGCGGCCTCCACGAAGGTCTTGTTCTCAGGGGAATCATGCGAGACGGCATAATGGAAGGTCGTCTGCATGCCGAGCGCTGCTTCGCCGAGCGCCGGCAGGTCGGATTCCTGTGTCAGATCGCCCGGCGCAAACAGTTTGATGCCTGACGATTTCAGGCCGTTGTCGTTGAAGGCCTTCACGAAGCCGAGCGTCGTCGGGCCTGACGGAAGGAAGGCGAAGACGCCTTGCGCGCCGGAATCCTTCACGCGCTGCATGATCGGGCTGAAATCATTGGTGGAAAGCGGCATGCGAATGCTTTCCACGACCTCGCCGCCCGCGGCGGTGAAGGCCGCCTTGAAGGCATTCTCCGCATCGACGCCCGGGCCGTAATCGCTGACCAGCGAGATGACCTTCTTGACGCCGCCATCAAAAGCGACCTTGGCGATGGGCGTGGATGTCTGCCATGTCGTGAACGAGGTGCGCACCACATAGGGGCTTTTGGTGACGATAGCCGATGTGGCGGCATTCATGATGACCATCGGCACATTGCCCTGTTTCAGGAGCGGTGTGACGGCCATGGCGTCGGGGGTGAAATAGAAGCCGGCCAGATATTGCACGCCTTCCTTCACCACCAGTTCCTGCGCGAGCGCCTTGGATTGCGCAGGGTCGGCCTGCGGCACATCGCGATAAACGACCTCGATCGTGTCATTACCGACCTTGTTGCCGTGAAGCGCAAACCAGGCGTCGATACCGGCCTTGAAGTTCTTGCCCTGCAACGCGAAGGGGCCGGAGAACGGGCCGACCACGCCGACCTTGATCGTATCGGCATAAGCAACGGAACTGAAGCAGATGGCCGCGATTGCGGCGGTGATCCGTAGTTTCATGATTTCCTCCCAATTGATCCGTGGCTCCCTCCACCGATCCAGTCAGCCAGACTGGTAAGTGCAATGGCCAAAGTAAAATGAAAAAATGGGGGCGATAAATAACCTGATGGTTATCAATTCCCGTCCGCCGCGTCTTTCCCATGCGAGATCGCACAATAGTGATCATCCCGTGATTCTCAATGTGCAGTGCTGCCGCAACCATCATGACTGGTGTCGTCTCGGCACGCAGCATCGAAAATGTCCTGTTATGAAAACCGGTCTCGGCGACACACCACGAAAATGAGGGTCATGCCCGCGCAAGCCACGTGCCTTAACCAGTTCTAAGGGGATTATTCGTAGTCTCCCGAAGCATATTTGAATTTCATTTTGGTGTCTTGATGGGCGAATATCAGAATAAAGCCGTTGAGCTTATGCGAAATCGCGTTGGCGAAAGTATACTCAATAACAAGATCGAGCGCCGCGAAGCTTTTCTCCGCAAGGCGCTGGCGCTGTATAACGTCATGGGCGGTACGGCGGAGGGCATTCAGGCGGCGACGAAGGATGTTGCCAACCTGGCCCCACCCACCGTCGATGTGGCTGTCGGTGACGTGATGCATGAACTGGCAGCAATCGGGCACGTTGCCGATCTCGATATTATTCAGGCGGGTTATAACAAGCTGGACGCCGCGAATTTGCATATTCTCAGCAAGGGCAAGAAGCTTTTGCAGAAACAGCGGGAAAAAAAGCTCGCCGCCGCGCCTGCGCCGGCGAAGTAAACCTCTCCGTCAAGCGACAGGACAGCGGCGCATACCCCACGCAGAAGTTGGGGCATGCGCGTTGGTTGGCCTCAAGTGACGACTGGAATCCAGATTTCCACCATTCCTCGCCCCGTTTGTGGATCGAAACGCCGGTCGTACATTTCGAAATCGGGGGAATGCGCGGTTTTGAACCCGGCGTCGGGCAGGGTCTTGTTCCAGATCGTATAAACCGTCTTGGGTAGATCCGAGATATGGCCATTATGCGCAAAGACCGCGTAGGACTGCGCCGGCACTTCGACGTAATCCATGCCGGGTGTTTTCTTCAGCGCCTTGAGGCCGGCGAGATATGTGCAGTTTCCAGCGTCATCGGCAACGCTGCATACGCCGTAAGCTGCACCGGAAACCGCCGCTTCGACTTCGTTTTCGCGCGCATTGAAGGCTTGCCACAACGCGGGAATACTGCCGTTGTTCTCCAGTGAGCACGGCGTGCTGAGACCGACCACCATGAAGGCATCGCGGTAACGTATTTCCGGTGCCTGGACTTCGACAAACATGTCTTTTTTCATTTTGAAAGGCTCCATCAGATCAAGAGACGAGGTTGATCGCGCCTTGCGAACGATACTCGGTAATATGTTGAAATAATTCGCAAAGGCTCGTGTGAATGCCTCATGGGACCCGTATCCCGCACCGAGCGCGACGGTGAGGATGTCTGCATCGTAACGCACGATGGTTTTTGCCGCCTCGGATAGTCGGCGCGCCCGGACATAGGACATGATCGACAGGCCGGTCGCGAGCTGAAACAGCCGGCACATGTGATGTGTGCTGATCGCACAGCGGTCGGACAGGGCTGTCAATGTCAGGTTTTTATGCAGATCGGTTTCGATCTGCCAGATGAGCTTGTCCAGAGCGGGCATGGGGTCTCCTGTGGTTCACGCCCGCATCATGCAAAACCGCTCCACTTTATGCTTGATCGGATTTGACTTGTTGTTCCGGCTTGGCAAAGATTCGACGTTACGCCGTTTCCAGCGCGAAAATATCCTGCCAGGCGTCATAGGCGGAAAGAACCGTTTCCATCTGTGCCGTGTGGCCGGAGATGAAGTTCTCGCCATAGATTGTCTGGTCCGGATATTCGGTAATCAGCGTCATCGGTGCGATTGGGCGGTCGTCGACAGACGGCAGGCACGGAAAACCGTTGATGAAACGGAAACCGGTTTCCCCGGCATGGATTTCATAAAGGGCGATCTGGCGGTTGTTGTGGTCGATGAGACCCGGAATGGTGCCGAGATGGCGCGTGACCCGCTCCAGCAGCGCTTCCGCCTGCCTCTCCCAGCCGGTGTGGTGGCGCATGATGAGGAAGAAGCCTTTCGGCAGGGTCCACATGTCGAAATTGCGCGGCACATAACCCGAAAGCGGCCGGGTCCATTCGTGGGAGGGGTAACCGTGCAGGTTCAAATGTAGGCTGGCACCGCTCAACGCCTGCGCCTGGAAACGGATTTCCTTCTCGTTGATATGGCCGCCCGAACTTTCCCGCGTGCGATATTCCAGATCGTCGCCAAGCGCCGTGTAACGCGCCGCGTGGTGCATGTGGCGCGGATTATCGGCCCGCAACCGCTGGTGAACGGCATAACCATCCGGGTTTTCCAGCGGCGAAACGGTGAAATGTGCCCCCCGTCTTTGCCGAAGCTGCCGTGCCGCCCGGATGGCGCCGACGATGCCGGTGGTCTCATTGGGATGCTGGCCGCCGCTGATCATCACGGCGGCATCGCTGCCTGCGACGTAACGGGCACCAAGAACACGGCCGGAGCGTGAGCGGGCCGCGAAAGCCTCGCCGCCGATTTCCGCCAGCAGCCGCGTGATCTGACCGGCGGCCACGGGTTCGCTGGCCGTATCGATTGGCTGGTCGGCACCGTCAAGGAAGGCGGTGGTGAGTGATCGGGTTTCGATGCGGACGGAAACCTCACCGTTGCTTTTGACGATTTCCGGAACGATCTGGCCGGGTTTCAGGCCCCGATCCCCCAGCGGCCGGCCGGATTTCTTCTGGAAGAATTCCAGCAGGGAGAAATAGAGATCCTCATGCAGCGCTTCGCGAAGGCTGACGACCTCGTTGCCAAGCGGCAGGGCGATGTCTTCGGCCGGATAGGCGATGCGGATGTTCAATTCCTCGAAATAGGGTTCGTCATTGCCCCAGTCATGGTTCGTAATCGCGTGGATCGCAGCCTCGAAAAGCCGCTCGTAATCCGTCTCCAGCCGCTCGCCAACCTCATCCCCGGCAAGCCGGAACCAGCCGGTCGAGGAGACATTGGTTTCGCCGACGATATCGGTGTGAACGCGGTTCGGCGCGAGAACCTTGAGGCTCTGTGTTCCCTCGGCACGATGGAGCGTTACGTCATAATGGAAGGCGCCGTCGTTGCGGGCGATAAAGTCTATCTTCGTATCGCTGACCAGTGCCGCCAGCGGATAGGCTTCCAGCCGGAAACGGTTGGCGGGCGTGTTCGGGTGAACCGGGTAAAACACCTCTATGGCCTCTACGCCATGAAGATCGATTTCTTCGAGAAAGGCGAACAGCAGCGGCTTGTAGGCGCTGCGGATGCGGGCGCTGACGCCCTTGTGCTTCAGCCTGTTTTCGGCCTCGTGGCGGCTTTTCGGATCGTCGAAGGTCCATGCTTCGAAGGACTGGCCGGGTTTCGCATGGGCGACGAGTTCATCCAGACTGCGCTCGAAAGACTGTTCGAAAACTCTGCTCATCGCGATCCCTTGAGGTTCTGCCGGTGACGCGGAGGTCGGAATTCAGCGTCACCAGACTTTGAGAAACTCAGAGGTTACAGAATATCACGATCGTTCCCAACCCAGAGATTTCACCCTGCGACTATTCCTTCGGCATGCCGATCGGTGGGGCCAGACGCCGCTGCGCGGCGATGCGGAACGGGGCGTTCATCGCGCCATAACCGCTATATGCGCCGCGTCTTTCGATGATTTCGAAGAAGAAACCTTCGCCGAAGGTGCGGCTGTAAATCTGGAAATATTCACCATTGTCGTCGCGGTCATAGAGGATACTCGCCTCTCGCAGCGCATCGGAGAATTCCGGCTCCAGCCCGAAACGGGCCTCCAGATCGTCGTAATAATTGCGCGAGATCGGCAGCGCGTGAAAACCACGCGCCTGCATCGCTTTTGCGGTGGCAAAAATATCGTCGGTGGCAAAGGCGATGTGCTGGATGCTGGTACCGAAGCCCTCGGCCAGAAATTTTCCGGCAAAGGTCTTTCGGTTGTCGGCGCCGTTCATGGTCAGGCGGAAATTCGGGGCGGGCACGCTTTCTATGGCCTGGCTGCGCACCAGACCGCCGGGATCAACGACATCCACCATCGGCGTGCGGCGTGTCGAAAACAGCGATGTGTAGAACAGAAGCCAGGTCAGCATTTCATCGTAATGCGTTGTTTGCGCGAGATGATCGATGCGGGTGAGGTGGGCATCGCCCACCGGCGTCTTCGCCTCTACCGGCGCGAATTCGTTGTCCCAGATGGAGGCAAGCGCCGTTGAACCGTCGAGGAAATAGATGACGCCGTTGCCTACGCCCTGAATGGCCGGAACGGCGACTTCGCCCAATTTGCGCGGCTCGGCGAAAGTCGGCGCGCCAAGCGCTGCCGCACGCGCAAGTGCGGCCTGTGCATCATCGACCTTCAGGCCGAATGCATAGGCATTGGTGCCATGGATGGAATAGGACGCGCCGGCGAAACTCTCGTCGTTGCCGCCGGTATTGATGACGATGCGGATATCGCCCTGCGTATAAAGATCGACGTCGCGATTGCGGTGGCGGGCGTTTTTTTCAAAACCGAGCGTGGCGAGCAGCGCTTCCAGATTGGCCTTTTCTTCCGGTGCCGTGGTGAATTCGACGAATTCTACCCCTTGCGTCTGCACCCGTTCGGGCATGGCCGGCACATCGATGCGGATATCCGGTTCCAGACGACGTACCTGATCCATGAGGTTGACCAGCGAGCGATGGCCGTCTTCTGCCAGCAGGCGGGCGGAGCCGCCGCGGAACTGGTCGTTGAAGATTTCCAGCGACAGCGGGCCGCTATAACCGGTTGCAGCGACAGCGCGCATGAAATCCACCACCGGCAGGTCGCCTTCGCCCGGCATGTTGCGGAAATGGCGGCTCCAGTAGAGCAGGTCCATGTCGATCAGCGGCGCATCGGCCAGCTGCACGATGAAGATCTTGTCGCCGGGAATGGAGCGGATGGAGTTGGGATCGATCTTGCGCGACAGCGTGTGGAAACTGTCGAGGATGATACCGACATTGGCGTGGTCGGCGCGGCGCACCACTTCCCATGCATCACGATGGTCGCTGATATGGCGGCCCCAGGCCAGCGCCTCGTAACCGACGCGCACGCCGTGTTTTGCCGCAAGTTCGCCAAGCTCGTGGAAATCGGCGGCGGCGCGGTCTATGCCGCCCAGCGACACCGGCGAGACATTCGAGCAGATCAGCATCAGATCGGTGCCGAGTTCGCCCATGATGTCGAATTTGCGCCCGGCACGCTCGAAGTTGCGAGTGCGGTGCGGTTCCGGCATGCCTTCGAAATCGCGGAACGGCTGGAAAAGCGTGATATCCAGCCCGTGATCCGCCGCCATGGCCTTCACTTCGCGCGGCGAGGCGTCGTAAGTCAGGAAATCGTTCTCGAAAATCTCGACGCCGGTGAAGCCGGCCTTGGCGATGGCCGCCAGCTTTTCGGGGAATTCGCCGCTGATGGAGACGGTGGCGATGGACGTGCGCATTGGCACGCCCTGTTTGCCTGTGTCATAGCTCGCCATATTGCGTTCCTTTTCAGCGTTATGTACTAATTGGTTAATAATAAGGGTGCGGCGGCAAGCCGTATACCCTGCTGATGGATGGATCATGACAAAAAGCGCAACTTCGAACGGCACCACCGAAACCCGGCAGGCGAAGCGCGATCCGGAAGGCGTGCGCCGCGATATTCTTTCCGTCGCGATGGAGGAGTTTTCGCAAAACGGTCTGTCGGGTGCGCGCATCGACGAGATCGCCGCCCGCACGCGCACGTCCAAGCGGATGATCTATTATTATTTTACCGACAAGGAAGGGCTTTACCAGCACGTTCTTGAGGAAGCCTATGCCAAGGTGCGCGGCGGCGAGAGCAATCTGGAGCTTGATGACATGGAGCCGATCGCGGCGCTCGACAAGCTCTGTCGATTCACCTTCGACCATCACCGTCGCAACCCGGCTTTCATCCGCATGGTGATGATCGAGAACATTCATCACGGCCGGCACATGCAATCGTCCGGAACGATCCGCCAGCTCAACCGGCCGGCCATCGATGCGCTGGAAGGCGTGCTGTTGCGCGGCCAGAAAGCCGGCATCTTCCGCGAGGGCATCAATGCGCTGGAACTGCACTGGCAGATCAGCGCGCTGTCGTTTTTCAACGTCTCGAATGTTGCGACCTTCTCGTTCATCTTCGGCGACGGGCTGTTTACCGAGAACGGTCAGGAGACATTGTCGCAGCACGTCAGCGACATGGTGTTGCGTTATGTGCTGAGCCCCGACCATATCACGACGATCGGGAAAGACGGCCAATGAGGTGGCTGAGCGCCACCCCGTAACCTTCGATGCCAAGACCGGCGATCACGCCTTCGGCGCGCGTCGAGACGTAGGAATGGTGGCGGAAGATTTCGCGTTTGTGGATGTTGGAGATGTGAACCTCGATCACCGGCGCCTCGAAGGCATTGAGCGCATCGAGAATCGCCACCGAAGTATGGGTGAAGGCGCCGGGATTGATGACGATGCCCGAGGACGTACCGCGGGCTGCATGGATCCAGTCGATCAGCTCATATTCCCGGTTGCTCTGGGCAAAGAATATCTCGTGGCCCGCTGCCTCGGCAATCTTGCGACAGCTGGCTTCCACATCGGCCATCGTCTCGTAGCCGTAGATTTCCGGCTGGCGTTGGCCGAGCAGATTGAGGTTCGGCCCGTTGAGGATGGTGAAAAGGCTCATGCCACACCCTCGGCCATGCAAATTTCGGTGAAATGCGCCGTCATGCGCTCGGCGTCCGGTTCGCGGCCACAGAACAGGCGAAACGCGCCGACAGCCTGAAACACGGTCATGCCGCCGCCGGGCAAGGTGCGACAGCCTTTTTTCGCTGCCGTTGCCAGAAGCTCGGTCACGAGCGGCATATAAACGATGTCAGCCACCCAGTGCCGTTGCTCGAGCAGATCGGCATCCACCGGCATGCCGGGATGGGCGGGCATGCCCATCGGTGTGGCGTGGATCAGCCCGTCCGCGAAGGGCAGGGACTCCGCCGGGTCCTTGACGGCAAAGGCATGACCCTCGCCGAAACGGGCATTGAGTTCGGCCGCCAGACGCTCGGCGCGGCCGAAATCGCGGTCGCAGATATCGAGATGGCTGATGCCGAGCTTCAGCGCCGCATGGGCGACCGCAACGCCTGCACCGCCGGCGCCGACCAGCAGCGCCCGGTCGCGTTTCGCATCCGGCAGGCCGCGCATGAAGCTTTCGTAAAATCCGTACCAGTCCGTATTGTGTCCGATGCGGCGTCCGTCCTTAAAGACGACGGTATTTACCGCGCCGAGCATGCGGGCATCATCAGACAATTCATGCAGATGCGGAAGGACCGCCTGCTTGAAGGGATGGGTGATGTTGGTGCCGGCAAAACCGCGCGATTCCAGCTCGTTGAGCAGATCGGGAAGCGCGCTTTCCGGCAGGTTGCGTGCCACGACGTCGACAAGCTCATAGGAATAATCGAGGCCGTGGGCAGCCCCTTCGCGCATGTGCAGCGCCGGAGATTTGGAAAGCTGGATATCGGCGCCAATCAGGGCAACCTTGTAGGATTTTGTGTCTGTCATGATCAGGTCATCGCTCATCGAACATGGTGGGAGAGGCGGGGGCGACCCCCACCTGCCTGTCGGCTTCGGAAAACCTCAGTGGTGGGCGAGAATCTCGCCTAGGAACGTGCGGGTACGCTGGTGTTTAGGATCGCGGAAGAACTCTTCCGGCGGGCCTTCTTCGATGATCTCGCCTTCCGACATGAAGACCACACGGTCGGCGACCTGCCGGGCAAAGCCCATTTCATGGGTGACGCAGATCATCGTCATGCCGTCGCGGGCAAGGCCGATCATCGTGTCGAGCACTTCCTTCACCATTTCCGGATCGAGCGCCGAAGTCGGCTCATCGAACAGCATGGCCTTCGGTTCCATGCAGAGTGCGCGGGCGATTGCTGCGCGCTGCTGCTGGCCGCCGGAAAGCTGTGCCGGGTACTTGTCGGCCTGATTGAGAATGCGCACGCGCTCCAGATATTTGCGTGCGGTCGCTTCCGCATCGGCTTTCGACAGGCCCTTCACCCGCATGGGTGCCAGGGTGCAGTTTTCCATGATGGTCTTGTGCGGGAAGAGGTTGAAGCTCTGGAATACCATGCCCACTTCGCGGCGAACCGCATCGATGGCGCGGCTGGAATCCGACAGCGTGGTGCCCTCGACCGTGATCTTGCCCTCCTGGATTTCTTCCAGATGGTTGATGCAGCGGATAAGGGTGGATTTTCCCGAACCGGACGGGCCGCAAAGAACGATTTTTTCGCCTTTGCGAACCGTCATGTTGACGCCTTTAAGCGCATGGAAGGCTCCATACCACTTTCCAACCCCTTCAAGGGCGATCAGCGGAGCCTGTGCGGCGGAGGATTGCGACATGGAACTTTCCTTCATGCTTTGCAGCAGCGTTTAGTTGACGGTGTAGGGAATGTCAGGAAGCGAGGCCGGGAACTCCGGAACCGGGCGCTTCATCCATTTGGCATAGACTTTTGCGAGCTCGCCATTGGCCTTGGCTTTGTCGAGCCAAGCGTTGAGTGCCTCGTTCCAGTCCTTTTCACCGGGGCGCGTGGCGGCGCTGTTGTAGAGGGTCACGAGATCGAACTTCACCTCGTAATCCTTGCCGCCGGCCGCCGAGAGACGGTCGCCATAGAACTGGTTGCCGCCGATCGCCTCGATCTGGCCCGACAGGATCGCCTGAATGGTGGCGGCATCATCGTCGAAACGCAGAATTTTGGCCTTGGTGCCGGCGCCCGCGGTCAGTGCCGTATCCATCGGACTGGATTTCGGCGCGCCGACCGTCATGCCCGTAAGATCGTCGAAGTTGGCGATCTTCTTGTCTTTCGTGGCATAAACCGACATGACGTTATGCGCGTAGGGCTGCGCATATTGGACGTTCTTTGCGCGCTCCGGCGTCATTCCCATCGACGCGAACAGGGCGTCGACCTTGCCGGTGCGGAGCGAAGGAATGCGGTTGGCGACTGCGAGCGGCACGAATTCCACTTTCAGCCCGAGATAATCCGCAAACCCCCTGGCCAGATCGGCATCGTAGCCTTCCTGAACACCGGTGGAATTGATGAAGCCCCAGGGTGCGTTGTCACCCTGAATGCCGACGATGATCTTGCCGCTGGATTTTGCTTCTTCCAGCGTTCTGGCTTCTGCGCCTGCGGGCGTCAGGATTGGCAGCAAAGCTGCTGCCAATCCGACTGCAAGCGCTGCGCGCCAACCTGTCTGTTTCCTAAAGATTCCCATTGGTTACTCCTCCCAATCTCAGCCCCTTCCGATCCTTCACTTCACGGTGAAAGGAATATCCGGCAGGCTTTCCGGGAAAGCGGGAACTTCGCGCTTCATCCACTTATCGTAGATCTTGGCGAGCTGGCCGTCCGACTTGATCTTGTCGAGGAAGGCGTTGACGGTCTCGTTCCAGTCCTTTTCACCCGGACGGGTGCCGGCGCCGTTGTAAAGCGTCGTCAGGTCGAACTTCGGCTCGTATTTGCCTTCCGCTGCCTTGGTCAGACGGTCGCCATAAAACTGGTTGCCACCGACGACATCTACCTGGCCGGAAATCAGCGCCTGAATGTTGGCGGCGTCATCGTCAAAACGCAGGATTTTGGCCTTGGAGCCTGCACCGGCGGTGATGGCCGTATCCATGGCGCTGGACTTCGGAACGCCGACGGAGACGCCGGTCAGATCGTCGTAACCGGCGATCTTCTTGTCCTTCGGGCCGTAGACGGAAAGCACGTTACCGGCATAGGGCTTGGAATACTGGATGGTTTTGGCGCGCTCGGCGGTCATGCCCATGGTTGCGAAAAGCAGGTCGACCTTACCGGTCAGCAGGGCAGGGATGCGGTTTGCCACGGCAAGCGGCACGAACTCCACCTTGACGCCGAGATATTCAGCAAAAGCCTTGCCGATATCGGCATCGAGGCCGTCCTGAACGCCGGTGGAATTAACGAAGCCCCATGGCGAATTGTCGCCCTGGATGCCGATCACGACCTTGCCCTTGGCCTTGGCCTCATCGACCGTGCCGGCGAAAGCATCGACCGGTGCGATAAAGGGCAGGGCGACGGTTGCTGCGGCGAGCGCGAGCAGGGCGCGACGTGAGAATTTAGGGTTGGATTTCATCTTTGGCTCCTCCTTACAAAGCTGATGACATGTTGTTGATAATCAACGGGTTGGTGACGATTAGCGAGAAGCTGCCTGTAGCCGCTTCTCGACGCCGGCGCCCCACAGGGAAAGCGGCCAGCAGATCAGGAAATACATGATGCCGACGATGGCGAAGACCGTCAGCGGACGGAACGTCTGGTTGGAGACGATCTGGCCGGCGCGGGACAGTTCGACGAAACCGACGATGGCGGCGAGCGACGTGCCCTTGATCAGCTGCACCAGAAAACCGATGGTGGCGGGCAGCGAAATCTTGAAGGCCTGCGGCAGGATCACGTCCTTCATTCGCGAGATGTAATGCAGGCCGAGCGCGTTGGCGGCTTCGGTCTGCCCCTTCGGCACCGCCTGGATGCCGCCGCGCCAGATTTCACCCAGAAAGGCACTTGCATGCAGCGTGAATGCGATGGCAACCGCAATCCAGGCATCGACGTTGAGGCCGGCAAGAGCCACGCCGTAATAAACGACGAAGAGCTGCATCAGGAGCGGTGTGCCCTGGAAAACCGCGATGAAGCCGGTGCTGGCGCGCTGGATCGCTGGGCTTTCGGCAACGCGGCCAAGCGCCACGCAAAGACCGAAAATGCCGCCGCCGATGAAGCCGATCAGGGTCAGCGCAAGGGTCCATTTAAGGCCTTGCAGCAGGAAGAAGAGTTCGTTGGGACCGATGGATGCCATTGTCTTTTCCTCACTTGACCGGATAGCTGAACGATGTGCGGGAGATGAGGGAAAAGATCCC
Source organism: Agrobacterium arsenijevicii (assembly GCA_000949895.1). Lineage (GTDB taxonomy): Bacteria > Pseudomonadota > Alphaproteobacteria > Rhizobiales > Rhizobiaceae > Agrobacterium > Agrobacterium arsenijevicii. The sequence continues at coordinate 7,566 of JWIT01000018.1, read as the reverse complement.
CATCATCAGCGAGGAAATGACCAGGTAAAGCAGCGTGATCGAGAAATAGACCTCAAAGGAGCGGAAGGTGTCCGCTTCGATCTGCTGCGCCACCGAGGTCAGCTCGTAAGCCGCAATCGAGGTGCAGACAGAGGTGGTCAGCGTCAGCATGATGAACTGGCTGGTGAGCGACGGATAGACCGCGCGCAGCGCCGGTTTGAGAATGATGTGCCGGAAGATCTGCGCCCGGTGCAGGCCCAGCGCCAGTCCCGCCTCAACCTGACCCTTGGGAATGGAATCGACGCCGCCGCGAATGATTTCAATGGCGTAGGCGCCACCGTTCAACGCAAGCGCGATGATGGCCGTGACCGTGGGATTGAGCTTGATGCCGATCTGCGGCAGGGCGAAAAAGATAAAGAATATCTGCACCAGAAACGGCGTGTTGCGGATGGCTTCCACAAAACCGATGACCAGGCCGCGCAGCAGCTTGAAGCGCGAGCGGCGGGCGACGACGCCGAGTACCCCGATGACGGTGGCGAGCGACATGCCGGCAATTGCAAGGCCGATCGTTGCAAGACAGGCCAGAAGCAGCTCGGGCAGGCGGTCTATGACCGCCGAAAAATCGAGACTGTAAGACATATTTCCTCCCAACCCGTTCGGGTCCGAACAGGCGTTTCGCCTTGTTCGCATCGCTTTGGAAACCCTGCGGCTCCAAAGCCCTCCGTTTGTTGTTGCTGTACCGCGGAAGCTCCACACTTCTCTTGCAGCATAGCGTTAACCTGAATGTTTGTACCAGTTAGTTCAATTTTGTGTCAAGCGTCAACTCCGGTTAAAAACAGCTTAAAAGTCACTTTTTGTTCATTTAAGCCGCTCTGAAAAGTCGTTTTTTATCAATGACTAATGTGATTAAGCGCAAGCGTTTTCATCGCGCATCCGCGCCATTCCCATCTCGCCGGCAAGAGCGCCCGAAGGTCGCTCATTTTCGCGAAAACCTGCCGTTCCTTCCTTTATTCTGTGTCTGCTCCCAGCCTGTCGAGCTGCCCGGCGAGGCGCTCGGCGATCAGCAGCGAAGACCCCGTTGCCGTCACCATTTGCGGCAGCGACATCCACTCGAGCATCCAGCCCGCGCCCGAACGTTCCTGTTCGTGAACAAGAGACTGATGCAATGCCGAAATCTGCACGGCGTTGAAGCGTGCCAACGTCACCAGCGTTTCCGCATTGACCGGGTTCTGCTTGTGCGGCATGGCCGACGAGCCGCCACCGCCGCTCATGCGGATTTCCGTACCGATTTCGGCCAGAAGGGCGATATCCTGCCCGAACTTGCCGAGCGTTCCGGTGACAAGCGACAGCAGATTGCCGAATTCGACGATGCCGTCGCGCTGGCTCTGCCATTGCGACCGGTCGGAAAGGCCAAGCCGAATGGCGAGATCGGCACGCACCGCACCGGCCTTGTCGCCGAGCTTTTCCAGCGTGCCGGCCGCGCCGCCGAACTGAAGGGCAAAACCGTTCTGCAAAAACGTATCGAGCCGCACCAGATGGCGCTCCAGCGGGGCGATCCAGCTCGCCACCCTGTCGGCGACGGTGATGGGAATAGCGGCCTGCATGCGGGTATATCCCGTCAGCGGGTTTTTGCCGTCGCGAGCCGAGATATCACTCAGCGTATCGATAAGGTGGCCAAGTCGGGCCGCGATGATTTCCGTCGTCGCCTTCAGTCGCAGCATCAGGCTGGTATCGATGACATCCTGGCTGGTCGCGCCGAAATGCAGCTTTTCCGCCGAAGAACCCGCAACCGCCGCCCGCATCTGCCGGACGAGTTCCGGCACCACGACACCGTCTTTGGCAACGCCATGGCGAAGTGCGGTGACATCGGCGGCAAAAGTGGAAAGGCCCGAGACGATCACCTCCGCCGCATCAGCCGCAATGACATCAGCTTCGGCTTCCGCCTGCGCCAGCGCCGTCTCGAAGCGGATCATGGCGTCGATATCCGCTCTTGCCGAAAACAGCTCGACGATTTCGCTGTCGCCGAAAAGGCCTGACAGAAACGGATGTTCGAAGGGGGAAAGGCTCATCTCGGGTTACGGCTCCGCTCAGATATCGAAAAACACGGTTTCGCCCTCGCCCTGAAGGCGGATATCGAAACGGTAGATGTTTCCTTCCTCCTTTTGGGCAACAAGCGTGGCAACGCGGCTTTTCTGCTCGACGCGGGCAAGAACCGGATCGGCGGCATTGGCGGCCTCTTCCTCCGGAAAATACATGCGGGTCTGCAGGCCGATATTGATGCCGCGCGCGACGATCCAGAAGGTGATGTGCGGCGCCATCGGCCGTCCGTCCCGGAAGGGCACCTTGCCGGGCTTGATCGTCTCGAAAACGAATTCGCCGGTATCCATGTCGCCGGGCGAGCGGCCCCAGCCGGTGAAATTCGGGTCCGCCTGGCCGCGCGTCTCGCTGGGGCTGTTGTAATAGCCGTCCGTATCCGCCTGCCAGATCTCGATCAGGGCGTCTTTCAGCGCATTTCCCGCGCCGTCATAGACCGTGCCGCGCACGCTGATGCGTTCGCCGCGGGCCTTGTCGTTATAGAGCGCGCCGGAGCCGAGGTCCTTTTCGAACACGCCTTCGATGCCGACGAAATTGGGCGTGCAGCCGATATGGACATATGGCCCTGCCGTCTGCGAGGCCGATTCCTTGAGGTAACCGAGTGGCTGGACCATGATCAGTTACCTTCCTTGCGGTTTTCGAAAAATGTGGAGCGGCGGCCGCGAAGCACGATATCGAATTTGTATGCCAGCATGTCCATCGGAATGTTCGAGTTCATGTCGAGCGGCGCGATCAGCCGCTTGATGGCGTCCTCGTCCGGAATGGTTTTGACGATCGGACATTTCCAGATCAGCGGGTCGCCTTCGAAATACATCTGGGTAATCAGTCGCTGGGCAAAACCGTGGCCGAAGACCGAGAAGTGAATATGGGCGGGCCGCCAGTCGTTGACGCCGTTCGGCCAGGGGTAAGCGCCCGGCTGGATGGTCTTGAACCAGTAATAGCCGTTTTCATCCGTGATGGTGCGGCCGACTCCGCCGAAATTCGGATCGATGGCGGCGAGATAGGTTTCCTTCTTGTGGCGATAACGCCCGCCGGCATTGGCCTGCCAGAATTCCACCAGCGCGCCGTCCACGCCGCGGCCGCGTTCGTCCAGCACCCGGCCGTGAACGAGGATGCGCGGGCCGATCGGCATTTCGCCGGGGCGGGCGTAATTGAGGATGAGGTCGTTATCCAGCTCGTTCAGCAGGCTGTGGCCGAAAACCGGCCCGGTGATTTCGCTTTTGGTGCCTTCCAGCGAGATCAGGGCGCGCTGCGGCGAACGCAGGACCGAGGTCTTGTACCAGGGTGCATAGGCCAGCGGATGGATATCGCGGTCGCGTGCGAAGAAAGGCCCGGTTTCGGGCGGTACATTGCTCATTTCGTCTCCTCCTCGTCGCGAGAACTATCGGTCTTCATGCCGGCCAGAGCAAGCTTGGCGGTCTTGAAGGCATGGTTGGCGGCGGGCACACCGGCATAGATCGCGACATGCAGCAGCGCTTCGCGAATATCCGCTTCGGTGGCGCCGGTATTGGCGGTGGCGCGCACATGCATGGCAAGCTCCTCGTCCTGGCCCAGTGCGGCAAGGAGAGCGATGGTGACCATCGAGCGCTCACGTTTCGTCCAGTGGTTGCCGGACCACACCGTTCCCCAGGCCGCTTCGGTGATGAGCTGCTGAAACGGTTGGTCGAAGCCGGTCGTCACCGTCTGCGCGCGGTCGACATGCGCGTCACCGAGCACGGCACGGCGGGTTTTCATGCCCTGCTCGAATCTTTCGTTCTTGTCCATATGGTCCGCCATCGGTCAGTGCTCCGGCAAGGTCTTCAGAAAATCGCCGACCGCCTGCGCATAGGCAAGCGGCTGTTCAAGGCATGGAATGTGGCCGCAGCGCGCAATGGTGGCGAAGCGGCTCGCGGGAATAAGATCAGCCATGGACTGCACCAGCGCCTGTGGCGTCGAGCCGTCCTCATCGCCCGCAACGCAAAGCGTCGGAACCTTGATACGGCCCGCCTCCTGCGTGAAATCCGCATCGCGTATGGCGGCGCAGGTGCCGCTGTAACCGGCAGGCGGCTGTTGCGAAAGCATGTTGCGCGCGCCCGCATAAATCGCATTGTCCGGCTGGCGAAAGGCGGGCGTGAACCAGCGCTCCATCACCGGATCGATCAACGAGGCGAGGCCGTCAGCGGCGATCTTGTCGATGCGGGTGTTCCACATCTCGGCAGTGCCGATCTTGTGGGCGGTGTTGCTGAGGACCAGAGCGCGGACGAGATCGGGACGGCGGGCATAAAGCCCCTGCGCGATCAGTCCACCGACCGAAAGACCCCAAATCACGGCCTTTTTGACGGAAAGATGATCGAGAAGCGCGATCAGGTCGTCGGCGTGATCGTCTATCGAATAGGGGGCGCGGCCGACATCGGACAGGCCGTGGCCGCGCTTGTCATGCAGGACGAAAGCATAATCGTCGCCGAGCGCTGCCATTACCGCATCCCAGATGCGGAAATCGGTGCCCAGCGAATTGATGAAGGCGATGACCGGCTTGCCGCTTTCCAGTTCGCACGCACGATAATGGATCGCGTTTTCGCCACAGCGCAGAAATTGCATGTGTACTTCCTCCTGTTGGTGATATTGCAAGCGCGTTCCGGTTAAGTAAAATGACATTATCGGTGAAAAATATAACCTGTGGATTATATGTGCGATGGTCGAGCAGCGTATCAAGTTCCGGCATCTTCAGACTTTCGTGGAGGTGGCGCGCCAGAAAAGCGTCATTCGCGCCGCGGAAATCCTGCATGTCAGCCAGCCGGCGGTGACGAAGACTATCCGCGAGCTGGAGGAGGTCCTCGGGGTCACGTTGTTCGACCGAGAAGGGCGCGGCATTCGCATCAGTCGCAGCGGCGAGGTGTTCCTGCGCCATGCCGGCGCGACGATGACCGCACTTCGCCATGCGGTTGATTCCGTCTCGCAGGAGGCGGCGCATTCCGGCCTGCCGGTCCGGGTTGGGGCCTTGCCGACCGTTTCGGTGAGGATCATGCCGAAAGCGATGGCCGGTTTTCTCTCGGAAAAAACCGGCAGCCCGGTCAAGATCGTCACCGGTGACAACGCCGTGCTGCTCGAACAACTGCGCGTCGGCGATCTGGATCTCGTCGTCGGTCGTCTGGCAGCGCCGGAAAAGATGACGGGCTTTTCCTTCGAGCATCTCTATTCGGAAAAGGTGCGGTTCGTGGTGCGCGCCGGCCATCCGCTGCTGTCACCGGGCATTTCGGTTTTCGATCACCTGCACGAGTTTCCGGTGTTGATTCCCACCCGCCAGTCGGTGATCGGACCGATCGTCGAGCAGTTCCTGATCGCCAACGGCGTGCCGGCGTTGCCGATCCGCATCGAAACGGTGTCGGATGCGTTTGGCCGCGCCTATCTGCGCACCAGCGATGCCGTCTGGATCATTTCGGAAGGGGTGATCGCCGGCGATGTGGCTGATGGCATTCTGGCGATCCTGCCGGTCGATACCGGCGATACCAGCGGCCCGGTCGGGTTGACCGTGCGGGCCGATACCCAGCCGTCGCTACCGCTTTCGCTGCTGATACAGGCCATTCGCGAAGCCGCGCGCGAATTGCTCGACCCGAAATCCGAAGCCTCCTCCCGCCTGTAGGCCAACCTTTTCTCAGTAGGGAAGCCCGACGTAGTTTTCCGCAAGTGCTGTGGAGGCGGCACGGGAATGGACGAGATAATCCAGCTCCGCTTCTTGGATGCGCTGGCCGAATTCGCCGGTATCGGGGAAACGGTGCATCATGGTGGTCATCCACCAGGAAAAGCGCACGGCCTTCCAGATGCGCGATAGCGCTTTCTGCGAATAGCAATCGATGCCGGCCTGCGAGTTTTCGCGGTAAAATTCGATCAGCGCCTCGCTCAGATAATGCACGTCGCTGGCGGCGAGGTTGAGGCCCTTGGCGCCTGTCGGCGGTACGATATGCGCCGCGTCTCCGGCCAGAAACAGCCGCCCGAAACGCATCGGCTCGCACACGAAGGATCGAAGCGGCGCGATGGATTTTTCAAAGGACGGTCCCGTCACCATGGCATCGGCATGGTTTTCCGGCAGGCGGCGGCGGATTTCATCCCAGAAGCGCTCGTCGCTCCAGTCTTCCGGCCGGTCTTCCAGTGAACATTGCAGATAATAACGGCTGCGGGTGTGCGAGCGCATGGAACAGAGCGCAAAGCCGCGTGGATGGTTGGCATAGATCAGTTCGTGGCTGACGGGCGGCACTTCGGCCAGAATGCCGAGCCAGCCGAAGGGATAGATCTTTTCGAGTTCCTTGATCGCGCCCTGCGGTACGGATTTGCGGCTGACGCCGTGGAAGCCGTCACAGCCGGCAATAAAATCACAATCGATCCGGTGGGTTACGCCATCTTTCTCATAGGTGACATAGGGGCTGGCGCCATCGAAATCATGCGGCGCCACATTCGCTGCTTCATAGATCGTCGAGAGCCCGGCCTTTTCGCGCACATCCATCAGGTCGTGCGTCACCTCGGTCTGGCCATAGACCATCACGCGTTTGCCGCCGGTCAGATCAAAGAGGTCGACACGGTGGTCTCGCCCGTCGAAGGTCAGCGAGAAACCATCATGCGGCAGGCCTTCCCTGTGCAGGCGTTTATCGGCACCGACCTTTTCCAGAAGGTGCACCGTGCCTTCTTCCAGCACGCCGGCGCGGACGCGGCCGAGGATATAATCCTTGCTGGCGCGGTCGAGAATGACGGTATCGATGCCCTCATTGGCAAGCAGCTGGCCAAGAAGCAGGCCTGAAGGGCCGGAGCCGATGATGACGACCTTGGTGCGCATTGTCTGTTTCCTCCCGGAACTGTCTCCTGTCAGGAAATTGACCAAGGCGGATCACAAGCTCAATGGACTTTCTGATCCGTTAATTGCACAATTCGACCATGATACGGGGAGGTGAGGTCACATGCACGTTGCGGCCAATGACGGACTATATGGCGAAGAGGCAGCGCAAGGCACTGAATTTCGCTTTCATTGTGAGACGCTTTTTTCCAGAAGCAGCCTGCATCGCTTTGAAATCGGCCTGCACCACCATGCCGCATTCCTGCAAATCTTGTACATTTGGGGCGGCGAGGGCGATGCGCTGCTGGATGGTCGCATCGAGCCCATCCGCCCGCCGGTTGCCATTGTCGTGCCGCCGGGTTTCGAGCACGGCTTCCGGTTTTCGCGCGATATTGGCGGGGTGATTGTCACGGTGCTGCCGGGCGCGCTTGCCGCATCCGTACAGGCGTTGTTGCTCAGGAATTTCCAGCGACCGACATTGCTGCCGCTAAAGGATTTTGCCGAGGGCGATCGTCTGCGCGGCGGTTTCGAGCAAATCTCCGGGGAATACGAGGCTCGCGAGATCGGCCGCGACGCCATGATCGAAGGCCAGCTTGCCTCCGTCGTCACGCTTCTCGCGCGAGCGGCGCGGCCCTTGATGGAGGGAACCGGCGAAGGGCTTGCTGAACGGCGGTTCGCTCTTTTGCAAGGGC
>JWIT01000017.1 GCA_000949895.1 Agrobacterium arsenijevicii | reverse complement strand
CCTCTATGCCACGCATGGCGGCACTACCGAGGGACGCTCCCCCTGCCCGTGCCGCTCCTGCTGCCTGAAAACCTCGGCTTGCTGCTGCCGTCGCCAGAAAGCCGGCACCCGCCGCAAAGGATGCGGCCTGCGCGCCATGGCGAATGGCTTCCATTCCCCCGGATACGGAAGCACCCTGAACGACACCCTGCAGGATCGGCGGTACATACATGGCGATGACGAAAACCACGACGGAGATGCCGGCGATCGCCAGTGTAGTGATGAACTGCTCGGAAGTTGCGGTTGGTGCCTCCGCCAGGCCCAGCAGGATGTCGGAGCCGATCTTGGAAATCATCACCAGCGCCATCAGTTTCATGCCGACGGAGAAGGCGTAGACCAGATATTTGATAGCGAAATCCTTGGTGTAGGATGTGCCACCCAATCCGAGCATGATCATGCCGGCGAGCAGCCCGACATACATTTCCACCATCACCGAGACGAAGATCGCGGCAACGAGCGAGAAGCAGACGACGACCACGACCATGGCGAACACGGCGGCGATGGCGAGCGCGTTGTCTTCCCACAGTCCGAACTTCGCCTGTTCGGACATCTTGGTCGCGACACGAATACCGGCGTCGAAAATGTTGGCGGGAGAGGCCGACCCGCCGCCAGCACCAATCTGGTAGAGACTGTCGACGACCGTCTTTGCAAACGCCGGCCCCTCATTGAGAATGAAGGCGAACAGCCCGATGAACATAATGCGCTTCACGAGCTCGGCAAACCAGCTGTCGAGCGAGGCAGCATTGATCGCCAACCATACAGCGGCGATGCCGACCTCGATTCCGGCAAGGATCCAGAACAACGACCGCGCCGCATCCATGACCGTCGTCTCCCAGCCCTTGGCGGCCGCAACGACGGAGTTTTCCAGGGTCGTCAGCACTTGACCTTGCTGCGCCAGAGCGGGCGTGCTCGCGATCAGGATAAGGCCGATCGCGACGAAGGCGCGCTCGATGCGCCGGGAGGGATGAACGATCACCATCTCGGCTTCATCTCCTGGCCGCCGCGAATGTCGCGGTTGGCCTCACCACCAAAAAACTTTTCCCGGTGAGCACGGCGATCGGCGTCGGATGCAGCCCCTGGCGATGCTTCTTCCGCTCCGGACATGGGAGTCGTTGCCGGTTGGACGATCCACCTGGCGATGCAGACGCCGGACGCGATGATCCCCCCGACAACGAGGATGATGACAAGGCGCGCGCTCACCAGCGGGGCTCCATCGTCTGCCCGCCGCGGATGTCATGCTCGCTTCCGCTGAAGAATTTTTCCCGGCGCGCCTGGGCGAGATCCTTTTGTGCCTGCTCCGACTGAAACCACGTGCCCATCATTGTCATCTGCTGGGAGACGAGGCCACGCAGCTTCTGCATCTGCGCGACCTGCTGTGCGGCGATCTGGTGTCCGACCTGCAGCGCTTTCATCTGTCCGTCCGCTGTTTCCGACATCGATCGCAACGACGACATCGTGCCTTCCTCGCTCGAAAACTGGTCGGCTGTCAGGTTTGCGGCTTTCAATGTGCCCCCGATCGTGTCGCGATTGGTGTCGGACCAGTTCTGGTAGGTGGACGAGAAGCCTGCCCCGTCGGGCAGTTTGCTTTTCATCTCGGCGAAGCTTTGGAAACGCTGCTTGAGCACGTCGTCGATATTGCCCATCGAGAAGGCGACGCCCCGCCCTTGCGCCACAACGTTCTGCAGGTTCTTCAGGTCGCTTTCGACCTGGCCCCAGATGTGGTTTGGCAATTGCGCCGTGTTTTGCAGCATGTTGTTGTAGATGTTGATCTGGTTCTGGATCTGCTCGGCAAGCTGCGAGATCTGGGTGATCTGGTTGTTGACCTGTTCGGCCGACTTCCCGACCAGCGAAATCAGTTCGGTATTGTTGGCGATCTGGGTCCATTCGGTCGCTTGGCCCGTCACGCCCCCGGCCTCAGCTGAGGCGGGAAGTACGGCGGGGAGAATAGTGGCAGCCATGGCCATGGCGTGCGCGATGTTATTCGGCAGAAAAAAGTGTCTCGGCATGGGCGATCCCCCTTTGCTGGAGCCAAGGACAAGGCCATGCGGCCCCGTGTTCGGAGTGCAGGTTGCGTATTTGCTTCAGATCTTCCTTGCCCGTCGCGCCGACGAACGAAAGCGCCACCGGACCGAGCGCCATATTGAAGAGCCTTCGGCCCTCCGGTGAGACGACGTAATACTCGCGCTTGGGAATGGCGGTCGCGACGATCTCGATCTGACGTTCGTTAAAACCGATGCGCTCATAGAACTCGCGCGTGCCCGGCTCGCGTGCTGCTCCGTTCGGCAGGCAGATTTTCGTCGGGCAGCTTTCCTTCAGTACATCGATGATGCCGGAGCGCTCCGCATCCGAGATCGACTGGGTGGCGAGCACAACGGCGCAGTTGGCCTTTCGCAGCACCTTCAACCATTCGCGGATTTTGTCGCGGAAGACCGGATGACCGAGCATCAACCAGGCCTCGTCGAGAATGATCAGGCTGGGTGCTCCGGTCAGGCGTTTCTCGATGCGCCGAAACAGGTAGGTGAGAACGGGGACGAGATTGCGCTCGCCCATGTTCATCAGTTCCTCGACCTCGAAGCACTGGAATGCGCCAAGTGCCAGACCGTCCTCTTCGGCGTCGAGCAACTGACCCATCGGACCATCGACGGTATAGTGATGCAGCGCGTCCTTGATCTCGCGCATCTGCACGCCGGATACGAAGTCCGACAGCGATCGGCCACGGGATTCCGCCATCAGCGCCAACTGCCTGGAGATGGCATTGCGATAATCCGGCGTTATGGTCACACCCTGCAGCGCCACCAGCATCTCGATCCACTCGGAGGCCCAGGCGCGGTCGCCGTCGGTTGACAGTTCGGCGAGCGGGCAGAAGGCAAGCGCCTTCACCTCACCATTTGCCGAAGAGCCGATATCGCCGCCGATCTGGTAGTGATCGCCATTGAGGCCCAACGTTAGGGGAAGCATCGAGCCGCCCTTGTCGAAGGCGAACACCTGGGCATCCGCATAACGCCGGAACTGCGCGGCAATCAACGCCAGAAGCGTCGACTTGCCAGAGCCGGTCGGCCCGAAAATCAGAGTATGTCCAACATCGTCCACATGCAGGTTCAGTCGAAACGGCGTCGAGCCGGATGCCACCTGCATCAGCGGCGGCGAGGCCGGAGGATAGAATGGGCAAGGCGCTACCGGACTGCCCGACCAGACGGAATTGAGCGGGATGAGGTCGGCAAGATTGCGGGTGTTGATCAGCGGCTCACGGATATTGGCGTAAGAAACCCCGGGCAGGCTGCCGAGGAAAGCGTCCGTTGCGTTCAGCGTTTCGATCCGGGCGCCAAAACCTTCGGCCTGAATCAGCCGGCGGACCGCCTCGCACTTCTCCTGGAGGCGGATCGCATCTTCCTCGAAGATGACGATGACCGGCGTGTAATAGCCATAGGCGACGAGCTGCGAGGATGCTTCGGCGATGGCATCTTCGGTTTCCGCCACCATCAGCATGGCGTCCTGGTCGACCGAACGTGATTGTGTCTGGAACAACTGGTCGAAGAACGGCCGCACTTTTTGCTGCCACTTCTTGCGGGTGCGTTCGAGCCTTGCCCGTGCTTCTTCGGCGTCGAGGAAGACGAAGCGGGACGACCAGCGATAGGTGAGCGGCATTCGGTCCAACGTGTTGAGTATCCCCGGCCAGCTTTCGGCCGGCAGACCGTCGATCGCCACCACACCTAGAAAGCGGTTCTCGATCATTGGGGTCAGGCCATGCTGCAACTCGGCCGTCACCAGCCAGTCGAGATACATGGGGATATCCGGCAAGCGAACCGGATGGTTCTCGCCGGTCACGCAGAAGCGAATGAACTGGAAGAGCTCGTCGTATCGCGCGACACGAAAGCCTCCCCTCTCCGGCGTCTCCCGTGTCATCATCCGCCGGATCGACACGACATTGGCGAGATACTGCTCGACCTCCCGGATCGAGGTCAGGAAACTTGTCAGTGCCTTGTCGGCGTACGTGGCGGAGCGGCTGGCCGCATCCGAATAAATATACCGCGTCAGGCCGGAGCGCCGCTGCTCCGGCGGCCGCCAGGTCAGGATCAGAGCATGGCGGCTCTCGAAATGCCCCCTCTCCTTCTGGAAATGCGCCCGTCGCTCATCGTCGATGGCCCGTGTGACAGGATCAGGAAAGTTAGAGTCCGCCTCGGTCGGATAATCGCCGGTCGGCACCCGGATGGCCTCGACCTGGATCATCCATCCGGAGCCAAGCCGCGACAGGATTGCATTGATCTGCCGCGACACCTCGTTGCGCTCGGCGTCGGTCGAGCTCTCGCTATCCGGCCCGGAGAAATACCAGCCGGCCATCAGGGAGCCGTCTTTCAGCAGAATGACCCCATTATCGACGAGGCCCGCATAAGGCACCAGATCGGCAAAGGACGGTCCGGAATGGCGGAATGATTTGAGGGCCACCATTTACAGCCCCTTCAAAACTTGCGCCACGGCGACGAGGTCGCGCGATAGGACGTCTTGTAAGATATGTGGCGGAGATAGACCCGCCGCATCAGTGGATCGGATTTAGCCATCATGCGGAGTGCCGCCACGACGACCAGCCAGATCGCAATGCCGAACAGGGCCGCGTACCAGGTCAGGACAACGAAGATCAGGATGATGGCGGCAAGCGCCGTCAGCAGCACGAGCTCGCGGTCGGCGCCCATCAACAGGTTCGGACGCGATAACGCCCTGTGCACACGCGAGCGTGCCAGAGAAGAGCCGGCCTCAGCCATGAGCCCCCTCCCCCGCTGTGGCCGACCTCATCCTCGGTTCGGGAGTGTTTTGCTCGGCCTGTGCATGAGCCTCGCCGATCGATGCGCCAGTGGCGCCGAAGAGAGCGACGATCTGGGTAGCACCGAGGAGAACCCCTCCCACCAGCGCCACATAGCAAAGCCGTCTCGCGAAATCATTCAGCTCACCTCCGAAGATCAGCATGGCACCAGCAATGGCGACAGCGGCCAGTGCGATGAAGCCGGCGACAGGGCCTGTGATCGATTGCTGGATCTGTTGCAGCGGCGATTCCCAGGGAAGACCGCCTCCGCCCGAGGAAGCGAATGCGGAATTGCTAAAGCCGATAGAAATGGCGACAAGCATCGCGCCAGTGAGAAGAAAAGAGATTTTACGCGACATGGCTGTCCTCGTCGATATGGGCATAGTGTTCGGTCTGGTAGTGGCTGTTGCGGTATCCCTCGATGTGGATCACCTCGCGGACCCGCCTTCCCTTTCCCGTCCGCTCTATAGAGACGACGAGATCGACCGCCTCACCGATCACTTCCTGCATCGGCTGCTGGCTGGCCTCGGCGGTCAGTTGCTCAAGCCGACGCAGCGCCGACATGGCGGTGTTGGAATGGATCGTGGTGACGCCTCCCGGATGGCCGGTGTTCCAGGCTTTCAGGAGCGTGAGCGCTGCGCCGTCGCGGACCTCGCCGACGATGATGCGGTCTGGACGCAGCCGCATGGTGCTTTTCAGCAACCGTGCCATGTCCACAGTGTCGCTGGTATGAAGGCAGACTGCGTTATCGGCCGCGCATTGGATTTCGGCGGTATCCTCGAGGATGACCATACGATCGTCGGGTGCGCTCAAGATGATCTCGGCGATGATAGCGTTGGCGAGCGTGGTTTTTCCGGAGCCAGTGCCGCCGGAAATGACGATGTTCATGCGGGCATCGATCGCGCTGCGGATGGTAGATGCCTGCGCCTCTGTCATCACATTCGACGTCACATAGTCGTCAAGCGGGATTAGACGCGAGGCGCGGCGGCGGATCGTGAAGGCGGGTCCGGATACGATGGGCGGAAGCAGACCCTCGAAGCGATGGCCACCGATCGGCAGTTCGCCGGAGATGATCGGGCGATCGTCATCTGCTTCCGACTGCAGTGCGTGGGCGACACTGCCGATCACGACTTCCGCAGCCGCTGGCGTCATGACCCCGGCTTCGGCTACACCGTGACCGAGGCGTTCAATGAACAGTCGGCCGTCAGGGTTGAGCATGATCTCGACGACTGTCGCATCGTCGAGCGCTACGCAGAGCTGGTCGCCAAGTGCGTCCTGGAGTTTGCGGACAAGTCTGGGATGGGAACGGAGCTGGTTCACGCCGCGCTCCTCGCCGAGTGATTGTCACCATAAGAGAAAGTAGATCGATAGTTCGGAGGGCGAACCTGTTCGAAGCTTTCCTGATCCGCTGGAAGCGTGCCGGCGATGGCAACGGTATTGCCAATCGCAACGGGTTCACCCAACCGCGCCATCGGCCATCCCGCTCGGTTGAGGATACGCTCGAAGCGCAGATCGGTGGCGGTAACGATCTTATCGTAGCCATTCGCCATCGACCATTCGATGATACCTGCGAACATGGTGAGTGTTGCGAAGTGGAGCTGACCCCCTCCCCTACCGGCGGGCAAGGTCGTATCGACGCAAAAACGGGAACTCTCGATCATCGCACTCGTCGCATTGAGCGAACCGTCCGCCAGAAGCTGCGGAAATGTCAGCTCCAGCATAGTCGGGCCTTGTGCGGGCAGAAGGCGCGCGCATCCGACCACACGTCCATAGTCTGTCACAGCAAGGACATAGGTGGGGTCGAACTGGTCGTACTCGTCAAATTCGCCTGTCTCGGTGACTGTGACATCCCATTCGAGGCGACCTCGGAAGACCATTTCGCGAAGTCGATGCATCTGCGCCAGTTCATCTTTGTGATGGGCGTGTTGATCAGGGGGAACGGTCAGGATCCGCATATCTTTCTCCGCTTGATTTCACCGTGCGAAGAAAGAGCATCTCGAAAGCGACGTGGCTATCTGCAGATCTGCAGTGCTCGCCGTCAGCTGTCCGTGCCGCTTCTACTTTCCTTTCCTATGCATCGAACGCATCGGCCAACAGAGAAGGCGGGGGCTTGGAAAACCCTAAGTTTTGCGGGGGAGCAGGTGAATGCCGGCCAGGGTGCAACGCACGGACCCTCCGGCCATCTCAATAGAGGGTATATCAAGCGCGACAATTCGTACGAAGTCTTCGATCGCTTCTCGCTGGGGAGGTTCAAGCGATGCTACAGCCGTCGTAGACATGGCCAGAAAGCGCCCACTATTCCCCTCAAGTTCCAGTGCATTGCCGGCAAATTTTCCAATCTGATCGTCGCGCAGTTCAATGACCTCCCGCCCTGACCTATGCAAGCGGGCCAGAATCTCTTCACGACGGGAGATGTCGCGTATCATACCGCTCCCGATCATGGCGAAATCGGTTCCGATGCACATCAATACATTTGTATGGTAGACGGGCATTCCTAGCGCATCGCATGCATCAAACATCATCGGCTCAAAGCCGAATTGTGTGACGAACCGCTCGAGCGCAACAGGATTTGTGCGATCCGAGCGGGCCGCGTATGCGACCCTGTCAACGTGGTCGAGGACCATCGCACCCGTTCCTTCGAGAAAAAGTCCATCAGGTTCCAGCCCGGAGTAGTCGACAACCTGCTGCACCCGGTATTCCGATTTCAGCATTTCGATAACATCGACCCGTCGCTCTTTTCTGCGATTTTTTGCCCGCATGGGATAAATGGCAACAAACCCGCCGACATGTGTTGAGAACCAGTTGTTTGGAAAGACAGAGTCAGGTGTTGTACTGCCCTTATCGTCAAACATATGGACGGTCACACCGTGATGCCGGAGCGTTTTGGCTGCGTTGGTTATCTCGGCATAAGCCTTTTGTGAGATGTCCGAGACATCGACGCCCGCGGCTTGAAAACTGTTGTCATCAGCCGTCTCGGTGTTAACCGTAAAATTATGAGGCCGGATCATCACGACCGACGCCGGTGCTTGCGCAGAATATCGCATGAGTTCAGTCCGCTTCCAGAAATGTTGCGGCTGAGCGCCGCACGTTGATGCCGCCCTGTGCCGCCAGTTTGCAGATTGTCTGCGCTGTCTCGTAGGATTTCACGAATGCGGAGACAGGAAGGAATTCGAAGCGCGAATGGAAGTTATAGGCGCCTGTGAAAAAGTTCGGCGTCGGGATGCCGCGAGCAGACAACGCTGCACCATCAGTCCCGCCCCGCATCGGGACGATCTTCTTTTTTATGCCGAGCTCGTCAAGGGCGCTGAACAGCAGGTCAACCGCGCGGGAATCGGCGGCAAGATGATCGCCGATGTTGTCATATGTGTCCAAAACGGAGCTGCGAACCGCGCCTGTCGGGTATTGTGCGGCAACGAGTGCCGCCACCTCGCCAATTCGCTTCTTGCGCTCTTCGAAGCTGTTTCGGTCGAAGTCGCGAATCATGACTTTTAGCCGCGCCTCACTGTCGCTGGCGCTGAGATCCCTGAACCAGAAATACCCTTCCCTGCCCGCGGTATGTTCAGGTGTATCCTTCCGATCGAAATGGGAGATGAAATCAATCGCCATCAAAAGAGGATTTACGAGGACGCCCTTGGCCGACATTGGATGGGCGCTGACGCCTGTGAAAATAATCTCGGCAGATGCCGCGTTGAAATTTTCGACGACGACCTCGCCCTGCTCACAGCAATCAATGGTGTAGGCGAAATCGCAAGGGAAGCGCGCAAGGTCGAGCGCCTTTGCTCCTCGCAGGCCGATCTCCTCGTCAGGCACGAAGGCAACGGCAATATCACTGGTCGGAGCGTCGTTCTCAAATCGTGCCAGAAGGGTCATGATCACCGAGATTGCCGCCTTGTTGTCGGCGCCAAGCACACTTGTTCCGTCGCTCACGATGACGTCTCCTCCCCTCCAGGATTCTATCTCCGGATGGTCAGCCACCCGCAGCCAGATGTGCCGGTCCTCGTTCAGGCATAAATCGCGCCCTTCAAAACGCTTGATCTGCGGCTTGATATTAGCGGATAGCCCAACATCGACCGTATCGAGGTGGGCAATAAAGCCGATACGCGGGGCATTCGGATTTGAACCGCGCCTTACCGCGGTGACGATTGCATTTTCGTCGACAAGGACGTCTTCAATGCCGAGCTCGTGAAGTTCCTGTGCCAGCAACAAGGCAAGTTTCAGTTGTCCCGGCGTCGAGGGCAATTCGGCCGCTTCCGCATTGCTTTGGCTTTCGATGCCGACATACCGGAAGAACCTTTCGAGAAGCTCGTCACGTAACCCGGTATCGTCCCTTGCTGTCGTTTCCATGGATCTGTGCTCCGCTCTTTATCTGGATATGGTTTTGGTTAGGCGATGTCAGTTCGTTGGTTTGACACGAGGGCCTGAAGGATTTCGTCCAGCCTCATATCAGGTGGTCCGGAACTCAGAGCCGAAGAATGCCGATGTTGTCTTCGATCTGGATCCGTGTTCCCAGCTCGGCCGACTGCGCCTGAAACCGCGTGAGAATTCGGTTTGCTCTACCGTCGGTCGCAATATGGGGCGCCAGTCGCTCCTCCAGTCTTGAATGGCTCAAACTCTCCTCGCCACCGATGACAACGGGATGGAATTCGATCTCTACCAGTCGGTTGTCGGCCTCGAAGCTGCAAACGCCAATCACACTCTCCCAGACTTCCAGTGAATGCCAGGTTGATTTGGAAGGAACATGGAATATGAAATTGCCGAGGCTGTAGAAAATCGGCCGTCCGTTATAAATCTCAAGTGGTTGAAGGACAGGTGCGCCGTGGCTCAGGAACATTGCGGCCCCTGCGTCGATACAGCGGCGTGCGATGGAGCCAACCCACTCAGGAACCTTGTACCAGTCGGACGCCCAGTGATGATGATGCAGATAGGCGACGACCAGATACCCCTCGTTCGCAGCTGACGCGATTTCCCGGAGATTTCGCTCCATGTCGGATTCGTCGATGCGAACATTGCGCCCAAAACGTCCCGCTCGCTTGAAAATTGTCCGGCCGAGCGCCAGTTCGTCAATGGGGTCCACGAAGGGCGGGTCATTCGGTTGACTGTCATTGGAAAGATCGATTGCCGTATATCCGACCTTGTCCCGGATCGCGGTCAGTTCTTCAAAGGCGTGGTCGTCTACTTCAATCAGCTGCGAGAGTTTGAGCCGGTTGATGCCGGGGCGCGCTGGCCGGCGTTCGTCACCGTCGGCTGCATACATGAGATCGGGCCCTGGACCCCCATCCATGGCAACCATCGCTATGCGGTTTGTGCCAACCACTCCCCTCGCCGCCTGCGCCGCCTGCCGGTGATCCCGTCCGATCCCTGCATGCAGCATCCGGCGCCGCTCCACTTCGTCCAGGGTTGCCAGAACCCCTGACGGACCAAGGTCAAACGCGTGGTTGTTGGATAGCGACAGTGCGCCGAAACCCATCTCGGCCAGAGCATCGAGCACGATTGGCCGGCTGCATCCGAAAAACGAACCTTTCAGTGGCCAGCCGCCATGATCTCCAAGAATGGTGCCCTCAAAATTTGTAAAAGAAAGATCTGCTTTTCGAAGGATATTCTGGACCGCCCTGAATTCCGCGGCATCGATATCCTGAATGTCGCGCTTGATGAGAGACTGGCCTGTCACGGCCAAGGTAAATCGTCCTGTCATATGCTTTTGCCTGTGCTGACCGCCCATCGGACGGCGTATTGGTTGACAACCGCAACAACGGCGCTTGTGGAGCGGCGGTGCCGGGAATGGAACGGCGTGTTCCGCAGAGATGCTCAGTGCGTGAATCTTTGTGGACGTGCGTCGATGAGACTCCGCGTGTATGGATTTCGCGAATTCGAGAAGACGTCGTCACAAGGGCCGCTGTCCTCGATCTTGCCGTCCCTCAAGATGAAAACCGAGCGGCAGAGCTGTTGCACGACCGCCAGATCATGCGAGATAAACAGCATCGAAAGGTTCTGGCTCTGAACAGTCTCCCTGAGCAGTTCGATAATCTGGGCCTGCACCGAGACATCAAGTGCCGAGGTCGGCTCGTCAGCGACGATAATTCGCGGACGAGCCAGAAGAGCTCTTGCAATGCAGACGCGCTGTTTCTGCCCACCGGAAAGCTGATGCGGATACCGGGCCAGCAGGCCCAGCGAAAGCCCAAGCCGGTCCATCATGGCGTCGAGTAAGAGCGTCTTGCTGTCGTCTCTGGCACCTGCGCCGAAGCGAAGGCTTTCGCGCAAGGTTTCGCCTATGCGCATCGTCGGGTTTAACGAAACAGCTGGATCCTGAAAAATCATCTGCACCTGTCCGAGCAGGCCATTGCGCTGCCCCGATTGTGTCACGTCGTAGGGATGGCCCTCCAGCAGCATCGTCCCTTTTGATGCTGTTTCCAGCCCCGCGACGATCCGGCCGAGCGTCGTTTTCCCGCTGCCGCTTTCCCCCACTATGCCCGTGATCTCGCCACGAGGTAGCGTCAGGCTGATCTCGCTCAACGCGTATCGTGAAGAGCCACGCCCTCTGCCGATCAACGAGGACAGTCTTCTTGCAACGAAAGTCTTTCCAATGCCTTCGACCACAAGAGATGGATTGGAAGCATCCCTTGAAGTGGGACCTGCTTTTCCCCCCCGTTGGCCGTTGTCGCTGTTTTCGGCAGCAGCCTCGGTCCTCAGACGTAGGCGGGGAACCGCGGCGAGAAGGTCACGTGTATACTCTTCGGCAGGTTTGTTGATCACACTGGCGGTGTCGTTTTCTTCAACGACCTTTCCATTGCGCATGACCAGGACGCGATCAGTCACTTCCGCGACGACACCCATGTCATGGGTGACAAGAATGACTGAAACGCCCGTTTCATTAACGAGGGTGCGCAACAGTGTCAGAATTTGCTTCTGCACCGTTGCATCCAGTGCCGAGGTCGGCTCATCCGCAATAATGAAATCTGGCGATCCGGCCAGCGCCATTGCGATCACTGCCCGCTGTCGCTGCCCGCCGGAAAACTGGTGCGGGAAGTGACCGTAGCGACGCTCCGGGTCGGGAATGCCGACCCGGCCGAGAAGCTCCAGCGAACGCATGCGGGCATCACCTATGGCCAGGTCCGCGTTATGGGCTCGAACCGTCTCGGTGATCTGGGCACCGACGCTCATCAGCGGATCGAGGGAAGCGGTGTGGTCCTGAAACACCGCCGAAACCCGCCGGCGCCGCGCCAGGTCGCTCTGTCTGTCGAGTGGATCGAGGGGTTTCCCGTCGATGACGATTGTTCCGGACACCTGCTCGATTTCAGGAGATAGCAGCCCAAGGATCGCGTTTCCAATCGTTGATTTTCCGGCGCCCGACTCGCCGATGATTCCCAGGATCTCGCCGCGGCTGAGGGTAACGCTGACATCATCCAGGATTTTCGAAGATCCAGACTTGGACAGATGGCGGAGGCTCAGATTGCTGATTTCAAGAAGCGGCACGGTTTTAATGTCCGTTACAAGTGTCGTGGATGCTGGTGCCGATCTGTTCATCGTGGCTTGCTCCTGGGGTCGAGGCGCAGGCGAATCCCCTCGCCGGTAAAGTTGATGGCGGCGATCAGGCAGAACAGTGCAAGGCCGGGAAACAGGCTGATCCAGTACTGGCCAGTCAGAAGGTACTGAAACCCGTTTGCGACCATCGAGCCGAGCGACGGTTTGTCCAGGGGAACGCCAAGACCGAGAAACGACAATGTTGCTTCAAGGGCCACCGCGTGGCCCACTTCGATTGGAATCAGACTGACTGCCGGAGCGATACTGTTTGGTAGCAGGTGCCGGAATATGACCCTGCGCTTCGGCAGACGCATCAGGCGTGCTGCGTCCATATACGGTTTTTGCGTTTCACTGAGGGCGACGCCCCGCACCAGCCGCGCGTAGCTTGCCCATTGCGCGATGACCAGCGCAAGAATGATCCGGTCTACGCCCGGTCCAAGCGTGACGATGGCAATCAGCGCAACGAGAATTGTGGGAAGGCTGAGCTGCAGGTCAACGATCCGCATGATCATGACATCGACCCAGCGCCCGAAATACGCAGCGCTTACCCCCGCCGTCAGACCGATGAGTGCAGCAATACCCGAGCTTGTAAGCGAGACGACCAGACTGATGCGCAGCCCATAGAGAATGGTGCTGAAGATATCTCGTCCCAGTCCATCAGTGCCGAGGAGATAAATGTAACCTCCGGTGCCGGCGGTGCCTGGAACTGACGACGCCTCCCACCCGACAATCTGGAGCGGGTCATAGGGGTTCTGTAATGCAATTAGTGGTGCTGCGAGCGCTGCCAGAACGAAGCAGCACAGAACAATTGTCGACAGGTGAGCCGATGCATTAGGGAGTGTGCGGTGTTCGGACGTGTGGGTGCGCATTCTGAGCGCCCGGAGAATAAGCGGTTTCATGATATGTTCCTCCTTATGACGACAGGCGCACACGTGGGTCGACGAGCGCGTAATAGAGATCGACGAGCGCGTTCAACACTACGAAGCTCACGGCCGTGAAGGTCAGGCTCGCCATGACGACGGGCCGGTCAAGTAACTGGATGGAATCGATCAGCAGCTTGCCAATCCCCGGCCAGGCAAAGATCGATTCAACCACGACGGCAAAGGCGAGCATTCCGCCAAATTGCATGCCGATGATCGTGACAAGGGGCACGCTGATGTTCGGCAGGGTGTGAGCAAACAGTATCCGCCTTGGTGAGAGGCCTCGTGCCCTGCAAAAACGCGTGAACTCCTGCTGTTCTATCTCGATCGTTCCTGACCTCGTCAGTCGGGCAATCAGCGCGATGTTCGGAATGGCGAGTGCCAGCATCGGGAGGATCATGTGCCGCAATCCGTCTGCTGTCAGAAAACTCCATTCAGTTCCCGCGAAACTTGCCGTCGTCCCCCTGCCGCCCGACGGGAACCAGCCGGTCAGGACCGTACCCGTCAGGATCAACATCATGCTGAGCCAGAACGAGGGAACGCTGAGAGCAAAGACGCTGCCGTTGAGGACTGCCCGATCGAGCTCCGTTCCCTTTCTTCTGCCGGCAACGAGGCCGAGGCCGACGCCGGTGATGGCCGACAGAAGCATTGCCGCACATGCAAGCTCCAACGTCGCCGGCAGCTTGCCTAGAACAAGATTAAATGCGGGTTGGTGGTAGATATAGGAGGTGCCGAAATTGCCGCTGACGACATTTTTCAGGAACAATCCGTATTGCTGCCATATCGGCAGGTCGAGCCCCAGCGCAGCCGTCGCACGCCTGATATCCTCAGGGGTGGCAGTTTCAATATTGACCACGTTGAAAACTGGATTACCAACGCTGTGGATGCCGATGAAGCCGATCAGCGACATGGCGAGGAGCAGAAGCATGGCCTGTGAGAGCCTTGCCGAAACGGCGAAGATCAGACCCATCAGCTTACTCCGTCGCTGCGATGGTCTGCATGGCAGTTGTCCAGCCGCGCGGGTGCATCACGTATGATCCAACTTTCGGGCCGTAGCCGACGATATGATGGAAGTGATAGAGCGGTATGATCGGCTGCTCTTTGAGAGCAAGTTCAGTCGCCGCTGCAAGCGCAGCATTGCGCTCTTCGCCCTCTTCGATGCTCTCTGCCTTTGCAAGAAGTGCATCAAAGGATGGGTTGCGATAATGCCCGAAATTCAGCGCACCGGTACCGCGCTCCTTATCCGGAGAAGCCAGCAATGCTTGCAGGATGACGTCCACAGATTCACCAGAGGTCCCACCGTACCACGCGGCGTATTCGCCGGCGGCGCGTTTGGTGTTGAACACCGAAAACGGTGATGCTTGGGGCTGGACAGAAACACCGATACGCGCCCAGCTCTGTGCCACCGCCTGAAGACTGTCGCTGTCTCCGGGGTAGCGGCCGGCAGGGCCAGCTAGAACGATTTTGAAGCCTTCAGGGTAACCCGCCTTTGAAAGCAGCGCTTTGGCGGCGTCATAGTCGGGCGATTCTGCCTTCAGGTTGGGGGAGGTTCCAGGCAAGCCTTCGGGAAACACCTGTGACGCGGCAGTGCCGTAACCCGAGAGGATCTTCTCTGCGATCACATCGCGATCTGTAGCAAGCGCCAAGGCCTCTCTTACCCTTACGTCTCGAAACGGGTTGGGGATAGGGGTGCCGGATTTGTCAGTTACGCCCGACACTTTCTTCTTCTCGACGTCGAACTGCAGAAAATTGATGCGAGCCGCACTGATACTGGCGATGCTGGCGCCACGCTGTTTCAGGGAACTGACGTCCCTTGCCGGGACCGAGTCAGCCACGTCCACATCACCGGCAGACAAAGCAGCGACACGGGCCGCAGGACTTTCCATGACCCTGAAGGTGACCGTGGGCCATGCGGGACGGCCGCCCCAGTAGTCATCGTTCCGTGTCAGTCGAAGTGTCTCGCCCGAACTCCAGCCTTCAAGCCTGTAAGGACCAGTGCCTACGGACGCTGTCCCGGAATTGAGTTCTTCCGGTGTCTGAAACCCCTCCCCCGGCTTGTGCATGATGAAGACGGAAGACATCAAAAGAGGAAAACTGGGGACTGGCCCATCCGTTTCGAAGGTGACGGTCAGCGGATCCGAAGCTGCAACGGACTTGATATCTGTCACGTAGGAACGGTATCCGCCGCTGGGTGACTGCAGGAAGTTCCGGATACGCTCGATGGAATAGACAACATCCTCCGCCGTAAACGGCGAGCCGTCATGAAATCTGACCCCGTCTCGCAGCTTGAACTCCCAGTGGTTGTCGGAGATCAATGACCATGAAACCGCGAGACTGGGCTTCAACGTAAGTTTTTCATCCTGATAAACGAGCCGCTCGTAGATATTCGACAGCAACGATGTGTTTTCGTTGAGGTTCGCATAATGTGGGTCGAGCGTCATCAGCTTGTATGATGTTGCGATGCGCAAGTCGGACTGTGTCTGGGCACTCGCTGGCGTTGAAGGCGCAGCCAGAAGGGTGAGTGATAGAATGGCCGCTGTCATGGTCATTGGACGCAATACGCTGACGAAATTGATCATTGAGTTCCCTTTTTGTCGTTGGAATTTGGACGGCCGGAATCCATGCGGCGGCGAGGCCGCAGCTTGATTCAGCAGTCAGATGCTTGAATCGGAAACACGACGGGACACTCTGACCCGCCGCATAAATATAACGGTGCTCAAGTTTTAGAGGAGGATGGCCTTCTCGTTTTGATCCCCTGTCCTAGTTGGCTGGAGAGGCGCAATCATCCGGCGTGACCACGGTTCGGCTGGGTCGGAAATGAACGGGAAAAGAGACGGAGAACCTGAATTGAAATCAGTCCTCGCGAATACAGGCATAGTTCTGCTATTGTCGGAATCAGCCATGATCCGAGCTCCTACTAGCTGGGTTGCGGTCAGGTTGCATCCGGTGCTCGTAACACCGGGTGCGGCCGCTTTGACGTTAGAGTTTATACAGGGCCAACTATCGATGCGCAACCAAAATCATCATGGCATGGTGATATGAAGGGTATTCAGTGTAAGCTTGCGCGTGTTGCCTTGGGGTGGGGAGTCATTGAACTTGCTAGCAAAGCGAAGGTCTCAACACAGACGATAACCCGGCTAGAGCGTGGTGATCAGCTCCGTCCCTCAACTCTTGAAAGTATCCAGTCGGTACTCGAGGAAGCAGGAATCGAATTTATCAAGGAAAACGGCGGCGGGGTCGGTATTCGTTTTCGAAACCCTGACTAGTCCCGCGATTTCGATTTATGGGTATGTGGCGCGAGAGTTGCGAGTTCGCGTCAGGCAATAACGACATCGCAGCGGCGCGAACCTCGGACACGTGACCTGCGTTGAGGTTTTTGATGACATCCACGATCACGCTGAAGCCTACAATGCTCTCGGTCGGACGTCTTCAGATTGCCCGATGCCCGCTATAAAAACCGAGAATTGGTATCGCTGGGATATTGCTATCAACCTTGCCGGTATGGCTGGCGAAGAGCTTGTGCTTGGCAGCCGCTCGACCACAGCAGGTGGCTCGCCGGAGAGTGACGTCGTACGTGCGACCGAAACAGCGTCTCAGATGGTTGCCCGGTTCGCTCTCGGAAACCGGCTTTCCATTTTTCCTCACAACGTTGATCGTCCGGTTCAACAAATCATTGAAGGCGTCCCCCATCTAAGAGCCGATGTCGATGTCATGTTAGCGATGGAATATAGACGGGCAAAAAGGCTATTGGAGGCGGAGCGCGAAACTGTCGTCACTGTAGCCCGAGCGCTGAAGGATGAAAGTCGATTGGAGGGTGACCGTCTGGTGCAGCTTCTGGCAGGCCTAAGGGCTCCCGATGTATGTCCGGAGAAACTTCTTAACCTTACGGGCTAATCACTCTTATCGGTCGCGGATTTGGGGAGATGGCCGCATCTGTGATGGAGATGTTTTCGGCCCAGACCTCAACTCTCGATCAGTGTGACCACTGCTGTATGAACCTCGCGAGGTTCAGTGCTTTGCCGCAGGTGTCGAAATGACATCGATCATGTGCTGTTGAGCAATTTTTAGGTTGTTGTCGATATGAACGACCGTGTCCATTCCATTGTCTATGCCCAGTCGGCGATACGTGACCAGCACCTGAAACCGATAGTTTCGATCAGACGCTTCCCATGCAACGAACTTCTCGAATTGATCCGAGATCGTTTCCTTCAGCGGATCAAATTCAAATTTCTCCGTGATTAGGTCGAGCACGTTTTTCAAGAAATGACCGTGCTGACCGTTCTTTTGTGCCGCTTTCATTGCCCTAGATGCCGCCGCGTCGCAAAGCACTTTGCATTCCGTCAGGATCACATAAGGCCATTCGTGTCCGTGGTCGATGAATGTCCACCTGATCAACATCTGGCCGTCTTCATTCGGCTGCCAATCCACTGACCAGTCGGTGTGGAATTTTGGCCTCTCTTCGCGACCCTGATAAGGATTTGATATCCGCGCGAGAGATTTATCGATCAAATTGAAAGCTTCGTCGGGATCGCTTCGGAAATCGGCGTAAAGCTTATCCCGCAGAAACAAAGGAATTTTGCAGTCGTCAATTACACACGGCATGACCACAACTTTACGTTCCTCAAGTTCTCGCACCAGTCCAGCGGAAAGTTCTCGTTTGCACCATTGCGACTCTACGGAATTTTTAGACAGGATAACAAGTATTGCGTCAGCACTCGTCAAGGCTCCCTCTATCTTCTCCGTCAAAGAGTCACCGAGGGCCATTTCCCACCGGTCCATCCAAACATGGTGTTTAGCGGCGACGAGATTTTTCGCCAACGTGTCTACAAACTGGCGGTCTTGTTGGCTGTGTAGTGGCCCCCTAAATCCCCGGACACGATCTCCCACTTGTTAAGTGTTAGGAGTAATGTGCCCATTATGACCAGTCACATACCTAAGATAGAAGTGTTGTCCGGCCCTGAGCGCCGCCGTCGCTGGTCGACAGCGGAGAAGCTGGCGATAGTCCAGGAGACCTACGAGCCTGATGTCACGGTCAGCATCGTAGCCCGACGGCATGGCATTCAGCCAAACCAGTTGTTTGCTTGGCGCAAACTAGCGGCGCAGGGTGCATTGACGGCGACGGCATCGCAGGAAGAGGTCGTCCCGGCATCCGAATACAGGGCACTTCAGAACCAGGTGAAAGAGTTGCAGCGCCTCCTCGGCAAAAAGACGATGGAAGGCGAAATCCTGAAGGAAGCGCTTGAGATCGCATCAGGGTCAAAAAAACACCTGTTGCGCTCGCTCTCGTTGCCGAAGGACGGTTCGCGATGACGGCGGTGTGCGAGACCTTGGGTGTCGCCCGATCCAACATAGCGGAACGTGTGAGGCAACGTCCTTCCAGAACCCGGGGGCGGCCGCCGCTCGCCGATCAGGAACTGATGGATGAGATCAAGACGATCATCGATGACATGCCGACCTACGGATATCGCCGGGTCCACGCGATCCTGCGCCGTAAAGCCCGCAGCGAAAACCGTCCCTGGCCGAATGCCAAGCGCGTCTACCGCGTGATGAAGGTTCACGGCATGCTCCTTCAGCGCCACACCGGTGCAATCGATACGCGCCGTCACGATGGTCGCGTGTCTGTTGAGCAATCGAACCTGCGATGGTGTTCAGACGGCTTCGAAATCGGATGCGACAATAAGGAGAAGGTGCGCGTTGCCTTCGCTCTCGATTGCTGTGATCGCGAGGCCATCGCCCATGTCGCGACCACCGAGGGCATCAAGAGCGAGGACGTCCAGAACCTTGTCATCACGGCTGTTGAGAACCGCTTTGGTCTCATCAACACCCTTCCAAAGCCAATCGAATGGCTGACGGACAACGGCTCCTGCTTCATCGCAAAGGATACCAGGTCGCTGCTCATCGATATCGGCATGGAGCCGTGTTCAACGCCCGTTCGCAGCCCCCAGTCCAACGGAATGGCCGAAGCCTTCGTCAAAACCTTCAAGCGCGATTACGTCTCGGTCAACCCCTTGCCAGACGCCATGACCGTCATCGCGCAACTGCCCTCATGGTTCGAACACTACAACACCCTTCACCCGCATAAGGCATTGGGGTATTGCTCGCCTCG
This sequence comes from Agrobacterium arsenijevicii, assembly GCA_000949895.1. Classification (GTDB taxonomy): domain Bacteria; phylum Pseudomonadota; class Alphaproteobacteria; order Rhizobiales; family Rhizobiaceae; genus Agrobacterium; species Agrobacterium arsenijevicii. The sequence continues at coordinate 75,644 of JWIT01000017.1, read as the reverse complement.
TGAGTTCTTAAACCGTCAAACACAAACCTGATCTTGTCCGGTTTTTAAGGGGCAACTCCAGGCTGTAACTGATGAAGATCGGCATGGAAATCCTGATTAATCAGTAGAGCTTGAACGACTATCGACTACTAGCTTTGATCGCCTCAAGCGCAAGCTGAGCTAGCTCTTCAGCGGTTTCCTGCATTGCAGCGTTTGTGAGGATCGGTTCACTTCCATCGGCAAATTTGAACGGCTCCACTTCCGCGATAGCAGTGAGGTAACCGGGATTCTCCGCTTGGCGGGGTGTCTTTTCCGATACAGGGAGCAGACCGAGCGCAATTGCGATATCGCGGGTAGCGCCGCCGAACGCGCCAAACGGAATGAAAGGCTTTTTTCCAGCCAGGTAAAAGAGCGCTTCCTCCACAACACCGGGAGCTGCCCCCGCATATTGGTCGTTTGGGTTTCCCGGCCGTCCCATCTTCCCTCCCATAGCCACACAACCTACAGCCAACGAGGCAATCGTCTTGCGGGCATCGGTGAGCGCGTCCGCTGCTGTTGCGTATGGATGGCGGCGGAGAAATTCCTGCCAGCCCGCCTCATGGCTGACCGATATTCTACTCGGGCCTTTCGGGCCGATTAGCAGCTCTTCATCGACCAAGACGACCTCAAATGCCTGACCACGTCTTACGAGCAGAATGTTCGCGACGCTTCTCGTCCGTTTTACAAGATCGATTGCGTCCGCGAACGTCAGTCGGTCTGAAACAGTGCCCGGCACTATGTATAGGAATGGCGAGATGCCCTGCCCCGCATATGTTCCCGACAAAAAATCGAACATGTCATAGGTGTAGCCACCAGGTCTCAAGTCACCGGCATACGCGATTTTGAAACCTTCACGAATAAAGGCGGTGCAGACCGCGAACAAAACTCTTTTGATTTCGCGCTCGGGAAAACCGAGCATTTCTCGGTCAATCGCATCTCCGATGGAAATTGCAAGAATTCGATTCCTCATCGGACCTCACTCAATGTTTTCAGTTCGAGTTTCCTTCCGGACGCAGCCAATGCCTTCAGCAGGATTTCGCTTTCGATATTCCCCAAAGGTGGATCAGGATAGATAAGCGTTGAAGCGTGTCCCTCGTCGACTGTCAGATCGAACAGCTCAGGGGGACGTGGAGTGATGATCGCGTTCAACCCCATTGAGGCCGCTCTTCGTCGCGCCTGCGCATTGAAGATGTCGCAGCGCAATCCCTCAGACAGAGCCTCGACCAATAACTTTTCGATCCAAGCGTTGTCCGCGTCGACGATTACACGTACTTTCGGGAGGTTCGCCCCATATGGGTATGTTCGGCTGGTTTTTAAGGTCGCGATATCTGCGAGCACAATCGGCCGATAGGCTCGCTTCGCGGTGGTCAGCTCAAATACGCACCACGGCCGGGAATCGTACGCATCAGATGTGATCGCCAACAAGGTTCCTTTGATGATTTCACTTTCAAAGCGTTTTTCATAATCCTCACCTGGCAGCAACTCCATTGCATCGTAGAATGTCTCAAGCGGAACGTCATTCTGCGTATCATTTACATAATCAACGATTGCGCGAGCGGTCCCATCGCCATCCGCCTTTGCATGGCTGACGAATAAAGGTTCGTCTGGCGACGAAGGGGCGTAAATAGATTTGAGGTGGCGTCTGATCATCAATAGAAGGTGAAGTAAAAGCCGATTGTCGCGGTCAGCCTGAGTCTTGAGTGTCGTCCACCGATCACGTCTTGCGTACTGAGTATGGAGGGCTTTATCAAATGGCAGCGCCGGATCGCGTTGCGTGCTACCGAATGGAACGTAGAGGTCGACCGAATTTCGAACCGAAATCGACGTTCGTAAGGCCCCAACATAATTGTTCCAGATCGCGTCATCTTCCATCATCAACGGATCGTGAAGGAGAACAATGACGTTGTGATCCGCGCCTTCAAGGTCAATTTTGCGAGGAGCAGGATCGCCTTCAATCCAGGGCACGCTTCTGAACCGGACCGGCACTCGAATCGCGACGCCGTCTCGCTCCATCCCTAGCCCATCGAAATGGGAAACCAGGAATTCCGAAATGCGGCAGCTCTCGCCAGAATTCGGAGCGAAAAGAACATATATTCGGAGGAAATCTCTCATCATGGGAAGATCAAACCTTTGAAAGCCATTCGCGAAGTTCCCAAGCGGTCTTTTTCTCCTGATTGCGAACCTTATAGACTGGTTGCTCATGGCCTTTTAGTTTGCCGAAAACGATACGGTCGTAAACACCGAGATATTCCCGTTCGGACCATTGGTAATCAGTCGCGCTATCCAGAGCTGGCAAAATTGCGGTGTTTTTCGGCGATAAGTATCCGTCAGCCATACCAAGTTCCCATGGAACCCATCTGCTCTCTTTACTTTTGACCGACGTGAGAACGATAAATTTTTTTGACTGCTGAATTCGCTGTTTAAGAGCTAAGGCAGTTTCACGATTGGTGTAAGGCGGCAGAGTTTCGTCTTTTTTATCGATGTAAACTGACGCACCATGTTCTTCAAGAAGCCGTATCACGCCCGGAAGAACATCTTCGTCAGCTGTTGAGTGGCTCAGGAACACCGATCCCTGTGCAGACTTTGAAGCTGTTCGACGTATGATCGCGGCCTGCTCGGTAATTGGACCAGCTTTGCGAAGCAGATCGTCTCGTGTTAGGTATTCAGCCATTGCGAGTCATCCGCATCCTGGTGTTATTTAAAAGGAGTTTGTTTTTGCGAAGCGCCGCTTCGAGCTTTTCGCCAAGTCTCCAAGGGTTAGCCGCTAGCTCACTCCACATTATCCACTCGGCATACCCTGCATCGATGTTATCCTGCAGTCTACCTGGCTTCGCGGTACCCCCGTTAGGAAAGCCAATGATGCCCGGCAAACCAATGCCGATAATCCCCATCTCCTGATTAAGGGAAGCCATTATTTCCCAGTCGACGTACTTTCGGTTCGGTGTTTCTGCACCACAGAGAACCACAGTGCACGAGCTACCGTGAAGGTGTTCATCACGAATACGCCGCATGATGTAGTCGACGTCCGCGCTGTCAATTCGGCGCTCCAGAGAGTTGTCGGTGATCAGCTGGAAGCCATCGTGAAAAACCCGCGAGAATTCATCATAGTAACGTTGATCTCCCCGGTGGTGATAGCTTACAAAAATCTTCCTTCTTATTACTACTGACATTATTCAACCTGTTTTTTGGTTACTAGGTAATCTGCCATGAAGCGGGAACTACTGGCAATGGAAGATCATCGATCTAATCACAACTAAAACGGCTTTTCTTCAGCCATCAACAGGCAAAATCAGCTGCTGCCCAACGCAGGTTCAGCCGGTGTAGCGAGGCGAAGCTGCTCGTCGAGTACGGTCGTGGATTGCCAGGCAAACGCCAACGGCGCGGATCGGAAGGACGGCTGTTATGTAATGCTCCAGTATGAGCACAGTGCCAACCAACGCCCTCGGAAGTGCGTCGAGCACTTTTCTTCTGAAGTCATGCTGTATCCGACCAGCTCATACGAAGCTCAGCGGACACCGTTTCAGCAAAAGTTCGCGTACAATTAACTGCTCGCTGGCTAAAGACATAAGCTGCAACACCAAAACCGATGGGCCAGGATGACAGACGTTCTTATCGAGATCAAATCGACAAATACAGCCGACGGCGTACATCATTTCTGCATGCTCGAAGGAGCAAATACGGAAGAGGGTTGGGGGATCGATGGGATCGACACCATTCTTGAAATGTACTTGGTGGAGGGCCAGGGCCGCTTCATATACGCCCATCCAGAAATCGCCAAGCACTTCTTCCGTAAGATGGAAGACGTGATGGGAGGGGCTTACACAATGTATGTGGACTTGGTGGTCGACGGTGACATCGTCAACATCAGGATCGCGCGTCCTGGGAGGGAAACCCTAACATTTCCAAACCGATTTATTCTCTTTGAGTCAAGCGGTTGGTGGCAATAACCAGTGCTCGTTGAATGAAGAACGCCGCCAAAAACCAACGAAAAGAACCGCGGTGATCGCAAAGCAATCCGGATAATTGCATTCTCGCGAAAGTTGCTCTTATCTCAAATTGAGATAAATCTTCGATTCCGGGCCATTCGGCCCTCCAAAAAGCGACAGTGGACTTGCATGCTCATTAAGACAGTAAAATTTGTCAGGAACGGCACGACCAGCGAAGAGATCGAACTGTCGCGCGCGAGTGAAAATTCGGCAAACTTCTTCACCGTTATAAACGGCGAAAATGGAACAGGGAAAAGTGCTCTGTTGAGAATCATCTCCGACGGTGCTCTCGGTCTGGAGGCCAGTCGACAGAGCAAACTGTATGCAAGTGAAATTGTCCTGGGAGTATCCGGCACTATTTCAAGGACCATCGCCCTATCTGGAACCCACAATGACCGCTTCCCGTTGAACACGGGTGTCGAACTGCGGATGAATTCGAGTCGGTTCGATCTGATGGAGTTTCACTATTTCGGGCCCAAGCAATCTGGCTATCTCGCCTCGGCGGCCCGAGCGGCAAATAGTATCGTCCATTCGTTACTAACCGAAGAGACTTGGTCACACGCAGGCAATCAGAACGCGGCATATCTTCTAGACTACCTTGGATTTCGCCCCGAACTGAGGATAGGATTTTCTTTAAATTCCAAGAAAATGCAAAAGGATTACTACAATTATTTAAATCATTTGCAAAGTCACATCGCAGAGATAGAGCTTGAATTACCTTCGGCATCAAAGCTTTCACCAACGATCCGACTGAGTGTACAAAGCGCGCAGCGTATCCTTGAAGACCGAAAGGTGCGTTTGCGTGCCTCGAAACGTGGCGCTTTATTCACTTCTCTTGATCTGATCAACGGTCGACAATTTCTGAACGAATCGCACGAATTTCTCGAATTAGTCGGCGTAGAGCCGATGGTGACACCAAGCCAGTGGCTTGCGGACTTGATCGCTTTGGGTGTTCTCACCGCCACGTTGGAAGTTGAGTCGGCTGGTGGAAAAACCGCGAAGCAAGACCTCGGTGAACTCAGCTCAGGTCAGTGGCAGCTTATCAATACCTTGCTCAATCTTTGCTTGATAGTGAAGGACAACACACTTGTCCTCATAGATGAACCCGAAAACAGTCTCCATCCAAAATGGCAAAGCGAATTCATTGGATTAGTACGAAAGCTGATTTCTCATCGTAGTGGTTGCCATGTGGTTATTGCGACGCACTCACCGCTCATCGCGGCCTCCTTGCTTCCTCATGAAGGCGAACTAATAGGTTTTAAACGAAGCGGAATTGGCAACACCATCGAGGTCCAGCGCGAGGGTATTGCTTACGGTTGGCTTCCAGGTGATGTCCTCACTGACGTATTCGATATGAATTCTTCTCGCCCGCCAGAGCTGACTAAAGCAATCAATAGGGCGCTTGAACTCCTCAAGCTCGACAAAACATCAAGCAAAGAATTACGCGGAATAGCTAGAAACGTTCGCATTCTAAGAAGAAGTCTACCAAACCACGATCCACTCAATCCAGTTCTCAATGCTATTGATTCAATAGCGTTTCCTCAGGACAAAGAACACCAGGTATAACCGTTGTTTGGGTTTCGAAAGACATGGCATATTATAGAATACCGGTAGACACTTACGGGGAAGAAATAGTTGAGCTATTTAATATTGCCACTGCATCCGGCCGAGACTGGGGAAGTTCGGCACATGACAAGGCAAAATTGGCATTGAAGACAGCCCTATTCGATGCTCAAGGCGGGAGGTGCGCCTATTGCCGACGGCCCATAAAATGGGAAATCGGACATAATGAAATAGACCATATCCTTCCGAAATCGCCGTCAGGGAACGAAAATAAATTTACGCTGAACGATAGAGACAGCCGTCGATCAACGGCGGGATACCCTGGCTTTACCTTCACGCCGAAAAATCTCGCACTTGCCTGCAGGCGTTGCAATCAACGAAAAGGGACCTTTGATGCGCGCAAGCATCGTAATGTTGATCCAGAACCAGCGTACAGCGTAGATGATAACTATTACGAGTGGGTTCACCCACACATCCACGATTATTCGGATCACATCGAAATCCTTGAAGGCTTCATCTTTCACGCAAAAGAAGCATCTCCGAATGGTGAGTGCGTTATCTCGGTCTGTGGTCTGGACGATGTAGCAACCGTTGAACGCGCTGCAGCTGATCTCCGGATTAAGAATGCGGAGGACTACGCTGTCGCACTCGGTAGTATGTTACATCAGCTGAAAGACTATGGGTGGGCGCATATTATCGAAGCCGTCCAAGAGCGGTTTCCAGACATTCCCCCAGAGGAGATCGCCTTTACAGCCGCGATATTTGAATCTGGTCTGAAGCGCGGAGCTGCAACAACGCGTTGACCGCAGTCTGCGTTTAAGAGGTCCGGACTGCCATGGCCTATTCCATAACGAAGTTGGGTCTTGACCCACACCACCGTAGGTCACTCCAGCCTACCCTAATTAGACAGATCAAAGCCCGACCTGTATGCGCCCACGGATGATCAGATAATAACAAATCCGCGCAACCACTGACCTATCCGGCGCTCATTCCCTACACCAGCAGGCTCGGTATGTTCGCCAAATTTCACGCCACTCGTTCCCGCGTCCTGGTGCAGGCAATGATGATGCTTCTGAGGTCGTCGAGGTTTCCACCAGCCGAGAGATAGCCTAGAACGGCGTCATCCAATCGTCTCAGGTCGGCACTTTCGCCCACACCCGTCGCTATACGAATATATAGCATCAGTCGTTTGATATTCGGCGTTGACTTTCGAATCTGACCGTGAAGTATTCGATGCACCATGGGTTGAGAGACGCCTGCTCGGCTCGCAAGTTCGCTGGCGCTACAGTGAAGGTCGCGCATTGCATCTGAAACTCTATCAGAAAGACTACAAATCTCGGCTTCGTTAAGAGATTGATATTCGGCCATGAAGTACGATTCGTTTGGACAAAGCCACACCTAATGATATACAAATGTATAGCTGAACTTAATACTGTTGAACAGATGTCTTGGAAACAATAGTTTGTGGATTTTTCGCGTGAACGGAGCCCGGCTCGGTGAGTGATCTCTTATCGACACTCAGACGCTATGGTGCGAACGACGAGCAATTAATTCTGCTCGATGATGATAGTCCGCGCTTGCTCCCGTACGCGACTCTCTTGTCCGCTAGGCGGGAAAGAGACGCTGGTCGAGTAGACCTCAGAGCAATCTCCGCCGTTTACGAATGGCAGGGATCGCCTCTGATCTTTATTGTGGACAATGTAACCAACGAGAGCAATCTTCGTGCGCTTCGCCGTATTCTAGCTATGCGCGGGGACGCTCCGTACATGGGTGTTGTCAACGGTGGAACCTTGCGTGTCTTTGAGCTTGGGCTCGACGCTAAAAAGCTCGACGATACAAAAGTTGTGCCAGATGTCGGTCCCGATGTTTGGGCAACAATCGGTAGCTTGGCTTACCAGCGCACCATTGCCGAGAGGGACCAAGACAATGAAAAACAGAGAAAAGCACGAAGCAATTATGTTTCAAATGTGATCTTAAAGCTCTTGAGCCAATCAATCCATGCATTGAGCACGCGTGGCCACACCGTTGAGAACGCGATCTCATTTGTTGGGCGTGCACTTTTCTCCAGATTTCTGGCTGACCGAGGCCTTCTGACAGAAGCCACCTGGCCCGGGTGCGAGCCCGACCATTTGTTCGACACTCCTGGAAATGCTCGTATCATCTGCGATTGGCTTGAGGAGAAGTTCAACGGAAATTTACTGCCGTTGAGCGACCAAGCTTGGGAGATGCTCTCCCCAGAATGCTGCGCAGAACTTGGTAGCGTCATGCGCCGTGCCGATGGTCGGCAGCTTCGTCTGGGATGGCGACAAAAGTGGGATTACCTGGATTTCTCACACATTCCTGTAGGCGTGCTAAGCCAAGCTTACGAGCATTGCCTCGAACGATACGATCCTACCCGGCAAAAAGCGGAAGCCAGTTTCTACACGCCAGCCCCAATCGCGGATGTGCTGACGAAAATGGCCTTTTCGTCATTCGAAGACCTGAAGGGTGCTGCGTACGCCAAAGTTTTGGACCCTGCTGCTGGAGCAGGGATATTCCTCATCAAGGCCTTTGTGGAGATCGTCTCGGCCCGCTGGCAGGTTGATGGTAAACGACCAGACACGGCCACGCTGAGGCAGATACTTTATGATCAACTGACCGGTTTTGACATCAACGAGGCAGCTTTACGATTTGCGGCTCTAGGTCTCTATCTCGCAGCCATCGAACTTGATCCGTCGCCGGAACCTGTGGAGAAGCTCAAGTTCAAGAACCTGAGAGAGACCACCCTTCACCTTCTATCGTGGACGACGCCAGAGGATGCGTCCAATGACTCCGATGCACGCTACCAAATGTCTTTGCTTGGAAGCCTCGGCCCGCTTGCATCAGAACGGCACGATGCATCCTATGACGTTGTAATTGGAAATCCTCCATGGTCGAAAGCTTCCCAGCGGATGTCCTTGGACCTTGTCAATTCGATCATCGCCGAGACCGTAACGGACCGACTAGGAAACAAGATCGCACCGCAAATTCCTGACAAGGCATTGGATCAAGCTTTCTTGTGGCGATCATTGCGATGGGCGAAGCCCGATGGCAGGATAGCATTCGCAATGCACGCCAGGCTTCTTTTTCAGCGTAATCCCATAGCCATAGAAAACCGTCGGGCGCTCTTTTCTGCGATTGATGTGAAGTCCGTCATCAACGGGACCGATCTTCGAGGCAGCAACGTCTGGCCGAAGATTGCCGCCCCGTTTTGCCTGTTTTTCGCAAGAAACAGGCGCGCCGACCCCATGGGCGGCTTCAAATACGTTTCACCGCGTAGAGAGAGCGGTCTTAATGCTGCCGGGCTAATGCGTATCGATGCTCAAAACGCAGACTACGTGTCCCATCAGCAACTGAACAATATACCAGATGTGTTCAAAATCCTTTTCCGAGGTACGCATTTCGACCTTGAGACGCTGCAGACCATAAACGGCAGAAGCTTCCCGCATATGCTAGCGGTGTGGCGTGAACAAGCAAATCGCTCAAACAAAGTGTTGACGGGAAACGGTTTCCAGACGCTGAGGAAAAGTACCAAAACGAAGCGCGAAGAAGACAGTCCCGGGGACGATGCCTCGGCGCTTTTGGGCATGCCGCTGCTCGACGCAAAGCGCTTCGCCCCGGGCAAGATAACGGTCGACGACCTCCCCAAGTTTACCCTGAAGCGTGTTCATAGGCTGCGCGACCCGGAACTGTACTCGGCCCCTATACTTTTGGTGGTTCAATCGCCTCCCGTAGCCTCAAAGCGCATTCTTTCCGCGTTTCTGGAAGAGAAAGTGGTCTTCACAGAGAGCATCTACGGATGGCAACTGCCTGACGACACACAAGGACACGCATGGGGCCGCTACCTGTCGCTGATCGTTGGAAGCAAAATCTCACTATGGATATGCCTGATGAGGGGCGGGAAATTCGGCGTGGAGCGCGAGGCGCTGGAAATGACACTCATCAATGAACTTCCCGTTCCTCCGCTTTCCGGTGAGGACTGGGGACAGATGGACAAGCATTATCAGGCTATCACGTCACACGAGCCTGACGCGTGGGAAGGTGTAGATCGATGGCTTGCCCAGTTGCTGGGTCTATCCGATGAGCAACTGCAAGTCATTAAGGACACCCTAGACTTCAGCCTCACCTATACCGATACCCGTGAAGAAGCCGAAGCTGCCCCTTCCAAGTCGGCGCAAAAGAAATTCCTTGAGATTTTGAAAACAGAGCTTGAGCCATGGTTCGAGCCCGAAGGTCTGCAAATCAAAGCGTCGTTTATTAACCCTTCAGGGAAACGACACTCAGCGTGGATCGGGTTCTCGCTCTCAGCCTCTAAAGATCAAGAACCAATGGGAGACATGGAGGGTTTACATCGGGCCGCTGACAGCCTTGGGCTCACCCAGGTAATTCTTGATCGGAACGATGGGTGTCTAAATGTCGCTCGTTTGAACCAAGCGAGATATTGGTCACGCACGCAAGCCCGAATCCTCGCAGCAGACATCATCATGTCACACCTCGATACGCTTCGGAAGGAGGCCGCGTGACGATCAATCATGTTCAAGCGATGACGCACGGGTGGGACCTACCGCAACCCCCTGTAAGCAAGACGCTTATCAAGGCGATAGTGCTAGTGCTTGCGGAATCGTGGCAGGCGATATGCGAGAAATACCCTAAAGATATTCAAGGGCCGGAAATTGATGTTTCAGCTCATTTGGCAATCGAGTTCACAAACCGGAGCAGAACTGACCGGCGTTTGAAGAACATAATCGCTGAAGCTCTGAATGGTCCAGAACGGACAAATTACAATGGGAAAAGCATCCAAAAAAGACCAGACGTCGTCATTGTTTGGAAAAGTGGTAAGCGTCTTTCCCCATTTATTGTGGAATGTAAGCTCATTGACGTGGCCGCCGATAAGACCGTGGGCCTCTATTCCTCGAAGGGAATGGCTCGGTTCGTCGACGGTACTTACGCGTGGTCAGAACAAGAGGCGATGATGCTCGCCTTCGTCAGGGATGGTTCATCCATCGAACAGTCCTTGTCTCCCTATATGTCGCGGCTACGTCCCCAATCAAAAGCACTTTTGGCGGTCGAGCAATTCCCTCAAAAGGTCGAATTCCAGAACGGAAGCGACGTAGCGATAAGCCGACACCAGCGAGCGTTCGCCTATCCCTTTCGAGCGAGCAGCCTGCCCGGTTCAATTGATCTCTGGCATGTTTGGCTGAAACTCTAAGATATTTAATCTGGCTGAGCTACGCCTTAACATTTCATGTTGTACGACGCTAAGAAGCAGGGGACAACTTGACTCACCTTAAAACTTGAGTTGTATGCTGGAGTAACTCTGTTGCAGTTCCAGGTCGCTCTACTGCCATGTCCAAGAAAATCGCAGAATTATCATTCGATCTTCAGTCTGGCCTGGCAGCCTACGAAGTGCCAGACTATGACGACCTAAAAACCGTGGGTATGGCATCCACTCTTGCGATACATATCAAGGGCCTCGGTGAAATTGAATATGGCGTTCTCCGAGGAGTCAGCGCTTTTTATATGGGAATTCCATCGACGGCCCTCGATACCGTTCTTCGGATACTCAAAGACGTCGGCTATGTAGAGCTAGTGGAGAATGGGCGTAAGATAACTGCCGTAATCCCGAATATCCCTATCTTCGACGAAGTTTACTCCGGTATCGGCAATTACATTGCATCAGAATGCCAATTCAACGAGCACGAGCAGACTGTCCTTTCCATTCTCGAAAATCTGCAAGAAGCCCCGGCTAATCGTGACACCCTCGTTTCTATGCTTGGTGCCGACCAGCAGGTCTTTAAACGGACTATTGATATTGGCGAAAAGAGTGGATTAATATCGTCCCACCTGGCACGCGGTCGAAATATCCTCATCAGTCCAGTGTATTTCGCCGATAACCTTGATGGCCTTGCCGATGCAGCAGTAGCCGCTGGCGCAACCAACTTGAAATCTACTCTCAACCATCTGAAAGGAAATCAAGGCTGGCCCATGTCACTTGCGCTCACTGAAGGCCGAATTGGCACAGTGACATTGAACCAGGTTGAAAAATCCTTAGTAGAGAAACTGTCGGCGGAGGGTATGATTAAGCCGCCGACTATCAAATTTGGTGATAAATCTGAATCTTTCATGTTCACGCCTCGCCCTGGTGGCGCGAAGCTCAATGCCGCGAATCGCGAGATTTACGAACGCGCCATGGCCCTTATTGCTGCAGTACGAAAAGGACAGCTACTTCCAGACCGATATCAAATAAAGTATCCACTGAAAATCTTGGAAGCACTCCGTGACAAAGGATTTCTGGGATCAAACTCTGAAGCGGGCACCCAGTATTATAACCTGGTCGTCCTGCGCGTTGGGACGCTCAAACCTGGCCCTAGGGGGCAGCAGTTTCATATTCTGAAAACCGAAGAGAACAAAGAAGCGTTGAACCTGGCGATAAAGCTGTTGTCCAACGGCAGCCTCCAAGGCATGGAAGTCAACAAAGATGCCAGGCTCGCGCTTACCAAGGACGAGACTTACATCCAGTCCTTAATCTCCGCCCGCGAGATAAAGGCGAAACCAAAAGTTATATTGAACGAAGAGGCTGATTACGAATATCAGCAACTTCTACTGAAGCTGTGAGGCATAGTGGGGAAACTCGATAAAGATAGACACCAAAAGGAATTGGCTATCCGCTATTGCTTAGCCGTTGGCTTGATACCGTTTGTCGAGGTGTTGGTCCACAACACCGCTGATCTTACGGAGACAACCGAAGTCCTTACAGATATCGATGCACTGGGAATTGGCGTCAGCGGTGACGGTGCCCTCCATCGGACCGCATTTGACTGCAAGACCACCAATAAGATGAGCGCTATCAATCGAGCGCTATGGGCGCGGGGTCTATGCGACTACCTCCACATGGATTCTGCGTTTGTAATCCTGAAGCGCACGGCCTCCAGAAATCATCGTCTTTCCGCCCTCACCTTACAAATTGACCTTCATGATGAAGATAGTTTCATCGATCTCTCCAAGACGTACGATCCCTTATTTCCTAGTGTCACACATTATCAATCGGAAATCGAAAACTGGGATCGGGCAGAGGCAGCGTACAGGAAATGGCTATGGTCAGGACCATTATATCACCTCAACCACGCAGTCGTGCCAACAGCACAGCGCCCAGCTTCTGTTTTCAGGAAGATCGTCGCGGAATTGCGGTCGATTAAGGGAAACTTCGACCCAGAGAAGGGCGAGCACCTCTCGATCCTCTTCGACACCATGTCCTCTTGCTTTTTGATGTGGTCAGTTATGGCAAGAGACATCCGCCGTTTCTACGACCCCTCGATGGATAAGTCAGAATTCGAGCAAACGCTAAGGTTCTACATGTGGGATGGCCGAGAAGCTTATCATATTAGGCAGCGCCTCGCCGAGAGAGGGGCAAGAGAGCCTGCGGGTCATGCCGTCGATCTACCAAGCTGGAATTCGCTCGTGCAGATGGCTGGATTGATAATCGGCTCCCCGCAGAGCGTCTTCGAATGCGCTTCAATTTGCAAAGAGCTTTCGATGCGGTCAGTGGCAGATCGATCTGAGACATTGGAGGCTGCGTTGAAGAAGCGCATATCGTCCAACAATCGAGTTAGACAGTTCACGGGCTCCCTCGCGAAATACTTAGTCGACGCGTCCGGAATGCCGACCGACATGCTGAAGTCAGTTTCGGCCGCAATAAGTCTCGTTTAGACTAACCTCGACGAGGTTTGCACTCCGCCTTTGATGAAAATGATTTACCGGACAACAGCCCAAATTAGACTTCCGTCCGCCCTCAAAGCTAAAGCCAAACCTCTCGCTCTGCGAGATGAAACGGACGGGCTAAAGCCCGGAGTCTTTCCTATACGAGCCGAACGGACCGCCAGACTCTGGCGGTCGCTGTCCGAACGGCACGTATAGAAAAAAGAAAAACCGTATCCGCCTAGTCGGCGGATGCTCTCTACGGTGGAATTTAGTATAGCGAATCTATGTTTAGACACACTCAACGCTGTGTAGGGAAAAGCACCGGAAACAGCCCTGAGCCATTAGTCCTATTATTCCCCATTTTGAGCAATACGTGAAAACAATATGCGCCTTGGTGTCATCAGCGAGGTATTTGGCCCAGCCATTGACAAAGCGGTGGGGTCGTACCGTTCGGGAAGTGAAGCCCAGGATGAAATCGCTCGGTTGATTGTGACTGCAATCGGTATCCGTCAGGATGATGACAGTGAATTGATCACATTCACCTTCACGACCCAAGCCGAAGCAGATGTCTTTCACAAAGCATCCTGAAAGACTACATGTCCTGTCGCTCTTGTCTTCATTGCTAACAAGCAAAAATACAGCGTCTGGAGATGAAGTTGCTAAGCCGCGTCATGATCGATGGCGATGAGGTATGGCGCCTCAGAGGGTTCAGCGATCTCAACTTCGCGGCATCGTGGCACAAAATCCCCGCAATCTATGCGATTGCGGCACGCTCCCTTTGATCGATCGAGAACGATGGAGCCGTTACCTTATGTTCTCCACATCTCTGATCGTCTGTTGGAAAAAGTGACTAGAGACAAGTCTTCGCGTCCAGTCGCTTGGCCATGAGGATTTCATCAAACTCAAGTCCATCATCGATGTATCCCTGTGGGACAGTCCCGATCTGTCTGAAACCGGCGCGTTCGTAGAATCGTATCGCCCCTGCACGGTCGGATCGCACTCCCAGCTCGATCTGCCTCATCCCGTGTTGCTGAGCGTATCTAATGGTCGTGTCCAAAAGTGCGTTTGCAAGACCGGAAGAGCGAAAGCGCTTGTTTACGTACACCATCGTAATCGTTGCTCGGTGGAGCATCTTGGGTTGGTGCAGTTGCTTTAGCGCCATCAATCCGACGGGACGTCTTTCGGCGAATGCTACGAAAACAGGAATATTCATCCGCTCACGCCATTCCGCATCCGAGAGCCTTACCCAATCCTCATAGATGCTAGCGAAGGCGCCAGGTTCGCTTTGCAATGCTTCCAGTCGAATCTGGCGGAACACGTCCACTTCCCCTGGCGAGATTGTGCGTATCTGCCAACTGGTTGTTTCCATTGGGGTTCCTCCGTTCGAATCTTGACTAGGCCCACTGCCACTCCGGTGATGCAGTGGTAATCCTTTGGCTTGTGAGATGGCCGTACATCTCCCGCCAAATAGGATCGGCGGTGAAGAAACCTAGATCGCCTGCCGCCACTTCCAGTGGCTGCTCACCATATGCCGCGGCGACGGCCAACCAATGTCCGACCTCTTCCGTTTCTTGAAGCGGAGAGGCGTTTGGTGGACGAAGAACGCGATGGCCCCACATGCTGGCGTGGCGGTCCTCACGCATTGCAGTCAAAAGCGCCCGGTCGTGGTTTGCGTCGAGTGCGGAAGCAACGACGTATCGCATCAGCGGGTGGTAGACAGTCTGCCGACTACCACCGAGCAATCGAATGCCCGGAAGGATTGATGTGACGAGCGCCATCGTCAGCAAATTCGGCACCAACTGGCGCTGGCGCAACGACCTTGCAAGATGCTCAGGGGTGAGCGGAATACTGAAGGCGTGCGAACTTGAACCAGTCAGCACGCCGCGGTCGAGGTGAAGTGGCACGATCCGTCCGTCCGTGAGTCCCCAGAAAAAGTCAGTTGTTCGCCTGATCCAACCTGCCCACGGACCCTCGTTCAGTGCGTCAATTGTCGACAGCATTTTCTCCGCAGCCTGACCATCACCCGTGAAACGTCTCGATAGCCATGAGTCCGGGTCTTCGAAGTGATCGGCAACGAGGTCTCCTACATCCACATCGTTGAACTGTAGTAACTGCAGTGACAGTGGAAATGACTTCTTCCAGAGAGCCTGATTGGCAGCGATGATCGCGTCGGCCGCCGTCGGGAACGTGGCGTCGGGCAGCTCGGTTCTCAGCAATGCGGCGTATGGGTTTGGAGCTGTTGCGGTGGTGGGTGAGAGGTCGAATTGGTATGGCCCGTTGCGGCCGCAAAGGTTGGTTGACCCCATGCGTCGCTTGGACAAACCAAAGACATTGATGAGATCACCACCGGCATCCAGCCAACCTGGCCCCTTTCCGGGGCTCTCCGTAAACTTGACGGTGGAGCAGCCAAAATAGAGGTACCACCGGCGTTTGTGAGAACTTAAGCCCAATGCGCTGAACAGATGCGTGTAGAACGCTTCCGGGTCCACAATCAGGAAACTATGCGGTCCGCTTTGTAATACGGGCACCTCTGATATCTGCCTGGCCGCATCCAGGGCTTGGTCCTCGTCAGCACCTGCGCGAATTGCCACACTGTGGACCAGCGTCTGCAAACGCCCCATCGCATCGTTACGCGAAGAGCAGTGTCCCCGGTGGACATCGTCATATACCGCATATGCATAGTCCAGGAGCGGACGTTGCCAGAATTCCTCGAGTTCGGGCATGAGAAGGGTCAGCGCCTGTCTGATTTGTGAGGCGGAAAAACGAGGTTCACCGAAACTGACACTCATGAGTTCAATCTCCGCGTGGTACAGGCAATGGGGCAACGATCGGCTTCACTGACCAAGGAGGGCGCCATTTCCAGTTTGTGGGGAGCGGCTCGTTGGCGTCGTCAATAATCGTCAGCGGCAGTCGCTCGTTAGAGAAGTCAGCGGGTATTGCAGGGCTCAACAGCAACGAAACGTAATCGATCATGGATCGTCGAGAGTTCGACGAGATGATCGTGTAAAAATTGCCGCTGTTCCAGGTCACCACGCTGTAGCGAAAAGACAGGCCGAGCGCCGCAACGGTCGTCGCCATATCGACCTGGAAATCCAACATTGTGTTGAGGATTTCGCGCCTTTTTTCCGAAATCTGGCTCGGTGAGAAAAAAAGCGATTTGAACATCTCGTCTTTCTGACGTTCACGCTCTGCGTAGATCAGTGGATCCGGATGCCGGAGCTTCTGCACCTGCACCAGCACCCCTGTCGGCCTGAGCGAGCGGGCGACAAATTGTGTCTGATTATCCCTGTCGCTTCCGTACATCTGGAACGTGGTGTCTTCGATAAGTACATCGAATCCTCGCCGAAATAGCTTGAGGTCCCGATCAGTTGCGATGCGGTCAGCATCGAGTTCGAAAAAAGGGCCCTCGAAGAAATGCGCGTACTCGCTGCCGCGCTTTTCGTAAAAGCACACACGGTTCGCAACGGTTGGACTGCAGTTAAGGGTATTGATGCGGCCGTCGCCGAGTTTCGCGAGCGAGCGGGACAGGCTGCCGGCGCCGGCTCCCAGCGTGTACAATGTCGCAGGCCGGCACTCCAGTGCCCAAGCCGTTAAACAAAACCGGAATGCTGCAGCTGCTATACGGCACTCCTCTTCCAGCCGGAAGGGGATGCTGGCAAAATAGTGATGCTCAAACTTGCCCCACAGTCGCCGGTGCGTGTCTGCATAGGTCAGGCAATCCAGATCAAATTGCAGGAGATCGGCTGAAGCGATCGGCGCGCCATAGTCGGGCGCGCCCTCCAGCCCGCTTGCAGTTCTCTCGAAGAAGTCGGCAAACTGATTCAGTCTCGGTGCACGTCGCCAAGCGTCTTTTACCGTGTCATCCATCTTTGCACGTCCTTACCTGCGCCGAATTGCGACGCGCCTTTAGGTTGGTCATACGTGGCGGGACTGCTGCGGAAGTTTTGGCGCCGGCAGGGTACACGCCATTGCCGGAAGCGATCTAGTGATAGCCCCGCGGGCAGACCTGTTCGAAACTCGCTTGATCGGTACGAAGGGTGCCGGAGATTGCAATCGTATTGTCGATCTCGACCTGCTTTCCTAGCCGTGTTCTCGGCCAACGGGGCCGGTTCCGGGTGCATTCGAAGTGCAAATCTTTTGCGGTGACGATCTGATCGTAGCCATTCGCCATCGACAACTCGATGATGAAAGCGAACACGGTGAGTGCTGTGAGATGGACCCGTCCCCCTCCCCTACCCGGGAAGCTCGTGTCGATGCAGACGCGAAAACTCTCGATCATCCTGTCGGTCGCATTGAGTGAGCCGCTCGCTAAAAGCTGGGGGAATGTCCGCTCCGACATAGTCCTTCCGACTGCGGGAAGCCGACGCGCGCAGACGACTACGTGGTTGTCGTTGGCCGCCGCGCGGATGTTCGTGGGGTCCCACTGGTCGCGTTGGTCAAACTCGCCCGGCTCGCTGGTTGTGACACCCCGTCCGAGGCGGTCTCGAAAACCGATCGGGCGAAGTCGATGCATCTGTGCCAGTTCATCTGATTGATCGGTGTATTGATCACGCGGGACCGTCAAGATTCGCATTTCTCCCTCCGTTGGTTTCGAACATGAAGAAAATGATCATCTCAAAACGGTGTGGCAATCTGCAGATCTGCAGCCCGTGATTCTATCTCTGGAGGGACGTCATAGTGTCGACCCGGGAAAGCCGAGCGCGTTGCGAATTCCATTCTTTTCGCCCAAGTTGGCCCCCTGCCCTTTTTTTTCAAAGTCTGGTGTCGTTTTGAATTTGACCGCAAGATTCGCGAGGTCTCGAGCCGGCGGAGACGCCGACAAGAGCAATTATGCCCGAGGGTCTTGCTGCGTCACGAATAGAGCCGTTCAGCCTGCGAAAACACTCTGAACCGGGGAGGGCGCTTAACGGTCCATGGGCGCGGTAATTGAAAGCGCCTGTAGCGATGGCTTGAAAACTCCGGTTCTAAGGCAACTGGACTCCATGCCGACACCGCAAAAAAACTATGTGGAACAGTCAGTTACGTCCGTTGACCGCGGTCAACGACAGTTCTTTCAGGTACACGCAGCAGGCCCACGGATCGAAGCTTGCTTCAGGTCGGCTTTGAATTGGCACGCGCTTTGTCGGTGCAATAGCACTTCAACGGTCGATCAGAGAGAAATCACACCAAAGACCCGTCCAAAACTATCGTTGAAAATCAATGATTTACTATCGTTGACCGCGGTCAACGACGAGTCCGCCGTCTCAAAACCGGGAAACCCATGCGTCTAATATCGTCACAAGAGCACAAGCGGCCAACACGTCCTACCGGTGGTCCTGATATTGGACAGCATTTCCTGACGATTGGACGTGTCAGGTAAATGGAGCGGCCCGCAGTGTCAGCTCTCGCATTCCGGCCTGGCTGACTTCGTCGTAACAGCATTGCAAGGCCGTGCGTCCGTCAGGAAGCCCGTCATTTCGTCTGTGGATGAAGCGAAGACACTTGTCACCGAATTTTTTCTTCACCCAAACCTGAAAATCTTCCCGGATCGCAGGGATAGAACCCCGATGCGCGAACCGTCGCTCCAGCGCCTGAAGCGAGGTTTTCAAACCGCTGTCCGATGCCATCGAATGCTCAAGGGGAGATTGCCCTTTTTGAAATGGTCTTGTCGCGAGCCAGATCTCCGCGATCTCCGCGTCAAATTTCTGTAAAGCTTTTGCGCGAAGTCCTTCACACCAACGAAGTCCCTTTTCCTTTTCGAGGATCGCCGCCCGCGCCGCGTGAGCTGCGATTGCCTCGCTCATCGGAAGACCGAGTGGCTCGCCAAGATCGGGTGTATCTGAGTTAAGCGCGTTCTCGATTGCGGCAAGTTGCTTCTTCAACCGCTCCCACTGATAATTTCCGACAGCAATAATATCGAGGGGCGTCGAACGAGCAACCAGCGGACGTGCCCACCATTCCTTGATCCCCGTTTCAAACTCATCCCTGTCTGCGGGGTCCAGCTTTGCTACGATCCGCTGAAGAGTTGCTTGCACCTCTTTGCAGCGCTTGGCAGCAAGTTCGGCTCGCGTCGGGGCGTTGAGCGACGGGCCCAAATGGCAGCGCCTGCTGCCGGGGCAGTTCCACAAGCAGACGCCAGATTCCGCCAAGACAAACCACAGCGCCACGTTGTTCCGGGTCAGACAAGAAGGTAAACACACACGCCTCGACCCCGAACGCGGGCAGACCCGTTTCAGCTGCGTCAGGCTCGGAACAATCGAAATGTGTCAGTTCGAGATGCAGATGCTGCGCGGCTATGAGGCTCCTGACGTTGCGGCGCAACGGAAGACCGAGACCCTCCAGCTCGACCAAAACGAAGGTGCGCCAATCAAGGGAGGACGTTCGAAAATAACCTTCGAACGATGGGTGCGCGTCGCTCAACCACTCAGAAAGCAATTCCTTCTTTGCGGCAAGGGCAGGGACAGGCTTTTTGCGCAATCCGGACAACCGATCGTAGAGCCTAGCCAGGTTCTTTGATTTCTGCGATGTCAGCGCGCCACGCGCCTGCACACCATGGTAAATAGCCTGCAAATGACGTTCCAGCACCTCACTAAAGATCCATCTTCGCGGCGCTACGCATCTGACGTGGTTCTCTACTGCCTCAAGGGGCATAGTGCCAGGGATAGAACCTGGTTTGATGGCGATTTCGAAAGCTTCAACCCGCTGGCGCCGGATCAAGCCGGCCTTTGAAAAAGGGAACTGGATGCGTAACGGCGATCTCCATGAGAAGAGGCCTGTCCAAGGCTGTGAAGATAACATCAGGCCGGTATCCGTCGAAGCGCTGCTCGGTTCTGACATCAGTCAATTCGACCTCCACCGGATTGAGCAGACAATGTCCCTCATGCGATACGGAGGGAAGCTGAACGCGACCGCCGTCTAGGAACAGGTCTCTGGCAAAAGCATGAAGGGCGGTCATCTGACCTGTCGTTCCGCAGGCTGCCGTAGCGTTTGCCGCGTCGGACCGGTGGGTAAAATGCGTTGTCACGTGTTCGGTGCGAGCAACAAGTGGCAGATCACATTGGGGGCAAGTACAGCAGCAACTGCTGCCAGTCGCAGCCTGACAGATATGCAAAAACTCTCCACTTGAATGCCTACCGAATGCAAGCGTTGGTCCTGCCATCATTTAATCCCCTTCATCCGACCATCCAACGCGCATAAAGCATAAAACAAAATCACTCCTAAACTGCTCTCGTCGAATTTTATCGAACGTGGCGCGCCGGGACAAAAGCAATACAAAAGCAGGTGCTGCCCGTGCACCTGAGCCGGGTTGTCGGCCAATGCCTGTGACGCCAGTCGTCTGACGAACTCGGCGAGGAAGAAGTCAAGTGAGGCTGCAGGATTGCTCGGTTCGGTGACAAGCCGCAGCCAGTCGCGTCATCCCGTCTTCAGTTGTCCGCCTGCGTTCGCCTTCAAAAGCGCCATGATCATCGGCCCGAGTGAAAATTCCGACTGCTCGGCGCGTCTCGTGAGGTCGCGCAAATAGCCGCCGGCGGAATTGATCAGGTTTGCCCGTTCAAAAATGCAGGCCATGGCCACCGCGGCATTTTCCGGACCCATGACCTCGCAGGCCTCCTGATAAGCAGAGGGGCTTACGCCAAGCATGGAGCGGATTACCACCGCCGCCGACATGAGATCGCGCCAATTCCCGATGGCTCCACCCGGCCCGTAGTCGGGAATTTGCGGGCACGCCTTCAGCACAACGGAAAGCGGGAATGCCTTCAGCGGCTCCCTCGGCCTTGTTGTCTTGCTCGAGTTTTCACCCTGCTCTCTTCTAGAGCTAGGTTCAAATGCAATTGTGGATTCGGGATCTGAATTCTGTATGTGCCGCCCATTTTGAGCATCATTGGTGCTATTATTTTGTGCTTTTGTATTTGTTTCCAACCGATTGAGGATTTCTTCCTTCAGCATTTCCATGCTTTCAAGAGCTTCTGTGACGTCAGTCAGCGTCGGCGTCCTCGGGATGGCACTCACCAGCCCGACATAGATGTTCTCGATTGACTGCCAATCGCCATCTACACCCTCTTCGATGGCCGCCGAAATAAGCTTGCGGGTGTCCCGTCGGCAAATAGTGAGCTTCTCCTTGGCTTTCCTGAACTCTGCACGCGTCGCGATCACCTGCTGAGCCAGCAGTGCGAGTTCTTCGGCACGGGCGAGCATAGGAGAAAGATCGAAGCCGAACGCGCTTTCAACATCCCCATCCGCACCCTTGCGTGCAAAGCGTTTGCCGTTGGCGCTGTCCTTGCGGATGATCAGGCCGGCATCGACCAGCGCACCCAGATGGCGCCGCAGGGTCGATCCAGGCATGCTATGCGCGCGTAGCGACAATTGGATGTTCGACGGGAAAACCACCAACTGCGCGTCCCCGCGAAGTTCTTTCTCGGGAAAGAAGCTCAACAGCGCGTCGAGGACAGACAGGCTATTCGACTGCAGCCCCAAAAGTTCCATTGCTGCACACGCGTCGCGGAAGACCTTCCACTTGTCGGCAGATTTGCTTGTCGGTATTTCGCAGGCCGCCTGTTGCCGCCTGACAATGGCAAGCGTCACCGGCCGCCGCCCAAAGGGCGTCGTCACACTTTCCGTATGCATCGTTCTTCACCTTCTAACAGGCAAAAGAAATTCGTTCGCCAAAACGGCGCCTAGACTCTTGACGATGAATCCCGGAAATGCGATTCTACTGGTGCTTAGACAGATAGGGGCTTCCGAGACGGCGACGTTTTGGGGGCTCTTTTCTTTTGCGGTTATGCTTCCTCTTTTCCAGCAGACTTTGCACGGCGCTCTTCGAAAAGAGCCACCGCGTCATTGAGCAGGAAGGACGCGAACTCTCCCGCTTCCTTCCTGTCGAGCGTAATTTCGATCTTTGACTTGCTCTGCTTGACGTGGCCCAAGCGCTGGCCGGACGACGTCGACAGAACCTCAGGCAGCCCACGAACAACCCGGCGTGGCTTGAAGGCGCTGAGAAGCGCCTTAAACCGATCCTGCGAGCTCTTGGTCTGCATCTCGTCCGATCGTGCCAGTTCCAAGGGATTCTTGTTTTCGGCCTTATGGATCAGATCCGCGAGTTCTTGCCAGCTTCGTCTGCCAACGCCGGGTGCAGGCCCGATAGCATCGATCAGATCGGCGGGAATGGCATCAACGATAGACAGCATTCGCGACAGTTCCGCCTTGTCGACAGACATCGCAGACGTGATCACTTCACGGGGAAAACGTTCCTTAAGTCTCTGCGCGAACCGTGACTTCTCGATGAAGGATAGGTCCTCGCGTTCATTGTTTTCCTGCCCTTGGGCAATCACCAGTTCCTCGTCGGTCAAGGCACGGATAACCGCCTTGACCTGCAAGCCGAGTTGCTCAATGGCGCGTAGACGGCGATGACCGAAGGCAACCTGATAATGTCCCGGTTTCTCAGGGTGGGGACGTACCAGGATTGGCACCTGCTGGCCCTGGTCACGGATCGACGAAACCAGACCGTCGATATCGCCAGGCATGCGGTCACGAACGAAAGACGGTTCGATGAGAGCTGTGTCCAGGTCGATGACAGACTGACCCTCGGCAAGCCGCCGCTCGATATCGTCGGCGCGTGCCTGGCGGGCTTTCTCTTCGCGCATCGTACTAGCGACTTGGCCGACAAGCTTGTTGTCGGATGTCGCAGTCTTTACGGGCATATCGGCATCGACCTGAATAAGGTTCAGAAGGTTCTTTCTGCTCATATCGCTCGTCCCCAAGCTTTCTTGATCAGGGTTTCAATCTCGTCATTGACGCTGTTCATCGATTCGATGGCGCGGTCATAGGTGCTGCGTGTAAACTGGCCCCGTTCGACTTCATAAAGAGTTTGATTGGTAAGCCCTGCGTCTGAGACGGCGGTCGACTTCAGCATCGGGAAATTCAGCACATGGGCGCCGAAGATCGACCGAAGATATCCAACCATCTGATTTTGAGGTCCGTCAGACGGCTCAAAGCGCGTGATCAGGTAGCGCAACCAGGCAAAATCAACATCGCCGCCGGCGGCGGCGACTTCTCGAAGCAAATCGGCGACCATTGCAAGGAACTGGTTCATCGACATGACGTCCAGCATTTGCGGGTGAACCGTCACGAGAACCGACGTTGCCGCAGTGAGGGCAGACAGCGTCAGGTAGCCCAGTTGAGGAGGACAATCGATGATGACGATATCGTAGTCGTCACTCACATCACCAATCGCGTCGCTTAGTCGCTGAAAGAACATCACATCGCCCGGTTTGCGCGTCATCAATGCGCGAGGGGTGTCATGTT
The DNA here is from genome assembly GCA_000949895.1 of Agrobacterium arsenijevicii. Classification (GTDB taxonomy): domain Bacteria; phylum Pseudomonadota; class Alphaproteobacteria; order Rhizobiales; family Rhizobiaceae; genus Agrobacterium; species Agrobacterium arsenijevicii. Next base: position 52,080 of record JWIT01000017.1, on the reverse strand, counting down.
CGAATTCCATCAGTTCGAGGTTGCCGGGGACAAGTTCCAGACCCGGAATGTAGGTCTTCCGGATAATGTCCTTTACCGGCCGACGGCTCTCGTCGTACCGTATCGCGCCGTACATCGTGTCGTTCGGGTGCACATCGAGTTCAGGCTGATGTCCAAACAGGGCGGACATACTTGCCTGCGGATCGAGATCGATGGCAAGGACGCGATAACCCTTCAGCGCCAGGTATTGGGCGAGATGAACGGAGGTGGTCGTCTTGCCCGAGCCGCCCTTGAAGTTCATGATGGAAATGACCTGAAGGTCTTCACCGTCTCGGCGGTGCGGCAAATACCTGCGATCAGCCCTGCCGACCTTGTCGAGATGGCGGCGGATCTTGTCGATATCATCGACGGAATAGGAGCGCCGGCCGCCGGGGGTGGTACTTACCTCCAGATCGTCAATGTCGTTTGAGACCTGACGGAGGTAGACCTCCTTCACGCCCACGAACTTTGCAGCTTCAGAGGGCTGGAAATAGCGTATTCCCTTTTGTGCCGTAGGCGGGAACGTACTCAGGTGATGAGCTTGTAACTGGACAGCAAGAGCCGAGGAATGCCGCTCAATGAGGCTTACGAGAGTTTCCCTTGACGGTGCCTGCGCTTCAGCTTTGGTTTTCATGTCCGGCCCAAAATTCAGTAACAGCGGTTCGATGCGGCAAAACCCTTTTTGAACCGCTGTTACAATTAGCCTCGATTCTAGGGTCTGGGCAAGCTATTTACGGTTAACAGAAGCCTAACGCAAAATTCCCCACGAACGCATTGGAATTAAAACATCGTGATAAAGCAACGCTCTAGTGGGATTTTGTCCAAAGATCTCGCTCGCGCCGGAGCCCAAAATATGAGTCGATAAGATTGAAGTACCCGCATGGATGAGCGTCACGGCGGTGAATGTTCCGACTCAGGGCAGAATCACCAGCGACAAGTTTGCATCGAGCAATCGACATATAGTTCGCCCGGAATGCATTCGACGTGGTTGTCGCAACGGCGGAAATTTTGCACGGGATCCTTATCGCTTTGGTCAAGATCGCCCGGCATCGTCAGCTCAGAAGCCAACCACCGGCCCGCCCGATATACGCGTCACGGTCTCTTGCGGGGCCGGGGACGTCGATTTCCAGTGCCCCGAGAAGCGTACGCATATTGGAAGCGATGAGGTCGGCGAAAGGCTTCTGCCCGCCCTTCCCAAGCTGGTCCAAATGTTCGGCAAGCTTGTTCGCGATTCCCGTGGCGTATCTTTTGGAAAGGCGCTGGCGGGCAGCGGAACTCGAAATTCCCAAGCTCTTGAGAAAAAGATCGAAGTCGTCTCGACTTATCGCGTCAAGCGTAGCGGCGTCGCCAATCTTGTAAGCGAGTTCGTCGGTGAGTGTGTCATCGAGCCGCGTCGGGAGAATATCGTAACGTGGCGTGGTTCTGATCCTTCCGCCTCTCTCATGAAGAAGCGCGAAGTTCTTTGCGTGGCCATCCACGTTTCCTACAAGGAGATCGAAAAGCGTCGCTTGAATAAAGAATTCTCGTTCTGCGGCAGGATCGTCGGTTGCGTCGAGAATTCGCCGGATCGCGTCGACGTCGAAACGCCGGCCAGGAACTCCTCGTCGTTCGTATTTGAGCGAAGAGGGCAGACCAAGAGCCTGAGCGAAGTCCTCCTGGTGAATTCGAACGATGCGACCGTCTCTGTCGAGAGCCCGGTCAAACCGGGTGACCAAAAGGACCTCGATGCCCGCGAATGGGAGCAACGACATATCAGCTGTCGAAAATCCGGCGGCGTGCGACAGTTGCATTGCCTCATATTCAAGAGAGGCGTCACGGAGGTGATCCTGGTCTGGTACCTTCAGGATATGCGTCGTTGGTGCACCCGAACCGGGAACTGGCTCCGCCAGAGAACCATCCGGCAGGAGTGTGAGCGCAATTTTACTTTGCATGCCAGCAAGGGGGGAGGGGTCGTCCGTGCCGGCAGGCAATCGCCGCCGCTTATGAAGCGAGTCGACGATCGCGATCAGCCGACCGTCTTCGATACGCTGATAATCTTTCTCATAATCACCCGGAACCTTGGTCGGAGGTGAGCCAGCGGGCAGAACCGAAAGCGCCCCCGCACAATCCTTGCCAAGATGGAACAAGAGGCCTGCGATATCATCACGAGCTATGCCTTCGCGCGCCATGATGTCGGACAGCGCCCCATCCCGTTCTTGGAGCAGGTTGTCGAAGAAAGGGCGTGCAACGACCTCCTCGAACGGCTCTCGGGTTAACGGCAGTGAAAGAGAAAGGGAAATCGCCCCCGGTTGTGACACATAGGCTTCGTCGTAGGCGAAAGCCAAGCCGCCACGTTGATCGCGGACGAGCACGCCCACCGGCTCTTGCGCACTGTCAAGGCGGACGTCGAGAGCAAGTGCTTCCATTACAGTGACCGGCCCCGCGCAAAAAGGGATATCCCGGCCGCCCGAGCGACCTGGAGAACTTTTTCGAATTCCAAAGTCGGTTTGCCGTTTTCAAGTTCAGAAAGAAAGCGGCGTCCCACACCGGCCAGATCCGCAAATTCCTGCTGCGATAGTTTCCGACTTTCCCGCAGGCGACGAACCATTCGCCCGAGATCCATGATGCTATTAACGGGGACATTCTCTTGTGCAAAGTTTTGCGGACTTGTCGTTTGGCTGGCGACTGGGGCATGCGGCGTTGATGGGGCAGAGGTATCCGCCAGTGGTCTGGGCAGGGATGCCTTTATCGTGGTGGAAACATTCGGTAGGATGAGTTCGACTTTCGGCAACGCGTCTGTGAGTTTGGCTGCCAGATCCGAATGCTGCGTCAGCCGCTTTGCGATCTCGGTGGCAGACTCGAGAGATCTCATCAGCTCCTCGCTGGAGGAAAATCTCTTGCTGAGCTCTTGCCAAGCTTTTGCTGGCGCATTGGGCGAAGCGAGCGTACTCGCCAGCGACAATGCAGGATATGCTTGGTCGGCCAATTTTTGAATGTCGGTTAGGCTATCTAACGGTTTTTTCGGCAAGCTCATAAATCCTTTGCTCCCGCACGGGAAAATAACACTCTTCTTGTTTGTCGGCAAGCACGCCTGCACCCTTACGGGAGCACGGTCTATTTTTGCTCCCGTTCGGTAACACTCGACGATCATTCGCCAGGAATAGGAATATCGCTCCCGAACGGTATCAAAACCATCCGGCGATCAGAGCCCTTGCCACCATGTCGCGTTCCCTCGGGTGGCGTTTGCCACGCGGGTGATACAGTTTATGCTTCGCTTGGGCTGCGAGGTGACAATTCAGGCAGCGGCCATCCAGGCATCCAGCGCTTCCACCGTCCGATCAATCAGATAGACGAGGTCATCTTGCTCGTCATTTGTCGTCTTCGTGCGGCCGGGCTGGATGGCGAGAGAGGGGAGGGGAGGGCCGTTCGAAGTCTCGATCGGTGCTTGAAGGGTCAGTTACTCGATCCGGAGTCCGGCGATCTCGCTGCGCCGGCAGCCGCCGGAGGCAAAGGCAACCATCAGGACAGTGCGATCTCGCACATCGGCCAGCCTATCGGTTGAGCAGGTCGCCAGCAGTTTCGCCATCACGCTTGGCGCGAAATCAACGTTTCGCGTCGTACTTATCGACCCAATGCTGAATGAAGCGGAGCGCGCTCCAGTCACGTTTGCCGCCATTTTGGACAACCGCCGCCACGCCGACAAGCTCGGAAGCCAGCATATCGGGGTTACGCAGCAGTTTGGCAACCCCGCCGACGCCCTGCTGATGGGCGACGTAAAGAAGCGCTGGTGCTGGTTCGCGGCCGAGCTTCTTGCGGAGATAGTTCGCGTTGTCGAACATCAGCGCAATCGCTGCACGCGTGCTAGCCTCGGGGTCAAGTCGGTCGACAAGACCATACTGACGAGCAGTACCGGACATGAACTGATAGAGGCCCGTGGCACCTGACGGATTATATGCGCACGGATTCAGAGCGGACTCGATCTTGGCGACCCGCACCATGTGGTCAGCATTGGCACCGCGCTCTTCCGAGAGGCGGCGGATCAGGGCTTCGACCGCGGCCGGGGCCATCGGCTTGCAGCTTGCTACCGCGGCTGCGCTCGTGGACGGATGGACGTGGGCGCCGATGAACATGGCGCAGGTCGTGCCGAGAAGAATGAGAAGCGATCTCATCGGGTTTCTCCCGTAAGTGGTTACGGTCACATGACCGCCCAAGCACGGAGCCCGATCTATGAAAGAGTGATCGCGGAAGTTAACGTATTGAAAATAATGAGATATAGTGGATAAAAAATATCCGCCGAAATCGAAGCGGGTGGCGTCAAACTTGTCAGTTCGACAAAATCGTAAACACTGCTTTAGAAATCGTGCCTTCTCTAAATTGCCTCAAATTCCTACCTATATGGTGGAGCGAGATCGAACCGGAGAACGCCGATGCGTACCAGTATATTTCTCGAAGACATGACGCGCTTTCTTATGAGCAGTGCCGCATTCAACCAGCAGGAACTCGCAGCCGAGCTTTCCGACAAGCGTGGATCCACGAAGAAGCTTGAGGCTGCATTGAGCCTGCGGCTGGCCGGAAAGGCCAAGTTCGCCGAGGTGCTCGAGGGGGTTGAGATTATCTTCTATGAGCACGTCATCGAGCAGAGGATTCCATTCTCATATCTTCAGCGCTTGATTGACGCTCAGCGGATCTACGACGGGACGATTGGCACTCTGGACAAAACCCAGCTTCGCCTTCATGTCGAGCGCGGCAAGTATCTGGATGACGTCTCGAGCTGCATGTACCCGAAGGCGAGAGCCATGAAGCTTCTCCTCGAGGGCGTCGATGGCGCTATTACCCATAAGAATGGTGAGCCGAGCAAAGTCGACATCGACGCAATCAAGTCGACAGCGGAAACGCTCATCAGCGCGGTGGACGCCTTCAGAAGGCCTGAGGCAGGTGAAATCGGGCCCCATCCTTCCGATTGGTTTTTTATGGCCTATGCCGGGAACATGGCGAATTGGGTTATCTCCGAAATACCGGAGAATGCTGCGAACGAAGCTGACATCAAAGCTCTCTACGTCAAGCTTCACACCTCCGGTGCCCTTGGGGCAATGTCGAGGGTAGCAACGAATTATGGCTGGGGTAACGGCGAGCGCCTGTTCAACCTCGCCAACGCTCTGGTCGCGGTCTACAACGCCGTGGAGGCCGACCCGAAGGTGCAAAATGCGCCCAGCATTCTTGCCCAATCCGTAAAGGTCTACATTTCGGCCATTCGGATGAACCCGCGGTTCGCGAATTTTGACGACGTCTATATCGGCAACCGCGAGGACCTCGATGTTAAGGGTGGAGAGTCGGTTGCCTATCCGGTCGATGGTATTGACGAGCCAATCAGGTCGGATGTCAGCCTGAAGCCAATGCTGGAACGGCTGGAGCACGACAATCGTGTGTTTCTTGCACAGGCTCGAAAACTGATAAAGGATCACCACAACGACTATCTCAGCGACTGCCGGGCCACGGCAGCCTCGATGAGCAAGGCACTCGCAAAGCTGAATATCAGGCCCGCTGTGGATCGTAGGAAAGCCGCTGGAATGGTCTTTGCGGCGTGCGTTTCGGTGCTCGGGGCCTGGCTCATCAGCTCTCCACCAACCGATCAAGAGCTCGCGGTAAAGCCGATCTTCCCCTTGGTGGAGGTTGTCGGCCCGAATGAGGTGGCCAGCACCTCCAATCGTTATGCCGGCAAGCCGGTGTTCCCATTGCAGGTCGCTATGGCGAAACCGATTTTCCCTCTTGAACGGAGCTTGTCTCCAAGTGCCGTCGAGACGCTGGTTTAGGCCGACGGCACCAGCCGTCGCCTGATGATTTGAGCGGGACGGCTCGGCGGGTTCGCCGATACCGTTCTGCCGGCCTCGGGCGGTCTGATCCAGGGGGTTGTGTGATGGGGAATGCCTGCTGCCGCAAAAGAACTCCAGATTGGGGTCGACAGATGTAATGAAGTGCATTACATTGTGCCATATGGAAAACACCGATCAAATAGCGCTGGACCTCCTAGTCTCGTTCGATGATTTATCGATTGACCGAGACCATTGGCGTCGTGCGATGCAGCGGCTGTTGTCCAAGTGGCAGAATACCGAGTCTAGCCAGGCAGTTCTGCGAGAATTTCTCACGACTGAGACCGAATACGTTGAAGACTGGCGAAAGACCGTCGTCAACGAAATCTCTGGCTGGACCGGAAAGAGCTTGCGAGACTTTTCGCAGACCAGTTTCTGGAAATCCTACGACAGTTTCGACAAGGACCTCGATAAGGTTCTGGCGTTAACGTCGCAGCGATTTTCGGCTGTCAATGAATACGAAGTAGGAGGGCTTGATCTTTCATCGCGTGTCCGCGCGATCGACCTCGACAAGCCCTTTTATGCATTCATCGTTGACGGACAACACAAAATGCAGGCGCCGCTCGAAGCGGAGTTGCATCACATTCTCTTTCAAGGCCCGGTCCGAGCTCTGTCAAAGCGTGCAATTCGCAATTTGACAAAGCGTGCTATCGATGAAATCGCCTATGCCGAGATCGCAACCGTCGCCTCGCTCCTGCAGTTGACGCGGGACGTGCTATCCCGTGGCATCCAAGTGCGCGTCCGTTGGCGCGTAGTGTTCCGAGTCCCTGCACCAGCTGCTACGGCTCCAGAAATGGTGCGGGAACATATCCTCTGTTTCGAGCTCCGCACTGGCAATCCTCCTCCCTTCGAAACCCATGATCGACGCACAGGCGCCGTCATGGTGCCTGCAATTATTATTCAGGCACCGAAGGTGAAACATGAACAGGTTCGCAAGCGAGACAGTAGCCGAAATCTACGCATGGCGGTTCGCGATAGATATCGACGAGCATCTTTCCATCGCCACTCACAGACGCCTGCATCCGCTAGTGGCTGCCCGCAGTCTACAGGATGTCGACGTTTATGGTCCGATCTTCAACTGGCCGAACGCACCCGGCCGGCTTGGCATTCTTGTCGAAGGCAAGTGGTATTTGACGTTCGAATGGATCGAGCCGCTGGGTGCGTTCGAAATACGGCTCGAGCGGAAGTGACAATGCAGAAGGGGGTCCGATGAAATCTCAAACCAATATGATTCCGGCCCCCCCGATTTCTCCAGGTGATGTGCTGCGCGATACCTTTCTGGTCGATTTGACCCAAGACCAGCTTGCCCAAGCCATGCGCGTTTCAAGGTTTTCGATCAACCAGATCGTTAATGGCCGACGCTCGGTTACTGCTGAGATGGCGTTACGGCTGTCGAAGGTCTTCGGCACGAGCCATGATTTCTGGCTCAACCTGCAGCAAGCAGTCGATATTTATGAAGCCCGCATGAAGCTCAAAGACGAGCTTTCCAACCTTGAGGTCTTGAGGAAGGAAAAGACGAACGCGGAACTCGTGCACGACCTGCCGACGGATTGAGTTGAGCCTAACGCGTGGCGTGGCGGGGCGTTGGTGAATGGGCGTGGATGGGAGAGGTGCGCAAGTTAGGCCGGCGTCCGAGACCTTTGCTGAACGCATCACGGAACGATTGGCTCGATCCGACGACGTTGGTCGCTGGGATCGACTTGAGTTTCATACATCTGCCAGCCAAACGCATCCATCCGTGGCGTCCTTTCTAGCATCGTAATCAACGTCTGGAACTTGCAATCGGCGCTAGAGAAATACGCTGCGTACTTTTCGAGGCCAGCGCTATCAATCGAAAGGCCTGGCCACTCGACAATCAGAAGGGCAGGGGCGAAGTCCGATGTGCTCTGCATCTGCGCGATCGCAAAGTCTAGGAGGACGCGGCCTCTTTCACCACTGGACATACCGGCGAAGGATACCTCTGCGCCACTTTGCAATGTGCAGTAAAGGTTTTGCCGCCACTCGCCGTCATCATCCTTTTCGCGCTCAAAGCGCGCGGACTGGATAAAGAGATTTCTATTTGTTATTAGCTCCGCGAGGGCACCTACGCTTACTTCGTCGAGCCTAAGCGCACGACATACAAGGTCTAGGTCATCTTTTGAGGTGGTTTCGCGTTCGTATCCAAGAAAGGCCACTGAGACTCGATGGTGGTTCGTTGAGGCGGCGACGCCGTCGAGGTGCAGGTAAATTTTTCCTGTTCCTGTTTCGATGGAAAGGGTGCGCTCTATCGGTGCGTCGAAAGTCACTGCAAATTTCAGAGGCGTGAGCTTTATCCACCGCCGGATGAGCTGAAGGCTGTCGATAGAAGAGAGCCACTCGCAAATGGCGGATTTGCCGGATTCATTTTTCCCGATCAGAAAAGTGGTCTTCGCTAGTTCCAATCGGGTGCCAGGCACAAAGAGGGTGGAAGTCTCGATGTCGATACTTCGCACGAATCCGAAGGCGGTGTTACCCCCACTGTGTTCATATGCGATGCGGTGCTCGTGGAGAGCTTTCCAACTCTTGATAACTGGCGGGGGGAAACGCTTGCCAGAGTTCTTATCGATAAGATCTGCATGATGTCCACACATCCAAATCCCATTTGTGGGGGACTTTAGCTGAGCGGTCGTGAGTGTCGCCTGACCGCGCGGTCCTCCTTTCGAGGCACTGAAAATGTGGGCCGCCTTCCCGGTGTTTTCAATCTGATTATCCTTTGGGCCTGGACCGATGGTCAGACGATTGCAGTTGGGCGATGAACAACGATAGGCCGCGCGCTGCGCGAGAATTCGCCTGGTGGTTTCGCTAAATGATGCGCGTGCCATCGCTGATCCTAAAAGATGTTCGCAGTCTGATAATTCAGTTATCTTCCGGGATCTCGCTGGAAGGCACCTTTGGTCGCTAGCCCATTCCCGGAATCGGCCCAGCGATACGATCGTTTTTGTAGTCGTAGTCGGGGCGAAAGGTTCGCAGTGCTGATTCCAGATCGATATGGACCACTGGTATACCGCTTCCGTCAAAACCGAATATACTTCCGCCAGTTGATCCACTGATCGACTTTGTGTTTCGGACAAGTGCCAATCGCCCTAGATAGAGCGAGAAGATCTCGGAATGGCATAATTTGGGGTGTCTAAGGCGCTGGTCAGGCCACCAATATCGAGTGGTAACGGTGCCAATCGCGATGCGTCCCCGGAGCTTCCCTAAATACCCGAAGACGATCGAATGGGGCTCGTCGCCTTCTCTGATCAACCTACGTGTCGGCCGGTCCATCACCTCTTCGCACCAGTCCCTGTAGTTGGCGACTTCACCGTCACCGTATTTATCCGCTTCAGTAGCTATGGAAGCGCTATCCCGTTTGAATTCGATGATCCCGTAATTGAGACCTGAGAGGGCGATGGCATCGCCTATGTTCGTCTCAATATTCCCGTCCAGAGGACTAATCGCGAAGCGAGCGTGACTGAGCGTCTTAGCCAGATAGGCATACTCGACCGTCTTTTCCCACCACACAAATCGGTTGCGTTGATCCATTGTCGAATTGTTCCTCTGTGGGCGAAACCGTCGACTAGGCATTAGCGGTATGTATTTAACAATTGCTGAGTGCCCGCGACTTGCGTCTCCAGCGAACTGCAATTCACGCGGAACGACCTCGTGATCAGGGGATGTCCGCGGTTAACGAAGAAGTTGTGCCGCTTTGCCGTTACGCCGCGTTGCACTGTTGTAGTAACCAGACGCCACCTGGATCAAGCGATGACGCGATTGCTCCATCGCCTCGAGCAATGGTACCCCTCGATTGGCCGCCTCCGTCAGTGTGGCTTTTACTTCCCGATTTCAATTGAAGCGCTAAACGGAAAATTCTGCTTGAGGTTTTGAGTTACGGCTTCAACCTCCAGCGGGAGGGGGCCTATCCTGTTGAGATCTTTCTCTGGATGAATGCGATCTACCACCGAGGATCCGGCCATTCGGCGTTATCCCATGCCGCGAACTCTGCCGGAGAGATCAGGTTCCGTTCGCCGTTCTTCAATCGCATAGCGTAGAAGCGGTCATACATCGGATCGAAACTCGAAAGCAGCTGCGCAAAGCTGGACTTCCGTTGCGCCTTCGTCCATGAACAAAAGATACCTCCACGACTATTCATCATGTTGAACACTTGAGATTGTGCCGGGTTGAGGCGCTGCCAAAGAGCGATGATATTCTCTGCCTGTGCACCAAAATCCTCGCGCAGCGCATCTTCGATGACTGCTTCCAGGGCGTAGGTAATGGCTTGGGTTTTGGCTGTATGATTGAGGAATGCGAGAGATTGCCTGAGCAGCCTCTGCTGCAGCATAAGAACAGGCCAGAGGATCTGGACGCCGTATCGAACGCCGATTTCTTCAAAATGCTTTGGCGGCTGAATTACTTCACGTTGGCGCTCAAACGCTTTGCGCACATCGTAGGCCAAGCCCAAAAACAAGCCTTCCTTGTCGACGACAAGCGGTGAGCGGTCATTCACATCATGGACGACCTCATGCAGCCAGGTCAGCGACGTGTAGTCTCCGACGAGCAAAATGCCAGCGTGGTTTTTGAGCAAAGTATAAGAAAGCATCCAAACTAATCCTTTTCATCGACGAAGAGGGGGCTGATCAAGCAGTCCAGGGGTCGATGATATCTATTCCGAAGCCTTCGAAATCCTTGGTGTTGCGCGTCGCAAGCGTCAACTGGTGAGCAACGGCAGTGGCTGCAATCAGCCCGTCCATCGAGGCGAGCCCACGACCGCTTCGCTTGGCAAGCGCCATGAGATCGCCCCAGGCCAAGGCGACAGGCCCTTCCACCGGAATAATCCTGTTTTCGAAGCGTTGAGGCAGCTCATATGTGAGCCATTCGTCCAGGGCGTCGCGCTTTCGCCCAGCATCCATCAGCGCGACACCGCGGCGAATTTCAGCGATCGACACGATGCTGATGAACGTACGGTCTTCGTCCAGCCCGTGAAGCCACTTAAGAACAGCTTCATCCGGGCGAGGTTTCGTAACTTCCGACAGAACGTTCGTATCGAGGAGCAGCCTCATAACGACAAGTCACGTGGCTCGTCGTGCTGCCGTTCAAGATCCAGATCCGCGCCGCGCAGAGGCGATGCCAACAGAAATTCCGCGAGCGATCCCCTGCGCCCAGTTTTCCGCTGCCACTCTTCTGCGGAAACGACGACCACGCTCGGCTTTCCGTTGCGGGTAATTGTCTGAGGCGCCAATTGCGCACGTTCCATAACTTCCGAGAGCTTTGCCTTCGCGCCAGCGACCGTCCAACTCATATCTTCGTGCGTTGATGCTTGCATCGTCTCACCTATAACCAAAATGACTATTGTGACTATAATACGCAAACGGTCCTACTGCAAGCGCTTGGCGGGAAAGGGGAGGGGACAGCTAAAGTCCGGATGCCTTGGTCAGATTTACCCGGAAGCGGTCGCGCCTTCGCTGGTACCGCCGGGTCATCTCTGACGCGTGCCGCAGCTGTTTCTGGACATAGCGTTCATCGATCTCGGCCGAGGAGGCGAGGCCCGCTCTCAGCGAATGTCCGGAGAACTTGAAGACGCGCTCGATCTCGCTGAGATCGCCGCGAACGCCGGCGGCCATGGCAGTCTGTTTCACGAGACGAGCGACCTCCTTGTCGTTCAGCCGCTCCGACCCGACAGCTTTACCTTGCCCCGTCACTCGACGAAAAAGGGCTCCATGCCCCAGCTTGGCGAACCTGATCCAGGTCTCGATTGCGGCGACCGGGCAGGTCGCATCGGCCGAGCCGCGGCCGACCTCGACCTCTCGCCATCCGGTTTTACCGCGCAGAGTAATAAGCATGCCGTTGTCAAGAATCTCGATCCAACCGCGCCCGTCCTCAGTCTGGTCGGCCTTCAGATCGAGGCCGACGATCTCTGAACGCCGAAGACCTCCAGCAAAGCCGATGAGCAGCATGGCTCGATCCCGCAGGCCGCGCAGAGAGCCGCGATCGAGCGTCTCGACCATGGCGATGATATCTTCAGCCATGACCGCTTCCTTCTGCACCGGTGGCTTGGCGTGGCTGTTGCGGATGCCGGCCATGACGGTGGCGATATGCCGGTCCTTGCGATCGAGTGAGAGACCGCGCTGGGCATAGTTCCAACCAAGGGAGGAGAGGCGTCGTTCAATAGTCGAGACAGAGTTGGCCTTGGCGCTTCGGTCAACCGTGCCGGAAGCACAGGCTGTGATGTATAGCCCGACGGTTTGCGGATGCGGGGGGAGGGGAGCCAGATTGGACCGCCGGCACCACTCGGAAAAATGCTTCCAGTCGGCGGCGTAGGCTTTGCGCGTATTGGCTGAACTGGCGGCTTCAACATAACCCCGGGCGCGATCAGCAAGGCTTGCAAGATGGGCAGGCGTCTGGTCCTGAACGGCCAGAGAGGGGAGGGGGCCTTCGCCCGACATCTCCGGCGCGGAAATATCACCGCCGGAGGCTGTGCTGAGAGACGGCGCTGGGGTCTCCTCGACGTGAATTTCGGTGTTCTGCTCGATGATTTTGGCCATTCTCAATATAAAGAGCAATACGTCCGATAATGCAACATTATCGGACGTTTAGGGAAAAATGCGTCGAGGAGTTACGCTGGCCCGCAGGCTATTCCCATCAATGAGGATTTGGCTATCGGTCAAGCAATAAGCGACCGGCGGCAGACAGGGACATTACCGTCACACCGTTTGGAAGAGGGAAGGCCTCTTGGCCGGGGTAGACAACGACCCGTTTTTGCGGCTGCAAATCCTCGCAGGCAAGGTAGAACCCTTTTTCGAGTTTAGGCGTAAGGCTTCGCTTGATCTCTATCGCCCAAGGTTTTTCGCCTGGAGGAGTCAGCAGGAGATCGATTTCGGCTCCAGCCGCTGTGCGGTAGAAGTTGGCTGCAGTGCCGTCAGGCGAGGACGCGATCAGTGTTTCGATCACGAAGCCTTCCCAACTGGAGCCGACAATTGGATGACCAAGTAATTGTTCAGCGCTTCCAAGCCCAAGCAGCGCATGGGCAATGCCGCTGTCCCTGACATAGACTTTTGGTGATTTGACCAACCGCTTGCCGACATTGGCATGCCAGGGTTCGAGACGACGCACCAGTAGCAGGTCGACAAGAAGATTGAGGTAAGAAGCGACGGTTTTGCCATCTACCCCCAGCGAACGGGCGAGTTCGAGATAGGTGCGAATGAAATCCTGTCGCCAGCGCATGCTTCCACGGTCGCTGGAAGCAAGGAAACTGTCGGGAAAACCACCCCGTAGCCAAAGTCTCTCGAGTGAATCTACCGGCACTTCCAATCCGTCGACAGGCTGCATTTCAAGATAGGCTATGCGGCCAGCCAGCGTTTCTCCGGATTGTTTGAGGAGATCGATAGAAGCTGAGCCAAGTAGCAGGAACTGGCCGGTGCGCCGTCCGGCGCGGCGGTTGCGATCGATCATGCCCCGCAGATCTGGAATACGTTTGGCAGGCGATGAACTTCGTCAAGGATAACCAGCTTGTCGTCATGGCTTGCAAGATAAAGCTCCGGTTCCGACAGTTTGGCTCGATCTGCTTCCGATTCGAGGTCGAGATAGATGGACGGTCGGGTTTAGCCAATATTGAGTGCTAATGTCGTTTTACCGACCTGACGAGGGCCCAATAGCGCAACCGCAGGGCTTTCGTTAACCAGATGCAGGAGTTCGGCTTCAATTCTTCGCTCAATCATCCTTGCATTTATGGAGTACCGTTCCGGAATTGCAGGGAAAATTTTATCTATGTAATGAGGCGCGCGGCCCGACCGCTCCGCCGTGTCGCATTATTGTAGTAACTCGATGCCTGCTGAACAGACCGATGCTTTGACTGCTCCATAGCTTCGGGCAGTGGGATACCACGATTGGCGGCCTCGGTCAGATATCCTGCCCGCAGACCGTGCGCAGAGAATTCCCCACGGTCCAGCCCCGCCATCTCTGCCCGCTGCTTGAGAATGGCATTGACCGACTGCGGATCGAGCGCTCGCTTCGACACCGTACCCCATCGCCCGATCCCGCGAAACACACTGCCCTTGTCGATCTTTGCCGCCGCCATCCATGCATAGAGAGCCTCGACCGGCCGGCCTGTGAGATAGACGGTATCGTCCTGACCACCGGACGTCGTCTTGGTGCGACCGAGATGAATGGCAAGAGAGGGGAGGGGAGGGCCGTCTTCCACCTCGATCGGCTGCTCAATTGTCAATTGCTCGACACGAAGGCCTGCGATCTCGCTGCGCCGCCGGCCGCCCGACGCAAAGGCGACCATCAGGATGGCGCAGTCGCGCAGATCGCGCAGGCTATCTGTGGCACAGGTCGCCAGCAGCTTGGCCAGCACGTCGCCGGTCACGGCCTTGGCGCTCTTGCGACGGCGCTGTCTCGGTACGGCGCGGACGGCCAGACGAATGGCGGATTTCAGGGCAGGGGAGGCGAAGGCACCGTTAAGACCGCGCCATTTCGTGAGGGTCGACCAACTGGCCAGCCGCCGGCGCACCGTATCCGGCGCGTGCGGGCCGGTGGACTTCAGAAAACCCTGGCGCCGGAGGTTGTCGTCGACGTCTACAGGCATGCCGTGATCCGGATCGGTCGCACGTTTCTCCGGATCCCACAGATGGTGCGCGACGAATTTCAGCAGCAGCGCTTCGGGCGCCGGCCAGGGCAGGGACTGTCCGGTCGCGGCCAGTGCCCAGCCTTCGAGATACGCGAGGTCCGATGTCAGGGCGCGTAGGGTATTGTCGCCCATGCCCTGGTTGACGAGATGTTTGAGCGTTTCGACATCCTGGTCGGTGAGCAATTCCGCAAGCTCGTCGCGGCGCTCCATCGGCAGAACGGACGCGATGGTATCGAGCTCCTCGGCGCGCCGCTCGACGGACGTGTGTGATGTCTTCGCTTTAGGCACGATAGGCTCCAGAATCGCGGGATTCGGCGGCCGCTGGGACCGTGATTTGCTCCGATTTTCGTCGATTTACGCCGCGAAATCAACTACCCTCGATAACCGATACTTATCGATGGTTGATAGTCCAACTCAAAACAGTACCATGTGAGGAACTTTAATATTTCTATAGAGTTTTTATAAGAAATCATTTACCATGATTTCAATGGCTTACGATCTTTCAAAAATAAGCATGAATGCCTTGATGCGGCCGGCTTTCGACGCCGGCGTCGCGCTGACCCGTCTTGACGAGCGCATCGCTCGTTCGCCCGTCGGCGCAGGCTTCCTGGAGCGCCAGAATTTCGCCGATGCCTGTGCCTCGCTGTGGATCGACGGCGAGCTCGTCCATCTCGAAGATCTCGTCCTCCACGACGCGACCCGCGATATCCGCACACCCACCCACGAGCTGACCATCGCCCGCGATGTGTTGAGGACCCGCCGACGGTTTTCTGGCCAGTCAGCCGATTGGGCACTGTCGCCAGAAGGCATTCGCACGCTGCGCCAAACGTCGGAAATCACGCCTGCCGGCGCGGGCGAGGTGGAGACGGCCGGGGTCATTCGACGCGCGGCCGACCTCGATCCGGAAGGGGAGGGGGACGCGGCTGACGACACGGAGAATCTGCCCGGCGTCGACTATGCCGCCATCGATGCGGTGCTCGCCCGATCGGAGGCTGCGATCGAGAGTGCCAAGCGGCCCGGCCGTGGCAGCGTTCAAGAAAAAGATCCGATGATCTATGATCTCGACTGGGACGAAGATGCTCGGCTCGACGAATGGCGCGGCGTATTGCGCCAAGCTGCAGACCTGCCGGTGGTGCTGCAAGCGATTGTGGCACTCGATGCCTGGAACGAACTGTCGGTGCTGCAGCACGCTCCCTGGCTCGGTCGACTGTTTGCCGCGTCGATCCTCCGTCAGGCTGGCATCACGTCAGGCGCCCATCTCGCTGCCATCAACTTTGGCCTCAAAACCATTCCAGTCGATCGGCGTCGGCATCGCGACCGGGAAACCCGGCTGCTCGCCATCGGTCACGGTCTTTTGGCAGCCGCCGAGATCGGCATGAAAGAGCATGACCGGCTGGCGCTGGCGCGAAAAATGATGGAGCGGAAACTGGAGGGGCGTCGGGCCTCGTCAAAGCTGCCGGAGCTGGTCGAACTGGTGATGGCAAAACCGTTGGTGTCGGCCGGGATGGTGGCAACGACGCTCGAGGTGACGCCGCAGGCGGCGCGGCGGATTGTTTTGGAGCTCGGCTTGCGCGAGATGACCGGGAGGGGGAGGTTTCGGGCGTGGGGAGTGCTTTGAACGAGCGAACTACCGAATATACGCGACCTATTTTTTGACCCACACATTGGTGGATGGCTTGCATTTCAGCTTCCGATGCTATCGCCGTGTTCCTCCGGTGCTGCGCGCGCACCGATCTGGACAAAGATGTGCGCGATCCGAATTGTTGGAGCGATAGGATCCCGCTTATGCAAAGAATCAAAGGCCGCAGTGCCCGGCGCGAGTTGCGAAGGAGCGATCCGATGAGAACCATTTTCAACTTCGCATCGCAGCGGGACCGTATGAAGGTCGATCAAAGCCTCGACGTCGGTTGCCACTTCGCTGGAGCCGGGCCGGAAGAATGCCCACATGGCTCCCTCTGATGAGCGGTGGCCATAGCGTCCGTCTACGAAGCGGACCATTCCATCGACAATATACGCTTTAGCGGGACGTCCACCACCAATGACCTTGAACTCAACGACGAAGTTGGGCGTGCCAAAAAGACGCCATTCGATATCCGAACGCCCAATAATGATGCGCTTGCCGTCGGGGGCCAGATCGAAACGGCTAAGTTCGGCAAAAAATTCCCCATCGAAGGGTTGGAGGCCGGCTTCTAGTTGAGCAGTAAGGAACGCTCCCAGTCCTTCGGTAAGCTCTGGTTCGGTTCTGCTTGATAGCGGTGCACCCTTGTCGGAATAGAGCTGTTCGTATTCCTGCCAACGCGCCACTAGGTATTGCAAAACACTTGACGAGGGCGGGCGCCGAACCAGATAGGCCCACTGTGAAACATCCTGTGAGCCAATCAACTCGGTCATGCTTGCATCCGTATCCGTGAAAGCGCCTGCAACTGTATCGCCAATTGATTGGCATCCTCGACAGCACACCGACGCATCCAAAAGCGCATAACCAAAGGCTTCACCAGAAAGATTCTGTTCCCATCAATTACGGCCACATCAGGAATCGTCAAAAAACTCTCAGCTGAATAAGACGCCACCTTATTCAAGGAGGCCGACAGTTCCTCAATAATGGAATCGTCGCCGATGCGGTTCTTCTCATCGGGGTTTCCAAGCGTGATGATAGCCGCGCCCAGCGGTACTGTATTGCCTGTCCACGTCCGTACTGAAATATCTCCGGAACCGCCCGTCGCGTCCCGCCATGCAAGGAGAGTGTTCGATAGTGCGTTTGCATATTCACTTAAGTGGGCGATCGAGGGTGCTTCTCTCAGTGGCTTGGACAATGCGTTGTGGTTCAAGCTGCTCGGCTGCAGCGCCGGTCCTACGAAAGTAGCCAATTCCTCAATCATCGCGATTTCGTCGTCGCTCAAAGCGAAATACTCGTAGACGAGACGATTGAGATGGTTCTGAACGGCAGACCACTGGTGCGGCTGCGCGAGCAATGGTTCAGCTTCCACGCTTGCCAGAGTCTGATCTACCTCGATCATTATAGCCCGTGCGCGCTCTCGCGCCGGGTGGCGCTCAAGCGACCAAAAAGGCCAATCTAGCGCCTCTCTGACGTGCAACTTCGGACGCTCTGAAGCGACACTTCCACTCAACAGCAACAATAACCAAAGACCCATAGGCGAACGAAGATAGACCGTCAGGAAGCGTGCGGTGAGCCGTCCGTCCACTGTGTTGGGCGCCGAGAGAACAGCGAGCGAATGCTGGTAGCTAAACAACTTTTCCGCATAAACCGCCTTCACGCCACCTTCCGGATGCGCACCATCCGTCCACAAAACACGCGGTCCCTCAAAAAGGCGCCGCTCAGGGACGCGTGCGATCTGGTCGAGCGGGAACGGAATCAGACTTTCGGCGGCAACAAATGGAACATCCCGAGGCAGCGCAGTTGCTGAAAGGAACCCGGATTTCGCCATCCATTCAGGGACATCAGTATACCAAGTTTCTGGTGGCCTACGGCGGTCCTCGTCGCGGGCGTGGAATCCCTTGGCGTCCATCCAGCCTGATTTTATGAGATCTTTGATGCTCCCACGCCGCTTCAGTCGTTGCAGCAGCGCGACATCGGGGCTCGATCCCCAATAGCGCATTGTCAACTGACTTTCGTCACTCAAAAGAGCGGCGGCAGGCAATTGCGTCCGGTCACCGCCATGAATGGCCAGCCGACCGAATGCGAGAGCGATGTCAGTCTTAGGCGTCCAATACTCAAAGCTTTCCCGCTCTACGCTTTGAAAGCGCTCAGATCGGTCACGTACTGATGCGATTAGAACGATAAAGGGATGAACCGCGTCGGCAAATATAAGCCGACGCATATCCGAGAAGTTGATTATTTTCTCAATTTTGTACCGGCCTAGCAGATGTCCACGGAAGTCGCGCTGGGTGGCGTCGCCGGACACGAATGGTGTCACGGGAAGGATCAGCGCCACCCGGCCGCCTTCCATCAGCGTATCAGCTGCGCCAAGTGCGAAGGCTGTGGCTATCTGGCGTTTAGGCACGTGTGGAGTTGGCTTTTCCTGCCTGTTGCGCCAATCCTCTACGGCTAAGGATGCAGGCTCTTCAGGTCGCAGTTCACGCCATGGAGGGTTGGACAGGAAGATCGTATAGCGCTCGCGATTGAATGTTTCACTGTCTCGGCCAAAGAAGTCGCCGTTAGCGCCGCGCCTTATGTTTTCACCGAGTGGTGGGAGCTTATGGCCGCCGCGCCGCAACACAGACAGATCCCGAGGATTGAGATCTGCCAGGAGCGCGAGATAGAGACTAAATGCCGTAAGCTGACAAGCGTCGTCGTCGACGTCGCCCCCGAATATGTGGTCAAGCAACAGTTTCTGCCGCGCTTTAAAATCTACTTCCGCGGGCCGCCCTTCTCGAGCATTGCGTATCTCGGAAGCGCGTATGATCTTTCTAAACGCCGCAGTCAGCAACATGCCGGATCCGCATGCCCCGTCGAAAATTCTCTCCTTCAACACATCGCGATCGCTGACCGCAAGGTCAACGACCCAGTCAGCTAGCAGTTTGGGCGTGTAATAGGCGCCCTGCTTCCTCTTGGATCGGTCTGATGAGGGAGCATCCGACGCTTCGTCTTTCGAGGATAGAAACGTTTCGTAGATACTTGCAATCAACTCGATTGGGATCTGGCTAAAATCATAACGCCAAAAGCTTGCTTGTCCGGTGCGGAGCGATGTTCGGCTGAGGAATTGCTCAATCCATTCGAAAGCTTCATCGGAGAGGTTTTCCCACCCTGGTTCACCCTCTGCTGAGGAGAGAAAGTCACCGTTGAAATCGCCACGTAGTTTCCTGATGAGGTGACGAAGACTAGACCGGTCGCGGTCAGCGACAATTTCAAAAAGCGGGCGGACCTTGCGAAGTTCCCTGTAGGTTTCTCCAATAATAGCGCGATCTTCCAGATAGGTAATGAAGATCAGACGAGCAACTAATCTTCGGGCAGCTGCAGGCTCCTGGCCACAGCCCGCCAGCTTCCCGACCAGCATAAGAATGTTGTCTAATAGTATCTTGTCAACGCGCTTGTGCGGATCGAACCAGTGGTCGCGGCTGCGAAGAGCTTCGCCATTGAGGAGGCCTGCAATCGACCAAGTTTCGGCGGCGTCTTTGCGGTCTGAAAGATTATAGCGTCGAGGTTCGGCGTCTGGATTGTCGACTGACCACGCTTCCAACCAATCAACATTGGTTACCATAACAACACGGGCAAGATTCTGGTTCCAAAGGCGTTCACAGAACGCGCGCAATTGATGGCGACGTTCGCTGTCTTCTTTACTGAGGCGCTCACAATCCACCAAGCATACCGTCGGCACTCGATCGATGCACACGACCGCGTCACAGGATGAGCCGCCATTCGTTTCGAAGATTGCCCTTAATTCAGGCGCGAACGGATGCATATCAACGGCAGGGTCACCTTCCCGCACCATCGCTCCGCTGACCCTGGCATAGCCCAGATCCGCCAGCCAAGGTCCGGTCAAGTTTGCAGCTTTATCCATCGCCTCACGTCTTACGTGCGCATCAATCAAGCGCCAATATCCTTAAAAAAATGATAGACAGTTTTAAACTATTTGTCATTATAAAATCGATGGTCAATCTAAGTCGAAAATCAACGATTTCGCAGACGCGGTCCAGTCGGGGTCGGCCCCGTAAAGAGCAGGGCGCGCCGCCCGCTGCTGAACAGTTGCGCCGGCTCCACTTCATTGAAAAGGCGGCGCTCTGGACCGGTCAGATTGGCCGGCGCGCGGTGGCGGCAACTTTTGATGTCAGCGTTAGCCATGTCACCTTGGATTTTCAGCGATACCGAGAAATGGCGCCGGCCAACCTCGTTTACGATGTGGTTGAGAAGTGTTTCCGCGCCAGCGAGTCATTTGCCCCGGTATTCGGCAGTGATACAGACACAACCTTGGATATGCTTGCCGCTACCGCGACCCTGGCAGAGGGTGAGCGGGCGCGGCTCCTAGGGTTCACTCCGTCAGTTGAGATCGTCCAAGGCCTGTCGGCAACGATCGATCGGGACCTGCTTGCCACTGTGTGTCGTGCACTTACCGCGGGGCGGGCGATTGCTGTCAGCTACCAATCGATGAGAACGCCACATTCGGTTGAGCGTCTGTTCTGGCCATCTGCACTAATTTATACAGGGCATCGCTGGCTGGTAAGAGGATGGGATGAGCGTCATACGGCGTTTCGAGATCTAGCGATTGCCCGCATTCTTGGTGCAACACAGGTAGATGCACCCACGGTACCGCCGCGTGATGACAAATGGCATAATCGCGTAAAGGTGGTTATCGGTCTCGCCAAACATCTGTCGAACGGCCAGGCCGAAATAACGGCACGGGAATTTGGTATGTCCAACACGAAGTTGGGCTTCACGGTCGAAATCTACCCCCGTCAGGCGATGGTCCCATATATACTTGATCATATGCGCTTAAGGCCCTCAGATGCCGCCGTGACAAATCTTCCCTTGAGGGTTTTAAATTTTCCTGACGTGCAAAAGCATGACCGCAGTGGCATCGGCGGGCAGGCCTAACTCAGGCCTGGGAATTACCTTAAATTGTCGCCAACTACAAAATCTCTTCAATATGCCAATCGGTTTTCGCGGACTCTGAGAGCCTGCGGTTAAGGTAGGTCCTTAGCCACTTCGCATGCATAGATTCAGGAAGCAGGATCAGGATGCAATCCTCTGGTCGTTCGAGAATCTCGTGATGAAGCCTTTGAGAGAGCGTTCCACGGTCGAGCATAAAGTCCGCCGAGTTAAACTCGTGCCAAGGTAGGCTCGCTGTCGTATAAAATGCTTCAAAGTGGGAGAAATGCGCAAAGATATGACTGCGATTTGTACCCGGAAGGTCGAATCTGATCGCGTGTCGCATGTCCAGAACGACCTTGGGTCTGAGGTTGCTAACGAGCTCTGCAAACCTCTGGCCGTGCATATTGTTCATCGGCACAAGCATCACACGCTTTTCTTCGTGCGAGCCATCTAGGTTGAACTTAAGCTGCTCGCCCTTGACGACGCGCCGCTTACCCACAGTCGCTCGTGGCGATGACTCCGCTGTCGCCACCGGCCCAGGCAAAATATCGACTAAACGAATGTGAGGTGGCCGTTTATTCACTTTGTCAACACCGCTTCTAGTTCAGGATATCCTAACGTCAAAGAGGACCATTCGTCACCCCATTCGGGAGGCTCCATCTTAAATTCGCCAGTCTCCTTATCTTTTAAACGCCAGGTTTTCTCAAACGCTCGCAGGTAGAGCCGCGGCGCGACACCGACAAATGGCTTGAAAAGAACTTTGCCCGGCGTCGCATCTTCCGTACGTTTGGACTTGCGCTCTTCCGCCATCGATTGTCGATCGGGCGGCGACCACTTGGACTCATCGATTTCGATAGCGTCGCTGTGGAGGCTCGTCGCAAGGCTCTTTGGATACGGTTCGATGTACTGCACTTCATAGACGCCCGCGCTTACGATGTGACGCGCGCAGTAATGACATGGAAAGGTTGTCACAAATAGGCGTGTTCCAACGGTCGAAACCCCTTCCCGGCCAGCCGATAGAAGAGCGTCCATCTCTGCATGGACCGCTCGTGAAAACTCAATGAGGCCGCCAACCGAGGTTCGCCGGAGATCCGCTGCTAATTGCTTCCTGTCCACGACAGCGGCCAATTGCGGAATGGCCGAAATTAGCTCTTCGATGATCCTATTTTGCTCCCGGTTGCTGCTACAATATTTCGTCGCACGGAATACGCATCTTTCGTCATGAAGCCTATTGCTAGCACCGCCTACTTCGCCATAAACGCCACCGCCAGCCGCTGGTACCTCGTTGGCTCCAGTCGCAACGACCGTGCCATCTCCGTCCAGCAAGGCCGCGCCGACCTGACGTGACATGCA
The DNA here is from genome assembly GCA_000949895.1 of Agrobacterium arsenijevicii. Classification (GTDB taxonomy): domain Bacteria; phylum Pseudomonadota; class Alphaproteobacteria; order Rhizobiales; family Rhizobiaceae; genus Agrobacterium; species Agrobacterium arsenijevicii. The sequence goes on along the minus strand of JWIT01000017.1, from coordinate 29,693 downwards.
AGCGCTACGCACTCTGGCCGAATGGGCGTGGTGCATCGCGGTCTCCTCTATCGAGGGCCGGACGACCTTCGAATGCGAGATTATATCCACCAAACGCCCGCACATATCATCCAATAGACGTTGTTTGTCTTCGCTATCCTGCGCGGTGTTGTCGACAAAGAAATCTGCTTCGTAAAATGCCTCAGTGACGTGCTGTCCGTGTTTTCTGGTAATATCGTCGGCATCTCGTTTAACAAATTCGTTCACACGGGCAACATTGTCATTCTTTAGGGCTTCTGGTTTGGTGAAATACTTCCCCAGTATCCTCTCAGTGCGCTCTTTTTCCTCGCAGACGACAGCAACAAGCGCAAAAGAATTGCCGTAAGTACGCCTCAGGAGGTTGACTTCGGCGGGATGTCGAATTGAATCAATCAGATAAATCCGTTTTGCGTCGTCGGGTAAAACAGCCTCGCCCTGCACGTATGTGACGTTACGAGCATCGGCACGCTTGCGAGCGATTTCGCGCATCACTTGGCGAGCGACTGCAGCCGGATCCCGACTCCTGATCTCATCGCCAAGGTCCTGCAGGCGTTCGACGACAGTTAGCGTTTTCTCCAAGGGGAGATTGTTCGATAAATTGTTGCCCGTCGCCCACTGTCGTATCAACTGGCTCGCCTTGATAGTCTCGCATTTATAGCCTGCCTCTTCTCCCACTCTGGTGAGTGAGCCAATCACCCGTGATCCGCCCGCACCTACTGGACCAACAACTGCGAAGAAGAGCTCTCGTGAGCGAGAGCGGCGAAGGATATCGACAGCGGCATCATTAGCCGGCTGGCCGTCTCCGAAGATTGCGGCTGTAACATTGCTCATCAAGATGGATCCTGTGCAGATAGAGGAGTCGTCAACGGAGGGCAGCAGTCATGGCGGCATAACCGATCTCCGTGGGCGCAGCGGCGATGTATGCTTTCATCAACGCGGGATTCTTGCTCCTCGCCTGCATGATCAGATGCTCCTCTTCCTTATGTCTCGCAATTGCCCCAAGATCTGGGTCAGAAAGCAAGCGGTGCGCGGCAATGAGATAAGCTCCCGTCCGTTCGGTATGGTACGTGTAAGTCAACGCTCCTGGCCGAAGAACCTGATCTAAAACAATTAAACCTCCAGGTTTAGTTGCATCGGGATTTGCCATGACGTGCAGGTTCAAATCGATTTTTTTACCATTGTAGTCCAGCCAGGCATGCGAGATCATAATATCGTCGGTCCCATCGTTAACATAGCCCACGACGACTTCCGTAGAGATACGATGGGTCTCCATGAGAAAGCGATGAAGCGTCATGGAAACTTGGTAGCAGCCACCAGTAAAGTGGTTTGGAAGGATAAATCCGTCGAAAAGTCGTATAGCGGTTTCTGCAACAACACGAGCTTCAGGATCGCACCTGCCTAAAAGAGCTTGCTTCGCCATTTCATAGGATTCGAGGCGTTGTTTTGATTGTCCCATTTTCTCCCCCTTGCAATACTGGTAGTTGTCTATCTATTGCAAACTAGCTTGCACGTCTGGTTTCTAGAGTCATCCTGACATCGAATTTTGGCGGCGTTTGCGAACACCTTTTTACAATCGATGGTTTGCATGCCGATTAAATGAGCTCCATTTAACTCTCCGCCCCACACGCGACGCTCTGAACGTAGTCGCCGTATCAGGCCTGTCGCTTCGGGGTGAAATAATCCCAAGTGGACTTGTCCAACTCGGCAAGGTGAGCCAATGTGGGGTTGTAGCGCAGGTGGGAGGAACAGATGGCTTCAATCAGCACCGTGCGCAGCAAAACAGTCCATCGCGCTCCGCCGAACCTTCCAGACAGCCTCAGAAATTTCATCGATTATCGAAAGTCAGGTCTAAGCCTCAACCATATCGTTGGTTGTCCGCTGGATTGCGGCTATTGTGTTCGTCACCTATTCGACAATTTTGAGATGAAGCGTCCCCATTTGGTCGTTGACGATTATGTGGCTGTCGAAGTTCTCCTCGATCATTGGGCATTCCGAGCGCATCGAACCCCCATTCAGATATTCAATCGCGCCACCGACCCGTTTCTTCCGGGCGTAAAGGATCATCTCTTCCGGACGCTAGAGGCATTAGACAGCCGTGGCCTTTCGAACCCGGTGCTCGTCATCACACGATGGAAGGTGACGCCGGCCGACGTCGAACGACTTGAGGCGCTGTCGAACATAAAGCTGACAATCCTCGTTACCTGGTCGGGGATTGACGATGACAGGGTCGAGCCGGTGTCTTCCGCCATCGCCGAACGCACCCTCGAAGTGCTTGCTTGCAATGCTGTGCGGACCAAAAAGATCTTGTACTGGCGGCCGATCATCTCTGGCCTGAACGACTCGGACGCCCATATGGCTAGGGCTCGCAAACTTGCGGATCTGGCCGACGCCACGGTATTTACGGGCCTCTTTTATCGTGAGGAAATCCGCGAATATTTTCGTTTGGCGGGTGTCCCTGACCTTTACGAGGACGTAGCTCGGCGCAAAATCTTGCCAAGCGAAACCGAAAAGCGCGTCCTCGCACGTTTCATCGGTTCCCCCCTGTTCAGGAAGACGTCTTGCGGGGTAGCCTTTGCGCATGGAGTGGCCGACTACAACGGTCACTACGGCATCAGTGAGATCTGCGGTATTTGTCCCGAAACACAGCATAATATTTGCAGGGCGTGTCACAGACGGCCAAGCTTGGAAGAGGCTCAAAAACTTGCGGAAATCGTATCGCTTGCGACGGATGCAATAGCGATCTCGGACCGATGTGTTGAAGTCGATGGAAGTAGCGAACACCAGCGCTACTTCATGCAGCACGCCCTGAATTATCAGGTCCATGATCGTGCCCAGCCTCACCTGCGTGACCGGCATGGGCGAGCGGAGATTGGATGGAAATGAACTGGGAAAAAGTTTGGGTCATTGATGTCGAAGGTAACGGTGCCACCCCGGCTGAAATCGTCGAACTCGCTTTGCTGGAGCTGGTTGACCTTGAGCCGAGCGGGCGTGCCTTCCACTGGTTACTTAAACCACAGGAACCCATCAGCCCGATGGCGACCCGTATCCACGGCATAACTGACGCAGATGTAGCAGAAGCACCAATTATCGACGACATTGCGGACGACATTCTCAGATGGACCGATCAGGCCGTGATTGTCGGGCACAACGTCCGCGTCGAACTCGACATTATCAAACGGTCGATCACCGACTGGAAGCCATCCGCGGCAATAGATACGTTGAAGCTTGCCCGCGCATTGCGGCCGGGGTTGGAATCTTACAGCCTTGAGAAGCTGGGTGTCGCTCTAAACTTGACTTCGACCGCAGAGCGTCAGACGGGTCTGAAGCACCACTCGGCGCAATTCGATGTCGCGTTGACTGCGCTCGTTTTCAACAAACTCCTCACGCCCTTTGATCCTGGCGCACGCGCGTCGCGGGTAAGGGAGGCCGACATTCTTTTCATTGCTCAGGAGAGCTTTTTATGACGGTAAAGGTTGGATTGGCCGGCACGCATTCGACAGGGAAGTCGACATTTCTTGATGCGTTGAATGTGCGCCTGACAAACGACGGTGTACGCGTGGGTCGGATCGGAGACCTTGCAACTGCCGCCAGGGCTCGTGGTTTTCCGATTTTGACCCAACACAATTTCGAAAGCACGCTTTGGATTATGGCAGAGGGTATGAGACAGGAAGCGGAAGCTACTTTGACGAGCGACGTTATACTAGTAGATCGGCCGGTTTTCGACGCGCTCGGATATCTTTACGCAGCATTGCAGATATCCGGTAGGGCTTTGCCAGAGCCTAAAATTGATGGGTTGCGCAGGATCGCGGAAGCCTGTGCAATTGATTACGATATCGTTATTTTGACTGAACTTGATGAAAGCGTTGGTCTGGGCGAAGGACGTGATGAAAATCACGCATTTCGGGTCGCCGCTGGGGAGCAAATTGCCGCTATCGCACAGGCTAGCGGACTCACTCCGCTCGCCCTCACGTCTTCTAATTCAGGGAAAATGCTGGAAGTAGTTCATAAGAAGATATTGACGAGTCTTGGGCGTGCGCTTCAATAGTTCGCACAGCCTCCCTCTGACGCAATCCGCGAAAGAATTCCATCTCGACAGATTGAAAATTCATCCATAGCGTATGTGGGTGTCAATATCCGACATAGTCAGCGGCCCAGGATTTTTCATGTCGTTCTCCAAGTCTCAGGACCTGATCAGGTTGGCGCGGCTGGCAGGCACGCGGCGTACTGGGATCAGCCTTGATGAAATCTGCGAGCAGTTCACCGTCTCGCATCGAACAGCGCAACGTATGACTGATGCGCTGGAGTCGTTATTCACCAATGTCGAGGCGATCGATGGCCCGGACCGTCGACGGCGTTGGCGTGTCGCTGACCCGATGCTCAACCGTCTCCAAATCCGTCAAGAAACGGCAATTGAGGCTTTGGAGATCGCGAACCGGGCGGCGAGGGTCGATGGCCGGTTGCGCCACGCTGCTGCACTTGAAGATTTGCGCGACGGATTGTTGGCGCGGCTGACACCCAAAGACGCTTTGCGCACAGAAGCCGATGTCGAAGCGGTTCTGTTGGCTATGGGATCGGTCACACGCCCAGGACCGCGTGTTAACATGGTGCCCACTGTCTTAGATGCGGTGATAGAGGGGCTGCGCGGTCCGTTCAGGCTACGGCTACGCTACGGAACCGCGGACGCGCCAGAACGGATCGTCGAGCCCCACGGTCTATTGCTAGGGCATCGAACTTATCTCGTGGCGCGTCAGCCCGCTCGCGGCGACGATATGCGGAATTTCCGTATGGACCGGATACTAAGCGCGCATACCTTAGATGAGAGCTTCAGCCTCTTGCCTGGCTTTTCGCTGGAGGAGTACGCGGCACAGTCGTTTGGCGTCTATCAGAACCCCAAGCAATATGACGACGTCATCTGGCGTTTCGCTCCGCAGGCCGCAGCGAGGGCGGCTGAGTTCTGCTTTCATCCGAAACAGACCGTTGAAGAGGAGGAGGACGGTAGCCTTATTGTCCGATTTCGTGCGGCGGGCTGGCTGGAAATGGTGTGGCATCTTTATTCATGGGGAGATGCGGTCGAGGTAATTGCTCCGGCGGGGCTGCGCAGAATGGTTGAACATCACCGCAGAAGCGACTTCGAGGCCTTTCCATAACGGATTTCTAACGCAAAACGTAAACGCCGGCCGATCTTATTTATTCCGGGTCGGAGTATGTCAGCTTTTGACACCCTCATCGATGTATTGTCGGAACAGCCCGATTCCCAGGGGTGTTCGATGAGGAGAAAATAATGTCGAAAGGTAAGGCAAGCGGAAGCAATTTTCGCAGTGCAATCAGTGGGCGGTTTTTAACTGCCAAACATGGACACGCATCCCCGCGAACGACGGTTCGAGAAGCCAAGGGCGGGGGGAGCACCGGGGGTGCATATAGGAGTGCCATTTCTGGTCGGTTCGTGACGACCAAATACGGCAAGTCACACCCGCGCACAACGATCAAGGACAGCTGAACGCAGCATCCCTTTTAAGAGAAAGTAATTCTGATGGTTCAATGTACAGCACCTAGAGAGGGGCATCGCTCGGCAAGTGCGGCAGCAAATTGCCCGGCATGTCGTGGCCGCAGCCGTTATAGTGGCTACAGCAGTTATAGCAGCTACAATAGCGGTTATGGGGCATCCTCTATTTCACCGTCTTATCGCTCCCCGTCAGGAACCACTGGCGGTGGGTCTAGTAGGGTACGGGCAAAATGGTCCAAAGCCGGTTCGTCCGTATTATACACACCTACTGAAGTGCGTGCCCTCACGCCAATCCGCCAGACTGTCGAAAAACGAGCGGAACTACCGGATCTCCGGGATGTATTCCTGTGTCATGCTTGGGATGACCGGCAGGGGGATGCAAAGGTGCTGCACGATCTGCTCGAAGCGCGTGGCGTAACGGTGTGGTTCAGCGAAAAGGACGTTGCCCTCGGTACGTCGTTGCTTCGCGAAATCGACAAGGGATTGGCAAAGTCCCGTGTCGGGATCGTGCTTGTCACGCCCGCATTGCTGCGCCGTCTTCCAGCAGCAGGTGTTGCCGACAAAGAGCTCTCTGCACTATTGGCAACTGAACAGCTCATACCGATCGTCCATGACACAACGTACGAAGCTCTCCGCAACGTCAGCCCCCTGCTGGCCTCGCGAAGCGGCTTGAGCACCGAAGACGATACTTTGACCGTTGTGGCAGACAAGCTCGCTGAGCTTGTTGCGAGCTAGATTTATTTAAGGATGCGCCGATGTTGAAAACGGATACCCGCCAGGCTAATTGGCGCCGAGCCAATCCGGCCAAATATAATGCACACCTTGCCGTGCAGCGGGCGGTTAATGCAGGTGATCTGGAAAGGCAAACATGTGAGGTCTGTGGTATTGAAGCGGTCGATGCTCATCACGATCGATACGACGAACCCCTAAAAGTACGTTGGCTGTGCCGGTTGCATCATACTCGCCTTCATCACCGTGGCGAAGATATGTTCCCTATTAGACGCCAGGATAATTGCTGACGAAGATAATCAATCATCCCAAGCGGTTGGGTTTTAATGAGCGGGTCGTGGGTTCACATCCGTTCAAATATATTGAAACCAAGAGGCTTCTTTTGGACGCTCTTGGTAGCGATTTCTCCGTTGGTTATGAACGCTTTCTGCGGCGACGGTCTGCCATACGTCGTCAAGCATGGCAGGCAAGTCACTGAAACGATCGAACGAAGAGATCCGGCGCAGGCTTCGCGCATCGACCCGAACGGCGACAGCTGGTTCTCCTGCGTGGGAACAACTGGGCTCAGCCGATACCGAGCCGCTCATAGACCGGCTGGACAAGCCAGCGGGTCATCGCGGAAAAACGATCCTTGCCGTCGGCATGTGCATCGAGGAACTCCAGGCTCTCGGCAATTTCTGCCTCAATGTCCGGTGTCGTCTCCGGTCCCGCAGCGTCCAGCAAGAGCACCTGCCGCTCCAACTGCCGTAACGCGTAGTTGATCCTTTTCATGTAGCGCGTTCTGTCGCGAACGAGGGGACCTCGATTGAGACCATAGATATCGATCGAGGCACGCGCCCGGCTGTAGCGCAGGTCCTCTGCGTCGTCGACCTTCGGAACGATGATACACTTTCCGTCCCGAACCACGTAGCAGAGATAGTCGCCAGGATCGTCGGAGCAGGGGTCGATCAGAAGAGGCGTTTCCGCAGCCTCTCCACCTTCCGTCGTCGCGCGCTCGGCTTCGTTGAGGAGCGGGAAGCGATCTCCCTTGCCCGTCTTCAATATGCTTCCATCGAAGAGAATCTGGTTCGTCTCGCGATTGCAGAGGATGCAGGAAGGAACGAGGTTGCCCCAATGGGCTGCCAGCCACCAGTAGCCGGGCCTGAGTTTGGTCACTCCGTTATCGATCCGGCCCTTCGGCCGGTAGTGCTCGACGTCCTGTGTCTGCGTCGCATCGTAGTAGCTTTCGCAATAGGCGCACATTCCGTCGAAAAGATCGCTCAATGCCTGTTTGACGCTAGCATCGGAATAGGCGCTGAAGGTGAAACCATCGACCTTCCTGTTATCGCCGAAATGCCTGCGCGCCCGCTCAAGTTCGGTTTTTCCGCGGACAAGTTTCCCCAATCCGGCAGGTGCCAACGCCGGTCGCACGATCGCGCGCATCCTACCCTCTGCTCCTGATGGCGGTTCGGCTTGCTGCAAGCGATCGCAGTCGGCTGAGGGTGGTGTCTTGCAGGTCTTGCTTCGTCACCGGCTTCGTTTCCGCCAGAGCCTCGTCGGCAAGCGCGAGCAGAAGGTTTTCCCGCCGATTGCGCCCGAAAGCCTCTCGATCGCCCAAACGCGATCTGAGTTCGTTGATGCGCCGGTCCCGTGCAGCGTCGGCCGGAAGCGATAGCAGATGATAATACTCGTTGTAGAGTGCTTCCGACGTCGGATCGACTGTGCTGCTGAGTCCGAAATGTCGAGAGACCAGCAGATCATCGACCTGCATGCCTTCAATCGGCGGAAGATTTCGGTTGGCGATGACCGCGTTGTTGTCGTCACGTTCCATGAGGGCGACTTCGCCGTTTCGCAGGCCACGCAAGACCAGCGGATCGTGCGTACTTGCGATGAACTGGACCTGCGGCATGGCCGCGCGCAGGCTCTCGACAATGCGCATTTTCCAGCGTGGATGCAGATGAGCGTCAATCTCGTCTATGATCACCACAGCAGTGGCACTTTGTAGCGTTTCCCATCGCTCGAATAGGAGCTGGATGATGTCGAGGCAAACGGCGACAATTGACTGATAACCTGCGGACATCTCGCTCAATGAGGCAAGATGATCGCTGTTGCGGAAGAACAATCGGCCATTTTTGCGTGTAAATACAGCATCCTGCTGGATCGGCAAGATTTCCTTCAGGGCGCGACCGACAACGTCGAACTGCTCGTCCGGAAGCTCGCGAAGCCATGTGCGGTGAAAAGGGAGTTTGGCGACTTGTTTCACTAGGGGCGCAACTCTTGCGAACAGTGGCGATGACGAAGTGGCCGCATCACGTGCCCGGGCGTCCGGATAGCGAAGCGAGCCGTATGCGAGGACGATCGCCGACGGGCGCTTGGCGCCACCAAAGAGCTTTTCTCCCCTGCTGTAAAGCAACTCGACAGGCGCGGTGTTATCCCAGAACCGAAGGCTGACCTGCCCGTGTGCCGCGCCCGACGAAAGCACCCGGTTCGGCTTCGTCAGCCGTGAGGCTTCTTCCGCGCCGGCAAGCGCGAGCGCGATGGCCTGCAGTAAAGTGCTTTTGCCCGACGCATTTTCTCCGAGTAGCATCAGCCACGGCGCGTTCGTGCTATTTGGTTCTGGAAACGTCAGATCGACCTCTCTGAGCATGCGGAAATTCCGGATCGAGATCGATTGAAGCGGGCGCGCTGTGAGCCGAAAGGCTTCCTCGTCGACGTCGATGACCGTTTCCGCACTCCTACTTTCCTCGGGGACCGCAAATGACTGAAGAGGCTTCAAGCGGTTGCGCAAGCTCGCGGCGGCAGCCCGGCTCACTGCCACGAACGGCTGATCTGAAGGGACCTCATCATCCCCTGACGGGGCATTGGGAACGATAGAAAGCGTTTCTGCGTAGACTGAACGGCGCTGCTCGCGCAAACGGGAGCGGTTCAGATTGAAGACCTTGATTGTGATCTCGCCCTTCTTGGTGATAGCTCTCACTGACCCATCTTCGATGAATTCGAGATGCTCCTCAGGATCGTCGCGGCAGGGATTGAGCAGCATCGCCTTCTCCTGACGGTCGATCATGTCGATCGTCGCGAGAAGAGGCGCACGTTCTCCGTCGACCGGGAAAAACGACCGCTTGGCGCGATTGCATCCCGAGCAGATAGGATAGAGGTTGCGCCATTCGAACGAGAGCCAGCCATAGTGATCCACGCTGCCACGGCCGGTGAGATCGGAGGCACCGGACGAAGGACGGAACCGATCGACTGCCATGCGATCCGACGAGCTGAAGAGCGTTTCACAATAGGCGCATTTGTTGTTGAACAGGCGTGCGAGAGGTTGGATGATCACCTCGCGGACGTGATGCCACTCGGCCTGAAGATCGAGTTTGGTTTGCCGGCGCATGGTCGGCTCGAGACTGTAATGGTTTTGGATCTCCCGCCCTGCATGGGCGAGAATCTCGTCGTTCAGCGGGTTTTTCTCGCCGTCCCGATCAACGAAAATCATGGCGCCCCCCCGCTTTCATGAATCGACAGGGCATTTTAGCTCCGGGTTGAGCAATGTCCATTCTGCAATCACTAATATTTGTGAAAAACCAACTCAGACAGAGGGGGAGCATTTCTGCAGCCTTGACAAGAAGGCGGCAACACGGTCGCCTTGTCTGTACGCTCTCTATTTCGCTTGCCGCTCTATTCCAGGTATTCGTATCTGACCAACGCAAACCCACCGCACTCAAAGTCGAACACTCATGAAATTGAAATTGACTGTTACCGGCAATGGATCAGGGATTCCTGCTCGCTGTTACTTCCTTGGCTCTCAGACACATGAGCGCGACACGGATGAGCGCGGTCGGCTCATCATCGATCTTCTGCCCGATGATGTGCCGAAGGCGGTTATGATTCAGCCGCGTGTTTCCGGCTTTTGGGGACTGATGGAATTGCTGGGGGAGCATGAGGGCGAGCTTCGTGCCGACTGCCCGCCGCTTCCACCGGGTCCAAAGGGGTGGTGGCACGACGTCATGAACCTTTCGATCGATCCGACTCTCGGCGCCGGAATCCGGATCGGGGTGGTCGATACACCGTTCATGCCGGTCGGCCTCAAGGCGCAGATACAGATGATTTCGCCGCCCGGCAGCCATCCGAGCGAACACGACCCGCTTGCTCATGGCGCGCAAGTCTGCTCGGTGCTTGTGTCAGAGCCGGCATCGCGCCGTGGTTTCGCAGGCATCTGCCGCGGCGCCACAGTTATTCACGCCTCCGCAATTGGTCCCGACGGCGCTGCCCGCCCCGGTGTCGCCGCGAGTGCCATCAGGGCACTTGCGCAAGATCATCAAGCTGACATCATCAATCTCAGCTGGGGGGATGCGCAACGACCGAGTGCGGCCGTTCACAAGGCCATCAAGGACGCCATTGAGGCCGGCGCGATCGTTTTGGCCGCCTCCGGCAACCAAGGCGAAATCCGCTATCCAGCCGCTCACGACGAATGCCTCGCGATAGGCGCGATCGGTAAAACGGATTTCGCCGAGGCGGGATCCCATGCCGCGTTCGAGGCTTTCGTTAACCGGAGCGAGATAGAGTTCGACGATGAGCGCTTCTTCCGGTGCAATTTCTCGGGATCGGGGCAAAACATCTCGGCGGTTGCTCCCGGATGCGGCATCATTTTCGCCGTCAACGGAAAGGGGCCATTCGATTTGCTTGGGACATCGTTTGCAGCGCCAATAAGCACCGCAACGCTTGCGATTGCCTTGGCCGGCGACCCGGTATATGCGGCGCTGCCGCGTGGCGAAATACGTTCCCGCCATGCCCGCGCGCTTTTTCAAAGCCTGTGCGAAGATCTCGGCCTGCCAAACAATCAACAGGGTTACGGGCTCCCTCGACTCCCAGAATTTGTGGACTGAGCCCTTTGATGCTATATATCTAGCCTAATGAAAGGAACCGCGTGTGAAAAACATCGAATTTACCATCTCGGTCAAGCGACCTTTTGACGGTGCGCGGCCTGATATTGTGAGTTTGATTTCGGACGTTCCAGACGTTGTCGTCCTGGGCGGTGAGTCCGACTATGCAGTCGATGTCGTCGTTCCGATCGAACGTGAGGCACAAGTCCGTTCGCTTGTTGAGGCAACCTGCGACATCGAGGAATCTCAGGAATTCTCGTTTCTTGGTGGCATTCCTGGTCGCTAATACAAGATGTCGATGCCGTGTCGCGCGGGTGAGAGACAGGAGTAGTCCTGTCGCTTGATCAAGTTTGTCGCCAAGACGGAACCACGCTCTCTGTGCTCTGACAAAGCTCGCCTCGCCGGAAGCCGAAAAGGGCCAGTCGCCTGATCCGTATCACTCGCTTCCGGTGAAATCGTCTCGATTGGCAGGGCAATAGAGGTCGCCAACTCAGCTATCCTCGTCCAAAATATTGACAACGCTCCGAAACAGCGCCTGTCGTTTCGCCGACTGTTTCGCATGCCAATATCGGGTGTGGGAAAACCGGAACGATTGGCCATCCAGGTCCGCCAGGTTTTCGTCTCTGACACCAATGCCATATGCGTTCCGCATAGGGCCACTAATTACGTCTCCGAATAAAACGAATTTTGACTGGTCAAAGATGTTCGTCCAGCGAACGACTGCAAAGACCGCGGCATGGTGTAGAGACCAAATGTTTCCGGGGTTTCGGTTCGGGTAGGCCATCAACGCTTGTGGCTTATAGCCGGGCGGCAGCAGCGCAAGCTTCTCGGCTTCAGCTACGCGCCATTCTTCGAGGGCTTCTATGATTGGCGGGCATGTCGGCAACTCCCTATCGGCCTGTCGCTGGCGGAGGTCGTCCTGGCTTGATGCCAGCAGGAATTCCGAATGGGTCAGAGGGCTGCCAAACGTAACCAAGTCGCTTATCAGCCATCGTGCGTCCTCATCAACAGCATCTTCTGACATCGATCGGCGTAGGTCTGCTTGTGCTACCCTGAAAGCCGATCTCTTCGTCTCAATATCTGACCCGCCGAGATGGAGTGCCCTAGCCGCAGCTTCAACTGCTGCAAGTTTTCCGAAGGCGTCACTCCCTTCCACGAAAGCGCGTGCTTGTTCCCTTTCAGCCCAATAATAGTTTAGCAGGTCGTAGGCGAGAATTGATCCGAGGCTGTGTCCCACAACGATGACACGGTCATATTTTTCTTCGCCTTGGCGTTTGTGTAGCTCTCGAAGAAGCGCGAGGCCACGCTCGCGGACCGCCGCTCTTGCCGCGATATTGACCGGGTCGGCTCTGGTGTATTTCACGACACGGCCGAAAGTTGTGGTGCCGAGTTGTTGTGCTCCAAGCCCGAGGAAACCCGCGATCCCTATTGCCATGCTCTGTGAGAACCAGGATGGAAACCATGCTCTCCAGCACGCTTCAGGGATGAAACTGAGCATAAACAGTGCCGAAGCGAAAAACGAAAGAACGCAAAGAACGAGCCATGCCGGGCGGACGGAAACCGGCACTTTGCTCCAGGGCCTGAAAAGCAGGTAACGAATCCATCCAACGAGCTGGTCGACGGTGGAGCCGGCAGTTAGATCCGCCCAATACAATTCGTAAAAGTCGGTCCGCACGCCGTTCGCGAACGCGCCGCCCTTCTTCGATTTTCGAGTTGTAAGGCGCCGCAACTCCAGCGAACCAGTTCTGGAGTCCGGTTTGCTCCAAATCTCAGCAGTCTGGATCTGCCCGTCCTCGTCGATGGACGTCGATAAGGAAGTGACAAAGCCTTTTATCGTGTCCATTGGGATCTGTTCGCCCATCCCATGGACAAGAATGACAGCCTGCCGCGCTGCGGCCCGGCTTTTTGCTTTTGGCCCCGCTGCAGGATCGACCGGCCTCGCTTCTGGCATTTCCCCTCCTCAACTCCGCTACCGGCTTTTCGGCTTATGCTACGTTGGATCTCCCAGTGCCTTATTGCAGGCTATGAAGAGCAATCGTACTCGGGCAGTGGTCCGACAGGCGTTTCCGGTCGGCTGCTGTTGACGGTGTCCAGGCAAACTGGCGCTCAGAAGTTGGATCGAGCTTCGCGCGAGCCGAGGTTCCGAACAGGAAGAATTCGATTGGCAGCATGTTGTAATCGTCAGCGTCAGCAAATGTCGCCGGCAGTGCATTGAGAGTGTCCGCCCAGCATGTGGATGGCACCTTGTATGGCGCGCGGTAAACGGTGATGTCCTGCCGGTTGTCCCGGTCGTGCCCGTCCGCTCCCGGAGAGTAGGCCGTTACTGCCTGAAGAACCTCATCCTGGTTGCGTCCCGCGCCGGCATCGAAGCGCCGATTGAAGTCACCCACCACCATCCAGGCATCCCCGGCGGTCTCGCGGGCGGAAATCCAGGCATGCAGAGGATACATCTGCCGCCCAAGGGTTTCGCATGCGTCCTTCACGGGAGGGGTCGTTGCCGGATTTACTGTGAACAGACGGAAGTTGACCCGGTCATCGAAACATCCGGACTTCATATGGACCACCAGCACGCGAAGAGTGGTCGACCCCGCAGTCACGGAAACGTCCAGACCCCAGCGAACATCCCGGATGGTACCATCGTTGTCGACCGACTTGACGTTGAGCTCAGTGTAGTCTTCCACCGGACCGACATTGACGCCGGCCTGAGCGCGCCAAGCCACTGCCGTGTATTGGCTCCGGGTCGGGCCGGTAGGCTTTGCCGGGGTCATCCCCATAGTGGTGCAGGCCGGTCCCGCACCGGCGGCTTCGTCCTTGGAGAACTGGCCGCTAATGCAGTACTGCCAGCCCTCAGAAGTCGGAAACACCTCGTCGATGGCGGCCGGGCTCGTCACTTCCTGGAGAAAATAAACATCCGCGCCCGCCTGGTCTCGCCAGCGCTTCAGGTCAGCGAAGTCAGTGGCGTTACGCACGTAGTCGTCGGGGAAGACCGTGTGGGGATCCCCTGCATAGACCAGCGTCTGGATGTTCCAGTTTCCCAGCTTCAAGTCAGCGGCCAACGAGCCTGTCGCGAAGGAGAGGATGGCGGCGGTGGTGGCAAACAGTGCGAAACTCATTGTCTTCTCCAAAAATACCCAAAATTCTTCCGACATTTTCGAAACGCGATCTGCACGGCGCGTAATGTACGATCAGGCTCCCCGCGCGAAATATCGCGTTAGCGCACCTTTTGATCGATCGGCATACCCATCGAGCCAACGATCATCGATCGAAAGAAATCCCGACCAACCTTTCTTGCCGTCCTTCTTCAGCTGCGCTTCCACCGCTCGGAACCGATAGTGATCGTAGACATCGAGGATGTGGACAGCGTAAGCCTGAGCCAGCGCCTTATCACCCGTTATGATCAACATGTTCTCGTCATTGGCATAAGACGCCTTGAAGCCAAGGTTGTGGCTTCCCAGAACGACGACGCAATCGTCGGAGAGGGGGTCTATGACCAGAACCTTGTCATGAATGATTGCGCCGACTTTCTTTGCCGTGAGCTCTTCAGCGCCGAAGTCTGCGAGTAGGCTTCGATCGTCGATGCGCGAGGCCCGCACGACCGTCACATTCGCTGCCTCGAATGTGTGAGGAGACACAGCTGGATCATCGTCGCCTTTGTCCTTGGTGCCTTTCTTGTCCGCGGCAACATAGTTCGGCATTGCCTGTGCGCTTGAAACTGCGCCTGTCACGATCAACTGCCGATCTTTGTTCACTCCAATATCGATCGCCTCACCAACGATGCAATCGCGCGCCGACTGTCCGGGGTAGAAGGCGAGAAAGAGGATTGCATCTTCCGCTTTCCGCATTCGTCGATAGACGGCCTGAAGATCCGGCGGCTTCGCTTTCCCCTTGGAGCGACTTTGCATATTGGGGGAAAACCAAACTTCGACGTTTGCTCCCGATCCCAAAGGTATTGAGTGTGGCGTCTCGTTGTCCTTCCGAAACTTCTTGCCCTGCTGGTTCTTCGACATCGCCGTTCCGAATTCAGACGGCACCTCGATCCTGTCATCGAACATGCGCTGCCAATAATCCGCATAGACACCGGCAACCTTGTCGTCGTGAACGATCAAGGCGTTGTTCGACTGACCTGCCACACCGGTCGAGGTCCAGTTGGTGCTACCGGTGAACACACTGCGGTCGGTCCCGGTTTTCGGGATGTGCACCACGAACTTGTTGTGTCCAATCTGGGTTTGGTTGTTGAACATCCGGTGCTGAATGTCGATGCCGGCCGCAATAAGCTTTTGACGCGCGTCACTGTTGCGGACGTCCCAGACACCCTTCTCTTCGGCAGTGTTTGCCAGGATGATGCGTATCTTTGCTTTGTTGGCGAGAAGGAGATCGACAAGCTCTCTGTCTTCGAGCTCGTAGAGGCCGATCAGGAATTGACCGTCCTGGGCCAGATACTCCCGCAGCATGGGCAGGACATCGCCGGCCAGGTATTTCCGGATGCCGTTGTTCGGATCGGAAATCATGTCGATCAACTCATTGGGTTCTTTGACGCCATCTTCGAGCAGAATGTTGCGAAGCCATTGCGCTGCGAGAATACCGTTCGTGAACGTCGACTCGAACTTCCCGCGCTTTCTAGTGACATGAACCGGATTGGTGGCAACCGGGGGGCCAAGATAGCCAAGGGGACGCGGTTTGCCTGCATAGGCTTTGGCGGAGATCTTTTCGACTGCGCCTGTTGCGTCTTTTACAGGTTTGCCCTCCGCATCACGCTTGGTCACGGTGACTACCATGGGTGTAGGGTCGGACGCCGGATCCAGGCCGGGTGCCAAATCGCCAAGAGGGCGGATTTCGTAGCGGACCCGAACGTCGTCGGGCCTCCGTGCCATCGCATCTCTACGTTTCCGAAGGGTGAGATCTCGCCAGGAGAGCTTTTGGATCGGCCATATCGATGTGGTTTGCGGAAGCCAGTGAGGGTTCCGCTGCCCCTTGAACGCGACCCAAGCCGCGCAGGTTACGCGATCGTCAGTACCGTCGGCCTTTTTGGCTACCGCGCCATTCGCATCAAGATAAACCCGAACGACCTCGAAGCCGAGGCAACCCGGAATTTTCGCGTCGATGTCCCAGGCGATAAAGGCAACTTCGTTGTTTACATAGGCATGCGCAGACGTAATCTTGCTCATACTCTGGTCCCCCCGGCCTGAGCAAAGATTGCTACTATCCCGTGTCACACGCAAGGCTGAAATTGCAAGCCTAGGTCGGCAGGTCAAAAGCGGAATGGATCCATAATGTCCGCTCGAAATTCGACCACCTTGAAGCTCATCTACATCATATGTTTCGACGGTTCTGTCGATTATCGGAGTGAGGAAAACTTCTCGACTCCCCATGCCAGCTTCGATTGATCTTCAGATTACCACTTGCAACCTAAAAACGAACAGTTAATTTCCGTTTAGGGATTGGTTGGGGGAACAGATGTCACAGGTTCAGATTTCCGAGCAAGAGCTCGAGAGAATATTCGAATCCGCGAAAGGCAAAGGACGCGAAGGCGAGGGTGGACTTACCCCACACACGCATAGCCCGTCCGGGGCCTGCACCGCGGTCACATATGGCAACCCCGATCAATGCCGGCATCTTACCAAGGGTGAATGCGACTTTGTCGATCGCGAACTCGAGGCCCGCAATGCTGGATTTGCCAAATGGCGCCCCGGTAACTGCAACATCTGACCGGGCGGAGATCGAAATTGAGCTACCGCGTCGCCTCTCTCGTAGCCATCGTTGCGCCAATCGTCACGTCCGGGTGTGTTGCACCTAACTTTGACGTCGGTAAAATCAATGGTGCTCCTACAGTTGCCTCGATCGAACGGCGTATCGTTTGTGAACTGGTCGATCTCGTCCGCGACAAACCTCGGCGCTCTGACCCTGCGAACTGGACGCCGTTCGACAACGTGACTTCAATCCGTGATGGCAACTATCAGGTTGTGGTAGATCTGTCCCTGCTCGTCACGGAGACCGGCGAACTGACCCCGAACCTGAACTTCATTAGAAGCGATGTCCTGTCGATCAATACCGGCTTCAAGGTTAGCAGGACGCGCAAGCAGAATTTCGCGGAGAGACTGTCATTCTCTATGCCTGAGCTCTTGGCGAAGTATCATGAAAATGGTGAATTTGGCGCGTGTCCGCTGGCAGACACCAACCTTGCCGGAGACCTTGGCATTCGTAAGATGGCCGAGCTTGCGATGACGACTAGGTATCGGGAACTGGCGGAGACGAAGGATTTCGGCGGCTACGTCTCGTTCGATGTCTATTATGACGTTAATGCTACTGGTCCGACCTGGAAGGTTGCGACCTTCGAAGGCCCTGGAAAGCTTGGGAAGCTATCCCATCAGGACACGGACCAGCTGACTTTTGCATTCATCCCGACGACAACGGCGGAAGGAACTATTTCACCAGCGGAAGCCAGCAAGCGTGCGCGCGAGTTCTTGCAGCAACTAAACCTGAACCGTTTGGGCGATCGGCTTTCGAACTAGGGACGCGACACCTTTCCGGGAAAAGTAAGAAATGCGACACTAGCGCCGAGGACCAGCCGCCAATCCGGCCGGCCGGTCCGGGTTGCACGGGTAGGGGCGGGTGATTGCACTGACTAACCCACTGAACCTTTATTGAAAACGGGTATTGGCTCTTTGGGCTTGGGCTCAAAGAAATTGTGCAAACGGTTGATCACTGAGCCTCTGAACCTAAAGTCACCCAGCGGGTCAAGAAGTGTCCTCGGCGCCAAGGTGTCGCCGTGGAAGGCGAGAGCGAGGCGCTCGCGTATTTCATCGGGCAAGAGTGTCGCGATAGCGTCAGCGAGGCCCTCCTCCCCAAAGAGAGCGCCGAACAGGAGCGGGACGACGAGGGCGGACCGATCTGGGTTCATGTAGAGCGTGCGGGCGAGCGGCAGGACAGCCGTCTTTTCGCCCGTCGAGCCCATCGCCAGCGCCATGCTGATCGCCACGTTCGGCGCACGACCGGATAGAAGACGTTGCTCGAAACGAGCGGCGCGGTTCGGTGACCGATCACCGGCAAGGAAAAGGGCCTCAGCGGCGGCCGCCTGCAATGCCGGTCGCCCGATCTCGAGCGCCATGTCCGCCAGTCGATCGCGTCCAGCGAAATCACCCTGCTTGGCGACCGCCATCAGCAATGCGTCGCGCAGTTCGGAATCGCTTGTCACAGCGGCTCGCGCTAATAGAGTCTCGATCGCGTCGGCAAAAATCGGGGCTTGCTGGCTCAGCAACTTGGCTGCAGCGACAGCGATGGGATAGCTCGCCTCCTCGCCGTAGTAGATTTCGGCGCGTGTCCAGTTGTCCTCGGTCAGACCAATGAGGGTTGCCTGATGTGCGGCATGGGGTTTTGCGCCCAGGGTTTCGACAACCTCCTTGCGCACTCCGCTTCCTCTGTCGTGCGCCATCGCCAGGATGTCTGCGGGAAGCGGTGCGACAAGGCCGGTCGCAATCGCGCGCAGTCCGTCGCGCCTGACATCAGCGAACCGATGCTTCAGCGCACCTTCAACGATGTCCGCCAGTCCCTGCGCATCCGCGACTGAGAGCGCGGTCGTAGCACGCTGAATGTCCTCGCGTTCATTGCCTGCCGTCGACAGCAGGCTTTCCACATAGGTTCGGACCGGCCGCCCCGCTGCTGCAAGGAGGCGGGCTCGTTCGAGCTGCAAGTCAGGGCTGGCGGCGGCGTCTAGGGCTTCCAACTGACTGATCTCGGTCGGCGATAGGGCATATGGGGTTTCTTCGAGCACTGCCCGAGCCAACGGTGCGTAAGGGCCAGCTTGGTTAAGCGCGGCTGCCGCGAAGGCCGGAATTTCGACTTTGAGCTCGTAACCATTCGCCAATGCGCGCAGATCGGTCATTACCCGTAGGACGTCGTGCAGATCCTCGACCGTCGCCATCGCCTGGATCCACGCGAATCCCTTCGCCGGTTCGTGCACGATCATGGTCTTCAGGACAGCGTGGCGCGTATCCTCGCCTAGGCCAGGCGTCTTGAGATAATCGTGCAGTCGTGAGCCGAGGTCCGCCGACCATTTGTTGCGCACCATGTCCCAGAAACGCGCGTCAAGACGATGCCCGCTGACGGCGTCGGCTAGGCCAACCATTTCGCCTTCCTGCGGGACGACGCCGTCGTCGCCGAGTACCTGGATCCAGCCCCAGACTAGCTCCGTCGAGCGGGGGCGCGCGACGATGGCGCTCCAACCCGACCGTCGGCGTAATTCTGCGACGTAGAGTCGGATGAAGTTGTCGGCCGTGTCGCCGTCATCGTGATGCATGTCGGCGAGATGCTCGGCGTAGCCTTCGCTGTGTTCGCCGTTGCGAATTTCAAGCCAGACCGATCCATCGTCGTCGCCGCGCAGGTGGATGTTTACGTCGATCGCCGCATCGACCACGGTTTCGAACCCAGCGAAATCGATCAGGGCGCCCTTGCCGACCACGTTGGCATTGGTTTCGTAGCCGAAGCCAACCATCCGTAATGCTGCGTCCCTGAAGGCGTCAGTTTGCGGGCCGGCCACGACCGCGATGCGCTCGGCGAAATCGTCCGGGAAATCATCGTGCGTCCGTGCCAAAGTCTCGCGAACAACGCGCCCTGCTACGACGCCAACATCGAGATCGGCCGCCATGCGGGAGGCATCCGCCTCGCTGACGGGCGTTTCGCGCCAGTTCTGAAGCAAACCGAACGTCTCTCCACGTGCGCCGAACCAGCGCGCGAAAAGCGTAATCGTATCCGTAGGCGAACCGATGTCGGCCGCCAATTTGAGGTCAGTTTGCAGGGTGTCAGAATCCGTTAGCAACCGGGTCCGAACAAAAGCGTCGATCGCCGCTTGAGCGCCCGAGCTTACCGTTACCCGAACGCTATCGTTCTTGGCGCCCTGGACGAGGCGCGTCGCCGCCTCGTGGCCCCAGTCGGCGCCATCGTGACTATCGACGGCAATCAGCACATCGACCATGACGCCCAGGAGACGAGCTGCACGACCGCCATGTTTTTTGATGATCCGCTCCAACCCCGCCTCGACGCGTGGGTGGTAGTAGCTCAGCACATCGTTCGGCTGACGCAGGTTACGCCCTGCGGCCATAAACCGGATCAAAGGGACGATCTTATCCTCGAGTTCCAGGTCAGTTGAGCCGATCGCGTCCGCGAGCTGTGGGACCACTTCCCAGGAAAGGCGCGGCAGCGCCTTCAGAAGCCCCCAGACGGCGATCGCCGGAAGCGTATCCTGGCGATCCTCGACCTGATCAACAATGGTATCCTCTATCGCGTCGACGTGAGCGCGACCGAGGCAGCGATGAATGAAGGTTGGCACGGTCTCGTCGGGCAACCGGTCGTCAGCGAGCCCGTCGAAGAACTTCTGGATCTCGTACGGACTTTCGAGCCGCCCGAGGGTCAAGTCGCGGTGCGCGTCTACCGGAGCCTTAAGGTCCTCGGGCAGTAGCCGGACCTGGTTGTCGAACAGACGGAAGCGTTCGCGCTGTCCGTAATGCTGCGTCTCCAGTGGGACAAGCCATCGCCCTGAAAGCCGCTCACCGCTTTCCTTGAGGACATCAGACCGGGTGGTGACGATGAACTGACGGTCGGCATGCGCGTCGTTCAGCATGCGGTCAAGGTCTCGGTTCCAGGCACCTTGCTCGGGGTGGTAACGGTACTTGCCCCAGGGATCTTCGATCATAAAGACAACGCGGCCGGTCTCCTTCGACTTCCAGACCTGTTCGGGTCCCCCTGTCACGCGGATCACCTTGAACGCTCCATTAGGAGCGCTGCGTAGTTCGTCGAGCAGAACTTCCGCAGCCGTCGTCTTGCCGGTTCCAGAACTGCCGGTGATGATCACGCCGTACCGTGTCGCGAGCTTTTTCTGCAGCTCGCTCCAGTTTGTCGGCTTTACGAAAAATCCAACCTCGGGTGCCGTGGTCAAATAGCCTCCAAAGGCGGTAATGGTCTTCTCCAGAGCGTCGCGCATCCAGACGCTGGGGCCGTTACGCATGTGTTCGAGAGCGACGGACCGCAGTTTCTTGATACAGTTGGGGATATGGGTCAGCGGTACCTTACAGGTCGTTTGGAGAAGGTCGCGGATCTGACCATCAAGCTTGGCTTCATCTAAGCCGTCGAGAACGGCAACGCGGCCATCCAAGCCAGGAAGCCGCGATCCAATCTCAGTCGGAAGCTTCGCAGGCCACGCACCGCCGACCGAACCCATCCGCAGACCACGGGCTACACCCTTGGTGGCGGCGCTTGTGACAAGCAGATATCGGAGCGTCGTGTCCTCGGTCAAAAGGATGCTGGGGGATTTGCGCTTCTTGCCCTTGGTCAGAAGGGTTTCGAGGTCGGTGTCCGACCACGGCTCGCCATGGCGAAGCTTGGCCTGGACGATAAGCGGATAGCCCCCGATCATAATGCGAGTCGCGGCCGAGAGTTGGGTTTCGTCCTTGAGGTCGGCGGCGAGGTCCTCGTGGTTGGCGGGTTCTAGCGTGATCGCGTCAAGTCGCTTCCGCACGAGCATGAGGTCGAGCGCAAGGTAGATCGAGACATCCACCTGGTAGTCGTACCCTGCCAGCCCTGCCGACGCGCTCGTCGTCTTGTCGTCCATCATCTACTACCAATTGCCCCTGCTCGTTGGCCTAACAGGGCGGAGTTTCGTTGCTTTATATGCTTTGAAATTACAGAGTGTTGGTTTCCGCTCAGAACTGAGCCGGGTGATTTCGATTTGCAGGCAAGCGTTCCCCGCATCGGCCTTAGTCAGCTTTGGCCCGACGACTGGCCCAGTACGAAGTGTATTTTGGCCCTTTGGAATCGGGCGGCGACGGGGGCTCATGAATCAAAACAGGCACCGGCGCGGGAAGGTCTGGCCCGACGATTATGGCTTCACCAGGGGCGAGAGTCGGGATAAACAGAGCGGCGTTGCGATCAAGATCGCCGCACGCTTTTTCGACAGCATTCCGATCCTCTTCATTGGTCAGACGATGAACAATCAACGTGCCAAGTTGGCTGAGAACATCGGCCGGAATATCGCGAGGGCGTTGTGTGGCAAGGATGGTCGTCAGTCCGTATTTGCGGCCTTCTTTGGCGATAAGCCCAAACGCTTCAAGTTTCACGCTAGCGTATTCGTCGCCGATGGTTCGACCTAGGAATTGGTGTGCTTCATCCAGTAGTGTGATCATCGGCTTGTCGCGAAAGGTGTTCTGCCGGGCGCGGGCCAGGAGAAAGCGCCCGATGACATTCATAAGGATCTCGCGCGTGTTGTGCTCGAACCTGACGTTTTTGAAGGATATTCGCAGGATGTCCTGGCTTTCGGACGCAAAGAATGCTTCCAGAACCGTTACTAACGACTGTCCACCATTACCGAATAGGCATTCAAGCTCAGGCGTATGAATCAACGTGCGCATGCGCGCGATCAGGCTTTCGCAGTAGCCGACGGCCTGCTCATTGACCTTGCCCCAGTGGGTCGGATTGTCCCAATCCGTCGGCTGGACGCACTCCTGCTGAACCTGGTCGGGGAGGTTTTCAATGTCGAAGTGGCAAAGCGGGCTGTGAATGACGTCGCTGTGCGCTTCCAAAGCTTTCAGGAAGGGCCGGCGATCCTTCTGCTTCTTAAGGAGCAGCTTTTTCTCATAGATCGTCACGCCTTCAAGCTGTCCCTCACTTTTCTTAACAAGCTTGAGGCTCTTGATCGCTTCGCGGAGTTTGGGACCTTGACTTTGGCCGGATGGGCGAAACAAAGCAAACAGATCGTCCTCGGTCATGAACTGGTAGGGGAAATGAACCTGCTGACTGCCGGCTTCTTCGTGGTCGAAGGCATAGTGCGCCGATATGGCGGGTATTCCTGCAAATTCGCCGGTGGGATCAAACAGAATGCATTTACCGCCAGCGGCTTTGATCTGCTGGAGTATGGTGGCCAGGGTCCAGCTCTTGCCGCCGCCCGTGGCGCCAAAAACGCCGCAGTGGCGGCCGAAGAGCTTCTCAGGCGGCAAGCGCAAATGTACACCGCTGCCTGCATCGAGCGTGCCGATGTCGAGCGCGCTAGTGCCGCTCGCCACCAATGAATTTGCCATCAGCTCACCAAACATGGACGGATCCGCCAGGTAAACCGCGTCACCGACGCGGGGATGGTGGCGGATGCCACGCATGAGTTTGTTCTGTCGCTGATCTACCGAGGCCAGCAATTGCACCCTGCCGACCGGGTGAGGTTCGGGCTGTGTGCCCAGAGTCGGCTCGACGGTCAGTCGTTCTGCGTCGGGTAGTTTGACTTCGACCAGTCGGCCTAGGAGCTTGACGAGCTCGCAATCCACGAACACGAAGTCCCCAACTGCGCCGCGTGCAAGCGCGCGTCGCTCTGGCCGAGCGGTGGCATAAGGCAAGTTCACTTGCACCGTTGACGCGGTCACGACGGAAATCGTGCCGACGTAGCGATCCGGATCAACTAGGCTGTGTTTGATCACGACGGCACTCCGTCGCCGAAACCTCGCGCAGCCTGCATTCGGTCAAGATGGCGTTCGCGTTCGGTTTGCGCAACAAGATCGGGGATGGCGAGTGCCAGATCTTCAAAGCGGCCGCTGAGTAGCGTGATGCGCTGATCGCCGGTCCGAACCAGTTGTTTGAATCTCTCAAAGTAGCTGCTGACGCCATCCCGCACAGCGCTTACCTCGGCAATGCTATGATCGCCTTTCACCAAGACGTCGTCTCTAAGAACGGCAACGTCACACACTATCAGCTTGAGGCTCATATTGGCCTCCAGCGCCGCCATCACCGGCTTGCTCAAATGGTCGTCGTTGAAGCCGAAACCTGAGACGATCAGGGCGGTATCGGGCTCGCGCAGCGCACTCTGAAATGCGCCCATCATGTCGAGGTAGGGCGGCTCGAAAGCTTCCTGGTATTTGCTATCACGTGGAAAGATCAGAAGGGGTGTTTCAGAGCCCTCAGTCCGCACGATATCGGCACCGCTTCGTTTCCAGTCGATCGAACCGTGCAGTTTGTAAAGATGGAAGACGTTCTCGATATAGTCCGGCCCCTCCTTGGCATTCTCGCGGCGGACGATGTCGTGGGAGAAATGGCCCCGATCGTAGATTTGCGGCATCGCATGGGAAAAGCCATCGATGATGGTGAAGCGTTGTGCCCGCGCCGCGTATTCAAAGCACAGATCATAGTTAGTCGTGAAAAATTTGGCGCGGGGCTTCCGAATGCCGCGTCGCGCGATCTTACGGATCACCATGCCATGCGCCTGGAGGTCGGTGTTTTCGCTGACGAAGCTGACGCGCGTGGAGATCGCCTTCTCGGCGGTTTCGATGAAGGTTTTGATTGTTGCGCTATCAATGTTGTCGAAGAGCTCGACGTAGATTTTGCATTGAGTCAGCAACTTTTCGATGTTCGTGTCGCTGCCCTTTGCTTTGGGTATGAGATCGATGACTTCCTGGAAGGTTTTGTCGGTGGCGGCGCCTTTGACAGCGTTCCAGAGGTCGCCCATGCCGGGCGCGGTGAGCGCGTCCTTTGCTGGATTTCTTGCGCAGAACGACGCGCCGGCCCCGGTCAGCACCATAAGGTTCGATACGTTTAAAGCGATG
Source organism: Agrobacterium arsenijevicii (assembly GCA_000949895.1). Lineage (GTDB taxonomy): Bacteria > Pseudomonadota > Alphaproteobacteria > Rhizobiales > Rhizobiaceae > Agrobacterium > Agrobacterium arsenijevicii. The sequence continues at coordinate 5,022 of JWIT01000017.1, read as the reverse complement.
CTCAACGCAAGGTCGATATCGCGGCTAGCGCCAAAGCTGGTGGTCTTGCCGTCGCCGTCAACTTGATCAGCAAACTGAACCCAACCCTTGGCGGGATTGAACAGGCGCAGGTTATCGGCAGATGCCGGCAAGACGTCCCAATATCCCAACGAATGTCCCCTCATTTGCGAGTCAATACGATACGCGCTATGCCCGTCATCAGAGCATCGCCGCAGACTACACGTCAAAATGAATTGTGTAAGCGTGTGCTGAAAGATTTGCGGGATTTGCCTGTTGAAAGACGTCGACACTTTTGTATGATCATTACGCCGGCTTTGAGAGCAACGTCATGCCGAAACCGCGGATGCTCAGTGCGAATGCACTCGATTGCCATGGCGAGAAGCTGTTCGCCGGCGTCTTTACCAAGGATGAAGCCCGTAGGGCAACATTGGTATTGCCGTGGATTTTCAGAGAGATGAGATTTCGAGATATTCGCAGGTCGCAGGTTCGATTCCATTCAAGGCGATCGGAGCAGCCGCTGCCGGTGTTGTGTCCAGGTGACGCACTGCCTTTACAGCCTCTTCGGCCATTTCTGAGAGGCATGCATTACGGTAATGATCTCGATGTCTTGGCGAACCCGATAAGGGATGATGTAGGGAATGTCGGACAATACTACTTCGCGCGTGTTGGCGATACGACCGATGCGTCCAGCGGCCGGCATCTCTGCGAGCATATCAACGGAAGCTACGAGTCGGGCAACGACCCGTGCAGCGGCATCTGGGTCGTCTTGTTCGATGTACGCGCCGATTTCGTCAAGTCGCCGCAACGCCCGCACGGTCCAGCGGATGCGCCTCTGCTTCATGATCGAGAAGTCGCCTTGACGTATTTGCCGACCACGCGCGCCACGTCGTCGTCGCTGGCGAATTCGCCGCGGTCCGCCTCGGCAATTCCGGCTTCAATTTCCGCGAGTTGCCATTCTTCGCGCGCCACAAAATCTTCAATGGCCTGTGCTGCCATGTAAGAGCGGGAACGGTCGAGTTTTTGAGCAATCTGGTTCAGGCGGTCGGCCACCTCGTCCGGGACGCGGATCGTGAATGCGGTCATGAAAAGGTCCTCTGTTGTTCACCTTGAATATCCTTGAACCATTTTGGTTCGTCAAGGTTCAACTGATTATTTCCCAAGTCCCTTGTGTTGCCTTGGTTCAGGTTGGCCAATCGATGATCATGCCGCTGATGACTGCCGCCCGCTCAACAGCGTAACCACTGGGCCGTCAGTTCGGCTCCCTTCAAGAGCTTAAGAGCTCGCGCTGCCCCGCTTCTTCTATCGTGGCCAGCTAAGCGTCGTGCGAATTTTGGTTTGACAATCTGGGCGGCACATAGAGTGTGCATTCCTTCATGGACCTACGAGCAAATTGTGACTATTCCCCGCGGCACTAGAGGACGTTGTGTGATTGAGGAGATAAGCCGAGAACTACTGGCCAAAATCATCAAATTTCTTGTCGGTAATCTGCCTGGGAACGCGAATCAGGGCTGGCATCACGATTTCATCTCTGGATACCAGATGGGTTGCAATGCCCTCGTGAGACTTGGGCAAGCGACTGAGACGCCGCGGGGCGCTGTTCCACGCATTCCGCCGATTTTGCCGACGCCGCTGCCGCGTTTGGATGACCTTATCATTACTGTCCTGAATGTTGCGGGGCAGAAAAATCTCTTTGCGCTTGTCCCCACGACTGTGCGGGCAGAATGGATGAAACTACGCATCTTCCAGCGAGATACGAATCCGGAAAATGTGGTGACAATCGTCGCCTCCCACAATTTCGGCGAAGCCCTTGCGACGCCAGCGATGATTAGTTTGCTGGAGGGACTTGGTTTGGTGAAGGACAGATTTTGGGCCGAGCACGCTGAGACGATCCTATGGCGATACGGCGTGAACGAATGGGGTATCGATTTCACTAGCGATCATCGATTTGTGGGGGCGGTTGAAGCATCCATCGACCATATGCCGGACGATATCCGCTCAGAAATTGACCGACTTGTTGTGGTTACGGACGAGGACGCTGCTCTCTTGCAACGTAGGACGAAGGCCTACAATCGGGAAATATGCGCCGAGATAGGGCATAGCCCTGTCAGGAGACCTCTCACGCTCGAACAGCTTCGTTCGAGCATTGTATCCGCACGATGCAGTGATCTCGACTGGCTGTTCGTCCGTCGTTGGCGTCTTTCTTGCAATTGGCTCTCACCGACCGAGGCAGAACGGACTCTTGAAATTTTCCATGATCGTCTTGCCACCGCCATGAGAAAAGCAGTCGTCGCCCGGCTTTATCCCTCTTTCCCCTCCGACCGGTAACTGCCTCAGCTGTTTGAATTGCGTAGCAAGCGCGGTACTGATGCGGTGTCGCGAGTGAATCCAACAATCCTCTCGCGTTAATCATGCCAGCCGACTTTGCTTTACAACAGCAACCGCCGGCAATAGCGAATGAGGTAACCAACCCGCCGAGCGGATGTACCGCAATTTCGAGTAGTGCTGCATATGGTCTACAAGGCGTTTTTTCCGGTACTTCTTGCCCTCACGGCCCTGACAATATTCGTCATCAATTTCCCTCAATTGGCAACGATTGCGGCGATAAGCATTATCGGTCTTCCAATAGCGCTGGTCTTGTGGGCGGCGGCGCCACTTTTATTCAGCTGTATCGTCTTCCTGATCATTTTCAGATTTTTACCCCTTCGCGGGCCACGTCGTGCGTTTCTTTCGATCGCGCTCGTTCCAGCCACGCTTGCTTTGTTACCCCTTATCCTGACACTACCGCTTTACGTGGAAGCACGAGAGTGGATTTCGGACGATCTCAACCGCGTCAGCCTTCCTCTCAATTCAAGGACAATCGCACTTCGCCAGGCAGAGAGCGACAGATGCGATGAGTTCTGCATTCGCGCATTGCTGGCTGGCTCAGTGGAAAAGGTGATTGTAGCACGGACGATTCCCGGGCAAATGGAGCTGCAAATACAGCAGAGCGCAAATGCGTTTCGGTTTGAGAGAAGGCCAGTTTGCCCGGTTGCCCAGGAAAAATTTAGTCCAAACGCGCTAGTCCAACCTCGCCCGGCGCCGCATACACCGCCGATCCGAGTCAACGATGCCGTTCGTCTGAAAGCAAGCCAGGGGCTATGTCTCATCAGCGAGCGCACCACGCTTTCCGAAGCGGACCTCGTGGTCACACGACAACAGGTCAAGAGCCGCGGTTACTCATTCGAAGGTGAACAGCTCGGCTACGACGATGCGCTTTCGGTATACAGGTTAAGTGCCCATGCCAGAGACGCGACGTCGGCATCGTTTCGTGAAATCTATCGGCACTCGGCACACCGAAGTAAAATACCGCACGCTTGGATATTTGTTGCTGCCTGTCCCACAAGGGGGCGGCTGGGTTAAGGAAATTGGTTGGTGGCAAATCGATCGGCAGTTGAGCGGGGGTGAACGGCCTGTGAACTGCGAAGAAGCCTGGAGCAGATTTCTGACTGGTACCCTTGGGCTCGATTTGACAGTCGACGCCAGCGGTATCGAAGAAGAGATTGCTGCCAATATCGAAGCTGCAATAGCGGCCCGGCGCGCACCAACGGCTGGGGAGTGGCGAGCTTACACGTATCATCAAAACAGTCTGCCGCTGGTCGACGAACTCTCCAAGCCGGCATTTGATCTCCAGCTTAAAATTCTGGCAGATCCGATATTGCCACCACCTCCGCGTCTCGGTCCACTGGTGTACGACGCGCGTGAGAACGAACGGGCGGCGTTGCCGGTGCTGGCAAGCGAGATGATCAAACGTGGTCTTGCCGGTAAAACCTGGCCGGAGTCGATTGGGGTCACTTTAGAGCAGTCACTTGAGAACCTGAGCAGTGGCATTGCGGCTTTGCCTGATAAATACCTCGAGCCGTATATTGTCGAGATGGTGCGGCTTTCCGGGCAACCGGAAGCACGTCTCTCGATGAGGGGAGCGTTGACGAGACTTCACGTCTACGGAGAGGCAGCCGTTCCCGCAATGTTGAGCCTGATTGAAGCCGGCTTAACAGAAGGCGATGCTATCTCTCAGAGCGACAATTTTCAGGCCTACCTCGCTGGTGTACAAGGCCTCTGCCTGGCGGGCGGCTCCGCATCATCCGCGCTCCCGCAACTGCGCGAGTGGCTCTCAAGCCATCGGCTTTCTCTGTCTGGCAGAACCGGCGAAATTCTGGCGATTGCAATGGTAAAGATGGGCGCGCAACCGAGGGAGCTCCAGGAGGCCTCTTCTGTTAAGGATGGCGGCAAAGAGCGAAGTCAATTCGTGAGATATTTAGAGCGCAGCCGGTCGAGTGATCGTGATTGCCAAGTCTGAGGGCATCAACCCGGTTTTACCCGGATCGCTGTGGCGTGACAGAAAGCGGTTCTCGTCCTGTGGCCAAAAAAATCGGTTTGCAAAATACGGGGTTCTTATGATGTTTTTTGCGACCAGGTACGTGATTTTAGTTCTGCTGATTTCCTTGGCAACGTTTATCAACTCCAGTCCAGAGAGCATCCGCGGAAACGCAGGGGCGATGGTTTTCAACGTCGCGTGCTACAGCGTTGCGGCACTTTTGATTTACTGCATTCTTCTGTTTCTGGCGTCGGCCGCCGTCAGTTTTTTTACAGGCAAGAACAGATTTTCGTTGAGTTTCCAGACCGTATTGCTGGCTGACATACTGTTTTTGTACGCAATACTAGAGGGTTCCTCTCTGCTGTTTCTGACTGAAAACTCAAGCACCGTTTCTGTTGGAGGGTCGCAAGGAGAATTGGTGCGAAATGGGCTGAAGACGATCCTCGGGTGGAGGGACGCCGCTGAGAACACAATCAGCGGCATACGCTTCGCAATTGCCCTGCATTTCCTCTTCTCCATTCACAACTACATGGCAGCAAGAACAGAACCGCCTGGAAAGCGGTGAGATCAGTGGAATCCTTGATCGAGACCACAATCGGGGATCGGGAAGTGGTTGCTGACAAGTTGTCCCTTGGCCGACATTAACTTCGTAAGCGTCCGGTTAACTG
>JWIT01000016.1 GCA_000949895.1 Agrobacterium arsenijevicii | reverse complement strand
ACGCGGTCCTGCGTCGTTTCCATGTTCTGGCCGATAGAACGCAAGGTCTGGAGTGCAGACATTGCTGCGACGTTTGTGAGAATGCTTGTCATAATAAATTGCCCCTTGAATGGCTGATTAAAGAAGGGACATTCCGGTCTCACCGGGAACGGCGCACAGCATCATGCCTGCTAACCTGCTGATTTTTAATGGTTAGCTCACCGTTTCGATGGCTTTAGCTAACCGCTTTATGGTTAAAAAATACTTAAAGTAGTAAAATTTCAGAATGTAATTTTTACGTGTAAATCATCTAAAAAACTTAAAAATAATATAACCGCACCCGTTTCCGGATGCGGCTCGTTAAACTCGCTCACCTTGCGGGCGGCGCTTTCACAACTTTGTTTTGATGTTGCCTTACGCGGCTGAGCCCGGCTCAGGCTCCCGCAGAGCCGGTTTTCTATTCGCGGAAGTTAGGCTTCTCTATTTCCTGCTCGCCATTCAGGTGGACGATAAACGAAAAAAGCCGCGCACGAGGCGCGGCTTCTTCAGTCTTGAATGGTATTTTCCGATTAACGGAAGAGCGACAGGATGCTCTGCGAGTCGTTGTTGGCGATCGACAGGGCCTGGACAGCGAGCTGCTGCTGGGTCTGAAGAGCCTTGAGCTTGGTGGATTCTTCGTTCATCTCTGCGTCAACCAGACGGCCGATGCCCTTGTCGAGCGAGTCGGTCAGCTTGTTGACGAAGTTTTCCTGCAGTTCGATGCGCATCTTGACCGAGCCGAGATCGGCAGCGGAGGATGTCATGCCCTGGAGCTGCTTGTCCACGAAGGAGATCATGGTGTCGAGGTACTGGTTATCCGTCAGCGCTGTGCCGTCGGCGTTCGTGAACGTACCCTTGAGGTCCTTGGTGATATCGAGCGACGTCAGGGAGTAAGTCAGCTGGGTCGGTGCATCGATATTGGCGGCAGTCGTCTCGAGGTAGTACTTCGTCGCGCCGAGCGTGCCGACGACGGAGGTGGTCGAGCCAGCGGCTGCCGGATCGGTCGCAACTACCTTCACATACTGGTTGTCGCCAATCTTGAGGTAGGTGCCGTTTTCCTTCGTGCCGTTGCCGAGTGTAACGGTGGCCAGACCTGGAGTCGTCGTATAGTCGATCGCGACCGGCGTAGCGGCGGCTGCCGGCTTCAGGGCGGCCAGCTGCGCTTCGGTATAAATCGTAGCGGCGATGGACTTCTCGGTCTTGGCGCCAGTGGCAGTGACGGTCGTGGTTGTGTCGAACGACTTATAGGTGCCGGTCGAGGCGTAATAGGCATAAGAGTCAAGAATGCCCATCTTCTTGTCCGCTGTGCCCGAAGATGTATCGAACAGAACGGTGTTGTTGCTGAGGGCAACGCTGATCGTCTTGACGGAAACGTTGCCGCCTGAGTCACGGATAAACGAGCCGACGACCTGCTTGGTAACGTCGGTGATCGTGCCGTTGCCATCGCTGACCTTCGCCTGCAGCCAGTTTTCACCGGAGAAGGACGAGGAGCTGGAAATCGACTTCAGCTGATCCTGCAGCTGGCGGACTTCTTCCTGGATCTTGGATTTGTCGACGCCGGGTTCGCGGGCGGCAACCAGCTTGTTCTTGATTTCCTTAACGACGTCGATGGAGGATTCCATGCCGGAATAGGCGGTATCGACCTTTGCGGCGCCGAGGCCGAGGGCGTCCTGAACTGCGGAAAGAGCACCGTTGTCGGAACGCATCGTGGTCGCGATCGACCAGTAAGCGGCGTTGTCGGAAGCTTCGCCGACGCGCTGGCCGGAGGAAACGCGGTCCTGCGTCGTTTCCATGTTCTGGCCGATAGAACGCAGGGTCTGGAGTGCAGACATAGCTGCGACGTTAGTAAGAATGCTCGTCATGGTAGATTTGCCCCTTGAATGGCTGATTAAAGAAGGGACATTCCGGTCTCACCGGGAACGGCGCACAGCATCATGCCTGCTAACCTGCTGATTTTTAATGGTTAGCTCACCGTTTCGATGGCTTTAGCTAACCGTTATATAGTTAATGAACACCTAAGAATTTTCGAAAAAAAAGCATTCTGAAGATTTGCTGTGCAACCTTCGCGCGTGCGCGCGCGTAATCTGAAATGCTTAAAAAATAATAAAGCCGCACCCGTTTCCGGATGCGGCTTTGGTAAAAGGGCAATACGCTCGGGTCAGCCTCCGTCACGTCTGCCTGTCTTACGCGATTGCAAGACGGTCAGCCCCCGCTTGCGATACTGCGTTTCGTGTCATTCAGGCCAGCGGCTATCCGCTTGTCCATGCCCAAAATCTGACAGCGGGTGCTTTCCAATTCCCTAATTTCAGTGCGCTCCCGGCGCTTCGCTCAAATCGTGGTAAATGCTTTGAAAGCAAGGATGGTAAACGAAATCTTCCCGTTTGCAGACCACTCCACAAATGCAAAACCGCGCCCTTTCGGGCGCGGCTCGACTTTTGTAATTTTCTGTTCGATTAACGGAAGAGCGACAGGATGTTCTGCGAGTCGCTGTTTGCGATCGACAGAGCCTGGATTGCCAGCTGCTGCTGCGTCTGCAGAGCCTTGAGGCGGGTCGATTCTTCGTTCATGTCGGCGTCAACCAGACGGCCGATACCCTTTTCCATCGTTGCCGTCAGCTTGGAAACGAAGTCACCCTGCATGGAGATACGGTTGGACACCGAACCCATATCGGCAGCGGCGCCGTTGAGGGTTTCAAGCTGCTTGTCGACGTGGCTGATGAGCTTGTCGAGGATGTCGTTGTCCGTAGCCGTGGAACCAAGGAATTCGCTCGCGGTCGGAGCTGCGGCAGCGCCGCGATAAACACTCATGTCGGAAATATCGAGCGTCAGGATCGATGCTTTCGCTACAGTGTCCTTAGCTGAAGAGTCAAGGATGCCGCCCTTATCAGTCGTGCCGCTGGTATTACCGCTATCAATAAGTACGTTTGAAGCGCTGAGTTGTACGTCGACGCGCTGAACCTTGACGGCGCCAGCGGAGTCACGGGTGAAGGATGCGACGACCTGCTTTTTCAGATTGGCGATAGCGGCGTCATCGGTGCCGGCAGCTAGAGCTGTACCGTTGGCGGTTACTTTCGTTTTCAGCCAGTTTTCACCGTTGAAGGTCGCGGAGTCCGCGATTGAGGTCAGCTGCTTCTGGAGCTGGCCGATTTCCTTCTGGATCTTCTTCTTGTCGGCGGTCGGGTCCTGGGCAAGGATCAGCTTGTCCTTGATTTCCTGAACGACCTTGATCGTGGCTTCCATGCCGGCATATGCGGTGTCGACCTTGGCTGCACCGATGCCGAGTGCGTCAGAAACGGTGGAGAGTGCCGAAGCGTCCGAACGCATCGTGGTCGCGATGGACCAGTAAGCGGCGTTGTCGGAGGCGGAGCCTACCTTCAGGCCGGTCGAGATACGACCCTGTGTGGTCTCCATGTTGTTGCCGATCGAACGCAGCGTCTGGAGAGCAGCCATAGAAGAGGCGTTGGTGAGAATGCTTGCCATAGTATTTTGTCCCTTATTTTTACGAGATACTGGAGTTGGGGACATTCCGGACTTGGTATTACCGGTCACAACGTTTCGGCCTCATGCCACTCGGTTCAGAGTTACTTGTCTCTGGAAACCAAACCCGCTGTGTGTAAGGAGAATTTCGCAGCGAAAAATTGCGCAATTATTAATTTGAGCATTAAGAAATACTAGAAAATACTTATGGTTACTGCTAGGTATATTTAAATGGTAAGTTTTTAATTTAAAATTATAGTTATCCGTCCCCTAGCGAAAACGGTAACCAAAGGGTTAAAACGCGAAAACCCCGCGGCCGTGGGGCTGCGGGGTTAACAAACAGGATTAACGAAGATTATTTCGGCACAAATGCCGTCAGTTGAACGATCTGACGAGGCTGCCGACAAGCAGGTTCCAGCCGTCGATCAGCACGAAAAACAGGATCTTGAACGGCAGGGAAATCGAGGTGGGTGGCAGCATCATCATGCCCATGGCCATGGTGATGGTGGCGACGATCAAATCGATGACCAGAAATGGCAGGATGATCAGGAAACCGATCTCGAAACCGCGCCGGATTTCCGACAGCATGAAGGCCGGAACGAGCACACGGTAGTCGACGACATTGTCGGTCATTACCACCTGTCCGCGTTCACGGGCGATATCGACGAACAGCTTCAGATCCTTGTCACGCGTATTGGCGTTCATGAAGGTACGGAAGGGCTCGGCGATGCGCCCTATGGCCTGCTGTTCGTTGATCTGGTTCTGCAGGAGCGGCTGCACGCCGTCCGTCCAGGCTTTATCGAAGGTCGGCGACATCACGTAGAAGGTCATGAACATCGCCATCGATAGCAGGATCATGTTCGACGGGGTCGAAGCAAGGCCCATGCCGGAGCGCAGGATCGAAAATGCGATCACGAAGCGCGGAAAGCTCGTGACCATGATCAGGATGCCCGGCGCGACGGACAGAACCGTCAAAAGGCCGAAGGTGCGGATGATCCATGCCGCAACGGATCCGTCTATCTGTGTATTAAACAGATCGGTCGGAAATTGCTGGGCATTGGCAAGACCCGGCAAAGCGAGAAGGACGGCGATGGTTACAAGAAATCGAATCATTCGATGACAAAGGTCCGGAACATGACCTTGGATACGCGCCCTTGAGAGCGCAGGTCAACTCGTTCCTGAATGTCATCCTTAAGATATTGAAAGCCGCGCGGCCCTTCCAGCTGCTGGAGGGAAACGGTGCGAACATAGGCCATGATATCCTGATGGATATCCTCGGCCAGATTAACCTCCACCGGGCCCTTGAACATCAGCGCCACTTCGAGCCGCACCCAGTTCGTCGCGGGGTAAGCAAGGTTGGTGGTGATGGGGTCAAGCTGGACGATGCCGTTCGCCTCTGCCGGGATTTTTTCGATGCCTTCGCCCTTCTTCTCGCCGTGTCCGCCGGCGGCAGCCGTGGCATGCGCCTCGGCGCCGGCGATCTTCGGGGCGACCAGGCCGCCCACGAACCAGCCGCCGCCCGCGCCGAGCAGGGTGAGGATAGCAACCCCCGCTATGGTCATGACCAGCGGGGAGGATTTTTTCTTGACCTCGGTCTGTTCGTTTTCCATGGGTCAGTCCCGCTTTCGCATGTCGGCGTCAGAGCGGCGAGAACAGGTCGACGACCTGTTGGCCGACCGGCGGTTGCTGCACTTCCGTCAGGCGTCCGCGACCACCATAGGAGATGCGGGCTTCGGCGATGCGCTCGTAGGAGATGATGTTCTGTGCATCGACATCCTGTGGCCTGACGATACCGCCGACATTCAGGATGCGGATTTCGTGGTTCACGCGCACTTCCTGCGAACCGCTGATGATGAGGTTGCCATTTTCGAGAATGCCGGTCACCACGGCGGCCACCAGCAGCGTCAGCTTCTCGGAGCGCTTGGTCTTGCCCTTGGCCTGGGTGTCTGTGTCGGAGCCGTATTTGATGTTCGAATCGGCTTCCGGCGTCCAGCCGAAGATCTGCGCCTTGGCTTTCCAGTTCAGGCCGCTCGCATTGGTGCGGTTGCGCTCGGTCTCATTGTCGAAATCGGCCTTGTCGTTGATCTGGATGTTGACGGTCAGGATGTCGCCGATGTTGAGCGCGCGCAAATCCTTGAACAGCGCTCCCTGGCTGTCGCTCCATAGCGAATAGCCGCTGGCCATGTGCTTTGGCTGCTTCGGGTAACTGCCCATCTGCGGCGTCTGGCTGAATTGCAGGCCACTGCCGATCGGGCTCATCGAAGGCGCGTTGCCGATTTCCTTCAGGGTCTGGTTGTTCTGGCAGCCGGCAAGCAGGGCAAGCGGCAGGAGGAGGGCCGGAAGACGCGGGGTCATGTGGGATCCTTCGAAGTGTTTTTGTCGATTGCCTGCGACATGATGCCGGCGATGGTTGCGGCTTTCTTGGCATCCATTTCACTGAGGATGAGGCCGGATTGGCGCGGCGGAAGCTGCATGATGATGGCAGCGGCGATTTCCACATGCATCTTCTCGAGCTGTGGGGCCGCGGCATCCGCCTTCATCGTCTTGTAGATATCGACCAGATTACTTTTCGCCTGCTCGAGGAAATGATTGCGGCGCGCCAGCCAGTCCTCGTATTCCGCCTTGCGGTCCTGCAACGTGGAAATGCGCTCGTTGACGTCAGCCTGAAGCTTTTCAAGCTCCTGCTTCTGCATGAGGTAACGCTGGTCGCGGGCGGCATCGGCAATATTGGTGCAGAATTTCTGGATCTCATCCTGCGTACTGAGTTCCGACACCACGTTCTGCTGGCTTTCGGCGCCGGCGGCAGGCAACAGGAAAAGCAGCGAGGCGACGGCCGCGAACCGGGTAAGGCTATTGCTGAAAGCGGTTTTCTTGTGAAGTTCCATCATTGCAGCACAAGCTCCGCCTGAAGGGCGCCGGCGGATTTGATGCCTTGCAGAATGGCGATGATGCCATCCGCCTTGAGCCCGATGCTGTTGAGACCGGCAACCAGCGTGCGAAGGTCAGGGCCTTCGACGATGGCGACCTTGCTGCCTTCCTGCAATGCCATGATATCCGTCTGCGGCTGCACGGCCGTCTGGCCGCGCGAGAATGGCGCCGGCTGGATGACCTGTGGCGATTCCGTCACCTGCACGGTCAGCGTGCCATAGCTCACTGCCACGCGGGAAATGCGCACATCCGCGCCGATGACGATCGTGCCCGTGCGTTCGTTGATCACGACTTTCGCCGGCGTATCCGTCTGGACCGTCAGGTTTTCGATTTCCGCCATCAGCCGGGTCAGGTCGGCGGTGCGGGGCTTCTGCACCGAGATTTCCTGCGAATCGCGCGGCTCGGCGATGCCGTCACCGTAACGGGCGCGGGCAAACGCGTTGACGACATCGGCGACCCGGACCGCGGTCGAAAAATCGGGATTGCGCAGCTGAAGGACCAGATTGACCGAATCCTTGAATTTGGACGGCAGCTCGCGCTCGATGATCGCGCCGTTCGGCACGCGCGCCGATGTGGTCACACCCTGCGTCAGCGTTGCGGCATCGCCCTGGGCCGAAAACCCGTTGACGATCAGCGCTCCCTGGGCAACCGCATAGATCTGCCCGTCCGCGCCGGAAAGTGAAGTCATGATGAGGTTGCCGCCGCGAAGCGAGGTGGCGTCGCCGAGCGAGCTGACCGTAACGTCCACGCGGCTGCCGGGGCTGGCAAAGGGCGGCAGGTTGGCCGTCACCATCACCGCGGCGATGTTTTTGGCGTTGGACTGGCCGCCCTGCGTGGTGATGCCGAGGTTCTGCAGCATCGCGCGCATGGACTGTTCGGTGAAAGGCGAGGAGCGCAGGCTGTCGCCCGTGCCCTGAAGACCTACGACGAGACCGTATCCGATCAGCTGGTTGTCACGTCCGGCCTGCAGGGATGCGATATCCTTGATGCGGGACGTGTCTGCCTGAGCGGGCGGCGTCGAGAGGAAGGGCAGGGCCGAAAAGACCAGAGCCGCACAGAGGATACGAAGCACTTTCATTTCGCCATAACCTGAATGGTTCCGTCCTTCATGACGGTGCCGCTGACCATCACGCCGGAATCGATGTTGCGTACCCTTACGACCTCGCCGAGCGAGCCGTCGCTCATCGGCGTTCCGGACGCCATCAGCGTCATGTTGCCGATGTGGAAAACGAGTTTGACGCTCGTGCCGCGCACCACCAGTGACGGTTCGCGAAGCGCTGCGATGGGGATCGTGCGGCCGGGAAGCAATGTCTGCTTGGAGATCATGCCTTCCACTTCGCTGATATCGCTCGCGTAGCCCGCAGAAATGTTGGGGTTGGTCACTTCCACCGGCTTCACCTGTTCGCGCGAGATCGTCTCGCCCGGATAGATCGTGCGTGTGGGAACCAGCGCCATCGGTGCCTGCGCAAAAGCGGGTGCCAGGGCACCCAGTGAAAAGGCAGACGCCAGGCACATACGGACGAACGCCGTTCTGCAGCTGCTATTTTTTCGGCCAAACCTCATGTCCGCCTGCCTTTCCGTTCTTACTTCAGGTTCTTGCTGACAATCGAAGCCATTTCGTCAGCGGTGGTGATGACCTTGGAATTCATCTCGTAGGCGCGCTGCGCCGTGATGAGGTCGGTGATTTCCTTGACGGCGTCGACGTTCGAGCCTTCGAGGTAGGATTGCTTGACGTAGCCGTAGCTCGGATCATCAGGCACGCCGACAACCGGGGCGCCAGAGGCCGGCGTCTGGGAAAAGAGGTTGTCGCCAAGTGGCTTCAGACCCGCCTCATTGGCGAAGTTGGCGATGGTCAACTGGCCAAGCTGCGTGAAATCCGCAGCGTTACCGATACGGGCGGTCACCTGACCCGTGCGGGTAATGGTGATGTCCTGCGCGTCGGTCGGGATATTGATGTTCGGAATGACATTGTAGCCGTCGACCGTCACCAGGTTGCCGTTGGCATTCTTGTTGAAGGCGCCGGCGCGGCTGTAGAGCGTCGAGCCGTCGGCGGCTTCGATCTGGAACCAGCCCTGTCCGATGATCGCCACGTCGAGCTTGTTGCCGGTCTCGATCAGGTTGCCCTGCGTGTGGATGTTACGCACGGCTGATGTCTGCACGCCGAGGCCGATATTGGCGCCTTCCGGCACGATCGCCTGGTTGGCCCGGTTCGGCACGCCCTGCATGCGCTCGGTCTGGTAGAGAAGATCGGTGAACTCCGCACGCGCGCGCTTGTAGCCGGTGGTGTTGATATTGGCGATGTTGTTGGCAATGACTTCCAGATTGGTCTGCTGGGCGTCCATACCGGTGGCAGCGATGGCAAGAGCTCTCATGTCATTTTTCCTGCTGGGCTAGAGCATTTCCAGTAAAAGCGCGGAGCGGTCTTACGTCCGGAAAATGCTTAAAAACAAAGGCCTAGAGCGCGGCCAACGATACCTTCAAACCGGACGCGCTCTAAATCTGCATCTTGGTAATGTCGAGATAGGCCGACACGATCTTGTCGCGGAACGCGATGGCTGTCTGCAGCGACTGCTCGGCGGAAAGCACGGCGTCGACCACTTCACGGGTGTTTGCCTTGCCCTGAATACCCTCGAAGGAGGCCACTTCCGCCTTCTTCAGATTGTTCATCGCATCCGTCGACATATTGCCGAGAACGCTTGCAAAGCTTGCACCCGTCTGCTGGGCCGGTGTTGTCTGCTGGCTGCCGAAAATGCTTTCCGTCAGCGAGGAGACGTTGCCTGCGCCGCGCGTCAGCGAAAGGGAACCGAGTTGTTTGATACCGTCGATCATTGCGATGCTTTCAGAAGGTCGATGGTGGAGGCGACGAGGTCGCGGGTCTGGCGGATGACCTGAAGGTTGGCGTCGTAGCTGCGGTTGGCTTCGCGCATATCCGCCATTTCGATCAGGACATTGACGTTCGGCATCTTGACCATGCCGTTGGTATCGGCGGCCGGATTGCCGGGGTCATATTCGTGGACGAAATCGCCACGGTCGACGCCAAGCTTCTTCACCGTCACGCGCTGCGCGCCGCTTACGCGGTCAAGCTCGGAGCCGAATGTCACGGTCTTGCGGCGATAGGGGTCCGCGCCGGGCGTGTCGCCGGTCGATCTTGCGTTGGCAATGTTTTCCGAAACGATGCGCAGTCTCGTGGACTGCACTTCCAGGCCGCTGCCCGCGATCTTGCTCGCCGCACTCAAGGGATCCATGGTTTACCTCTTTACCGTCATCAGCATCATGCGATGGAAGGATTTGACGAGACTGGCGTTCAGGTCGTATTGGCGCTTGATCTCGCCGGTCTTGGTCATTTCCTCAGCAAGCGCGACCGAATTGCCGGATTCCTGCATGCCGATTTCGTTATTGATCGGGTTGTCGCGCACCGCGATATTTTCGCTGAGCTCACTCGCACCGAAATGGGCGGGATGGGTCTTCGCCATGCCGACCTGCTGGCTGGTGGCCTGCATCACTGCCTCGAAAGGGCTGACATCCTTGGCGTGGAACTTGGGTGTGTTGGCGTTGGCGATGTTGGTCGCCACGACTTCCTGCCGCACGCTCAGCCATTCCGCTTGGCGGGAGGCCAGATCGAACAGTTGAATCGGTTGCATAGACTTCTCCATCTCGTATGGCCCGAACCTAAGGGGCTAATCTTGCGTCAGACTTGCGGAGAGGGTCGAAGGGCGGGAAGACAGGGGAAAACTGCCGTTTCGACCATTCGAAAACAAAAAAGGCGCGCCTGCAAATGCGGGCGCGCCTTTTTGATGGAAAGTGGAAGCCGTCTATTTTTCAGGGCGATAGGTTTTTCCCGAAGAAGTCTCTATCGTCCATTCGCCACCGCGCTGCTCGATCTTGGTCAGAAGCGCATTGTCGGGCAAGGTGGAGCCGACCCGCACCATATACATGCCCGATCCGTCCTCGATCAGTGCGCGGCCGTTGGCGACGTGCAGCAGGCGGAAGGAGGTCTGGCCGGGGAAGGGCTGGTCCTCAAGCCCGGCGGCGAGATTGTTCTGTTTTTCCTTGCCCTTTTCACTGACTGTCGCCGTCGTCAGCATGTCCGGCAGTTCGGCCGGCGGCGGCGTGTCTTCCTTGTTGCGATTGGTCATTGCCATCGGCGAAACACTGAAGACTTCCCGCGGGCCGGTATGGGGCAGGTCGCGCGTGCGGTCGCCATCCGCCACCTTCATTCCGAACTTGTCCTCGTTGAAGAACACGTACCAGGGGAAAAAGGCGGCGGCGGCGGCAAGCCCTATTCCCGTCCATGCCAGAATGCGGTCGGGCGTAAAAAAGGGAGGCTGCGGCTGTACGTCCTCGACGTCGCTATTGTCGATCTTGTCGATCTGTTTCTTTTTCACGGGTCAGCCTCTCATTCTCGGGTTTACCTGCGGCTGATTATTCTGCCCTCCACCGCGCAACGCGGTCGCGAGATCCGCATAGGCGTCCTGCGCTACCGGCTCGTTCGGAAGCTGTTTCAGCGTTTCATAGATGATCGGAACCTGCTTCACCGCCATGTCGAGATCGGGATCGGTACCGGGCCGATAGCCGCCGATGAGGCGTAGATCCCGTGTTTCCTCAAAGCGATGCACCAGCGCTTTCAGGCGCGACACCAGCTTTTCCTGATCCGGTGTCCATGCCTTCTTGGCGAGACGCGAGATCGAGGCCAAGGGATTGATCGGCGGATAGCGGCCTTCTTCGGCAAGGCTACGATCCAGCACGATATGGCCGTCAAGAATACCGCGGGTCGAATCGGCAATCGGATCGTTGTGATTGTCGCCGTCCACCAGGATGGAGACGATGGCGGTGATGGTGCCGCTGCCCTCGGCGCCGGGTCCGGCCCGCTCCAGAAGGCGCGGCAATTCGGTGAAGACCGAGGCCGGATAGCCGCGTGCCACCGGCGGCTCACCCGAAGCGACCGCCACTTCGCGGATCGCGTGGGCAAAACGGGTGACGCTGTCGATGATGAGAAGGACGTTGTCGCCCCTGTCGCGGAAATATTCGGCAATGGTGACGGCCGAAAGCGGGGCCATCTTGCGCAGCATCGGGCTTTCGTCGCTGGTCGCGACGACGGCGACGGACTTGCCCATGTTCTCGCCCATCGTATCCTCGATGAACTCGCGCACTTCACGACCGCGCTCGCCGACAAGCCCGATAACGACCTTGTCAAAGGCGTCGGCCTTGGCGAGCATCGACAGCAGCGTGGATTTGCCGACACCCGAGCCGGCAAAAATGCCGAGACGCTGGCCAAGGCACAGCGGCGAGAAAATATCGATTGCCCGGACGCCGGTCTTGAACGGCGTCTCCACCCGCTTACGCGTCATCGACGGCGGTGCGTTGCTGGAAATCGGACGGCGCTCCGTGCCGGAGGCAAGCGGCCCTTTGCCGTCGATGGGTTCGCCAAGCGCATTGATGGTGCGTCCGCACCAGCTGTCGTCAGGCGCGACGCGGAAGGCGCCCTTGCGGATGACGGTGTCGTGAATGCCGATAGGCTCGCCCGGTTCGATGGGGCAGACGTAACAGATATCAGGTTCCACCCGCACCACTTCGCCGAGATGGATGCCGGTCGCGCTGCGATGGGCAACGAATTCGCCGAGCCTCACATGCCGTGACAGGCCGGAAACCGTATAGTGTCCGGCGGCTATGGTGCGGACATGTCCGCCGGGCGCCACCGAAAACTCCGGATCGGCATAGTGCCCGGCAAGGCTGGCCAGCTGGGCGAGCTTCGGTGAAATCGCGCCAACCGTGAGCGTGGATTCCGGCATTGTCATCGCTCAGTTCCTTAACGTGCGCCGCCAAGCGTCTTGATGGCATCGCCGAAGGTGGATTCGGTATCGCGCATCATCGACGAAATGCTCTCGAAGGCACGGTTGACCTGGATGAGCTGGGTCATCTGGGAAATGCCGTTGACGTTCGACTGCTCGAGATAACCCTGTACGACGCCGACCTCGTGATTGTTGACGACCGGTGTCGGCGTGGCCACGGGCTTCACGCCGCTATTGGGATGGCGCAGGAAGCCTTTCGAGAAATCCGCCTGGAAGATGCCGAGCGTGGCGACGATGTTGTCGTTCTGGCGGATGGCACCATCGAGGCTGACGGTGATCGGGCCGCCATTCGCATTGAGCTGGATGGGACCGCCGCCGGCGTCGAGAACCGGATAACCGCTCGAGGAGATGAGCGCTCCGTCCGGACGCATGGTGAAACGGCCGTCGCGGCTCAGAATCTGGCCGTCGGGCGTGTCCAGCGCAAACCAGGCATCGCCCTTGATGGCGAAATCGAAAGAATTGCCGGTCTGTTCGAAAGCGCCCTGACGGGTGGAAAGATAGTCGTTGCCCTGGGACACGAACGCCACCTTGGCATTCATGGAGTTGTGGTTCTTGGCGACCATTTCGTCGAATTTCACTTCGGAACCGCGGAATCCGACCGTGTTCGCATTCGCCATATTGTCGGAAATGGTGGTGAGACGACGCTCCAGCGCGATCTGCGAGGAAAGCGCGACGTATAGTCCGGATTGCATATCATTTGCCTCCGAGTTTCAGGGAATTGATGGAGATCAGCAGATCAGGGGAAATGCCGTAGCCGCTGGAGGAGCCGAAAACGGCCAGAGGATCGTAGGTCGTCGAGGGGTTCTGCATTTCCCACATGATGGTGAAACGCTCGAGCAGCTTGCCGACCTTTTCAGGATTTTGCAGATCCTTGATATTGATGGATTTTTCGATGAGCGCTGCCTGTTTGTCGACACTTGCTGCAGCAAATTCGTCGGGCAGGTTGTAGGCGGTGCGAAACACCTGCGCGAGCGCGTCATCAGCCAGAAAATCGAGACCCGATTTGATCGTCGGTGCCTTGCGCTCGAAATAAAGAGCGAGGCGGACACCGTTATTATCGCCACCCGCCTCCTGTTCCAGCGTCTGGCGGGTGTATTTGCTGATGATGCCGGACTGGGCAGCCTCGGCAGAGGTCGCCGCCGCACCCAGGCTTGCAAAGTCGAGCGATTTCGCAAGATCCGCATAACGGCTGTCGGAAAGCTTGTTGGCAAAGGCATTCTTGTCGGACGTGCCTTCCGTCAACACCTTGCGGATGAAGGCTTTCGCATAGGCCATGTCTTCAAGGCCGTGGGCTTTAAGCGCATAATTGTAAAGACGGGTATCGGCCATGAAATCGTCAACGGATTTCACGTTACCGATCTTCGACCGGTAATATTCGGTTTCGCGGGCCACATCAGGCTGCTTCGACACTCGCTCAAGCGATTTGCCGATGTCCTGACTGATCAGTCTGTAGCTGGTATAGGTGGAAGTCACTGAACCGCCGCTCTCGTTTGATCCCGATATCAAGGCGCACGTCCGCCTTTGTCGGGATAATGCCGCAGGTTGCTTGTGCGAAACTGGCTGCGGTGACGAGCGAACGAGGCCTGACGGACAGGTTCACGCAAGCCACATTTTCTAGACATGGCGGCATGGAACACTGTTCGGGCGTGGTCGATCAATGAATATTGTAATTGGACTTATAATCACCTTCGGCTGCATTATCGGCGGCTACATGGCGATGGGCGGCCATCTGGACGTCCTGATTCAGCCGTTCGAACTGTTGATCATCGGCGGTGCCGGTCTTGGCGGCTTCATCATGGCGAACCCGATGAAGGTCGTGAAGGACTCGGGCAAGGCGCTCGGCGAGGCCTTCAAGCACTCGGTCCCGAAGGAGCGCAACTATCTCGACGTGCTCGGCGTGCTTTATTCGCTGATGCGCGACCTGCGCACGAAATCGCGCAACGAGATCGAGGCGCATATCGACAATCCGGAAGAGTCCTCGATCTTCCAGAGCGCGCCTTCGGTCCTGAAGAACAAGGAGCTGACGTCGTTCATCTGCGACTACGTCCGCCTCATCATCATCGGTAACGCCCGCAGCCACGAAATCGAAGCGCTGATGGACGAGGAAATCGAAACCATCCTGCACGACAAGCTGAAACCCTACCACGCGATCACCACCATGGGCGATTCCTTCCCCGCCATCGGTATCGTCGCGGCGGTTCTCGGCGTCATCAAGGCCATGGGCAAGATCAACGAATCGCCGGAAGTACTGGGCGGCCTGATCGGCGCCGCACTCGTCGGCACCATGCTCGGTATCATCCTGTCCTATTCGATCTGCAACCCGCTCGCTTCGCAGGTCAAGATCGTCCGCACCAAGCAGCACCGCCTCTATATCATCGTCAAGCAGACGCTGATCGCCTACATGAACGGTTCGGTGCCGCAGGTCGCGCTTGAATACGGGCGCAAGACCATCTCCAACTACGAGCGGCCGTCCATCGACGCCGTCGAGCAGGAGATGATGAACCCCGGCGGCGAAAACAAGGCGGCATGACCATGGCTAAAGCTGCACAGCAAAAAGCACCCGTCATCGACACCTCGCTGCTCGCGAAGCTTACGGGTGGGCTTTCCGATCGCAAGACGATCGCAAAGGTCGGTTCCGATATCGGGCATCTCTACAGCGAATTCCTGCCTGATATCTTCCACAGCGAGACCGGTATCGCGATAGACGTCGAATATATCGGCTCCGAATCGGGGCTGATGACCGATCTCATCGCCAATCTCGGACAGAATGTCTCGGTTGCCGATTGTTCGCTGCGCAACTGGTGCCCCAATTTCATGATGGCTGTCGGCAACGGCTTCGTCATCGCGCTCATGGAGCGCATGCTGGGCGCGGCAGCCGACACCATCGGCGAGCCGGACGAACGCAGCCTGTCCCATATCGAACTCGACCTTGCGGCCATGGTTCTCGGACGCATCGGGGGTGTGCTGCGCTCGGGCGTCAATGCACCGGGCGGCTTCGAGGCGACGATCGACCCGCCGTTCAAGGCCAATGGGAAAAGCGCTTTCGACGAGATGATCACCGGCCTTTACGGCGTGACCGTCCGCATGAAGATCGATATCGGCAAGGTTTCTTCGGAATTCGCGCTCATCGTGCCGCAGCGGCCCCTGCTCAAGACCTCCATCGCCGCTCCCAAGGCTTCAGCCCAGGCGCTGAAGAAGCAGGAGGAATGGGTGGATATGATTTCGGAGCAGGTGAAGAGATCGCAGGTAACGCTCGAGGCGCGTATCAAGCTCGAAACGCTGACCCTGCGGACGATCTCCAGACTGGTGGCCGGCGACGTCATTCCGTTTCAGGATCTGAAACAGGACGATATCGGCGTCGAGGTCAGCGCCAACGGCTCCAAGCTCTATAATTGTGAATTCGGCAAGTCCGGCGACCGCTACATGGTTCGGGTAAAGAACAATGTAAGCACGGACGACGACATCTTGCGACATTTGATGGGTTAAATCCTGTCCACCCTCTTGGGGTGCTGGGCAGGCTGACGCAAGTTTCAAAGGGAATAATCAGCGCATGGCTACGAAGAAAACACCTGTGACCGATGATATGGCGCTGCCGTCGCTTGAAGATGGCGGTGAGCTCGACCAGGCTATCGGCGATCTGCGTGGCGTCCTCAAGACGGATGCGGAAGGTTCGCTGTCCGATTTTGGCGACTTCGGGGATTTCGGAAGCGTTGACGACGCTTCCGCCGATAGCGACCTTTCCGCCTTTGGTGGCGGAGCGGGCGATTTTGCGATGAACGATTTCGCGGCCACCCCACAGGTCGCGGGCATCAAGGCGCCGCTCGGCAGCGGCCTGTCCGACAATATGGACCTGATCATGGACATCCCGATCGATGTCCAGATCGTTCTCGGCACCAGCCGGATGCTCGTCTCGGGTCTGATGAGCCTTGAAGAAGGCGCGACGATCGCGCTTGACCGCAAGATCGGCGAGCCGGTCGAGATCATGGTGAATGGCCGCCGTATTGCGCGCGGTGAAATAACGGTACTTGAAGACGATGATACGCGCTTTGGCGTAAAATTGATTGAAGTAATGAGTACGAGAAAAGCCTGATCCCTGTGGGGACGGAGAGGAAAGACCATGATGGACTTCGAGGATTTCGGTAACCCCCTGGCAGGGAAGCCGTTGTCTCAGGCCGACAAGGCGGCCGCGGTGCTTCTTGCCATGGGTAAGGGCGTCGCCGGCAAGCTGCTGAAGTTTTTCACGCAGCACGAATTGCAGATGATCATTTCCTCGGCCCAGACGCTGCGTGTCATTCCCCCTGACGAACTCGCCCAGATCGTGGCCGAGTTCGAGGACCTGTTCACGGAAGGAACGGGTCTGATGGACAATGCCAAGGCGATCGAAAGCATCCTCGAAGAGGGTCTGACGCCAGAGGAGGTGGATAGCCTTCTCGGTCGCCGTGCAGCCTTCCAGGCTTACGAGGCGTCGATCTGGGACCGCTTGCAGGAAGCCGAGCCGGAATTCGTCGGCAAGTTCCTGCTACGCGAACATCCGCAGACCATCGCCTATATCCTCTCCATGCTGCCCTCGTCCTTCGGTGCCAAGGTTCTTCTGACCATTCCCGAAGAGCAGCGCGCCGATATCATGAACCGTACGGTGAACATGAAGGAAGTCAGCCCCACGGCTGCCCAGATCATCGAGAAGCGTGTGGTCAACCTCATCAATGAAATCGAAGCCGAGCGTAATGCGGGCGGTTCCACGAAGGTTGCCGATCTGATGAACGAACTGGACAAGCCGCAGGTCGATACGCTGCTCAGCTCGCTCGAGACGCTCAGCAAGGAAGCCGCCAACAAGGTCAAGCCGAAGATCTTCCTCTTCGACGACCTCATGTTCATGCCGCAGCGCAGCCGCGTCCTGCTGCTCAACGATGTCTCGGCGGACGTTCTGACCATGGCGCTGCGTGGCGCAACCATGGAAATCAAGGAATGTGTGCTGTCCAGCATCAGCCCGCGCCAGCGCCGCATGATCGAATCGGACCTCGCAGTGCCGCAGGCTTCCATCAACACCCGCGAAGTGGCGATCGCACGCCGCGCCGTGGCGCAGGAAGCAATCCGCCTGGCCAATTCCGGCCAGATCCAGCTGAAGGAAGCCGCCACGGAGGAACAATCGGCGGCCGCCTGAGCGGAAGCCGGTTGATAACCCACCTCACGGGCAGAGCCGGCCATTGCGATGGCCGGCCTCGGGCGCTAGTTTCGGGATGACGGCCTGCCGCGATCGGCGGGCCTTTTTTTGATCCCGGGAACGTGCCTTGGCAGACGATCAGGACAAGGACAGTAAAACAGAAGACCCCACGGAGAAAAAACTCCGTGATGCGGCCGAGAAGGGCAATCTTCCCTTTTCTCGCGAAGTGCCGATCTTTGCTTCGTCACTCGCCTTTTATTGCTATCTGGTTTTCTTTCTGCCTGAAAGCGCCGGTCGTCTCGGCGTAACGCTGAAGGACCTGTTCGGCCAGCCCGACCAATGGAACCTCAGCACCCGGCCGGACGCCCTGTCGCTGCTGTATTTTCTCGGCACGTCCATGGCCTACCTGCTCATGCCGGCCATGATCATGTTCATCGTTTTCGGCCTTGCCTCCTCTTTTTTCCAGAACCTGCCGTCGCCGGTGCTTGAGAGGGTGCGTCCGCAATGGTCGCGCATCTCGCCCGCAAAGGGGTTCGGCCGCATCTACAGCAAACAGGGTTTTGTGGAATTCGGCAAATCGCTGTTCAAGATCTTGATCGTTTCGATCATCATGTTCCTGTCTTTGCGCGGCGATTTCTACAGCCTCATCGACCTTATGTTCTCCGATCCGCAGGTCATTTTCGTCAAGGTCGTCGAGGTCGTCAAAAAAATGATGGTCGTGATTCTGTTTTCGACCGCGCTGCTTGCCGCCGTTGACCTTTTGTGGACGCGCCACCATTGGTTCAGCCAGCTGAAGATGACGAAGCATGAGGTGAAGGAAGAATACAAGCAATCGCAGGGCGACCCCGTGGTCAAAGCCCGCCAGCGTTCGGTCGCCCGTGACCGTGCCCGCCGTCGCATGATCGACAATGTGCCGCGCGCGACGCTTGTCATTGCCAACCCGACACACTTTGCGGTGGCGTTGCGTTACGTTCGCGAAGAAGGCGACGCGCCCATCGTCGTTGCGAAGGGCCAGGACCTTATCGCATTGAAAATCCGCGAGATTGCGGAAAAAAATAATATCCCCGTTTTTGAAGATCCGCCGCTCGCACGCTCCATGTTTGCGCAAGTCTCGATCGATAGTGTGATTCCACCAGCTTTTTACAAGGCTGTGGCTGAGCTCGTTCATCGGGTTTACGCCATGAAGTCATCGAAAATACGGGTTCAATAAAACCAATGAAAAAATCCGCCTATTCTGAAAAGCGGGAAATGATCGTCGCAGAGGCGATCAACCCGATCGCCACCGAACTGCGCCTGCTCGATCCGGCCGACCTGATTTCGTTGCTCAGGTTCGAGTGTAATGGCAGCATTGCCGACCTCGTGTCGTCGGCTGCGGAGCTTTATTATCATCCCGGCACCATCAACTTCGGTGCGGGTGGCGAATATAAGCTCGAATGGGAAGGCTCGCCGGAGATCGTTCTCGATCTTGAACTCAAACCGCAGGGCGCGACGGTTTATGCGCGATTGATTCTGGCCAACGAACATGCGGCGGTCGAGATCAATCATGTGTCGTTTCAGAACCCTTCGGAAAATCCGGACGAGAACACCGAGTTCCTTCGTCGGAGCCTGATGGCTGCCCGATTCGTGCCGGCTCGGCAGGGCGAAGCGGCCTGATCCAGACCACCTGATATTTTCAGCTATTTTCCGTTGCGCCTGCCGAAATTGCGGGCGCAACGGCTTTATCTGGGCGATTTTTCGCCCGACCTTGCCTGAAGCGTGCCGGTTTATGCAAAACCGGTCTTTGAAGCCAAGGAACGCCTTGCAAATCAGCGTTGTTGTTTGGTACCTATCAAGTTAACGATTTGTTAACGAACGGCAGGTCGCGGTGGCTCTCTTTACCATCGCCGATGCGCATGATGCCCCTGCTCGTTTTCGGCGTAGCGCCGGATTTTTCCTGACAGTACCAATTGGGTGGACCCAATGACCAGCATCTTGACCAATGCGGCGGCGATGGCCGCGCTGCAAACCCTGCGCATGATCGACAAGAATCTCGAGACGACGCAGGCGCGCGTGTCGTCCGGCTACCGTGTCGAAACAGCAGCGGATAATGCCGCCTACTGGTCTATCTCCACGACCATGCGCTCCGACAATGCGGCGCTTTCGGCGGTGCAGGATGCGTTGGGGTTGGGCGCCGCCAAGGTCGACACGGCCTATGACGCGCTCGCGAACTCGATCGACGTCGTCAAGAAAATCAAGGAAAAGCTTGTCGCCGCCTATGGCGTCGGGGCCGACCGTGGCAAGATCCAGGACGAAATCAAGCAGCTTCAGGAGCAGCTGAAGAGTACGTCCGAGTCTGCCTCCTTCTCCGGCGAAAACTGGCTACAGGCCAGCATCAGCAACGGCGGCACGCCGCCGGTTGTCGAACCGATCACGAAAAAGGTCGTCGCTTCCTTCACGCGCACCGGCTCGGGCAATGTCGGCGTCACCACGGTTGACTATGTGCTGGACGGCAGTGCCGTGCTTTTCGACCTCAGCGGCGGAAAACTCGGCATTCTCGACAAGAGCGCCGTTTTTGTCGCGAAGACGGAACAACAGGTCACCCGAACATCGACGACTGCCGGCGTGACTACCAACGCGGGCTACGTCGTCAAGAAATTGACGGACGCGGAAATCGGCACGCTGAATGCGGCGACGCCGGATACGAATGCCGACCCGAGCGTCTACAGCAATGGCACGGTGAACTATCTTCGTTTGGCCGAGAATACCTGGGTCAAGGTGACGGCGACCAACCCTTCGGGCGGCGGCACCACCGTCGCGGCAGCCTATCGGGACACGGGCAGCAACGATTGGTTCTATGACACGACCGGAGCGCCGACCTCCGTCGCCAGATCCCTGGGTTTGTCCGTCTCCACGCTCGATCTCGGCAATCTCGATGTCGTGGCGGCCGCCATGAGCGGTTTTTCTGGCGGCACCACGAACTACACCGCTTCCGACGCCATCGATGTGATGATGAGTTTCGTCGACAAGCAGCTCGAAGCCATGACCAGCACGGCCTCCAGCCTCGGCTCCTTGCAGAGCCGCATCAACATGCAGGAAAACTTCGTCTCAAGCCTGATGGACGTGATCGACAAGGGCATTGGCCGTCTGGTCGATGCGGATATGAACGAGGAATCGACCAGGCTGAAGGCGCTGCAGACACAGCAGCAGCTCGGCATCCAGGCACTCTCTATCGCCAATGCCAACGCGCAAAACATTCTTCAGCTCTTCAAGTAAACCGGTTTCGGTCCGGCGGGTACGGGTGAGTTGGCCGCAAGGTTTCTCAAACGGGCCCCGCCTTCATCCTCGCACAAGTTTGAACACCTAACGTCGGGGCAATATCGGGTGGATCGCATGGCGTGATCCGGCCCGAACAATGGAAGAGACGGGCAGGGTAGCAAGGATGACGGTGGTGCCGCCAAACGGCTTTGATCGCAGGCAACGAAACATGTCTTGCCCCTTTGGCCTGTTTTGCCGGGGGCGGGCATGAGTGCGTCCATTGCAAGATATCTCAAGGATTTCGGTGACGTTCAGCCCGCAGGACTGGCGTTCGGCGACCCATTGGCGGATGCCGAGGGTATTTCCGGTTTTGGCGATGTCGCGACCGGTTTCGATGAATTCGAGACCCTCGACGTGGAAGGCGAAAAACAGGCGGCCTATGCCCGTGGCCACGAGGATGCGACCCGCGAGATCACGGAGAAGATGCAGGCCGAGCGCGAAGAGCTGCTTGCCGCCCACGCCGCCGAGCTGGAGGGCTTGCGTTCCATCTATCTGGAAGAAATTGCCGTTTTCCTGTCGCTGCGGCTGCGCGAGGGCATCGATGCGATCGCGACCAATCTCAGCGAACAGACCGCCAATATTCTTGCTCCGGTTCTGACCGAAGAGCTGTCGCTGAAGGCGGTTTCGGCGCTGGCGGATGTCGTTCGCGCTTCCATGCCGGATGGCGAGGCCGTTACGCTTGTCGTGAAAGGCCCGAAAGATTTGTTTGAGCAGCTGAAGATACAGCCGGGCTTTGAAGAAGAGACGATGAAATTTACCGAGACTGCGGACATCGACCTTTCCATTGAGTTGGGTGAAAGCGTGTTCGTCACGCGCATGTCCGCCTGGGCATCCAGTCTGCGCAAGGTGATGAAATGAGTGAAGGCGAAAATCACCACCACGGCAAAAACGAGATCATCATCGTCAAACGCCACAAGGGCGGGCACGAAGGCGCCCATGGCGGCGCGTGGAAGATCGCCTATGCCGACTTCATGACGGCCATGATGGCGTTTTTCCTCGTGATGTGGCTGGTCAATGCCGCGAACGAGGAAACCAAGGCCTCGGTCGCAAGCTATTTCAATCCGATAAAGCTGTCCGATGAGAAACCTTCGTCCAAGGGGCTGGAAAAGCCGGTGGACAAGGAAGAGGGCGTCCAGAAGAAAGACCAGTCCAATATAAAGGCGGAAAAGGTCACCCAAGGCTCGGCCGCAGCGACGGGTGAGGATCTGACCTCCCAGACTGGCGAGCAGTCGAACTTCTCCGAAGCAGACTTTTTCGAGAATCCCTATTCCGTGCTGGCGGAAATCGCCCAGCAGGTCGGGCAGCAGGCCAATGTCAGTGCCAAGGGTGAGGGCGGCGCGGCCGATTCCGGCCCGGCGACGGGTGCAAGCGGCGGCGAAGCTTACCGCGATCCCTTCGATCCCGATTTCTGGACCCAGCAGGTAAAGATCACCCGCGCGGACCAGCAGCAAAATCCGGCTGAGCCGCAGCAGTCCGCAGAGAGCAAGCAGCAGGACGCCGCCAAGGACAATCAGGCGGTTGCGGTTAAATCGTCTCAGCAGCCAGCCGACGGTGCAGATCACGGCAAGAATATCGAAGTCGCCGCCGTGGTGCCGCAGCAGCGCCCGGGTGCCGCCGAGCAGGCAGCGCTTGCACGGCCGCAGCCAGAGCAGCAGCAGGGTACCGCCGCACAGAAGGCGGAGGCTGAAGAGCTGCGCGAAGAGATCGAGAAGCAGATATCCGGAATTACCGGCAAGCTCGCCGAAGGTCTGTTGGTAATGCCTGCCGAAGGCGGATTGCTGCTGACCATTTCCGACCAGACGGAAACACCGATGTTCAATGTCGGATCGGCCGTGCCAAGGGGCGAAATGGTCCTGGCAATGGAAAAGATCGGCAAATTGCTTCAGCAGCGGGGCGGCAGCGTGGTGATCCGCGGCCACACCGATGGCCGGCAGTTCAAGGGCCAGGCCAATGACAATTGGCGGCTTTCCATGGATCGCGCGCATAGCGCCTATTACATGCTGGTTCGCGGTGGTTTGTCCGAAGAACGGGTGAAACAGGTTTCGGGTTTTGCGGATCGCAGATTGCAGGTGCCGGCAGACCCCCTCGCGAATGCGAACCGCCGTATCGAAATTCTACTTGAGGCCGATCGGGGGTGAATGTGACGAAATCCTCGAAACGTTGGCTTTTTCTGGCGGCGACACTTTGCGGTCTCGGTGCCGAGCCGGTGAAGGTTTTCTCGCAATCGCAAGAAAACCTCATGCCCTATGCCATGTTGCGTTCCCTGCAATTCGTGCAGGATTCGGTCACCATGGGAGATCACTCGGCGAGTGAAATGCAGCGGTTTCTGCTCCAGACGATCGACGAGCGGCTTAAAAGCGCGCCGTCGGCGATCTTCAAGGATCCGCGCAATGTCGATGCGGCACTTATCTATGCGATGAGCGGCGGCAATCCGGCGACGCTCGAATTACTGGTCGCGCGTGATGTGGATGGCAATTTCGACAGCCGCGTGGCCGATATCCTTCGCAAATATCTCTCTGGCAAGGGAACGCTGGTCGCCCAGAGCATCGCGGCCATGGTGCCCGAATATCGCGGCAAGCGGATTGGCGCCTATCTTGCGCTGATCGGCGGCAATGTGACGATCCCGCGCGATCCGCTGGCTGCCCTCGGTTTCTACGATATAGCCCGGCTCGAGGCGCCCGGCACCATCGTGGAGGAGGCTGCACTGCGCCGTTCGCTGGCGATCGCCGTTGAAGACGGCGATGCGGGGCGCGGCATCGAATATGCGCAGCGTTACGCACGGCGCTTCCTGCATTCTCCCTATGCCAGCCAGTTCGCGGATCTTCTGGTTTCGCTGGTGGTCAAGCGCGTCGATTCCGTCAGCGACGAGACGATACAGGAAACATTCGCGATGATGGACACGGAGAGGCAGAAGGAAGCCTATCTGCGCCTTTCCCGTCTGGCGGCGATCAGCGGCAAGGATTCGCTGGCGCGCATGGCGGCGCTGAAGGCGAAAGCCCTGTCGCCCGACATGCCTGATCAGCCGGAAGTGCAGGCGAATCTCTATGAAAGCCTCTCCAATATCGGCACGCCCGACGTGGTGAGCGCGATTGAAACAATCGGGAAAATTCCGGAAGCCCAGCTTTCTGATCGGGACAGGGCCTTGCGGGATGCGGCAAGGACGATCGCCGACCAGGTGGTCCGTCCTCCTTCCTTGCAGCCAGGCGCTGACGTTGGTGCCACGGCGGGGCAGGATGCCAATCGGGGCGCGTCCTCGAATGAGGCGGCCAGTGCCGGGACGAAGAGCATATGGCGAGTTGAAAACCACAAGGCTGACGAACAGGGCGAGAACGTCCGGCAACTCGTGACGAGTGGCCGCAGCACGCTCGATGAAATCGACAGCCTGTTAAAGAAAGGCGAGGGGGCACCATGATCGACGGAACCATTAACGCGATAGTGAATGCGCCATATAACGATCCGCGCGCCGGCAGCGCCAGCGTGAAGGACGACGCCAAAGGCGGAAGTTTCGGCGATACCCTCGCAACGGTTCGGGACGAGCGCCCGCCGCAGGCACCGCATTCGCGGCACCAGCAGGAGGCAGGATCGGCTGAGGAGCAGCGTGCACAGCCGGATGACGATACGGAAAAGACGGATGTGCCGGTCAAGCGGCCCCCGAACTTCCTGAATGTGATCGTCAAGGACCATTCTGGAGAAGGCCATGGTCACGAGGCTGTGGCCGAGCTTCAGAACGCGGTGAAGACGGCGCGGACATCGCCTGAAAACGGCAAGACCGGCAAAAAGGTCAAGGACGACGCCGACAAGGACAACGGGACGGCGGCGGATGCGATCGATCCGAAGCTGGCGGAGCTGCAGACGCTCACGGCCAATATCGGCGATATCGTGACAGCCAAGACGCCGCTTGAGGAAATTGCGCAGGCGATTGCCGGCAAGGCCGATGCGAAGTCCGACAAGCTTGAAACTGTCAGGGGCAAGGCCGAACCTTCGCCAAAAGACATGCCTGCACGGACGGAGCTAGCCGGCAGTGACGCTGGGTCCGGATCGGGTAACGAGGGCGATGCCTCATCATTCCGCTTCTCCTCTCCGCGTTCCGGCACGGCCCGCGCTCTCGATATGAGCACGGTTCAGCGTGACGGTCGTGTCGAGTTCGATGCCCGCGAAAGCAGCGGAAAGGCGACCGATACCATCACGGTTCTCGATTCGCGGCGGTTCATTGGCCTGGCGCCTTCATCCAACGCTTCGGCCCTGACCGGCCTCATCGCC
Organism: Agrobacterium arsenijevicii; assembly: GCA_000949895.1. Lineage (GTDB taxonomy): Bacteria > Pseudomonadota > Alphaproteobacteria > Rhizobiales > Rhizobiaceae > Agrobacterium > Agrobacterium arsenijevicii. Next base: position 72,702 of record JWIT01000016.1, on the reverse strand, counting down.
AATGATCCCGAATGGGTAAGCGCCATGCAGCCCGGTTCGTCGCTGTCCAACGCGGCGGCCCAGAGCAGCACCGGTAAGGTCGTCCATACGCTGAAGCTGCACATGACGCCGATCGAGCTGGGATCGGTGACGATGTCGCTGCGTCTGGCGGGTGATGAGCTGGCCGTTCACATGACGGTGGAGAGCGTGGCAGCCTATAAAAAGATCCAGCAAGACAGCAAGAGCATCCTTGAAGGCCTCAAGGCGCAGGGTCTGACGGTCGATAACATCACGATCAGCATTGCTTCTTCCGATAAGAGTGACCAAACGGGCACACAAGCCAACAATCAGCAAAATCAGCAGGCGCAGCAGCAAGGCCAGCAGGCGGCAGCGGGGCGCAACCGTGACGAGTCCGGCGCACGCGGCGGACGGCAAGGCAATGGTGATAATTTGGGGGTGCATAATGAAGGCATGGACGGCGCTCTTGGCTCTGCCCGCACTTCTGCTGATAATGGCGTCTACCTCTGAAAACGCCTCTGCTTCAGCGACGTCAGGTGTCTGTGAAAGGGAAATCCAGTCTGCCGCTCGTAAATACGGCGTGCCGGAGGGGATTCTCTATTCCGTTGGCCTGACGGAGACCGGCCGCAAGGGTCGGCTCGACCCCAATGCCATGAATATTGAGGGAAAACCGGTATTTGCCGCATCCACGGAGGAGGCGCTCTCCACTTTCGAGGCAGCGAAACGCAACGGCGCCAAGCTGATTGACCTCGGATGCATGCAGATAAACCATTATTTCCACGGCGAAAACTTCACATCTGCGCGTGAAATGTTCGATCCACGCCGCAATGTCGAATATGCCGCGATGTTTTTGCGCAATCTTCACAACAGGCATGAAACCTGGACCATGGCGGTCGCCCGCTACCATGCCGGCCCGAACAACGACCCGGCGCAGAAGAAATATGTCTGCCGGGTGATCGCCAATCTGGTGGCGACAGGTTACGGGAAATGGACCGTCAACGCGAAAAATTTCTGCGACGGATAACAACCTTTAATTGTTTCCGTAGGGGTCAGGACTCGCAATCTGAAATATGGCGAGAGAAAGCCCCAAAAAAGGCGCTGCAAGCGATTTTTTCGGATTTCTGAAGTTTTCACACAAAAAATTTGTGCCATATATGGTTAACAACCACTATATATAGATCAAATCGGCACAAAATGGTTAATCAATTATTAATAACTATCGATGATTTCCTACAGTTGTCGCTGAATCCCCCGATTCGTACCAATGCCTCATTAGAAAACACCACACTGATTCGGAGGCGGACGAATGATCGTAGTGGTTGATGAGCGCGAGCTCGTTAAAGACGGCTATACTTCTCTATTTGGGCGCGAGGGCATCCCCTCGACCGGTTTCGATCCGGTCGAATTCGGGGAATGGGTCTCGACGGCGGCGGACAGTGATCTTGCGGCCGTTGAGGCCTTTTTGATCGGCCAGGGCGACCGGAGCTTTTCGTTGCCGAAGGCGATCAGGGATCGCACGACGGCACCGGTAATCGCGGTCAGTGACCAGCCCTCGCTGGAATCGACGCTGGCGCTGTTCGACAGCGGCGTCGACGATGTCGTGCGCAAGCCGGTTCACCCCCGTGAAATCCTTGCACGTGCGGCGGCGATCCGTCGCCGGCTGCAGGTCATCTCGAACTTCACCGATGCAGGGCCGATCCGGGTTTTCTCCGACGGCCGTGATCCTGAAGTGGGTGGCGAGGTCTTTGCCTTGCCGCGCCGCGAGCGCCGTATCCTGGAATATTTGATTGCCAATCGCGGACGTCGCGTTTCCAAGGCTCAGATTTTCAACGCCATCTACGGCATCTTCGATGATGACGTCGAAGAGAACGTCGTGGAAAGCCATATCAGCAAGCTGCGCAAGAAGCTGCGCAAGAAGCTCGGCTACGATCCGGTCGATTCCAAGCGTTTCCTTGGCTACAGCATTGATTGGCAATGACCTTCATTGATCCGCGTGGTCTTTTTCAAACGCGGTATTTCAGACAGCTTCACGCAAGCCAAACGCTTTACCTTCTCCCTGAAGATGACCACGAGGGTTTTTGAATGAGTATTTTCGGCACTATGCGAACCGGCGTGTCCGGCATGAATGCGCAGGCGAACAAGCTGGGCACCGTGGGCGACAACATCGCCAACGCCAGCACCACCGGCTACAAGCGCGCATCGACGTCGTTCTCCTCGCTCGTTCTTCCCTCGTCGTCAGGCAGCTATGCCTCCGGCGGCGTGCAGTCCAACGTTCGCTACAGCATTTCGGAACAGGGCAACCTCTCCTACACCACGTCGAGCACCGATCTTGCCATTCAGGGCAACGGTTTCTTCGTGGTTCAGGACGGCGCGGGCACGCCTTACCTCACAAGAGCTGGCTCTTTCGTGAAGAATTCGGAAGGCTTTCTGGAAAATGCGGCAGGCTTCCAGCTCATGGGTTACCCCTACGGGTCCAACCCGCCGGCTGCCGTCGTCAACGGTTTTACCGGGCTTGAAGCCATCAACGTCAACAATTTCGGCCTGACGGCATCGCCCTCCACGCAGGGTAGCTTCCCGGCCAACCTCAATCGCGACGACGCGATCGTGGCGGCGGCGTCGCTTCCGAGTGGCAATGCCGCAACTGCGACCATTGGCAACAAGACCTCGTTGACGGCATTCGACAGCGGTGGTGCGAAGGTGCTCTACGATTTCTATTACACCAAAACTGGTGCCAACACTTGGGAAGTGGCGGTCTATCGTCAGGATCAGTCAACCAATGGCGGTTTCCCGTATACGGCGACAGCACCGGCTACTCTTGTCAAAGAAAAGGTGGATCTTACCTTCGATCCTGCCACCAACAAACTCACTTCCACTTCACCCAATTCGATCACCATTAATGACGGCAACAGCGGCGTAGCACAGGCGATCAAGATCGACCTGTCCGACATGTCGCAATTCTCGGCGAAGTTCACGCCGGGTACCGCGATCCTGAACGGCAATGGTCCGAGCCAGATCAAGGATGTCGAAATCGGCAAGGACGGTGTGGTAACGGCAGTCTATCAGGATGGCGGTCGTCGCAACATCTACCAGCTGGCGCTGGCGACGGTACCGAGCGTCGACAATCTCACACCGCAGAACGGTAACGTTTACCTGCCCAGCAACGAGTCGGGTGTCGTTACCATCGGCTTCGCGCAGACAGGCAGCTTCGGCTACATCCAGAAGGGTGCGCTTGAGGGCTCGAACGTCGATATCGCCAGCGAACTCACCGACATGATTGAATCCCAGCGTATCTACACTGCGAATTCGAAAGTCTTCCAGACCGGGTCGGATTTGATGGATGTTCTGATCAATCTGAAGAGATAATAATTCTCACGAGGACAAATGAATGTCGCTCACGTCAGCAATGATTACTGCGCAGTCGATTTTCAACAATACAGGTAAGCAGACAGACGTTACTTCGAAAAACATTGCCAATGTCGGTAATGCGAACTACGTCAAGCGAACCGCCATTCTCGGCACGACCATGTATGGTGCGAATATCGTCACCAATGGCCGTGCCCAGAATGAAAGTCTTCTAAGACAGACAATCGCCAGTGCATCCCTCGCTTCCGGCCAGAAAACCGTTCTGACCGGGCTTGAGGAGATGAAGAGCCTTTTCGGCGGCAACAATTACGAGAGCTCGCCAGCCGAATATATGAAGAAACTGCGCGAGAGCCTCGACGGTTACTCTGCCAAGCCGAGCGATGCCGCTCTGGCAGCGACGGCGGTGACCTCGGCCACGGACGTCGCCAACTCCCTGAATAAGGCGTCGTCCGAATTGCAGGCCATGCGTCTGCGTGCCGACAAGGAAATCTCCCTTCAGGTCGACAAACTGAATGGTCTTCTTTCGAAATTCGAGGAAGCCAACAACGAGGTCAAGGCGCAGACCGCGATTGGCGGCGACGCCAGCGATGCTCTCGACCAGCGCGAAACGCTCCTGAAGGACATTTCGTCCATCATCGGTATCAATGTCGTCAACCGCGAAAACAACGATGTCGCGCTTTATACGACGGAAGGCGCGACCCTGTTCGAGGTCGTGCCGCGCAAGGTGACCTTCAAGGCGCAACCGGGCTACGATGCGACAACCACGGGCAATGCGATTTATGTCGACAGCGTCGCAATCAAGGCGAGCACCGGCAGCAACACGACGGCTGAGGGTTCGCTTCAGGGTCTGATGCAGGTCCGCGACGATCTGGCGCCGACCATGCAGGGCCAGCTCGACGAAATCGCCCGCGGCCTCATCTCCATGTTTGCAGAGAAGCCGGCAGATGCGACCAGCGGTCTGCCGAACAGGCCAGGTCTCTTCACCTACGGTTCGCCTGCCGCGACGACTATTCCGGCAAACGGTGTTGTCTCTCCGGGGCTCGCTGCCAGCATTACCGTCAACTCGGCGTTAATTATTTCCAAAGGTGGAAACCCGGAATTGTTGCGTGACGGCGGCATCAACGGTACCGCTTATGTGATCAATCCGTCGACTACAGGCGGAACCGGCTTTTCCAAGCTGATTGACAGCTATGTGACTGCTTTTGACGCGCCCATGAGCTTTGACGCGTCGACACGTATCGATACGAATACCAGCATCCTGAAATACGGCACCAACTCGATGGGGTGGCTCGAACAGGAACGATCCGGCGCAACTTCGGCAAACGAAGCGAAAAGCGCGCTTTATGAGCGCTCCGCCTCTTCCTATTCGAACAATACGGCCGTCAGCCTGGATGAGGAGCTCTCGCTGCTCATGGATATCGAACAGTCCTACAAGGCGGCAACCAAACTCGTGAGCACCGTTGATGATATGCTCAAGTCGCTGATGGACATGGTGAGGTAAAATGAAAACGTCCTTCATTTCATCGCTGGCGATGCAGAACAGCATGCGCAGCACCATCCTCAAGGCCCAGCTTGAGATGACGAACCTCAATACCGAGCTGACGACCGGCAAACATGCCGATATCGGCGTGACGTTGGGCGCCAACACGGCCCGCAGCCTCGATCTCAATCGGGATGTCGATCGCCTCTCCTCGCTCGTCAGCATCAACTCCATTGCTACGCAGCGTCTCAAGTCCTCCCAGGCGGCGCTTGACGGTATGGCGAAGGCCGCGCAGGAAATTCAGAAGGTTCTTGTCCCGAATACCAGCAGTGAAGCGCCAACGCTGGCGACGGTCGCCAAAACGATTACGAATGCGTTCAATACTTTTACCGGCTTTGCCAATACGGCAGTCAGTGGCGAGTTTCTGTTTTCCGGTATCAATACGGATGTGAAGCCAGTTGACGACTATTTCGCCGAAGGCTCGACGCTGAAGGCAGCCTATGAGGTGGAGCTGAACGCATTCATGGCGGCACAGACACCGGCTGTCGGCAATATTGCCAACCTGTCCAAGGATCAGGCTGCAGCGTTCATGACCCATATCGAAGGTGTGTTCAACGGCACCAAGACGGTGACGAACCCGCCGCACAGCGATCTCACGGCCGGCCAGAACTACGATTTCTGGACGACCTATGGATCTAAGGCGAGCGACACGAACATGACGAGCCGCATCAGCCAGAACGAAGTGGTCGATACATCGACCAACAGCAACTCCCAGGGGATGCGCTACTTCGCGATGACGGCCATGACGGCGATGACGTTCCTTGATGACAAGGTGCCGAGCGGCGTTCGCGAATTGGTGGCGACCAGGTCGGTGACCAATATCGGCACGGCCATTAGTGGTTTGAACCAGCAGCAGAGCGTGCTCGGCCTCTCCGAGAGCCGTGTTTCCAAAGCGAATGACTCACTGGCCGCCCAGAAGAAGATCATCGAGACACACCTGCTGGATATCGAGGGGATCGATACCTACGAGGTGAAGACACGCCTCGATCTGCTCCAGCAGCAGATTGAAATTGCATACAGCCTCACGTCGCGTCTGCAAAAAATGAGTCTGGTAAACTACCTCTGATGAACAGGGGTGGCGGCAGATAAAGGATACATGAATGTACCAGTTTTCCTACGCCGAAATCATGGAGGATGGTGTCGCAGACGCGAAGGATCGCGAGCGGCAGGCGTTGACAAAATCGATCGACCTTCTGGTGGAGGCAAAGGATTCCTCTTCCCAGCGCCATACGATCGAAGCGCTTTTTTACACTCGACGGGTCTGGATCCGCTTCATTGAGGACCTCAAGCAGCCCGAAAACCAGCTGGCCATGGAACTCAGGGCAAATCTGATTTCGATAGCGATCTGGATTTTGAAAGAGTGCGAACTGATCCGGAAACGTCAGTCGACGAATTTCCAGGGTATAATTGACGTGACAACCATCATCAGGGATGGACTGAAATGAAAAGTACACTTCGAATCTCGCTGAAATCGGGCGAAAAGATTTTCATCAACGGTGCTGTTTTGCGGGTGGACCGCAAGGTGGCGCTCGAATTCCTGAACGATGTCACGTTCCTGCTTGAAAACCACGTCCTACAGCCGGAGCAGGCGACGACGCCGCTCAGGCAGCTTTATTTCATCGCGCAGATGATCCTCATCAATCCGGAAGGACGCGAACAGTCGACGAACCTGTTCCGCAAATCCGTGAGCATGCTGCTGAATTGCTTCCAGCATGAGGAGATCCTGGCGGAACTCAAGCGGATCGACGGTCTGGTTGCTTCTGGCAAGGCTTTCGAGGCGCTGAAGGCCATCCGCGGTCTTTATCCGACCGAGGAGAAAATCCTCAACAATCAGGAAATGACCCCCGCAACGATCGAACAGATTCGCAAGGAGATCGCACCATGGCGGTAGATGCAGTCAACTCGGCAGCGTCAAATCCCTGGGCTAATGCCGGGGCGAGCAGCAGTGACAAGAACGCGGCTTCGCTGAACTACGACAGCTTTTTGAAGTTGCTGATCACCCAGATGAAGCATCAGGATCCGACCAGCCCGATGGATGCCGGTCAGCAGATGTCGCAGCTGGCAAGCTTCTCGCAGGTTGAGCAGACGATCAAGACCAACACCCATCTGAAGAGCATGCTGCAGGCGGAAGCCCTGACGCGCGCTTCCGATCTGGTCGGCAAGACGGTCCAGAGCGCCGATGACAAGGTCACGGGCGTGGTGAAAGAGGTTCAGGTCTTTTCGGATGGCATCGTCGCCGTCACGGAATCCGGTGATAAAGTCCTGCTTCAGGCTGGCGTGGTCTTCTCCAACGGTCCGATCACGAGTAAACCTACGGGCTCGGCCGAGTCGGATGTTCCGGCTGGTTCCTGAGATTGATGAGGCGGCATGATGCCGCCTCTCCGGAATAAAGGATTGGGCGATGAACGAGGCCGATGCGCTTGATATCATGCAGGCGGCAGTCTGGACGGTTCTCGTTGCGGCCGGTCCCGCTGTACTTGCGGCAATGATCGTCGGTGTCGCCATCGCCTTCATCCAGGCCCTGACCCAGGTTCAGGAAATGACGCTGACTTTCGTCCCTAAAATCGTGACGATCATGATCGTTCTTGGCGTCGCCGCCCCCTTCGTGGGCGCGCAGATCGCTCTTTTTTCCAATCTCGTCTTTTCACGGGTTCAGTCGGGCTTCTGACACCCGTCCGGTCCGGATGCCATCCTCGCGCAAGCTTCAGCGACTAGGGATAGGCTGAAGCATCGGGCTGAATTGCGTTAAGCGATTTCGAAAACCGGTGCCACGGAACCGTGCGGCGGCTTTTCCGTCGCCCTTCTCATGAAGAGACAGGACGATTTTATGGCGCAACCACCAGTCATTTCCCTGCCCAAGGTAAGCCCGAGCATGCGGGATGTCGGTTTCGCATTGGGCATCGTGTCGATCCTTTGCGTGCTGTTCCTGCCCATTCCGGTCGTTCTGGTGGATGTCGGGCTGGCCTTTTCCATAGCGCTCTCGGTCCTTATCCTCATGGTGGCGCTGTGGATTCAGCGTCCGCTGGATTTTTCGTCTTTTCCGACGGTGTTGCTGATTGCGACCATGATCCGTCTGTCGCTGAACATTGCGACGACCCGCGTCATCCTTTCGCACGGCAACGAGGGACCGACGGCGGCCGGCGGCGTGATCGCGGGTTTCTCCAGCCTCGTCATGTCCGGCGACTTCGTGATCGGTCTGATCGTCTTCCTGATCCTGATCACCGTCAACTTCATCGTTATCACCAAGGGTGCCACCCGTATCGCCGAAGTCGGCGCGCGCTTCACGCTCGATGCCATCCCCGGCAAGCAGATGTCGATCGATGCGGATCTGTCCGCCGGCATCATCGATGAAAAGGAAGCGCAGCGCCGTCGCCGGGAACTGGAAGAGGAAAGCTCGTTTTTCGGCTCGATGGACGGTGCCTCGAAGTTCGTGCGCGGTGATGCGATTGCCGGCCTGATCATTACCGCCATCAATATTTTCGGCGGCATCATCATCGGTTATTTCCGCCACGGCATGCCGATCGGCGAGGCTGCCGATGTTTTCGTCAAGCTTTCGGTCGGCGACGGTATCGTCTCGCAGATCCCGGCCCTCATCGTGTCGCTGGCGGCCGGCCTTCTGGTGTCGCGTGGCGGCACCGCCGGATCGACGGATCAGGCCGTCATCAATCAGCTGAGCGGATATCCGCGCGCCTTGATGGTCGCGGCCATGCTGATGGGGCTGCTTGCCGTCATTCCGGGATTGCCCTTCCTGCCCTTCACGCTTCTGGGTGGCATCATGGCCTTCGGCAGCTGGTATATTCCGCGTCAGGCCGAGGCGGAAAGCGCGCTCCGCCGTCAGGAAGAGGAGGACAAGGTTCTCCAGACCAACGAAGCGGAAAAGGACTCGGTCAAGCAGGTTCTGAAAACCGCCGAAATCGAGCTGGCGCTCGGCAAGCAGGTTTCGACCCGCCTTCTCGGCGCGCATCAGGAACTGGCTTTCCGTGTCGGCAAGATGCGCAAGAAATTCGCGACCCAATACGGTTTCGTCGTCCCGGAGATCAAGGTATCCGACGACATCATGATCCCGGAAAAAGCCTACCAGATCCGTGTTCATGGCACGACGATCGCGTCGAGTAATCTGCGTGTCGGCGATGTTCTCGTCGTGACGGGGGCAGGGCGCAAGCCGAGCATTCCGGGCGACGAAATCCGTGAACCCGCCTTCGGCATGCCGGCGGTCTCCATTCTCGAGACCTTTACCGAGGATCTGAAGCGCGAAGGTTTCCACCCGATCGACAATGTCTCGGTGGTGCTCACGCATCTGAGCGAAGTCATCCGCAACAATCTGCCGCAATTGCTGTCCTACAAGGACGTCAAGATCCTCATCGACCGGTTGGATCCCGAATACAAGAAGCTCGCCGACGAAATCTGCTCGTCGCACATGTCCTATTCCGGCCTGCAGGCGGTGCTGAAACTGCTGCTCGCCGAGCGCGTGTCGATCCGCAACCTGCATCTCATTCTCGAAGCCGTCGCCGAACTTGCTCCGCATGTGCGCAAGACGGAACAGATCGTCGAACATGTGCGGGTGCGCATGTCGCAGCAGCTCTGCGGCGATCTCGCCGACAATGGCGTGTTGCGTGTGCTGCGGCTCGGCAACAAGTGGGATATGGTGTTCCATCAGGCGCTCAAGCGCGATCAAAAGGGCGAAATCGTCGAATTCGACATCGATCCCCGCCATCTCGAGGAGTTTTCCGAGCAGGCATCGAAAGTTATCCGTGAATTCATGGATCGCGGACTGCCCTTTGTCCTTGTCACGTCGCCGGAAACGCGGTCCTATGTGCGCATGATTATCGAACGACTCTTTGCGACCCTGCCGGTTCTCTCGCATGTGGAACTGGCCAAGGGGCTGGAGATCAAGATTCTGGGCGCCATTTCATGATAACCGACCCGCAAGGGACAATTATCGCATTGTTCCTTGCAATTTGCCGCATCGGCGCCTGCTTCATGACCATGCCGGGCTTTTCCAGCTCGCGCATTTCACCGCAGATCCGCATTCTGCTGTGCGTCGCGATCTCCATGGCGCTTCTGCCGGTGCTGTGGGATACGATCTATCCGAAAGTCTCCGGCGCAAGCCAGGGCACCGTCGTCGGCCTCATCTTCACCGAGATCGTCATCGGCGCGATGTATGGATTGATCGCACGGTTTTACACGCTCGGCTTTCAGTTCACGGGCGCACTCATCGGCGCATCCATTGGACTCAGCGCTCCCGGCGGTGCGGATGTCATCGAAGACGTGCAGGAAAACCAGATATCGAACTTCATCACCTTCGGCGGGCTTATGGTGCTGTTCATACTGGATTTCCACCACATCGTCCTGCGGGCGCTGATCGATTCCTACGGTGCGACACCGGTCGGGGCGCTCATCAGCGGCCAGAAGATGCTGATAACGCTCACCGATACGCTGCGGGCGTCCTTCTCGATCATGCTGCGGCTTGCCAGCCCTTTCGTGATCTACGGCTTGATGTTCAACGTCGCGGTCGGTCTCATCAACAAGCTGGCGCCGCAGATACCGGTCTACTTCATATCGACGCCTTTTGTTCTGGCGGGCGGTATTTTCATGCTTTATTTGTCGATCGCAGCCCTCATCCGCCAGTTCGTGGATGGTTTCGGCCCGGTCTTCATCGGCTTTTGATCTGGAGAAAACGCCATGGCTTCGGACAAGCGTTCGGCCAAACTCAAGCGCCTGGTAACGGTCCAGCGCCATATGGAGAAAATGGCCGAGGTGGAACTGGCTGACACCACCCGCGTGCGTGCGGAAGTGGCAGAATCCATGGAGACCGTGCTTGAAGCGATGAGTTCCATGGAACCGGTCCACCAGATGTTCTCCAAGCACTATTCGGATCGTTACGGCCGTCTCGTCGTCAAGGACCGCCAGCTCACCGGCGTGCAGCAATTGCAGGAAAACAAAGTGCTCAAGGAAAAGACCAAGGCCGACCGGCTTGAGGACAGAATGCACCTTGCCCGCGATCTCGAGGATCGTGAGGCCGACGATAATGCAATCTATGATCTGTTAGAAATTACAAACGCATCCCGGACACCAGCCTCCAGCAAGGTTGGCGATCCATAGTCTATCCCGTTGTTGCATCGCTGGCGTCCGGATGGACGTATTGAGCGGTGTTTCTTGATTGAGCGAACGCCCGGCCTTCAATGCCGCCCGTTCGTCAGCTCGGGAGTTCTTGACGTGGCGATATCGGTTATAAGTGATCTGGTGATGGATGTGGTTCGCGCTGCGGACCCTCAGGAAGTGCAGGTCGCCCAGGAAAAATTGAAGGCGAACAAGGCGGCTTTCGCTGCGACGAGCCTTGCCGATTCGGGCAAGGGCTTTGGCGCTGCCGTTGATATGCTTGATAGCGCCACCTCAAAGGCGGGTCTCGGCAATACCAACATCCGCTCTGCCCGTACCGAAATTCCGGAAACGTATCGCAAGTATGAGGCTTCCGTGCTTCAGACCTTCGTTGCCAACATGCTGCCGAAAGACAGCGAGGAGGTTTACGGCAAGGGTAATGCCGGCGAGATCTGGAAAAGCATGATGGCGGAACAGTTTGCCGACACGATCTCCAGAAATGGCGGCGTCGGCATTGCGGAACAGGCCTACAAGGATGCGTTGCGGAAAGCCGAGAGCAAAGGCATTACCGACGTATCCATGAATGAAAAAGACCATAATGCTGCAATTCGGATGGTGGCGGAGTTCGAAAGGCAGGTCCTCGGCGTTTCCAATGATAAAACGGACGAGGCTTGAGCATGATAAATCATAACGAGGAGACACGCATGGACCTTATGTCGAACGACCACCGCATCAAATCCGTTCTCGGCCGTCTTGAAATGATCATCGACAATGAGAATGACAATATCGGTAAGGACCCCCAGTTCGATTTCAAAGTCTCCAATGCCCATAAAAGCCGTTGCCTCTATGAGTTGACGATGCTGTTCCGCGATACGCCCCATGAGGAAATCGCCGCCGGACATCTCGATCAGGTTCAGGGCATCAAGTCCAAGCTTGCGACCAATGCCAGCCGCGTCGAGGCGCATCTGAATGCGGTTCGCGCTGTCGCGGATCTGCTCAAGACCGCGATCCAGGAAGCCGATACGGACGGCACCTATTCGCAGGAACAGTTCATGTACGGTGCCGCCTCCTGATGTTGAAGCTTCTTCTCACCGGCGTCTGGGTTTGCGCCGTCACGCTCGGCGCGGTGTATTTCTCCGTCCAGATGGCGACAGCACCCTCGCCGGGAGATGAGGCGGGGGCGAAAAAGGCCAGTCTGCAACTGGTCAAAGGTGAAAGCATCACCATCCCCGTCATCAATGATGGCGGCGTGAATGGCTATTTCCTCAGCCGCATTTCCCTGCGTGTCGACAAGGAAAAGATGGCGAAGATCGAACTGCCGGCAACGCAGTTGATGACCGACGAATTGTTCACGCTTCTGGCGGGCTCTTCCATGGTCAACATCGCCAATATCTCCACCTTCGATCCCGAGGTCTTCAAGCAGCGCATCCGCGAGGGGCTGAACAAGAGGCTCGGCGATGATGTGGTCGGGGATGTGCTGATCGAGCAGCTCGATTATCTGTCGAAAGCCGACATTCGCGAGCAGAAGGGCAACGGCTCGCCCCATTCGGTCAAGATTGTCGAAGGCGAGAAAGTCGACGCCGGAAAAGAAGCGGCCCCGAGCCACTGACGTCGTGCGACGCACTGCGGGCCGCCAGTCTGGTTAATCGAGCCTTTCTATTTCCCGTGACATTCGAACGGTTGCTTTCAGGGTAACTTCAACCAGCACCTGTATAAACAGACCCGTGAGCCGCCATCCCGCAAACCTTGCGCCGGATTGCCGGCAGTGGGTTTGGCATTTGGGGGTTGGCATGAATTTCGCGGCAGGTTTTGCGCGGACGGGATCGCAACGGAATATCCACGGATTGCGCGTGTGTGATCTGGACTGGAACGGGGCGCTGGAAATGGTCAGCGGTCGGGCTTCGGCTTGCGAAGGCCATACGATGCTCTCGTTTCTCACCATCCAGAATGCCAGGCTATCTCTCAAGGACATTGCTTACCGGCAGATTCTGGAAAGCTGCCTGCTTCTGCCGCAGGGCAGGGGAATGAATGCCGCTGCCCGTGCCGAACATGGCAAGCCTCTGCCCGTCACCATCGACGGCGTCGCCTTCGTCATGGCGCTTCTGACCTATATGGCGGTGCCGAAACGTATCGGCGTTGCGGGAGATGATGCGGCGCAGGTCGGAGAGGTCCTCGCCAAGCTGCGCGCACACGCACCCTGGCATGATTTCGTGATGCTGAACAGGGATACGTCGGGCGTGAAGGTGGATGTCGTGCTGGCCGGCATGCTCGGGGAAAATCAGGAAAAATGGCTGCATCGCAGCGTCAGTCGCGACGATGCGCGGGTCGCCATCGCGGTCGGCCCCCTGTTCAAGGTGCTGGCATCCGAAGTGGCCGGTATGCCGGAAATCTTTCGCAAGTTGCATATGAGCTGGCTTTACAGCCTGTGCGCCGAGCCATGGCACATCGCGCTCGGCAAGGGCTGAGACCGGTCCGCAAAGCCCGCGTTAACCATTTGTTTGCCACGATCCTTTAACCTCCCGTAAGGTTTTGAAAGCTGCCTGTTGCGGGCGGCGCCGAGCGTGGCAGACGGCTTCAGATGGTTGATCACAGTCCCGATATGATGGCGATGCGCCCTGACGAGGATGATGTCGCCGTACCCGTGTCGCAATTGCGCAAACATTGTCTGCGGCTTCTGACGGCCGGCTGCGTGGTTGCCGCCACTGTCGCGGGTGCTGCACTTCCGCTCCTGCTCATCGATTCCGGTTTTCGCGGATATGTTTCGCAGGCGCGTGTCGAGGTCACCCAGACCGGCTACGATGCACCAGATGCGGCCCGCTTTCTTGCCATGGCCCGCCGTACCCTGCTTTCTCCCTCCGGGCTGGACCGGATAACCGGCGACCTCAAATTGAAACCCGCCGACATGGTCGGTGTTCACAATCAGGGCGAGCTTGGCCTGCTTCTCGACCTTTTGACGGGGGCGGATACACGTTCGCTTTCCCCGCGCGAAGCGTTGAACGGCGCGGTGGGCGAGGCGATCCGGCTGGAACTGACCCCGGATGAAAATACGCTGATCGTAACCTCGAAGGCCGCGACGCCGGAAGGCGCGATGCGGCTTACGGATTATCTTTCGATGCGTGTCATGGCGGATGGCAAGGCTGGCACCATGACGCCTGCCATGCGCGAGACGGAGAGGGCGCGGACCCGGCTGGACGAGGCGGAAGCCGCGCTGAACGGTTTCCAGATGCGCCATGGCGATACCGTGCTGTCAGAAGTGCAGCAGCTCGAACAGCAATTGCGCGACATAAACGACAACCTTGCGGGGACCACCCGGCAGCAGCAATCGCTTCAGACGGAGCTGGCGGCTGCCTCCGCCCTCAAGCCGAATGAAGTTTTGTCAAAGCCCCTGCCGTCAGGTGCGGCTTTTTCGGTGCTTGAGGATATCAGGCAAAGACATGCGAGTGCCAGCATGGCGCTTGCCGGTGTCTCGGTCGATTACGGTCCGAAACATCCCCGCCGCATCGCCGCCCAGAATGCGGTGGATGCCGTGCAGGCGCTTGTCGCTCCCGCACTTCGCCAGCTGGTTGATGGCCTGCGGGCGGATGAAAAGCGCGTCGCACAGGAAGTTGCAACCGCGAACGGCGAACGAACGAAACACCTCGATCGCCTAAGCAGCCTCGGTGTCACGCCCGGTGAATTCTCCAGATTGCAGGGTGAACTGGAAACGGCGCGCAATACCTATCTCGAGGCAAGCGAACGCCGGGATATGTCCTCATCCACGACTACCGCCGTTGAGACCCGCCTCACCAGGAAGGCCGGACCGGGTGAACTGTCGCGCGATATGACGCAAGCCGGGATGCTGGCGGGCGGTGGCGCGTTGATCGGCCTGCTGGGCAGCCTCTACCTCCTGAGCTACCGTCGCCACGACGAGGAAGAGGATGCGGCGCTCGTTTTCGAGGATGCGCAGGTTCCCCATCTTGAAGAAGCGCCTGTACAGTCCGCGCAGTTTCCCGAATTCGAGCCGATCGAGCCGGATGTGTTCCATGATCTGGAAGAGCCGGCCGCCGATGGCGATTTTGAGCCGGAGGATGAGTTCGCCGACTATTACGCCGAGGCGGCGAATGATGCCGGATTTGATACCGATGACATTCCGCTGGACGAGCGCGTCCGGCAGGTTCTGATGGGCAACCGCACTGTGCGGAATGCTGCCCAAATGTCGCCGGAGCTGCCGCCTTTGCTCAATGAAGCCCTTGCCGGGCACTTCGATCACGAGCAGGCCGAGGCCGAGGAGTTGGCGGAATTGAGACGCGAGTTGGCGCTCTTGAGGGAGCGTCTCGCCGATTACGCCGATCACCGCGAAGACTACCGCAAAACGGCCTGAAAACGCCGCATTTTCGCTTGCATTCCTGTGAATGGGATACCATACGGAGCCAACGTAACCCAGCAGGAGCAGGACGCATGGCAGTTGTGATTGACGGGAAGGCGAAGGCGGCTTCGGTAACGGAGGCGGTCCGCAAATCAGCAGAAACGCTTGAGGCGGAACAGGGCGTGAAGCCCGGTCTCGCGGTTGTCATCGTCGGCAACGATCCGGCCAGCCACGCTTACGTGAACTCCAAAAGCAAGACGGCCAAGCAATGCGGTTTCAATTCCGTTCAGCACACGCTGCCGGAAGAAACGACGCAGGCTGATCTCCTGAAGCTGGTCGGCGATTTGAACGCCGATGCGTCGATCCACGGCATTCTGGTGCAGCTTCCTTTGCCGAAGCACTTCAATTCCGATGAGATCATCCAGTCGATCCTGCCTGAGAAGGATGTGGACGGGCTGAGCGTGCTGAACGCCGGCAAGCTCGCAACCGGCGATCTTGCCACCGGCCTCATTTCCTGCACGCCAGCCGGCGCCATGCTTCTGGTGCGCGGCATTCACGGCGAAGACCTTTCCGGTCTCAATGCCGTGGTCATCGGCCGCTCGAACCTGTTCGGCAAGCCGATGGGCCAGCTGCTCTTGAACGCCAATGCCACGGTGACGATGGCGCATTCGCGTACCAAGGATCTCGCCACCGTCTGCAAGACGGCCGATATTCTCGTGGCGGCAGTCGGCCGTGCGGCGATGGTGAAGGGCGATTGGGTAAAACCCGGCGCAACGGTCATCGATGTCGGCATCAACCGCATTCCTGCGCCGGAAAAAGGCGAAGGCAAATCGAAGCTGGTCGGCGATGTCGCCTATGACGAGGCAAGTGCTGTGGCCGCTGCCATCACGCCAGTTCCGGGCGGTGTCGGCCCGATGACGATCGCCATGCTGATGGCCAACACCGTCATCGCCGCCTATCGCGCGCTCGGCAAGACCGCACCGAAGTTCTGAAATCGGCGCTACTCTTTCGGCGCTGGCCCTGTGGAGGCGCGAACCACGAGTTCCGCCTTCCAGAGTTCCTGATGGGGCTCGGTCTGATTGAGCTTGATCCGGTTGATCAGGCGCTGGCCGACACGCACGCCGGCCGCCCGCAAGGATGAGCGGGTGGTGGTCAGCGGCACGGAAAAATTGTCGGGCTTCAGAAGCGGCAGCACGTCGTCATGGGCGATCAGCGAAATATCTCTGCCGGGTTTCAGGCCGCGCTGGTTGAGCGAGCGGATGACGCCGAGCGCAAGTGCGGTACTGGCGCAAACAATGGCGGTCGGCCTCTCCGGCTGTGACAGCAGCGCCTCCATGCCGAGATAACCTTCCTCGTCGGTCATGCTGCTGTGTCGCGTGTTCTCCGGGTGCAATATCAGGCCGTTTGCCGCCAGCGCCTTTTCCACACCGAGATAGCGGCGGAAGGTGAAGTCGTAACCTTCTGGCCCGTTCAGAAGCCCGATCCGCTTATGGCCAAGCTGGAGCAGCAGCTGGGTCGCATCGCGAAAGGCGGCCTCATTGTCCACGTCGAGATAGGGATAGTCCTCCTCCACACCGAAGGAACGGCCATGGACGAGGAAGGGCAGCGACAGCGATTGCATCATGGCGATGCGGGCATCGTTCTTTTTCATGTAGGCGAGGTAGATGCCATCGACGCTGCCGCTTGCGGCCAGTCCCCGCAGGGCTTCCTGTTCCTTTTCCGGCTCCGTGGGCGTGATGACGAGGTGAAATCCACTGCGGGCCGCTTCCTCGCCAAGACCGCTCAGGAATTCGCCGAAATGCACATCCGAGCGGTGGTGTTCGCCAACCGGCATGACCAGCCCGATGGAGCCGACCTTGCCTGTCGCCAGCCTCTGCGCCGCGGCATTTGGGCGATATCCGGTCTTTTCGGCAGCTTCCGTGACACGGCGTCGCGTTTCGGCGCTGACCTCGGGATATCCGTTGAGCGCCCTGCTGACGGTTGTCTGAGAAATCCCCAGCAGTTGCGACAACTGTTTCAGGTTCATGTTTGTTTTCCTCCATGCGCGCACTTTGGAAAATGGCAAAAGCCTCTCCTCAAACTCCCAAAGCGCTTTAGGTTTTTACCAGCCTCTGCTGGTTTTCTCAATCGAAAACGATAGCCGCCTTCCTAAGTAAGTATGACTATTCATACGACAATGCGGCCCATCCAGCGAAAGAGCCTCTTGACTCCTTCTTGATGACAATGAGATGAATAGGTAGCCAAAGCGCTTTGATTTATGGGAGGTGCTTTGAGCCTTTTATGTGATGGGAGGTAAATCACATGCAGAAGACTCTTTTGGCGACGGCGGCATCGATCGTGCTGCTGTCGGGTTCGGCCTTTGCCGCCGACCTTAAATTCGCGCCCGGTCAGGACGCCAAGTTCAACTGGAAAAGCTACGAGGACTTCAAGGCGGCGCATGCCGATCTCAAAGGCCAGACGCTGACGATTTTCGGGCCCTGGCGCGGTGAGGACGAGGCGCTGTTCCAGTCGGTACTTGCCTATTTCGCTGATGCGACCGGCGTGAATGTTCGTTATTCCTCGTCGGAAAACTACGAACAGCAGATCGTCATCGACACGCAGGCGGGTTCGCCACCGAATATCGCCATCCTGCCGCAGCCCGGCCTTCTCGCCGATCTCGCCGCCAAGGGTTTTCTGGTGCCACTCGGCGACGAGACCGCCAACTGGGTCAAGGAAAACTACGGTGCAGGCCAGTCCTGGGTCGATCTGGGCAGCTACAAGGGCAAGGACGGCAACAAGGCCTATTTCGCATTCCCCTTCAAGGCCGACGTGAAGTCGCTCGTCTGGTACGTGCCTGAGAACTTCGAGGAAGCGGGCTATAAAGTGCCCACGACCATGGAAGACCTGTTCAAGCTGACGGACCAGATCGTTGCCGATGGCGGCACGCCCTGGTGCATCGGCCTCGGCTCCGGCGGTGCAACCGGCTGGCCGGCAACGGACTGGGTGGAAGACCTGATGCTGCGCACGCAGCCGCTCGATGTCTACCAGAAATGGACGACGAACGAGGTCAAGTTCACCGATCCGGCCGTGGTTGCGGCGATCAATGAGTTCGGCAAATTCGCCAAGAACGAAAAATATGTCAGCGGCGGTGTCGCGGCTGTGGCCTCCACCGACTTCCGCGACAGCCCCAAGGGCCTTTTCGACATTCCGCCGAAGTGCTACCTGCACCATCAGGCATCCTTCGTGCCGTCCTTCTTCCCGGCAGGCACCAAGGTCGGCACGGATGTGGATTTCTTCTACATGCCGACCTACGCTTCCAAGCCTGAACTCGGCAAGCCGGTTCTGGGTGCGGGTACACTCGTTACCGTCACCAAGGAAGCGCCCGCCGCCAAGGCTTTCGTCGACTTCCTGAAAACCCCGATTGCGCATGAAGTGTGGATGGCACAGTCCAGCTTCCTGACGCCATACAAGGGTGTGAACGTCGATACCTATGCCAACGAGCAGATGAAGCGCCAGGGCGGAATCCTGACCACCGCAACGACTTTCGGCTTTGACGGTTCCGACCTGATGCCGGGCAAGATCGGTGCGGGCGCATTCTGGACCGGCATGATCGATTTTGTCGGCGGCAAGTCCGCCGATCAGGTCGCCGCCGATATCCAGAAGGCTTGGGACGGCCTCAAGTAAGCTCAATCCGGCTTGGCCCGGCGGTGATGCCGCCGGGCCTTTGCCAAGGGAACGGCGCGTCGACCGCATAAAATCAGCGCGGCGCGGAGAAGATTTAGGGAGGGAATATGGCTCAACAACTCGTTTCTGCCATAGGTGTCATGGTGGCAGGCGTTTTTGCCTGCGCCGCCTATTATTGGCTATCCGACAAAGTTCTGCAGGTGATCTTTCCCGTCCGCTCGGGAGATGTGTTGCAGGCGTCCCGCAACCTCAATCGCCGCGCGGCGGTCCGGCCCTGGCTGTTCATCGGCCCGGCTCTTCTCCTTCTTCTCGTCTATCTGGTCTATCCCGTCATCGCCACGCTGATCCTCTCGTTCCACGACCGGACCGGCGCCGAATTCGTCGGCCTCGCCAATTATCGCTGGGCATTTTTTGATGCGGGTTTCCGCCAGTCGATCTTCAACAACATTCTCTGGCTGGCCGTGGTGCCGGCCGCCTGCACCTTCTTCGGCCTCGTCATCGCCGTCATGACCGACCGCATCTGGTGGGGCAATATCGCCAAATCCATCGTCTTCATGCCGATGGCGATCTCTTTCGTCGGTGCCTCTGTCATCTGGAAGTTCATCTATGAATATCGCGCCGAAGGTCAGGTGCAGATCGGCCTTTTGAACGCGATCGTCGAGTTTTTCGGTGGCAATCCGCAGGTGTGGATTTCCATGCCCTTCTGGAACAACTTCTTCCTGATGGTCATCCTCATCTGGATCCAGACCGGTTTCGCCATGGTCATCCTGTCGGCGGCGCTGCGCGGCATTCCTGAAGAGACAATCGAGGCGGCGGTCATCGATGGCGCCAATGGCTGGCAGATCTTCTGGAAGATCATGGTTCCGCAAATCTGGGGCACCATTGCCGTCGTCTGGACCACGATCACCATTCTCGTGCTTAAGGTTTTCGACATCGTGCTGACCATGACCAACGGCCAGTGGAACACCATGGTGCTCGCCAATCTCATGTTTGACTGGATGTTCCGCGGTGGCGGTGACAGTGGCCGAAGTGCTGTCATAGCACTCATCATCATGGCGGCCGTCACCCCGATCATGGTCTGGAACATCCGCCAGGCCAACCGCGAGATGGAGGGCCGCTGAGATGAATATCGTCAAACGCCTTCGCCGCGTCGGCCTGCCGCGCCTTATCGTCCATGCCAGCGTGCTGGTCGTTGTGCTTCTCTGGCTCCTGCCCACGCTCGGTATTCTCGTCAGCTCGCTGCGCGACAAGGACCAGATCACCGTATCAGGCTGGTGGACGGCCTTCTCCAGTTCCGAACAGACGGCGGCGGTTCGCCTTGCCGACGCTGCCGTGCAGAAACAGGACGGAAACCGCTACGTCATATCAGGCAATGTCTTTGAAAACGGCGCGGGCGGAAAAGTCTCCGCCTTCGGCGTGCGCGTGCAGGAGCCGAGAGCCTTCAAAGCGGGTGAAGCGGCTGATATCGGCGATGGCGAGACGCTGCTCGTCAATGCGGACGGCACCTATGAATACAGCAAGGCCTCCAGCTTCGAGGGTTCCCGTGGCAAGCGCGTCTATATTTCCGTTGGAACGCCGCCGGTCTTCACGCTCGATAATTATCGAACGGTCCTGACCTCGGAAGGCATTGGCCAGTCCTTCGTCAACTCGTTGACGGTAGCCGTGCCTGCGACCGTCATCCCCATTCTCATCGCTGCCTTTGCCGCCTATGCGCTGTCATGGATGAGCTTTTCCGGCCGCAATTTTCTGATTGCGATGGTGGTGGGCCTGATCGTCGTGCCGTTGCAGATGTCGCTGATACCGCTCCTGAAACTCTACAACGAAATCGGCAACATCTTCGGCGTGCCGTCCAAGACCTATGCCGGTATCTGGCTGGCGCATACCGCCTTCGGTCTGCCGCTCGCCATCTACCTGCTGCGCAACTACATTTCCGGCCTGCCGAAAGAGATCATCGAAAGTGCGCGTGTCGATGGCGCGAGCGATTTCGAAATCTTCGTCAAGATCATCCTGCCGCTGTCATTCCCGGCACTTGCTTCTTTCGCCATCTTCCAGTTCCTCTGGACCTGGAACGACCTGCTCGTTGCCATGGTCTTCCTCGGTACGCAGAAGGACGAGCTGGTGCTGACCGGCGCCTTGAATGCGCTGCTGGGTTCGCGCGGCGGCAATTGGGAAATCCTCACCGCCTCGGCCTTCGTCACCATCGTCGTGCCGCTTGGCGTCTTCTTCGCCCTTCAACGTTATCTCGTGCGTGGCCTGCTCGCCGGCTCCGTCAAGGGAGGCTGATAATTCCATGAACGCCCATACCAGACAGGATGAGACTATGACCGCTCCGGTGACTTCCGCTTTGAGGCCCAACAAGGATTGGTGGCGCGGCGCCGTGATCTACCAGATCTACCCGCGCTCCTATCAGGACTCCAACGGCGACGGCATCGGCGATCTCAAGGGCATCACCGACCGGCTGGCGCATATTGCCAGTCTCGGCGCAGACGCCATCTGGATTTCGCCTTTCTTCACCTCGCCGATGAAGGATTTCGGTTACGACGTCTCGAATTATGTCGATGTCGATCCGATGTTCGGTACGTTAGCCGATTTCGACGGGTTGATCGCTGAAGCCCACCGGCTCGGCGTCCGTGTGATGATCGATCTCGTCATGTCGCATACCTCGGACCAGCATCCGTGGTTCGTGGAAAGCCGCGCCAGCCGCAACAATCCGAAATCGGACTGGTATGTCTGGTCGGACAGCAAGCCGGATGGCACGCCGCCCAACAACTGGCTGTCGATCTTCGGCGGCTCCGGCTGGCAGTGGGATCCGACCCGCATGCAATATTACATGCACAACTTCCTGACCTCGCAGCCGGACCTCAATCTGCATAATCCGGAAGTGCAGGAAGAACTGCTTGATATCACCCGCTTCTGGCTGAAGCGCGGCGTCGATGGTTTCCGCCTCGACACGATCAACTTCTATTTCCACGACCTGGAACTGCGCGACAACCCGGCGCTGGCGCCGGAGCGCCGCAACGCCTCCACGGCTCCTGCGGTCAATCCCTATAACTTCCAGGAACATCTCTACGACAAGAATCGCCCGGAAAACATCGCGTTCCTGAAGCGCTTTCGTGCCGTGCTGGACGAGTTCCCGGACATCGCTGCTGTCGGCGAAGTGGGCGACAGCCAGCGCGGTCTCGAAATCGTTGGCGAATATACCTCCGGCGATGACAAGATGCAGATGTGCTACGCCTTCGAATTCCTGGCACCGGACGCTCTAACCCCGCAGCGTGTTGCCGATGTGCAGGCGGATTTCGCCAAGGCCGCGCCGGAAGGCTGGGCCTGCTGGGCATTTTCCAACCACGATGTCGTGCGCCATGTCAGCCGCTGGGGCGAACATGTCGAAGACAAGGATGCCTTCGCCAAGGTGCTTTCAGCGCTACTCATGACGCAGCGCGGTTCCGTTTGCATCTATGAGGGCGAGGAACTCGGCCTCACCGAAGCCGATATCGCCTTTGAGGATTTGCAGGATCCCTACGGCATCCAGTTCTGGCCGGAATTCAAGGGCCGCGATGGTTGCCGCACACCGATGGTGTGGGACGCCGGCCATGCGCAGGCCGGTTTCTCGACCTCGGACAAGACCTGGCTGCCTATTCCGGCCGAACACAAGCAGCGCGCCGTCAGCGCCCAGCAGGGCAACGAGGCCTCCGTGCTGGAGCATTACCGCCGGTTCCTGTCCTTCCGCAAAAAACACCCCGCTTTCGCCAAGGGCGGCATCGAATTCCAGCCGGTGGAGGGGGACGTGCTGAGCTATTCCCGCACTCTCGGCAACGAAACCGTTCTTTGCCTCTTCAATCTGTCCGCGACGCCCGCAAAGGCGACGCTGCCGGAAGGGAACTGGGAGGTTCTCGAAGGCCACGGCTTTGCAAGCGGCCTTGAGGGCAGAAGCGTAGAACTTCCGGCATGGGGCGCTTTCTTCGCCCGTTACGCCTGATAGATGAGGGAGGAACACCCATGACAAGTCTCGTTCTCAAGGATATCCGCAAATCATACGGGCAGGTGAAGGTTCTGCACGGCATCGATCTGGAGATCGAACAGGGCGAATTCATCGTTTTCGTCGGCCCCTCGGGCTGCGGAAAATCGACGCTTCTGCGCATGATCGCCGGTCTGGAGGAGATCACCGGCGGCGAGATGTTTATCGACGGCCAGCTCGTCAATGAAATCCCGCCTTCGCGCCGGGGCATTGCCATGGTGTTCCAGTCCTATGCGCTCTATCCGCATATGACCGTTTACGACAACATGGCCTTCGGCATGAAGATCGCCAAGGAAAACCGCCAGGAAATCGATCGCCGCGTTCGCGCTGCGGCTGAAATCCTGCAGCTGACGCAATATCTGGAACGTTTGCCCAAGGCACTTTCCGGCGGCCAGCGCCAGCGCGTCGCCATCGGCCGCGCGATCTGCCGCAATCCCAAGGTCTTCCTGTTCGACGAGCCGCTGTCGAACCTCGATGCCGCACTGCGTGTCGCAACCCGCATCGAGATCGCCAAGCTCAACGAACAGATGGCCGATACGACGATGATCTACGTCACTCACGACCAGGTGGAGGCGATGACGCTGGCGGATCGTATCGTCGTTTTGAATGCGGGTCGCGTGGAACAGGTCGGCGCTCCGCTCGAACTTTATGAAAACCCGGCCAACCTCTTCGTGGCCCGCTTCATCGGCTCGCCCGCCATGAACATCATCGCGGCGAAGATTGCCGGAACAGGGGAGCGGACCTCCATCGAACTTGCCGGCGGGAAGACGCTGAACGTCGTCGTTCCCACACCTGCAACCGAGCAGGGCAAGGCCGCGAGCTTCGGTGTCCGGCCGGAGGATTTGAGCATCGTCACCGGCGACGATTATCTTTTCGAGGGAAAAGTCGCGATCGTCGAGGCTCTCGGGGAAGTGACCCTGCTTTATCTCGAAGCGCCCAAGGGGCAGGAGCCGATTATCGTCAAGGTGCCGGGCATCGTTTCCGTCGCCAAGGGGCAGACCCTGCGCTTTGTGGCACCGCAGGCAAAGCTCCATCTCTTCGACGCTGAAGGCAAGAGTTACCGCAGATAATCGCCTGCGCTCTCCGAAAAACATGCCCCGGAACGTCCCCGTTCCGGGGTTTTTTCATGACCTTTTGCCGCTGTGGAAAAACGTCGGAAATGTACCGCTTCCGGTCTATCTAAGACGACGCTGATATAAATTGTTAAAGACTATGTCCTAATCTTGGAGGCGTTGATAGAGCATGGGAGTCCGGGCGTGCAGAGCAGTGCGGGTGTCGTCAAGAACAGTTACCTGACCAGGGAAGAATCCTTCATGTACGACCGCGAAGGCCGGTTTCGCATGGAAGATACCATGAATGCGGCGCGCATCGAATATACCGAGAAGGCCGTCATGCACATGGCCGCCCGCCGTTGCGACGTCATCCGCATCTCCCAGACTGAGGCCGTGCTGGCGCTGCTGACGAAATATAATCTGCCGAACCAGTTCTATCTGGATATTCCCGATGCCCGCATCACCAAGATCGGCTGCGTGATGTTGCGCGTCAACGCCAACAACACCATCCACGTCCGCTTCCTACGCATGCTGACGCAAAAGGAACTGGACCGCATTTTCGTGTTCAGCACGCATCCGGCACACAAGGACCGGAAGCTGGATATTCGCTCGTTCTGAATACCTCTCCGTAGATTGGTGAAAACGGCCGGCCGACCGCGTCTGCCGTTTGCCTCGTAGAACCGTCCTTTCATTGCTAACTATTATCACCGGATGGTATAAGAGGAAGCGAAGAGGATATCGGCATGGCAAGCAGCGCTAATCTCGGTCACCACCTTGAAACCTACGTTTCCGATCTTGTGAAGTCGGGGCGCTATAACTCACGTAGCGAGGTGCTGCGGGAGGGCGTTCGGCTGGTAGAAGAGCGAGAAAAGAAACTGGCTGTTCTTGATGCCGCCATTGCGCGGGGCATTGCCGATGCGGATGCGGGGCGCGTCACACCGGTCGAGGATGTTGCATCGGAGTTGACCGCCAAGTACCGGAAAATGGGGAAAGAGCGCGGCTTGTGATCGTCGTTCTTACCGACGAGGCCAAAACAGACCTCGAACGTATTGGCGATTTCATTGCATCCGATAATCCCCGGCGGGCAGAAACATTCATCACCGAATTGCTTGAACGGTGTTTAAGGCTGGCGGAAATGCCCCAGGCATTCCCGCTTGTGCCCCGTTACGAGCAAACCGGCATTCGCCGCCGCCCTTACGAAAACTATCTCGTTTTTTATCGCATTACCGAGACGCGCGTGGAAATTTTGCACATCTTGAACGGTGCTCAGGACTACGAATCCATTCTCTTCCCGCAAGACTAGCGACGTTGTGCCTTACATGCGCCAGGCCCCGGTTCAGGAAAGCCCGCCCAAGACGGTCTGCTTCAGCTTCACATCCGGCACTTCCGCAAACGCAAGATCGCTGCGGCCGAAATAGGATTTCTGGTTGGTAGCGGACCAGTCGTTGCACACCAGCTTGTAGCGCTGTTTCGTTTCCGGTTTTTCCGGCATGGCGTAGAGATAATCGCCAGTGCGCGCGGCAAGCGGAATATCGCCGTCCTGGTTGCAGCGCTTAAGGATTTCGGCAAGTGCTTCGCCATCCACTTCCGTCACCATCAGCTTGCCGTCGAAACGCAGCGAGGCGTTGAAATCGTATTGGCGAATATCGCCCTGCGGCAGACCGGCACCGAGCGACGTATGGGCGATGAAGCCGACATCCGCACCCGCTTTCGCGGCGATGAGATGCGCCACATGGCGTCCCGCCTCGTCGACGGTCATTGCCTTCTCGGATTTGCCGACGATTGCCCGTTCTTCCGCAGTGAGATGTTTTGCAAGCGTCTGCTCGATCAGGCTCTTGAGCGCCGGGGAGGCGGGGGCGCCGCTGTCAATGGCGACCGTCTCGATGGTCGGAGCCTTGCCGGGGGCAGTGATTGTCGCAACGGCCATGGAGGTGCACCATGAGCCGGTGTGGACATAACGCGTTGCGCCCTGTTCATGCACGAAGTTCAGGTGATCGTGACCGCCGACCAGCAGGGTGCCGTCTGGCAGCAATGGCAGGATATCGCGGTCGGCAACGACGCCGGCATGGCTGAGAACGATGTTGATCGCATCCCGCTTGACGATGGCAGGCAGATTTTCCTTCGCCCACTCCACGGGTTGCGGAATATCCAGCATCTCGCGCGTCGCCTTCGGATAGGTGTTGATCGCGTTGGTGGCAAGGCCGGCGACGACGACCGGCTGTCCGCCTGCACTCACTTCGGCACTGGCTGGTGCATAAGCAGCGCCGGTACGCTTGTCGATGATGTTGGAAAGCACGGTTATGCCGAGCGCGCGGGCGCGGCTGACGAAATTGGCAAGGTCGTTATCGATATCCGGCTCATGGTTGCCGATGTTGATGACGGTGGGTGCGAGTTTGGCGAGCGCCGCCAGGAAGGTCCACTCGATTTCACCGGCCGAACGTGTCGCCACCGCATTGCCGGTTTCGAACAGGTCACCGTTCAGAAGAATGATATGGGGCACCTTATCGGCGGCGATGCGGGTTTCTATTGCCGCGAGAAGCTGTCCGATGCGCTCATAGGCCGAATGCAGGTCTGCGATGACGATTGCACGCAGCGCCACGCCTTGCGCCGCAACCGGCGTTGCCACCATCATCAGCGGCAGCATGGCGGTGCCGGCCATAAGCTTCAGCACATCGCGGCGCTTGCTTGAGAAAATCGTCATATCCGGCCCCATCATCTGAAATTGCGCCATCGTCCCGCCGTTGGCTGAGAAGGCCCTATAGGGCGATCATCACAGCCGCATGACAAGTTTGGCGTTTAAGAGACGGGAAATAAAGCGGTTTCAGTGCGGGTTTTGTGGGCCACTGTCAAAGCATAGGGAGGCGAAGGCCGATACAGCCTTCGCCATCACTCCATCAATGGAACAGAACGCTGGCACCCTGATCGGCCGGGCCGACATTGCGGCGGAAGGGGGCGAAAAGTTCGCGGCCCATGCCCCATTCGTTGCCGGAAAGGTCGGCGCGCGCCGGTTCGCGCTTCGCCAGTTCCGCTGCGGAAACCAGCACTTCCAGCGATCCGGAAACGGCGTCGAGACGGATGATGTCGCCGTCGCGGATGAGCGAGATCGGTCCGCATTCGGAGGCTTCCGGCGTGACGTGAATGGCGGCCGGCACCTTGCCGGAAGCGCCGGACATGCGCCCGTCCGTCACCAGTGCCACCTTGAAACCACGGTCCTGCAGCACGCCGAGCGGCGGCGTCAGGCGGTGCAGTTCCGGCATGCCATTGGCCTTCGGTCCCTGGAAACGGACGACGGCGATGAAGTCGCGGTTGAGCTTGCCGTCCTTGAACGCATCCTGAAGCTCCTGCTGGTCGTTAAACACGATTGCGGGCGCCTCGATGATGTGGCGTTCAGGCTTGACGGCGGAAATCTTGATGACCGATTTGCCGAGATTACCGGTCAGCATTTTCAGGCCACCGGTTGGCTGGAACGGCGTTTCGATGCTGGCGAGAACCTTGGGGTCGTGGCTCTGCTCGGGCGAGGGCTCGCGGGTCACCGCACCGTTTTCGTCAAGCTTGGCATCCACGGTGTAGGCTTCAAGACCGTGTCCGAAGACGGTACGCACGTCGTCATGCACGAAACCATGTTTCAGCAGTTGCTTGATGAGGAAGCCCATGCCGCCGGCGGCGTGGAAGTGGTTCACATCCGCAAGACCATTGGGATAGACGCGGGCGAGCAGCGGCACGATATCCGAGAGATCGGAAATATCCTGCCAGGTAAGGATGATGCCGGCAGCACGCGCCATGGCGATCAGATGCATCGTATGGTTGGTCGAGCCGCCCGTCGCATGCAGGCCGACGACGCCGTTGACGATCGAGCGTTCGTCGATCATCTCGCCCGCAGGCGTAAATTCATTACCCTGCGCAGTGATGGCAAGCGCCCGCTTGGCGGCCTCGCGCGTCAGTGCTTCACGTAGCGGCGTGCCGGGATTGATGAAGGAGGAGCCGGGCATATGGAAACCCATGATCTCCATCAGCATCTGGTTGGAATTCGCCGTGCCGTAGAAGGTGCAGGTGCCGGGGCCGTGATAGGATTTCGATTCCGCTTCCAGCAGCTCGGCGCGGCCGACCTTGCCTTCAGCATAAAGCTGGCGAATGCGGGATTTCTCGTCATTCGGCAGACCGGTAGTCATCGGGCCGGCCGGAATGAAGATGGAGGGCAGGTGACCAAAGGAAAGCGCGGCGATGACGAGGCCGGGCACGATCTTGTCGCAGACGCCGAGATAGACGGCGGCGTCGAACATGTTGTGCGACAGGCCGATGCCGGCAGCCATGGCGATGGCATCACGGGAAAACAGCGAAAGCTCCATGCCGGGCTGGCCCTGGGTCACGCCGTCGCACATGGCAGGCACCGCGCCCGCCACCTGCGCCACGCCGCCGGCTTGCGCTGCGGCCTCGCGGATGATGGCCGGGAAGGTCTCGTAAGGCTGATGCGCCGATAGCATGTCGTTATAGGCGGTGATGATGCCGAGATTGCCGACCCGGTCGCCGGCAAGGAGGTCCTTGTCGGCGGGGGAACAGACCGCAAATCCATGCGCGAGGTTGCCGCAGGAGAGAGTGGAACGATGAACGCCTTTCGAAACCTGCAGCCGCAGCCGTTCGAGATAGGTCTCGCGGTAGGGCTTGGAGCGTTCGACGATACGGGCGGTAATGGCCTGAATGCGGGAATCGGCGGACATGAGCGTTCATCCTGTTCGTTGGTCGAGAACCGGCGTTCCGGGAGATGAAGGACCGGTTATCGTGTTTGCGTCTTCTTATCGTCGGGCGCTGTCGCGGAGCCGCTTGCGCGGCAACCGCGTCTGGTTATGGCGCCCAGTATATATCCACGAGCGTTTCAGCCCGGTTCAGCACGGCGCGGATCGGCATTTCGTCCTCATCCTCGCCCGACTGTGCTTTTTCAAGCGTCGCTTTTTTTGCGGCGCCTTCGATATGCAACACCAGAAAACCCGCATCGTGAAGGCTGGAGAAGTTGAACGTCAGCCGCTCCTCTCCCGCATTTTCCGCCGCCATAGTCAAAACGCCACGCGGTTCGTCAAGGTCGAGCGCCTCATAGAGGTTGTCGCCACCGGGAAAGAACGATGCCGTGTGGCCGTCTGTTCCCATGCCGAGCACGACAACATCGAACGGATCGCAGATCGCCTCGGTCTTGACGGTCGCAAGTGTGGCCGCATCCTCGGGCGAGGCCGCCGGCTGGAACAGCGGTACGAAATAGGCCGCCTTCGCCTTGTCCTGCAACAGGTTCTCGCCGACCAGACGATGGTTCGAGCGCTCGTTTTCCGGCGGCACGAAACGTTCGTCCACCAGCGTTACGCTGATGTTGCTCCAGTCGAGATCATGGCGGGAAAGCGCCTGAAAGAACAGCTTGGGCGTCGAACCGCCGGAAACGGCAATGCTTGCCGTCCCGTATTCTTTCGTTGCCGCATCGAGGCGCTGGGCGACATCCGCTGCGAGAGTGTTCGCCAGTTCGGCAGCAGTGTCGAAGACGTGCATTGTTTCGCTCATCTTCGCGCCCTCAATCAGCGTCGTGCCAGGTGCGGCCGTCGCGCTCGATCAATGCGATCGAGCCGCTCGGACCCCATGTTCCTGCGGTGTAACCCTGTACGCCCTGCGCCAGATCTTCCCAGCTCTTGAGAATGGGGTCGATCCAGTCCCATGCCGCTTCCACTTCGTCGCGGCGCATGAACAGGGTCTGGTTGGAGCGGATGGTATCCATCAGCAGGCGCTCATAGGCATCGGGGCTGCGCACGTTGAAGGCTTCGGCAAAGCTCATGTCCAGCGAAACCTGACGCAGGCGCATGCCGCCCGGGCCGGGATCCTTGATGAGGAGCGACTGCTTGACGCCTTCGTCCGGCTGCAGGCGAATGACCAGCTTGTTAGCCTCGATCTTGCCGGCCGCATCATCGAAGATCGAATGCGGGATCTGCTTGAAGGTGACGACGATTTCCGAAACGCGGGTCGCAAGACGCTTGCCGGTGCGGATGTAGAAGGGAACGCCGGCCCAGCGCCAGTTGGCAATTTCGGCCTTGATGGCGACGAAGGTTTCCGTATTTGAAACGCCGCCCTCCAGCTCCTCCAGATAACCCTTCACCGGGCCGCCTGCGGAAGCGCCGGCGCGGTACTGGCCGCGAACCGTCAGCTTTTCGACATTGCTGGTGTCGATCGGCTTGAGGGAGCGCAGAACCTTGAGCTTTTCGTCACGCACGGCTTCCGCGTTCATGGAAGCGGGTGGCTCCATGGCGACGAGGCAAAGCAATTGCAGAATATGGTTCTGCACCATGTCGCGCAACGCACCGGCCGTGTCGTAATAACCGGCGCGGCCCTCGAGGCCGACCGCTTCGGCGACCGTGATCTGCACGTGGTCGATATGGGCGGAATTCCACAGCGGCTCGTAAAGCGCGTTGGCAAAACGCAGCGCCATCAGGTTCTGCACCGTCTCCTTGCCGAGATAGTGGTCGATGCGGAAGATCTGCTCTTCCTTGAAGACATGGCCGATGGTGTCGTTGAGTTCCTGCGCCGAGGCAAGGTCGCGGCCGATCGGCTTTTCGACGACGATGCGGGTCGAGCGGGTGATCAGCTTGTATTCGCGGATCTTGTCGGCGATATCGCCGAAAATGCCGGGCGCGACGGCCAGATAAAAGGCGCGAATGCGCTCCTTGCCCTCGTCGAGCAGCTTCTTCAGCACGTCCCATCCGTTGCCGGATTTGGCGTCGACGGGAACGTAGAAAAGCCGGTTGAGGAACAGCGCAACCTGCGCGTCGTCATATTCGCCCGCCTTCAGGTGCTCCTTCAGCGCGTCCTGCGCGAATTTGCGATATTCCTCATGGCTCATGACCGAACGCGAAGCGCCGATGATGCGGGTCGGTTCCGTAAACTGGCCTTCGACCTGACGGTGATAAAGGGCCGGCAGAAGCTTGCGCTCCGCCAGATCGCCTGTGCCGCCGAAAACGACACAATCAAAAGCTTCAACAGGAATGATCTGACTGCTCATATCGATACTCTCGATCTTCAAGGGTTGGGGCATCCATAATCTAATCGATTTAAAAATGCCATACTCAGTTATGTGAAATTATGAATTTTGGTTCCATCGGCCTGTCCGCCATCGCCAACAGTCTGTAAACATTATCCTAAAACCTGTCTCGCAACGCGTACCATGAAAGCGCCAGGAAAAGCAGCGGCGCCCGGAACGACGCCCCACCGGGGAAGGACGGAACCTTCAGCCGGGCGAAGGGCGCCAGCATGTCCTTTTTGCCGAGAACGAGATCGGCATAGAGCTTGCCGCAATAATTCGACAGCATTACCCCGTGGCCGGAATAACCGCCGATGGAGGTGACGCCCGGCATCACTTCGCGCACGAACAGCTGTCGCGGCAGGGTGATGCCGACGGAGCCGCCCCAGGAATGGGTGATCTCGACATTTTCGAGCTGCGGATAAATCTCGGCGATCTGTTTGCGGATATGGATTGAAATGTCGCGCGGCGTATCGGCGGTGTAGGCCTCGCGCCCGCCAAACAGCAGGCGGTTGTCAGCCGTCTTGCGAAAATAGCGCACCACGAAACGGGAATCGGCGACGGCTTCCTTGCCGGGAATGATGTCCGGAAAATCATCAAGCGGCGCGGTCGCGCCGATGAAGGAGCGGATGGGCATGATATGGGCCGCCGTCACCGGCTCCAGATTGCCGATATAGGCGTTGGTCGCAATCAGCACCCGTGTTGCGGTGAGCGTTCCGGAAGGCGTTT
Organism: Agrobacterium arsenijevicii; assembly: GCA_000949895.1. Classification (GTDB taxonomy): domain Bacteria; phylum Pseudomonadota; class Alphaproteobacteria; order Rhizobiales; family Rhizobiaceae; genus Agrobacterium; species Agrobacterium arsenijevicii. Next base: position 40,857 of record JWIT01000016.1, on the reverse strand, counting down.
CGATGATGGTCTTGCCGCCGGACTGGCGGATGGATCTGGCGGGCGTCATTTCATGGATGCCGGCGCCTGCGTCTTTTGCCGCCTTGGCAAGGCCGACCAGCAGCTTCAGCGGATGAATGTGGCCGGTGCCGGTATCGCGCGTGCCGCCGAAATAGTGGGTGGAGCCGACACGCTGCCGCGCTTCCCCCCGCTCCATGTAGGAAATATGCGCATAGCCATAGCGATTGTTCATCGCATCGACGCTTTTGCGATAGTCGTCTTCGTAAGCCGCCTTGTGCGCCACATAGAGCTGGCCCGGCAGATATTCCATGTCGATGCCGCGATCGCTGGCAAAATCGCGAACGTAGTGCTTGGCGTCCTCGGCAATGTCGAACAGCAGCTTCGATTGTTCGAAGCCGATCTGTTCTTCCATCTCGTCGGGAAACGAGCGCTGGCCGGTGCCGAATTGCCCGCCGTTGCGGCCCGATGCGCCATCACCGAAACGATGTGCCTCGATGAGGGCGACGGAGACGCCGTTGGCGGCAAGATTACAGGCAGCCTGAAGGCCGGTATAACCGCCGCCGATGATCGCAACGTCCACCTCTTTTGAGCCGTCGAGCGCCGGATATTCCGGCCGCTCGCCGACTGTCGCCTGATACCAGGAAATTCCCGGCGCAATCGGGCTTTGCCATGTCATGCTTGGAACACCTCACACGTTGAGAAGCAGGAATTCCCGCTCCCAGGGGCTGATGACCTGCATGAAGGTCTCGAATTCCCCGCGCTTCAGGCCCGCATAGAGGCCGACGAATTCATGCCCGAACACCCGCTCGAACTGTTCTTCGCCTTCCAGCAGCGCCACGGCTTCCAGGAGGCCGCGCGGCAGGTCGATCGAACCTTCATTCGCCGTCTCGGCGGTCGGTTCCGTCGGCTCGATATTGTTGACGATGCCGAGCCAGCCACAGGCGAGGGACGCGGCAAGTGCAAGATAGGGATTGGCATCCGAACTCGGCAGGCGGTTTTCCACGCGCCGCGCCTGCGGGCTTGAAATCGGCACCCGGAAGGCGGTCGTGCGGTTGTCGTAACCCCAGGCATTGTTGACCGGGCAGGCCATATCAGGCGTCAGGCGGCGATAGGAGTTCACGTATGGTGCCAGCATCACCAGCGCGTTCGGAACATAACGCTGCATGCCGCCGACGAAGGCGAAGAACTCCTTGGAGGGGCCGCCGTCCTTGTTGGAGAAGATATTGCGGCCGCCGTCGATTTCCACCACCGATTGGTGGATATGCATGGCCGAACCCGGCTGCCCCTGCATGGGCTTGGCCATGAAGGTGGCATAGATGCCGTGCTTCAGGGCAGCTTCGCGGATCGTGCGCTTGAACAGGAACACCTGATCAGCAAGCTCGATCGGGTCGCCATGGCGCAGGTTGATCTCCAGCTGGGCCGGGCCTTCCTCGTGGATCAGCGTGTCGATCTCGAGGCCCTGTTTTTCGGAGAAGTGATAGATATCGTCGATCAGCTCGTCGAATTCGTTGATGCCGGCAATGGAATAGCTCTGCCCGCCGACGATCGACCGTCCGGACCTGCCCTTCGGCGGATGCAGCGGATAGTCCGGGTCGTCATTCATGGCGACGAGGTAGAATTCGATTTCCGGTGCGACGACCGGCTTCCAGCCCTTTTCGGTATAAAGCGAAAGCACGTTCTTCAGGACGTTGCGCGGCGTGTAGGGAACGAAATTGCCCTCGGCATCTACGACGTCGCAGATCACCTGCGCGGTCGGGTCGCTTTCCCACGGTACGACGGAGAGCGTGGAAAGATCCGGCACCAGTTTCAGGTCGCTGTCGCGTGGCTCATAGCGGAAGTTTGCGGTCTCGTCAGGATATTCGCCTGAGATCGTGTGGCGATAAAGCGCGGAGGGCAGGGCAAGCGAGGTATCGCCCGTGAACTTTGCCGTCGGCATCATCTTGCCACGCGCAACCCCGGCAAGATCGGGTGTTATGCATTCGATATCCTCGATACCGCGCGCCCTCAACCATTGCGAGGCTTCGCGCCAGGAGGAAACGCCACGGGTGGAAGAGAGGTCGAGGGGAGGTTTCTTTGCCATGGTTGCCTGTTTTTTCGGGCGGAGCATGGTTTTCTTCGGGGGCATGTATCACCGGGTCTGTGTTTCGACTGCCGCCATCATAACCGGAGTTTGGCAATTGGCGAGGGGGAAAGCGCCATTGACAACGGGCGGCACTTCGAAAAGAGGAAAGGGAGAAGCAAACGGAAAACAACTATGGCAGAGAAATGTGACGTGCTGATTTTGGGGGCGGGCGCCGCCGGCATGATGTGTGCCATCCGCGCCGGCCAGCGCGGCCGCTCCGTCATCATCCTCGACCACGCCAAGGCGCCGGGCGAGAAGATCCGCATATCCGGCGGCGGCCGCTGCAATTTCACCAACATTCATGCCGGGCCGAAGAACTATCTTTCCGCCAACCCGCATTTCGCCAAATCCGCGCTTGCCCGTTACACACCGCGCGATTTCATCGCCCTGGTCGAAAAACATCGCATCGCCTGGCATGAAAAGACGCTTGGCCAACTCTTCTGCGACGACAGCGCCAAGGACATCATCCGTATGCTGCTTGGCGAAATGCAGGCGGTGAATGTGAAGCTGAGGCTCGAAACCGCCATCTCTGATGTCGCCCATGATGGCGGGCGTTTTCGCGTGACGACCTCCGGTGGCCTCATCGAGGCGGAAAGCCTCGTTGTCGCAACGGGGGCCAAGTCGATCCCGAAAATGGGGGCGACCGGCTTTGCTTACCAGATCGCCGAACAATTCGGCCTGTCGCTCATCGAAACGCGTCCCGGTCTCGTGCCGCTGACGCTCGATCCTGCTGCGCTGGAGAGGCTGAGCCCACTCGCCGGTGTCGCCGTTCCGGCCGAAGTTTCCCATGGCAAAACCGCTTTCAACGAAGCGCTGCTGTTCACCCATCGTGGTTTGAGCGGCCCGTCGATCCTGCAAATCTCCTCCTATTGGCGCGAAGGCGATGTCATCCGCCTGAAACTGGAGCCTGCGCGCGATATCCTCGCCTTGCTAAAGGAAGCGAAACAGAAGAACGGCCGCCAGTCGGCCCAGACCGCTCTTGCGGAAATCCTGCCGAAACGGCTGGCCCAGCATGTGGTCGAAAAATCGGGCCTGACCGGCAATCTTGCCGATATGTCAGACAAGGCTCTGGCGACCTTGGCGAATGAGGTGCAGGACTGGCAGATCAAACCCGCCGGTTCCGAGGGGTATCGCACGGCGGAAGTCACGCTTGGTGGTGTGGATACGACCGGCCTCGATTCCCGCAGCATGGCGGCGAAATCGGTGGCCGGCCTCTATTTCATCGGCGAATGTGTTGACGTGACCGGCTGGCTCGGCGGCTATAATTTCCAGTGGGCCTGGGCCTCCGGTCAGGCGGCAGGTGAATTCGCCTGAAACCGCGCCCATTAACACCTTGTTAATGGGCGCGGAGTCATCCTGACCGAATGCCAGCAAAGCCGGACAGCATCGTCGTCCGGCTGCACATGATGTCATGCTGGAGGCTCTTTACAGGGCATGGGTCGGTTGAGTTTTTAGTCAGGAGCCCGCGCATGAACAGATCCGCACATCGCCGCCCTCGCGCCATTGCCATCGCCCGCGCCGAAAGCGAGAGCAGGCAATTGGCCTTTCGCCTGACCGCAATCGCAGTCGGTGCTCTGGCTGCCCTGATCGCTCTCTTTTACTGATCGGCGGCTCTTCGCCTTCATCAAACCGATAAGTGTGCTGAAAAGTCGCCATGGGCGCGATGCCTCGGCCATATCGGTATAAAATTTCTCTTCCTGCAGAATGGCTTCGCGCCGCGTGCGCGGCTGCTGGTTTTCGATGATGACTCGGGCTGCAAAAATTGCGTGCATATCGCTCTCCTCGTAATGCGGAGGGCCATGATGCGCGCCGTTTTTTGATTTATCTGCGCAAAAAAGTGCGCTACGTTTTTCAACTATGAAAAACGTCACTTGGGATTCCTACCAGCTTTTCCTTGATGTGTCACGCAGCGGCGGCCTGACCGGTGCTGCCGCGTTGACGGGTTTGAGCCCGGCGACTATCGGGCGGCGCATGGTCGAACTGGAGGAACGCGTCGGCAAGCCTCTCTTCCTGCGCAGCCAGACGGGATATGCTCTGACGGCGGACGGCCGTGTGCTGTTCGACCGCCTTCAGGCAATGGAACAGGCGGCGAAGGATATCGAGGGATGGCAGAAGGCGTCGTCAGCCTCCTCCGTCGTGCGTATTGCCGTCGGCACCTGGAATGCCTGGCTGCTGGCGGTGAATTTCTCGGCCATCTGCACGGATCGCGATAATTTCCGCATCGATCTTTTCATAGCCGAACAGCGGGCGTCTCTGGCCCATCGCGAAAACGATATCGGCATTCGCGCCTTTGAGCCGCAGGAGCGTAACCTCGCTGCCATCAAGACGGGGGAGGTGGCCTATGCGCCCTACAGGCTGCGCAATGCCGCCACCTCCGTTTCAGACCGGTGGCTGGCGGTGGCGGAGGAAAACGCCATTTCCGCCTATCTACGCTGGCCGCGTGAAAACCGGCAGGACAATATTATGGTGACCGTCAACAGGCCGACCGCGCTTCTCGATCTGACACTGGCGGGCGCAGGGGTCGCCGTGCTGCCGTGTTTCGTAGGCGATGCCGATGCACGGCTGATGCGGGAGGGCGATGAGATCGAGCCGCTCCGCCACAATCAGTGGATCGTCATGAACAATGACGATCGCCACCGCCGCGATATACGGACGGTGGCGGACCGGATGACGAGGTTGATCAAGGGACATTCCGATTTATATGCCGGGCGCAGGAGCCGCCCGGCGTAACAGCCGTCTCAGGCCGCTGCACTTCCCTGCGCGACGATGACCGGGATCAGGAGATCGCCCCAGTTGCCGCCGCCGCCGTGGTGGCGGGCCGAGCGGACCAATTCAACGGAGACACCGGCCTCGACGGCCTTCATGACAGCCTGGTTGAGGCGGTGCAGATCATTGGCGAGCATGCGGATGGCGACCTGCTGATCCTGCGTCATGGCGGAGGACTGCTCCTCGGCGCGTTCCTTGACGTGGGTCTTGATGGGGTTGTGGGCATTCATGGCATTTCTCCTCTCTTTATTGGTTGGGGTTCTTGATGCGATTTGCAAGCCCTTCCCGGTTAAGGGAAGGGCACTTTTTCGGTTTATTCCGCCGCCGGGCGGAACTGGTCGTGCTCGGTGGATTCCTTCATGGCGGTGGTCGAGGACGTGCCGCCGGAAATCGCTAGGGACACGGCGTCGAAATAACCGGTGCCCACCTCGCGCTGGTGCTTGGTGGCGGTATAGCCGTTAACCTCGGCCGCGAATTCCGCTTCCTGAAGCTCGGAATAGGCTGCCATCTGCCGGTCCTTGTAGCCGCGCGCCAGTTCGAACATGCCGTAGTTCAGCTGGTGGAACCCGGCCAGCGTAATGAACTGGAACTTGTAGCCCATCGCCCCCAGCTCGCGCTGGAACTTGGCAATCGTCGCGTCGTCGAGGTGCTTTTTCCAGTTGAACGACGGTGAGCAATTGTAAGCGAGCTTCTTGCCGGGATGCGCCTTGTGCACGCCTTCCGCAAACCTGCGTGCCTGCTCGAGATCCGGCTTGGAGGTCTCGCACCAGATCAGGTCGCAATAGGGCGCATAGGCCACCGCACGGGCGATGCAGGGTTCGAGACCGTTCTTCACCTGATAGAAGCCCTCGACGGTGCGGCCGGCATCGTAATCCACGAAAGGACGGTCGCGCTCGTCAATGTCAGAAGTCAAAAGCTTGGCGGCCTCCGCATCGGTCCGGGCAATGACCAGCGTCGGCACACCCATGACGTCAGCGGCAAGACGCGCCGCTGTCAGGTTGCGGATATGCGCCGCCGTCGGGATCAGAACCTTGCCGCCGAGATGGCCGCACTTCTTTTCTGATGCCAGCTGATCCTCATAATGGACCCCTGCCGCACCGGCTTCGATGAAGGCCTTCATGATCTCGAAGGCGTTGAGCGGTCCGCCGAAACCGGCCTCCGCATCGGCAACGATTGGCGCGAACCATGTGTCGACAGAAAGGCCCTTGCCCTCTGCCGTCTCGATCTGGTCGGCGCGTTGCAGCGTGCGGTTGATGCGCTTGGCAAGCTCCGGTGCCGCATTGGCCGGATAAAGTGACTGGTCCGGATACATGGCGGATGCGGTGTTGGCATCTGCCGCAACCTGCCAGCCGGAAAGATAGATCGCCTTCAACCCGGCGCGAACCATCTGCATGGCCTGGTTGCCGGAAAGCGCGCCGAGGGCATTGATGAAATTCTCTTCGTTGATCAGCTTCCACAGCCGGTTCGCACCCATCTCGGCCAACGAATGGCGGATTTCGACGGAGCCGCGCAGCCGCTCGACATCTGCGGCGGTGTAAGCGCGCTCGATGCCGTCGAAACGTCCCTGCGGTGCACCCGGAACAAGTTTGTAAAAATCCGTCATACTTCTCTCTCCCATGACAAATGCAGTTTCTGAAACGTGCTGTCTTCAATTTTTTGAAGCGCCATTCGATGTGACTACATTTACATTTTTGAGAGTTTAAGTGCCAGAACAAACACAAAAACAGTGACTTGAAAGAGGTTATCCTGTAGTGTGCATGACAAGGTGGGGCTGTAAAATTGTAAATTTTGTAAAAGCCTTTGTGCTGGCGAGTTTGTAATAGATTTGTATGAGTCACGAGATGGAGAGGTGAAGCGGTGTCGGAAAACAAGATTTTTGCAGGGCCGCGCGTGCGCCGCATTCGCAACGGTCTGGGGCTGACGCAGACGGCGATGGCCGAGGCGCTGGCGATCTCGCCGTCCTATCTCAATCTTATCGAGCGCAACCAGCGGCCGCTGACCGTGCAGCTGCTGCTGAAGCTCGCCTCGGTCTACAAGGTCGATCTGGACGATCTGCAGGGCGAAAGCGCCGGTTCCGCCGGGCAGCTGCGCGAGGTCTTTGCTGATCCTCTGCTGGTGGGCGAGGTGCCGTCGCCGCAGGAGTTGATCGAGGTTGCCGATGCCGCGCCCAATGCGGCAAGCGGCGTCGTCAAGCTTTACCGTGCCTATAGGGAACAGGCGCAGCGCCTGTCCGACCTGTCGGATCTTCTCGCTCGGGAAGGGCACGAGACGGCGCTTTCCTCCACCCGCCTGCCGATCGACGAGGTGCGGCACGTCTTCGAAAACCGGCCGGCCTATTTCCATGCCATCGATGCGGCGGCGGAAGAACTCCACAAGCAATTATCGACGGGTGACGATCTCGCCTCGGGCCTCAGGGCGTGGCTGCAGAAAAACCACGGCATCGTGGTCAGAACCCTGCCGGTGCATGCCATGCCCAATCTGCGGCGGCGTTACGACCGTCATTCCATGCGGCTGTTCTTATCCGAGCGCCTGTCTCAGCCGGATCAGCTGCGGGAAATGGCGATGGAGACCTGTCTTCTGGCACTGCGTGAGGAGATCGGCGCCGAGCTGGAAGCGCTTGGTCTGAAGGGGGAGGAGGCAAGGCGCATCGCCCGCTTCGAGTTGGCGCGTTATGCCGCCCATGCCCTGATGATGCCCTACGGCGCGTTCTTGAGTGCCGCCCAGCGCGCGAAATACGATCTCGATGTGTTGCGCTCGCGGTTCAACGTCTCGTTCGAGCAGGCCGCGAACCGCCTCGTTAGCCTGCAACGACCGTCGGCTGCAGCAATCCCGTTTTTCCTGATGGAGATCGATAATGCCGGCAACCGCTTCCGCATGGCGGGTGCCGGCGGTTTCCCGAGGGCGCGTTTCGGCGGCCTCTGTCCGCGTCTTAATATCCACGCCGCTTTCGCCCAGCCGGGGCAAGTGCTGGTGGAGGCGGTGGAAATGCCTGACGGTGACGCCTTCCTGACGGTTTCGCGCACGCTCGAAGGCCCGCAGGCGGGTTTCGGCGAAAGGGTGCGGCGAACCGCCGTGCTTCTAGGCTGCGATCTGGCTCAGGCCGGGGAGACGGTTTATGGCGCTGCCGCTTCGGGCGCGGTCCCTGTCGCCGTCGGCCCCTCATGCCGGCTGTGCGAAAGGCAGGGCTGTCTGTCCCGGGCGGAAGCCCCGCTGACGAGGCCGCTCGGTCTGGACGAAATGGTGACCGGCCTCAGTGTTTTCGACTTCCAGTAGGTGTTTCGCGTGGCTTTTCTCCGGGCAGAACACATTCGGTTGAAAATGCTGTGCCGCACATTTCCCGCTTGCTCCCTTTTGTTTTCCTTTCTAGTCTCACTAAAAAAGGGGATCACGCTTCCGCCGTGAGGATGCGTAAACAGGAGACATCATGAAAAATCGTTCGCTCCGCCTGACTTTGGCCCTTACTTCCGTGCTGGTTGCAGCAGGCTCGGCAATGGCCCAGGAAAAGGTCGTTCACGTCTTTAACTGGTCGGATTATATCGATCCCGTCATCCTTGAAGACTTTACCAAGGAGACCGGTATCAAGGTCGTCTATGACGTGTTCGACAGCAACGAGCTCGTGGAAACGAAGCTTCTGGCCGGCAGCTCCGGCTATGACGTGGTTGTGCCGACCGGCCCCTTCCTCGCCCGCCAGATCAATGCCGGTGTTTTCCAGAAACTCGACAAGTCCAAGTTGCCGAATTTGAAGAACATGTGGCCGGATGTCTCCGAGCGCCTGGCGAAATACGATCCCGGCAACGAATATGCCGTGAATTACATGTGGGGCACCACCGGCATTGGCTACAATGCCGCCAAGGTGAAGGCCGCTCTCGGTGATGTTCCGGTCGATAGCTGGGATGTTCTTTTCAAGCCGGAAAATGCCGAAAAGCTGAAATCCTGCGGCATCAACATTCTCGATGCGTCGGACGAGACCTTCGCCATCGCCATGAACTACATCGGCAAGAACCCGGACAGCAAGGAAACGGCTGATCTGGAAGCCGGCGGCGCGGTCTATTCGAAAATCCGCCCCTATGTGAAGACCTTCAACTCTTCCGCCTATATCGACGAGCTGGCAAATGGCGACAGCTGCATCACCATCGGCTGGTCGGGCGACATCCTTCAGGCGAAAAAACGCGCTGAGGAAGCCAAGAACGGCGTCGAGGTGAACTACGTCATCCCCAAGGAAGGCACCTATATGTGGTTCGATAACCTCGCCATCCCGGCGGATGCCAAGAATGTCGAGGAAGCGCACACCTTCATCAACTATCTGATGCGGCCGGAAATCATCGCCAAGGCGTCCAACTACGTTCAATATGCGAACGGCAACCTTGCCTCGCAGGCGCTGATGGACCCGTCGGTCGCCAAGAACCCGGCGGTATACCCCAATGCCGAGACGATGAAGAAGCTCTTCACCATCTCGCCTTACGGACCGAAGGAACAGCGCGTCTTGAACCGCGTCTGGACGCAGATAAAGACCGGTAGCTGATAGCTCCGCGCGCTGGTTGAGGAACGGCCGGCGGGCCTGTTGCTCTGATACCTTGCCGGCAGGTCACGCAACCTGCCGGCGCTGCCCGCCTCATGGCATTGGACCGAAAAGTGAAAACGGTTTTCGGGCAATCCGATGCTCAAATCTACAAAATCAACGGGATTTGAAGGTGGGGTGAATGGCGAAAACTCTGGGGCCGGTCAAACGTAAATTTAGCCCTTGGGACAATCCCGATGCGGTTCCCTTCATCCGTTTTGAAAACGTCACCAAGCGTTTTGGCGATTTCGTCGCCGTCGACAATCTGACGCTCGATATTTACGAGCGGGAATTCTTTTCGCTGCTCGGCCCTTCCGGCTGCGGCAAGACCACACTGATGCGCATGCTGGCCGGTTTCGAGGAGCCGACCGATGGACGCATTCTCCTTCAGGGCAAGGATATTTCCGGCGTTCCGCCCTACAAGCGCCCGACCAACATGATGTTCCAGTCCTATGCCCTTTTCCCGCATATGTCGGTGGAGAAGAACATTGCCTTCGGTCTGGAGCAGGATGGTTTGCCCAAGGCGGAAGTATCTTCCCGCGTCGAGGAAATGCTGCGGCTCGTCAAGCTCAGCGAATTTGCCAAGCGCAAGCCGAGCCAGCTTTCCGGCGGCCAGCGGCAGCGCGTGGCGCTCGCCCGGTCGCTTGCAAAGCGGCCGAAGGTGCTGTTGCTGGACGAACCGCTCGGGGCGCTCGACAAGAAGCTGCGCGAGGAAACCCAATTCGAGCTGATGGACATCCAGACCAACCTCGGCCTGACCTTCCTGATCGTCACCCATGACCAGGAAGAGGCGATGACGGTGTCGGACCGGATTGCGGTGATGGACAAGGGCATCGTCGTGCAGGTGGCGACGCCGGCCGAGATTTACGAGGCGCCGAACAGCCGTTACGTGGCGGATTTCATCGGCGACATCAATATTTTCGACGCAAAAGTCGTCGCCAACGCTTCCGACATCGGCAAGCCGGGGCTGGTGACGCTGGATTGCGACGGCTTGAAAGTGGCCATGGAGCAGGAATGCGCCGCTGCGACCGGCAGCCAGGTGGCTTTCGCCGTCCGCCCGGAAAAAGTCCGCATCTCGCTCGATCAACCCGCCGACAGCGCCGTCAATTCCGCCTATGGCGAGGTCTGGGATATCGGCTATCTCGGCGACTTCTCGGTGTTCATCGTCAAGCTCGCCGATGGCCGTGTCATCCGTGCAGCGCAGGCAAATGTTTCGCGTCTGGTGGATCGCCCGATCACCTTCGGCGACATGGTGTGGTTGAACTGGAAGCAGGATTCCGGTCTTGTGCTAACGCGCTGAGGGAGGCTTTTATGGCGATCACCACTCCTGAAAACCGGCAAAGTCCCTGGCGATGGCTGGTCGTCGCGGTTCCCTACTTCTGGCTGATGCTGTTTTTCGCAGCACCCTTTTTTATCATCTTCAAGATATCGCTTTCGGATACGGCGATATCCATGCCGCCCTATACGCCGGTCTTTGAAGGGTTTTCGAAGCTTGGTGCGTTCTTCTCGCAGCTGGATTTCGAAAACTACCTGTTTCTGACGGAAGACCCGCTCTATATCGACGCCTACCTGTCGTCGTTACGCATCGCGTTCATCTCCACCTTCCTGCTTTTGCTGATCGGCTACCCCATGGCGCTTGCCATGGCACGTGCGCCGACATCCATCCGCCCGACGCTGGTGATGCTGGTGATCCTGCCGTTCTGGACCTCGTTCCTGATCCGCGTTTATGCCTGGATCGGTATCCTGAAGCCCGAAGGTCTGCTGACTGTGCTGTTTCAATGGCTCGGTTTTCTGGGGCCAGACCAGCAGGTCAATATCTTCCGCACCGAGACGGCGATCTTCATCGGCATCGTTTATTCCTATCTGCCGTTCATGGTGCTGCCGCTTTATTCGGCGCTGGAAAAATTCGACAACACGCTTCTGGAGGCCGCGGCCGATCTGGGCTGCCCGCCATGGAAAGCCTTCTGGAAGATCACCTTCCCGCTGTCATTGCCGGGCGTCGTGGCCGGGTCGATGATCTGCTTCATTCCGATAACAGGCGAATTCGTCATCCCCGATCTGCTTGGCGGCGCGCAGACGCTGATGATCGGCAAGACGCTGTGGACGGAATTCTTCGGCAACCGCGACTGGCCCTTGGCATCCGCCGTTGCCGTGCTGCTTCTGCTGTTACTGGTGGTGCCCATCGCCATCTTCCAGAACCAGCAGAAGAAAGTGGGGTGAGGCCATGAAACGCGGAAAATTCGACATCACCGTCCTAACGCTCGGTTTTGCCTTCCTCTATATCCCGATCATCATCCTGATCGTCTATTCCTTCAACGCTTCCAAGCTGGTCACCGTCTGGGGCGGCTTTTCGCTGCAATGGTATAAGTCCATGTGGTCGAACCAGGGGCTGATGGATGCGGCCTGGGTGACGCTTCGCGTTGGTATTCTGAGCGCGACCATCGGCACTATCCTCGGAACGCTGGCGGCGTTGTCGCTGACGCGCTTTGCCCGGTTTCCGGGGCGGGTGCTGTTTTCCGGCATGATCTATGCGCCGCTCGTCATGCCGGAGGTCATTACCGGCCTGTCGCTGCTGCTGCTGTTCGTGGCTGTCGGGGTGGATCGTGGCTTCTGGACGGTGGTTATTGCCCACACCACCTTCACCATGTGTTATGTGGCGATCGTCGTGCAGTCTCGTCTTTTGACCTTTGATCGCAGTCTGGAGGAGGCCGCGCTCGATCTCGGTTGCCCGCCGGTCAAAACCTTTTTCAAGATTACACTGCCGCTGATTTTTCCGGCCGTCATCGCCGGCTGGATGCTGGCTTTCACGCTGTCACTCGACGATCTGGTGATCGCAAGTTTCGCCACCGGTCCCGGTGCGACGACGCTGCCGATCAAGATTTATTCGCAGGTTCGCCTCGGCGTGACGCCGGAAATCAATGCCATCTGTACGATCCTCATCGGGCTTGTCACCATCGGCGTGATCGCCGCTTCCATCGCCTCCAAACGCACCGAACTCCAGCGGATGAGGGACGAACACGCAGCCGCGCGAAACTGATTGAGTGGCGTGTTTTTGATTTTTACGCGTTACTGTTGAAGTCGCGATGAAATTAGAAACCTGTAATTTAGTTTTTGGCCTTTACGGTCTCAAAATAGGAATTATCGTCGGTAATTGATCGATTTTGGTTTTAACTGCTTGTTAATAGGAGTTGGCGGAAAGTAAATCCCAACGCAGGGCTGTCAAACTTTTGATGGCCGGGATTGATAATTTCCATATGGCGAGGTTGTCCCCCTTTCTCTCGTTAAATAAGCACAACTAATACAGGCGGTCGAAAGACCGCCTTTCTTTTTGTCGTCACTCCGGATGCGGCTCAGCCGTTTTCCGGATGATCCATCGATTTCGAGACGAGAAGCACGGGCAAAAGCCCGGCGATAATGATGATGATGGCAGGCACGGCAGCATCCTGCACCCTGGAGCGGGACGCATCCTCATAGACCAGTGTGGCGAGCGTATTGAAGCCGAAAGGTCGGAGCAGGATCGTGGCCGGCAGTTCCTTCATGGATTCGATCAATACCAGAAGAAAGGCGGTCAGCGCCGCAGGCCGCATATTCGGCAACAGCACCTTGAACAGCGTCTGCAAACGGTTGCGCCCAAGTGTGCGTGAAGCCATGTCGATATGCGGCGAAAGCTTCTGGAAACCGGCATCGAGCGTTCCTTCCGCCATGGTCATGAAGCGCACAGAATGGGCGTAGATGATGGCGAAGGCGGTGCCGGAGAGCAGCAGGCCGCTCGAAAAGCCGAAATGCGAGCGGATCAGCCCGTCGACGCGATTGTCGAGACCGGCCAGCGGAATGAGCACGCCGATGGCCAGCACCGTTCCCGGCACACCATATCCCATGGAGCCGAGGCGGGCGGCCACCTTCGATGTGCGCGAACGCTCGGTGCGGATGGCATAGGAAAACACGAAAGCCGCAATCAGCGTGACGAAGGCGGCGGAAAGCGAAACTTCGAGACTGTGCCCGAGCGCTTTCAGCAGCTTCGGGGCAAATAGCGCATCCAGCCTTTTTGCGGCGTAACCGCCAAGAACGATGACGGGAATGAAGAAGCCGCTGGCCACGGGAACGAGGCAGAACAGGCTTGCGGACCAGCGCCGCCAGCCGCCCAGGCTCTTCAACCGGTGGCGCTGTGCCATGCTTGTCGCTTTCGGTGCGGCGAAGCGCTGTTTTTCGCGGGCGTTGCGTTCGATGAAGATCAGCGCCCCGACGATAAGCAGGATGACGGCAGCGATCTGTGTGGCATTGGCGAGATTGCCGCGATTGAGCCACGTCTCGTAAATGGTGAAGGTCAGCGTCTGGACACCGAGATACTCGACGGCGCCGATATCGTTCAGCGTTTCCATCAAGACCAGCGAAAGGCCGATGGCGATTGCCGGCCGCGCCATCGGCAATTGCACGGAAAAAAATACGCTAAGCGGTTTTGCGCCGAGCGTGCGGGCAGCCTCGGCCGCAAACCGCCCCTGCATGGAAAAGGCGGCACGGGCCGACAGGTAGACGTAAGGGTAAAGCACTGAACTCAGAACGATCACGGCGCCGCCGAGCGAGCGTATGTCCGGAAACCAGTATTCACGGATGCTGTGATAGCCGAAGGCGGCGCGAAGGGCGCTCTGCACCGGGCCGGTGAAATCGAGAAACTCGCCGAAAGCATAGGCCGCCAGATAGGAGGGGATGGCGAGCGGCAGGACGAGTGCTGCAGATAATATCCGCCGCAACGGAAATTCGAAGGTGGTGACGAGCCAGGCGCAGACGATGCCGAAGAATGCGGTCGTCGCAGCCGTCATCGCCAGCAGCAAAAAGGTGCGAAACCCGGCGCGTGGCAGGACATTGGCAAGAAGGTGTTGCCATCCCTCCGTACTGCCGGTCAGCGCTAGCCAGAAGACCGCCAGAACGGGCATGGCGGCAATGGCTGCGACGATGACCGCAGTGATGGGCAACAACGAAAAGCGTCGTGTTGCCGGAATGGAAACCGTCATGGAAATGCCAGCCTGCTGTCCTGCGAAAGCCTCAACCGGCTGTCCTTTCAGCCGGCGGTTCCCGCATTGCTACGCCCGCATGGCCTCAGTTGGCAAGAACCCGCTGCGACGGAAAGGTAATTTCCACCAGCGTTCCCTCATTCGGTGTCGAGGTGATGGAGAAGTTCGCGCGGTTGGCATCCACCATCGCCTTGGTAAGCGGCAGCCCCAGCCCGGTGCCATCGCCGCGCACGCGTTTGCCCGATGACGCCACCTGCCGGAACGGCTTCATGGCCTGTTCCAGCTCCGCTCGCGTCATGCCGATGCCGGTGTCGCGGATGCGCAGCGCTACGCTGCCATTGGCCTCATAGGCGGTGGAAACCACGATCTGGCCGCCGGATGGCGTGAAGCGGATGGCGTTCGACAGGATGTTCAGCACGATCTGCTTGATCGAGCGCAGGTCGGCGACGATCTGCGGTACGGATTGCGAAAGTGCCGTGCGGATGATGACGCGTTGGTTGTTGGCCTGCGGCTGCACCAGCGATACCGCTTCGGCCACCGTCTCGTTCAGCGGCACGGCGATGAAGTCCACATCCATCTGCCCGGCTTCGATCTTGGAGATGTCGAGGAGATCGTTGACGATGTCGAGCACATGCCGGCCCGAACGGCCGATATCATTGGAGTATTCCACATAACGCGGGTGGCCGATCGGCCCGAAACGCTCGGTCGCCATCATATCCGCAAAGCCGATGATGGCGTTGAGCGGCGTGCGGATTTCGTGGCTGACGCGCGCCAGAAAATCGGTCTTGTGGGCGTTGGCGGTTTCCGCCGCGCGCTTGGCGTTGCGCAGCTCTTCTTCCGTGCGCTTCCACTGGGTGATGTCGCGAATGACCACGCAATAGCCGTGCGAGGATTTGAGCCGCCCGATGGTCATGAACAGCGGCAGAAATCCGCCGGATGCTTCGCGGCCGATTACCTCGCGACCATCGTTCAGCACGCTGGCGACGCCGTTATTGGCAAGGCCGGAAAGATAGTCCAGCACCGCGCGCTGGCTCTCATGGGCAAAGAGCGTGACGAAGGGTTTTCCGGCGACCTCGCCATTGTCATAGTTGAACAGCGCACTGGCGGAGCGGTTGAGCGAACGGATTTCACCGTCTTCGCCCAGGAGTACCACGCCATCAGTCGCCGTTTCCAGAATGGAATGCAGCTCCTCGACTTCGCCCTGCAACACGGAAACGCTGCCTGCTTCCGCGGTTTCGGTCGCTGCCATGTTTTCGTTGGCCGCCGCAACCGGCGCCTGTTTTTCTTCCAGCGGAACCAGCGACAGCATCAGCGCCTTGGTTTCTTCCCAGCGAATGGATTGCAGCCGCGCCTTGACGGGGATGATGTCATTTTCGGCGCTGACGACGACCATGCCGCCCTCGTTGTCAGGCATATCCTCCAGCTCCTGCCGTTGCAGCAGTGCTTCCAGTCCGCCGACCTCCTGCAATTCATCGAGAGAGCCGTAGCCCGTCAGCCGCAGGAAATCGGGATTGGCATGGATCAGCCGGTCGCCGGCATGAACCAGCAGCGCCACAGGCATCTGGTCCAGCGTTTCGGCACTCAGCGCATCGGCGGGGCGCATCGGCGGGCTGACCATCGCGGCGGCGATATCGGCTGCGGGTGCCACGTCCGCTGCGGCGTCTTTGTGTTCCGCGGTCTCTATTTCTTCCGTCGGCGCTTGAATGGCCACAGGCCGCTCGCCACGAACATAATCCGCGAAGAGATCGGCTTCCTCAGCCGTTTCTGTCGCCTTGACGTCCTCTTCGACGACGGGCGGCAGATCCACCTGCGTTCCGGCATCGATATCGTTATGGATGTCCTGTGCGGACGGCTCGGCAGAAAGGGCCTCTTCCTCCGTTTTGCGGCTTTCGTCCGAAACGGTATCCGCAGGCGCCAGCGTCCGGCCGATTTCCCGGAAAGCGGCCTGCTCGCCGGCGGTCAGACCCTCGCGGGAGCGCCAGCGGCGTTCTTCCAGATGCACGACCTTGTCGGAATAGGACGGCTCCGGTTCTGGCTCCGGGGCTGGCACGATTGCCAGGGCCGGCACTTCGAATTCCGGCGGGCTGTAATCATCGTGCCGTTCTTCGTCCGAAATCTCGGCCGGCGCAGCTTCTGCGGTTGGGGTTTCGTCATCGACCTCATCGAGGAATGCCAGCAGTTCGTGGCTTTCATCCTCGGCAGCGGGCGGCGGCGAAACCTCGGTTTGAAGAATGTCTTCCCCATTCAGGAAGGTGAGACCGGTAGCGTGCGGATCTTCGACGGCATCGGCCAGCCGCACGATGCCGAAACCACGGAAACCATCGAATTCGCGCGAGCGCGTATAGGTGGGTAGGGCGGCGAGATCGATCGGCACCATGAGAGAGGTGCCTTCCACCGGCCAATAGATCGTCTTGCCCGACCAGGTGTCGCGGCGACCGAGAAGTTCGCGAATCTTGCCTTCCGGATCGAGATTGAAAAGTGCGGCCACATCGGCAAAGCCCATGCCCTCGACCGCCGCCGCCTTAGGACCCACCGCCTCCGCGAATTCGTGCGAGATCGAGCTGAAGCGCCCCTCAGCATCGATTTTCCAGACGAAGCGGGATGCGCGCCCGCCGGCATTGAAGACAAAAGGCCGCGCTTCTTCCGTTGATTCGGTTTCCGCCGGAATATCCTCTTCCACCGGTGCAACGGCCTGCACCGTCACTGGTTCAGCGATCTCATCTTCCGTCGATGGGCTGTCCGCGTCCAAAGCCTGTTCGGCATGGTCCTCGCCAGCCGCCCGGCTGATTGTTGGAACTTCAGCCTCATCTGCATCCAGTTCGAAGAGATCGGCAATATCGTCGGTCATCGCCGCATTCGCAGCCGTATCGGCATCCTCCACGGGAATATCCGACGGGGTTTCCGCTTCTTCTTCTACAGCTGCTGCTACCGGCAATGGCAGGGCGCTTTCTTCATCCTGTTCCGCCGTTACTTCGTCTTCGACGTCAGACGGCAGTTCCTCCACATCCTCGATGCCGGCGACGGCGTCGAGCACGGAATCGAACGAGGTAGCCGCTACGGCAACAGGTGCTGTCTCCGCAACCGGCAAAGCGGGTTGGGCAGCAGCCGGGGTTTCCTGCGGCTTGTCTTCGGCAAAGCCGTTGACTGGATCGAGTGTTCCAAGCGCGGTCTCGACCACGAACAGCAGGTTGAGTTCGGGCGACGTGGTGATCTGGCCGGTGGCGGCGGGCATATAACCCTTGCCTGTTGGCACGGGCCGTTTGACGAGGTGACCTGCCTGACCTGCGGCCATCCTCACCAGCGTCTTTGCCGTATGCGGTGTGATGCCGAGCGACGCAAACTTGGCGGAGGCGGCAACGACCTCGTTGTCGCCATTGATAACCGCGATATGGATATCGGGATCGTCAAAGCCTTCGATCATGCGCCTTGCGCATTCCGCCGTGTCGGGTGCTGACTGATCGGTGAGGGCGGAAAACAGAATGGCGGGCTGGCCCGGTTCGGCCTCGATGATTTCCGCTCTGGCGGTAACGGCAAGGCTGCGGAAGCCCGCATTGATGCGAATGGTAAACGGCAGGCTGTCGCCCGCCTTGGAAAGGCGTGCCGCCGTCGCCGCCAGCTGCCGGAAGGTCACGTCCTGCCGTTTGGGGCCCTGTTCCAGAAAATCGTAGACCATCGGCGTGCCGAACAGTGCCGCACCCCGCCCATTGGCCCAAAGCGCGCTCTGAAGGTCGAGCGAGAACAAAGCCATCGCCTCGCCACGGCCAAAACCTTCACGCACCCGTTCATGCACTGCGATATCGATAAAAGGATACTGGACGGCGGGCATGTCGAAACCTATTCTGGCACTACCGGACCTTGCGAGGCTTTCGGCTTCCTCATGAAGCTGAAACGTAAACCCTCTGAGGCACCACGTTAACAGAATTTTAAATAACTTCACAGCGCGGCGGGGTCCACCGTCGCCTGAATGAATCGCCAAATAGAGTTAACATGAACAGGGCTGGCCGCGCCCGTTCTGGCCCCGTTCCGGATTACAGGTGGCATGGGTTGCCGCCGTCTTTCGACAGTCTCTGCCAAATGAAAACCGCTTGCCTTTCGAAGCCTTTTTTCGCAAAATTCACCGAGGGACTTGCAAATGGGGAAAACACCTTTTATGTCACCCCCCGTGGCGCCGGTTCGGCGTTTGATGTGCGGTTGTAGCTCAGTTGGTTAGAGCGCAGGTTTGTGGCACCTGAGGTCGGAGGTTCGAGACCCCCCAACCGTACCATCTCCAATTTTCCGAAAATCCCCGAAAACCATTGGTGTGATTTCAGGCCGTGATCCATGTGATCCGCCGGCGCGCCGTTTTGCTGTGCGTGCACCCCTGCCATTTCCGCGTTCCCAAAAACCATTTGGCTAAAATCGCTTGCGCTGGTATTGTCCACCCAACGAAACCTTATGAAAGCCAGCAGCATAGCGTCTACGCTTGTGCGCGGCGAAATGGACAAGACAGTGATCGACCCCGGAAACGGCCCAAAGCCGTCGGAACAAGGGGCGTCGGTGGCAAACAAAGGGAAAGCGAAGCGATCCCGTCGTGGCAAGAAAAACAGGCGTGACGGTAAACCCCGTGACGTTGCTGTGCTGTCGCATGATGTTGCCGCGGATGTTCCGGCCGGTTCCCCCTATGTATCGGCTCTCGAGCCGGATGCCGAGCCGCGTAAAAGAAAGCGCCGCAGGCGTTCCCGCGGCAAAGGCAGCTCCCAGCAGACACCGCCTGTTCCCAGCGAGCAGCCCGAGGCTTTAGCCGCAACGGATGCCACTAATCCATCCTCCGTGCCGCCCGGTGTTGGTCGCAAGTCGCGCAACCGCAAGCGGGCTCACCGTGATCCGCGCAGTCGCGACCCGCAGGGCCGCCCGCTGGTTCCCTCCCATGCGCCCCGACATGTCGGCAAGCAGAATGGCCGCGCCAACGGGGCGCAAGAACAGCACCGGCAGCAATCCGAAATGTCCGCCCGTCATGGCGGCCGCCAGCAAGAGCATGGTCCGGAATTCGCGACGGACATGTATGCGGCGCTCGATCTCGGCACCAATAATTGCCGCCTGCTGATCGCGCAGCCGACGCGGCCCGGCCAGTTCCGGGTCGTCGATGCCTTTTCGCGCATCGTCCGGCTGGGCGAGGGGCTGGTATCGACCGGCCGGCTGTCAGACGATGCCATGGATCGCGCCGTGGAGGCTCTCAAGGTCTGCTCCTCGAAACTCGCCGGTCGCCCGATCAGGCGCATGCGGCTCATCGCCACCGAAGCCTGCCGGGCAGCAATCAATGGCGAAGAGTTTCTGGAGCGGGTTACCCGGGAAACCGGGCTGCGGCTTGAAATCATCAGCCGCGAGACGGAAGCCCGCCTTGCCGTATCAGGCTGTGCCTCCCTCGTCGGGCGCGAAGCGCGCTCGGTGGTGCTGTTCGATATTGGCGGCGGATCGTCCGAAATCGCTGTCATCAAGGTCGGCGAGAACCGCTCCAACCGGCTCGCCAACCACATCACCCACTGGACGTCGCTTCCGGTCGGGGTCGTCACGCTTTCGGAACGCCATGGCGGCCGCGATGTGACGCCGGATGTATTCGCTGCCATGGTGCGGGAAGTCGAAGGGCTGCTTGATGCCTTCCAGTGCCCGCCTCTGGCGCCGCTTGCGCATCACGAGGATTTTCATCTGATTGGAACCTCCGGCACGGTAACGACGCTCGCGGGCGTTCATCTCGATCTGCCGCGTTACGATCGCCGCAAGGTGGATGGCCTCTGGCTTTCTGATACCGAAGTGACGGCGATGCAGGATAAGCTTCTGGCCTGGGATTTCGCCGGTCGCGCCGCCAATGCCTGCATCGGCCCCGACAGGGCCGATCTGGTTCTGGCCGGCTGCGCCATTCTCGAGGCCATTCGCCGCCGCTGGCCGGCGCGGCGGATGCGCGTGGCGGATCGCGGGCTGCGCGAAGGTCTGTTGACGGATATGATGGCGGATGACGGCGCATGGCGACGTAACCGGATAAGGCGCATGCAGATGGCACGGCAGGACAGAACGGAAGGTTTGACATGAGCAAGGCGCCGACAAGCACCAATCGCACCGGCCGAAAGATCGGTCAGAAGGTCAAGAAGACCAAGCTCAAGGCCTCATCGCGCCGCTGGCTTGAACGTCATATCAACGACCCCTATGTGCAGCGTGCCAAGCTGGAAGGCTATCGCGCCCGCGCCGCCTTCAAGCTTCTGGAAATCAACGACAAGCACCAGATCCTGAAGGGTGCTACCCGCATCATCGACCTTGGTGCCGCACCCGGCAGCTGGTCGCAGATCGCCTCCAAGGTGACGGATTCCACCGAGGAGGACATTCGCGTCGCGGCCATCGATTTTCTCGAAATCGATCCCATCCCCGGCGTGAAAATCCTGCAGCTCGACTTCCTCGATCCGACCGCACCGGACCAGTTGATGGAGGCCGTTGGTGGCACGCCGGATCTGGTACTGTCCGACATGGCGGCGCCAACCACGGGCCACCAGAAGACGGACCACATCCGCACCATGCATCTCTGCGAAGTCGCGGCCGATTTCGCGGTTCAGGTGCTGGCGGAAGGTGGCCATTTCCTTGCCAAGACCTTCCAGGGCGGCACGGAAAAGGCATTGCTGGACATGCTGAAGAAGAACTTCAAGCAGGTCCTGCATATCAAACCGGCGTCTTCGCGGTCGGAATCGGTCGAAATGTTCCTGCTCGCCAAGCACTTCAAGGGCCGGACGGCCGCAACGCAGTCCGTTATGCACGTGGATGAGGCGGACGAAGACTAACGCATCGGACAGAAATCGTGTTCGATTTTCGTCTGTAACGATGTGCAGATTCAAACAGTTAGAGCGCCGTGTGTCCGGAAGGATGCACGGCGCTTTTGTTATTCCGCCGGTTGCGAGACCTTGCCGCGATGGCCGGAGACGGCCGCCCCCGCATTGCCGTCCATGCGGATGATCGGCACGATGGCGAACAGCGAGACGAGCGCCACGATGGTGAAGGCGATGTGGAAATCGGCAAGCTGCAGATGCGAGCCGGATATCATGCTGCTGACTTCCAGAATGGCGGCGGCGAAAGCCACGCCCAGCGCAAGGCTGATCTGTTGCAGCACTGATGCCATCGAGGTCGCCTGACTTGCCTGGCTGTCCTCGATATCGGAATAGCTGAGCGCGTTCGATCCGGTGAAGAAGAAGGAACGGGCAAACCCCGCGGTTACCAGACAGATCATGATCAGCGGGTAGGGGGTATCAGGTGTGAAGAAGCTGTTGGCAAGCGTCGTGAAGGCACCGACGATGCCGGCCCCGATCAGCGTTGATCTGAACCCTGTTGCGGCAAAGACCCGCTTGGCCATGAATTTCGTGGTGATAGCGCCGATTGCGCCGGCAAAGGTGATCATGCCTGATTGAAACGGGTTGAGCCCGAAACCGATCTGCAACATCAAGGGCATCAGGAAGGGAATGGCGCCCGTGGAAATGCGGAAGGCGGTGCCGCCGACGGTGGCCGCCCGGAACGTCGGGTTGCGGAAAATGCGGAAATCCAGAATGGGGGCGGGGTGGTTTGCCGCGTGGCGCAGATAAAGGAAGCCGCAGATAAAACCGATGATCGTCGAGGCAATGCCGATGGTGGGCGGCAGTGCCGGAAGGCTGACGACCGACACGCCGAAAACCACGCCCGACGCGGCAAGGCCTGATAACACAAACCCCTTGCCGTCCATCGGCGGCGGATTGGTGGTTTCGATTTCCGGCAGGAAGATCGTCGACAGCCAGATGCCGATGACGCCGATGGGCACGTTGATGAGGAAAATCCAGTGCCATGAAAAATAGGTGGTGATGAAGCCGCCGATCGGCGGGCCAGTCAGCGGCCCGACAAGCGCCGGTATCGTCAACAGCGCCATGGCGGAAACGAGTTCGCTACGTTTCGTCGTCCGCAGGAGGACGAGGCGGCCGACGGGTGTCATCATCGCGCCGCCCATGCCCTGCAGGAAACGCGAGACGACGAATTCGAACACCGACGACGAGGCAGCACAGCAGATCGACCCGACGACGAAAACGCCAATGGCGAAACGGAAGATTTTCTTCGCGCCGTATTTATCGGCCATCCAGCCGCTGATGGGAATGAAGATCGCCAATGACACCATATAGGCCGTCAGCGCGAGCTTGAGCGTGATCGGACCGACATGGAGATCGGCTGCAATCGCCGGAAGCGATGTGGCGATGACGGTGGAGTCCATCTGCTCCATGAAGAGAGCGACTGCAAGGATCAGGGGAATGATGCGGTTCATGAGGCTGCCTGCGGCTCTCCGCTGCGACAATGGTATCGCAGTTCCTCCTACGCCTGATGGGCCGGCTTGCCAACACGTTAATTATCAATTTCTGAAGTTCCGATCAAACCTGCGTGAGGCCGGTTTCCTTGCAACTTTCTCGCTCTATTGTCCGTTGGGCACAGTGACTTTGGCGATATCGGGAGAAAATGATGACTCAATCCTTGAGCATGAGCAGACGCGGCCTTATCGGTGCGGCGGGCGCAAGCGTTCTCGGCGCTCCGCTTTTGATGGCACGCACCGCAACGGCTCAGCCGAACCAGCCGCAAACCTCCATGGAGATCAAACACGCCATGCCGCCGGAAACGAACCGCTTCAAGCTTGGTAATTTCGAAGTGCTTGTCGTGAAGGACGGCGCGCGCGCCGCGCCCAATCCGGGTGAAACCTTCGGCACGAACCAGTCGGCGGAAACCGTCGGCAAGCTGCTGGAAGACAATTTTCTGCCGAAGGAGCAATTCGTCAATTCCTTCTCGCCGGTTCTCATCAATACCGGCACGGACCTCGTGCTGTTCGACACCGGTTTCGGCGAGGCCGGCCGAGGTGCCGGAAACGGTCGCCTGACCGAAGGCATGGCGGCGGCCGGTTATTCGCCGGAGGATGTGACCGTGGTGGTGCTGACCCACATGCATGGTGACCACATCGGTGGGCTGATGGAAAAGGGTGCGCCCGCTTTCTCCAAGGCGCGTTATGTTTTCGGCCAGGCCGAGTATGATTTCTGGGCGGATGAGAAGCGGGTGGGAACGCCTGCCGAAGGCGGCCACAAGGGCGTCATCGCCACCGTCAAGCCGCTGGCGGAAAAGGCGACCTTCATCAGCGATGGTGCCAATGTGGTGTCCGGCATCACCGGCATTGCGGCTTTCGGCCATTCGCCGGGGCACATGATCTTCCGGGTCGAATCGGAGGGTAAACAGCTGATCCTGACGGCGGATACGGCCAACCATTTCGTGCTGTCGCTGCAACGGCCGGACTGGGAGGTGAAGTTCGACATGGACAAGGCGGCAGCCGCAGCCACCCGCAAGAAGGTCTACGACATGATCGCCACCGACCGCCTGCCTTTCCTCGGTTATCACATGCCTTTCCCGGCCGTCGGTTACGCGGAAAAACTGGATACGGGTTACCGTTTCGTGCCGAAGTCCTACCAGTTCGACATCTGATCTCTGCTGCAATGCAGCAACAGAAGAAGCCCGGAAGGTCATTCCGGGTTTTTTCTATTCCCTTCCTGTCATGAACGTGTTACCAGCCCTCGCCAACTTCCAAGCAATCCTTGCAGGGCGCCGGGGTGAACTTTTCGTTCCGGAACGGCCACGCATTTTCATTATGAAGGAATTTGGTCATGGCACGCATCATTCAAACACCCACTGGTTTGGACGCTCTCACATTTGACGATGTGTTGCTGCAACCCGGACATTCCGAGGTTATGCCGGGACAGACGAATATCGCCACCCGCATTGCCCGCGATATCGATCTCAACCTTCCGATCCTCTCTTCCGCCATGGACACGGTCACGGAAGGCCGTCTTGCCATCGCCATGGCCCAGGCCGGCGGCATCGGCGTCATCCACCGTAACCTGACCCCCATCGAGCAGGCAGAAGAAGTCCGTCAGGTGAAGAAGTTCGAAAGCGGCATGGTCGTCAACCCGGTCACGATCGGCCCGGACGCCACGCTTGCAGAAGCGCAGGCCTTGATGAAGGCGCACGGCATCTCCGGTATTCCGGTGGTTGAAAACGGCGGTTCCGGTGGCCACAAGAACGGCCGCCTCGTCGGCATTCTCACCAACCGCGACGTCCGCTTCGCCTCCGATCCGCAGCAGAAGATTTACGAACTGATGACCCGCGAAAATCTGGTCACGGTCAAGGAAAGCAGCGTCGATCAGCAGGAAGCGCGCCGCCTGCTGCACAAGCACCGCATTGAAAAACTGCTGGTAGTGGATGGAAAAGGCAATTGCGTCGGCCTCATCACCGTCAAGGATATCGAGAAGTCGCAGCTTAACCCCAACGCCACCAAGGATGCGCAGGGCCGCCTTCGCGCCGCCGCCGCCATCAGCGTTGGTGCCGATGCCATCGAGCGCGCCGAGCGCCTTATCGATGCCGGCGTCGACCTTCTGGTCGTCGATACCGCACACGGCCATTCGCAGCGCGTGCTTGATGCCGTTTCGGTGGTCAAGAAGATGTCGAACTCGGTTCGCATCATCGCCGGCAACGTCGCCACCGCCGACGGCACCAAGGCGCTGATTGACGCCGGCGCCGATGGCGTCAAGGTCGGTATCGGCCCCGGTTCCATCTGCACCACCCGCATCGTCGCCGGTGTCGGCGTTCCGCAGCTTGCCGCGATCATGGCCTCGGTCGAAGTCGCCAATGCTGCCGATATTCCTGTCATCGCCGATGGCGGCATCAAGTTCTCGGGCGATCTGGCGAAGGCTATTGCCGCCGGCGCCTCCGCCGTCATGATCGGCTCGCTTTTGGCCGGCACGGATGAAAGCCCGGGCGAAGTGTTCCTCTATCAGGGCCGTTCCTTCAAGGCCTATCGCGGCATGGGTTCCGTTGGCGCCATGGCGCGCGGTTCGGCAGACCGTTATTTCCAGGCGGAAGTGCGCGACACGCTGAAGCTCGTTCCGGAAGGCATCGAAGGTCAGGTTCCCTACAAGGGACCGGTCTCCGGCGTTCTGCACCAGCTGGCCGGCGGCCTGAAGGCCGCCATGGGTTATGTCGGCGGCGGCACCATCAAGGAATTCCAGGAACGCGCCACCTTCGTGCGCATCTCCAGCGCCGGCCTGCGCGAAAGCCACGCCCATGACGTGACGATCACCCGCGAAAGCCCGAACTATCCCGGCGCGGTTTGATCTTTCGAGCCGAATCCGTAACAACATAATCTCAGTATTTGGCGCTCCCCGATTCATGCCGGATCGGGGAGCGTTTTCATGATGGGAGGAGAAAGCATGTCACCGACGACCGCAATGTTCTGGCCGATGATCGCCCATGTCTTTCTCGTCTTCTTGCTTTACGGCCTGCTGATCATCCGGCGCAACAAATACACCTTCAAGGACCGCGAATCGGCAATCAAGCTGCGCGATCTGGGCGAGGAGGCTCGCGAAAGCTATCTGGTGAACCGCAATATCGCCAACCAGTTCGAGCTGCCGGTCCTGTTCCACATCGCCTGCCTGCTGCTTTACATCACGGATGCGGACAACATCGTCACCGTCGTGCTGGCTTGGCTTTTTGTGCTCTCGCGCTACGCCCATTCCTATGTTCACGTCACCAGCAATCGCCTGCGTCAGCGCGGGGCATTGTTCGGCATCGGCTTTGCGCTGGTCGTCTGCCTGTGGGCATGGCTCGCCATATGGTTGGCGCTGGAATAGATTGGCACCATGAGGTTGCCTCATAAGTGAGACAATCCCACCTTGCAAAATAACCCGATTTGCGATGGGTCAATTTCATGACGTCCCATCCCCGTTAATCTCTGCCTCGCCGTCAAGGATTTCAGGCGAGCAGAGATTAGGGAGTATGTCATGGCTAAGACAATGAAGGCGGCGGTTGTCCGCGCGTTTGGAAAACCGCTGACCATCGAGGAAGTGGCGATACCGGATCCCGGCCCCGGTGAAATTCTCATCAATTACAAGGCGACGGGCATTTGCCACACCGACCTGCACGCCGCAACGGGCGATTGGCCGGTGAAACCCAACCCGCCCTTCATCCCCGGCCATGAAGGCGTCGGTTATGTCGCGAAGATCGGCGCTGGCGTCACCGGCATCAAGGAGGGCGACCGCGCCGGCACGCCGTGGCTTTATACCGCCTGCGGATGCTGCA
This sequence comes from Agrobacterium arsenijevicii, assembly GCA_000949895.1. Taxonomy (GTDB): domain Bacteria; phylum Pseudomonadota; class Alphaproteobacteria; order Rhizobiales; family Rhizobiaceae; genus Agrobacterium; species Agrobacterium arsenijevicii. The sequence continues at coordinate 14,264 of JWIT01000016.1, read as the reverse complement.
TTCCCTGCCGCACCGGCTGGGAGACCCTTTGCCCGAGCCAGAAGAATTCGGGTTATTCCGTCAATGGCAGCTTTGCCGAATACGGCCTTGCCGATCCGAAATTCGTCGGCCGCCTGCCGGATAATCTGGAATTCGGTCCCGCCGCACCCGTGCTCTGCGCCGGTGTCACCGTCTACAAGGGTCTCAAGGAAACCGAAGTCAGGCCCGGTGAATGGGTGGTCATTTCAGGCATTGGCGGGCTTGGCCACATGGCTGTGCAATATGCCAAGGCCATGGGCATGCATGTCGTTGCCGCCGATATTTTCGACGACAAGCTGGAGCTTGCGAAAAAACTCGGAGCGGATGTCACCGTCAACGGTCGCGCGCCTGACGCGGTGGAGCAGGTGCAGAAGGCAACTGGCGGTGTCCACGGCGCGCTGGTAACGGCGGTTTCACCCAAAGCCATGGAACAGGCTTACGGTTTCCTGCGCTCCAAAGGGACGATGGCGCTTGTCGGCCTGCCGCCGGGCTTCATCTCCATTCCGGTTTTCGACACGGTGTTGAAGCGCATCACGGTGCGCGGCTCCATCGTCGGCACACGGCAGGATCTGGAGGAGGCGCTGACCTTCGCCGGTGAAGGCAAGGTGGCCGCCCACTTCTCGTGGGACAAGCTCGAAAACATCAACGATATCTTCCGCCGCATGGAAGAGGGCAAGATCGACGGCCGCATCGTCGTGGACCTCGCCGCCTGATACTGATGACCGGAGGCGGCGCTCACGCAAATGTGTGGCGCCGCTTCTGCCCACCTCGTTCCTCACCCTGCAATCTGCGCTATCCTTCCGCATCCGTGCGTCCAAGGAGGATAGAGCGATGGACAAGCCGAAGATTACGCAGGCCATGATCGACGCTTACGATGAATATACCCATCTCAGCCTCGACCGTCGCAAATTCATGGAAAAGCTCACTGTGCTTGCCGGTTCCGGTGCGGCTGCGGCAGCAATCGCGCCGCTGCTTTCGGCCAACAGCGCCCATGCGGCAGTCGTTGCGCCTGACGATGCGGGGATCGTTGCGGAGGAGGTGACCTATCCCGCTCCCGGTGGCGAGATGAAGGGTTATCTCGTCACGCCGAAATCGGTTTCCGGCCCCATCGGCTCGGTCATCGTCATCCATGAGAACCGTGGCCTGAACGACCATATCCGCGATGTGGCAAGACGCGTGGCGCTTGCCGGTTTCCGGGCGCTTGCGGTGGACTTCCTCTCCCAGCAGGGCGGCACGCCTTCGGATGAGGATAAGGCGCGGGAAATGTTCAGCGGTCTCGATATGGACGCAACGGTTGCCAATGCCGAGGCTGGCCGGGTGTGGCTCGCCGCAAGGCAGGGTGCGAACGGCAAGGTCGGTGCGGTCGGTTTCTGCTGGGGCGGCGGGCTGGTCAACCGTTTTGCCACCAAATCGGCAGGCCTGAATGCCGGTGTAGCCTATTACGGCCAGCAACCGCCAGCGGCCGACGTGCCTGATATCAAGGCGCCGCTGCTTTTGCATTACGCCGGTCTCGATGAGCGCATCAATGCCGGTATCGATGCCTATAAGAAGGCGCTGGAGGCAAACGGCAAGACCTTCGAAATCTTCGTTTATGACGGCGTCAACCACGCCTTCAACAACGATACGTCCTCGGCGCGATACGACAAGGCCGCCGCCGATCTCGCCTGGGGCCGGACGACGGAGTTCTTCAAAAAATATCTGGCGTGATGGTTTTTGGGGGCCGCGCAGCGGACAGAAGGTGCGTGGGGCTTACCCCCCTCTGCCCTGCCGGGCATCTCCCCCTCAAGGGGGGAGATCGGCAAGACGCGCTATCGCCGGTTCTATCTCAACCTTGAAGATGGCCGAGACCTAGCCTCGGGTCGATCTCCCCCCTTGAGGGGGAGATGCCCGGCAGGGCAGAGGGGGGTAAGCCCCACGCACCTTCTGTCCGCTGTGAACGGACAACCCCTAAAATTCCGCTCTCATCATGTTTTAGACACCACCAGCCCCACGCTTCAAATGCTCATCGAGCCGGGGCATGATCTCCACAAAATTGCAGGGCAGGTGGCGATAGTCGAGCTGGGCCTTGAGGATACCGTCCCAGGCATCCTTGCAGGCGCCGGGAGAACCGGGCAGCACGAAGATGAAGGTGGCGTTCGCCACGCCGCCGGTCGCCCGCGACTGGATGGTGGCGGTGCCGATCTTTTCATAGGAAATGCGATGGAAGATGGCGGAAAACCCGTCCATGCGCTTTTCGAACAGCGGTTCCAGCGCCTCGGGCGTCACGTCACGGCCGGTAAAGCCAGTACCACCAGTGGTGATGACCACATCCACACCTTCGGCAAGCGTCCAGTCGCGCACGGTGTTGAAAATGGCGGCCTTGTCATCAGGCACGATGGCGCGGGCGGCGACCTGATGTCCCGCTTCCCTAATCCTCGCGACAAGTGTGTCGCCGGACTTGTCGTTCTCCAGCGTGCGGCTGTCCGAAACGGTCAAAACCGCGATGCCGAGGGGAATGAAGGGTCTTTCGCCTGCCATGGCCTTATCCTCGAATTGTTTGATCTTCAGATGGTCCGCGTCGCCTGAAAATACCAGTCGGGGCGTTTGTTACGAAGCGATGTTTCCGCTTTTTGCGCGGCATCGAAGGAATGAAAAATCCCGAAACAGGTGGCGCCCGAACCGGACATGCGCACCAGGGAAGCACCTTCCTGCGACAGCATCCCGGCGATTTCACTGACTTCCGGCAGCAGCGCCTTTGCAGGTGCTTCGAGATCGTTGCGGCTTTGCGCAAGAAACTCCATCCAGCCGCCCGCTTCTCGCACCGGCAGGGACGGATTGGCCTTGTCGAGCAATCGCCGGAAAATCTCCGGCGTCGAGACGGCTTTCAGCGGGTTGGCGAGCACCAGAAAGAGTTCCGGCAGATCGGCGACCGGCTCGATATCCTCGCCGATACCGCGCGCGATAAGGGACCGGCTTTCAAGGCACATCGGCACATCCGCGCCCAGTGCGAGCGCGACAGAGGCAAGCTTTTGCGGATCGATCACGGCATTCCAGTGCCGCAACAGCGCCCGCAATGTCGCCGCAGCATCCGCCGAGCCGCCGCCGATGCCAGAGGCGACCGGCAGGTTCTTTTCGAGATGAATTGCGACCGGACGCGTCGGTTGACCCGTGGAGGCAAGCGCGTCGCGCAACAGGTCTCTGGCACGGGTGACGAGATTGTCGCCACCGTCGCCTGCGCGCAGCAGGTCGCTGAAGGGGCCGGAGATCGAGAAAGTGTCGGCATCGGCGTCGCGAACATGGATTGCGTCGCCGGCTTCGGTGAAGGTCACCAGCGTTTCGAGCAGATGATAACCATCCGCCCGCTGGCCGGTCACATGCAGTGCCAGATTGATCTTGGCCGGGGCCGCCTCTGTTGTTTCGACAGCCCCGGTAATGTCATCAGCGCGCATGCCGCGTCAGGATTTCTTGTCCGGGGCAGGGGCGGAAGGGGCCGGTGCTGGCGGAGCCGGCGGTTGTGGCGCGGCGTCCTTCTTGGCAGTGTTTTCGGCGTCCTTCTCCACCGGCGGCAGGCCGTTGGCGATCTTTTCCTTCACCTTGGCCTTGTCCAGATCGTCATTGTCGCCAATCAGCGCACGGTTCCACTGATATACGGCCTCGATCTTGCGGCCGACACGCCAGTAGGCATCGCCCAGATGATCGTTGATGGTCTGATCGCCGGCCTTGAGCTCGATTGCCCGCTCCAGTTCGGTCACGGCCTGGTCAAATGCGCCCAGCCGGTAATGCGCCCAGCCCAGCGAATCGACGATATAACCGTCATTCGGCCGAAGCTCGACCGCGCGGCTGATCATCTTCATCGCTTCATCGAGGTTGATACCCTTATCCACCCAGGAATAGCCGAGATAGTTGAGCACCTGCGGCTGTTCCGGGTTGAGTTCGAGCGCACGCTTGAAATCCGGCTCGGCCTTGTCCCATTCCTTCAGGCGCTCATGGGCAATGGCGCGCTGGAAGAACACGGTCCAGTCCGATTTCTGCGGCACGGCGCCGATCACCTCGACGGCCTTGTCGTAGTTTTCGGCCATGGCCTTGTAGTCCTTGGCGTCGGAAAGCACGCTGCCATAGGCGAGATAGGAACGGATGTCCTTCGGGTCGGATTGCAGCAGCGATTGCAGGTGCTTGCGCGCTTCGTCCACCTTGCCCGTCTGCGCCAGCGTCAGTCCGAGCTGTAGCTCGGAGATGCGGTGCATCGGAGAATCCTTCGGCACGTCGCGGTAGAAGGCGATGGCGCGGTCGGGCTTTTTCATCGCTTCGGCAAGTCCGCCGAGAAGGATCAGCGTATCGGCGCTTTGCGGATCGAGCGCCCGCGACGTCTGCAGGTAAAGCGTGACGATCTCTTCCGCACCTTCGCGGTTCAGCGCGCCTGCGATGGAAAACATCACGGAAGCAGCGCCTTCGACGGCATTGGTGATCTGCTGCGGCGGCTTCTCACCCTTTTCGATGGACTGGCGAAGCGCCTTTAGCGGTGCGTAGTTCGGCGCAAAAGTATCGCCGACCGCAATCGCGTCCAGCGCCTTCTGCTTGTTGCCGGCGGAAGCCTCCAGCCGGGCGAGCGCCATAACCGCGCGCATATAGGTATCGGAAGCGGTTGCCCCGCCTTCGCGGTCCGTCACGGCTTCATTCAGGCTCTTGCGGGCGGCATCGGTATTGCCCGAGACAAGGGCGATGGCCGCCGCATTGTACTTCTGGAAAATCGAAATCCAGCCCGGACCCTTCATATTGTTGACGAGCGCCAGCGCTTCCTTCGGCTTGCCGGAACCGGCGCGCGCCCATGCGGTCAAAAGCGTGTTGACCATGCGGTCGAGATCGTTCGGACCGGTATATTTCAGGATTTTCTCGGCCTTGACGAATTCCTTGTCCTTGATGGCGTCGAGACCACGCACGATGGTCGTCACGCGTTCAACGGAGGTATCGTCCTTCATCGAATCGGCGATCTTGGCGCCCGCCTCGAAATTGCCGCTCAAAAGCTCGGCGATCATCAGGCGCTGGCGGATTTCCGAATTGGCCGGATCGAATTCCAGCGCCTTCTTGTAGAGCGAAATCGCGGTGGGGTAGTCCTGATCGACATCGGCGTTGCGCGCGGCAAGGAAAGCACCGGAGAAGGTGTTTACCTTGGCGGGATCGAAAGTAACGGCCTTGGTTTCCGTTTTCGTCTCCGCAAAGCCGGGGCTTGCACCCGCCCCAAGTGCGAGAGCGGCGGCAAGAGCCGCGCTGCAGAGAAGACGAAGTGCTGGTTTACGCCGCATGAGGGAACCCTTGCCTTTGTGCAGAAGCACGGAAAAATCAGTTTCCATTGTTTGGTCACGATAGAATGGCTTTTTTGAAGCAACCCCGCAAGAAATTATGGCCCGTGCCACAATCTCTCCTTGCGGGGCGGCTGACCCGAAACATCGGGCGGATAGGCTTGCCATCCGCCGTTTGCTTAGGGCTTGGGCGTCAGTTGAGACGCTCGATGCAGAAGTCGATGACTTCCAGAAGCGCATTTTTCCACGGGCTTTGCGGCAGCGGCGCGAGCGCGTCACGGGCAATGGTGCCGTAATGCGTGGCGCGGCCGATCGTATCGCCGAGACCGTTGTATTTGGTGATGAGGCCGAGCGCCTTTTCGAGGTTCTCGTCGCTGCTTTCGCCGTTTTCGATGGCGTTGCGCCAGAAGGCGCGCTCGTCCTGCGTGCCACGACGATAGGAAAGGATGACCGGCAGCGTGATCTTGCCCTCCCGGAAATCGTCACCGGTATTCTTGCCGAGATCGGCGGATTTGCCGCCGTAATCCAGCACGTCGTCGACGAGCTGGAACGCAAGGCCGAGATTCATGCCGTAGGATTTCAGCGCGCTGCGGCTCGCCTTGTCGGTCTTGGCGACGATGGGGCCAACTTCCGCCGCCGCCGCAAAAAGCGCGGCCGTCTTGGCGCGAATCACCTGAAGATAATCATCTTCGGTCGTTTCCATGTTCTTGGCGACCGAAAGCTGCAGCACCTCGCCCTCGGCGATCACGGAAGCGGCAGTGGACAGCACGTCGAGCGCCTCCAGCGAGCCGACGTCCACCATCATGCGGAAGGCCTGGCCGAGCAGGAAGTCACCGACGAGAACGCTCGCCTGATTGCCCCAGATGGTGCGGGCGGTGGATTTGCCACGGCGCAGATCGCTTTCGTCCACCACGTCGTCATGCAGAAGCGTCGCCGTGTGCATGAATTCCACGCTGGTGGCGAGCTTGATGTGGTGATCGCCCTCGTAACCGAACAGGGAAGCCGAGGCGAGCGTCAGCATCGGCCGCAGGCGCTTGCCGCCGGACGAGATCAGATGATTGGCCACTTCGGGTATCATCTGGACATCGGAACCGGCTCTGGAAAGGATAAGCTGGTTCACCCGTTCCATGTCGGCACGGGTCAGGTCGACAAGCGGCTTGACGGATGCGAGTTTGTTTTTGCTTTCTTCAAGCGGTATGACGACGCCCAAGGGACAGGACTCCTGTTCGAATTTGTATTCGACAATAAAAACTGGCGCCTGTCGCGGCAAGGGGCGAATTGCCGCTAGCCATTCAAAAAAATGGGAATTTGGGGCTTATCCATGCGTGAACTGATCCGAACCAACGATGCCGTGCTCTTATCCTTCGCTGAAAGCCTGATGAAGGACGCTGGCATCCACTGCCTTGTTGCCGATCAGGCGATGAGCATTCTGGAAGGTTCGCTCGGTCTTTTGCCCCGCCGGTTCCTGGTGGAGGAAGATCGCGCCGGTGACGCCCGCCGCATTCTCACGGATGCCGGACTGGGCGACGAATTGCGCAACGAAGAGGCGTAAGCGAACGTGAGCGGCGATATTTCGGAAACTCTGGATGCGTTTCACCGGGGCCGGTTTCACATCCTCCAGCCCAAGGGCAGGGGACACCGCGCCGGCATGGACGCCATGCTTCTGGCCTCGCTGGTGGCGGACGACCGCCCCTGCCGCATCGCCGATCTTGGTGCGGGCGCAGGTGCGGCGGGCTTTGCGGTCGCCACGCGGCTTGAAAAGGCCGAAGTGACCCTGTTCGAACGCTCGCCGGAAATGGTGGAATTTGCCCGCCGCAGTCTGGCATTGCCGGAAAATTCCGCTTTTTCCGCCCGTGTCAGCGTGCGTGAGGCCGATGTGACCCTGCGTGCCAAGGCGCGCGTTGCGGCCGGCCTGCCGGACGGGCATTTTCACCACGTCATCATGAACCCGCCCTATAACGATGCGGGCGATCGCCGCACGCCCGATGCGCTGAAGGCCGAGGCCCACGCCATGACGGATGGCCTGTTCGAAGACTGGATCAGGACCGCAGGCGCGATCACTGTTCCGGGCGGGCAGCTTTCCCTGATTTCAAGGCCGCAATCGGTGGCGGAAATCATCACCGCCTGCAGCAGCCGTTTCGGCGGCGTGGAGATCACCCTCATCCATCCGCGCCCCGGTGAGGATGCGGTGCGCATGCTCGTGACAGCGATCAAGGGCTCGCGGGCGCGCCTGTCGTTCCGGGCGCCGCTGGTGATGCACGAGACGGGCAGCCACGCTTTCACGCCCCTCGTGGATGACCTGAGCAATGGCCGCACCGCCTATCGCCGTAATGTAAAGGCAATCGGGCCCAGCCTATAAATATCCCGTTCCCCCGCTCGCAAACCATTGTGTTTTCCGGGGCGATACATACATCCGTGACGAACATGCAAATGCTGTGAGGATTGAGTTGTGGGTTTTCTGAAGTATCTGGTGCCGAAACGCTTTCGCAAAAAAGAACTCGTTATCCCGGTTGTGCGCATGCACGGCGCCATCATGGCTGGCGGCAACCAGTTCCGCCCCGCTCTCAATCTCGCCTCCTATGCGCCCCTGCTGGAAAAGGCCTTCGCCATCAAGGATGCGCCGGCCGTTGCCATTTCCGTCAACTCGCCCGGCGGTTCGCCGGTACAGGCGCGGATGATCTATAATCGCATCCGCCAGCTTGCCGAAGAAAAGGACAAGAAGGTCCTGATCTTCGTGGAAGACGTGGCGGCCTCCGGCGGCTACATGATCGCGCTTGCCGGCGACGAGATCATCGCCGACCCCACCTCCATCGTCGGCTCGATCGGCGTCGTTTCCGGCGGCTTCGGTTTTCCGGAAATGCTGAAGAAGCTCGGCGTCGAGCGCCGCGTCTATACGGCCGGCGAGAACAAGGTCATCCTCGATCCGTTCCAGCCGGAAAAGGAAGGCGATATCGATTACCTGAAGTCGCTTCAGGTCGAAATCCACAATGTTTTCATCGATATGGTCAAGATGCGCCGTGGCGCAAAACTGAAGGGCGATGAAACGATCTTCTCCGGCCTGTTCTGGACCGGCATGCGTGGCCTCGACCTCGGCCTGATCGACGGGCTGGGTGACATGCGGGACGTTCTGCGCCGCCGTTACGGGACAAAGGTCAAGCTTCAGCTCGTCACCGGCGGGCGCTCGCTGTTCGGCAAAAAAGTGCCTGGTGTGAATACGGCGCTTGGCCTCAATGCCGAAAGGCTTGCTGCAGGCGCCGTCTCGGGGCTTGCAGAGGTTGCCGAAGAAAAGGCATTGTGGTCACGTTTTGGTCTGTGATGTCGCAGGAATAGGGCCTTATGGCGCAGCTTATTACAATTATTCTTTTGGTGGTGGGATCCGTCATCCTCTACCGCCGCTTCGTTCGCGATGCGGAAAAGCTTTCGGCGAAATCGAAGCAGCGGGAGAAGGAACGCGAAACCGGCGCGATCGGCACGCTGATCAAGGACCCCGAAACCGGTGAGTACCGTGTGAAGCGTGACGACGAGGCGTAAGCCGGCGTCGAAGCGCATAAATCCTTGACCCCTTCGCCATGCCGTGGCACCAGTCCGCATCCGAAGTAAGTTCAGGCTTACTTGTCCTCCTAACGCCGCGATGACTGCAATGACCGATATTCCAGACCATATGAACCCCAAGCGTTCCTTTCAGGCGCTTATCCTGACGCTGCACAACTACTGGGCCGATAAGGGCTGCGCGGTGTTGCAGCCATACGATATGGAAGTGGGTGCGGGTACGTTTCATCCGGCCACGACGCTGCGCGCACTTGGGCCGAAGCCGTGGAAGGCTGCCTATGTGCAGCCGTCGCGCCGCCCGTCCGACGGTCGTTACGGGGAAAACCCCAACCGTCTGCAGCATTATTACCAGTATCAGGTCATTCTGAAGCCCAACCCTTCCAACCTTCAGGAACTTTATCTCGGTTCGCTGAAGGCCATCGGCCTCGATCCGCTGCTGCATGACGTGCGCTTCGTCGAAGACGACTGGGAAAGCCCGACGCTCGGTGCCTGGGGGCTCGGCTGGGAATGCTGGTGTGACGGCATGGAAGTGTCGCAGTTCACCTATTTCCAGCAGGTCTGCGGTATCGAATGCTCGCCGGTCGCCGGTGAACTGACCTATGGTCTGGAGCGTCTCGCCATGTATGTTCAGGGCGTCGACAATGTCTACGACCTCAACTTCAACGGTCGCGAGGGCGAAGAGAAGATTTCCTATGGCGACGTCTTCCTGCAGGCCGAGCAGGAATATTCCCGCCACAACTTCGAATTTGCCGACACCTCCATGCTGCATCGCCATTTCATCGATGCGGAAAAGGAATGCCTGGCGCTTCTCGCCGCCGGTGCGCCGGGTGATAACGACAATCAGCGCCTGCATAAATGCGTGTTCCCGGCCTATGACCAGTGCATCAAGGCAAGCCACGTCTTCAACCTTCTGGATGCGCGTGGCGTAATTTCGGTAACGGAGCGCCAGAGCTATATCCTGCGCGTGCGCACGCTGGCGAAAGCCTGCGGCGAAGCCTTCCTGCTCACGGATGCGGGCGGGCTGAACTGGAACAGGGCCGCCTGATTTTTTAGAGGTAAGCTCTTGCCCAAAGTGTTGATGAATTTGAAAGGCCGTTCTTGACGGCCTTTTATTTTGTGTGGATTGGTATGCTGAATATAGCGATGGGTTTAACCGTGAATAATATTAGAAATTGCTGTTTTTTATTTGTGCTTACACTCGGATGCATTCTCGGCAATAGCGCGGCTGCGGAAACCACAGAGTGGATGAGCGGCAAGGAAGCCTTTCCCCGTGCCGACAAGCTGCGCTCTTTTGGAATGATCGTCACCCGCATGGATTGCAAGGATAGTGGCCAGCGAACCCTTGATGTGGGTAGCGCGCTCGTTCGCATGCACTACACGCGCAACACTGAGATGCGCGACTGGGTTATAGACGGCTGGAACCACCTGCAAGAAAACAAGAACTATTGGGCCGAGCGCGGCTACAGGCTTGCCTCCCATACTCTTTTTGTACGCAAGACATCCGGCCTGAGATTGTATTGCACAGTCTTTTATAAATAACGGATGCTTGCTTCCCGCGGCGTGTCTCTGGCAAAAACGCAGAGAATGACCGAAGCCTCATGACTTTGCGGTAATGAGCGGCTATCGTGCGCGCAACGAAGCTGGGAATCGCAATTCATGTTCATCACGCTGGCAATCATCGCGGCAATCGCGCTTTATGTCGTCTTCATCTATAACGGCCTAGTCAAGGCGCGGCAGATGAAGGAAGAGGCGTGGTCGGGCATCGACGTGCAGCTGAAACGCCGCGCCGATCTCATCCCCAACCTCATCGAGACCGTGAAGGGTTACGCCGCGCATGAAAAGAGCACCTTCGAAGAGGTGATCGCCATGCGCAACCGGGCGCAGGCAGTGCCGGCTGGCGATGTCGAAGGCCGCGCCCAGGCGGAAGGTATGCTGTCGCAGGCGCTCGGCAAGCTCTTTGCGCTCGCCGAAGCCTATCCCGATCTGAAAGCCAACACGAACTTTCTGGAATTGCAGCGCTCGCTGGAAACCATCGAAGGCGAACTTCAGATGTCGCGTCGTTATTACAATGGCGCCGCGCGCGATCTGAACGTCAGGGTGGAAAGCTTCCCGTCCAATCTGGTTGCAGGCCAGTTCGGTTTTGCCAAGGCGCCCTATTTCGAGATCGACAATCCGGCCGATCGTGCCGTGCCGACCGTGAAATTCTGATACGGCTGTTGCCGGAGTTCAGAACCCTCCCGCTCAAATTCCGATAGTCCGGCTCACCGCCGCATTCTTTGACAAGACGACAACCATGATCGAACTGACCATTACACCGCCTGGCCACCCGCTTTCCGGCAAGGTCGAGCCGCCCGGCTCCAAATCCATCACCAACCGCGCGCTTCTGCTGGCTGGCCTCGCCAAGGGCAAGAGCCGCCTGACCGGTGCGCTCAAAAGCGATGACACGCTTTATATGGCCGAAGCCCTGCGCGAGATGGGCGTCAAGGTAACCGAACCGGATGCCACCACCTTCGTGGTGGAAGGCGCCGGCGTGCTGCAGCAACCGGAAAAGCCACTTTTCCTCGGCAATGCCGGCACGGCCACGCGATTCCTCACGGCGGCCGCTGCGCTTGTGGATGGCGCGGTCATTATCGATGGCGACGAGCACATGCGCAAACGCCCGATCATGCCGCTGGTCGAGGCCCTACGTTCGCTCGGCGTTGAGGCGGACGCGCCGACCGGCTGCCCGCCCGTTACCGTCTGCGGCAAGGGCACGGGGTTCCCGAAGGGCAGCGTCACCATCGATGCCAACCTTTCCAGCCAATATGTGTCGGCACTTTTGATGGCCGCCGCCTGCGGCGACAAGCCTGTCGATATCATCCTCAAGGGCGAGGAAATCGGCGCGAAGGGCTATATCGATCTCACCACATCAGCCATGGAAGCTTTCGGTGCCAAGGTGGAGCGGGTCAGCAACGCCATCTGGCGCGTGCATCCGACCGGCTACACCGCGACCGATTTCCACATCGAGCCGGATGCTTCCGCCGCCACTTATCTCTGGGGCGCGGAGCTTCTGACCGGTGGTGCGATCGATATCGGCACACCCGCCGATAAATTCACCCAGCCGGATGCCAAGGCCTATGATGTCATGGCCAAGTTTCCGCATTTGCCTGCCGAAATCGACGGTTCCCAGATGCAGGACGCCATTCCGACCATCGCGGTTCTCGCCGCTTTCAACGAGACGCCGGTGCGTTTCGTCGGCATCGCCAACCTGCGCGTCAAGGAATGTGACCGCATCCGCGCCGTCTCGCTGGGCCTCAACGAAATCCGCGATGGCCTCGCACATGAGGAAGGCGACGACCTGATCGTGCATGCCGATCCGGCGCTCGCCGGGCAGACGGTCGATGCCTCCATCGATACCTTTGCCGACCACCGCATTGCCATGAGCTTTGCATTGGCGGCGCTGAAGATCGGCGGCATTGCCATCCAGAACCCGGCCTGCGTGGGCAAGACCTATCCGGGTTACTGGAAGGCGCTCGCCTCGCTCGGCGTCGATTATACCGAGAAGGAAAGCGCTGCCGAGCCGCAGCACTGAAACTGGCTGGAGGGAACCGCCCGTGAAGACCATCGCCGCCAGATTTCTCGCGTTGTTCGTCTTCCTGTTGGCGGCCTTCCCGGCCTTTGCGGAAGAATTCATCTGTTCTTACCACTCCGTCGTCGAGATCGCGAAGAACGGCGAGCTGACGGTGACGGAAACCATTACCGCCCGCGCCGAAGGTCAGAACATCAAACGCGGCATTTTCCGCGATTTCCCGCTTTATGCGCTGGATGCGAATAACCGCCGCACCAAGGTGGATTTCAATGTTGTATCGGTGGAGCGGGACGGCACGGCGGAAGACTGGCGCACCGAAAGCATCGATGGCGGCATCCGCATCTATACCGGCAGCGCCGACCGGTTTCTGACGACCGGCGAGCATATCTTCCAGATCACCTACACAACGGCACGGCAGATCCGTTATTTCAGTGATTATGACGAGCTTACCTGGAACGTCACCGGCAATGGCTGGCAGTTCCCGATGGGCGAGATTTCCGCGACCATCACTCTGCCGGAGGGCGTGAAGGCAACGGATACCGCCGTCTTCACCGGGCCGCTGGGTGCGAAGGGCAAGGATGCGCGGGTTCTGAACGAAGGCAACGAGGTGTTCTTCGCTTCCACCCGCCCGTTTTCGGTGGGTGAAGGCATGACGGTTGCCGTGAAGCTGCCGAAGGGCGCCATTGCCGCGCCCGACTCGTCGCAGGAGGCGGGCTGGTGGCTGCGCGACAATCTGGCCATCCTGCTTTCGGGCGGCGGGCTTTTCGCCATTTTGCTTTATTACCTGCGAGCGTGGTTTGCCGTGGGCCGCGATCCGGCCAAGGGCGTGGTCGTGCCGCGCTGGGATGCGCCGGAGGGGCTTTCTCCGGCTCTGGTCAATTATGTCGATAACAGGGGTTTTTCCGGCGCGGGCTGGACGGCGCTGTCCGCCTCGGCACTTGATCTCGCGGTCAAGGGTTATGTCGTTCTGGAGGATCTGAAGAACGCCATCGTCATTCGCCGCACGCAAAAGGAAACCGCCATCGATCTGCCGACCGGCCAGAAGACGTTGCTCTCCGCCATCGGCGGTCCGGGCAAGACGCTGACCATCGACAAGGCCAATGGAGCCGAAGTCGAAAAGGTCGGTGCGCAGTTCCGCGCGGCGATAGAAAAAGAGCATCGCGGCAAATATTACCGCAGCAATGCCGGTTACATCGTTTTCGGCATCTTCCTCAGCATCGCTATCATCGTTGCGACACTGGTCTTTGGTGATCTCGATGAAAGCGCCATTGCCGCCATTCTGGTCTTCGGCTTTTTCGCCTTCTTCTTCAGCATCCTGTCGATCGGCATCGGCCGGCAGTTCTCGCATGGCGCACCGCTGCGCAAGCGCATCGGCGGCATTGTCATGCTGGCCTTTGCCGGTTTCGTGGCGTTTTCGGCCATCGGCGGCATCGCCACGCAAATCCTGCTGGATGTGACGCACGACACCAAGTCGCTGGCGCTGGCCGCTATCGGCGGCGTCGTGCTCACCAACGCGCTTTTCCTGTTCTTGATGGGGGCGCCGACGCCGCTTGGCCGCAAGCTGATGGATGGCATCGAAGGTCTCAGAACCTATCTGACGCTGGCGGAAAAAGACCGGATGAACACGGCGGGAGCGCCCGCCATGTCGCCGCAGCATTTCGAGAAATTGCTGCCCTATGCGGTGGCGCTCGGCGTCGAAAAACCGTGGAGCCGCACCTTTGAGACCTGGCTTGCGACAGCCGCTGCCGGTGCCGCTGCTGCAAGTTATGCGCCGGGTTGGTATTTGGGCAGTAACTACGGCAGCTTCGGCGACAGGATCGGCGGGTTTTCCACCTCCATGGCGAGCACCATTG
>JWIT01000015.1 GCA_000949895.1 Agrobacterium arsenijevicii | reverse complement strand
GTGGCGCCATGCCTGCCTTGTCCATCGCGTTTGCGGCGGCGCCATTGCCTGCGATGGTGGGTTCATCGTCCCTGCGGTCGCTCCCGCCGCACCAGTGGCGGCCGAGACGGCAAGGACGGCCGGCTTTTCGCGCTCGGCCTTGATTTCCTTGTTGTATGCCAGCAGCGACATCAGAAGATCAGCGCTGGAATGCAGCTGCGCGCCCACCGGGATCGGCGTGGCGTGTTCGGTAATTTCCAGCCGCAAAAGATCGCGCGGATCGTCTTTGATCGCCTGGATATCGCCTTCACGCGCGCCGAGGCCGAAACGCCACAGACAGAGCGCTGCATCCAATTCCCTAGAATTTGACATGGCCGATACGAACTCCGTTTCGTTATCGACCATTCAACGGGTGCCCGGACCGGAATCCGTCGCTGTTGAAATGTGATTATTTCGTGGCGGGCTTTGGCGCTTCACGGGCAAGCAGCCCTTCCGCGAGCCGGCGCCGCGCCTCGAGCGACAATGTGCGGGCGAATTCCACGGCCTGCTGCTCGGTCGCGGCACGCACCTCATATTCGGCCTTGCGCGCGCGTTCGAGCGCTGCGGACAATGCTTCCGGATCGAGCGTTTCCGCCCCCATCAGGGACGCCGCCTCGATACGTGCCTGACGCGCCTCGGCCGAGGTTTCCCGCATGGTTTTGCGCGCATCGTTTAGGTTGCGCCGGAAGGCCTCCCTTTCAGCCTTCGGCAATTGTTCACCCGCAAGCGGCATGCGGGCGGCGGCAGCGGCGGGATCGTTGCGCAGATAAACGAAACCCGCGCCGGCAAGCGCACAAACGAGAAACGTGTTCGCGACGAGAAGGACAACGACTATCCAGCGGAAATTCTGATCGCTCATTTCGCCTCCTCGGTCATTTCATTTTCACTTTGCAGGTTTCCGAAGGCCGTCAACGTGTCGCCCAAAGTCAGGGCCGGCGGCGGCGTGAGGTTGATGACGGCGATTGCTCCCGTCAGCGCTCCCGCAAGGCTGATGCCGATCATGCCCGCCCCCAGACCGTAGCGGACGATCCACCTGTGTCTGGTGGTATGGGTTCTTGCCTGCGCCATGATCCTTGCGTTGAGGATGGCCGAAGGATCGCGAAGACGATACGCCGACAGCGCAAGATCGAGACCCGCCGCCTGCGCGATCAGGCGTCTGCCGTCTTCCGTGTCCGCATAAGTCATGGCCTCTGCCCGCCGGTCTTCCGGCCAGCGTTGGGGATCGGCGCCATAGGCCGACACAAGTTCGGAAAAAACCTGGCTGTTCATGAGCGTCTTCTTCGCCCCGTTCATTTGTCGCCCTCATTCAAAATCGCATGGAGTGCTCGGCGCCCCCGCGCCAGAAGGCTTTCCAGCGCATCCACACTGACATGCATGACATCGGCCGCCTCGCGGTTCGACATCTCCTGATAATAGACCAGAACAATCGCCTCTCGTTGCCGGGCGGGTATGGCCTGCAAGGCACGCGCCACGGCACCGCTCTCGTCACCATCATATGGCAGGTCGGCATCGGGCAGCACGCTCTCGTCAACCTGTTCGGGCGGCTCCGCAACCGATATCTCCCGGCGCTTGCGCAACCGGTCGTAACACAGGTTGAGCGCTACCCGGTGGATCCAGGTATCGAACCGCGCGCGCCCCTGCCGCCATGTGCCGGCATGTTTCCATATCCGCAGGAACGTTTCCTGCGCGATGTCTTCCGCCTCTGCCGGATCACCCAGCATACGCGTGGCAAGCGCCATGATCCTCGGCAGTTTGGCCGTCACCAGAGCCTGCATCGCACGGACATCTCCCGCAGCGACGTCCGTCACCAAATCTGCATCCGGATCGCTTACCATGTATCGGGCTTTGTCTCCGTACCGTCCTGTCGGACA
The DNA here is from genome assembly GCA_000949895.1 of Agrobacterium arsenijevicii. Classification (GTDB taxonomy): domain Bacteria; phylum Pseudomonadota; class Alphaproteobacteria; order Rhizobiales; family Rhizobiaceae; genus Agrobacterium; species Agrobacterium arsenijevicii. The sequence continues at coordinate 100,527 of JWIT01000015.1, read as the reverse complement.
GGGGCGAAATCCATGCGGAATGACGGCGGCTTCAGTGAGGAAGTTCCGCACCTTGTCACTTTAACGCAGGTCCGCGCAAAATCCGTCGCTGATTTCTGGGATATATTCGCGTGCAATTTACGGCAGACCACGCCGCCGCTGGAAGCCTGTTGAAACGGTCTTATCAACCGTCGGCTGACACCGTGGCCAGCCTCTCCGGCCCGAATGCTTCCAGCAATCCGCGATAAGGCTTGGCGATCGGCGTGGCATAGGCGCCGCGTTTGGCGGTTGAAAGCCCCATCGACACCAGCGCTTCCGCCTGTTTCACCGCCGCTGCGACGCCATCGATAACCGGCACGCCAAATTCGCTGCGCAGTTCGGCGGTGAGGTCTGCCATGCCGGCGCAACCGAGCACGATCGCTTCGGCGCGATCCTGTTTGAGCGCCAGCGAAATCTCTTCGCGCAACCGCTCGCGGGCATTAGAACCCGGCTCTTCCAATGACAGAACGGGAATATCGGCAGCACGTACATTACAACGGGCAGACATGCCATAACGATGGACAAGGTGCTCGAGTGGTAGCCGCGATCGCTCCATCGTCGTTACAATGGTGAACCTCTGCGCGATGAAGGCGGTGGCGGAAACCGCCGCTTCGCAGATGCCGATCACCGGTATGTCCGCAAGAGCGCGGGCCGCATCGAGCCCGGTATCGTCGAAACAGGCAATGACGGCCGCCTTGGCACCGAGCATTGGCGCCTTGGCAAGCTCCAGCAGCAGGCCGGGTACGGCAAAAACCTCGTCATAATAACCTTCGATGGAGACCGGTCCCATTGAGGAGGTAACAGCCAGGATTTCCGTGTCGCAGCTCGCTGCCCGCGTCGCTGCATCGGCGATCGTCGCCGTCATGGATTGCGTCGTGTTCGGATTGATAACGAGGATGCGCATTTTACGTTTCTTTATCCGCGTGAATGGCGGCGATTCAGGGTAACGATCAGGCCAAGCGTGGCCGCAATCACCAGGAAGGAAAACAGGGTCGTGACGGCCCCGAGCGCATAAAGCACCGGCGTCGTGACATTGGTGGTCATGCCGTAGATTTCAAGCGGCAGGGTGTTGTAGGTGCCTGATGTCATCAATGTGCGGGCGAATTCGTCATAAGAAAGCGTGAAGCCGAACAGGCCGACGCCGATCAGGCTCGGCGCGATCATCGGCAACACCACATGCGCAAAGGTCTGCCAGGCGGATGCACCGAGATCACGGGCAGCTTCTTCATAGGATGGCGAAAAGCGGTTGAAGACAGCCAACATGATGAGCACACCGAAGGGCAGCGTCCAGGTGAGGTGCGCGCCGAAAGCTGATGTATACCATGAAGGTTCTATTCCAAGCTGCTGAAAAAGAACGCCAATGCCAAGTGAAATAATGATCGACGGCACCACGAGGCTGGCGACGGAGAGATAGAACAACGGCGTCGCGCCGATGAACTTGCGCCGGAAGGCAAGCCCCGCCAGAAGCGAGACGAGCACGGTGACGACCATGACCATAACGCCAAGCCCGAAAGAGCGGCGGAACGAACCGCCGAAATCGCCGACCGCCTGCTGCTCGAAAAGGTTGCCGAACCAGTGCAGCGAAACGCCGTTCAGCGGAAAGGTCAGCCCGCCATTCGGCCCCTGAAAGGCAAGGATGAGGATCGCCGACAGCGGGCCGTAGAGGAACAGCACGAAGAGCAGAAAAAAGAAGGCGAGGACGTAGAATTCGCGGCCGCGTTTTTCCGAATGCATGGGTCAAAGCTCCTTGCGGATATCGACGATGCGCAGGATGCCCGCGACCATCAGAAGAACGAGGATGAGCAGGATGACGGCATTTGCGGCTGCCGCCGGATATTGCAGCAGCGACATCTGGTTCTTCATCATCAGCGCCACCGAGGCGCTCTGCCCTCCGGACATGACCTGAACCGTGGAGAAATCCGCCATGACAAGCGTCACGACAAAGATGCTGCCGATTGCCATGCCGGGTTTGGCGAGCGGAATGATGACGTTCCAGAGGGTCTGCCAGCCCGTGGCGCCAGCGTCGCGCGCCGCCTCGATCAGCGATTTGTCGATGCGCATCAGCGTGTTGAAGATCGGCGTGACCATGAACAGCGTATAAAGATGCACCATGGCCAGCACCACGGCGAAATCCGAATAGAGCAGCCATTCGATCGGCTCTGGAATGATGCCGGTACCGACAAGGGCGCTGTTGACCAGCCCGTTACGGCCGAGAACGGGAATCCAGGAAATCATGCGGATGATGTTCGATGTCAGGAACGGCACGGTGCAGACGAGGAACAGAACCATCTGCATGGTGGTGGTGCGAATATGGAAAGCCAGGAAATAGGCAATCCAGAAACCGCAAAACAGCGTGATCGCCCAGACGATGGCGGCAAATTTCAACGTGTTGATATAGGTCTGCCATGTAACCCAGGAACCGAGCGTCTCGGTATAGTTGAAGGTCACGAAACCTGGATACATCTGGGCGAAATCATAATCCCAGAAACTGACGACGGCGATCATGACGATCGGCAGAGCCAAGAAAAAGCCGAGGATCAGGAAAAGCGGTGTGGCCTGAACATAGGACACCAGCTTTTGCGGCAGCGCGAAGCGGCGTGCCGGTCTATCCTTTTTTTCGCTGACGCCGATGAATCTGACTGTCACCATATCGGGGCCTTTCCCTAAATTTATGAATGCACCGGCCGCGAGGCCGCCGACGAGCATGTTGAAAAGTCCTCCACACTCTCAACCGTCATCCTCGGGCTTGACCCGAGGATCCAACCACCTCTGATGTGGTGGATCGTTAGATCCTCGGGTCAAGCCCGAGGATGACGGTTGAGAAGTTGGGACGCTCTGCCATTCTCAAGACTGGCGGCGATAGGCCGCCAGTCTTGTCTTTTGCATACATCAGGCCGCGATGAACTCGTTCCAGCGACGAACCATGTAGCGGTCCTCGTCCATGACCGAGTTCCAGCAGGCAACCTTGCCCATGCGCTCCTGGAAGGAACCGCCATCGCGCACTGCACCGGCCTTTTCCATGACCTTGCCATCGGGCGCGATGATATCGCCCTGCGCCGGCTTGCCTTCGACCCAGTAACCCCACTCGTCAGCCGACATGTGTTCCTTCGCCGTATCCATGGCAGCGGAGTAGTAGCCCTGACGGTTAAGATAAGCACCGACCCAGCCTGACGTGTACCAGTTGATGTATTCATAGGCCGCATCGAGCTTGGCGCCGGTGAGGTGCTTGGCAAGGCCGAGACCGCCGCCCCATGAGCGATAACCTTCCTTCAGCGGCTGGTATTTACAGGCGACGCCCTTGGAGCGGACGGCGGCAACGGCCGGCGACCACATGGACTGGATGACGACTTCGCCCGACGCCATGAGGTTGACGCTTTCGTCGAAGCTCTTCCAGAAGGCACGGAACTGGCCGTCTTTCTTTGCCTTGATGAGGAATTCGATCGTCTTGTCGATCTCTTCCTTCGTCATGTTGCCCTTGTCGGCATATTTGATGTTGCCCGTGGCTTCCATGATCATCGCCGCATCCATGATACCGATGGAGGGGATGTTGATGATGGAGGCCTTGCCCTTGAACTTGGGATCCATGATATCGGCCCAGCTGGTGATATCGCGACCGACGAGATCGGGGCGGATGCCGAGCGTATCGGCATTGTAGATCGTCGGAACCATGGTGAAATAATCGGTCTCGCCCTTGGCGAACTTCTTGTCACCGGGCTTTTCGACGAAGCCGACCGTGTGCGGGGCTGTGCCCTGCGCCACAACGCTATCAGGCGTCAGCTTGCCGGTTTTGAACAGCGGTACGATCTTGTCGTAATATTTCAGCTTCTTGATTTCCATCGGCTGGATGACGCCGGCCGGATAGACCTTCTTCAGGATCCAGTATTCGATATCGGCGATATCATAGGAGTTCGGCTGGGTAACGGCGCGCTGGGCGGCCGCATCCGAATCCGTTGCCGTCATCTCGAGCGTGATGCCGAGATCGGCCTTGCACTTTTCGGCAATGGCGTTGAGGTTCGAAACGCCGGTGCCGAACTGGCGGATCGTGATCGGGTTCTGGGCCCAGATGGTCGGGAAACCGGTAATGAGGCCGGAGCCGATTGCCGCACCCGTGGCGGCGGCACCCGCTTTAAGAAGCCCACGACGGGACAGGCCCTTGGTGCTGTTGGAATTGTCGGTCATTTCAAAGTTCTCCTCTGGTTATTTTTGGGGTTACTTCTCTACCCGGCCGAGCACGATGGCATCGGCCGCATTCCATGAAAGCGGTATGGCGTCGCCGGTCCTGACCGGCTTTTCGAAGAAGGCGACGTCGCTGAGGATGGCGTTGAAATCCTCAATGCCCGCGCCGGTGACGGCAATCTTCACGCTTGCACCGCGATATTCGACATTCGAGACGATGCCGGTGAAACCGAAGCCCGGCTGATCCGCCTCGCCGACGCGCACGCGGTCGGTACGAACGGCAATATCAACCGCGCCATCCGGCGGCGCGATGCCGCTGGCGGTAAAGGTGCCGCCGCCTGCGATTTCCAGTGTGACGAGATCGCCGTTCTTTTCCTTGAACCGTCCGGAAATGACATTGTGATCGCCCATGAAGCGGGCGACGAAAGCGGTGGCCGGGCGCTCGAACAGCTCACGCGGCGTCGCCGCCTGTTCGATGCGGCCATCATTCATGACGACGATGACGTCGGCCAGCGCCATGGCCTCTTCCTGGCTGTGCGTGACGTGAACGAAGGTGATGCCGAGCGAGGTTTGCAGCTTCTTCAACTCGGCGCGCATGCGGATCTTGAGGAAGGGATCGAGCGCCGAAAGCGGCTCATCCAGCAGCAGCGCCTCGGGATCGGTGATCAATGCGCGCGCCAGCGCCACACGTTGCTGCTGCCCGCCGGAAAGCTGGGCCGGGCGCCGGTTGGCATAGGGTTCAAGCTGCATCAGTTGCAACATCTCGAGTGCCTTGGCGTGACGCGTTTCCTTGTCCACCCCCTTCATCTTGAGGCTGAAGGCAACGTTGTCGACGAGATCGAGATGCGGAAACAGCGCATAGGACTGGAACATCATTGCCGTGCCGCGCCTGGCGGGCGGCAGATCGGTGACCACCACATTGCCAAGCCTGATATCACCGCTGGAAATGCTTTCGTGGCCGGCGATCATGCGCAGCGTCGAGGTTTTCCCGCAGCCCGATGGCCCAAGCAGACAGCAATAGCTTCCCGCGGGTATCTTGAGGCTTATGGCGTGCACGGCGGTGGTGCTGCCATAAATCTTGGAAACGGAAGCGATGTCGATTGCTGCGGCTTTGCTCATGAACACTCTCCTGCGACGTCTTTGTCATGCAGGAGGCGTGCCAATCGGCTTTGTTATTGATATAAAATGATATTTTGAAGAGATCCGGGGACCCAGCCACCCGGCTGCTCAAATTTGCAGCGATTGTTTTCGATTGATTGCAGAAATTGTATGCGATCTGAGTTATCGATTGCGAGACATTGGACTAGGAAAAAGGCCACTATCAGGTTAGAAGAAGCGATACCGGAACCGTGACATGACCTTGCAAGAAAAGCCCCCAGTTTCCGTTGATGTTTCAATCGAGGATCGCTCGCTCGTTATCCGCGAATCCCTTCGCAACGCCATCATCGATCGGCGGCTGGCGCCGGGGACGAAACTCTCGGAAGCGGAGGTTGGCGCGCTCTTTGATGTCAGCCGTACCGTCGCGCGTGCCGCCCTGCAGATATTGGCCTTCGAAGGTCTGGTGAAGACCGAGCGCAACCGCGGTGCTTTCGTCTCCACGCCCTCCCCGGAAGAAGCGCGCCAGATTTTCGACGCCCGCCGCCTGATCGAACCGGGTATCATCGCAGCGGCCGTGGAGCGCATCACGCCTGCGGATATCGCCCGCTTTCGCGAGCATCTCGCCGAAGAGGAGCGCTACATGAACGCGCGCGGCCCGGTCGCCCGTCGAGCGGAAATCAAGGCGTCGGGTGATTTCCACCTCATGCTGGCCAGCGTGTCCGGTAATGTCATTCTCCAGCGCTTCATGGATGAGCTGGTCGCCCGTTCCTCGCTAGTGGTCGCCCTTTATGGCCGCTCCGGCGTATCGAGCTGCGGCCACAGCGAACACTTCGCCATTCTCGACCTGATCGAACAGGGCAAGACCCAACGGGCCGCCGACCTCATGCTCCACCATCTCGACCATATCGAAGCGGATCTCGATCTGCAGCCGAAACAGGGCGTCAGCCTGAAAACGGCGCTGGCACCGCTGGAATAGCGCAGCCTTGCGAAGAATGGTGCCAACGCACACACCGTTTCGGTGACGTGCGTCGGCCAGTTTCTCAAAGCATGCCGAGGAACTGCTTGAGTTCCGGTGTCCGGGGATTGGCAAAAACCTCTTCCGGCGGGCCGATCTCGTGCACGCGGCCCTGATGCATGAAGACGACGCGCGAGCAGACATCGCGGGCGAACTTCATCTCATGCGTCACCATCAAAAGCGTCATGCCTTCCTTCGCCAGTTCGCGCACGACGGCCAGCACCTCCGACACCAGTTCGGGGTCGAGCGCGGAGGTGATCTCGTCGCAGAGTAGGGCAATCGGCTGCATGGCAAGTGCGCGGGCGATCGCCACACGCTGCTGCTGGCCGCCGGACAGCTCATCCGGGTAGGCATCGAACTTGTGCGCCAGTCCGACACGTTCCAGCATCTTGCGCGCCATCACCTCCGCCTCCGGCTTGGTGACTTTCTTCACCACCATCTGCGAAAGCATGACATTGCCGCCGGCCGTCAGATGCGGAAAGAGATTGAATTGCTGGAAGATCATGCCGACCTTCAGCCTCAATGCCTTCAGATGCAGCTCATCATCCAGCAACTGCGCACCGGCGACCTGGATGGAACCGCCGCTGATCGTCTCCAGCCCGTTGATGCAGCGAAGCAACGTCGATTTTCCGGAGCCACTTTTTCCGATGATGGCGATCACTTCGCCGGGTTCGACATCCAGGTTTATGCCCTTCAGAACCTCATTGTCGCCAAAGCTCTTGCGGACTTCAGTGATTTCGATGAGCGACATTGAGCTTCCTTTCCAAGAACTGGCTGGATTTCGACAGCGGCCAGCAGAGAGCGAAATAGATGAGAGCGACCAGCCCGTAGACGGTGAAAGGCTGGAAGGTGGCGTTGGTAACGATGGTGCCGGCCTTGGACAGTTCAACGAAGCCGATGATCGAGGTGAGTGCTGTGCCCTTGACGACCTGCACGGAGAAACCGACCGTTGGCGGAATGGCGATCTTCATCGCCTGCGGCAGGATGACGTAACGCATCTGTTGCAGGCGACCCATGGCAAGGCTGGCGGACGCTTCCCATTGGCCTTTGGCGATTGCCTCCACGCAGCCGCGCCAGATTTCCGCAAGGAAAGCGGCTGTCCAGAGGATCAGCGCCACGCCTGCGGCAAGCCAGGCCGGAACATCGATGCCGAACAGACCAAGGCCGAAGAAGGCGATGAAGAGCTGCATCAGCAGCGGCGTGCCCTGAAAGACTTCGATATAGATGCGGGCGGCACGGTTCAAAGCCCGGCGCGGGCTGATGCGCAGCCACAGAAGCACGATGCCGACCATGCCGCCGCCGATGAAGGAAACGAGCGAGAGCAGCAGCGTCCAGCGGGCGGAAAGCAGGAGATTGCGCAGAATGTCCCAAAAGGTGAATTCAGTCATCGTGCCGCCCTCCTCGGGAAAAGAAAGCTGCCGAGCGCCAGCATGCCCTGCCGCAGCAGGATGGCGAGCGCCAGATAGATGACGGTTGACAGGATGTAGGCCTCGAAGGCGCGGAATGTACGCGACTGGATGAAGTTCGCCGCAAAGGTCAGGTCTTCCACGGCGATCTGCGAGACGACGGCCGAGCCGAGCATGACGATGACCACCTGCGATGAAAGCGCCGGCCAGATGCGTTGCAGCGAGGGTGTGAGCACCACATGGCGAAACGTTTCGAAGCGCGTCATGGCAAGGCTCGCTCCCGCCTCGAACTGGCCTTTCGGTGTCGCCTGAATGCCGGCGCGGATGATTTCGCAGCTATAGGCGCCAAGATTGATGATCATCGCCAGATTGGCCGCGGTCAGCTCCGAAAGCTTGAAACCAAGCGATGGCAGGCCGAAGAAGATGAAAAATAACTGGATCAGAAAAGGCGTGTTGCGGATGAGCTCCACATAGGTGCCGACGATGGGCTTCAACGATGCGGGTCCGAGCGCTCGCGCCCAGGCGCAGGCGATGCCAAGTGAAACGCCGACCACACCGCCGACGAGCGTGAGCTGGCTGGTAATGGCGATGCCTTTGGCAATTTGTGGCCAATATTCGCCAAGCCACAGGAAATCAAATTGATAGCTCAAGAAACAGTCCCCTTGCGCCGGTGGAGAAAGGCGTCATCCCGGCGGATCCGGGATGACCAGGGTGAATGATGATCAAAGGTCTTTCGGCAGATCCTGACCGAGCCACTTGGCGGCGATCGCGTTCAGCGAGCCATCGGCCTTGGCCGCGGCAACGGTGGCGTTGACCTTTTCCAGCAGGGCCGGCTCGTTCTTGTTGAGGCCGATGTAGCAGGGGGAGTTCTTGATGAGGAACTTCAATTCCGGACGCTTCGGCGGGTTCTTGGCGAGGATGGCGGCGGCGACGACGTTGCCAGTCGCGACAACTTCCACCTGGCCGGAAAGGAAGGCCGAGATGGTGCCGTTATTGTCCTCGTAGCGCTTGATGGTGGCATCCGAAGGCGCGACCTTTGTCAGTTCAAGGTCCTCAACAGCGCCGCGGGTGACGGCAATGGTCTTGCCCTTCAGGTCTTCGGCCTTGGAGATCGCAACATCGGCCGGGCCGAAAACACCGTTGAAGAAAGGCGCGTAAGCATCGGAGAAATCAATAACTTTTTCGCGCTCGGCATTCTTGCCGAGGCTGGAGATCACAAGGTCGACCTTGTTGGTCTGGAGATAGGGAACGCGGTTGGCGCTGGTGACAGGCACGAGTTCCACCTTCACGCCCAGCTTGTCGGCGATCAGCTTGGCCATGTCGATATCATAGCCCTGCGGTGTCATGTCGGCTGCAACGCTGCCGAAGGGCGGGAAATCCTGCGGCACGGCCACGCGCAGCGTTCCGCGTGCGGTGATGTCGGCAAGGGCGTCCGCCTTGACGGGCGCGGAAAGACCAAAGGCGGCAGCCATGGCAGCGGCGGCGATGAGGGTCCGTCTGAAGATCATATGTCATTCTCCTTGTGTTGATTTTGTTGCATGTGGATTCTGTCCGGATCGCCGCCGTTCTTTTCCGGCAGGGCAAGCGACCGGCGAAGGCCGGCGAGAGGATCCGGGCGTCGGGTGAGGTCGAGGCCGGTTTCCACCTCGTCCAGATGTTCTATGGAAAGCTCCGCCGCCCTCACGAAATCGCCCGCTTCCATGGCCTCGAAGATCCGGCAGTGCCCCTCATGGGACTGGAGGGCATGGAATTCCGACTGGTAGAGCATGGAAATCAGAATTGTCCGGGCGGTGAGATCGCGCAGCAGCTCGATAAGCACGGCATTGCCGCAAAGCTCGGCGATGCGGATGTGGAAATCACCCATCAGGCAGGTAAGGCGCTGGCGGTCGCCTGCGGCTATCGCAATCTTCTCTTCCTCGAGATGCGCGACGAGGACCTTGCGCCCCTCCTCCGACAGCACCCGCATGCTGCGCAGCAATCCGGATTCGATGATCCGCCGGGCCTCGTAGATGGTCATCGCCTCCTCGGCGGAAGGTTCGACGACGAACCAGCCCCGGCGCGCGCTGACATGGACGATGCCGCGTGTTTCCAGACGCATCATCGCCTCCCGCACCCGGGTGCGCGAAACGGCGAAAAGTCCGGCCAGCTGATTTTCGCTGAGCCGCGTGCCCGGCCGGATGCGTGCCGAAAGAATGCCGGAAACGATGGCTTCTTCGATGTTTATCTGACGGTCCTGTTTGGTATGTAAATCTTGCATACAAGACTGAAAGCAAGGCCCGTGCCAGAACGGATTATTCTTTTAAAATCAAAATCTACCTGAAATGTGCGCGCCCACTCGCTCAAATTTTGAGCAAGAAAATTGACGTCCATCAAAAAAAACGCAGAGCTGCGTGGCCCGGTGCGCTTGCCGCGGGACTTCGTTCTAACCGGCCTTGAAGCGGTCGAAAGCCGTGAGATACTTGACCGTGGGATCGGCGTCCCATCGGTAAATTTCGGTTCGGAGGAAATGCAGCTCGTCTTCGAGCTTTTCTTCCGGCAGCTCCACCCACCAGGATTTCGGCCGGCCGTCGGAACCGTCCGACCAGCGGTAGCCGCGCTTTTTCAGGTGGTCCTTCATGTCGAACGGGCTGTTTTCCGCATAAATACGGACCCGGGAATGCTGGCTCGCCTCATAAAGCTCCATGAAGGGCGTCCCGCTTTGGCCGGGGCGCTGCTGTTCCAGCACTTCCAGCAGTGCGAAACAATCATCGACAGCGCGATGGCCATCATGAAAATAGCCGGATTGCCCGATCAGGTAGGCAAGCTTGCTGCCCTCGAAACCGCGTGCACTCCAGTCAATTTCCGAAACGGAACAGGCCCAGGCCTTGTTGCGGAAGATCGGCGAAAAGGCCTCGCAAAAGGGACGATCGAAACCGGCATTGTGGGCGATGATCAGATCGGCGCCGTCAACAAGGGAGGTCAACCGGTCGATGTCTATCGACTGACCGGCAACCATCTCATCGGTGATACCCGTCAGGCGCGTGATCTCTTCCGGAATCGGAGTACCCGGCTGTCGCAAACCGCCATAAACGCCGGTGATATCACCGATCGCACCCTGATCGTCGAATGTGAAGGTGATGACACCGATTTCTATGATTTCGTCGGTCCGATGGTTAAGGCCCGTCGTCTCGGTATCGAGGATCACGCCCTGCCGTGGAAATCCCGCTCTGGGCTGTTCGCTGACCGCGCGCGGCTGCAGCTTGCGCAGGATACGGTAATTGCCTGTCGATTCGAGATGTGCGGCCAGAGCCTCGTCGTCAGGAACCGTCTTCTGCGTCGTTTCGCGACCACCCGCTTTTCGCCCGCGCTCAGCCTGAGGAAGCCGCGCTGTCGCGGAGCCGAAAAAATCCAACTGGGAGGTCATTCCACTCCTGTCCGCCTTGGCCGGAAATCGAGAATAAGTACTCCAACATATGCGCAGAGGCTGACACTAACAACTCCGGTTTCTCTCATCCACAGAAACCGGGCGGCATCCGTTTGGCATTGCCCGCATCAGATTCAAAGAGGGGGCGGAATGTTCCGCCCCCTCTGCATTGCCGTTATCGATTGAAATACCCGTGGTCAGCGTGTGTGGTGAACCGGTTGCAATGAATAGACAGGTGTCGGAAGTCCCTCCATCCGCGCCTTCAGCTGCAAGGCGAGATATTGCGAATAGTGGCGCGACTGGTGTAGGTTGCCGCCGTGGAACCACAGCGCTTCCTGCTGCGTCGGCTTCCACATGTTGCGCTGCTCGCCTTCCCACGGCCCCGGATCCTTCGGCGTATCCGAACCGAGACCCCAGACCTTGCCGACCCTGTCAGCCGTTTCCTGATCGATGAGATCGGCAACCCAGCCATTCATCGACCCGTAGCCCGTCGCATAAACAATGACGTCGGCGGGAATTTCCCTGCCATCGGCAAGTTTTATCGAGCCTTCCGTGATCTCGTCCACCTGACCGGCGGCGAGCTTCACCTTGCCATCGATGATGAGCTGCGAGGCGCCGATGTCGATATAATAACCGGAGCCACGGCGCAGGTACTTCATGAACAGGCCCGAACCATCTGCACCCCAGTCTAGCTGGAACCCGGCTTTTTCCAGCGCGGCGTAAAAATCGGCGTCACGCTCGCGCATCTTGTCGTAAAGCGGAATCTGGAACTCGTGCATGATCCGGTATGGCAGCGAGGCAAAGATGAGATCGGCCTTCGCCGTCGTCACCCCATTCGCCAGAGCCTGTTCGGAATAGAGCGCACCGAGCCCAATATCCATCAGCGTATCGGACTTGACGATATGGGTGGTCGAACGCTGGATCATGGTGACATCGACGCCCGCTTCGTAGAGCGCGGCGCAGATATCGTGGGCCGAATTGTTCGAACCGACGACCGCAACCTTCTTGCCCTTATAACCATCCGGCCCCGGATGCTGCGAGGAATGGTGCTGCTCGCCGCTGAACCGGTCCCGGCCCTTGAAATCCGGAATATTGGCCTTGCCGGACATGCCGGTGGCGAAAACAAGTTGTTTCGGCCGGAGCACGACTTCCTCGCCGTCACGATCGACGATGATCTTCCATTCCTTCGCCGCCTCATCCCATTTGGCAGATTTGGCGGTGGAGCGGGTCCAGTAATTCAGCTCCATCACCTTGGTATAGAATTCCAGCCAGTCACCGATCTTGTCCTTGGGTGCAAAGACCGGCCAGTTCTTTGGGAAATCGATATAAGGCAGATGGTCGTACCAGACCGGATCATGCAGGCAGAGCGACTTGTAGCGCTTGCGCCAGCTGTCACCCGGTTGGTCATTCTTTTCGAGAATGATCGTCCGCACGCCGAGCTGGCGCAGCCGCGCGCCAAGCGCGATGCCGCCCTGGCCGCCACCGATGATGACAGTATAGGGTTGTCTGTCGTAGCCGAGCGTGCGCGCTTCCTCCTCGCGCTCCTCCTTCCACGTTTTGGCACCGAGGTTCTGGCCATGCCGGGCGCCGAGCGGGCGGGTGAAGCCCGATTTCTCCTCATGGCCCTTCAGTTCGGACAGCGCCGTCAGCAGCGTCCATATCTGGCCGTTCTTGAAACGCACCAGACCGTAACCGCGCCCGGTTGCCGTCTCGAAGGTGATCCAGCTTTCCAGAACGCCGTCTGCTTCCGTCGCCTCTTCACCGGTGGCGACACGCCAGTTGGAGGGTCTGGCCGTCGAAAGCTGCGATTGCAGCATATCACGCACCTGATCGCGCCCCTCGACAGTCTTGATGTTCCAGGTAAATGCAACGAGGTCGCGCCAGTAACAATCCTCGGCAAACAGATTGACGGTATCATCGATCCGGCCAGCTTCCAGCGCCGCGCCGAACGTATCGAGAAGCGCCTGAAGGCGGGTGGTGGGGGTCTTTTCGAGCATGTGTTCCTCCTCCTGCTCAATATGGAAACGGGACGGCTCCTCAACCGCCCCGCATGTCGGATCGGCCTATCGCGACAGGTCGATCAGGATTTTCAGATGTTTGCCGGCCGGGTCGAGCAACTGGTCGAACCCTTCCGTGACCGCCTCGCTGAGCGAGACATATTTGGTGACGATGCGGCTCGCCGGGATCTGGCCGCTGGCGATCAGCCGGGCAACACGCGGCCAATAATGGGTCGGATAGGCCCAGGAGCCGCGAATATCGATGTCCTTGAAGGTCACGTCGAACCAGTTCAGCGGGTTTTCGCCGGGGTGAAGGCCGGTCTGCACCACGACGCCCTGCTTGCGTACGGCATCGGCGCAATTCTTCAGCGCATATTCGTTGCCGACACATTCGATGGCGACATCGCAGCCGACATTGCCTTCGGTCTCGGCACGAATGACATCGCCGACCTTTTCCGTCTTCGGATTGATCGTGCGCACTTCGCCCAGCGCCTCCCGCGCCAGTGCCAGACGCGTGTCGTTGAGATCGGAAAGGAATATCTGCGTGGCACCGGCCGCCCGCGCTGCCATGGCGACGAGAATGCCGATGGGTCCTGCACCGGTCACAAGCACGCTGCTGCCGGCCGTGACACCGCCACGATCGCAGGCATAAACCGCAACCGCCGTCGGCTCTATGAGGGCCGCTTCCTGATCGGAAAGCGCATCGGGTATCGGCTGGACATTGTAGTCATTGAGAAGAGCCGCCTGCGCCATACCGCCGGAATGCCAGGACAGGCCGGCGAGCGCGAGATTTGTGCTCAGGTGATAGAGACCGCGATCGGCGTAATAATCGCCATGGCGCGGCATGATAAGCGGCTGGATCGATACCCGGTCGCCGAGCTTGACATGGCTGACGCGCTCGCCCACGGCCTTGACGACACCGCCGAATTCATGACCGAGAATTTGCGGCCCGTGAGCACCGGTGAAGGGGTGCGGTTCCTTCGGCACGAAGATCGGACCATAGGCATATTCGTGCAGGTCCGTGCCGCAGATGCCGCAGAACTTGTTTTCAACAAGCACCTCGCCCGGACCGGGCTCGGGCGGCGAATTCACATCTTCGATGCGCAGATCCTTGGCGGCGTGAAAGCGCAGTGCTTTCATTGCATTTCCTCCTGTTGTTCTTGCACAGGAGGTTCAGCAAGCCGTATGCCAGAATGTGTGACGCTCTATTCTGGTTATTTTTCAACAGGTTGAGAAGATGTCATTTTAGGCGGCGGGAAGATTGCAACAGGTTCGACGCCACAGGTGTTGCAGCGGTTGCATCAGTTCAAGCGTTTGAGGCGGCGGTGGATGGTGGAGCGGTTGACGCCGAGGCTTCGCGCCAGCGCCGAGACGTTGTTGCCGCAATCCTGCAGCGCCCGGCGCAGATCGTCGTCATCCCGCGATGCATTGGTGGTGACATCGGTGAAGAGATGGTCCGGCAGGCAGCCGGGATCGATGATGCCGCCATCGCAGAGTGCCGCCGCAACCCGCAGGGCGTTGAAAAGTTCGCGCAGATTGCCCGGCCAGTCATGCGCAAGCAGGAGTTCGCGTGCCGCCGTGTCAATCCTGTAGGTCTCGCCGTTTTCCTTCTCGATGCGATGGAGAAACTGGTCGACAAGCCAGCCGAGATCCTCGCGCTCCCGCAGCGCCGGCAGCGTCACCGTTGCGGCGTTCAGGCGATAATAGAGGTCCTGCCGGAAACGGCCTTCCTTCACCAGTTCGGCAAGATCGCGGTGCGATGCGGACAGCACTCTCAGACGCACCGGCTTCGCCTTCAATGCGCCAACCGGCTGCACCTCGTTTTCCGAAAGCACGCGCAGCAGGCGGCTTTGCAGGGAAAGCGGCATATCGCCGATCTCATCCAGAAACAATGTTCCGCCGCTTGCCTCTTCGATGAGGCCGCGTTTGCCCTTCTGGCTGGCGCCGGTGAACGCGCCGGGCGCGTAACCAAACAATTCGGATTCGATGAGATGCTCCGGGATTGCCGCACAATTGACGGCAATGAAATTGCCGCCGCTGTTGCAGCTGTCGTGTATCGCCCGCGCCAGATATTCCTTGCCGCTGCCCGTCTCACCCTGAATGAGGATGGGGATATCGCGGGCGGCAAGCTTTGCGGCCCGCGCCTGCACCTTTTCCATCGCCGTATCACCATTACTCATATCCCTGAGCGCGCGTGGCAACCGGGGTTCCGACGTAACCGGGGCACGGATGCTGACGGCGGGGGCGATGGCGCTGGCAAAAAGCACCAGACCGTTGCGGGCGCGCAAAAGTCGCTCGCCATTCGGCCGCCCGCGCATGAAGCGCGGCAGGTCGTCCACGTCGATATCGAAGACCGAGGAAATCGGCTTGCCGAGAAAATCACGCGTTGCAAGACCATGCATGTTCATCGAGCGTGCGAGCGCCCCGAACCCGCCATGGGTCATGCCGGTAATGCGCCCGCTGCCATCAAGGGCAATAGCCGCATCGGGATCGACGTCGAGGAATTCCGGCGAACGGGCAAGACGCAACACCCAGTCATTGCGGGTGCGGGTCATCAGATTGGCAAGCTCGATGCGCCGCGCGGTGGAGGCGACCAGATGCAGCGCCAGTTGCTGGCTGGCCTTGGCCGTCGGCGAGCGGAGCTGGGAAATATCGAGCACGGCGGTAAGATCGCCGAGCGTATCGAAAACGGGGGCCGCAGTGCAGGTCAACCCGATATGGCTGGTATCGAAATGGTCATCCTGATGGATGATGACCGGCTCGCCGGAAACAAGACAGGCGCCGACCGCGCAGGTGCCGGCCCGGTTTTCGGACCATTCCGAGCCGAGATAAAGCCCCGCCCGGCGCAACTGGTTGTCGAAGGTCGGATCGCCCATGAAATCGACGGTGACGCCACGCGCATCCGACAACAGCAGCACGTAGTTCTGCTCAGCAATCTGGTTGAACAGGGCTTCGAGACCGGAGCGGCCGATGCGGATCAGCTCCTCGGCCTGCTCGCGATGCTCCCGAAGCTTCAGCTCCGGCACGATATAGGCTTCCTGCGCAATCGTCGGATCGAGCTTGTAGTCGTTCAGACAGCGCAGCCAGGACTGGATGACGGGCGTATCACGCGGGCTGACCGCGCCCATGCCGACACGTTCGATCTCCCGTATATGCGACAGCGTCGATACCATGCATGCCTCCTCCGGGGCGGATGGTCGCATATTAGGAGACTGCTCACAATCCGGTTGTTACCGTGGTGGGCGCTCGAAGCGACGCAACAATCGGGAAGCGGCTTGTCTCAGGAATGCGGGCGATTGATAATATTCTCGCAATTGGCCGGATCGCCGATGATCTCGCTGGTCTTGATGGTGGAAGCAGCATCCGCAGTGATCTTGATGATGCAGTCGCGGCGGTGCTCCTTGATTTTCATGCCTTCCGTTTCGGATATCCGCATCTGCCCGTCCACGGTGCGGGCTTCCCGCTTGTTGCTGAGGCCGGCATAGGTCTCGACATCCACCTTCAGCCAATAGGATTCCGTCGCACCCTTTTCGATGATGACCTTGTTCGGACGGCCAAATCTGGCGATAGCCGCATCCCGGGGCTGGCCTACGAGGCTTGGCACCGTGCGGGAGACGTCCGTCTGCCCGGTCGTGGCGCACGCGGAAATAACAGCCAGCACGCCGACCAGACATCCCGTTTCAAGCCATCTCATTTTCAGTTTCTTCCTTCACAAAATGCCACGGCCGACACGTTCCGCCGCGATGTGCGCGCAATCTAGGCTCGATAGTTTTGCGCTGAAAGAAGGGGCGGCGGAAATGCCGATCAACTTGTTATGATCGACGCATCATGCGGACACTCTCACCTGTTGCGAAACACGGTGCAGGGAACCCCGGCCTGCCGGATTTCGCCGCAAAGCTGATTGGCCTGCCCCCGTGTGTCACGACCGATGCGGGCGGCATAACGCGGGCGTGAGCCGAAGTTTCCGCCTCGCTGCCGCACGATCAAGGCACGTTCAGCATTAAGCGGCCCGGACAGCTGGCCTATTGCGCGGGTGAAAAGCCGGTTTGCCACCGCCGGATTATAATGCCCGGCAAGCTGCACGCCCCAGGGCGCCCAGTCCGCCGACGAGATGAGAACGGGATCATTTATGGTTCGCGTGTCGGCCAGACGCAGGCAGGCATCGATGAAGGATCGGCTGTCATCCAGCGCCGGGGCCGCCTTTTCCGGCGGATTGTCTTTCCAGCTCTCCACGGGATATCCGGTGATCGCAAACACATAATCCCGGGTTTCCGTCGGCAGGCGACCGGTCGAGATGAATGTCCGCAATCCCCCTTCGCCGGCATTATAGGCCGCCGCTGCCAGACCGAAATTGCCGAACTGCACATTCAGCTCCGACAGGTAGCGGGAGGACGCCTCCAGCGCAGCGATGATGTTGAAGCTGTCTTCGAGGCCGCGCAGCCTTGCCGTTCCCGGCATGAACTGGGCTATGCCTTCTGCGCCTTTCGGGCTGACCGCATTGGGCCGAAACAGGCTTTCCCGCCAGATGAGCCTTGCGAAATAATCCGGCGGCACCGCGTGGCGCCCGGCCAGAACCTCGATGGCGTGACACAGATCGCTATTGTAGCTGGCCACGCGGATACATAATTCCGGCGCGACATCATGGGTGTAGGCGCAGGACACTTTTCCCGCAGCCGGCTCCTCAGCCCCGACCGCGCCACAGGCGACAGTCAGAAACCAGAGCGCAAGACCCATGCGGCTTGTCGATATCCCTGCCAAGCGAGCGTCCCCGAAAATTCCATGCACGATGCGCGGATTATCAGACAATCCGGACGATATGCCCAGACCTTCGGCTCATCTTCAATGGAAGTTTCAGTTTTCCGGTCCGGTCAGTGCTTTTACGGGTCCGGAATGGCTGCATCCCCCCCGATGGACGCGCGACGATTTTAAATGGCGCGGGCGAAATTTGAGCAACCGCCCCTTTCTGCCGCAAAAAATCTGCGCATCAGCTCAAGCATGCGCTTCAAGTAACAAAGAGACATCGTTTGTATCTATACTTTGAGAGCTGCATGATTAAAAACATCGCTGCCCTTGAAGTCAATACGACCAATATTTCAAGTATTCTGGGAGGAAATATGATCGACATCGTAACCGCACTCGCCGTTTGGGCGTATATCGCCGGCTTTTTGATCTTGACCGCGCGGTTGGCAGGACAGACGGGAGAGCCGATCTGGCTTTTCGCAAAAGGCCGTGAACGGCAGGCCATCCCTGCCATGCTTTTCCGCATAACCTTTCTTCTCGGCGCTCTTCTGCCGCTTGTCAGCCTTTGGCTGGGGCCGCAACAACCAATCCCGCTTCTGAACCGCTGCGATCTTGGCGCGGCAATCCGCATCACCGGTGCGGGCCTGGTGTTGGCTGGAGGCCTGACCGCGCTTTACGCACAGCATTATATGGGCAAGTCATGGCGCATCGGCGCGGCCGAAGGCCATCTCGGCGCAATCGTGGATAGCGGCCCGTTCGGCCTTTCCAGAAATCCTGTTTTCGTCGGGCAGATCGTCCTGTTTGCCGGGTTGGTGCTGGTCTTCACTTCGGTTTTGCAGCTTGTTGTCGCCATCGCTCTTATCATCGCAGTGGTGCTACAGGTGAAGATCGAGGAACGTGTTTTAGCGAAAGAACTCGGCCCGGCATATGATGCCTATCGACGTAAGGTGAGGCGCTGGCTTTAACGACGATATGCACGTCGGGTTGGACCGCCGAGCCGGTGCCGGCCTGACACGCAGTTTTTATCTCTTCGCAAAATTACGCCTTTCCTCCACTGTTTCGGAACGTTCGCCGCAGAGTGGCATTCTATACCGAATGGGGGCTTCAATTGTGGAGGAACAAGCAAATGAAGAAGAACATAGTCTGTATCTGGTACGACAAGGATGCCGAGGCAGCCGCCAGATTTTATGCCGAGACCTTTCCCGACAGCACGGTGGGCAAGGTGTATCGCGCGCCGAGCGACTATCCCTCCGGCAAGGAGGGCGACGTGCTGACGGTAGAATTCACCGTTGCCGGCGTCCCCTGCGTCGGTCTCAATGGCGGGCCGGAATTCAAGCATAGCGAGGCCTTTTCGTTCCAGATATCGACCGAGGATCAGGCGGAAACCGATCGCTACTGGAGCGCCATCGTCGGCAATGGCGGCACGGAAAGCGTCTGCGGCTGGTGCAAGGACAAATGGGGCATCTCGTGGCAGATCACCCCACGCGTGCTGATGGAAGCAATGGCAGCCGGTGGCGCGGAGGCCAAACGCGCCTTTGCGGCAATGATGAAGATGACGAAAATCGATGTCGCCGCCATTGAGGCCGCACGTCGGGGTTGATCAAGACGGACTATTCAGCAGCAAGTAGCGAAGCGGCTTAAAATCCGTAAACGACCGGAAAATAAAGGAAAATCCGCTCTCGTGGCGTTTATCCCGCGTGTTTTGCCGCGCAGATCGTCCTGCGCGGCCAGTCATCACAAAACGTTCAACAAAGTGTAAGCGATCCGTCAAAGACGGCTGCTAGCAGAGCCCGTGGCTTCGTGCTGGGGACGTGATGTCCTTGCCGGTCATGCCATTATTCCTTCAACGGGGCTCAACTCATGAAACCTTCCGCTCTGACCTCTTTCGTGGCCGGCGTTGCCATTGCCGCCGCCTTCGGCGCCACGGCTGCCCACGCAGAAAAGACCAAGTTCGAATTCTGGTACGGCCTTTCCGGCGATCTTGGCGACCGCGTTCAGGAAACCTGCAAGAAGTTCAACGACTCGCAGGCTGAATTCGAGATCGTCTGCACCTCGCAGAACGATTACGACGCCACGCTGCAGAACACCATTGCCGCCTACCGCGCCAAGAAGCAGCCCGCCATCACCCAGATCTATGATGCCGGCACGCTGGACATGATGCTGTCCAAGGCTTTCGTTCCCGCCAAGAAGCTGATGGCCGACAACGGCTACAAGATCGACTGGAACAACTATTTCCCCGGCATCGCCAACTATTATGCGACGGCTGCGGGCGAGCTGAACTCCTTCCCCTACAATTCCTCCACCGCCGTCTTTTATTACAATGTCGACGCCTTCGAAAAAGCCGGCATCACCTTCAAGCCCGACACCTGGGAACAGGTCGAAGAGGCTGCCAAGAAGCTGAAGACGGCCGGTTTCGAGTGCCCGCTGGCGTTTAATTTCGACACCTGGATGCTGATGGAGCAGTTCTCCGCCATTCACAACCAGCCGATCGCCACCAAGGGCAACGGCTATCAGGGCCTCGATGCCGAACTGACGATCAACAAGACGAAGTTCGTCGATCAGGTCAAATTCTTCAAGAAGATGCAGGACGAGAAGCTGTTCGTCGTCAAGACCAAGCAGCTCGGCATGGACATCCTGCCCGCCTTCACCTCGCAGAACTGCCAGATGTTCATGTCCTCGATCGCCAGCCACGGCACCGTCGGCAAGGCCATGCCTGAGGGCGTGAAGTGGGACGTCGCCATGCTGCCGATCTGGAAGGGCACCGAGCGCCACAATTCGCTCGTCGGCGGTGCGTCGCTCTGGGTCATGGCCGGTCGTCCGGACGCTGAATACAAGGGTGCAGCCGCATTCCTGAACTTTATCGCCCAGCCTGATATGGTTGAGTGGTGGTCCACCGTCACCGGCTACATCCCGGTCACCAAGACCGGTTTCGACGCCATGAAGGCCAACGGCTTCTACGACAAGGCCCCCTACAAGGGCCGTGAAAAGGCAATCGAAAGCCTGACATTCACGCCGCCTTCCGAATATACCCGCGGTATCCGTCTCGGCGGCTTCACGCAAATCCGCAAGGAAGTCGCGACCTCGCTCGAAGCCATCTTCATGCAGAATGCCGACATCCAGACCGAACTCGACAAGGCTGTAGAGCGCTCGAATGCCGGCCTGCGCCGCTTCGAAAAGACCTATGCCGGCGCCAAGCTGAACTAAACGGTTCTTTTCGCCCGGGTTTGCCCGTGTCCGCACGGGCAAACCCTTAATGCCATTTTCTGTTTCGGATATTTCATGGAAAAGCGCGCCGTTTTCAAAAGCACCTGGTTGCCGCTGCTGTTCGCATTGCCGCAGCTGGCACTGATCCTCCTGTTCTTCTACTGGCCCGTCGCGGCGGTGATCAACTGGGCCTTCACCCTCCAGCCGCCCTTTGGCGGTGCGGCGGAATTCGTCGGTTTCGCCAATTTCCAGGAAGTCTTCTCCGATCCGTTCTACTGGCATTCCGTTACCGTCAGCCTGATCTTCGCGACCGTCGGCCCCTTCGTTGCCATACTCATCGGTCTCGTCCTGGCGCTCTCCGTCGATCGCCAGCTTCCCGGCTCCGGATTTTTCCGGGTTCTGTATATCCTGCCCTTCGCCATTGCAGGGCCTGCCGCCGGCATGGCCTTCCGCTTCATCCTATCGCCGGAACGCGGGCTTGCCGCATCTTTGAACGCCGCCTGGCCAGACATCTGGAACCCCGCCAAATATGGCGAACATGCGCTGGCGCTGGTCATCGCCATCTTCATCTGGAAATGGGCGGGTTACACCTTCATCTTCCTGTTCGCCGGCCTGCAATCCGTACCCCGTTCGCTGACCGAAGCTGCAGCGATGGACGGCTCCGGGCCGATCCGCCGCGCCATAGACATTCAGGTGCCGTTGCTCGCACCGACGCTTTTCTTCCTGATGGTGACGATGATGACCGAAGGTTTCGTCGGCCAGGACACGTTCGGCATCGTGCATTCACTGACGGCAGGCGGCCCCAACCGCGCCACCGATGTGATGGTTTACCGCATTGTCACCGAGGCCTTCGAAGGACTGAACTATTCCGGCGCCTCGGCACAAACCATCGTCCTGATCGGCCTCATCATGGTCTTCACCTTCATTCAGTTCCGCTTCATCGAGCGGCGCGTCCATTACAAGTGAGACCGGCATGATCCAGCGCACGCCCTATTCCGACGCTTTGACCTACGTGATCATGGTCGCCGGGTTTCTGCTTCTCATCGGCCCCTTCATCGTGGTGCTGGCAGGCGCCAGCCAGACGGTGCAGCAGGTGAACCACACGCCTTTCAGCTTCATGCCGCAGGGTGAACTTTTCAACAATCTCAGCGCCGCATGGACCCGCGCCAATCTGGGCAACGCCATGTTCAACAGCTTGGTCATGGCCTCGCTCGTCACGGCGGGCAAGGTGGCCCTTTCCGCGCTCACCGCCTTCGCCATCGTGTTTTTCCGTTCGCCGCTGAAACACCTGTTCTTCTGGTCGGTCTTCATCACGCTGATGCTGCCGCTCGAAATTCGCGCCGTTCCGACCTATGCCGTCGCGGCGGATGTGTTCCAGCCGTTCCGTTACCTCGTGGCGCTGGTCAGCGGTTACGAAATCAATGTCGAGTGGAACTTGCTGAACTCCTATGCCGGCCTGTCGCTGCCGCTTGTCGCCACGGCCACCGGCACCTTTCTTTACCGGCAGTTTTTTATGACCCTGCCGGACGAGCTGGCGGAAGCGGCGCGCATGGACGGTTCCGGTCCCGTGCGTTTCTTTTTCGACGTGCTGCTGCCGCTCTCGCGCACCAACATGCTGGCCCTCACCACCATTCTCTTCGTCAGCTCGTGGAACCAGTATCTGTGGCCGTTGCTGATGGTTACCGACCCTTCCTACAAGACGGTGATGATGTCGCTGCGTGCGCTTTTACCTTCCGAGGACGGCTCGCCGGACTGGAACGTCACGCTCGCCGGTTCCCTCATCATCATTCTGCCGCCGCTTCTCGTCGTGGCGTTCCTGCAACGCTGGTTCGTCCGCGGTCTCGTCTCGTCCGACAAGTGATGAGACGGCGCGTGGCTTCAACAACAAGGTTTTAATATCATGGCTCAGATCGATATTCGGCAGGTCCGCAAATCCTACGGCAAGACCCCGACCCTGCACGGCGTGGATCTCACTTTCGAAACCGGCGAATTCGTCGTCATCCTCGGCCCCTCGGGCTGCGGCAAATCCACCCTGCTGCGCATGATCGCCGGGCTGGAGGATATCACGTCAGGTGAAATCGCCATTGGCGGCCGTGTCGTCAACACGCTGGAGCCGCGCGAGCGCGGCTGCGCCATGGTGTTCCAGAACTACGCGCTTTATCCGCATATGACGGTATCAGGCAATATCGGCTATGCGCTGAAGGTCGCCGGCATTCCCAAGGCCGAGCGCCTGCGCCGCATCGAGGAAACGGCAAAGATCGTCGGCCTTTCCGATTATCTCGAACGCAAGCCCGCCGCCCTCTCCGGAGGCCAGCGCCAGCGCGTGGCCATGGCCCGCGCGATCATCCGCGAACCGCAGGTATTCCTCTTCGACGAGCCGCTGTCCAACCTCGATGCCAAGCTGCGCGTAACCATGCGTGCCGAAATCCGCAAACTGCATCAGCGCCTGTCGGCCACCTCCGTCTTCGTCACCCACGATCAGGTGGAAGCCATGACGCTGGCCGACCGGCTGGTGGTAATGAACAAGGGCAATGTCGAACAGGTCGGCCATCCGCTCGATATCTATCACCGCCCGGCCAGCACCTTCGTCGCCTCCTTCATCGGTTCGCCGGCAATGAACCTGTTCAACACACGGGTAGAGGTCGAATCCCCTTCCGTGATGCTCGGCGGCACGCCGGTCAAACTCTTCCCCGAAACCGCACTGGAACTGCGTGGTCGTGACGTGACGGTGGGCATCCGCCCGGAACAATGCCTGGTCAGCACTGAAGGTGCCGGCGTGCCGGCAACCGTCGATTTCGTCGAGGAGCTGGGTTCCGGTCGCATCGTGCATGCGGATATCAACGGCGAGACCTTCTCCGCCGCCATCGGCGAGGATCTGTTGGTCAAACCCGGCCAGCGCATCCACTTCGAGCTGCCCACCGCCCACCTCCACTTCTTCGACCCCGCCACCGGCAAGCGGATCGAAACCGAGGGTGCCGTCCAAGCCACGCGCATCGGCAACGAGAAGCTGCTGGCGGTTTAATGGCGGCGTGACACGTCCGGCGTGGCTGCGGAAATATTCTGCCTCGCCGGACCTGGGAGCGACGTTTGGTTTGGTGTTATACAGCCAAACCGCCGGCACAAATTACATGAACAAACTCAGTCAATATTCTGAATTTGCGATATTTTATCATACACTACGGCCTGCGGAATATCCGCCACCATTCGTTTGGCGGTAGCCACCAGTTGTTCCACCTCGTAGATGACCGGCCGGCCGGCTGCCGTCACGAGCCCCCACTGGAACGGTATGTGGAATGACAGGGGCAGAACGCGTACCCCCTCCACCGGCAAGCCCCAGAGGGTGATCGATTCGACGATGGCGATGCCGAGCCCCATTCGCGCAAGCGAGAGGGAAACATAGGTCGCGTTGCTGTCGATCACCGAGGAAAGGTCGACACCGAGATTGGAAAGCACGTCGTTGATCCGCATGCGAAGGCGGAACGGGTTTGCGGAAGCGATAAGCCGGTGTCCGGCAAGATCTTCCGCGGAGATCACCGCCTTTTGCGCAAGCGGATGATCCTCCGCCACCACCGCCACGCATGGCACCTCCCCGAGCCAGTGGATGTCGATGCCGGGATTGTCGAGCGGAAGGCTCACGGCACCCAGATCCGCTGTGCCGGCCATCACCGCCTGCACGACATTTTCCGAGGAAATGCTTTGCAGATGTACATGGTCGGGAAACCTGTCGGGCGGCAAAGCGGCAAGCGCTCTCGGCAGAAGACTGGCGGCAATCGCCGGAATGGAGGCAACCTCGATGGCCGTGCGGCGCGCGGCGCGAATGCGCCTTGCGCTTTCGCTGATCGTCCTGAGGCCGCTGAGGAACAGTTCCGCCTGGGCGAAAAAGGCGACACCCTTTTCGGTGGGGGTGATGCGGGGACCGTTGCGATGCAGCAGCGCAAAACCGATTTCGCCCTCAAGGTCCTGGATGAGGCGCGTCACGACGGGTTGAGATTTGCCCAACGCCTTCGCCGCGCCGGTTATGCTGCCAATCGAAACCACAGCCACGAAAGCTTCGAGCTGCCGCGTATCGAGATAGTCAGACACCATTTTCCACTCCGCCCCGAGACCTGTGTTTCTTCCTGATCGTCACCAAGCGCTATACCGGCCCGCGATCTTCATGGCCAGCCGGCAGCCAAAGCGCCTCGCGCCCGTCAAAGGGATCGGGAGTGGCGCCAAACCCTGCCGGGCTTAACCGCAGAACCATTTGCTTTTCGGCATGATAAGGCGGCCACTCGCCATTCGGCGCGGTGGGCCGTCCGTCCTTTATGAAAGAGGCCCATAGAGCATGGATCGTTCTCGCAAAGCCCGCATCCGTCACCCGCTGGCGTTGCGGCAGTTCGCGGCCGTTCAGGCCATCGCGATACCAGACGCAGCCGACCTCCGCCCCGTGCGGCTCGCCCAGCTCATCGACCCCCAGTGAACCATAGAGATATTTATAGACCGGGTTGAAACGGGCATGCAGCTTTGCGAAACGGATCGCGGGAAGCTGGAAGACCAGATCACCGGCAACCGCCCGCCAGATGCCGCGCGGGCTGTGGCGCGGTAGGGCACTGCGATAACGCTCGACAATGCGCGACCCGCTGAGGCCGCGTGGCAGAGCGCGCTCATGCAGCAGTTCGGCGCAGAGAGCAAAATCCATCTCTGGCTGCGCGGTCGCGTGGGTGACGTATTCTCCCGTCGTGCAGCCGATCATCATCGGCACGGCGGCCGTGCGCCCTGCCTGCGCGGCGGTTTCAGGATGTTCCGGCAAGCTCACCCCATCGACAACAGGAACGAAGGGAACGCCGAGCATCGAGGCAGTCCCGTCGCGAGCGAAATCATGATGCTCGTAGGACTGGTTGCAGAGATCGCGCTGGATTTCGAGCAGCCTCTCCATGGGAAGAGCAGCAAGCGACGCATCATCCATATCCGCCGCCGCCAGAAAGCGGCGCGAAAGCTTTGCGGCATCCTCCAGCGAGGCGATTGCCGTGCTTGCGCCGCTTTGCGGCATGGCCCGATGAAAAAGCCCCTGCGCTTGCGGCATCGCCATCAGCGTCGCGACTGCAAAGCCGCCAGCCGAGCGCCCCGCCAGCGCCACCCGGTCCGGATCACCACCGAAGGCGGCAATATTGTCGCGCACCCATTCAAGCGCGGCGACGAGGTCGAGCAGACCGCGATTGTCGGGCTTGCCCTCGACATGAAGGAAGCCGAGCGCACCAAGGCGATAATTGACCGTGACTTCGACAATGCCGCTTGCCGCAAAAGCACCGCTCTGCAGCACCGGTTCATTGGCCGAGCCGACCGCATAACCGCCACCATGGATCCAGAACAGCACCGGCGCCCGGCCAGCCGGATCCGGCGTACGAATATTGACGGTCAGGAAATCCTCACCGAAGGCCAGTTTCGAGGTCGCGGCGGTGCCGACCGGACCGTAGGTGGGAATTTGCGGACAGACGGGGCCGAGCCGGACGGCATCGCGCACATGCTGCCATGGTAAAACCGGCTGCGGCGCTTCGAAACGCCATTCCGGCGTGACCGGCGCGGCATAGGGCACGCCGAGAAAGGCATGAATTCCGTTTTCCCTGATACCCTGCAGCGCGCCGGCTGCTACCTTCACGATGGTCATGTCACAACACCTTGCGCAATCCGATCAGCCGCTCGACCGCCACGACCACACCAACCGAGATGAAGATGAGGATGACGGAGAGCGCGGCGATCTGCGGATCGGTGGAATATTCCAGATAGTGATATATTTCCGTAGGCAGCGTCGAGGATTTCACCGAAACGATGAAGAGCGAGATTGTCGCTTCGTCGAAGGAAATCAGGAAGGCGATCACCGCACCGGCGATGAGACCGGACCGCACGAGCGGCAGGGTGATGCGCCACAACACCATGGCGGGCGATGCACCATGAACGCGCGCCGCCTCCTCGACACGGCGATCCACCGCCATCAGGCTCATGGTAATGGTACGCACGGTATAGGGCGTGGTGATGCCGAGATGCGCAAGAAAGATGCCGGTATAGCTGTCGAGCAGGCCGAGCGGCCCGAGCACCAGCATGACACCGACGGCAAGCACGATATGCGGCACGAGGAAAGGTGCAAGGATCAGGAAATTGACTGCACCCTTGCCGCGGAATTCGTGCCGCGACAGCGCGAGCGACAGAAGCAGCCCCGCGAAGATCGACACAAAACCGACAAGCAGGCCGATACCGAGGCTTCGCCAGAAAGCGCTGATGAACTTGGCATTGGCGAAAACCTTGGCGTAAGAGCCGAAGGAGAAGCTTTCCGGCGGAAACGCCAGATATTGCCGCGTATCGAAAGAAATAATCAGGACGACGATGATCGGCGCCAGAAGAAACAGGTAAAGCAGGGTCAACAGAAGCGCGTGGGCGAGACGTCCGAATTTCGCGTCCATGGCCGGCCTCACGTCTCAAGCGCGCGCATGGCGCGCTGGTAAATCACGATGACGCTGCCGAACAGGATAAGCAACAGTACCGAAAGTGCGGCCGCCAATGGCCAGTTCAGCGTCACCGTCGCTTCGTTATAAACCTCCGTGCCGATGACGAAGACACGGCCGCCGCCCATCAGGCGCGGAGTGACGAAGGACGAGATGGCCAGCACGAAGACCAGAAGCGCGGCTGTCAAAACCCCGGGCAGCGAAAGCGGCAGCACGATGCGGGTAAACACGCGCAAACGGTTTGCCCCGAGCATCGCTGCGGCCTCCTCGAACTGCGTGTTCAGCCGGCCAAACCCGCTCAGCATCGCAAGGATTGCATAGGGCATCAGGATTTCAACCAATGCGACGGTCGCGCCGAAATAATTGTTGGTCAGCCGGATCACGCCATCCGTCAGGCCGGACGATTGCAGCGCCGTGTTGATCACGCCCCTGTCCCCTAGAATGACCATCCAGCCATAGGTGCGCACCACCGAGGAAGTGAGAAGCGGCGCAACGGCAAGTGCGGTCAGCACACCGCGCCAGCGGCTCTGGGTGCGGGCAAGGAAGAGTGCGATGGGATAGGAAAGAACAACCGCCAGAACCGCGACATTCACGCCGAGATAAAGCGTGTTCCAGGCGATTTTCCAGTAAAACGGGTCAGACAGAACGGTTCGGTAGGATTCGAGCGTCCAGTCGCCGCCGCGAAGGGCGGCCATGGCCGAGGACGCGAACGACGCCCGCACCAGCCAGATGAGCGGCAGCAGGAAGGTCGTTAACAGCGCGATGAGGCCCGGCAAAAGCAGAAGGATCAGGATGCCGCGGTGTGATGCGCCGCCACCGGCGGAATGGCTCGCCGCCGCCATCAGGCCGCCTCCCCGATCAGCGTCACATCCTCAGGGGCAACGGAGAGCATCACGCGCTCGCCCTTGGCCGGCAGCGCGGCGGCGTGGGTGGGCAGATCGGCCTGGAGGCGATAGTCGCCCGCGCGCACGCCGAGCGTCAGCATCTGCCCGCGATAGGTGACATGTTCGACAATGCCGGAGAAGGCGTTGACACCCTCGCCCAGTACGAAGCGATGCGGCCGCACCAGAAACCGCGCCTTTTGCCCGACCGGTATGGCACCCGAAAAATGCAGGATACCGAGCCCCGGAATTTCCGCGCGGCCCGGGGCCACGACGGTGCCTGCAAGGAACGAGCCGCCCCCGATGAAGGACGCGACAAAATCCGTTTTTGGTCTGTCGAAAATCTCGCGTGGCGTGCCGATCTGCTCGAGCCGGCCTTCTGACATGACAGCGAGCCGGTCGGCCATGGAAAGGGCTTCGTCCTGATCGTGCGTCACAAAAATGCTGGTAACGCCGGTGCGGTTCTGGATGTCGCGGATTTCATCGCGCATGTCGTCACGCAGTTTCGCATCGAGATTGGAGAGCGGCTCGTCAAACAGCAGCAGCGCGGGTTCGATGACGAGCGAGCGGGCGATTGCCGCGCGTTGCTGCTGGCCGCCGGAAAGCTGGGAGACGCGTCTTTCGCCAAGACCGGAAAGCTTGACCAGATCGAGCGCCTTTGCCACCCGCTCCTTGCGCTCTGACTTTGGAATGCCGCGCATTTCCAGCCCGAAGGCGATATTTTCGGAAACATTCATATGCGGGAACAGGGCATAGGCCTGGAAAACCATGCCCATATTGCGCTTATGGACGGGGGTTGCGGAGATATCCCGGCCATCCAGACGGATTTCGCCTGACGTTACCGGGATAAGACCGGCAATCATGCGCAGGATCGTCGTCTTGCCGCAGCCGGATGGGCCCAGCAACGCCAGCATTTCCCCGCGTGGCAGGGAAAAGCTGACATGATCCACGGAGGGCTTGAGGGCGCCCGGATAGGTCTTCACGAGATTGTCGATCTCGACATGATGATCGGCCATGGCGTCCTCTGCTTCCTGTCTCAATTCGCCGCGATGACCTCGCGGTTGATCCGCTGTATCCATGCCGAATATTTGTCCGCTACGAAGCTCCAGTCCAGCGAGGACTGCGCGGCCTGGGCTTCCTTGCTGCCATAGATGCGGGCAGCAACCGGCTCGCTCAGCGAGACCTTGCTGTTGACCGGACCGTAGAAGCTCTTTTCGGCGAATGTCGCCTGCGCCTCGGCGCTCAGCGCATAATTCACGAAGAGTTCGGCGGCTTGCCTATTCGCGGAACCTTCGACCAGACCGATCGTGTTCGTCTGGCCGATGGAGCCCTCCTTCGGCAGGGCCACGCCTATCTTGCCGCCCTGCGTGTCATGCAGATATTGCGCGCGGCCATTCCAGCAGATGGAAAGATCGACCTCGCCGCTTTGCACCACGGCATAGCAGTCCGGAGCCGGTTCGAAAGTCGAAACGCTCGGCGCAACCTGCTTCAGGAAATCGATGGCCGGATCGACGGAGGTCTTGTAGTCGCCACCCTTCAGCTTGGTGAGGATCGGCAGCAGAATGACGCCGCGCGTATCGGAAAGCTTGGCGGCGATCTTTCCCTTGTATTTCGGGTCGGTAAGATCAGTCCAGCTTGTCGGCGGTTCCTTCACCGCGTCGGTATTGTAAAGGATAGCGAGATTGTCCTGCGAGAATGCAATGGCGCGGTCGCCGTCGATGCGCGCCCATTCCGGTTGCTCGGCAAGGTTCGGCACCTTGGCGGGATCAAGCTTGGTGAACAGCTCTTCCTTGTTGGCCTTGATGGCGACCGAAACGTCGATCAGGGCGACGTCGACCTTCGGCTCGGCGCGCTGAAGGGTGAGCAGAGCCAGCGTTTCGGCCGAATTCTTGCTCTGCTGATAGTTCACCTCGATGCCGGGATGCTGGGCCTTGAAGGCGTCGATGATGAATTTCTGATAGTTATCCGCAAAGACGCCGGAGAAACCGACGATATTGACGGTGCCTTTCGTCGCATCCTGCGCAAAGACGGTACCCGAGAGCGAGGCCATCCCGGCGGCAACGATGCCGACGACGAGAGCGGCCTTGCGGCGCTGATGAGCATTTTTCATTTCAGTTGCCTCCGTTTGTTTTTGATATTGTCAGTTTGCGGGCCGCCACGCGGCATCGAGTACGCGCAGCCAGTTCTGGCCGAGAAGTTTCAGAACGAGCGTTTCGCTCCAGCCGCGCGCCAGCATGCGGGCGGTGATATTGGGAACCTCGCCGATGCGCTCTATGCCTTTCGGCTTGGAAATCTTGACAGTCGCGAACTCCGTCAGCGTGCGCGCCGTGCCCTTGTCGCGGTTGGCCCAGAGCTGCCAGGGACCGGGACGCGGCCGCTCCTGCGAGAAATCCGTGCCGATGCCGACGTGATCTTCGCCAACGAGATCGATGACATAGGCCATGGCATCGAGATAATCCTCGACCGTCGCATCGTTTCCGGCAGCAAGACCCGGCGCAAAAAGGCTGATGCCGATGATGCCGCCCTTCTCCGCGCAGGCTTTGAGCAGTTCATCCGGCTTGTTGCGTTTCACGTCGCGAAGCGCACGCGGCAACACATGCGAGATACAGACCGGCGCTTTCGAGCGGGCGATGACATCCGCCGTGGTTCTGTCGCCGACGTGGCTCAGATCACAGAGCACGCCGACGCGGTTCATCTCCCCAAGTACCTCACGGCCGAAGCCGGTCAGGCCGCTGTCGTTTTCCTCGAGGTAACCGGCACCGGAATAGTTCTGGGTATTGTAGGTCAGCTGCATGATGCCGACGCCGAGATCCTTGAAAATCTCGACATAATCAAGCTTGTCCTCAAGCGGCGAGGTGTTCTGCCAGCCGATGATGATGCCCGTTCTGTTTTCCGCCTTGGCCGCGTGAATATCGGCGACCGTGCGCACCGGGCGGATCAGGTCGTCATTTTCCCGCAGGAAACGCTTCCATTCGCTGACATAACCGATGCCTTCACGGAAATTTTCCCAGATCACGCTCGAGACGTTGACAGCGGTCAGGCCGCCCGCGCGCATGTCCTCGAATATCGACCTGCTCCACTGGCAGGTCTGCAGGCCGTCAATGACGATGGCCTGATTGTGGAGTTTTGCGGCATCGGTCATGCGGATGTCCTCACTGCGGATTGTGAAATTTGCTGCTTCAGGGCGCCAAGGGCGCGGCTTGCGAATTCCAGGCGGTCCTGCCCCCAGAAAAGCTCTCCGTTCACCACATAGGTCGGTGTTCCGAAAATCCCGAGGCGCTCGGCTTCGGCGAGATTTCCATGCCACTCCTTCACGATGTCTTCAGGCTGCGGATCGCGCACGAGTGCCGCAGCTTCAGCACCGAGAACGGTCTGCGCGATGGTGCGCAGTGTGTCGAGATCGGCGATGTCGCGATCTTCGCTCCACAATGCGCGCTGGATGGCGAAGGAAAGGCTGATCGCATTCAGCCCGGCCTTCTGCGCGGCGATGACGAGTTGCGCCGCACGTTCGATGGTGGCGCAGGGGTAAAATTTCGGCGTGAGATTGAGCGGCATGTCGAGGTAACGCCGCCACCGATCCAGCTCCACGGCATGGTAATTCTGCCGGGCATCCGGGCGGCTACGCAGCGGAATGCCGCCATTGGCCTCGATGATGCGGATCGGGCGCAGCACAATCTCGGCTCCATGCGAGCGCGCGACTTCAACCGCCCGTGGCGCACCGAAATAGGCCCACGGCGATGAAATGCCGTAAAATATCTCCAGTTTCAGTGCCGGTTCAGCCATTGGCATGCTCCTTGATCTTGTCCTGCGCGTCCGCGTCGCGCCATTCCTCGCCGGTGATTTCAGCGGCATCGTGGTTCATGAAAGTCTCGAAATGGCGGGCGCGGTCTTCGACGAACAGCGAGCGGGCAATGCCCTGCGCCAGGCGCTCCGCCCCCTGGCTGACCGCCGGAATGCCGCTGGTGATTTTCCCGTGAGAGGGAACAGCCGGATAGGCAAAGCAGTGGATACGGGAAATCGTCTCCGCCTCCGTGGTCGGCAGATCCGGCTTCGGCAGAAATTCGAAGGCAGGCCCGAGATAGGGATAGGATCCCAGCGCATCGTTGCTCTGCTCCGCGGGCGGCTGGTAGGCGTCGCGCCAGAGCAGGACGCGGCCGCTTAAGGCCGCAAATTCCGGCCGCCGGGCAAAATCGACATCGAAGCCGGTGGCGAAAATGACGAGATCGACCGGATAACGGCCCTTCGGCGTCTCGATCTCCACCGCATCGCCCGCCTCGGTCAGGCTGAGAACGGGACTGCCTAAATGGAAGAAAGCGTTGGCATGGCGCGAGACCCTGAGCACGCTATGGCGCGGTGGTGGGATCTGCGTCCGCTCCGCCTCGGCCATGAAGGCCCAGCGATCGGCATCAGGCAGGCTGATATAACCGTGGGTCATCCCAAGGCTTGCGACGCCGCCGAATTTCTCCACACGCGGAATGTCGGGCCTGCGAATGAAAAGGTCGACGCGGGCAGCCCCCGCCTCAAGTGCTGCGGCTGCATTGTCCATCGCCGAAGCGCCGGCACCGACCAAGGCGACACGCTTGCCCCGCAATTCGCTCACGTCGAATATATCGCCGCTGTGGCACACGAAGCGGGCGGGAACCGTTTTCGCCACATCCGGCAGTCGCGGCGCACCGAGGCCATCGAGCCCCGTCGCCAAAATCACCCGACGCGCCAGAACCCTGGTCACACCTTCCGGCCCCTGCAACTCGAGATCAAGCAGGCCATCCTCGCGCAAAACGAGGCTGACAAGCGTCGTATCGTTGCTCACCGGCAGCGCCAACACATTGCGATACCAGACCATGTAGGCCATCCACGCCTCACGCGGTATGAGCTGCATGTCCTCATAAGCGCGGGCGCCGAACTGCGCCTCGAACCATGCGCGGAATGTCAGGGACGGCACACCGAGTGCCGGGCCGGCGAGTTCCTTGCGGGTGCGCAATGTCTCCATGCGCGCGCTCGTCACCCATGGCCCCTCCAGCCCGCTCGACGCCCTGTCGAAAGCCCTGATATTGTCGATTCCGGCAAATGACAGAGCGGCAAGCGCGGTGAGCCCGCAAAGCCCTGCGCCGATGACCGCAACATCCAGCACCTCGGCACCGTCGAGCTGCATGCGCGGCACCCACGGCTTCGCCGGCCGCTCGAGCAGGGTTAGCTCCTGCGCAAGCCTCGCCTCAAGCGCCGGCAAGCCGACAGCATCAGAGGACACAGCACTGGTTTTGCGATCTTCCATCATGTCATTTCTGAATTAATAGGCGTTAAAAATTCTATTTAAGCATTATAAGAAACACAGAAGCGCAGATGCGGAAAGCAAAATTCTTCTAATGATTTGCGGTTTTCAGCAAATTTTGGCGCAAGCGGCAGAAAGTGAGGTTCAGCCCGTCGATTCTAACGCTCACCAGCGTTGAAACAAAGCCAGCAACGGTGATGGAGATCATCGCCAAATGGGGGATTTCAGGAAAATTCTTTCGGTTTGGAAATCATAATCGGAATAGTCTTTGCGGCGCTAATCCACCGGCAGGGATATCGTCGCGAGGAGTATCGGCCGCCTCCGCCCCTCGGAGGCAACAGGCGATACAAGCCGCCCGGATCAGAAACACCGACCAGAGAGTGAAGCCCAATGGCAATTGATCGCAAACTGCATCTCGGCGCCTTCATGCGGCCCGTCAGTCTTCACACGGGCGCGTGGCGTTATCCTGGATCCTTCCCGGGCGCGAATTTCAATTTCGCGCACCTGGCGCGTTTTGCCCAACAGCTCGAGGCCGCGAAATTCGATGCATTTTTCATGGCCGATCATCTGGCGGTGCTGAACATGCCCACGGAAGCCCTGCGCCGCAGCCATACCGCGACGTCTTTCGAGCCCTTCACCCTGCTTTCGGCGCTCGCTGCCGTCACCTCCCGAATCGGGCTGGTCGCCACCGCCTCCACCACATTCGATGAGCCCTATCACGTCGCCCGGCGTTTCGCCTCGCTCGACCACCTCAGCAATGGCCGCGCCGGCTGGAACATCGTCACCACGTCGAACCCGGATGCTGCGCTGAATTTCGGTCGTGACGAACAGCCGGATCACACGGAGCGTTATGGACGGGCACGGGAATTTTACGATGTCGTCACTGGCCTATGGGATTCCTTCTCCGACGATGCCTTTATCCGGGATGTCGATAGCGGACTGTTCTTCGACCCTGAAAAAATGCATGTGCTCAATCACAAGGGACCGGAATTTTCCGTGCGCGGACCGCTCAATATTGCGCGCCCAGTGCAGGGCTGGCCCGTCATCGTTCAGGCCGGTGCTTCAGAGCCGGGACGCCAGCTTGCCGCCGAAACCGCGGAGGTCGTGTTTGCGGCAACGCCTACTCTTGCGGCTGGAAAAGCCTTTTATAAGGACGTCAAAGACAGGACTGTCGCGGCAGGCCGTTCCCGCGAGGGAATTGTCATTCTGCCGGGTGCTTTCGTTCTGGTCGCCGATACGGTGGAAGAAGCGAAGGCCAAACGCGCCAGGCTCGACAGCCTCGTCCATTATGAAAGCGCGATCGCCTCGCTTTCGATTGCGTTAGGCCATGATGTCTCCGGTTTCGACCCCGATAGTCCATTGCCTGACATCCCAGAAACGAATGCCAGCAAATCCAGCCGTGAAAGGGTCATCGAACTCGCCAGAAGCGAAGGCCTGACCGTGCGCCAGCTTGCCCAGCGGCTGGGCGGCTATGCCGGTCTTGCCTTCGTCGGGACGGCACGGACCATTGCCGATGAAATGGAGCAATGGCTATACGAAGAGGGTTCGGACGGTTTCAACGTCACCTTCCCGTTCCTGCCCGCCGGTCTCGACGCTTTCACCACCCTGCTCGTGCCGGAGCTGCAAAGACGCGGCCTGTTTAGAAAGGACTATGAGGGACCGACCTTGCGCGACCACCTGGGTCTGCAACGGCCGGCCAATCGTTTTTTCCCTGAATAAGGCGCCGTCGCGCCGATCCCACCGACTGTAGGGAGATTTTCCA
The DNA here is from genome assembly GCA_000949895.1 of Agrobacterium arsenijevicii. GTDB lineage: Bacteria > Pseudomonadota > Alphaproteobacteria > Rhizobiales > Rhizobiaceae > Agrobacterium > Agrobacterium arsenijevicii. The sequence goes on along the minus strand of JWIT01000015.1, from coordinate 65,082 downwards.
CAGCTACGCTGAAGTTTGGCATGAGGTTCCAGAAGGGCCGATTGACCTCAAAAACGCTCGCCAATACCCTTTAAGTACACAAAATACATAAATTAGGTGAATTAATATGAAGGCTGAACATTCTCGCCGCCAGATCCTCAAATTCGGCATTGCCGGCGCGCTCGCAGCACCGCTTGTCACAGGCAATGCGTTGGCAGAGAGCTCACCGGAGTTCCCTGCCGAGCTGAAGCTGGACTGGGGATTTTACTCGTCCCACACGCTGCTGATAAAGAACAAGGGCTGGCTTGAGGAAGCATTCAAGGATGTCGGCACCAAGATCACCTGGGTCCAGTCGCGCGGCAGCAACAATTCACTCGAATTCCTGAAGGTCGGCTCGACGGATTTCGCCGGTTCGGCAGCACTTTCCGCCTTTCTGGCCCGTGCCAACGGTGTGCCGTTGAAGGTGATCTATGTGGCAAGCTGGGGTGGTTCCTCAATCATACAGGTTCGCCCGGATTCGCCGGTCAAGACCGTTGCCGATCTCAAGGGCAAAACCATTGCGGTCACCAAGGGCACCGCGCCCTATTTCACCCTCCTCCGCGCCCTAGCCCAGTCCAAACTGTCGATCGATGACCTCAAGGTCGTGAACCTGCAGCATCCGGAAGGTTTCAATGCGCTTCAGCAGGGACAGGTCGATGCGTGGGTCGGCATCGATCCGCATACCTCTCAAGCGGAACTTGCCGGTGACAGGGCGATTTTCGATGAGCGCAGCTGGCGCGACGGCAGCGTTTTCAGCGTTTCCGAGGAATTTCTGGCGAAGTACCCGAAAGCGGTCGAACGCCTCCTTGGCGTCTGGGTCGAGACACAAAAATGGATCCGCGAAAACAACAGCGAATTCATCGATTTCGTCACGCAGGTCACCGGCAACGATCCCAAGATCACCAAGCTGACAATCGAAAAGCGCGACTGGAAGGATCCCGTTCCGGGCGAGGAGCTGCTGAACTCGATCCGCATCGTGACCCCGTTGCTCGGCGACGATGTGCTGCGTCCGGGTGTCAATGTCGATAATGTCCTTTCGTCGCTGATCGACCCGGCACCGGCGAAAAAGGCACTTGGCGCATGAATTCCCATCCGCGCGAATTCCAGCGCGTGAAACAGACTGCGAAACAATTCCCCTCCCGATTGCCGCTCTTGCAGAGGGCGGGGAATTTCTTTGCACGGTTCGATTTGCGGGGCGCAATCGTGCCGGTCGGGTCATTGTTGCTGCTGGAGTTCTTTGTGCGCGTCGGCTGGGTAAGCCCCTATGTTCTGCCACCGCCCTCCGAGCTTTACGACACGTTTCTACGGCTCGCCGAGGGTCCTTTGTGGACGAATGTCGCGGCAAGTACCGCCCGCGTCTTCGTCGGCTTCGTCATTGGCTCCCTTCTTGCAATCGTCGTCGGTTCGCTGGTCGGGCTGGTCGTTGCCGCCGAACGCTATCTCGAGCCGACGTTTCAGGCGCTACGCGCGGTTCCGAGCCTTGCATGGGTACCGCTGCTGATGATCTGGTTCGGCATCGGCGAGACCTCGAAAATCGTGCTGATCGCCAAGAGCGCGTTTTTCCCTGTTTATCTCAACCTCTTCTCCGGCATCCGAAATGTCGACCGCAAGCTGGTGGAAGTGGGCGAGATGTATCGCCAGCCGCTGCCCGTGCTGGTGTGGCGGATCTTCATTCCCGCCTCCTTGCCGCATCTGTTCACGGGCCTGCGTTACGGGCTTTCGCTGGCGTGGCTGAGCGTCGTCGCAGCCGAGCTTCTGGCGGCTTCCGAGGGCATCGGCTACATGCTTTCCGACGGGCGGGAACTGTCCCGACCCGATCTGGTGATGATAGCGATTATCTGCCTTGCGGTTCTCGGCAAGATTTCTGACAGCCTCTTCAAGATGGTCGAGGAACGTTGCCTCAGATGGCGCGACACCTATCCCCTTCAGCAAGGAGGGCGCCTGCGATGAGTTTGCTCAATGTCAATGTGCGCGAAAAAGCCTTCGGCGATACGGTGGTCCTTCAGGATATCCACCTGACGCTCGGCGATAGTGAAGCCGCGGTTCTTCTCGGGCCGAGTGGGTGTGGAAAAAGCACCTTGCTGCGCATCGCCGCCGGCCTCGACCGGCATTTCTCAGGTGCGGTCAAGGTTCAGCAGGCGGATGAAGACCGGGCATCCGCCTCCCCGCCCATCGCCTTCGTCTTTCAGGAACCTCGCCTGATGCCTTGGCTGACGGTTGCACAAAACATTGGTTATGCGGCTGGCAAGAAATATGATGTCGAGCGGGTGGAAGGGCTGATCAACGACGTAGGTTTGAGCGGCCATGGCAGCGTGTTGCCGAAAGCCCTTTCAGGGGGCATGGCGCAACGTGTCGCCATCGCAAGAGCGCTCTATACCCAGCCGCGCATATTGCTGCTCGACGAACCCTTCAGCGCGGTTGACGCTTTTACGCGGATGAAATTGCAGGACCTTGTCCTGAAACTCGTTGAACAGCGCGGCATTTCCTTCCTGCTTGTCACCCACGATATTGACGAAGCGCTCTATCTCGGTGACCGGATTTACATGATGGGCGCCCATGATGGTCGTATCCAGCAACGGATAGAAGTGGACGAGCCGCGCCCGCGTGACCGAAGGTCGCCACAGCTCGCCAGCCTCAAGAACGAAGTGCTGACCGCTCTGCACAACGCCCATGTCATCTGATCGGCACCGACGTCTTCCGCCGCCCTCACCCCTTCACGCCGGATGAAATCATGATGGCTTCCGTCACGCGCCGCTGGAAGATGACATAGGCGACGATGACCGGCAGTGCCGCCAGCATGGCAATCGCCATCAGGCGCGCATAAACGATGCCGAAAGTATCGTTGACCTGCGTGATGCCGACGGGGATCGTCATCATGTTTTCGGAGGTGACCACGAGGAAAGGCCAGAAGAAGGCATTCCACACCGTAATGAAGGTCACGATTGCCATGGCGGTCGTGATGCCCCAGTTCAGCGGCAGATACACCTTGAACAGGATCGTATATTCGCCGCCGCCATCCAGAACCACCGCCTCGCGCATCTCCTTGGGCACGCTGTCGAAGAACTGCTTGTAAACGATGATGACGATGGGCGTGATGAGCTGCGGCAGGATGATGCCGGCCCAGGTGTTGATGAGGTTGAGGTTCTTCATCAGGATGAACTGCGTGACGACAAGCGTCTGCGCCGGCACCATGAAGCTCGCCAGCACGATGCCATAAAGCAGGCGCCGCCCCGGAAAGCGGATCTGCGACAGTGCATAGGCGCACAACATCGAAATGATCAGGACAGAAACCGTGACGATGGCGGCGGTGCCGATGGAATTCACATACCAGGTCAACAGCCGCGTGTTGAAGATCGCGTTCACATAGGCACCGAGCTGGAATTCATCAGGCAGCAGCGAGGTGTTGCCCGCAACATTCTCGTCCGAGCGCAACGACGTCACGAAACCCCAGTAAAGCGGAAAAATCCACACGAGCGCTGCCGAAAACGTCAGCAGGGTGAGAACGACGTTCTCTAGTCTTTTGGTCAGGCTCATGAATTCCTCCGGATGCGCAGCAACTGGAACTGGAGAACGGATACGATGACGATCAACAGGAAGAGCACAGTCGCAACGGCAGAGGCGTAACCGCCATTGTTCATCTGGAAGGCTTCCCGGTAGACCTTCAGCAGAAGCACGAAGCTGGAATTGAAGGGTCCGCCGCCGCTCAGGAGATAGATCTGGTCGAATATCTTCAGTTGCAGGATCAATTGCAGAGTCAGGATCAGAGCTGTCACGGGCCAAAGAAGCGGCCATGTGACGCGCCAGAACCGTTGCCATGTCGTTGCGCCATCCAGAGCCGCAGCCTCATAAAGCTCGGTCGGAATGTTGCGCAGGCCGGCAATGAACAACAGCACATTAAAGCCGTTCGTCCACCAGATGGTGACGACGGCGACCATCGGCATGACCCAATTGGGGTTCTTGAAAACGGCGGTGGGTTTGCCCGCCAGCAGCGAAATGACGGGCTGGAGAACGCCGAACTGCAGATCGAGCATCCAGGCCCAGATCTCGGTGACGACCGAAACCGGCAGGACGTAAGGCAGGAAAAACAGGCTCATGGCGATTGTCTGCTTGATGCCGGACAATCGGCTAACCGCAAGCGCAATCATCAAGGCGATGACCGTTGTCGGCACCACCGTCAGAAGCACGAAGTAGCCATTATTCTTGAGCGACGTCACGAACAGGCGGTCGCTCAGCAGTTTTACATAGTTCTGCAGGCCGACCCAGTTTCCGTCGCCGATCAGCGGCGCATCCGTGAAGCTGATGCGCACCATCTCGATCAGGGGATAAAGAAAGAACGTGGTGAAGACCACGATGAATGGCGTCACCATCGACAGCGCGATCAGCGATTTCTTGCGCCGGTTTTCAATCATAGCCATGGAATGCCTCCGGGACCTCCCGTATTGCACGCTGCCCTCCGGCCGACAGCCGGAGGGCAGTCACGGATTACTTGAGCTTGCCTTGCAGCTCGGACTTGATCTGCTCGACCGCATCCGCACCGCTCATATAGCCCTGGATGGCCGGAGCGATGACGTTGAGCGCCGCATCGTAAGCGGGAGAGGCAACCCCGGTAATCGTGGTCTTCGGATCGAACACCGCCGCCTCCGCCAGCGAGGCATAGGTGGCATTCGGCTGCATCGCCTTGTATTCGCTGCTTTCGGTGATCGATTTATAGGCCGGAATATGTCCCGCATCGGCCCAGCTGATGGCGTGTTTTTCCATCCAGCCGATAACCTTCATGACAGCGGCGCGTTTCTCGCCGGAAACGGTCTTGTCGCCCTGGTTGGGGATCGCAAAGGCATGCGAATCCGCCCAGGTGGCGCGCTTGCCCATGAAAGGCGGTACTTCGACAGCGCTCCATTTGAAGCCGAGCTTGCCGTTCTTTTCCAGATCCTTGTAGGTCGGAACCTCCCATACGCCGTTCAGCTGGAAGGCGGATTTGCCGGCGGAGAAGAGAGCAACGGACGCCGGATATTCCGCCTGCTCGGGCGCCCAGCCGTTTTCCCGCCACTTCGACATGGTCTCTATGGCCTTGGCGGCCTTTTCGGCGTTGTCACCGGCGAGTACTTCGTTGTTGGTGACCAGCTCGCCGCCCTGCTGCGAGAACAATGTATAAAACACACGCCAGACACCGGCTTCGCCGCCGGACTGATAGGTGACCGGCGTCTGTACGCCCTTGTCCTTCGCCCAGGCCAGCGCCGTTTCGAAGTCTTCCATCGTCTTGATACCGGTCAGCTTGCCCTCGGCATCGAGATAGGGTGACCCCTTCAGGAGATCGGCATTGTAATAGAGCACGAGGGCATGGATATCGAAGGGCACCGCATAAAGCTTGCCGTCATGGGTTGCTGCCTCGACGGGTGCACTGAAGAAATCGCTGGTCTTCAACCCGGCATCACCGAGGTCCTTTTCGGTGATCTCGCTCAGCACTTTTTCCTCAAGCCCGAGCGGCGCGCGCGACAGGTGATAGGTCATGACATCAGGACCCTCGCCGACGGCGGAAGCCGTGCGCACCTTGGTGTAAAAAGGAACGCCCCATTCAAGCGTCGTTCCCTTGATCTGGATATCGGGGTGTTCCTTGTTGAAGGCGTCAATAAGCGCCTTCATGCGCACGCCGTCGCCGCCCGACAGAAAGTCCCACCAGACGATATCCTGTTTTGCCAGCGCCGGCAGGGCGCTCAGGCCCAGAACCGTACCAACAAGCAATGTCTTGATCAGTCGCATCGTTCACTCCTCCCGTTTTTTGGAAACACCCCGTTTCAAGGGGTTGGTTTGCTGCATCGACAGGCGCCTCCTCGCGCCTATCGCAACCTTTTGCCGTCGCTATCGAAAACCATGATGTGATCGGGCGAGGCGCTCAGCGAGACGGACCGGCCATCCAGCCGCTCGCGCGAGCCCTGCCGCTGCACGACAAGTTCTTTCCCGATCTTCGTGCGGGTATAGAGATAGGACAGATCGCCCAGCTCCTCCGCCACCTCGACGTTGACCGGCAACGCGCCCTCTTGCGTGATCACCAGATGTTCGGGCCTGATGCCGATTTCGACCCGTTGGCCGATGGACACCGGTTGCGACAGCCGGGCTTCGAGCTGCTTTTCCCCGCCTTCAAGCGCAAGCGTGACGATGCCATCCCGTTGCCCGACAATGTCGGCTGCAAGGAAGTTCATCGCGGGCGATCCGATGAAGCCCGCCACGAAACGGTTATCCGGATCGTCGTAAAGGGTGAGCGGCGCACCGGCCTGCTGCACGATGCCGCCCTTCAGCACGAAAATCTTGTCCGCAAGCGTCATGGCCTCCACCTGGTCGTGCGTGACATAGATCATCGTGGCGCCAAGCTTGCGGTGAAGCCGGGTCAGCTCCAGCCGCATCTGGACGCGCAGTTCCGCGTCCAGGTTCGACAGGGGTTCATCGAAGAGAAACACCTTCGGCTGTCGCACAATCGCGCGGCCGATGGCCACGCGCTGCCTCTGGCCGCCGGAAAGCTGCGACGGTTTTTTGTGCAGATTGTCCTCAAGCTGGAGGATGCGGGCAGCTTCCCCCACCCTCTCATTCACCTCCGCTTTCGGCCGGCGCGCGAGACGCAGGCTGAAAGCCATGTTCTCGAACACCGTCAGATGCGGATAGAGCGCATAATTCTGGAAGACCATGGCAACGCCACGATCCGCCGGCTCGACGGCCGTGACATCGCGGTCGTCGATGGCGATGTGACCGCCGCTGGTTTCCTCAAGACCGGCAATCATGCGCAACAGGGTGGATTTTCCGCAACCGGAAGGCCCCACGAAAACCGCGAAGCTGCCCGTCGGAATCTCCATTGAAACGTCCCGGATGGCTGCAAAGGAGCCGAAGGACTTGGCGATACTGGTGAGACGGACACCCATCACCGCCTCACTTAACCTTCACGCGCAGGACATGATAGGACAGCGCCGGTACGGAGCCTTTGAGCGCCCCATCCTCGACACCGATACCGCTGCCCGGCACCGGCACAACGCGATCAGGCTGATCCGGACCGTTGCCAACCCTCAGATCATATCCCGCCATGGAAAGATGCAGGCTTAGAGCCACGGGCGAAAACCCGGTGAGGCCGACGTTGAGTTCCGCAGCCTCGGTGAGATGGCGATTGAGGACGAACAGCGTCACAACGCCCTCTTCCTCATCGTACACACCGGCGACATCGAGATATTTGACGTCATCCGCCGCGTTGCAATCATAGGTCGGGCAATCGACGGCAACGTTCAGCGCAACACCACGACCATAGAGCGAGGCGAACTGATAGGGATAATAGATCGTCTGGCGCCATGCCGGTCCGTTCTTTTCCGCACGGATGGGGGCAATGACGTTGACGAGCTGGGCGATGCAGGCGATGCGCACCCGGTCCGAACGGCGGATGAACTCGTTGAGCAACCCGGCCACGAAAAGAGCATCCTCGAAATTATAGGTCTCTTCCAGAAGTGCGGGGGCTTCCGGCCAGTCCCAGCTCTTGACGCGTTTGCCGTCGTCTTCGCGGATATGATACCAGACGTTCCACTCGTCAAAGCAGATGGAAACCTCATTCTTGGCACGCTTCTTGGCCTTCACGTAATCGATGACGCCGGCGATGGTCTGAATGTAACGTCCGGTTTCTTCGATCTTGCCAAAGTAATTCAGCGTGTCGCGGCTGTTGTTGCCGAAATATTTGTGCAGCGAGATGTGGTCCACATTCTCGTAGCACTCTTCCAGCACCTCGCGCTCCCATTCGGGATAGGTTGGCATGCCGTCGTTGGAACTTCCGCAGACGATCGCTTCGATGGTGGGGTCGAAACCCTTGAAGGCCTTGGCGGTCTCGTTTGCCAAACGGCCATATTCCACCGCCGTCTTGTGGCCGATCTGCCAGGGACCGTCCATCTCGTTGCCAAGGCACCACATTTTCACGCCGTGGGCCTTTTCCGCGCCGTGGCTGCGGCGAAGATCGCTAAGCTCGGTACCACCAGGGAAATTCACGTATTCGAGGAAGTTGCGGGCATCATCCAGACCACGGGAACCCAGATTGACCGCAAGCATCATCTCGATGCCGGCCATCGAGGCCCAGTCTGCGAACTCGTTGACGCCGATCTGGTTGGTTTCCTTGGAGCGCCATGCAAGATCGAGGCGCACGGGCCGCTTGTCGCGCGGGCCGATGCCATCTTCCCAGCGATAGGCCGAGACGAAGTTGCCGCCGGGATAACGGATCGCCGGGATTTTCAGATCCTGCACGAATTTCAGGACATCCTTGCGAAAGCCGTTTTCATCCGCCTGCGGATGGCCGGGCTCGTAAATCCCGCCATAGATCGCCCGCCCCATATGCTCGATGAAGGCGGAATATAGGCGATCGTCAATACGCCCAATCCGGAAGTCCCGGTGGACTGAAACCCGCGCTTTCATAGGCTCTCCTCCCATGCGCATTTATATCTTAAAATATGATATGAACCATATTTCATAATATAGTTGCCAAGGGAATCCGCGCCTGTCAACCGCGAAAATCATACTTTTTAAAATTGGCCGGATCAGTCTGCGGTGCGCAGGCGCAATACGATGTCTTGATCGTAATTTCCAAAACCACGGCCGAAGATGTTGAGCCCGCCCGGATGCTTTGCATCGGCCTTGACCTCGATGCGCAGCCGGATCGAACGATGGCTGGAGAGATCGATATCCGTAAGCGTCACATCTGAAATGCGCGTCCCGTCGACATAGGTTCCCTGGGCGGTAATGCGCCAGGTTTTCAGCATGCCGTATTGGGAACCGGACAGTTTCCACCAGTCGGGCGTAAACGTACCCCGCTTGTCGCCGAAGTCGCCGGGCGAGGTCCAGACACCGATCTCCTTGCCGTTAACGGAGAGGGTAATGTCCGATGGCCAGTTGCTGTGCGTTCCCGGCACCTCGGAACTGACCTCCATCGAAAACTCGATTTCCTCGACGTTTCGGCCCTGAATCTTGGCATTATTGGGGAATTGATATTCGACATGGCCCGACGTGAACCACAAAAGCGCTGTCTTCATGCGGTCCGGATCCATGAAGGTATCGGGCACATCGAGAAGCCCGATAATGCCCTCCGGCGAACAGATGCCGCAAGGTGCCGTCACTGAACTTTGCGTGTAAAGCCCAAGCGGCATGGCCACCGCGATATAATTGGACGCCGCCGGCGCCTCGGGTCTTAGAAACGAAACGATGAGTTCGTCGCAGGTCGCAAAACAGATTTTCTGGCTGCCCTTGCGCGCCTTGCGCGTTTCGGTTCGCAGCAGCCCCGCCTCCTCAAGAACGGTCACGCCAGCCGAAACGGTGGACTGGGGAAGGTCCAGTTTCTGCGCGATCTCGTTGACGTTCAGACCGTTTGCGTCGTGCAACAGCTTCAATATCTGCACACGGATCAGCGACGAAGCCGCCTTCAAAACATCAAATTCTTTTTCAGCGTCAATAAGGAGAAAGTTGGGAGCCATTGTCTGATCTTCAGATTTACCGATGTAGATCAGAATTTCTGGCTTAAATAATTTATGCTGTCCAGCATTGTTTATCGTGCCAATATATTTGAAGCCCGGCACGCAAGGAATGATTGTGAATTGGGGGCAGCGCCATGCGGCTTTCACACCACATTGCGCTGCCCATTTTCGTTATTACCCGCGCTTGCGCAGCGTGCGGGTGCCGGTATCGACAAGGTTCTGCGCCGCTTCGTCCACCGTGGCGCGGCCGAAGGCGAGCGAGTCGGCGATCGGGCGCATCACGCCGCGGTCGAACTCGTTGGCGCCGATGGGGGCCGGAGCCGGATAGGCATCGGTCTTGCCGGACAGGCTTTCGATGTATTCCACCGTCTTGCGTTCGGTTTCGTTAAGGCTCGGTAACACCGCTTCGCGTACCTTCTTCGCCGGCGGCACGCCACGCTCAACGCCGAGAACCTTGCCAGCGTCCTCATTGTTGACGAAGAAGTTGATGAATTTCGCCGCCGCTTCCGGATTGGTGGAAGTGGACGAAATCGACCAGATGAGGCCCGGCCGGTAATAATGCCCAGTAGGCTTGCCTGGCCCCTCGCCCGGCAGCATGCCGATGGACAGCGTTTTCTTGTTGAGCTGCTGGTAGCCGACGAGCTGGTTGGAATAGGCAAAGCCGATGGCCGAGTTGCCAAGTGTCAACGCATTCGACTCGATGGTGTTGTCGTCACGCGTCTGGATATCGGCGGAAACGCAGAGCTTGTTCTCGCGCAGATCCTCCCAATAGGCGAACCATTCCTTCGCATCTTCCTTGTTGAAACCGATGGTGCCATCCTGAAACAACAGCTTGCCACGCTGGCGCAGCCAGACATCGAAGACGTAATGATACCGCGCACCATAGGGCACCGCCCAATAGTTCCGACGCGCCGGCGCGTTCTTCTTGAAATCGCGTGCCAGTTCCGCCAGCGCCTTCCAGGTGATCTGGTCCTTCGGCACGGAGACGCCAGCCTCCTTCAGCGTCTCGGCATCATACATCATCGAGAAGGAATTCAGCCCGAGACCGACACCGTAAAGCTTGCCATCGATGCGGCAAAGATCGACTTCGCTTTTGCCGAAGTTGGAAAGATCAAGCGACGAGCCGACAAACTGGTCCAGCTCCATGCAGGCGCCACGGCCGGAATAGTCGGCAATAGTGGATGGCTCGAGCTGGAAGATATCGGCGACATTACGCCCCGCCATCGATGTCGCAAGCTTGGTCCAATAATCGGAACCGGCGATCATCTCGCCGCTCACCGTCGTTTGCGGATCAGCCTTCTGGTAAAGGGCAATCACCTCATTTGTACGCCGGCTGCGATCGGCTGATCCCCACCATACGCAGCGAAGCCGGGTCTCGGCCGCCACTGCCCGGAAACCGCCCACTGCGACGCCAAGACCGGCCAGCGCCGCCGTCACCATAAATCCGCGCCTGTCGATAGTTTGCATCTGCTCCTCCCGCGTTTTGCAAATTTTCGTTAATTACTTAAATTCTTGCAAATTTTCTTTATTTGCAATATTTGCATCATAACAGATTTTTTTGCAAGTGCAGGAGACGACATGAACGATACACCCGACATCAGCCGCCCGCGCCAGTCGGATATCGCCCAGCGTGCAGGGGTTTCCATCAGCACCGTCTCGCGCGTTCTCGCTGGGGAAAAAGGCATCAGCGCATCGATCCAGACCAAGGTTCTGGGTGTGGCGGCGGAACTCGGTTATCCGCTGCGGCCGGTCGCCAGCCAGACCGGCGGCGTCGCGCTGGAGGGCAAGAAAATTCTCGCCCTCATGTCAGCCGAACGGGCAACCGGCGATATCGGCGCGTTTTATCATGATATTTTCGACATGCTTCGCAGCCTTGCCCAGACGGAAGGCTTCGAACTCGATGTCCGGCTTTTGCACCAGAAGCAGGTCGATGATGTCCTGATCCAACGGGTTTGTGAGGCAGACGGCCTTCTCGCCATCGGTCTCGACCCGGAAGAAGAAATCATCCACCGCATCACACAAGGGGTGCTGCAGCCGGTTTTGGTAAACAGCGCCGATCCGTCGATGACGCTGGACTGCGTCTCGCCTTCCAATTTCTACGGTGGCGCGCTGGCGGCGCGGCGGCTTCTTGAACTCGGGCATCGCAACGTCGCCTATATCGGCCCGCACCACCGCCACACCATACGCGAGCGCATGCGCGGCTTCCGGCAGACGATCCTTGAGCAAGAGGGAGCCACCTATCAGGAGTTTCTGCTTTCTACTGCGGAAAGCGGCTTCGTGCAGGCAGGTGATGCGGTTCGCCAATTACTGGCCAAAGATCCCGGTCTGACCGGCATTTTCTGCATGAATGATGCGATTGCGCTCGGCGCGCTGGGTGCGGCGCAGGAGCTTGGCCTTGGCGTGCCGGACGATCTTTCCATCATCGGTTTCGATGACCTGCCCTTTGCCGAACTTTCCACTCCGCGGCTCAGCACCATCCGGGTGGATCGCCGCGAGATTGCCCGCGAGGCGGTGGATCTGATGCGCCGCCGACTGACGGAGCCATCGGCCAACGCCCGGCAGGTTCAGCTGGGTGTGCAGCTGGTGGAAGGACAGACCGCCGGCCAGGCGAAAAAGACAGGAAAGGCGGCACGCAATGCATGATGCGGCAAACCATGACCCGATGACCCGTTTTAATCCGCTTCACGGAAATCCGCTCAAAACCCGCGCCGATGTGAGACGAGCGCTGGACGACAGTTTTGCGCCGCTTCTTCCCTATTTTTCGGAGAGCGGTGCAAGGGTAACGTTGAGCGGCACCGCCGCGCATTTTGACCGGGCGGCGGCCGATCTGGAAGGGTTTGCACGCCCGCTCTGGGGCATTGCACCGCTTGCACTCAGCGGCGATACATTCGCCCATTGGCCGCTTCTGGCAAAGGGCATCGCCAATGGCACCAATCCCACCCATCCCGATTATTGGGGCGATGTGCGCCAGAAGGACCAGCGGCTGGTGGAACTCGCCGCCCTCGGTTTTGCGCTGCGGCTTGCACCGCAACACCTGTGGGAACCCCTGTCCGCAGCACAGAAGGCAAATGTCCGCCGCTATCTTCTGGCAGCGCGCGAGCGCATCTATGCCAACAATAACTGGAAGTTTTTCCGGGTGATGGTCGACGCGGCGCTCGATCATCTCGGCATCGAGTTCGACCGGAGCCTCACCGACACCTTCCTGCAGGAACTGGACGGATTTTACATCACCGACGGCTGGTATCGCGACGGCAATTACCGCCGCATCGACCACTACATCGCCTTCGCCATGCATTTTTACGGCCTGATCTACGCAAAAATCAGCAAACCGGGAGATGCTCACGCCGAACGCTACCGAGAACGCGCCCGCCTGTTCGCCGGCGATTTCGCAAGCTGGTTCGATGAGGATGGCGGTACGCTGGCTTTCGGCCGCTCCATGACCTACCGTTTCGCCTGCGGCGGCTTCTGGGCCGCCCTCGCCTTTGCGGATGAGGAAGCGTTGCCCTGGGGCGAGATCAAGGGGCTGTATCTCAGCCACCTGCGTTGGTGGGCGAACAAACCGATTGCCGACCGCGACGGCGTGCTTTCCATCGGTTACGCCTATCCGCAGCTGACCATGTCGGAAAGTTACAATTCGGCGGGTTCGCCCTATTGGGCCTTCAAGGCCTTCCTGCCGCTCGCGCTTCCGGAAAACCACCCCTTCTGGCAGGCGGAAGAAAAGCTACCCGAAACATCCGAAAATCCGCGGCCGCTCGTTCATCCCGGCATGGTGATGATGCGGGCGAAGGGCAACGTCACCGCGCTTTCCAGCGGGCAGGAAAACCTGTCGATGCGTGGCGGTCCAGAGAAATACGCCAAATTCGCCTATTCCTCCCGTTACGCTTTTGGCGTGGAAGTGGATGAACGCGGTTTCAAAACCAATGGTTTCGACAATATGCTGGCCTTCTCCGAAGATGGGTTGCATTACCGGGTGCGGGAAACCAACCGCACCGTTCTTCTGGCCGGCAACAATCTGCGGGCAAGATGGAAACCATTCCCTGACGTCAAAGTCGAAACGACGCTGATTGCGGCCGGAGACTGGCATATCCGGCTGCACCGGATCACCTCCGCCCGACCTCTTTTCGTCACCGAAGGCGGCTTTGCGATCAACCGCAACGATGGCGACCGCGACACGGTAAGCGAAGCGACCGGCAAGGCGACAGCCGATTGCGGCACCGACATATCCGCAATCGTCGATCTCGGTTCCGACATATCGCGCCAGGGCGTGGCCCTGAAAGCGTTGCCGAACACCAATCTCATCAATGCCAAAACCACCGTGCCGCAACTGCGGGGTAACATTCCGGCAGGCAAAACCCTGCTCGCCAGCGCCGTCTTCGTGGGGTTGGCCGGGCCTGAAAGCGAAAAAGCACTGGCGGCAATCCCCACACTTCCAGACATGGAAGCGCTCGATCGCCTGTTTGCGGAAAGCGGTGTTTCGGTCAGCAGCATGGTGGCTACGGGAGAAGCGCAATGAGGAACCCGCTTCCACGCCTCAGCCTTGCCATGGACCCGGAGCGGACCCGGCACCTGCTGACACCACAGGCTTTTGAGCGGCTGTCGCAAAGCGTCGATATCCTTGACGCCCGACGGATCTGCGATTTTCACGATCCGGCCGTGAAAGACCAGCTGGAACGCACCGATATTCTTCTGACCGGCTGGGGCTGCCCCGAGATCGGCGTGCGGGAACTGGCACTGATGCCGCATCTGCGGCTGATTTCCCACGCCGCCGGCACGGTGAAATATTTCCTCTCGCAAGCGGTTTTCGAACGCGGCATCACCGTGTGCAGCGCGGCGGAAGCCAATGCGCAGCCGGTCGCAGAATTCACGCTGGCGATGATCCTGCTTGCCGGTAAACGCACTTTCGACTTCCGGCGCATGTATGAAAAGGATCGCGACCGGGAACATGTCGAGCACTTGAAATCTCAGGCTATCGGCAATCTCGGCCTGACGGTCGGCATTGTCGGAGCGTCGCGCATCGGCCGCCGGGTCATTAATCTTTTGCAGCCTTTCGATCTCGATCTCATCCTTTTCGACCCTTTTCTAAGCACGGCAGAAGCGCAAAAGCTCGGCGTGCGTCTTGTATCGCTCGATGAGCTGATGGCGGTGAGCGACGTCATTTCCCTGCATGCGCCATCCCTGCCACAGACCCGGCACATGATTGGCGCGGATGCGCTGGCCCAGATGAAGGACGGCGCGACCCTGATCAATACGGCGCGCGGCGCGCTGGTGGATGAAGAGGCTCTTTTGACGGAACTGAAAACCGGGCGCATCGAAGCCGTTATCGACGTGACCGACCCGGAAGTGCCGCCGCAGGATTCGCCGTTTTACAATTTGCCGAACGTGTTCCTGACACCGCATATCGCCGGCGCCGTCGGCCTTGAACGTGCCCGGCTCGGCGATATGGCGATTGCCGAGATCGAACGGTTCTGTCGTGCAGCACCGCTTGAACAGCAGGTGCGGGTGGAACATCTGGAACTGATTGCATGAGACGTTTCGAACCGGGCCTCTGCTCCGTCACCTTCCGCTCGATGACACCGCAGGCGGTCATCGACCTTGCCGCCGCAAACGGCATCAAGGGGATCGAATGGGGCGGCGACATTCATGTGCCACCAGGCGATCTCGAAAATGCACGGGATGTGGGCGAGCGGACGGCAAAAGCAGGCCTCACGGTTTCCTCCTACGGATCCTACATCTTCGCACCGGATTTTACCCCGGATGATGTGACCGCCGTACTGGAAACCGCAAAGGCGCTCGGCACCGGCCATATCCGCATCTGGCCGGGTAGCCGCAAACGGCCCTCCGTCGATTATTCACCGGAAGAACGCCGCACGGCAACCGATGCGCTGGCGAAGATCGCCCGGCGTGCGGACGACTATGGCATGACCATCGGGCTCGAATATCACCCCAACTCGCTGACGGACATCCTGCCCTCGGCCCTGCAACTCATGCAGGACTTGCCGATGCCCAACCTCTATTTTTACTGGCAACCCGCCCCCGGCCTGCCGCTGAACGACGCACTTGCGGAAATATCCGCGCTCGGCTCGCGCATCTGCCACCTGCACGTCTTCGCATGGCTCAATGATGCCAGCCGCCTGCCACTTCACGAGCGCGCGGACTACTGGCGGGCCTGCATTGAGGCCTTGCCGGAGAGCGACTGGACGAAACCGGCTTATGCGATGCTGGAATTCGTCAAGGGTGACGACGTCGGTCAGTTCGCGGAAGATGCGGTGACGCTCGGGAACGTTCTTTGCGGATCATAACACCCGTCTACGCCCCGCCGCTTGCCAGAAATATGCTTCATACCGTTGCTTTACATAGTGAAAATTATGCACTACATTACAAGTGATGTTGTGGGTGCTGCATGGGCAAGTTAATTCAGATCGGGAACATCATCATACGTGTGTATGCAAACGATCATTTGCCACCGCATTTTCACATCATAACACCGGATGCTGATGCTCTTGTCGACATCGAAACTCTGGAAATCCTGCGCGGCAAGCTCTCCCGCAGGGCGGAAGCCGAAGCTTTGTCATGGGCCAAAACAAACACGGTCCTGATTGTCGATGAATGGAATCGCACAAACCCGCGTTTTCCCATTGCAGAAAAGGGAAACAAGTCATGACACCACGCATCAAAGCCATCTTGCCCAACCTGCCCAGCCTGCTTACCATCGACTGGGCGGATGGCAGCCAATCAACTGCCGATCTGACCGGATGGATAGCGACCGGAGGAGAATTGCTCACTCCGCTCCGTTCAGCCGATATCTGGAAGACCGCGACGATCACCGATTATGGTGCAAGCGTGGAATGGAACGGCGACGACTTGGCGATTGATGCCTATCATCTTTACCAGATCGCCGAGGACCAGCGGGATTTCGATGTCGAGGACTTGCGTAAATGGCAGGAAGAAATCGGCCTTTCCAACAATGAGGCGGCGGATTTTCTCGGTGTCACTTTACGGACGTGGAACAACTACCGTGCGGGCGCACCGGTAAGTCACGCAGCCAAGATGCTGTTGCGGGCCACCCAGCGCGACCCGCTTTTGATGCATGCGCATTTCCGCCCCCGCCGGCCCGGACGCCCAAAACACGCCGCTTAGGGCAATCCGCTTCGGGTTCACGAAACTGCGTCGGGCAGCAAGCTATATCCGTCGCCCATCCGACCCGAACAGATGCGTCTTCTCCAGATCGAACGCAAAGGGGATGGTCTCGCCGATGCGGATATGGCGCTGGCCGTCCAGTAGCACGGTGGCGGGTTGGCCGTCTGGGGTGCTGGTGTAAACCACCGTCGAGCCACCGAGATGTTCGACGAGCTGAATCGCGGCGTTGCCGAGCGAGGCCGATTGCGCCTGCGGGTTCACATGCTCCGGGCGCACGCCAAAAGTGAGCGGTTCGCCCTCCTGAGCCGCAACCGGCTTCTCCAGCACGATACGCTGGCCGGCAACCTCGATTGTGCGGTTGGAGCTGTCGCCTGAAGCCACTTTCGCGGAGAGGAAGTTCATCTTCGGCGAGCCGATGAAACCGGCGACGAACTGGTTGGCCGGATTGTTGTAGAGATCGAGCGGGCGACCGACCTGCATGATACGACCGTCGCGCAAAACCACGATCTTGTCGGCCATGGTCATGGCTTCCACCTGGTCATGCGTCACATAGATCATGGTGCTGCCGAGCGTCTGGTGCAGCTTGGCGATTTCGACGCGCATCTGCACGCGCAGTTCCGCATCGAGGTTGGAGAGCGGCTCGTCGAACAGGAAGATTTTCGGCTCGCGCACGATCGCCCGGCCGATGGCGACACGCTGGCGCTGGCCGCCCGAAAGCGCCTTCGGCTTGCGCTGCAACAGCGGGCCGATCTGCAGGATATCGGCGGCCTTCTGCACCCGCGCCTCGACTTCGGGCTTCTTGTAACCCGCCGTTTCCAGCCCGAAGGCAAGGTTCTTGTAAACGCTCATATGCGGATAGAGCGCATAGGACTGGAAGACCATGGCGATGCCGCGCTTGGAGGCGGCGGTCTCGTTGACCCTTTCGCCGTCGATGCGAAGGTCTCCCTCGGAGATTTCCTCGAGCCCGGCGATCATGCGCAGAAGCGTGGATTTGCCGCAACCGGAGGGGCCGACGAAAACGGTGAATTCGCCCGGCTCGATCTTGAGATCGATGCCGTGCACGACCGGAAAAGCGCCGAACCGCTTGACGATTTTTTCCAGAGTAATGCTGCTTGCCATGCTGTTTCTCCCGACCGTCGCGCCGCAAACAAGGCAGCCGCGACGGTGTTGATATTCTGCAATTCGTTTTCGGTCCCGTTTCGTCCGTTCAGCGTTTCATTCCGGTGGTGGCGATGCCTTCGATCAACAGCCGCTGGAAGAACAGGAAGAACAGGAAGACCGGCACCAGTGACAGGTTGGACATGGCGAAAAGCGAGGTCCAGTCCGAGCTGCCGGTGGAATCCACGAAGGATCTGAGGCCGAGCTGCACGGTGTAGGTGTTGATGTCGTTCAGATAGATCAGCGGACCGAAGAAGTCGTCCCAGGTCCAGATGAAGGAAAAGATGGCGGCCGTGGCCAGAACCGGCAGCGACAAGGGCAGCATGATCTTCCAGTAAATCCGGAAGGGCGAGCAACCGTCCATCACCGCCGCCTCATCCAGCTCGCGCGGGATACCCCGGAAGAACTGCACCATGAGGAAGATGAAAAAGGCGTCGGTCGCAAGGTACTTCGGCACGATCAGCGGCAGCGAGGTATTCACCCAGCCCATTTCCAGAAACAGGATATATTGCGGGATGAGCACCACGTGATAGGGCAGCATCAAGGTGCCGAGCATCAGCGCGAACCAGAAATTGCGCCCACCGAACCGGAGCCTGGCGAAAGCGAAGGCGGCAAGCGAGCAGCCGACCACGTTGCCGATGGTGGCCAGCACCGAGATGAAGAACGAGTTCCAGAAAAACTGACCGAAACTGACCTGAAGCCCGGTCCAGCCACGGATATAGCCGCCGAAATCGACCGACGAGGGAATGAGCGAGGAGGAGCCGAACAGCTCGTCCTGCGGGCGGAACGAACCCGAAATCATCCACAGGATCGGATAAAGCATCGCAAAGGAGGCGAGGATCAGCGCCGCATGCAGCAACACCGACATCAGCGGTGAGCGTTGCGGGCCTTGTCCCGGCCGGGGAGCGGTAACAGCGTCAGTCATCGTAATGCACCCAGTATTTCGCGCTGAGGAACGAGAAGGCCGTGAACAGCGCGATGATGATCACAAGAATCCAGGCAAGTGCCGAGGCATATCCCATGCGGAAGAAACCGAAGGCTTCCTGGTAGAGATAGAGCGTGTAGAACAGCGTCGAGTTGATCGGCCCGCCGGTGCCTTCGGAAATGATGAAGGCGGGCGTGAAGGCCTTGAAAGCGTCGATCGTCTGGATCACGGCATTGAAGAAGATCA
Organism: Agrobacterium arsenijevicii; assembly: GCA_000949895.1. GTDB lineage: Bacteria > Pseudomonadota > Alphaproteobacteria > Rhizobiales > Rhizobiaceae > Agrobacterium > Agrobacterium arsenijevicii. The sequence goes on along the minus strand of JWIT01000015.1, from coordinate 46,119 downwards.
CCGGCGTCAAAAGCGGCAGCGTAATGCGGAAGAACTGCCGCATCTTGCTCGCACCGTCGATATCGGCAGCCTCATACATATCCTGCGGGATTTGCCGGAGCCCGGCGAGGAAGATGATCATCGGCGAGCCGAACTGCCAGACGGACAGGATGACCAGCGTGTAGAGCGAGTAGTCCGGATTGGAAATCCAGCTTGGCCCCTCGTAACCGAAAACCTGCCACAGGATCATGTTGACGAGACCGTCGGAGGCAAAAAGCTGCCGCCAGAGAACGGCGATGGCCACGCTGGAGCCGAGCAGCGACGGCAGATAGAAGATCGCCCGGTAGAGCGTCAGCCCCTTTATGCCGCGATTGAAGGCAAGTGCCACCAGCAGCGCAAAGATCAGCTTCAGAGGCACCGACAGCAGCACATAGGTAAAGGTGACCTGCATGGCGGCGGCGAATTTCGGATCGGCAGTGGCTATGCGCACGTAATTGGCCGCCCCCACCCAATCAGGAGATTGGAGCAGATCGTAATTGGTGAACGACAGATAAAGCGACACCAGCGCCGGGCCGAGCGTCAGACCGAAAAAGCCGATCAGCCAGGGCAGGAGAAACAGGTAGGCGTGAATGTTGCGGTCCAAAAGCCGCTTCACGCCTGCCCGCTTCGGGAGAGCTGCGCCACGGCTCTCCTCCACGAGAGTTTCAGATCGAAAGGCCATATGCCATCACTTCCGTTTGATAACGGTTTCAGATTCTTTGACGAGCCGGTCGCCACCTTCGCTCGGCGAAATCTTGCCGAAGCCGATCTCCTCCGCCGTGCGCTTCAGGACGAAGGCGAATTCGCCAGCGCCCGGAGGTGGTGCCGGCGGCAGATCGCCGACACCGGGGGTGATCTCGGCAATATATTCCACCATGCTCTTGCTGACCTCGTCGAGCTTGCCGGTCAGCTGGTTGCGCATGGATTCCGATGGCGGAACGCCGCGCTCCACGCCCAGAATGTCGACGCCCTGCGGTTCGGCAACAAGGAAGTTGATGAAGCCGATCGCCTGCTCGATGCCGGCGCTGCCATTGGCGACGCTGATGAGCATGGAGGGTTTCAGGTAGTGGCCGGAAGGGCCATCCTTCGCGCTTTTGGGATAAGAGGTTATCGCCAGCTTGGCTTTGTTGAGCGCCTGATAACCGACGAACTGGTTGGAATGGGCAAATGCGGTTGCCGCCTTGCCCGTCGTCAGTGCGTTGGTTTCGATGTTCAACTGGTCGAGCGCCTGAATATCGGCTGGTACGCAGGCGCCGCTTTTGCGCAGATCCGCCCACATGGTGAACCACTTGGTCGCGTCAGTCGGATCGAAACCGATGCCGCCATCGACCGTATAAAGCGACTTGCCGTTCTGGCGCAGCCAGTTCTCAAAGCTCGGCTCCACGCCGCTGGCATCAGCGGTGGCATAATAGCCGGGTTTCGGCTTGTTCTTGCTGAGTTTGGCGGCGTTTTCGGCAAACTCTTCCCAGGTCTGCCCGATCGAGGGCGGCGTTGCGCCGGATTTTTCCCAGGCCGCCTTGTCGAAGAAGACAGCACTTGAATTGACCCCGAGATTGATGCCGTAAAGCTTGCCGTCGACCCGGCCTGAATCGATGTTCATCTTGCCGAAGTCTTCGATCTTCAGGCCCTTGCCGATATAGTCGTCAAGTGGCGCAAGCGCGCCGCGCCGGCCATATTCGAAGATATAACGGTAATCCATCTGGATCAGATCAGGCGCGTTGCGGCCCGCCACCTGCGTGGCGAGACGCGGCCAATAATCGCTCCAGCCGGCGAATTCCCCGGCAATATCGAGATCCGGTTTCACCTGCTTGTAGGCTGATATCGCCTTGTTGGTGCGGTCCGCACGTTCCTGCGACCCCCACCACAACATACGTAGCCGTGCGGCCTGGGCCTGTGCTGAAACGCCTCCCAACGTTGCCAGCGAAAGGGCCGCAAGCCCGGTTGAAAGCACACTTCTCCTGTGAAGCATCACGGGCATTGGCAACTCCTCCCTAATTGACTGCCAAATTGATGATGGGTGTAAACGACTATTGCCGTTTTATAACTAATTGGTTACATGGGAACACTGATCGACAACATTGTCAAGCGGGTGTCACGATGGAAGAAACAACGAAAAACCAGCTGCCCGACCCGGCTCCTGAGGAAACGCCTGCCCCGAAGCGCAAACGCGCCACTGCACAGGTGCGAAACCCGGAAAGAACGCGGGCCGCCATTCTTGAAGCCGCCCGCCGCGAGGTGGCCGCCAAGGGGCTGGCAGGAGCACGGATCGATGTCGTGGCGCGGCGTGCCGGCACCAACAAACGGATGATCTACCATTATTTCGGCGACAAGGACGCGCTCTACCTTGCCGTGCTGGAGGACGCTTATCGTCATATCCGCCACACCGAACGGCGGCTAGACCTCACCCGCAAGGCGCCTTCGGAAGGCTTGCGGGAACTCGCGCTTTTCACCTGGCATTATTTTCTGGATCACCCGGAATTCCTGAGCATTCTCGCAACAGAAAACCTCAACAAAGCCCGGTATCTCAGGCAATCTCCTACGATTGCGGCGATGCATTCGAACTTCATTTCCGAGCTTGAAGACGTGTTGCGGCGCGGCCGCGACACCGGCGAATTCCGTGACGGACTCGATCCGATCGACATCTATCTGACGATCGCCTCGCTCGGCGCCTTTTATCTGTCGAACCGATTCACGCTGTCGACGATCTTCCAGCGCGACCTGACCGACCCCACTGAGCTGGAACGCTGGGGCCAGCACATCGTCAACACCCTGCTTGCTGCGGTGCGGCCGGTCTGAACCAGTAGAACCGGATTTCCCTTTGAGAACAGTGACGAGGCGCGTTTCGCAATGGCGAAGCGCGCCTTTCGCTTTCGCGGTGCGGCAAAAAGCCGTGGTTGCAGCGCATCCCACAACATCCATTTTTCCCGACAAAAACACCTTGACAGATTGCGCTCTTCACGACCACAAATAACCAAATGGTTACAAAGTGCCATTGTTTGACGGATGTGGCCTTGCGGGAAAAGGCCGCCTAGGGAGGAAATTCATGAAACGTATCGGCGTCATCATGCACGGCATTACCGGCCGCATGGGTTACAACCAGCACCTCGTGCGCTCCGTTCTCGCCATTCGCGATCAGGGTGGCGTGCTTTTGAAGAGCGGTGAAAGGGTCATGCTCGACCCGATCCTGGTCGGCCGCAATGGCGCGAAGATCGAGGAAATCGCCAAAAAGCACAATGTTGCACGCTGGACGACCGACATTGACGCAGCCCTTGCGAACCCGGATGACACGCTGTTCTTCGACGCCGGCACCACGCAGATGCGCGGCAGCCTGCTGGAAAAGGCCATCAAGGCGGGCAAGAACGTCTATTGCGAAAAGCCGATTTCCGACACGATGGAAGAGGCGCTGGCGATTGCGCGGCTGGCCGAAAGCGCCGGCATCAAACACGGCGTGGTACAGGACAAGCTGTTCCTTCCCGGCCTTCGCAAATTAGCGATGCTGCGCGACAGCGGCTTTTTCGGCAAGATTCTCTCGGTCCGCGGCGAGTTCGGTTATTGGGTTTTCGAGGGTGACTGGCAACCGGCACAGCGCCCGTCATGGAACTACCGCCTGAAAGATGGCGGCGGCATCATTCTCGATATGCTGTGCCACTGGCGTTACGTGCTCGACAATCTGTTCGGCCCGGTGAAATCGGTGAGCTGCCTCGGCACCACCCATATCCCCGAGCGTTTCGATGAGCAGGGCAAGGCCTACAAGGCGGATGCGGACGATGCGGCCTATGCCACCTTCGAGCTGGAAGGCGGTGCCATCGCCCACATCAACTCCTCATGGGCAGTGCGTGTACGCCGCGACGACCTCGTAACGTTCCAGGTAGACGGTACACATGGTTCGGCGGTGGCGGGCCTGACTAAATGCTTTACGCAGCACCGCACCAACACACCGAAGCCGGTGTGGAACCCCGACCAGCCACAGACCATCGATTTCTACAAGACCTGGCAGGAGGTGCCTGACAACGTCACCTATGACAACGGCTTCAAGGCGCAATGGGAAATGTTCGTGCGCCACCTCGTCGACAACGACCCGTGGCCTTACGGGCTGATGGAAGGCGTGAAGGGCGTGCAGCTGGCCGAACTGGGACTGAAATCGTGGAAGGAACGTCGCTGGCTCGACGTTCCGGCGATCTCCTGAGGAGGCGACAGTGAGCGAACTCAAGCTTCCGAAAGACGACCGCAGCATCGAGGTCTACAGTCTATCAGGCACGCCGGTCGCCGTTGAGAAACGAAGTGCCGCGGATTTCAACCGCGTCGCTTTCGCCGCCGCCCATGTGGTGGCCGACCCTCTTGCCGACAACGACCCGTGGCTTAACCCCGCCATCGACTGGGACGCTACATTGCGCTTCCGTCACCGCCTGTGGGACCTCGGCCTTGGCGTCGCCGAAGCCATGGACACGGCGCAGCGCGGCATGGGGCTGGCATGGCCGCAAGCGCAGGAACTGATCTCCCGTTCGCTGAAGGAAGCGGCCACCCGCAAGGATGCGCTGATTGCCTGCGGCGTCGGCACCGACCACCTCAATGGTAGCGGCTACGATCTGAACCAGATTATCGACTCTTACCTGGAACAGCTTGATTTTGTTCAGGGAGAAGGTGGACGCGTAATCCTGATGGCGAGCCGCGCGCTGGCCGCCGCCGCCGGTTCCCCGGACGACTATCTCAAGGCCTATGCCAAGGTTCTTTCCCATGCGAACGAAAAAGTGGTGATCCACTGGCTGGGAGAAATGTTCGATCCCGCGCTTGAGGGGTACTGGGGGTCTCGCGACCACATGGAAGCGATGGAAACCTGCCTTGCTATGATCGAGGAGAATGCCGACAAGATCGATGGCATCAAGATTTCGCTTCTCTCCAAGGAGAAGGAAATCGTCATGCGCCGCCGCCTGCCCGCCGGCGTACGCATGTATACCGGTGACGATTTCAATTATGCCGAACTGATTGCCGGTGACGAGAAGGGACATTCGGACGCGCTGCTGGGCATTTTCGATGCCATTGCGCCAGCGGCCTCCAAGGCGCTCGCCAGCCTGAAGCGCGGTGCGGACAATGAATTCTTCGACATTCTGGAGCCGACGGTGGCGCTCTCGCGCCATATCTTCAAGGCGCCGACCCGCTTTTATAAAACCGGCGTCGTGTTCCTCGCCTATCTCAATGGCCTGCAGGATCATTTCACCATGGTCGGCGGGCAGGAAAGCACCCGCTCCACACAGCACTTCGCCGAGCTTTTCCGGCTGGCGGACAAGGCCAATGTGCTGGCCGAACCGGATGTAGCGACGCACCGCATGAAGGCGTTTCTGGCTGTCAGGGGCATTGGTTGAGATGGCCCGCGGGCTAGCTACAAAGAGAATGAGGGAGATAGCGATATGAGCCTTGAAGGCCTTTCCATCAATTTTGCCACCGTGCGCCAAGGCGGTTCGTTTGGCGCGATCGTCGATGCCTGCCTTGCGCATGGCATCACCGCCATCTCGCCCTGGCGCGATCAGGTGCATGGCGTCGGCCTCGCCGAGGCCACCAAAATTGTCGAGCAGAACGGCCTTCGCCTCAGTGGCCTTTGCCGTGGCGGCTTTTTCCCCGCACCGGATGCGGAAGGTCGCCGCCGTGCCATCGAGGACAACAGGCGTGCGGTAGATGAGGCCGCCGCGATGAAGGCCGATTGCCTCGTGCTTGTTGTGGGCGGCCTGCCCGCGGGCTCACGCGACATTAAAGGTGCGCGGCAGATGGTGGAGGACGGCATGGCCGAACTCCTGCCCTATGCCAGAGCCGCCGGCATACCGCTCGCCATCGAGCCGCTGCATCCATTCTATGCCGCCGACCGGGCCTGCTTCAACACACTGAAACAATCGCTCGATCTCTGCGACCGGCTGGGTGCCGGAACGGGTGTCGCCATCGACGTCTACCACGTCTGGTGGGACCCGGAGCTGGAGGAACAGGTGGCGCGCGCGGGCCGAAACGGGCAAATTCTGGCGCACCACATCTGCGACTGGCTTGTGCCGACCACTGATCCGCTCAACGATCGCGGCATGATGGGTGATGGCGTGATTGACCTGAAGGCGTTTCGCGCCATGATCGAGGCCGCCGGCTTCCACGGCCCGCAGGAAGTGGAGATTTTTTCGCATCGCTGGCAGGCACGCCCGATGGACGAGGTTCTGTCCACCGTCGTCGAGCGTTTCAAAACCGTTTGTTGACAGGTCCGGGAGAGAGAAAATGCCTGAAAGGGTGAAACGCAAACGTTATGCGCTGGTCGGCACCGGCAATCGCGGCACCACCATGTGGGGGCGCGAGCTTCTGGCCGGGTGGAGCGACTACGTCGAGCTGGTCGGCATTTGCGACCTGAACCTGATGCGCGCCGAACGGGCCCGCGCCATGATGGGATCAAGCGCACCGCTTTACGACGATTTCGACCGGATGATGGTCGAGCAGCGCCCGGAACTGGTGATCGTCTGTACGCCTGACGACACCCATGACGACATCATCATCCGCGCCCTTGAAGGCGGCGCCGATGTCATCAGCGAAAAACCCATGACCACGACCCCGGAAAAGATCGACCGCATCCGCGCGGCGGAGGCGAAAAGCGGCCGCCGCGTCGACGTTTCCTTCAATTACCGTTTTTCGCCGACGGCGGCACGCATCAAGGAATTGATCGACGACGGCGCCATCGGCACCGTCACGTCGGTCGATTTCCACTGGTACCTCGATAACCAGCATGGCGCGGATTATTTCCGCCGCTGGCACGCCTTCACCGAACATTCCGGCAGCCTGTTCGTGCACAAGGCCACGCACCACTTCGATCTTCTGAACTGGTATCTCGATTCCGATCCGGTGGAAGTGAAGGGCTTCGGACAATTGCTGCATTATGGCAAGAACGGACCGTTCCGCGGAACGCGCTGTCGCACCTGTCCGCACAAGGGTGAGTGCGATTATTTCATGGATCTCGCTGCCGATCCCTTCCTCGACGCGCTCTATGAAGACCCTTCGACGGTGGACGGCTATATGCGCGACGCCTGCGTCTTCCGCGAGGAGATCGACATTCCCGACACGATGAGCGCTTCGATCCGTTATGCGAGCGGCGTGCAGGTCTCCTACTCACTCAATACCTATATGCCGATCGAAGGCCATCACATTGCGTTCAACGGCCATAAGGGCCGCATAGAAATGCGCCAATATGAAAAGCAGCCGTGGACGGAGCCGCCGGCCGACGAAATCCTGCTGGTGAAAAGCTTCGGCGGCGGTGTTGAACGCATATGGGTGCCGCATGAACCGGGCGGCCATTATGGCGGCGACAACCGTATGCGCGACATGATCTTCAAACCCGGCTCGAACGACCGGCTGCGGCAGCGGGCGGGTTCGCGCGCTGGCGCCATGTCGGTTCTCTGCGGCGTGGCGGCGCTGAAAAGTGCCCGCGAAGGTGGTGCCGCGGCGGTGAAATCCCTGCCCCGCTAGAGATTTTCGGCCTGCGGCCCTTTTGACAGCGGACCGCAGGCCGCAATTGCCAAAAAAGAACGGATAACATTCCGCAGATTACGCGCTTCTTCCATGCCGCTAAAATGATGGTCGGGGGGAGAAAGAGTGAATCATGTCCAGTTTCGAATCCTTCATTCCGCTCATCATCATCGGCACCAGCCTGATCGTTTTCTTCAAATGGGTGGGACGTGATATGAACAGGGAGGAGAAAAAACCGAAATCGCGCCGCTGACGGTGAAAAACACACCTGAACCGGCGCGGGCAATCGCCCGGTGACGCATTTTTCCGCATCGGCCCATTGCAAAATCAAAATTTGAGGCTATATTCGGCAAATCGACAATTGCTTGTGACGTCGCTCCTGGGACTCTACGTTCCCGTCGGATTTCCTCTCAAATAATCGATCTAATTCCGCAAGGTATCGCGGGAACCAACAACGATTACTACGAAAGGAAATCGTTATGAACACTGGTACTGTAAAGTGGTTCAACGCCACCAAGGGCTTCGGCTTCATTCAGCCTGACAACGGCGGCACGGACGTTTTCGTTCACATTTCGGCTGTTGAGCGCGCAGGTCTGCGTTCGCTGAACGACGGTCAGAAGATCACCTACGACATCGTGCAGGACCGCAAGTCCGGCAAGAGCTCCGCCGACAACCTTCGCGCAGCTTGATTTGTCATCGGCCCCGCTGGCTACGGATGTACTGGCAGTGGCGCTGAGTGATTGTGAGAGGTCGGGTTAAAGCCCGGCCTTTTGTTTTTTTGGCCATGGGGAGGCTCTCATGCGCAAAAATCTTTATCGCTCCGGCGATGCTATCGTTCTGAAAGCGGGCGTACTTGGGGCCAACCAGCCCACGGGTCCCGGCCGGGTCGTAACGGCTCTGCCCGAGACCCAGCAAGGAGCGGTTCGCTACAGGGTACGTTTCCAGCACGAGAACTTCGAACGCAACATAGCGCTCGATGAAATCGATGTGGCTGCGTCTTCATCGCGGCCCGTGGAAATCGAAGGCTCGTCCTCGCGTGATGCGGGATCGAGCTGGATCAATTCGAATACAATCAGAATCAAAAAATAGCAGCGATGGCTGCGTTAAGGAGATATGTTGCAGGTACTCGTCAGGGATAACAATGTAGAGCAAGCCCTCCGCGTCTTGAAAAAAAGGATGCAGCGCGAGGGTATCTTCCGTGAGATGCGCGCACGGGAATCATACGAAAAGCCGTCGGAAAAGCGCATCCGCGAAGAAGCCGAAGCTGTGCGCCGCCACCGCAAGATGGCGAAGAAGAAGTTGCAGCGCGAGGGACTGCTTCCTGCTCCCAAAAAGGTTGCACGCGCCCGATAATTGTCAATTCGCTCCGCAAGGGAGAATGCCATGACCGCGACAAAAGAGGCTTTTTTCAAACCCGGAAAGCTGTCCTCGCAGGACAAGGCATCCCTGACGGACAAGGCGGCAAAGCAGATCATAACTGCTGAGTCCGACCAGCGCGCCAAGAAGACGGAACGGCTTCGCCAGCTTCGCGAAGCTCAGGAGGCGGCAATTGCCGCCCCTCCACCCACCCGCACCAAAAAGCCATCCGGCAAGAAATAGCCCGGTTGCACGTTTTGACGTCGCCTTCCCGAAAAACTTCTTGAACCTGATACGCAACAGGCGCACGCTCCGCCTGTCAGCAATCCGCTGAAGAGCGCTGGTGTTTGAGGGCAGAGTGTCCTCGCCCCCAAACGAAAGGGAGGACGAGATGTCTTCCGACTTTATATTCATCAAGCCTTTCACGCAACCTCGTCCGCACCGGCGGTTTGGGTTACCGGGAAAACGCCTCGCTTCGCCTCCTTCTAAGCGCTGCCGAAGAAACGGCCATGCGTCTGGATCAGGATCGCGGCGCATCCTCCGGCTTTGCGGCTTTTCCTGATTTTGGCCTCCAGACCGGCATGTCGCGGAGAACCGTCTCCGCAGGGCGTATCCGCCTCTCTAAACCGCCCCTTCCCTTCGGGAAACATCCGCTCAGCGGACCGCCTTTCCCCTGACGATGAAACCGTTCCCCGCAGCCTGCCTGCGGCGAGCGATCATGCCCCGGACCACACCACATCCAACATCAGTTCAATACCAGGAGGACACCATGGCCAAGGGTCAAGTACGTAGTAACAAAGAAGTCCGCAAACCGAAGAAGGACAAGACCAAAGCTCCGGCTGCGGCACCGGCGGCCGGCACGCAGGTCAAGTTCGCGAACTCCACGACTGCGGATGGCAAGAAGAAATAATAGAAGGTCCGGGCTGCACGCTTGTAACAGCGCCACGCCTCGACACGAATTCACAAACTGCGATCCGCGCCTCGAAGGGTCGTGACGAATAAAACAACTCTTTAGAACACAGACTTGTTTTGGCCACATTGCCCTTCTATAAAGTTCATACAGCAGCTGCTGGTGAGCGCGGAATTCGTTGTTCGCAGTTGTTTTAGTCGCATTAGACTCTTGACCACGGATGTACTGGCACTGGTGTTAATAGCGATATGAGGAAGGTCGGTGCAATATTGCCCCGGCCTTTTTTGTTGCCTGTAGCAGCCCCCGTGACGATTGCCGCCCGCCGGTCACATACCCGCGATAGGCAGTGGAATTAACTTGCCTATTTCGCGCAAAGGGCGCACGTTCCCCTATCGGTAATTAAAGGGCGCTACCGCCGTCAGGCTCGTTTGCCGTCTTAAGCCCCGTCTTGCACATGCCTTCAATCGACAGGGCAGCTCCTTGAATTTCCCAAGGCGCTTACAAGGGCATCGGCCCGAAAATCGGCAACGGTCCATCGACCGCACCGATATATCGTTTCAAAGCGTTGGAGCGTCCCCGTGCAACCTTTTAAAGGAGCGCGCGACGCTTTGGCTTTTCCGAACTCGCAAGAAAGGAGGACATCATGTCTTCCGCATCCCGCAATTGCCTAATCTCCTCTCAAGATCTCAAGATGCTTCAATCCGTTCTCGAGAGCGTCGGATTTAACCACCCTGCCGAGGATGACGACAAGAAGCTGCACAACAGGGCCGCCCGCAAGGTTATCGAATTGTATCAGGAAGGGCTGACGGACCCGACGGAACTCACGAGAGAAATGCGTTTCCTGTTCGGCGTGCAAAAGCATGACCGCATCAAGCCGTGGAAGCCGCTCCCCCGATATGCGATCCAGGGCCTGCCACTGCTTTATCATCGCCATTGAGGAGAGCGCAGATGCGCGAATATATCATGGTCAGCACCGGCCTCTGGCTGGGGCTGTTTCTGACCTGGTACCTCGTAACCACCTATGACGCGACGGATAGCGCTTTTACGGCAAACACTGTCCCTTCGCTGCCGTTACTGATGACATCATCCGAATGCGAGGCCCAATTCGGTATTCTCTTTTCGATGGCGGAAAAGCTTTTGAAGGCCGGCGGGCCGCTCGTTCCCGACGACCTGCGCAAGAACATAGAGCATTGCATTTCGTCCGATGAGGCAAGCCGCCTGAAGCTGAAAGACAGTCAACTCATTCGGCTCTTTCCCTGAAGCGCTGCCTCGCCGGACCATGTCCGCCAAAATCACTGGTAAAAATAACGACTTGGCAAATGGGATATATCAGGAGACACTGATTTTATCGGACATTAAGTCCGAAAGTTTGCGTCTGCGTGGAGGGTGAGTATGACGTATGACTGGAGCGGCCGTAGAATGCGCCGCATGCGTGCCGCGAAACTGACGATCATCAGCCTCGTCGCGGCCTTTGTCCTGACGGCTCCGATTTTCGCTCATTACTGACGTTCCGTAACCCGCGCGCTCCAATCACACCGGCTGTCTGAGTTCCGCGCGCTTTTTCAGGCGGCCCTTCAGCCACCTCTGAACCGGCTGATCGTAATGGACCGTCAGGTACCATGAGAGACACGTCGTCCCGATCAGGAAAGCGATACCGGCCGGCAGGGCGATACTCTCCCGGTCAACCGCCGGGATCAGGAGCTCCGTCCAGGCCAGCAGCGGAATATGCAGCACATAGACCGCGTAAGAAGCCGTGCCGAGAAACGTCGACAACATTCCAACCCTGCGGCCCGGAACCGTCTTGCTAGCCACGAACAACAGCGTGGGCCAGACGAGCAGCACGACCGCGAGATCGAAAAACGGCCGAAGTTCACGCGAAACCGGAACGGCAAGGATGATGCAAACCAGCAGAAGACAGAGAGCCGCGTGGACGGGCCGCAGTTCCGTTAAGCGATTGCGGAAACGGTAAATCAGCACGCCGGCGAAAAACGAGAAAAACACCCTGCCCATGCCGGCATACATTTCGTTCCAGCGAAAACCCGCATGCAGCTTGCCGAACTCAGCGGCCGCCACCACGAGCACGCAGGCGCTGACAGCCAGCACAGCGATTGTCTGCTTCGTGGTCGCCCGCACGCCCCAACGGCCGTAAACCGCATTCACCACCAGCTCGTTGAACAGCGACCATGCCGGGCTGACCAGAAACAATGCGCCATTCAATGTGAGCGTGAAGGGTGCCGGAACGAAAAGAAGCCCGGTCACCAACGCAATCGCCAGTTCACCGGGGTTGATATGGCGATGAAGATCGTCGATCGGCGTCGGCAAGCCCAGCGCATAGAGGCAGATGAAATAGGCCGCCATCAACGCCAGCCCCAGCCCATACAGTGGATAAAGACGCGCAAGGCGCGCTTTCATGAAAAAGCCTGCTGTGATCGTTCCTTCGCGCAGTTTCGTATTATAGGCATGTGCCAGCACGAAACCGCTGAGGGCGAAGAACAAATCGACGGCGAGATAACTCGAAGCGTCGTCTCTCCCGAAGAACTGCTCGGCATGGCGATGCACGATGAAGAGCGCGGCGACGCCCCTTATGCCATCGAGCAATATGAAGCGTTCCGAGGATGACTGGACCATGGGCTTTGCTGCTCGACGGGGTTGGATTATATTTACTCCAGGAAAACGAGGTTTACCGCGCAGTGGTTCATCGCTTCCAGTCAAAAACTGTTTAACGCGGCGCGCACCCCGAATTCTTATGGGCATTTACCCATGACTGACGCTCTTTCGCAGCCGTCAAAGGCGTGCTACGTCCGGATGTCATCGATGCTCTGACCCTTTGACTCTGCGTATCACGCCTTGCGAAAACCGGTTTCGATTTTCGCAAGTGCCCCGGGCGCAAATTCAGTCGGATTGTTTGGCGGCAAACAACTTTCGCGGAGTCCCACTATGTCCACCATCGCAGACCGTATCAAAAAAATCATCGTTGACCAGCTGGGCGCGGATCCTGGCGCGGTTGTCGACGACGCCAATTTTGTTGACGATCTCGGTGCCGATTCCCTCGAAGTCGTTCAGGTCGTCATGGAAATCGAAGAAGAATTCGGAGTGGAAATCCCGGATTCCGCCGCAAGCACAATCCTGACCGTCGGCGACGCCATCCGCTTCATCGAGAAAAACAAGGTTTGACCAGCAGCTGCAAGCGCTAGCGCAATAAGGCCGCGACGGGATCGAGTTTGACCCGTTGCGCGCCAGCCATGCCTGATATGGCAGGCAACAAAAGATACATGATAAAATAACTCATGTTTATTGCCATGGTGTGGTTTTTCACCTATTGAACCCCGGATCGCTCAATCTTTCCGACCGGGAACCCGCCTCATGTGGAGCAAGCCCACGTCACGCGCACTCGTTGATGATGCCGTACAGCTCTATTATGAGGAACTGTGCAAGGCCATGAACCGGCGTGGACACACGACCGCCATTTCGCAGGAGATCGTGCACGATCTTTATGTGCGGCTGACGGGCAAACCGAGGCTTCCGGAAAACACCTCCCTCATCCGCGCCTTTCTGGTTCGCGCCTGCGCCAATCTCGGCATCGACCGTCTTCGCCGTGAACAGTTCGAGCGCAGGCTGTTTTCCGGTAGCATGGAGGAAGCGCTTGCCGCCCCGCAGCCGGTGATCGATGCGGACGGCATTGCCGACAGGGAGCATCGGCTGAAGGTACTACGACGCGCGGTCATGACCATGTCGTTGCAGCGTCGGCAGGTCTTCCTTGCCAGCAGCATCGGCAACCTGAATTCGGTCGAGATCGCTGAGCGCAGCGGCATCAGCAAGAACATGGTCGATCGCCATCTGCGCAAGGCCTATCTGCACTGCCTGGAATGCCTGGAGGAAACGCTGTGACCGGGCTCGCAAAAACCGCTTCGGCGCTGCGCGAAGAAGCCGTCGACTGGTTCCTGCAGCGGCGCGAAAGGCCGGACGACGCGACGCTAGCAGCGGATTTCGATGCCTGGCTCGCTAGTGATGAACGGCACACAAAGGCCTATGAGCGTGTCCGATGTCTGATGGGCGACGCCGGTGCCCTGCTGGCAGGCGATCAGGCGTTTCTCCTGAAGGCGACACGCAAGCGCAGCGGCGTTAAAGGCAATGCGACAGCGGCGGCAATTGTCGGTATTTCATTGCTCGAAGGTTTTTATCTGGCCGACATGCCCATGCGCCTGCGCTCCGACCATTTGTCCGGCACGGCGGAGCGTCAGGTCGTCACCACGCCGGACGGTTCGACGATCACCCTGAATGCCCATTCCGCGATTGCGCTCCGTTTCTCCCAGCAAGAGCGGCGCGTGGTGCTGCTGCGCGGCGAGATTTTCGTTGAAGTTGCGCCCGATGCAGCGAGACCGTTTTCGGTCGAGGCAGCGGGCGGCACGACAACGGCGCTCGGCACCGCCTTCGCCATCGACATGCGTAATGAGGCGACAAGCGTAACGGTATTGGAACACAGTGTATCTGTGGAAACGGGCAAGCAAGGCCAGAGCAGCCGGCTTTATGAAAACCAGCGCGTGGACTATTCGTCAAATGGCCGGTTGGGCAGCATCGAAACGATAGACCCCTCCTCCATCGCCGCCTGGCGCAATGGTCGCTTCATCTTCGAGGACAGACCGCTTGCCGAGGTGGTGGAGACCTTCCAACGTTATCTTCCCGGCCGCATCGTCGTGACACGGAAGAGCCTGCGGGAAAAACGGCTGTCGGGCAATTTCGATCTATCGGACCCAGGCGCCGCGCTTGCGGATCTGGCTGCCGCCCTCGAAATCGGCGTCGTCAGGGCAGGTCCCTATCTGACCGTTCTTTATTGAGTGAAATTTTCCACCGAGGGTGTCCCTGACAAGCGGGCTCGTTCGTTCGTTGAGCAGAACAATATTTGCTGCCCCGGAGAGCTGCCCGCCATGACAAGACCTAACCCGATCTCGCGCCAGAGAACCCGCGCATCACTCTTTTCCGTCTTGCTGGCGAGCGCGGCGATGGCAACCATTCCCGCGCAGGCCCTGGCACAGCAAACGCAGAAGATCGCGATCAATCTGCCCGCCGGGAACATGGCAGCCGCGCTCAACCGTCTCGCCAGCCAGTCCGGCTTGCAGATGGTCTATGACGCGTCCGTTGCCAAGGGCCTCAAAAGCGTACCCGTATCGGGAACCATGACACCGGCTGAGGCACTGGAGCGGCTGCTTTCCGGCACCGGCATCCGTTACCAGTTCATCGGTGAAAAGACCGTCAGGATGGAAATGGCGAGCCGCTCTGCCGAGACAAGCGAAAACGGCGAAGGAACGGTTCTGCAACAGATCACGCTCAAGGGCGGGCGCGTCTTCAACGGTGACGCCCCGAGCGTCGTCGAAATCGACTCGGCTGCCATCGAGGCGGCGCAATCCACATCCCTGCCGCAACTTCTCCAGAGAACCCCCGGTGTCAGCGCCGGCGGCGGCGTGCGATTGCAGGGGCAATCCACCGCCATTCGCGGTTTTGCCCGCCAATCCGACGTACGGCTTCTGCTCGACGGCGCCCCGAAGAATTTCGAGCGCTACGATCAGGGTACGGTCTTCATCGATCCGGACCTGCTCAAACGCGTGGAAATCCAGAAGGGCGCGACATCCATTCGTTATGGCAATGGCGGCTTTGGCGGTACCGTCATCATGGAAAGCAAGACGGCCTCCGACATGTTGAAACCGGGGCAGACATTCGGCGCCTGGGGCAAGACCAGTTTCCAGTCAGCCAATAAACAACAGCTCGGATCGGCGGCGATTTACGGCAAATCGGATTTCGACGGCCCCGTGACCTATGACGGACTTGCCTCCGTGATCTGGCGAAAGAGCGATAATATGCGCGTGGGCGGCGGCCAGGTCTATGACGCCTCCAACGACAAGATCACCTCCTTTTCCGCCAATGCCGGTGCTGCCTATGACGGCCACGAACTGCGCGCCTCGGTCATCTACGGCAAATCCGCCGACTACGGCCCACTTGCCGCCAACCGCGGCGATCTCGCGCTGACGGCCTACACCATCAAGACCTACGGTTACGATCTGGCGCGGCTCCGGGCGCTTGCCTGGCGTGACATGGAGGATTTTTCCTCAACGCTGAAATATTCCTATGATGGCGATAGCGACCTCGTCAATTTCAAGGCGATGGCAAGCTTCTCCGCCACCAGCCTGGATATGACCCGTCCGACCATAGCGGGGTTCGTTCCCACCGGATCGCTGGGCGGCATGCAAGACGACACGAAATATACCGACTTCAAGCTGGAGGCGGAAAACACCTCCAATTTCGAACTGGGCGGATTGTCCCACGTCGCCAATTACGGCGTGCAATATATGCGCCACGAACGCGACTCGTGGATGTACGACATCGCCAACCGCACCAGCGCCCAATATAATTACGGCCGCTACGCCTCATGGATCAAGCCGGAAGGCACGCAGGAGACCATATCGGCGTTCTTCCGCGACGAAATCAGCCTGACCGACACCTTCAAGGTCACGCCCGGATTGCGGTTCGACCATGTTCGCTCCGAGGGCGTTCCGAATGCTGCGCCGCGCTACAACAATCCCGCCGCCGGCCACGACTATTCAGCCGTTTCCCATAGCGGCGTAACACCTGCTTTCAGCATGCGCTGGGAAGCGACACCGGGCACCACCTTCTTCGCCGACTGGGCTTACGCCATGCGCGCGCCGGTCATTGACGAGCTTTATTCGAGCCAGAGCGTGGCAAGCTCCGCGTCCGCGACGTCTCGCAACCTGAAGGTGGAGCGCAACAACAATTTCAATATCGGCGTCTCGCAGCAGTTCGACGATGTGTTATTGAATGGCGACAGCCTGACAGCCTCGATCGGCGGTTTCTACAACAACGTCACCAACCCGATCACGCGACGTTTCGGCAGCGCCAACCTCGCCCGCGTCAAGAACGTGCCGTTTTACTGGAACACCCCATCCTACAAAATCTACGGCCTCGATGTTTCCGCCAGCTACGATTCCGAACATATCTTTGGAAACCTCGGCCTCTCCTGGATGAACGGTTCCCGCAATGGCGCGATCAACGACGTCTACGGCCCGAATACCTATATGAACGACCTGTCACCGCTGACTGCCAACGTTCAGCTCGGTTACAAGCTGCCGGACTGGGATCTGGCTTTCAGCTGGAACGGGCAGTTCGTGGCCCATCAGGAACGCACCCCTGTCAATCAGGGCACCGGATATTTCTATGCCCGGCCGGAAAGTCTCGGATATGCCGTGCATGGCATCGCCATCGACTGGACACCGAAGGAAGGCATGATGGCCGGAACGGAGGTTCATGCCTCGGTCGACAACCTGTTCGACAAATATTACTTCCCCTATCTGAGCGACGGCATCTCGGCCATGCCGGGGCGCAATTTCAAGCTGTCGATCAGCCGCAAATTCTGAGACGCGCAAAGGCCTGCTAAACCAAAAGGGCCCCGCCAGAACGGCGAGGCCCATATTTGGCGACCCGTTGCGCTTACCGGAAAAGCGAGGGCAGCCACAGTGAAAGTGACGGGATATAGGTGACCGCGAGCAACACTGCGATGCTGGCCCCGAAGAACGGCCAGATCGTCCGCATCGCCTCCCGTATCGATATGCCGCCGACCGCGCATCCGACGAAAAGCACCGTTCCGACCGGCGGTGTATTGAGGCCGATACCGGCATTGAGGATCATGACGACGCCAAAATGTACGGGATCGATGCCGAAGGCCTTCACGACAGGCAACAGCACCGGCGTGGAGATGATGACCATCGGCGCCATATCCATGAAGGTGCCGAGCAGCAGCAGAATGACGTTGATGACCAGCAGCACGATGATCGGATTGTCCGAAATCGCGCTGATCGCCGCAATCATTAGCGTCTGCACCTGCAGGAACGCCATCAGCCAGCCAAAGGCTGCCGCCGTACCAATGACAAGCAGGACCATGGCCGTCGTTCTCACCGCGCCCATGACGGCTTCCACGAAGCCGCTCCAGTCGAGTTCGCGATAGACCAGCATGGCGACGAGGAAGGCATAGAGAACGGCGATGCAGGAGCTTTCCGTTGCGGTGAAGATACCCGAACGCACACCACCGAAAATGATGCCGATCAGCAGAATGCCGGGGAACGACGCCAGAAGATAATACATCAGCTTGGAAAAGCCGGGAAACGGCTCGGACGGATAACCCTTGCGCCGCGCAACGATATAGGCGGTCACCATCAGTGCTGCGGCGAGCAAGAGGCCGGGAATGATGCCGGCGGTGAAGAGATCGGCCACCGAGACATTGCCGCCCGCCGCAATTGAATAAAGGATCATATTGTGCGATGGCGGGATCATCAGCGCGATGATGGCTGCATTGACCGTGACGTTGACGGCATAGTCCCTGTCATAACCGCGCTTGGCCATTTGCGGGATCATCAGGCCACCGACGGCAGACGCATCCGCCACAGCCGAACCGGAAATGCCGCCGAACAGCGTCGAAGCGACGATATTGACCTGACCGAGACCACCGCGCAGATGGCCGACAAGACCTGCCGCAAAACGGATGAGGCGATGGGCGATACCACCGCGCACCATCAGGTCACCCGCGAAGATGAAGAACGGGATCGCCATCATCGCAAACACGTTCATGCCGGAATTCATCTGCTGGAACACCACGATGGGCGGCAGGCCGAGATAGAGAACGGTGGCGAAAGAAGCGATGCCAAGGCAGAACGCAATCGGCGTGCCGATCAGCATCAGAAGGGTGAAGACACCGAAGAGAATGGTGTAAGCCATTTACGCGGCCTCCTGCACGAGAATATCCGCCGCGATCTCCTCGCCGATGGCGAGATCGACGAAACGTTCAGCCGCAAACAGCGCGATGAGAAAACCGCCGCCCACCAGCGGGAAGAAGTCCGTGCCACCCGGCCAGCCGAGAACGGGGATCGTCGCCGTCCATGTGCCGATGGAAAGCGAGGTTCCATACCAGGCCATGCCGACACCGAAGAAAAAGATCAGGGCAAGGCTGGTCAGGTCCATTCCCTTCTGGATGCGCGGCGGCATCATGTAACGCAGAATATCCAGCCCCAGATGCACGCTTTCCCGCACGCCGACAGCCGCCCCCAGCATGATGAACCATGACATGAGGTGAAGCGACAGCGGCTCCGACCAGCTGGGTGAATCGTTCAGGATATAACGGGCAAACACCTGCCAGCCGACGATAAGCGTCATGGCGATCATGCCGATACCGGCAATATAGAGCGACGCGTGGCTGAGCCCGCCAAGAAATGGGCGAACCGCCCGCATGAAATTTCGCATTTGCCTTCCTCCTCCTCCTTCAATCAAAACGGCGACAAAAGAAAACCGGCCCTGTTGCCAGAGCCGGTTTGTCCTATGTCACTTCACCGCTTTTACCCGTTCCAGAAGGTCTTTCATCTTCGGATCGGTCACGAACTTGTCGTAGACCGAGGTCATCGCGGCGGCGAATTCCGCCTTGTCGACCTTGATGACATTGACGCCGCCAGCGCGCACCTTTTCTTCCGATGCCTTTTCACGGGCGCTCCACAATTCGCGCATCTTGCCGACGGAATCCTTCGCCGCCTGGCGCACGAGCTTCTGGTCTTCCGGAGACAGCTTGTCGAAGGAGACCTTGGACATGACGAGGATTTCCGGGTTGAGGGAATGTTCCGTCAGCGAATAGTTCTTCGCAACTTCATAGTGGCGAGCGGATTCATAGGACGGCCAGTTGTTTTCCGCGCCGTCGACGACACCGGTTTCAAGCGAGGAATAGACCTCCCCCATCGGCATCGGCGTCGGGTTGGCGCCGAAAGCCTGCATCATCGAAATCCACAGATCCGACTGCTGCACGCGGATTTTCAGGCCCTTCAGATCCGCCAGTTTTTCGATGGGCTTTTTGGTGGTGTAGAAGGAGCGCGCACCGGAATCGTAAAAGGCAAGACCGACAAGGCCGTGCGGTTCGAAAGCCGCCAGAACCTCATCGCCGATCGGCCCGTCAACGGTATTGTGCATATGCTCCGTCGAACGGAACAGGAAAGGCAGGCCGAGAACGGTGGTTTCCTTCACCAGATTGTTGAAGGGCGCGGCATTGACGCGGTTCATGTCGATGACGCCGAACCGGGTCTGTTCGATGGTGTCTTTCTCACCGCCGAGAACCGAGTTGTTCATGACCTGCACCTTGATGCGGCCATTGGAGCGCTCCGACAGAAGTTCACCCATATATTTCACGGCTTCGACCGTCGGATAACCGTCAGGGTGGATATCGGCCGAACGCAGGGTGATTTCCTGCGCCTTGGCAGAAACACTCGCGAGCGCGATCCCCATCGCGACGCACATCATGCTTGCAATCTTTTTCATTTCTTCCTCCTCCATTGTAACAACGGCCCAGCCCCTCCAGGCTATAGGACCGAATTTTCACGCCCATCCGGGCCGGCATGCAAAGACCTTTCACTTAATAAGGACGATGGGACCTCCCTTTCCCAACCATCCCGGATTGACACTATGCCGCCTTGAACGGCGGCCGCTTGAACAGCGCCTCAGGGTTTTCCACCAGCGCACGATGGCGGGCCGCCTCGTCCGGCAGCCAGCCGAGAACCAGTTCCGCAAGCCGTGCATCATCGGGATAAGCGGCGGTCTCGCGGATGGAATTATGCGGCCAGTTGGTGCCCCAGACGATGCGCTCCGGCGCATGGGCCGCGATGCGGCGCGAGAAAGCGGCGACATCCTCATAGGGCCACGCATCGCGCGAGCTTTCATAGACGCCGGCGAATTTGAACCAGAGATTGCCGCGATCGATGAGCTTCAAAAGCGCTGCCATCTCCGGGCCGTCAGGATCGATACCCCTGAAGAACTTGCCGTGATGATCGAGCACCCAGCGCGAGTGGATTTTCTCAAGTCGCGGCAGATGCTCGAGAAGCGTGTTGCCGTCGAACTGCACTGCCACCATCCAGTCGGCCGCATGGGCGCGCTCGTCGACGGCCTCCAGCTCGGAAAGGCTCACCGCCCCACCCGGCAAATCCATGATGCGCGCGCCGACAGCACCGGAGGCGGCAAGGCGTTCCATGTCCTTTTCGGTCGTGCTGGCGTCGATGATCACCACCGCGCGCGCCGCCTCGCCCATTTCAGCAACGCAGGCGAGCGTGTTGGCATTGTCGCGCTGATGGGCATTGCCCTGGGTGATGATGACGCGATCTATACCGAGCCACTGCATGAGTTTCCGATAATCGGCAGGCCCCGGAAGTGCACCCGGAGGCAGACCGGGTCCGCCCGGCAAGGCGGGATAACCCGGCAGATACAGATGCATCTGCGTATCGATGGCCCCCTTCGGAAAGAGCGGCTTCGGAGGCGTGCCTGTCAACTGGCGTTCAAGCGTGGTCATGCGTCTGGCATCCTGAATTCGACAAGGGCGTCACGGTTGATCTCAATGCCGAGGCCCGGCCCATCGGGGATGGCGACAACGCCACCCACCGCCTCGAGCGGTTGTTTCAGCACCGCTTGGCGGAACGGATTGGGCGTGCGATCAAATTCCATGATCGGTTCGATGGGATTGACCCGAACTGGATCGGGCGTCATCGCCGCCATGAATTGCAGGGCGGCGGCAATCTGCACGCCGGTGCCCCAGACATGCGGCACGATGCGTACCCCGTGAAGCGTGGCAAGCGTGGCAATCTTCTGCGTTTCCGAAAAACCGCCACAGCCGCAAAGATCGGGCTGGAGAATATCCACGGCACCGGCGGAAAGTGCCTGCCACATGCCGTAACGCCCGTGCCAGGTCTCGCCGCCCGCAATCGGGATCGGCTGGCCTGCCCGCACGCGCTGATAGGCATCAAGCTGTTCGGGAACCACCGGCTCCTCGAACCAGTCGATGCCATATTCAGCCGCACGGTTGCCGAGCGTGATAGCTTCCGTGACGGTATAACCGTGATTGGCGTCGATCATCAGCCGCATATCCGGCCCGATCGCCTCACGCACGGCGGCGATGACCCGCAGGTCTTCCTCGATGCCGAAGCCGATCTTGATCTTGCAAGCGTGAAAACCCTCCGCACGGCGTTCCGCCATCTCATTGGCATTGTCGGAGATGCGGTCGACCCCATCACGCTTGAAGCTGCCGGTGGCATAGGCACGCACGCTTTCGCGCCAGCGCCCGCCGAGCAGCATAGAGACGGAGGCACCGTAATACTTTCCCTTGATATCCCACAGCGCGATATCGATACCGGACAGGGCCGTAATGCTAAGGCCGCGCTGGCCCTGGTCGCGCAGGGCGTTATAAAGCACGGCCCAGATCTTTTCGGTCTGGCGAGGGTCGTGGCCGATAAGCCAGCTGGAGTAAGCCTGAACCACGGCGGCGTTCGGTCGCGCCGGACCGAGGCATTCACCCCAGCCGACGGTTCCGTCATCGCATTCGATTTCCACCAGAATATGGGCACGCCGATCGAAGCGCATGGATGCGCTTTCAAACGGCGTGTCCAGCCGGTGTTCGAGCAGATGCGTGCGCACCGCTGTTATCTTCATCGCTCCCCTCCCGTTTTGCCCGGATCAGGCCTTGCGCTTATGCGTGCCGATCAGGGCTTCGAGCATGCCGATTTCCTCATTGGTCAAATCCTTCAACGGCGCACGCACCGGGCCGGCATCAAAGCCCTGCAGGCGAACGCCGGCCTTGATGGCGGAGACCGCGTAGCCCTTCGCACGGTTGCGGATCGCCATGAACGGATAGAAGAACTCCGTCAGGATGCGTTCGCAGGTGGCGCGCTCACCGGCACGCAGCGCCGCGTAGAACTCGTTGGCAAGGCCCGGCACGAAGTTGAAGACGGCCGAGGAATAGGTGGTGAAACCCGCGCCGAGATAAGCTTCGGCAAACAGTTCCGCCGTCGGCATGCCGCCGAGATACATCAGGCGGTCGCCCATCTTGGCGGTGATCTGGCGAACGAGACCGATATCGCCGGTTCCGTCCTTGAAGCCGACGAGGTTCGGGCATTCATCGCAAAGACGCGCCAGCGTATCCGCCTGAAGTACGGAATTGTCGCGGTTATAAACCATGACGCCGATGCCGACTGACTGGCATATTTTCTTGATGTGCGCGTAAAGGCCTTCCTGCGGCGCATCGATGAGGTAGTGCGGCAGAAGCAGGATACCGTCAGCACCGACCTTTTCGACGGAACGGGCGATATCGACCGCCATCTCGGTGCCGTAGCCGCAGCCGGAAACGATTGCCGTTTCGCCGGCCACTTCCTTGGCAGCCGAAACGATGGTGGGGATTTCATCCGGCTTCAGCGAGAAGAACTCACCCGTACCGCCGGCGGCAAACAGCACCGGCGCCTTGTAACCGGCGAGCCATTCGACATGCGCCCTGTAGCTATCGGCCGCAAAACGGCCCTCGGAATCAAAATGGGTTACCGGGAAGGAGAGCAGGCCGGAGCCAAGCGCCGCCTTGATCTGTTCAGGGTTCATAAACGAAATTCCTCTGCAAGTTCACTGACTGGAAGCCACCTAAACCGCTTGCCGCATATTTGTCAACAATTCATCATACAAGTTATATGATGAATTTTAGAAACTGGCGCAAATCAGCGCGCCAACCAGCCACCATCGACGTTGAGAATGGCGCCATGCACATAGTCGGCCGCCGGCGATGCGAGAAAAACCGCCGCCCCGGCAATATCTTCGGAATGGCCCCAGCGACCCGCCGGGATGCGCTCGAGAATGGCCTTGTTGCGGGCCGCGTCCGCGCGCAGCGCCTCGGTATTGTTCGTCTCGATGTAACCGGGCGCGATGGCATTCACGTTGATGCCCTTCGCGGCCCACTCATTTGCCAGAAGCTTTGTGAGACCGGCGACGCCATGTTTCGCCGCCGTATAGGAAGGCACACGGATACCGCCCTGAAACGACAGGAGCGAGGCGATGTTGACGACCTTGCCGGATCGCCCTTTTGCCAGCAGTTCCTTTGCGAAAGCCTGCGTGGTGAAAAACAACGCCTTGAGATTGACGTCCATCACCTCATCCCAGTCGAGTTCGGAAAACTCCACGGAATCGGCCCGGCGGATAATGCCGGCATTGTTGACGAGAATATCGAAACCGGCGCCAGTGAAGCTGTCCTTCGCCGCCAGTGGATCTGCAAAATCGATCGACAGCGCACTTGCCTTGCCGCCGTCCTTCGCAATCAGTTCCAGCGTTTCGTCCGGCGCGCGGCGGGCGGCGCAGACGACTTCCGCGCCAGCGGCGGCGAGGCCGACCGCGATTGCCTGGCCAAGCCCCGTATTGGCACCCGTCACCAGCGCCTTACGCCCTTGAAGCGAAAAGGGATTTTTCATTTCAGATCCCCCGGCTGGATGAAGTCCATGTCGGTATAGTCGACATTGTCGCCTGCCATCGCCCAGATAAAGGTGTAAGAGCCGATGCCGGCGCCGGAATGGATCGACCACGGCGGCGAAACCGCACCCTCTTCATTCGAAATGAACAGATGCCGGGTCTCCTGCGGCTCACCCATCAGGTGCAGAACGCGCGACTTCTCATCCATGCCGAAATAGAGATAGGCCTCCATGCGGCGATCGTGAATATGGGAAGGAATGGTGTTCCAGACGGAGCCGTCCTCAAGCGTCGTATAGCCCAGCACCAGCTGGCAGCTTTCCATCACGAGCGGATGGATGAACTGGTTGATGGTGCGCTTGTTGGAGGTTTCGGTCGCACCGAGCCTGACCTCCTTGCTGTCGGCAAGGCTGACGAGCTTGGCCGGCAGGCTGCGATGCGCCGGGCACGAGGTGATATAGAATCGCCCTGCCCCATCAAAAGTAACGGCACCGCTGCCCGCGCCGAGATAAAGCACGTCGCCGCGATTGAGCGTGTAGCTTTGCCCACCGGCGCTGACGGTGCCGGTCTCACCGATATTGACGATGCCCATCTCGCGCCGATCAAGGAAGGACGGCGTCTTCGTTTCCTCTACCTTGTCCAGCGTCAATGGTGCGCCGTTCGGCACCGCGCCACCCATGACGAAACGGTCGTAATGGGTGTAGATCAGCCTGATTTCACCGGAACGGAACATGTCGTTGGCGAGGAAATGCTTGCGAAGCCCTTCAGTATCGAGCGTCTTTGCAAACTCCGGGTTGACGGCCTGCCTTGTTTCGACGGTCAGCATCAAACTCATCCTTCATGATTGTTGCGTATATGACATAATATATGTTATCCGCTTTTTGTACGATCTGTATGACAAGGTCAAGAGGCACAGAGACATCTCGGAGACGTCGGAGACGGGGTTTCCCCGCAAATTCGATGATCCGCAGTCCATTCGTTTAGGGAGAATTGCAATGAAACGGCTTCTTGTTACCGGTGCGGCAGGCCAACTCGGCCGCGTCATGCGCAAGCGCCTCACACCGATGGCCGAGATATTGCGTCTTGCCGATCTATCGCCGCTCGACCCGGCCGGGCCGAACGAGGAATGCGTGCAATGCGATCTGGCCGACGCCAGCGCCGTCGATGCGATGGTCGCCGATTGTGACGGCATCGTCCATCTTGGCGGCATATCGGTGGAGCGGCCTTTCGAGCAGATCCTTCAGGGCAATATCATCGGACTTTATAACCTCTATGAGGCCGCCCGCGCCCATGGCCAACCGCGGATCATCTTCGCCAGTTCCAACCACACGATCGGTTATTATTCCCAGACAGAGCGGCTTGGCCCGGACGTTCCCTTCCGGCCGGACGGTCTTTACGGCGTGTCCAAATGTTTCGGTGAAAACCTCGCCCGCATGTATTTCGAAAAATTCGGTCAGGAAACGGCGCTGGTCCGCATCGGCTCCTGCACGGCGGAACCGCAAAATCACCGCATGTTGTCGACCTGGTTTTCACAGGATGATTTCGTATCGCTGATCGAGGCGGTTTTCCGCGCGCCGGTGCTCGGCTGCCCGGTCGTCTGGGGCGCATCGGCCAATGATGCCGGCTGGTGGGACAATTCGCACCTCGGCTGGCTTGGCTGGAAACCCAAGGACAATGCCGAGAACTTCCGGCAGCATATCGCCGAGACAATGCCGCAACCGGACCCGAAAGACGCGGTGGCGCGGTTTCAGGGTGGCATTTTCATCGACAATCCGATCTTCAAGGCGAACTGAAATGCCGTATCAGACCGGCAGGCACGACAACCGGCCTTTCCTGCGCGAGCAGCGGGATTGCAAGCCGGGCCGCGAATGACGTATCGAGGAATACCGGGCGCAAACCCGCACCCATTTTAGAACGGCGACGACAATGATAAAAGCGACAACCTCCGAACCGGCAGCTCCGCAAGCCAAGACGCTTGTGGTCAAGGTTTCGGAGGAACTCCGCAGCCAGATTGCCAAGGGCCGTTACAAGACGGGCGAGCGCCTGCCTTCCGAAGCGCAGATGACGCAAGAATTCGGCGTGAGCCGCACTGTGGTGCGCGAGGCCATCGCTTCACTCAGGTCCGACGGGCTGGTCGAACCGCGCCAGGGTGCCGGCGTCTTCGTGCTGGAGCCAGCGCCCGCCGAGCGGCGGCCCTTTCATAATATCGATCTTGCCCGCGTCTCCTCGCTGATCGAGATGCTGGAGTTGCGCACCGCCGTGGAAGGTGATGCTGCCGGTCTTGCGGCCATTCGGCGCTCGCCGGCACAGGAGGAAAAAATCATCGAGGCCTTCGATGCCTTCCGCGCCAGCGCCGCCAAGGGCATCCCGACAGCCGAAGCCGATTTCGCCTTTCATCTCGCCGTTGCCGAGGCGACCAACAATCCACGCTTCAGCGAATTTCTGCAGGTGCTTGGCCCTACCCTCATTCCGCGCCGGGCAGTTGCCGAAAACGGCAAGGAAACCGTGCTTTCGCCCGCCGATCTCAACCGGCTTGTCGGCGAGCACGAAGCCATTCTGATCGCGATACAGGACGGTGACGAAGAGGCGGCGAGAAGCGCCATGCGCCACCACCTGAAAAGCAGCCAGACGCGTTACCGCGCCATGCTGCGCGCGCCGCGCTGAAAGCTTCCACACAACGACATTGCCCGACTGAGGAGAACGACATGCCGCAACTTCCGACATTCCCCACCGTTTCACCTGACGATGGCGTCGAACGTACCGTGCTTTCCGAAGCACCCGAGTTGATGGTGGTTTCGTTCCGCTTCATTACGGGCGCAGAGGGAAGATTGCACAGCCACCCACATGTGCAATCCACCTATGTCGCCAGCGGCAGATTCCGTTTTTACCGCGACGACGAAGCCTATGACCTTGAAAAAGGCGACAGCCTGATCATTCCTGGCGATGTCGAGCACGGCTGCATCTGTCTGGAAGAGGGAGAGTTGATCGACTGCTTCACCCCGCGTCGCGACGATTTTCTCTGAATTTACCGTCTCAGGTCAAGGACAAATCCCGCAGGGTGCGTGGCAGGCTGTTCATGCACTTTGCCCCCGCTGAGGTAACGAGGAATTGGTCCTCGATCATCAGCGCACCCAGACCTTCGCCATAGAACGGCGCTTCAAGGGCCACGACCATACCGGGAAGAATGATTTCCGGATTGTCATGCGAAAAGAACGGCCATTCCTCAATACCGACGCCGCCACCGACGGAATGGCCGAAATGGCCGCGATAATATTCGCTGAATCCGTCTTTGCGCATTGAGACCAGCATGGCGGCGTGCACCGCACCGAATGTATTGCCGGGACGAATCGCTTCCAACCCTTTGGCAAAGGCCACCTCCAGCGCCTTGAAGATATCGGCCGCCAGCGCAGAGACAGACCCCCACGAAAAAGTCCGTGCGCCATCCGACGAATAGCCGTCGACCAGCGTGCCGACATCGGCCTTGATGAGCGCACCCGGCGTAACGACCGCGGCCATATCCGACAGGGCCGGACCGACGGATATGTAATCCCAGTGACCACTCAAAGAAAAACCCGATTTCAGGGCATGCGCCTGCGCGCCAGATTTCCAGGCGGCTGAAAGTTGGCCAAGCGCCGCTCCCGGCCGAATGGCGGCCGCCATCTCGACCAGTCCGGCCTCGGCGGCCTGCGCCGCGCGCCTTAGCAGTTCGATCTCGCGTTGGGATTTCACCGCGCGCAAACGTTTCAGCACCGTCGAACCGTCCAGCCAGCTCACATCCGGAAGCGCCTGACGCAGGGCGAGAAAATCGGCGGCAGGCATGAATTCGAGGTCCACGCCAATGCGCGCCGCAGACAGGCCGCGCTCCCGCAGAAGATCGGCCAGCAGATTGAAACAGGCGGCACGATCGAATGTCTCCGGTCTCGGCCCGCCGGAATTGTGGCGGCGATAGGCATCGTCAACCTGCGAGATGTTTTCGACACCCGACAGATCGACCATATCGATCCAGATTTTATGGCAGCGCAGATCGACATCCGGCGCGGCCTTCTTGATGATCGGAGCCGCATGATCGCTGACGACAGCACCCAATCTCGCCCCGGCATCGGCCGGCACTAGCGCGATTGCCGAACCCGCCCTGCCCCACATCGTCGCAACACCCGCATGTGCACCGACCGCGTAACGAAAGGCTTCCGGCTGGAAAAGCACCAGCGCGTCCATGCCCGCCTCACCCATCAACTGCTGCGCACGGCCTCGATCGATATCGCCCATAAGAACCCCGGTAGATTGTTTGGTTGCCGTGTTTCGCGGCGTTTACCTACGCTTTAGCAGCCGCCTGAAGAGGAATGAAGGCGAAGATGACATCCCGGCGTAAAGGATCGCAAATTGAAGCGAGTGGATACCGCTTGGTTCTTCTCCCCGAGGGGATAAGGTCGCGGCAGCGGGATGAAGGGGTATATGCAGAGAGCTTGCCCCTCATCTACCCCTTCGGGGCATCTTCTCCCCGGTGGGGGAGAAGAAACAAATGGCGACGTCGCGCTCTATTAAAGTAAGGGACAAATCTACTGCCGCGCTGGCTTGCAAATCTCCCCACAGCCGCGACGTCATCCTCGGGCCTGACCCGAGGATCCATTTGGTTTCAGCGGGTTGTGGATCCTCGGGTCAGGCCCGAGGATGACAGGGGTTTTAGCAATTTCCCCCCACTGCCGCCTGATAATCCGCTACCGCTCAAGCCTCCAGCCATTTCAGCTGTTCAGCCGTCAGCCTGATATCCAGCGCCGAAAGGCTGTCCTCCAGTTCGGCGATGGTGCGCGGCCCGATCAGCGGAATGACCGGGAACGGCTGGGCGATGACATAAGCGAGCGCGATGTGGATCGGGTGGCGGCCGAGTTTCCGGGCAAGCTCAATCGCCCGGTCGCGGCGGTCGAAGTTGCGGTCGGAGTACCAGACGCGAACGATTTCCTCGTCATCACGCTTGTCCCGTCCGGCGCGGTCGGTGAAGAAACCGCGCCCCTGGCTCGACCAGGCGAAGTTCGGAATCTGGCGGGATTTGAGCCATTCCTTCCAGTCATCGTCCGACGCCGCAACGCATCCGGCCCAGATGGGGTCAAGCATTTCGGCGAGCGAGAAATTGTTGGAAAGAGCGCCCGGCGCCTGCTTGCCATTCTTCTCAGCATAGGCGGCTGCTTCATCCATGCGCTCGCGCGTCCAGTTCGAGCCGCCGAAGATGCCGCGAATACGCCCGCGCCGGACTTCTGCATCCATCGCATCGACAAACTCACCAACCGGCACTTCGGGATTGTCGCGATGCATGAAATAGGCATCGACATAATCCGTCTTCAGCCGCTGCAGCGATTGGTCGAGCTGCTTGGCGATCATATCCGGATAGCAGAGCGGAGAGTGTGCGCCCTTGCCGATCAGCACGATCTCCTCACGCGGCACGTTGCGGCTGGTGTGCCAGTCACCGAAGATCGCCTCGGTCTTGCCGCCGCCATAAACATAAGCCGTGTCGAACAGATTGCCGCCCGCCTCGTAAAAGGCATCGAGCGTCAGGGATGCGGAGGCGAAATTGGGGAAGAATTCGAACCCCAGCGCGACAACGGAGGCGGGTTTAGCAAGGCCCGGTATCTTCCGCTTGGGAACCGCATCACCTGCGACGACCTTGCCGCCGGCGATATTGGCGATGCGCGAGGTTGCCTTTTCAACGCTATATTCGAGGCCGACGGAAGCACGCCATTGGTCCATCACGCGCAGATTGCCGAGGCTGTCGGCCCAGCCCATGCCGGGCGCATCGAATTCCCGTTTGCCCTGTCTGATTGCCTCGCCCGCCGCATCGACCTCGAAGGAATAGAGCCAGCGGTCCTCCGGCAATTCGATGGTTTCGGTCTTGTCACCACGGATTATATCGATCCGGCCGGTGCCGCCCTTATGACCGGAAGCGAACCAGAAATCCTTGACCTCGATACGGCCTTCCGAGCCGATGATGCGCAGCACATTGTCCTGTCCCGCCATGATCGAGCAGGAGACTTCGGCGACGATGCCGTTTGAGAACTTCAGAACGGCCGACGCCCATTCATC
Organism: Agrobacterium arsenijevicii; assembly: GCA_000949895.1. Classification (GTDB taxonomy): domain Bacteria; phylum Pseudomonadota; class Alphaproteobacteria; order Rhizobiales; family Rhizobiaceae; genus Agrobacterium; species Agrobacterium arsenijevicii. The sequence continues at coordinate 15,983 of JWIT01000015.1, read as the reverse complement.
GACGCCCGACTGGCCGAGATGGGCGGCACCTGCCACCTTTTCCGGCTCGGCAAAGGGTTTTCCATCCACGGCACCGGCGATCAGCCGCACCATGGATACGGGATAACCGCCGACATCGAGAATGCCGCCGCCCGCCATCTCATTGGCGAAAAGCCTGTGGTCGGCACGGAACGAGCCCATGTTGAAACCGAAACTGGAGCGGATGATGCGGATATCGCCAACGGCACGGCTCTTGACCAGCTCCAGCAATTTCGCCGTCTGCGGGTGCAGGCGATACATATAGGCCTCACCCGCAAAGACATCAGCCTTTTTCGCCTCGTGGAAAATGGCGTCGGCATCATAGGCGGAAAGCGCAATGGGCTTTTCCACCAGGACGTTCTTGCCCGCCCGGATGGCCTTGATCGCCCATTCCGCATGGCCGGTATGGGGTGTGGCGATATAAACCGCGTCGATATCAGGATCGGAAAGCAGCGCGTCGTAACCATGGATGATGCGGGCGCCCGCAAACGCCTCGGCAAGACCCGGCTTCTCCGGATTGCGGGTAGCGATGGCCTCAAGCCTGCCGGTGCGGGAATGGGCAATGCCGTCCGCAAAGGTCTTGGCAATGGTGCCTGGGCCGATGATGCCCCAGCGGATCGGTTGGTCGGTCGTCATGAAAACCTCGTCTTTGATGTGGGTGTTTGGCCTGTAGGTGTTTGGCGGTGGGTGCTTGGGAGGTTTCAGCGCAGGCGGTTGCCCTCGCTGTCGAAAAGGAAGGCCTTGCGGGCGGAAAGACCGACCGTCAGCCGGTCGCGATTGGCGACATCGCGCGATTCCGGCCGTTCGATGACAAGCTGCTCGTCGCCTTCGGTACGGGCATAGACGTAGCTGGTATTGCCGAGGTGTTCGGCGACATCGACATGCACGGTAAGATCGACATCGCCCTGCCCGGCATCGGTAAAATGTTCGGGCCGGATGCCAAGCGAAACCTTGGCTCCCTCGTTAAGCCGGGCCTTGAGCGGCAGGGTCAGCCGCACGGCCGGATCGCTATCGAGCGACAGTGTGGCGCTCGCAGTACCCGCTCCGATGACGGTGGCCTCCAGAAAATTCATCTTCGGGGAACCGACAAAACCGGCGACGAAACGGTTGGCGGGGTCATCATAAAGATCGAGCGGCGCACCAACCTGTTCGATATTGCCTGCCCGCAGAACCACGATCTTGTCGGCAAGCGTCATCGCTTCGGTCTGGTCGTGGGTGACATAGATCATCGTGGTGCCGAGCTGCTTGTGCAGCCGCGAGATTTCCACGCGCATCTGCACCCGCAGTTCCGCATCGAGGTTCGACAGGGGCTCATCGAACAGGAAGACCTGCGGTTCACGCACGATGGCACGGCCGATGGCGACACGCTGCCGCTGCCCGCCGGAAAGCTGTTTCGGCCGGCGTTCCATCAACTCGTTGATCTGCAGGATTTCGGCGGCGCGGCTGACGCGCTTTTCCGTATCGGCCTTTGGGTTGCCATTCATCCTGAGGCCAAAGGAGAGGTTTTCGGCAACCGTCATATGCGGATAAAGCGCATAGGACTGGAACACCATGGCGATGCCGCGATCTGCCGGATCGGCATCGTTGACCGTCCTGCCAGCGATGCTGATATCGCCATCCGATATATCCTCCAGTCCGGCGATCATGCGCAGAAGCGTGGATTTTCCACAGCCGGATGGGCCAACGAAGACCACGAATTCGCCATCGGCAATATCGAGATCCGCGCCATGGATGACTTCCAGAGCGCCGTAGCGCTTGACGACATTTTTGAGCGAAAGTTCCGCCATGCGGCCTCTTCCCTTACTTGACTGCCCCGGCGGAAATGCCGGCGATGAAATGACGCTGCAACAATACGAAAACCACGAGGATGGGCGCGGTGAGCAGGACGGCGCCGGCCATGATGCCGCCCCATGACACTTTGGTGAGCCCGATGAGGGTGCCAAGTGCTACGGGTGCGGTCATCATTTCCGGGCGGGAGTTGATCAGCAGCGGCCAGAGATAATTGTTCCACGAGGCGAGGAAGAGGATTATCGACAGAGCCGCCATGGTGGGCCGCGCCAATGGCAAAGCGATGCGCAGGAAGATCTGCCACTCCTTGACGCCCTCGACCCTTGCCGCATCGAAAAGCTCCGTCGGCATCATCGAGAAGGATTGCCGCATGAACAGCACGCCGAGCGAATTGAACAGCGGCGGCACGATCAGCGCGATCCAGCTATTAGCGAGCTTGAACTCGCGCGCCACCATGATGAATTGCGGAATGACGACGACCGCAAAAGGCAGGGTGATGGTGCCGAGAATGATAGCAATCACCACCGAGCGTCCGGCAAAACGGTAACGCGCCAGCGCCCAGCCCGCCATCGAGGTCAGGAATACCGAAAGCACCGTGTAGATGACGGCGACGGTGATCGAGATGAACATCGCCCTGACGAAGTTGGTATCCGCCTGTAGGTTGCTGAAATTCTCGATGAAGTTGGAGGAAGGCATCAGCACGATGTCGGGGCTGAAAATGCCGTAATCCGGCATGGTCGAGAACACGAACATCATCCACAGCGGAAACAGCCAGATGATGGCGAGCGGCGTCAGCGTCGCATGCAGGGCAATCTTCTGCCAGAAAAGCGATCTGGATTTCGATCTCATTTCGGCTCCCTCCCGACCCAGAGATTAAGAAGCGAAATGGCGATGGCGAGCGCCGCCATGGTGTAGGCAATGGCCGAGGCGTAACCGAAATTGAGCGACGTGAAGCCCTGCCGGTAAAGGAACAGCCCCAGCGTTTCCGTGCCGCCGCCCGGCCCGCCCCTGTTGGTGATGAGGAAGGGTTCGGCGAAAAGCTGCATGGTGCCGATGACCGACAGGACCACGCAGAACAGGATGATGGGTTTCAACAGCGGCAGGGTGATGTGGAAGAACTGCTGCCGCTTGTTCACCTTGTCCAGCGTCGCCGCCTCATAGACATCACCGGGGATGGATTGCAGGCCGGCGAGGATGATGATGGCGTTGTATCCTGCCCAGCGCCAGGTGACGGCGATGATGACAAGCGCCATGGCCGCATTGGCATTGTCGAACCACGAGATGGGCGAAAGGCCAACGGAAGTGATGAGCTTGTTGATGATGCCGAAATCGGCGCTGAACATCAGCCGGAACACTGCCGCATAGGCGACCTCACCAACGACAACAGGCGCAAAGAAGGCAAAACGATAAAGCGGGCGCACCTTCAGGAGCGGCGAGTTCAAGAGCACCGCCATCACAGTGGCGAGCATGATCATGACAGGCACCTGAATGACGAGAATGATCAGTGTGTTGTAAAGCGCGTTGTAAAACGCCGGATCGGAAACAAGCCGTCCCCAGTTCATGGAGGGCGCGAACCGCCATGGGTTGATGCGGGTATTCTGGAACGACAGCATGAACGAGCTGATGATCGGCCAGACCCAGAACGTCGCGAAAATCAGAAGATAGGGCGCAAGGAACGCATACGCGATCCTGTTCCTTGACGGCATGACGACCTCCAGATGCGATAATTGGAAGGGCTTGGAGAGGTCGGCTCCGCTTCAGGAGCAGGGCCGACCTCCAACAGCATCATTCCGCGATCGGAAGACCCGTGGCCGTTTCGATCTGCTTAGCCGCATCGTTGAGCGCCGCTTTCGCATCGGGATAACCGCCTGCAAGATATTTCGTCTGCGTCGCCTTGTAGATAGCATCCGCATCCGACTGGAAGGCGGTGCCGCGGCTCGGCACGATTTTCGGCAAGGTCGCAAGAATGTCGGTCCAGACCGCCTGGCCGCCCCAATAGGGTTGCTTTTCCTTGACGAAAGGCTCGCTGGTGGCAGAAAGAAGCGAAGGAACGAGACCGAAGGATTTCAGCATCGTCACCTGCCCCTCATTGGTGGTGAGCGCGTAGTCGATATATTTCCACGCGGCTTCCTTGTGCTTGGACGTCGAGCTGATGGCCAGCGACGAACCGCCGAGATTGGCGGCATGTGGGCCATCCGCCGTCAGGCTCGGCATCGGATAGACGCCCCACTTGCCCGAAAGATCGGGAGAGCCGGAGCGGATCGTGCCTTCGTACCAGGCGCCAAACATCTGGCTCGCCGCTTTGCCGGCCGTGTTGGACTGGATTTTCTCATCCCAGCTGGCGGCCGTTATGACGCCAGCATCCTTCATTTCCTTGATCTTCGCGAGCGTGGCAACGCAGGCCGGTTGGTTGATGGTGATGTTTTGACCGTCTGTCGAAAAGTAACCGCATCCCTGCTCGTTGGTGATCATGCGGAACCATTCGCTACCACCGTTGAAGTCGGCCTGCGTCATCACGGTGCCAGGATTGGCGGCCATGACCTTCTTGCCGGCCGCGATGAAATCGTCCCAGCTCTTGATGGTGGCCGGGTCGACGCCCGCCTTTTCGTAAAAGTCGCGGCGATAGAAAACCGCCACCGGGCCGGAATCCCACGGAACCGCGTAGGCGACACCGTCGACTTCCAGTTCGGTGCGTTTGAATTCCGGAAAAAGTGCCTGTTTCTCAGGCGTGTAGCCAAGCTTGGTCAGATTGGCGAAACAATCGGGAAACCGGCTCCAGAAAACCTCCGCCTCGAAATTTTCGATCGTGACAATATCCGGAAGACCATCGCCCCCGGCTGCGCAACCGGCCAGCGTCTTGTCAAAAACCTGATTGTTTCCAAGGTCTTCAACGACGATCTTGATATCTGGATTCTGCTTGTTGAACCCCTCCACCGCAGATCGCAGCGCTGACGCCGCGACGTCCCAGCTCCAGATGGTAACGGTCTCGGGTTGCGCCATTGCCGGTGCTGCAAGAAGCACCAGAGCTGTCGACGCGCCAAGAAATTTAAAGCACATTGAAAACCTCCCTTTTTTCAATTGCCGTTCTTTAGCGAACATGGGCACATTACCGGCGGCAGGAAATCTGTCTCGTACAAAGGGAACATCGATTTGGCGGAAAGTAAGATTGCCGAAAGAGCCTTCTACCAGCCGGGTGCAAGCAGCATCGAAGGCATGCCAACCACGCTTCAGCTTTTTCACAATCATCCGCCCATCATGCTCCGGCCGCACTGGCATGCGCAGGTGGAGGTGAATTACGTTCTGTCCGGATCGGTGCATTATCGCATGGGCGACCATGATCTTCGGCTCAATGCCGGGCAGATGTGTATTTTCTGGGGTGGCCAGCCGCACCAGATGGACCAATCTTCCGACGATTCAATTTATGCCGGCGCGCACCTGCCGCTCGTTCATTTTTTTCGCATGCGGCTGCCGGCTGCGGTTTCCAGCCTGCTGATGGGCGGCGCGACGATGGTGAGTGCCGAAACGGACCGAGCTGACGAGCAAAATTTCGGCCGCTGGTTCCGTTATGTCACCTCGGGTGATCCTGCCAAGGCGCAACACGCGGTGGAGGAATTGCTGCTCAGGGTCGAGCGGATGTTCCTCGAACCCTATTCCGTCATATCGTCTGCCATCAACGGCAAACGGGAGCAGGATGACGAGAGCATTGCGCCCTCCATCGGGGTGGTGCGCATGTGCGATTTCATCGCCGCCAATTTTCTGGATGACATCGATGCGACCGAGATTGCTCGCGCTGCCGCACTTCATCCGAAATATGCGATGAACCTGTTTCGCAAATCCACCGGCATGACGCTGATCAAATACCTGACCTTGCTCAGGCTTTCCCGCGCGCAGGCGATGTTGATGAACGGCAAGGACAATATTCTGCAAATCGCCATGGAAAGCGGCTTCGGCTCCGTCAGCGCCTTCAACAAGGCGTTTCGCCAGATCGCCGGCATGTCACCTTCCGATTTCCGCCGGGATATGCGCGCAACGGCGGCCTAGCTCTCGGCATCATCCGGGTCGGGAAAACCGCCGCCGCGCTGGCCTGCCGCCTTGCGGTAAGCGCGGGGCGAGTTGCCAAGCATCCGCCGGAACATGGTGGTGAAAGCCGGAATGTTTTCATAACCGGCATCCAGCGCGACATTGGTCACCGCCTCGCCCGCCGCAAGCCTCGGCAGCGACGCGAAGATGCAGGCCTGCTGACGCCAGGTGACGAAACTCACCCCCAACTCTTTGCGAAATAACCGCGTAAACGAACGACGGCTGATGCCCATGGCAGCGGCCCAATCATCGATTTCCACTCTGGCGACCGGCTTTTTCAGAAACTCGCGGCAAAGACCGGCGAGACGCTGATTATCGGGAAAGGGTAATCCGAGCGGCCGTTCCGGCAGACGGTTGACCTCGTCCAGCAGAAGCGCCCGCACCAGCCCCTGCCGATGAAAAGCGGTCGGCTGGTGCTCCTCGCCCAGCAGTTCCGAAATCAGGCTGGAGGCAAGGGCGGTAATTTCCACCACCCTTGGGGCATCGGCGTGAAACAGATCGGGGTGAACGTAGATCGAGTGCATCTCCACCGTGGAGATGATCTCGGACTCATGTTTCAGCCCGGCGGGAATGATGAGTCCGTGCCCGGGCGGTATCATCCAGCGTCCGTCAGCGGTGCTGACCAGCACGACGCCCTGGCGGGAGCACCATATTTGCACCCGGCCATGGCTGTGGATCGGCGTGCGGTGTCCTGTGGGATAGGCACGGTGAAGCGCCAGCACCGGCTCGTTGGTGCCGTCGATCAATTTCAGGCTGCGTTCATGGTCGTCATCCGACAGACGGGTGGGTTTTAGTGATTTGATTTTTGCCATTTGGCCCATTCACAAAGAAAATCGTCCAGAACTCGAAAGCAGGCCAGAAGCAATATGAATAAAAGCGGGAAGAAATAAAGACACGTTTCCCGTCTCCTGCCGGGAATCTGGAGAGGATACATCATGGCCGCCGTCACCAGCACCGGGTTCAGCCCGCAACGCACGACGTTTTCAATCATCGCAGCCGCCAGCTTCTGCCACATGCTCAACGACATCATGCAATCGCTGCTGACGTCGCTTTATCCGCTGCTGAAGACCAATTACGCCCTCGACTTCATGCAGATCGGCCTGCTCACCTTCGCATTTCAGGTGACGGCATCGCTGCTGCAACCGGTTATCGGCATGGTGACCGACCGTTGGCCCATGCCCTTCTCCTTGCCCGTCGCCATGCTTTCCACCTGCGCCGGCCTCATCACGCTCGCCTTCGCGCACAGTTTTACCGTTCTGGTCGCGGGCGCCTGCCTCATCGGCATCGGCTCGGCGATCTTCCATCCGGAAGCCTCGCGTGTCGCGCGCCTGGCATCCGGCGGACGCCACGGTCTTGCGCAGTCGTTCTTTCAGGTTGGCGGCAATACCGGCACGGCCATCGGCCCGCTGCTTGCCGCCTTCATCGTCATCCCGCTCGGCCAGTCGAGCCTCAGCTGGTTTTCGCTGATCGCCCTCGTTGGTTTTATCGTGCTGTCCTGGGTCGGTGTCTGGTACACACGCCACCGTCGCGCGAATGTCGGCAAGGCTCCTGTCAGCCGCGCCTTGCCGCTCGCTCGCGGCACAGTCGCAATGACGCTCGCCGTGCTGGTTGTGCTGACCGCCACCAAGAATGCCTATCTCGCCAGCCTTTCCAGCTACTTCACCTTCTACACCATCGAGAAGTTCGGGCTGGGCGTGCAGGATGCGCAGGTTCTGCTGTTCCTCTTCCTCGGCGCTTCGGCTGCGGGCGTGTTCTTCGGCGGCCCGATTGGTGACCGTTTCGGATCGCGCGTGGTCATCTGGTTCTCGATCCTCGGCGTCATTCCCTTCGCGCTGATGCTGCCCTATGCCAACCTGTTCTGGACGGCGGTTCTCGTCGTCGTCATCGGCTTCGTGTTCTCTTCCGCTTTCTCGGCCATCGTCGTGTTCGCGCAGGAACTGGTGCCGGGGCGTGTGGGCCTCATCGCCGGCATGTTCTTCGGTTTCGCCTTCGGCTTCGGCGGTATCGGGGCTGCGGTTCTGGGCGTCTATGCGGATAAGGAAGGCATCGAATTCGTCTACCGCATCTGCTCCTACCTGCCGCTGCTCGGCCTGTTGACGGTGCTCTTGCCAAAACTGCCGAGCCATCGGTGAAATAGTGCGCGAGCGCTTCCCATCAGGCCGATTTGCGTAACATCAGATCGGCGCTGAGAAGGATGCGCTCCCGCATCCGCGTCGTGTCATCCGCCTCCTCGTTCAGCTTCTGCAACAGAAGCTCGATCGATAGCCTGCCGATCTCGTTATAATTCTGCGCCACCGTGGTAATCGGCGGGCAGGCATAACGTGACAGCGGATGATCGTCATGGCCGGCGACCCTGAGGTCGTAATCGGCGCCATGGCCGACCTTGATCCCCTTCTGAAAGGCGGCGGCAATCACGCCGAAGGCGATACGGTCGTTCGAGCACAGGATGGTGCGCGACGGCAGAAGCTCCTTCCGATCCAGCAGCCGGCCAGCTTCGTCAAAGGCGAAACGCTCGAAATCCCAAGTAACGATATCAGGAACGTTGAGTACATGCGGTTCGAAACCGAGACGCTGCATGGCCTCAACATAGGCGGTGCGGCGCGTCGCCGCGTTGGTGTTGACCTGCGGCATGTCGAAGAAACAGGGCGGCTCGCCCGAACGGCAGAGGTAGTCCACCATCAGGCCAACGCTCTGGCGGTTATCGGTGCCGACAAAGGCAGAGGTCTCGTCGAGCGGCGAATCGACATAAACGATGGGAATGCTGGCCCCAAGCTGTTCGAGCGTTGCACGGTGGGATTTGACACCGAGCGGGGCGATGATCGCGCCTGCGACATTCATCGACTTGAAGGTGCGGATGGCGCGGTCTTCGATTTCCGCCTTGCCATCCGACGACAGCACAAAGGCAAGGAACCCCGCTTCGTTGGCGATCAGTTCGATACGGCTCGTCAGCGCCATGTAGAACGGGTCGGTCGAGTTCGGAATGATGATGCCGATGATATTGGAGCGGCGGCGGTTGAGGTTGACGGCGAAAATATTGGGCCGAAAGCCCGATTTCTTCAGCGCTTCCTCGATGGCATCCCGCGTCTTCTTGCGGACCGAGGCCGGATCGTTGAAGTATTTCGAAACAGTCGGGCGGGAAAGGCCGACGAATTCCGAGAACTCTTCCATCGTCCTGATAGATTTGGCCAAAGTGCTTGCCCCCATGAAATATTACATGTGGTACTCTATATCGACCGGCCTTCGCACGAAAAGCCGGTCGAATGCGGTTATCAACGGCCAAACGACTATTCGGCTGTAAATTGCACTTTCATCGTGGCCGGATCGGACGGCTTCGTCATAAAGAACGGCAGCATCTCCGAAAGCGGCAGCCGGTGCGACACGAGCCGCGCCATCACATCACCATCCGTCTCCAGAATGGCAAGCGCCTGCGGTATGTTACGGTTCAGCGAATGCGAGCCGACAAGCTTCAGCTGCCGCCGGAAGATTTCGAAGGGCGCAACCGAAATGCGGGCATCTGGCGCGCAGACGCCGAAGAACAGCGCCGTGCCACCATCGGCAACCAGCGGGATCATCGCTTCCGCAACGGGGGCAATACCGGTCGCATCCGCCACGAAATCGAACGCCTTCTCTTGCCGCAGTAGCGCTTCAGACCCTGAAACCGCCACCTGAAGCCCGAGACTTTCGGCGAAGGCAAGCCGGCTTTCATTGATGTCAGCAATCGTCACCGTCGCGATGCCGCGTGATTTCAGCGACAGGGCGAGCAGCAGACCAATGGGACCAGCACCGAAAACAAGCGCGTTAGCCGGCACCGCCCCACTCTCGCCAATGCCAGCGCTCTGCATGCCATTGACGACGCAGGCGAGCGGTTCGGCAAGTGCGGCGACATGATAGGGCATGGAACCGATGCCGTGCAGATGATCGGCGCGCACCACGCTGAATTCCGCAAAGCCGCCATTATGGGAAACGCCATAGGCCTTCAGCGTGCTGCAAAGGTTGGTCAGCCCTTTTCTGCAACTGGGGCAGGTACCACACGGCAGATTGGGATCAACGACAACCCGGTCACCGACCTGGATGCCCGTGACATCGGCAGCCACAGCCGCGACTTCGCCAGCATATTCATGCCCCGGAATGACGGGAAAAGCACCGTCGCCGTAACGCGCATGGAGGACGTCGATATCGGTGTGGCACAGTCCCGAAGCCTTGACCCGCACGAGGGCGTGGCCCGGTGGAAGATCGGCAACCGGAACTTCCGCCAACAGGGCGCGTCCCTTCTCGACGAATTGAATGGCATGCATGGTCATCTCCGGCCTTTCAGCTCATCCAGTTGCCGCCATCGACATTATATGTCTGGGCGAGGATATAGTCGCTGTCGGAAGAGGCGAGGAATACCGCAAGCCCCTTGATGTCGTCTGGCGTCGCGAAACGGCCGATCGGTACGGATTTGGCTACCGCCGCCTTCTTTTCACCCGGCTTCAAGCCTTCCCATTTGGCGAAATGCGCATCGACCACTTCCCAATGCTCGCCATCCACGACACCCGGCGCAATCGCATTGACGTTGATGCCGTGTTTGACGAGCGCCAGCGCCGCCGACTGCGTGGCGGAAATGATCGCCGCCTTGGAAGCGCAATAGAGCGTCACAAGCGCCTCGCCGCGCCGGCCGGCCTGGCTTGCCATATTGATGATCTTGCCGCCGCGCGCACGCGCGATCATGACATTGGAGACGGCCTTCATCATGAAAAGCGGTCCCTTGAGATTGATGTCGAAAACCCGCTCATAACTCTCTTCGGTAATGCCGTTGATCGGCGCCATGTCGAAGATCGCAGCATTGTTGACGAGAATATCGATGCCGCCGAATTCCTCATCGACAGCCTTCACCACCGCATCGATCTGACCGAGGTCAGTCACGTCCAGTCGGACGGCCTTGGCGGAAGGGCCGATGGCGGCGGCAGAAGCGGTCGCCCGGGCAATATCGATATCGGCGATGATCACCTTCGCGCCCTCATCGGAGAAAGCCTGCGCAAAACCAAGGCCGATGCCGCGGGCAGCGCCGGTAATCAGCGCGACCTTGTTGTTCAATCTCATGTCGATCTCCGTGATAGATGCGCAGTAGGCCAAAAAACTCCAACGCGCTTTGTGCTGAATTGCAAATGGATGGCGCGATCAGGCGCCTTGTGTCCACCGGCATGCGACGGGATGGCCCATGCCGCCCGCCGCCAAGAAGGCAAGCGGGCGGCAGGCCGGGAGGACGCGGCTACTTGATGTAGCCAGCGCGGGTCATGTCACGCTCGACCTGTTTCTGTGCGCCTTCGAGCGCCGTATCGACGGTCTGCTGGCCGGAAAGGGCTGCCGCGATTTGCTGGCCGACAACCGTACCGATCGACTGGAATTCCGGTATGGCGACGAACTGCACGCCGGTATAGGGAACCGGATCCTTTGTCGGCTTCGACGGATCGGCGGACATGATGGCTTTCAATACCGTATCCGCAAAGGGCGCGGCCTTCTTGTATTCCGGCAGGTCGTAGGTGGATTTGCGCGTGCCGGGCGGCACCGCGACCCAGCCTTCGCTCTCACCGACCATCTTCACATAATCCTTCGAGGTCGCCCATTTTACGAAGGACTTGGCGGTTTCGAGCTTCTTCGAGGTGTTCGGAATGGCCAGGTTCCACGACCAGGACCAGCTAGACCCGTTCGGCGTTGCCTCCACCGGAGCGCGCGTGAAAGCGGTCTTGTCGGCAACCTGGCTCTGTTTGGGATCGTAGATACGTCCCGCAGCCGAGGTGGCGTCGATCCACATGGCGCAATGGCCGGATGCGAACAGCGTCTGGTTCTCGTTGAAGCCGTTGGTGGCCGCACCGGGCGGGCCGTAAGAGGTCATCAGCGCCACGTAATCCGAGATCGCCTTTTTCCACGGCTCGCTCGTCAGCTGCGGCTTCCAGTCCATGTCGAACCAGCGTCCGCCATAGGTGTTGATCATGGTGCCGAGGAAAGCCATGTTCTCGCCCCAGCCCGGCTTGCCGCGCAGGCAAATGCCATATTGCTGTTTCGACTTGTCGGTCAGCTTGGCAGCGAAGTCCTTGATCTGATCGTAGCTCGGATTATCAGGCATCTTCAGGCCAGCCGCGTCGAACAGGTCCTTGCGGTAAAGGGTGAACGAGCTTTCGGTATAAAACGGCACGGCGTAAAGCTTGCCATCCACCGTCAGGCCTTTCTTGATCGGATCGAGCAGGTCGGCGTAATCGTAATCGTTGCCGAGATCATCGACAGGCGCCAGCCAGCCCTGCTTGCCCCAGATCGGCGCTTCGTAACCGCCGATGGTCATGATGTCGAACTGGGCACCATTGGTGGCGATATCGGTGGTAACGCGTTCGCGCAGAACATTCTCTTCCAGCACGATCCAGTTGATCTTGTTTCCAGTTTCCTTCTCCCAGGCGCTGGAAAGCTTCTGCATGATGATCATGTCGCCATTGTTGACGGTGGCGATGTTGATTTCTTCCGCCTGCGCAAGTCCGGCCAAAAGGCCCGCTCCAACCACAGACGATGACAGAATTCCAATGAATTTGCTCATGAGACCCGCTCCTCCTTTACGGATGTCCACGCATAAAAATACATGTGTAAATTTTTATCTCGCAAACTCACACTGATTGTCAACATCCAAAAATAAACGAAAAGGCAATGCGATCCAATCAAACAAGTATAACCTACTGTATTTAACGCGATAATAGCGTCTAAAATTATTACACGACACGCCAATCCTGTTGCGTTGCAGCAAAAATTTCATCAATCAATATCTTGACGCGCGTAAATTTTAACTGATATCCGGAAAGTAACAGACCCGAATATCCGGGAATTTGCACCCGCCCGGAAGGACGGGAACCGAATGCATATGGAGGAAACGATGAGGCAGGTATCCGCACTGGCGCCGCACACGAAAGGCCCGACCATCACGGCGGGTGAAATCCTCGTGGAAATCATGGCGACGACAGTCGGTAACGGCTTTCTTGAGCCGCAATCGCTGATCGGTCCCTTTCCGAGCGGCGCGCCCGCCATCTTCATCGATCAGGTTGCGCGTTGCGGCGGAACCGCCGGCATCATCGCCGCGGTGGGCGACGACGATTTCGGCCGCCTCAACATCGAACGGCTGCGACGCGACGGCGTCGACGTATCGGCCATCACCACCATAACGGATCGGCCAACCGGCAGCGCTTTCGTACGCTACAGGGAAAACGGCGCGCGGGACTTCGTTTTCAACATCGCCCATTCGGCGGCGCGCGAAACGCACATGACTGATAAAGCGCGGGCTCTCATCGAACAGGCGGGCCATGTGCACGTCATGGGATCGGCGTTTGCGATCGCCGGTATCGGCGAGATCATTCTGGAGGCGATCAAAAGCGTCAAGGCGCGCGGCGGCTCGGTGTCTTTCGATCCGAACATCCGCAAGGAACTGGTGCAGGGCAACGAGGGCCGCAAGCTGATCGATGATCTCCTTGATGTCACCGACCTTCTGCTGCCTTCCGGCGAAGAACTTCAGGCCGCCTCCGGTCTGGATGATGAGGACGCAGCGATAGAAAAGCTCCTCGCCTCCGGTATCGGCGAGATCGTGCTGAAACGCGGTGCCGGCGGGGCAAGCCACTTCAGCCGCGCCCATGGCCGCATCCACGCCCCCGGACTGACGGTCACCGAAATCGATCCGACCGGTGCGGGTGATTGTTTCGGCGCAACCTACCTCACCTGCCGCCGCCTCGGCATGCATCCCGCACAGGCACTGACTTATGCCAATGCATCAGGCGCGCACAACGTCATCAGGCGCGGCCCGATGGAGGGCGCCGCCAGCCTTTCCGAACTCGACGCCTTCCTGGCCGCACAAACCTCCGGAGAAGCCCGATGACCGGCATATTGGAAAACCTCGCCGCCGCGCGCCGCGCCGGCAAGCCCGCAGGCATCACATCAGTCTGCTCTGCCCACCCCGTTGTTCTGCGCGCCGCGATCCGCCGCGCCGCCGCCAGTCAAACAGCCGTGCTGATCGAAGCGACCTGCAATCAGGTCAATCACCTCGGCGGCTATACCGGCATGACGCCGCGCGACTTCGTTGCCTTCGTCAACGCCATAGCTGGGGAAGAAGGGTTGCCCGGCGAACTGCTGATTTTCGGCGGCGATCATCTCGGCCCCAATCCCTGGCGCAGGGAAAAAGCCGAAGAGGCTCTGGCAAAAGCCGCTGCCATGGTCGAGGCCTATGTGAAAGCCGGTTTTCGCAAGATCCATCTCGATGCGTCGATGGGCTGCGCCGGCGAACCGGCCGCACTGGACGACCTGACGATCGCCAATCGTGCCGCGAAACTCGCGGCTGTCGCCGAAAAAACCGCGACTGAGGCGGGCCTGCCGAAACCGCTTTACATTCTCGGCACCGAGGTGCCGGTGCCGGGTGGCGCCGATCACGTGCTCGACACCGTCGCGCCGACAGAGCCGCAGGCCGCACGCAAGACCATCGAGCTTCACCGCGCGATATTCGCGCAATACGGTCTTTCGCAGGCGTTCGAACGGGTCATCGCCTTTGTCGTGCAGCCCGGCGTGGAATTCGGTAGCGACAATGTCGTCGCTTACGATCCGCAGGCCGCGACAGACTTGAGCGCCGTACTGGAGGGCGAACCACAACTGGTCTTTGAGGCCCATTCCACCGATTACCAGACCGAACCTGCCCTCGCTGCACTGGTGCGCGACGGTTATCCGATCCTCAAGGTCGGACCGGGCCTCACCTTTGCTTACCGGGAAGCACTTTACGCGCTGGACATGATCGCATCCGAAATGGTCGGCGATTACGGTGAACGGCCACTGGCGCGAGCCATGGAAAAGCTGATGCTCGCCACGCCGGGCGAATGGCAGGGCCATTACCATGGCAACGACATCACGCTCCGATTGCAGCGCCACTACAGCTACAGTGACCGCATCCGCTATTATTGGACGAGGCCGGAGGCGCTTGCTGCCGTGTCCACCTTGCATAAGGCGCTTGATGGGAAGACAATTCCCGAAACCCTGCTGCGCCAATACCTAGGCGAGCTGCCGCTCGCCGCGGTTGCGGGCAAGGATATGGAGGGTGTTCTGGTCGCGGCTGTGGACCAGGTGCTTGCGACCTACCATGCGGCGACGGGCGAAGGCCGCCACTGACGGCAATCATAAATCCGGATGCCCTGCGGCAGAGGCCGCCGGAGCGAAATGGGGGAAGTGAGAGCGGTTTTCACCTAGAATCCCGCTCAAACTTTATAACTGTATCCGTGAGGGAGGACTAACAATGGCAACACGGAACACGAGCGGTCTTGCGCGGGTTATGCTTGCGCCGTCGGTGCTGCTTTTGCTGGTGTGGATGATCGTGCCTTTGGCGATGACCCTGTGGTTTTCGTTCCAGAACTACAATCTCCTCAACCCCGCCAATGTCAGCTTCGCCGGCCTGTTCAATTACCAGTATTTCTACACCGATCCGGCCTTCTTCCAGTCGATCTGGAACACGCTGCTGATCGTCGGCGGCGTACTTCTGATCACCGTCATCGGCGGCATCGCCATTGCGCTCCTGCTCGACAATGACATCTTCGGTCAGGGCATCGTGCGCATCATGATCATCTCGCCCTTCTTCGTCATGCCGCCGGTGGCCGCACTCGTCTGGAAGAACATGATCATGCATCCCGGTTATGGCGTGCTCGCCGATCTCTCACGCTTCTTCGGCCTGCAGCCGGTCGACTGGTTCGCGCAGTTTCCGCTGCTCTCCATCGTCATCATCGTCGCCTGGCAATGGCTGCCTTTTGCAACGCTGATCCTTTTGACCGCCCTGCAATCGCTTGACGGCGAACAGAAGGAAGCGGCCGAGATGGATGGCGCCAACTTCGTCAACCGCTTCGTCTACCTGACGCTGCCGCATCTGGCTCGCGCCATCACCGTCGTCATTTTGATCCAGACGATCTTCCTGCTCGGCGTCTACGCGGAAATCCTCGTCACTACCAATGGCGGCCCCGGCTATGCCTCCACCAACCTTGCCTTCCTCATCTATCGCACGGCGCTATTGGGTTATGACGTCGGCGGCGCATCGGCCGGTGGCATCATCGCCGTCGTGC
>JWIT01000014.1 GCA_000949895.1 Agrobacterium arsenijevicii | reverse complement strand
ATAACCTGAAGGCCGCAGGTTCAAATCCTGCCCCCGCAACCAACGATCCCTGTGATCCCAATAAAGCCCCCTCGTGGGGCTTTTTGCGTTTCTGGCTACCGGATTGATCAGCGCAGCCCAACAGTTCTTCGAGTATTGCCCTCTCGTTGAGGAACTCTGGTTTCCTCTTGCCAGATGCAAACGTCAGGATCGCGGCAAGATCGCCGCGCAGCACGATCACCAGTTCCGCACGATCGGGAACAAGCTCGATGCGGTTGACCAGCGTGCGGAGTTTGTCGGCCGCCAGTGCTCGCGTTTCTTCATTGCCCAACTGGTCGTGGAGAGCAGCGATCTCCTCATGATAATATTTTGCCAGATTAGGATGCAGCAGGGGAGGTGGCTCCTCCGTATCGTCGAGGAAGCCGACCAGCTCCTTCTTGCGCGCCTCGAGCGCCACCATCTTCGCGTTGATCCTATCGGCAGCACCACCCTTTAGAATAAGGTCGAGGAGAGTGTCGAGTTCGCGGTCGATCCGTTTGATCTCAGCGGCCGTTGAATCGAGCGATGCGCGAGCCTCCATTCGAGCCTTGTTGACCTCCCTCGTAAACTCCTCGCAGAACTCCTTGTAGAGCTCCGGTTCCATCAGGTGCTTGTCGAGCCCGTTCAGAACGGATTGTTCGAGCGTGTCGCGGCGGATGTTCAGCCGGTTGTCGCAAGTCCCCTTGGTCCGGGCATTGGTGCAGCCGAGCATGTCCTTCGAAATCATCGAATAACCGCCACCGCAGCAGCCACATTTGACGAGCCCGGTGAACAGGTGTTTTGGCCGGCGGCGTTCGTTCAGGATACGGTTGTCGCCAGGCAGGGTGCCGGGTTCCAGCGCCAGTTGCTCCTGCCGCGTCTTCACCGCATCCCAGAGGTTCTGATCGACGATGCGCAGATCCGGCACGTCATTAACGACCCAGTCCGTTTCCGGATTGGGACGGGAAACGCGTTTGCCTGTATCTGGGTCCTTCAGGTATCGCAGGCGGTTCCAGACCAGTTTCCCGACATAAAGCTCATTGTTTAGAATGCCGGTCCCACGCTTCGGATTGCCATGGATGGTCGATGGCCCCCATTCGCTACCCTGCGGCCCTGGCACCCCTTCGCCGTTCAGCACCATGGCGATCGTGCGCGAGGACTTGCCAGCCAGATATTCCGTAAAAATCCGCCGGACGATATTGGCTTCCGGCTCGTTGATGGTGCGCTCGCCGCGGTTCGTTTCGCCTGATGGTTCGACGTGCCGCACGACGTCGTAGCCGTAGCAGAGCCCGCCCCCGGATTTGCCTTCCTCTACCCGGCCGCGCAGGCCACGCCGGGTCTTGTCGGCGAGATCTTTCAGGTAGAGCGCGCCCATCGTGCCCTTGAGGCCGATATGGAGTTCGCTGACTTCACCTTCGGAAAGCGTAACGATGCTGACGCCGGCAAAGCGCATACGCTTGTAGAGGCCGGCGATATCTTCCTGGTCGCGCGAAAGGCGGTCGAGCGATTCCGTCAGGATGACGTCGAAGCGCCGCTTCAGTCCGTCGGCAATCAGTTCCTGGATACCCGGACGGATCAGAGAGGCACCGGAGATGGCGCGATCGGTATAGCTGTCGACGATTGTCCAGCCTTCACGTTCGGCGCGCGTGCGGCAAATGCGAAGCTGGTCTTCAATGGAGGCATCGCGCTGATTGTCAGATGAATAGCGTGCGTAGAGCGCAACCTTCATGAGATGGCCTCCCTATTTGAGGAGGCGTTCGCGGGTGGCACGCTCCTGCTCGGCTTCGACGAATTTACGGGCAGCCTGTCGCGCAAGCAAGCGGACAAGTTCCCGGAGGCGAGGATCGGGCTTTGACGTGTCGTAGACCGGCATGTCGTCGGCGGGTGCGAGCACGACCCGCACGCTGTTTGCCGCTGTCCCTTTCCGCTTTGCCACAACACGATCCTCGCCCACGAGCGGACCAATCCGCTCCGGGCAAAGACTGGGCCGGCAACCGGCGGATTTGAATGCGAAATCGCGGGCATGACAGCGACCTCCAGCGTAAAGTACCGTCCCTTGTCGCTCCGGCTCGCAGTCGTTCGCAGATCGTGCGGCGGAAACAGAGGGCATTGGCGTAAGAATACTTGAATTTAGCGGCGGGCGAATCCCCCTTCAAGTAGAATTATTTTGCGTTCTTCATCTCCATGACCACCCCGTCGTTCCGTGATCGTAGGTTCCGCACTCGCCAACGTGCATAAGGAGAGCTGCGCTCGCTTTTCCCTGATCGGCTACGGCCGATGCCTTGCCGATCGTGGGGGACGCCAAGGGGTCTTACCCCTTTCTCCCCTGCAAACGCCACCTGCGCATGGCAGGACCGCCCGCTCGCAGGCCGGGGCATAGGCATGCACTGTCCGACAAATCTGATCCGTTCCGCTCGCCGCGCAGCCCGGCCATGCTCGCTGGCATTTGCCCCCTCCATCCCCGCGCGCTCACGCGCCCCCGGGAGGCATGTCGGGGACATGCCTCCGGCATTAACGGGAAAGGATTGGAACAATGGCAAGGACACAGAAGAAGGCCGTCACAGTTGCGACGGCGGTAGAGGCGACGGCAGCGACTGCGGATATCAGCAGCGTCGGGGAGGCCGTGGCAGAGGTGGTTGCTGCGCTGCCAGCACCGAAAGCCATAAGCGGGGCAGAACTCTTCATTCCGCTCGAAAAACTCAAGAAGTCGCCGCGCAATGCGAGGAAGACCCCGCACAGTGAGGCGCATATCGAGGCGCTTGCGGCCAGCATCGCGGCAAAGGGCATGCTGCAGAACCTTGTGGTCGAACCGGAGACGGACGAAGCGGGCGAACCGACCGGCTTCTATCTCGTGACGGTCGGCGAAGGCCGCAGGCTGGCGCATCTGCTGCGCGTCAGGCGCAAGCAGATCAGGAAGTCCGAACACGTCCGGTGCGTCCTCGATACCGCGAACGATCCGCAGGAAATCAGCCTTGACGAAAACGTCACCCGCGAGGCGATGCACCCGGCAGACCAGTTCGAGGCGTTTCGTGAGCTTGCCGAACATCGCGGTTGGGGAGCCGAGGAAATCGCTGCCCGCTTCGGTGTAACGGCGCATGTGGTGAAGCAGCGGATGCGCCTTGGCGCAGTCAACCCGAAGCTGATGCAGGTCTATCGCGATGGCGATCTGACGCTGGACCAACTGATGGCCTTTGCCGTCACCGACGACCATGCGCGGCAGGAGCAGGTTTATGCCGGGCTTGGCTATAACCGTGAACCGTGGACGATCCGCCGCGACCTGACACGGACACATGTGCAGGCGAACGACCGCAAGGCAATATTTGTCGGCCCGGAGGCCTATACGGAAGCGGGCGGCACCATCATCCGCGATTTGTTTACCGAGGATCGCGGCGGATATTATGACGATCCCGCACTTCTGGACCAGCTTGTCATCGCCAAGCTGGAAGGGATCGCCGTCGATCTCAGAGAAACAGAGGGTTGGAAATGGGTGGAGGCCTTCATCGATTTCCCGCACGCCCACGGCATGCGGCGTATCTATCCGCAAACGGTGGAGCTTTCCGAAGCAGACGAAGTCGCCTATGCCGCCGCGAAGCATGAGTTCGATGATCTGACAGCGGAATGGGAGAACACGGACGACGACCTGCCGCCTGATGTGGACGAACGTTTCGCGGA
The DNA here is from genome assembly GCA_000949895.1 of Agrobacterium arsenijevicii. Classification (GTDB taxonomy): domain Bacteria; phylum Pseudomonadota; class Alphaproteobacteria; order Rhizobiales; family Rhizobiaceae; genus Agrobacterium; species Agrobacterium arsenijevicii. The sequence continues at coordinate 147,349 of JWIT01000014.1, read as the reverse complement.
GCTTGAAGCCGAGATCGAGCGGATCGATGCCATGCGCGAAGGTCATGATCCCGACGACATCAGCCGGGGCGGCGTGTTCGTCACGCTGAACCATGACGGAACGGCCCGCATCGAGCGCGGCTTTATCCGCCCCGAGGACGAGATGTCGGAACCGGAACGGGAGGAGGCCGGAGGCGTCATTAATGGTATCCGCGTCAATGAAGACGGGGAAATCATCAAAGACGATGAGCGTGACGGGGTGGGCTACCATGTATCCGGCCTTGCGCCGCAGGAAGAAGAGGAGGGCGATGCGGGTCAGCCGCTCACCGATCTTCTCACCCGCGACCTGACGGCTCACCGGACGCTTGGCCTTCGCCTCGCGCTTGGCGAACAGCCGGATATCGCCCTGATCGCCGTCACCCACGCCCTTGCCGCACAGACGTTCTATCGCAGCGTTGACGCTCATGCCCTCGAAATCCGGCCTACCAGTCCGCACCTTGGCGGGCATGCTGATGGTATCGAGGACACGGCGGCGGCGAAGATGCTGGCGGATCGTCATGCCGGATGGGCGGCAGATATGCCGCAGAACCTGGGCGAACTCTGGGACTTCATCGCGGTGCTGGATCACGTGAGCATCATGGCGTTGTTCGCCCATTGCGCATCGCTGACCGTCAATGCCCTCAAGCTGCCATGGGAACAACGACCCCGTGCGCAGCGGACCGCCGACAAGCTGGCAACGGCGCTTGTGCTGGATATGAACCAGCACTGGATGCCGACCGTTCGGGCTTACTTCGGACGCGTCACCAAGGCGCACATTATCGCAGCCGCGCGGGAAGCCGTGGGCGACGAGGCAGCGGATCGGATCGCAGCCATGAAGAAGCAGCCCATGGCGGAAGCCGCAGAGCAGTTGCTGGCCGGGACCGAATGGTTGCCGCCACTGCTGCGCACCGAGCGGCCCGCATCGCAGGCGGAAGCGGGTGAAGTTGCAGCAACCCCGGAAGCTGTCGAACTTGAACCGGAAGCACCGGCCATCGACACGACAGACTATAGTGTTGAAGAAAGTCGCGTGGAGGTGGAGGGTGCAGCCTTCCACATTGCCGCCGAGTGAACAGCCATGGCCGGAGCCGCGCAAGCGGTTCCGGCCTGTTCCCGACCGCCCCAAGGAAAATTCCGGCCGCGCCGAACGGGCGCGGCCGGAAACCTCGACCGGATCACAGGAACCACGACAATGAGATTCTATAACAGCAGCGGACGATGCGGGCCGCATCATTGAGCCCCGGTTCAGCATCCATGATCGTCGTCCGCGCATACAATTCGGCGTGTTTGTGGACACGACGCGACGGTTCGACCATGTAGAGAAATCGAGGGAGTCCAGAGATGGTTCCGCTGACAATGTTGTCCGTTGTACTGATCGGCGCAATGTGCGCGCTTGCCTATACACTGGCGACTTACGCACTGCCGTTCCTGTTCGCTGTCACCATGACGCGCCTTGCCTTCGCGACGGGCGCCGGATTTGTCGGCGCAGGCATCGTCGGGCTGTTCGCAGGCGTGGCGGCTTACGGCCTTCTGGTCTACCTCTTTGCCACGCTACGTTCTTCCAGCCTGCGCCTTGCGATCGCCCTGATGTTCGCGACCCCCGCCGCCATCGCGGGCTATGCGCTCTTGCATGGCATCACCCGCGAAGCCATTCCTTTCGAAATCTGGCGGCAAATCTTCTGTCTCGTAGGCGGCATATTCGTGGGCCTGTCCGCACTTTCGAAGCTGGCCAATCCGTCACGGCTCCATGAACGATGAAACGTCTCGGAAGCGCGACGAGCGCGCATGGGGCGACGGTGGCACTGTAGAATCCTACAGTTTTAGAGCCGGAACTCATCGGTTATGTTGGTGCCGTCGTTCATGAAATCCGGAAAACCGGGCGTAGTATGTCGGAGGAAATCGTGTCTCAGGAACCGTCTTTTACTTTTTACACCTATTCAGCAGCCACAGAGCCAGAGGAACAACGGTGGGCCTACACAGGCATTCCGGATAACTTTTTTGGCGACGTTCATTCAGCGCGAGCAGCCGTCCTGGAGCTTCGAAATGATATCATCGACGATCCAGACGGAGAGTGGCCGCGCATGCATATCGAGAAGATCGAGACGCTCCCCGTGTCGAAAGACACGCTGCTAGCATTTCTCAATGATGGCGTTGGTGCGTTTATCAAGCGCTACGAGATTGTGGAGACCATCGAGTAACGGCAATTTCTACATTGCTCGGAAGGGAGTGATGTGCGCCGAGAGGGTGGATATAGCGTCCCCTTCGGGCCGCGCTCTACTCGCTGCCTGTGGCAACTCGCAAAGCCCCTTGCGGGTCTTCGCCTTCGGTAACGATCGCTGACGCAAGGGATGGCGGCGGTGGGTATCTCGCGAGGAACCCATCCACGTTCACGAAACCAGACCGTGGCCTGTTGAGTGATGGTCCGGCGTCGGATGAGGCTGGATCAATTCTCGGCATCCACCTCGACCATGCCCGCGGCACAATGATCCGAGTGAAAGTCCCCGACCGTCCAGCTTGACCGAAAGACAGGGGATGGCCCTGCTGTGACAGAACCCTGCATCCACGCGCGGCGAACTCGTTGCTCTGGGCAAATGCGAAGGCGAAAGTCACGTCCGTTTTTGTTTTCCCGAATGACAAATGAGCAGTTTCGCGGATTTGACGTTGAGGTAATCGTCCAGTTCGCATGGGAGCCTGCGAAGCCGTTGGCGGTGCTCAGGGGAAAAGTGCTAATCAAAAGCGGCCATCAATGATTTCCTGTTCCCGACTGAACAGATCACGCCCGACGCGAACTCGATTGATCTGGTCTGACCGAAGACCGGCAACGCGAGCGCCGCCTCCATCTTGATCCCGCAACGTCCGGCGTCAGCTTTTTTCCGCCGCCTTCGGCTTTGCACCGCGAAGCAAAAAATCTGCCGTTGGCCGCCCTCCATTGCATTCCGGCCCTTTGGGTGCGGGCCGATCGTCCCCGGTCCATCGACCATCATCGAGATCGCGATGGGCGCGACCCGATCAGCAAAAGGAAATCACGTGATGGCTACGATTGGCACTTTTTCGCGCACCGAGAACGGCTTCACAGGCTCGGTCAAGACCCTCACCCTCAACGTCAAGTCGGTGAAATTCGTCCCCGCCGAGGGCGAAAACGAAAACGGACCGGACTTCCGCGTGTTTGCGGCGGCCACGGAATTCGGAGCCGCATGGAAGAAGCAGTCCGACAAGGGCAACCCCTACCTCTCGGTCAAGCTGGACGATCCGAGCTTCCCCGCTCCGATCTATGCGAGCCTGGTCGAGGTGGAAGGTGAGGATCTGGCGCTCATCTGGTCCCGCCGCCGCGCCACCAACTAACTTGGCCAACGGCCCGGCCCCGCGAAAGCGGGGCTTCGCCTTGTTCAGCCATCGCCGCCATTAGAAATCACGGAGATCTGCGATCGCTTTGATGGCGCACATTGTTCTGGTTGCGAAAGTCCATATTCTGCGACATCGCAATGTCTGATGCAAAACAGAAACAGAAATCGGGACTTTTTCGAGGAAGGTGCGGCGACTTGTGCTCCTAGGCTTTAGGACTGAATGACTTTTAGCTCGCTTCCAAAAGGCACGCATTTGTTGTGCGAATACGCTTGAATATGCCGTGCTCGATCCGCAGTATAGGCGCGGCTGTAACATGCCGTTTGCTGGTGAGGGCGAAATACATGGCTCGTCTCGTTTATGCTTGTCGGTTCGATGTGAGGGCGGACGAAGGCCTTTCTATTGTCCTATCCAGCTATAGGGATTGGATTGTTCAACACTATCGCAGCCGAAGACAAATTGCTGACTTTGACTTCGATCTAGAGGCAGACGGGACCTGCGACCACATTATCGAACACCATTCGCTATCGTCATCGGTATATCAGGACGGCGAAGGACGCGTGATACGTATCCGATGGTCTTTCCCCGATGATAACGATAATGGATTGAGATGGGCGAACGAGGTGCGCATTGGTCAGTTCGGTGACCGTTGTGGGGTCGAGCATCTCATTTATATTGAGTCTGTCGAGTACAGTGTTTCGCCCGCAAAATTGCTTTTTGGATCGCCCCGTGCAGTCCGTGATATCTGTAGGAAGACACCCGCGTACATCGGGGAGATGCAGGTAAGGGCTGAGCCTTACAAGTTAGAGCACGGCGGGGTGGCTGACCTACTCGCGCTACTCACGAGTGACCTTCGAAGACTGCCTATAATCCTATTGTCGTCGTATGCCCGTGGAGACGTCAATCAAATCGACGCGACCAAACTGGCGCAAAATCTCGCTGGCGTTGCAGTTGTGGTTCAGATCATTGACCCTGAGCTGACTTGGGATTTCGCCGACGAGGTTGGTCGGCAGCTTTCATGCTTTAACGGCGCGGCACGAATATATTGGCCAGGCTTCACAAAAGTATCCGAGCCCAAGAGCCATCGATTGTATTTCGGGACTTGGATTGAGGATGTCGGACCTATCGTAGCTGCCCGCGCAATCGAGCGAGCGGTATTTGCTGTTGCAGCATTTCGATTTGTGCCGGACGGACAAATTGTTAACTTGATCCGAAGCGTCGAGGCTGCGGAAAGACGCAAAGTATTAGTAGAGAAGAAGGAAACAGGCGACGATTTTTGGGCCGATTACGAACGTGACCTCGCTCTTCTTAATAACGCTGAAAAACGGCTCGAAGAGCTTGAGGCAGAGAATGCCAACCTCAGGGCCAATCAGCAGATATTTTTCGTCCCCGAGATTGAAGGAACGGGCAATCACGCACCGGTCGAAGCATCCGAGTTATCCTTCTCATCCGTCATCGAGGCTGTGCAGGCGGCAGCGGGTCGTTGCAAGAATCTAGAGTTCCTTGATTCCGCTATGTCGGCAGCGGAGGACTGCCCATTTCAGCGTCCCTACGATATCTTTCAGGCGTTGACCGATCTGAATGTGATTGTCGACGCTTGGAAGGACAACCGGGACCGAAAGGGCAGCGGTGGTGACCTCCTGCTCCACCTCCGCGACCGTGGATGGGGAAAGCGGAGCAGCATGCACATTTCAGATACGACCCGCAGTAAATACCGATCCGCTTACGAGTTCGATTACCAGGGCGCGAAACAGTTGTTCGAACCTCATATTACATTGGGTTCTGGCGATGCGAATTCCTGTGCTTCCATTCACTTCATCTTTGACCCAGAGCCTTTGAAGATGATCGTAGGTCATGTCGGCAAGCACCTGCCAAACACAAAGACTTGATCCACTGGAGCGGTTTGAACGTGCGGTCCAAGCCAATATTTCGCCATGACAAATTGACCGGAAATTTCTTCCACGCACTCGATACTGCGTGGATCGGTCGGCGCGCTAGACCGACGGTTGGATTATCGAAGAGGGCCTCGCGCTGTGACAAAGCTTTTCATCATCGGGAACGGCTTCGATATCCATCATGGGATCAGGTCGAGATACGCAGACTTTGCGGAATGGTTAGAGTCTGTCGATCGCGAAGTGCACAGCGCCGTTGAGGAATTCCTGCCAACTTGGGTCGACGCCGAAGGCAATGTCCAGAACGCCTGGGCGGACCTTGAGAACAACTTGCAGTATTTTGATACCGACCAACTTCTGGACTACGGAATGAACTTTTTACCGAGCTACGGAGCCGACGACTGGCGTGATTCGGGTCACCACGACTTCGAATACGAACTTGACCGAGTGATCCGCGCCCTGTCAGTCGGGCTTCATCGCAATTTCGTGCGTTGGCTGGGTACGCTCAGCATTCCGACCCAGACGACCTTTCCTGTCCGTTCCATCGCTCCTCGGGCTAAATTCCTAAACTTCAATTACACTCCGACGATCCAGACACTCTACGGCGCTGCGAACGTCCTGCACATCCACGGATCTTTGGCAGATCCTACTTCGCAGATTGTGCTAGGGCATGGGTGGACACCAGGTGATGACGACCGATGGGAAGATCGCATCGACGAAGACACGGACACGCGCGTAGCGGGGGGCTATCGTCTAATAGACGACTACTTCCGTGAAACCTTTAAGCCAACAGCAGAGATCATCCAGCGCAATCGGGCATTCTTTACGGGGCTTGGCGATGTCTCTGAGGTCTATGTCTTCGGGCATGGGCTGGCCGAAGTTGACGCACCTTATTTTGCAGAAATGCTAGAATACCTGCCCGAAGATGTGGATTGGATAATCTCATACTATGGCGGACACCGGGAGCGTGAGAAGATCGAGGCGGCCGCCATTGAGATCGGCATAGCGACAGAGCGGACTCGCTTTGCCTTCCTCAGCGATCTCTAGGTCCGGTCCCACTCACCGCCAATAACGATCTGATTTTTGACTCCGAATGGACGCGGATACAGGATCCCTCTGATCTTGTGTCGCAAAAGGTAGTCGCGTAAGTCCGATTTTTGCAACTGACTTTTGCGAGAGATTTTTCACCTAAAATTCAATGCCACCGGTTTCGTCGCAAAATTTAGCGATTACACGAAAGCCTCGCTCAGCCAGCCAATTGTTCGTTCTTTACCCGCCAAGATTGCCATCCGATCTAACCTTGGGGTTTGCCGGTTGTGAATACCTCAATCTGTTCAAAATGTCAGATTGAACGGCGTCGCGACCGTGCCCATCACGGCAGCGACCGGCTTGATCTCCGAGCCGATCAACTTCGGGCCGCCTCGCCAGACGCCGTAGCGCGGCTTCCCAAACAGGTGCATGCGCTCGATCATCATTTCTGAAAGGCTGGCGGGATCTGACCACGAAATACAATTGCCTGCAGGTCGCCTCGAAGAGCTAACGATTTCCTGATTCCGAACTCAAAAGGGGGAGCCAAGGGAAACTTTTCCCCTTGCTCCCCGCAAACGCCGCCTGCGCATGTCAGGCCCACCGGTTCGCAGAACGGCCAGACAGTCACTCCCCCGATCCTGTCACTCCGTCCCGCTCACGCCGGCAGGCCGGCCATGCTCGCCGGCATTTGCCCCCTCCATCCCCGCGCGCTCGCGCGCCCCCGGAAAGCATGTCGAGGGACATGCCTTCGGCATTTACGGGGAAGAAAAGGAGCAAGGACATGAATTTCATCGCCAGCAGCCAAAACGGCCATCAGGTCAACAAGGGTTTCCGCGTGGATGTGACCCGTGGTGAGCATAACGGCAGGGTTTCGTCGGAATGGTTTTCGCGCCCTGACGACGAGCGGTTTTTGTCGCTCACCGAACTTTACGACGCGGTGAAGGGGCGGGCAAATCGCGCTACCGCCCGTACCGTGGAAACCCGCGCCGTGCGCATTGAGGCCAGCCGCGACAATGCGGACCGGTTGGCGCTTATCGTTCCTAGACAGGATGAACCCATTTCGCCGACGCATTGGAGTTTTGGCCAGCTTTGCAGCCTTGTCGGCGCACCGGCAACATATATGCGTCGACTCCCCGCGCCTCTAGCGGGTATCAATTTACAGCATGGCTTGCTTTCGCACCGGGCCGAACTTGTGAAAACCTATGAGGCAGATGAGGGCCGCATCGAGCTGCGGGCGGTGACCGGACCGGACTACGGCAGGATTTTCGACCATGAGCTGATCGCTGCCGTCATGAAAATCGCGGGTAACGGCGTGGGTGATACCATGTGGAAGGTGCCGGGCGTTCTGGATTGGGCGACGATGACGCATAACCCTTTCGTTGACATCACCAAGGACACCACGACGCTTTACGCCAGTGACCGTGATGTTTTCGTTTTCCTCGTGGACGATACGCACCCCATCGAAGCCGGACGCCTGCCGAACGGAGAGCCGGACCTGTATTTCCGGGGTTTCTATTGCTGGAATAGTGAAGTCGGCAGCAAGACGCTCGGCATCGCGTCTTTTTATCTTCGGGCGGTTTGCATGAACCGCAATCTTTGGGGCGTCGAAAATTTCGAGGAAATCATCATCCGGCACAGCAAGTTCGCCGCGCAGCGTTTCGCCCACGAGGCAGCCCCTGCGTTGTCCAACTTCGCCAATTCCTCACCCGCGCCGTTTGTCGCCGGGATCAAGGCGGCTCGGGAGAGGATCGTCGCCCGTAACGACGAGGACCGCGAAACCTTCCTGCGCAGGCGTGGTTTCTCCAAAGCCGAAACCGGCAAGATCATCCAAACCGTGTTGCAGGAGGAAGGTCACCCGCCTGAAAGCATCTTCGATTTCGTACAGGGCATGACGGCGCATGCCCGTACCAAGACGCATCAGGATGGACGTCTTGAACTGGAGGCGAAAGCTAAGACCTTGCTGGAACGGGCGACATAAGTGAAGAGCCGGGCGCGGCCGGAATAACTCCGTCGCGCCCGGTTCCTTCGGTCCGCCGCAAGGTGTCCCGATTTCTGATTCAAGGCCAGAATCCCGCCAAATGGTAAACCCGGATCGGTGGTTGCGGCCGCGCCTGGTGCACGACCGCCGCTCGCCGGGCTGCGCCCGGCTCGCAGTATCACTCACACACCTTCCGGATTAAGCACCGGGTAAAGCCCGCAGTACACGTCTGCTGAAATGCACGGCTGCGACATTTTTACCCTGACAACTCCTGATATGTGGTGAGGGACGGAACGTTCGAGTTGTAGGAATGTCAGGCAAAGCAACGATTACTTGTGGAGATTCCAGCATGCCCCTGTCAGACGCGAACCATCCTGTCGCACCCATCAATCCAGGCGGAGTGGCACCTAGGCCCTTGCAGGTTGGCTTTGGCAAGGCGATGGCCCACCACGGCGAGATCCTGCAAGGTGTCTTTCCCGATGGCCATGGCAAACTTCATCGTGGGCTTCTCACGCTGCCGCTTCCGGGCAAGACATCGCATGTCACCTTCTGGCCTGATAACGGAAAAGGCATACGCACCCGTCCGGAAGGCCGGAGCAAGGCGGCGCGGGCGGCACGGCTCGCGCTTGATGAACTGGGCCACCCGGGCGCCGAGGGCAGCCTGACGATCGAAAGCGCGATCCCGCATGGCTGCGGCTACGGATCGTCGACAGCGGATGTCGTGGCCAGCATTCGCGCCGTGGCGGCAGCGGCCCGCGCACAGATCAGTCGCTCGACCATCTGCCGTCTTGCCGTCGCCGCGGAGGTTGCGACGGACGCCATCGTCTTCGAAGGGCAGGCCGTGGTTTTCGCACATCGCCAGGGGGTGGTGCTCGAATATTTGCCCGGCGACTATCCCCCGCTTTACGTCGTTGGCTTTGCCTCACCGGATGACGCGCCGGTCGAAACGGTGGAAATGCCGCCCGCCCATTATAGTGGCACGGAGATCGAAACCTTCAGGATGCTGCGGGGCCACTTGCGCCATGCCATTGCACAGCAGGATGCGCATTCGATCGCCCGCGTCGCAACTGCGAGTGCGCGGATCAATCAGCGCCATCTCCCGAAGCGTCGGTTCGATGACTTCCTCCGGCTGGCAGAGACTGGCGGAGCCTGTGGCGTGCAGGTCGCCCATAGTGGCAACCGCATGGGTATTCTCCTGGATGCGCGGGATGACGATTCGGCGGATCGGGCCGAAAGCATTGCGCGTGCCGCGCAAAAAGATGGGTTCACCGATATCATCCGCTTCGCGGTGAATGCGGACGGTGCGCCGACATGGGTGCTGGAATGAATATCGAAAGCTATCTTGCCGATTACGAAACGCCCCGGATCGTTCCGCTCTCACCAAACCTTCACGCAGCGCAGTTTCGTCTGATGAAGCTGCTTCCGGCCCGCTTCATGCTTGATCGCGCAGAAGAGCGCGGCGTGCTGAAGCGGGACGGTCATATCGTCGAGACGAGTTCTGGTACTTTCGCCATGGCACTCGCGATGCTTTCGGTTGAGCGTGGCTACATGCTGACAATCGTCAGTGCCACGAGCCTAATGGATGCGTCCTTCCGGGAGAGACTGGAGCAACTCGGCGCATCCGTTGTCCTCGTTGAAGACGAGGGCCGAACCGGCAATCAGGGCGGGCGCCTTGCCGAGCTTCACCGCATCCTCGACAGCAGCCCGGATGCTTTCTGGCCGCAACAATACGATAATCCCGACAATCCGGCAGCCTATTCCCGCCTAGCGGAAATTCTGACCGAGAAGATAGGCCGCATCGACTGCCTGGTTGGTTGCGTCGGATCGGGCGGCTCGCTTTGCGGCACAGCGACCTATCTGGGGGCCCTGTTTCCCGCGCTTCGAACGATCGCGGTGGATACGCACAATAGTGTGCTGTTCGGGCATGAGGCCGGTCCCCGCCTGCTGCGCGGGCTCGGTAACAGCATCGTGCCGAAGAACCTTGACCATGCGTTGATCGATGAGGTGCATTGGATCGGCGCGTTTCCGGCGTTCACGGCTGCCCGCGACCTTTATCGCCAGCATGCGATGTTCATCGGTCCGACCAGCGGTGCGGCCCACCTCGTGGCGGACTGGTATGCCAGAACCCATCCGGAGGAGACTGTCGCAGTCATCCTGCCTGACGAGGGGTATCGCTACCAGTCCTCAGTCTATTCTGACGACTGGCTGAAGAGTCTAGAAGGATGGCCGTCGGTGAGGAGAAACGTGCCTTCGGAACTCTCTCATATCGCGCCAGCCAGCGAAGACGAGTGGACGCGCATCGGATGGTCGCGGCGTCGACTGTCAAGCAGTTAATCCAACAGGAGTATTGGACCATTACCGTTAGTTCTCGCGTTACGCGTTCACGCGAGAGACCAATTGCTACCTCTTCTCACGGAACGTTTTTGTCGGGCGACGTCGGTCCCGGTTTCCGCTTCGCGGCGCTACGCTAACCCTCCTGCGGCGCCCCATTTTCCGTCAAAAAGCGTGTCGAGAATTCCCGCTTTCGCTGCCCTCGGGAAGGGCTGCCGCTATGCTGAAAGCTCCGATGCTCTTCATTTTCTTTGGATTAACTGCCAGCGACATGCTGTTGGTAAGTATTGCACTTAGATCAACCAGCAGACGGTGTTCACAATATACAATTGTGGCGACTGAAGGGGCCAACGTACACATGGGACCTAAGCGGTTGGTTCCGACCACTTCAACTGGATCGTTCGCCCAAGAGAATGGTGAGCAGTTCATGTCTCCGGTCTGCGAATGGATTGACGACCGTCACGCCTCCCCAGGTAAACCCTTCATGCATGTCTTCCGACAACAGGATGCGGCAACCGGTCTGCGAGGCGACGGTGAGGATGACGGCATCCCAGATGCTGAATTGGTGATCATTGACGAGATCCATGGCTGTCACCATCGTCTCGGCCGTGGTTGCCGCAACCGGAAACGTATCGCGCCAGCCGAGGACGGCAGCGCGCGCATCGCTGCGGCTTTTGCCCGCCTTGCGCACCAAGACGTTGAACAGTTCACCGAGTGTCTGAACCGGAATAACCACCGATGTCTGCGAAATACGCTGCAGCAGATCAAGCGCGATATCACGCTTCTCACTGCTGTTCACGCCCTCGGCATAGACGAGAAGATTGGTGTCGAAGGCAACCTTCACGCTCAGTCCTCGTAAAGCTCATCGCGTAACCAACGTCCCGTATTGACGACCGGCTGTTTCGCGAGGCGCGAAAGCAGGGCAGAGTGCGCGCCGGATGTCGTTTCCTCATGGCTTTCCGCCGGCAAGATACGGGCGACAGGCTTGCCGTGGCTGGTGACCACATAGGTGTTTCCGTCCCGCACCCCACGCAGGATGATGGAGAAACGACGATTGGCATCCGCTGCGGAAACGGCTTCTTCCATAATGAACCTCAGAAAGTAGTGATACACACTACATTAGGTTCGAAGGTCCGGTTTGGCAAGATGCCATAGGATTCGTGCAATCTGGGCTCGTGCATTCAGGAAATCCAGGAGTTCGCGGGCACTTTGGCTCCGTTCGGCGTGGTCAAGACTACGCCCTCTGTGGAAAAATGACGCGATGGCCTGACATCGCGCCATTCTGTGTTAGCAGGGCTTGCGCGCCATCCGCGTTTTCAGTCCTTTTGCCAATGGTGCCATCAATACGGCGATCGTGAAGAGGATCACCGTCAGGCTGATCGGACTGTCGAGGAAGACGAGCGGATTGCCGAGACCTATAATCAACCCTTGCCGGAGATTTTCCTCAAATAGCGATCCTAACAGGAACGCCAGCAGCAGGGGAGCCAGATCGAAGCCTGCCTTGCGAAGCCCATAGGCGACAAAGCCGCATCCGATCACGACCCCGACGTCGAACAGGCTATTGTTCATGCTGAATGCGCCGATGACGCAGAAGAGGACAATGAGTGGCGCCATCATCGTCTGCGGTATCCTCAGCAGCAGGACGAAGACCCGGATCAGCGGCACGTTGAGAACGATCAGCATGGCGTTGCCGATCAGCATGCTGGCCACGATGCCCCAGAAAAGCTGGGGATGTTCCGTCAGGATCTGCGGTCCAGGCACGACATTTTGCATTAGCAGCGCACCCATGATGATGCCGATGACCGCATTTGCCGGAATGCCGAGGCAGAGCATGGGAATGAAGCTTGCTTGGGCGGCAGCGTTGTTGGCGCTTTCCGGTCCTGCGACACCCTCGATAGCGCCCTTACCGAAACGTTCCGGCGATCGGGAGATCTTCTTTTCTAGCATGTAGCTGGCGAAACCGGCGACGAGTGCGCCACCACCCGGCATGAGCCCGAGAAAGAAGCCGAGCACAGTTCCGCGTGCGATCGGCCCGGTCGAAACCTTCCAGTCTTTTGCCGTTGGAAGCAGGTCTCGCAGGCGATAGGACGGCATCGGGGCGGTTTCGGGTGATGCCTTCCGCTCGATCAGCATCAGCATTTCGCTCACGCCAAACAGACCCATGGCAAGAACGGCAATATTGAATCCGTCGCGAAGGTAGCTGACACTGAAGGCAAACCGTTCCTCGCCGGAGATCAGGTCGACGCCGACCGTCGATAGAAGCAGTCCGAGCGCGACCATCGTCCAGGCCTTGATGCGTGGCCCTTCACCGATACTGGCGGCAAGCACAAGGCCTAGCGCCACGATCGATGTCTTTTCGATCGGCCCGAAGGCGAGAGCGACGGAGGTGAAAGCCGGGCCGACGATCGTGATCGCGAGTGTCGCGCTGATGCCGGCTATGAAACTGCCGAAGGCGCTGATGCCAAGAGCGGCGCCAGCGCGGCCCTGCCTCGCCATCGGATAGCCGTCGAAGCAACTCACGAGGCTGGCGGCCTCGCCCGGCACCCGCATCAGGACAGAGGTGATGGACCCACCATAGAGCGAACCGTAATAGATGCCGGCCAGTAGGATGATGGCGCCGGTCTGGTCGAGCATCATCGTAACGGGCAGCAGGAGGCTGACAGTGGCAGAGGGCCCAAGGCCTGGAAGAACGCCGACGGCTGTTCCAAGGATTGCGCCGAGGAGCGCAATGGCGAGATTGGTTGGTTCGAGCGCGATACCGAGGCCCATGAACAGCTGCGAAAAGGAATCGAGCATCACAGCCTCCAGTCGCCGCGCGGAAGCGGGACGGAAAGAAGCCCTTCGAACAATCCCCAAGTCGAAAAGGCAAAGACGAAGGCCAGAATGAGCGACCACTTCCAGTCCATTCGCTCGATCAACCTAAAGACGGCTATGAGAAACAGGAATGCGGAGAGCGCAAAGCCGATCACTTGTAGCATCAGGCAAAAGAGCCCGAGTGCAGCACAATATGCGAGAAGACGGGTAAGCTCGACGGGCTCTGTTGCGGCCGTCTTCTCCAGCGTGCATCCGAGGCTTGTGAAAACCAGAAGAAGTGCTGCAAGGAAGGGGAACAGGCCCGCAGCCGGTTCTCCATAGGCCCATAGTTGAAGACTGGCGGCGTTCACTGCCGCGCCAAGACCAATGACCGTCAATGTGTAGGGAACAAGGCGGGCTATGCTCATAGACGGATCCCCATCTCATCAATCTGTTGCCCGATGCGCGTATAAGCTTGCCCGGCCATGTGCGAAAATTCATCGCTCTTCTGGAACAGCGGATAGCCGTTGATGACCCGGATGAAGTCGGCATACATCGGGCTCGCGATCATTTCGCCGATGGCATCCTCCCACCATGCAATGACGTCCTTCGGCAAGCCCGCGGGCCCAAACAGGCCGTAGGATGCCGGAATGGCAACCGGATAACCCCGCTCGGCAAAGCTGACAATGGCGGGATGTCCCGCATTCGGATTGGGACTGGTTTCCGCCAGCAGGCGGACGGTACCAGCTGCCAGATGTGGCCCGAAATCCGAGGAGGCAACCATATCGACATGGCCGCCCAACAGGGCCGTTACCGCATCGGCACCACCGCGGAACGGCACGAAGGTTGCCGTCACCTTCTCGGTGCGGAATGCGGCATCGGTTGCGATATGGGCGAGGCCCCGTGGTGCAGCCGTTGCCCACCGCAGCTTCGACGGTTCCTTGCGCGCATAATCGAGAAGTTCGTCCCACGTTTGAAAGGGGCTGTCGCTACGCACGAAGCAGGGCACCGAGATCCCGGCATAACTCGCGATGTAGGTGAAATCGCGTGAGGGATTGTAGGGGACCTTCTGAAGGTGCGGGGCTACAAGCAAAGGACTGACCGAGTACAGTGATAGAACTGATCCATCAGCGGGTGCGCGACGGACCTGATCGGCGGCGATCGTGCCGCCCGCGCCTGGGCGGAAATCGGGCGTTGCCACGACGCCACGAGCTTCTTTGACATAGTTGGCAACGACGCGCGTTGCGATATCGCCAGCTCCTCCGGCCGCGAACCCGACGATCAGATCCGGATTGCCAGTGGGATACCAGCTTTTCTGCGCCCATGATATTCCCGGCGCCAGTGTCGTCAGAAATGCGGCTGCAGATATGAATTTTCTTCTTTTCATAGGCATAAACGTTCCCCTTATTATTAAAGCGTCTGCGTGGCAGGGCCTAAATCGGCCGATTTCAATGCCGTCCTCCGTTCTCGATGAGCCTGAGTGCCGTTTCGACGTTGCCAAATGGCGATGCCGTGTCCGGCGATGTGGACCGGTCAATGTCCTTGAGGCCGGACGCCGTCACCACCGCGACCACAGTTTCATCGTGGCCAATGATGTTGTGCTGTCTGGCCTTTCTGATCGCTGCAATGGGGATCGTCGAGGACAGTTCCAGAAACAGGCCTTCTGTTGCGGCGACTTCCTCCTGCAAGGACACCAGCCCCTCATTGGATATCGCCAACGCCGTGCCTTTTGTGTCGCGGAGTGCCTTGAGTGCCTGGAAGGTGCTGCGGGTCGCGCCGATCGAAACTGCCAGCGAGTCGAACGCTGCGGGCATATCCGGGATGCTATCCGTCTGTTGCGCGATGGCCTGCGCCAGAGACCCGTGAACCTCGGCCGCCAGCATCTTCGGCATCCGGCCTATCTCACCACGCTCATGCATTTCGCGAAAACCGAGCCAGATTCCGGTCAGCGCGTCGCCATAACACACAGGCAAAGCACACCAGTCGGGGGGCTTGCCGCCCATCTGTTCTACGATTTCGAAAGCTATCGTCTTGTAACCCTCTATGCCAACCGGATGACTGCCGACGACAGGGTGGCGATAGGGTGAAGTCGCAAACCATCCGAACCGCTCGACGCCTTCTGCGAGAAAAGCCCAGCGGTCCGATTTGTCTTTGAAGGGAACGACCCGTGCGCCATACTTGTGGATCTGCGTCAGCATCGGACCTGCCGATCCGGCAAGCGTTGCGACGATACAGGGCAATCCTGCCCGCGCGGCATAGGCGGCAAGCGATGCCCCCGCATTGCCGGTTGAACTGGTTGCCACCACCTTCGCTCCCGCATGTACAGCTGCCGTGATTGCGACGGTCGAAAAACGATCCTTGTGTGACCAGGTCGGATTGCAACCCTCGTTCTTCACAAGAAGACTGGGGACGCCGATTGCTGCACCAAGCTTTGTGGTCGGCAGCAGCGGCGTGAGACCTTCGCCAAGCGAGATGGCATACCGCCTGTCGAACGGCAGCCTATCCGCATACCGCCAAAGCGAAGGCCGGGCGATATCCGGATCGACCTGCGGCCTGCTATCTTCGCCCCGATAGACCATGTGGAGGTTCGAAGGCGCCTCAGAGAAGCAGTTCGGGCATCCCCTGGAATCGATCAACACATCGAGAGGGAATTCTTGCCAACAACGGTAGCAGGCATATGCCGACGCGCGACCCATCAGCCCAGCACCATCATGCTGTCGCCATTGTTCGAGAGCATTTCTGCGCCATCGGCTCGGACGACAAGCATATCCTCGACCTGCAGGCCGATCCGGCCAAGCTCGTAATATGGCGTCTCGATGCAGACGACCATGCCTTCTTCCATAACGTCACTGCTTGTCCCCGAAAGGAGCGGTGCGTCATAGCCGTCAAGGCCAATGCCGTGTCCGACATGGCTGCGCTGATACTGAGCAATCCCTTCCCTACGGACGGTCTCGACGACAGCTTGGAAGACATTGCGAGCTGCAACGCCTGGCCGGATTAGCTCGATGCCGCGTTGAACGCCCTTGTTCAGGGCATCATATTTCGCCTGGATCTCCGTGGAGGGTGAACCCAGGCTCGCGATACGGGCAATATCGGCGCGGTAATTGCGATAGTGACCGCCCACGTCGAACCGAATTATGTCGCCATGACGCAGCCGTCGTTCGGAAGGCTGGACGTTCATGAGGGCGCTACGTTCGCCAAAACCGATACAACCGAGAACAGGGAAAGCATCCTCGCGAACCGTTTGCGTATGAAATGCCCTTGCGAGCTCGATCTCGGTGACGCCCTCCGTTGCGACAGCGAGTGCCGCCGCGACCGACCGTTCCGTAATGGCCGCTACTGTTCTCAGTCGGTCGATTTCCAGAGGTGTTTTGACGGCACGGATATTGCGAAAAATCGATGCCGCCATGACCCAGACCACGTCGGGCAGATCGCTACGTAGTCGTTCGGTGTCGCCGGGCAGTAGCCCCATTTCGTCGATGCCGATCCTGGCTTTCTCAAGTCCGGCCTGTCTGATTTCCAGGACAAGTGTCCTGATCGGATCACCGTCATCGGCAAGAGCATGAAGCGCCGCCTGATGGGCGCTGACCGGATCGAGCTCGATCGACGGCGCGCAATCGATTGGGAAGGCACCATATCGGCGTATTGTCGCCGCCACTCGTTGATCCGCCACCAGGTCCAGCGTCGATGTGCCGGCGATGACGACAGGCTGCCCCTCCGCATCACCTGCCGCCCACACGACGAAAGCCTGCGGGCCACGCCGTATCCATTGTGGCAGCGACCAGAACCCGCTGGTGTAGAGCACGTTCTCCGGCGCGGTGGCGACAATGGCGTTGATTTGATGTGCGGACATCGCTGCTCGCAGCCGCTCGTGATTAAGCAACATCGCTTTCTGGTCTCCTTTTACTCGAATTCGCGTCGTCGAACCCCATGGCTTTGGAAATGCGGGCTGCGGCGCCAAGCACTTTCTGCGCAATGTCGGTGATCTTGATTTTGGGTTGGAGCGCGCGGGGGAAGGCGACGCTCATCGCGGCGATGGTGCCACCGCCAGCATCGTAGATCGGGGCCCCAACGGAGATTACACCCTCGATATTCTCCGAGATCGCCGTGGCGTAACCGAGCGAATTGGCGAGGTGCAACTGTTCAAGCAAACTTTGCAGGTTCGTCAGAGTTCTTGACGTGCGAGGCTCGAAAGGTCCTTCCCCTAGAAGATTCGTTACAACATCATCCGATAAGTTGAACAACAGTGCCTTTCCCAGCGCCGTCGAATGCAGCGGCATCACTTCCCCCGGCTGTGCACGGATGACCACCGGACTGTCGGATTGAACTGCGAGCACATAGACGCCCGTGGCGCCCCGCCGAACGCCCAGAAATCCGTTGAACCCGTTGTCAGATGCCATGGTCTGCAGCTCGGCTTCGGTGAGCGAGAGCAGTCGCCCGCGCTGAAACACATGCTGCGCTAGCCCCAAGACGGCGTAACCAATTTGATAGCGGCGGGTATCTCCATCTTGCTCGACATAACCCTGCGAGGCGAGCGTGTTCAGCATGCGCTGAGCAACGGATGGGCTCAGATCCAGCCGGCGTGCGACTTCTCTGACGCCGAGAGGTTCGTTTGAGCTTTTCAGGAGGCCAAGAATGTAAAGGCCCTTTTCGAGGGAAAGACTGCTAGACATTAAGTGTTCCTATTATCGAAACAGTGTTCCATATAATGCACATTAAATGCACTCTCCCTTTGTCGTGTCAAGACGAATGTTCATTATAGTGTGTCGTCATAGAGTGTGCGTGAGCCGAGAAATCGTCCGATGGATATACGGGCGATTGTCGGTCTCAATGTTCTGCGCATCCGGCGTGAGCGAGCTCTTTCACAGGAAGAGTTGTCGCACCGTTCTCGACTCACTCGGGCTTATCTCAGCGGTCTCGAAGCGGGCAGGCGCAATCCGACGATCGTGTCCCTCAGTCGCCTAGCGGAGGCCTTGGGCGTCGAGGTGAAGGATCTTGTTTCCTGATCGAAGGTGATCAGAGGATGGAAATAAATTTATAAATATCAATCAATTATTCGAAATCGTTCCGGCCATCTTTCGGGATTATTTCCTTTTTTTGGGCTCCGGGGACTGTCGCCGGATCAGAACTTCGGGCTCGATCTGCAACGCGGATGACAGGGCCTCGACCGCGTCCAGTGTCGGAGAACTCAACTCCCTTTCCAGCTTGCCGATGTAACTTCGGTCAAGCCCGGCAAACATGGCAAGGCGTTCCTGTGAGAGCCCGCATTGCTGCCGGCAGAGCCGAAGATTCCTTGCGAAAATGGCCGTCAGTTTCATGAGGAAATCTATCCAGAATGCAACTTTTATGGCGACATACTATAGTCATCATTCGCGAATTCCGGGACTTGTGCAGCAGTTTTTTCGGTGATGATAATCATCTCAAGGATTGTTGTTCATTAGAACGTTTCCAATGATCCTTGGCGACGTATTCCGTAGATTTCCGCATTTTGTTGCGGTCATGAAAGCAAATTCAACATGGGCCGCGTCAGACAGGCGATGCTCATGATTGCCTTTTCATGCCTTTTGCTCATGAGACGACGAATGATTGGTCTATCGATTTCACAATTCAGGAAATTAACACCTAGGGAAATCGAGGTTCTCACGTGGACTTCGCAAGGGAAAACGGCCTGGGAAGTTTCGGTCATCCTAAGCATTTCGAGGAACACGGTGAATACCCATCTTCGAAATTCGAAAGACAAACTCGACACGTCAAATGTCGTTCATACGATTGTTGAAGCAGTGAGGCGGAATCAGATCAAGATCTGACTTTGCACCATAATTAATCTTATGGCCCAGCTACTCTGTTCGGTGTCTAGATTTTTTGTGCGGCCCTTCTGCGACAGCGTTATCGGCGTCATCCACTCATGTTGTATCGCGTAGGAGTGCCCCATGGTGTCCAAGACGGTTTGGTCCTCGCCGCAGTTCACGAATAGTTTTCCGCCACTTGATCGTAGCGGGTTCACCTTCGAATTTCTGCGAAGAAACGATGACTACCGACTGGACTACGTTGCATTTTTCAGTCGAAAAGGGGTGGTGGCCAAACGCAACGCCCTGAAGATGCTGGCGATCAGATGGGGGCTTGTATTTCCCGCTGGATCCTGATGTTCCTGCTTGGTTGACACAGCCACTATGGCGTCCCGATATCGATCCGGAGGCCATTTTCTTCGCGGAAGCGCCGGCCGGCCATTCAGAATGCCTCGAATTCAATCCGAAAAATCTGCCGGCATTGGTGAGGGGGGTGGGTCGGGAACAGGCCGTTTACATCCCGGCATCAGGACAGGACGGAAGTTTGCGGATCTGGTTTGCCGATGGCTCATTGCCCTCGAAAGCTGCGGCGCTCCTGCCAATGGACGGCGACCTAGATACTCGTCTGCACAGCTTGCAGCGGATGCGGCGTTGGTTGAGCGGCAGACAGGCCGGACCTGTTTTGCGCCAGCAACAGATTTCAGCATTCCATCGCCATCGGTTCATTCTCATGTTGAGGATTCTGGATGGCCTTAGTGACGGTGCCTCCAGGCGTGAAATCGCCAGCGTCATGTTCAATCGAAACTTTCGGACCATCTCTGCTGTCGAATGGCAAAATACTTCTGAGCGACGGCACCTTGCTCGCCTCATCGTTGAAGCCAAGGACTATGTCTGCGGTGGCTACCGTCGCATCTTGCGGGGTGGGGCACCGAAGGGGCAGCTTTTTCGCAACGCCCGCAATCAAGATGTCACGTCCGCCTGACCGGCGGAAAGTCTCGCGTCCGATTGCGGGGGGACAGGTTACTTGCTGGCAAATTCTGTCACTCCCCCCAACCGCAGTCTTTTCGCCATAGTCGCAGCCGACCCGCCGCTTTGACGGTAGCCGCGATGGAGGCAGACGATGCAGGAAAAAACCGACAGCAATTGGCCGCGCTTCGTGCGCACCCCCGAAGCGGCCCGCCTTCTCGATCTTTCGCCCCGCACGCTCGAAAAGCATCGCTGCGACGGAACCGGGCCGATCTATCACAAGCTCGGCGGTCGGGTCGTTTATGCCGTCACCGACCTCCACGCGTGGATTGACGCATCCGCACGCCAGTCCACTTCCGAGGCCGCTTCGAGCGCGCGCATGCCGCAAGTGTCGATGGCAGGTCGTGCCATTGGCATGACGCGCTGATCGCCGGGTAAGTCGCCGATGCCCGGACACAGGACATATCAGGGACAACAACTCGAGCTGTTTCAGCCAAGCGGCGGCAATATCGCCGCCCGTGATGCACAGGACCTCATGTCCTGGCCGTTCTTCTCACTGGCCAAATCCCGCCGTGTGACACCGATCGACTTTCGCATGGGCGATGTATCGATCCGCGTGGAGGCGACTGCCGAACACGGCATGGCGACGATCTGGGACGCGGACATCCTGATCTGGGCTGCATCTCAGATCGTCGAAGCCCGTGACAACGGCCTGCGGACATCACGGCTGATGTCGGCCACCCCTTATGAAATCCTCACCTTCATCCGCCGGGACGATTCCGCCCGCAGCTATGAAAGGCTGAAGGCAGCCCTCGACCGGCTGCAATCCACCACGATCGCCACCACAATCCGCCAGCCATCCGGACGGCGCAGGCATCGCTTTTCATGGATCGCTGAATGGAAGGAGAGGCTTGATGCGCAAGGACGACCGCTCGGCATCGAACTCATCCTGCCGGATTGGTTCTATGCCGGCGTCATCGACGATGCGCTGATCCTCACCATCGACCGGGATTATTTCGATCTCAGAGGCGGCTTTGAGCGTTGGCTCTACCGGCTCGTGCGCAAGCACGGCGGTCGCCAGACGTGGGGCTGGAGCTTCGATCTCAAGCACCTGCACGTGAAGTCCGGCAGCCTCTCGCCCCTCAAGCACTTTGTCTACGACTTGCGCGGCATCGTCCAGCGCCAGCCGCTGCCTGGATATCGCCTGGCACTTGTGACCGATCCGGACGGCCGCGTCCGCTTGACCTTCCAACCAACC
Organism: Agrobacterium arsenijevicii; assembly: GCA_000949895.1. Classification (GTDB taxonomy): domain Bacteria; phylum Pseudomonadota; class Alphaproteobacteria; order Rhizobiales; family Rhizobiaceae; genus Agrobacterium; species Agrobacterium arsenijevicii. The sequence continues at coordinate 125,959 of JWIT01000014.1, read as the reverse complement.
TCAACCGATCCGTCTGGCATCGCAGCGTTCCGCGCGCCGCGCCGCCGGACGATCAGACTGTGAGCAAGCTGTGGACAGACCCGTGCTATCGAGGACCGCCAGGCCCGTGCTATCGGGGACTGGATACCCGTGCTATCAGGGACCGAAATCGGACTTAACCATCCGTATTTCTTCGGTTATTCGCTCCCCTAACATTCCTAACCTAGATTCCTTCGGAATCTTTCTAACGGACCAGCCTGCACCGGCCGCGTGTGGATCGCAGGCAGCGTCATACGTCTGCGCCCTCATTGCACCCCTCTCGTCATTCACATCGGGGGCGGGACAATGAAAACGGGCATGCACATTGACAGCTTTCCGCCCAGTCGAACGCTGGTCGAACTGACATGGCGCGAGAAGCGGATCGAACACTGGATCCGCTTCGGCCGGATTGCTGAAGAACAGCGCATCGATCGTCACCGCCGCATCGTTGGCCTTGCTCCCGGTAGCGTCTTTGCCTTCGTCCGTTGGGCCGCGAATGACTACGGCACCGTCGTTTCCCGTATCGATATCCTGCGCGCGGTGGCGGCAGGCGAAGCATTCCAGACGCTTCCTTTTGTGCGTCCCGGCGGCGACATCCTGTTACGGATCCACGGTTGGCCGAAGGTTGAAACGGTGCTGCACACCATCGACGTGATCGAAGCACTTAGCATCGATCCGGCCGACGTCGCGCCGGATCACTGGCGGCATGTCCACAATCGCCTCAGCGTCAACGAGCCGTTTCGGACCTACACCAGCGAGCAGTATCGTGCCTGGCTCAAGCGTCGAAGCATTCTCCCAATCGCAGACAACACCATAGGCAACGATCGCACTGGAGGCACACCATGACGCGCTTCGCATGGGTGATGGTGACATACTTTTCCGCACTCGCCACCGGCGTGTCGGCGTTTATCGATATGCCGAAGATGCTGATCTGGAACGCCAGCGCCAGCGCGCCGGTCGGTCTTTATCGGGTCGTTTCGGTTGATCGTATCGACGTCACCGATCTGGCTGTGGTTATGCCGCCCGACGAACTGGCAAACTTCCTTGATGAGCGCCGCTATCTGCCGAAGGGCTTGCCGCTTCTCAAGCGTGTGCTGGCGCTCAATGGCACCGAAGTTTGCCGCTCCGGGACCGACATCATCGCTTACGACATGAGTTACGGACAGGCCCGCGAGCGCGATAGCCAAGGCCGCCCGCTGCCCGTCTGGCAGGGATGCCGGCAGATCGCCGAGAGCGAAGCCTTCTTCTTGAATTGGGATGCACCCGACAGTTTCGACAGCCGTTATTTCGGGCCGCTTCCCCTCACAACCGTCATCGGTCGAGCGATCCCGCTCTGGACGACCGACGATCCGCATCCGGCCGCAGACAGCTCCCGCTAGCCGGAACCCGACGAGCCGTGATGGCTCGTTCCACCCCCAAACAAAGGATTTCCCATGACCCAGATTGGTACCTTCACCCGCAACAGTGACGGCTTTTTCGGCCGCATCCGCACGCTCACCCTCGATGCAGAAGTGACCATCCTGCCAGCCGACGAAACCGACGCCGAAAATGCGCCGAACCATCGCATCTTCGGCGATGGCCTTGAGATTGGCGCAGCGTGGGACCGCACCGGAGAGAGGGCAGGGGCGTATCTGTCCGTCACCATAGATGATCCGTCCTTCGTCGAGCCGATCCGCGCCCGGATGTTCGAGTCTGACACGAACAAGCATGTCTGGAACCTTCACTGGACGCGCAAAACGCGGCGCGACGAACAGGCGTGACCGTCATGCGCTGCCATTTTTCCCGCGAACCTTCAGGCATAATCCCCTTGATCGATCAAGCGCCGATCAATCCCCTCGACCCGATCGCCTATCGGGTGGCCGTCGCGCGCAACGGAGGTCAGGGGCGGCGGCCTGTTTTCCGGGAAGTGGACACGTCATCAGGCGTCGACCGTCCGGAAAATGTCGGTCGGCGGCGAAGCCTTACCCTTGACCGCAGCGAGCACGATGGCAGGCTGATGGCGTTTCGGGACGGCGGTGCTCACGCTGCTGTTCCGGCGATCACGGCGATGTTCATCGCGGTCATCATGATCGTCACGCAGCCATGCATAGCGTTGGCTGATCCTCTGAAAACCGCTGCTCTGCCAGATAGCTCAGTCGCGGCGGCGACGCCGTCTGATCCATGGGCAAAGCACATCACTGAAGCTGCCAGACGTTTCGCCATTCCCGAACGATGGATACGCGCCGTCATGCAGGCTGAAAGCGATCATGATCCGCTTGCCGTCTCGCCGAAAGGCGCGATGGGGCTGATGCAGATCATGCCGGCGACATGGATGGAACTACGTACACGGTATCACCTTGGCGACGATCCTTATCAGCCACGGGATAACATTCTCGCTGGCGCTGCCTATCTCGCAGAACTGCATGATCTCTATGGTTCGCCGGGTTTCCTCGCGGCCTACAATGCCGGCCCCGGTCGCTATGAAAAACACCTTGTTTCCGACGAACTACTTCCGACCGAGACCGTCAATTACATCGCGAAAGTCATGTCGCTGATTGACGTGGATACAGCGCCCGTCAAGCGCACGGTCGTTCACCCGTCGCGCTCTTCATGGTCGATTGCGCCGCTGTTCGTCGCGCGTTCTCTCACCGGAAATGGTGATGGGAACGAGACCCTCAATCTCCCTTCCGATAGTTCCTCTAGCTCCCGCACAATCGTCGATCTGTCGGCGCTCGCACCGTCGTCCGAGGACCTGTTCGTGGGCCGCAACATCGCAGAGGAGGCACTGCGATGATCGTCGTGGTCTCTGTTACTGCATCGGGGTGGATCGTAGGGATTACGGGGTGGGGAGGGGCAGCGGGAGAAACGACCGAAGGAAGGCAAGATAAAAGGCCGCACATCGCGGCTTGGGCGGTCGGTTGTTTTGATTGGATTTTTTCCGGCTTTCCGCGCATCGCGGGCTATCAGTGCGATGTGCGAACCTTAGAATTATCGAGTGGTTTCAACGGAACTCGTACATCGCAGCGAAGGACTTTATGAGCCGGGACGACGATTTCCGCGTCCGGCCCGGACGCATCCGCTCCAGCAAAGCTCAGAGGGCGAAGCCATTCATTGCCCAGGCGCTTGCCGCCGCGCAGAAGGCCGGTGGGCATGTGTCCCGTTCGGGCAAGATCACCTCCGGCCACGGCCGTGGGCCGAGTTTTGCCCGCGGCCGTGTCGCGAGCGTGCGCGCCAATCGCCTCATCACCAACCGCACCCGCTTCTGTACGGTGAAGGCGCGCGTTGTCCGCAACAGGGGTGAGCGCGGTCCGCTTGCCCGGCATCTAAATTATCTGCGTCGCGATGGCGTCACCCGTGACGGTGAGAAGGTCCGCATGTTCGGCCTCGAGGCCGACAATGCCGATGTGAGGGAATTTACCGAGCAAGCCAAGGATGACCGTCATCATTTTCGGTTCATCGTTTCCCCGGAAGACGCCGCCGACATGGAAGATCTGAAACGCTTCACCCGCGAACTGATGGCGCAGGCGGAAAAGGATCTCGGCAGCAAACTCGATTGGGTGGCCGTCGATCACTGGAACACGGACAACCCGCATGTGCATGTGATTGTACGCGGTCGCACCGATGACGGCAAAGATCTCGTGATCGATCGCGACTATATCAAATCCGGATTGCGCGACCGGGCGCAGGATCTTGTGACGCAGGAACTGGGGCCGCGCACCGATCGCGACATAAGCCGGTCGCTGGAGCGCCAGATAAACACCGACCGCTGGACGCAGCTCGATCGTCAGCTTGTCCGCAACGCCAACGAACGTGGTATCATCGGCGTTGCCCCGTCATCGGACCACCCGCCCGACGAATATCTGGTCCAGAAGGTAGGTCGGCTGCGCCATCTCGAACATCTTGGGCTTGCCGAAACCGTTGGTCCCGGCCAATGGATCATCGCGGAGGAGGCAGAAGCCACGTTGCGGGAACTCGGAACCCGCGGCGACATTATCAAGCGGATGCACCGAGCCCTTTCAGAACAGGGCATCAATCGCGGTGCGGCAGATTATGTGTTGTCCGGCGAGTCACATGGTGGGCCGGTCATCGGTCGGCTCGTCGAACGCGGCCTCGATGACGAATTGCGTGGCACAGCCTTTGCTGTCGTTGATGGCGTGGATGGACGCACGCACCATATTCGCCTTCCTGAGATCGAGGCGGCTGGCGATAGTCCGCCAGGCTCCATTGTCGAGCTGCGATCATTCGAGGATGTGAGGGGAGTACGTCGCGTGGCGCTGGCCGTCCGTTCCGATCTCTCTGTCGAGGCCCAGACTACGGCCAACGGCGCCACATGGCTCGACCGCCAGCTTGTCGCCCGCGATCCTGTCGATCCCGGTGGAGGTTTCGGGTTGGAGATGCGGCAGGCGATGGAAGTGCGGACCGAATATTTGATTAGAGAGGGGCTGGCGCAACGCGAGGGTGAGCGGATCATATTTGCCCGCAACCTGCTCGGAACGCTTCGTCAACGTGAGCTTCAGGCACTTGGAGAAAAGCTCTCCCATGACGTGAATATGCCGTTTCAGCCATCCGCAGCCGGTGAATATGTCGCCGGTACTTACCGGCAACGCTTCACGCTTGCCTCCGGCCGCGTTGCGTTGGTCGATGACGGATTGGGCTTCAAGCTCGTGCCGTGGACGCCTTCCATCGAGAAGCATATCGGCCAACACGTTTCCGGTGTTACCCGTTCTGATGGCGGCGTAGATTGGAGTTTCGGGCGCAAACGCGGACTTGGCCTGTAGGCTCAGGAGCCAGTCTTGAGCGGCCTGGCACATCCAGCCCAGACTTGCCTTCGCATCCATAATCGCTATATGTAGGTAAATACCTACATGGAGATGCGCCATGAGCATTACGACCCTTTCCAGCCGTGAATTGAACCACGACGTTAGCAGCGCCAAGAAGGCTGCCAGAAATGGCCCGGTCATCATTACGGACAGGGGGAGGCCTTCCCATGTCCTGATGACCTACAACGAATTCGAGCGTTTGACCGGCAAGCACCGCAGCCTCATCGATGCCTTGGCCATGCCCGGCCTGTCTGAGATCGACTTCGAGCCGCCCCGTGTTGAGATCACACCGCGTGGAGTCGATCTGTCGTGAGCTACCTGTTGGATACGAATGTCGTCTCCGAACTACGCAAGATCGGGGACGGCAAAGCGGATACCAACGTTGTCGCGTGGATCAAAGCCGAAGATGCGGCCAGTTTTTACATCTCCGCGATCACTATCCTGGAACTGGAGCGGGGCGTGCTCGGCGTGCAGCGCCGGGATGCTGCGCAGGGTGCCCGTTTGCGGTCGTGGCTCGACAATTACGTCCGACCTGAATTCGCAGGACGTATCCTGCCGATCGACGATGCGATCGCGACACATTGTGCGCATCTGCATATTCCCGACCGGCGCAACGAAGCCGACGCGCTGATTGCAGCAACCGCTCTGGTTCACGGCATGACCGTCGTGACGCGCAATGTTCGGGATTTCGAAGGCACCGGTATCGTTGTGATCGATCCCTGGCAGGGATGATGTCGTCATCTATCACTCCCCCGCCATTATTTTTTCGATACCCTTCGCCGGACTACGCAACCGGCTATCGATGTGATTGAACTCCCGGCAGAAACCCTTTTCCTCTGAGCATCATACTTTGTTTGGAAGGGAGTTTGCTGTCTTGTCAGCGACGCGTGTGCTCTGGTGGCAGATCATCGTCGTCTTCCTGATCGTGTTCATGACGATCTGGGGTGCGACGCAATGGGTTGCATGGCGACTTGGTTTTCAGGCTCAACTGGGAGAAGCATGGTTCACTTTGGCAGGCCTGCCGGTCTATCCGCCGCCTGCCTTGTTTTGGTGGTGGTATTTTTATGATGCCTATGCGCCAGATGTCTTTGTGGAAGGTGGGGCAATCGCTGCCTCCGGCGGACTGATTGCGATCGCGGTTGCTGTTCTTATGTCGATCTGGCGGGCACGCGAAGTGACGGACATCCGTACTTTCGGCTCCGCACGCTGGGCCGAACGCGACGAGATCCAGACGGCTGGCTTGCTGGGGGACGATGGCGTTGTGCTTGGGCGCTACGACAGCGCATATCTCCGCCACAATGGTGCCGAGCACGTACTATGCTTTGCCCCGACGCGATCCGGTAAAGGCGTCGGCCTCGTTGTGCCCACTCTGCTGACTTGGCCTGGATCGGCCATCGTTCATGATATCAAGGGTGAGAACTGGGAACTGACTGCTGGCTTTCGTGCGAAGCACGGCCGCGTGCTGTTGTTCGATCCCACCAATCCGAGGTCTGCCGCCTATAACCCCCTACTGGAAGTACGCAAGGGGGAGTGGGAGGTGAGGGATGTGCAGAATGTTGCAGACGTCCTGGTGGACCCTGAAGGTTCTCTCGAAAGGCGGAACCATTGGGAAAAAACCAGTCATTCACTTCTTGTGGGGGCGATACTGCATGTCCTTTACGCGGAGAAGGACAAGACACTTGCTGGAGTGGCGGCATTTCTGTCTGATCCACGACGACCGATCGAATCCACGCTGTCTGCCATGATGACCACGCCGCATTTGGGGGAGCAGGGCTCACATCCTGTTATCGCAAGTGCTGCGCGTGAACTGCTGAACAAATCCGACAATGAACGATCCGGAGTGCTCTCGACAGCAATGTCGTTTCTGGGTCTCTATCGCGATCCGATCGTGGCGACGGTCACCAGTCGGTGTGACTGGCGTATTGCCGATATCGTCGGTGAGGAAAAGCCGGCCACGCTCTATCTGGTCGTTCCGCCCTCCGATATTTCCAGAACTAAGCCGCTTGTGCGCCTAGTGCTCAACCAGATCGGTCGCCGTTTGACCGAAGACCTGCATGCGAAAGACCTGCGCCACCGTGTGCTGATGATGCTCGACGAGTTTCCTGCGCTCGGCCGGCTCGACTTCTTCGAGAGCGCGCTTGCGTTCATGGCCGGCTACGGCATCAAGGCGTTCTTAATCGCGCAGAGTCTCAACCAGATCGAGAAGGCCTACGGTGCGAATAATTCGGTCCTCGATAATTGCCATGTCCGCGTGAGTTTCGCCACCAATGACGAGCGCACGGCCAAACGTGTGTCGGATTCGCTCGGCACAGCCACTGAAATGCGTGCCATGCAGAATTACGCCGGCCACAGACTGGCTCCCTGGTTATCCCACCTGATGATCTCCCGATCCGAAACGGCCCGGCCGCTGCTGACCCCAGGCGAAGTGATGCAGCTGCCGCCCGACGACGAAATCGTCATGGTCGCCGGTAGTCCGCCGATCCGGGCGAAGAAGGCGCGTTATTATGAGGATACGAGATTCGAGGAACGGTTGCTTCCCGCGCCTAATAACCCGAACGCAGACTTGAAGCCCAAACCGGATGACTGGTCAGCGTTGAAGCCGATCGCGGTTCCGGCTCTGTCGTCCAGGAATGACGGCTCTGTCGCCACACCAGCAGACATGACGAAATCTGTACCTCTGAAAGCGGCGACAGCCGCTCGGCAGGATGATGATCCGGCCAATGCTGGCCTGCGTCGCGAACCCGGGCTTGAGCCGCACAAGGACATCGCCCCCGAGCCGACGCACCCGCCCGTCAACGAGTTCGATCCCGACCTCGAAGAGCCGGAGCGCGATGCCATTGGCAACCGGGCGCTCGTGCGCAACATGCGGCAGATGGCCCGGCAGGTTTCGATGGACCCCGGCGATGGCATGGAGCTCTGAGACATGCCGCCACGTCCCGACAAGAAGCAACGTCTGTCCGTTTATCTCGATCCCGACCTGAAGCGCTTGCTTGCCGACTACGCCGACCGGCGCGTGCAGTCCAGCTCTCTTATAGCCGAGGCCGCCATCGCGTCGTTCCTCTCGCCTGATGCCGACGAGCGGCGGGAGGCTGCCATCGCTAAGCGACTCGATCGGATCGACCGCACCATGCAACGCCTCGAACGTGACGTCGGTATTGCGAACGAAGCCTTCGCCCTCTTCGTCCGCTTCTGGTTGACTTCGACCGCGCCGCTACCGGAAACCGGCCAGGCTGCTGCCCGCGCCAAGGGTGGCGAGCGCTATGACAAGTTTCTCGAAGCGCTCGGCCGTCGTCTCGCAAATGGGCCGAAACTCAGGCAGGAGGTGTCGGAAGATCGTGATTGACCGACCATGGGAAGGAGTCAGGCATTTATAGAGCATAAGCCTTGGGAACCAGGCAGAGTGATTCACTTTGCCATTGAGCGGGTTTCGCAAGGAGCGTCCACTTCGCCGAGAAGTTCAAGTATTTTTGCGCTTGCTTACGAGCACCTACGAAATACCAAATAATCTGGTTGCCGGTACACAATTTGTGCCTTTCTTGATCGTCCCTGTCGCCATCCGACCTTTTTGCGGATGGCCCGAACGGGGGCATCATGGCCAATCATCATCACGAAGGGCAAGCCGTTTCACGCGGTGCGCGAATGCTCCGCACGGCACTGGGGCCGGCCATCGCCGCCTATCTCGAAGATCCCGCCATCGTTGAAGTAATGCTGAACCCGGACGGGCGGCTGTGGGTCGATCGTCTGAAGGAAGGTCTTGTCGCCACAGACGATATACTGATCCCGGCCGATGGGGAGCGTATCGTGCGCTTGGTCGCGCATCACGTTGGCGCCGAGGTTCATGCCGGTGCGCCGCGTGTCTCGGCCGAACTGCCGGAAACCGGCGAACGCTTTGAGGGATTGCTGCCGCCGGTCGTTGCCGCCGCAACATTTGCCATCCGAAAGCCCGCCGTTGCTGTCTTCACCCTCTCCGATTATGTCGCCGCCGGCATCATGGCCCAGGACCAGGCCGAGGTGCTTCGGCTGGCGGTGGAGAAGCGCAAGAACATTCTGGTCGCCGGCGGCACATCCACCGGCAAGACGACACTCACCAATGCTCTGCTGGCGGAAGTCGCCAAGACTTCCGATCGCGTGGTGCTGATTGAGGACACCAGAGAGCTGCAATGCGCCGCGCCTAATCTCGTGGCTCTGCGGACCAAAGATGGCGTCGCCTCGCTTTCCGATTTGGTGAAGTCATCGCTCCGCCTGCGCCCCGACCGCATTCCGGTCGGAGAGGTGCGCGGCGCGGAAGCCCTCGATCTCCTCAAAGCCTGGGGCACCGGCCATCCCGGTGGCATCGGCACGATCCACGCCAATACGGCGATCGGCGCGCTGCGGCGGCTTGAGCAACTCGTGCAGGAAGCCGTGGTCACGGTTCCACGCGCGCTGATCGCCGAAACCATCGACATCATCGCCGTTCTGTCCGGCCGCGGCTCTGCCCGACGCCTTGTCGAAATCGCCCTGGTCGATGGGCTCGATCCTGCCACCGGCGATTACCGCACCCTCAACGCTCATCTTTCTGCCTCTCACCAACCACTCCCGAAAGGAGACCAGAAATGAATATGTCTGTCTCGTCCGTCCTTCGTCGTGCTCGCAATCGCCTTGTCCACGCGACGGCGCTCGCCTCGATCACACTGTTGATGACGGCACCTGCCCATGCCTCCGGCTCGTCCATGCCGTGGGAGGAACCGTTGCAGCAGATCCTGGAATCTATCGAAGGGCCGGTCGCCAAGATCGTCGCGGTGATCATCATCATCGCCACCGGCCTCGCGCTCGCCTTCGGCGACACGTCCGGCGGCTTCCGCAAGCTGATCCAGATCGTCTTCGGGTTAAGCATCGCGTTTGCGGCCAGTTCCTTCTTCCTGTCGTTCTTCTCCTTTGGCGGCGGAGCGCTGGTCTGATGGGAACAAGTTTCCAGCAAGAAGATGAAGTGCGCGGCTTCTACGCCACCGTCCATCGTTCGCTCGCCGAGCCGATCCTGCTCGGCGGCGCTCCCCGTGCCGTGGCCATCGCCAACGGCACGCTCGCGGCTGCCGTCAGCCTCGGCCTTCGCCTCTGGATCGCCGGGCTGGTGATCTGGGCCATCGGCCATTTCGCGGCCGTGTGGGCTGCGAAACGCGATGCGCAGTTTGTCGACGTCGGGCGCAGGCACCTGCGCTATCCGGCGCATATGGGCGTGTGAGGGTTTGCTGATGATGAACCTTGCAGAATATCGCAAACGCTCCTCCCACCTCTCCGACTTTCTGCCATGGGCGGCGCTGGTCGCACCGGGCGTCGTCCTGAACAAGGACGGTTCGTTCCAGCGCACTGCCCGGTTTCGGGGTCCCGATCTCGATAGTGCTACGCCGGCCGAGCTGGTGGGCACCACGGCGCGGCTCAACAACGCGCTGCGTCGTCTCGGCTCTGGGTGGGTGATCTTCGTCGAAGCCCAGAGGAACCCCGCCACCGACTATCCGGAAAGCCAGTTTCCGGATTCCGCATCTGCGCTTCTCGACATAGAGCGGCGCGAACAATTCGATGAATCCGGCCTTCTCTACGAGAGCAGCTATTTTCTGACTTTCGTCTGGCTGCCGCCTGCGGAAGAAGCCTCGCGCATGGAAAGCTGGCTCTACGAGGGCCGGGAGCAAAGCGGCGTTGATCCGTGGGAACTGCTGAACAGTTTCGTCGATCGCACGGACCGGGTCCTCCATCTCGTGGGAGGCTTCGTGCCGGAAGCCGGATGGCTGGATGACACTGAGACGCTCAGCTACCTGCATTCGACCATTTCCACCAAACGCCATTGTGTCCGTATTCCGGAAACACCGATGCACCTCGACGCGCTGCTGGCCGATCAGCCTTTGGCCGGCGGGCTTGAACCACGGCTTGGCGACTTCCATTTGCGCACAGTGACTGTGATCGGGTTTCCGACGGTCACCTTTCCCGGCATCCTCGACGATCTCAACCGGCTGGCCTTTCCGTATCGGTGGAGCACCCGGGCGATCATGCTCGACAAGACCGACGCGACACGGCTGGTGACGAAGATCAGGCGGCAGTGGTTCGCCAAGCGCAAATCCATTGCCGCGATCCTCAAGGAAGTGCTGACCAACGAGCAATCGGTGCTGGTCGATAGCGATGCCGCCAACAAGGCAGCCGATGCCGATGCAGCCCTGCAGGATCTCGGCTCCGATCAGGTCGGGGAAGTCTACGTCACTGCCACGGTCACGGTCTGGGACACCGATCCGGCGATCGCCGACGAGAAACTGCGGCTGACGGAAAAAGTCATCCAGTCACGCGACTTCACGGCGATCGTCGAAAGCGTCAATGCCATTGAGGCATGGCTTGGTAGCATTCCCGGCCAGACCTATGCCAATGTCCGCCAGCCGCCGATCTCGACGCTGAACCTCGCCCACATGATCCCGCTGTCCGCAGTCTGGGCGGGACCGGCGAAGGACGAGCATTTCGACGCGCCACCGCTGTTTTATGCCCGCACCGAAGGATCGACGCCGTTTCGGTTTTCTCTGCATGTCGGCGATGTCGGCCACACCATGATCGTCGGCCCGACCGGTGCCGGAAAGTCCGTGCTGTTGGCGATGATGGCCCTTCAGTTCCGCCGATATCTCCGTTCCCAGGTCTTCGCCTTCGATTTCGGCGGGAGCATAAGGGCTGCAACGCTCGCTATGAATGGTGACTGGCAGGATTTGGGCGGTTCGCTCTCCGACGATACATCGCTCCTCAATACCGTGTCACTCCAGCCGCTTGCCGGGATCGAGGACACACCGGAACGTGCATGGGCCGCCGACTGGCTTGTCGATATCCTGATCCGTGAGGGCGTCACCATCACGCCTGATATCAAGGAATATCTCTGGACGGCGTTGACGTCCCTGGCTTCCGCACCGGTCGTGGAAAGGACCATCACCGGCCTGACGGTGCTGTTGCAGTCGTCGGCGCTCAAGCAGGCCTTGCGTCCCTACTGCATCGGCGGCCCATACGGTCGCCTGCTCGATGCAGAAATGGAATGGCTTGGGGACGCGCAGGTGCAGGCGTTCGAGACCGAAGGATTGATCGGCACGGGAGCGGCGCCCGCCGTTCTTTCCTATCTGTTCCACCGGATTGAATCCCGCTTCGACGGTCGGCCGAGCCTGCTGATCATCGACGAAGGCTGGCGGGCGCTGGATGACGGCGGCTTCGCCCAGAAAATAAAGGAATGGCTGAAGACGCTGCGCAAGAAGAATGTCAGCGTCGTCTTCTCCTCGCAGTCGCTTGCCGACATCGAGGCCTCGCCGATCGCGCCCGTCATCGTCGAAAGCTGCCCGACGCGCATCTTCCTCGCCAACGAGCGTGCCATCGAGCCGCAGATCACCTCTATCTATGAACGCTTCGGTTTAAATGCGCGCCAGATCGAGATCATCGCAAGGGCAACGCCGAAGCGGGACTATTACTGCCAGAGCCGCCGAGGCAACCGGCTGTTCGAGCTTGGCCTTGGATCTGTCGCGCTGACGCTTTGCGCCGCATCCACCAAGGCTGACCATGCGCTGATTGATGAACTGATCCGCGACGGCGCGCGCCCTCACTTCCTGGAAGCCTGGCTCGAGGCCAACGGCCTGCGCTGGGCCGCCGATCTTGTTCCAGACCTCACCAACGTCATCGACCAGTCGGCGGAAAAGACGAGCGGCTCGGACTCCATCCCCCTGTCATCCGAAGAGGAGATTGCCCCATGAAGACTACCGTTGTCCGTGCCAGCCTCAAAGGCCGCGCCCGCGCACTCGCCTGCGCCGTAGTCATTCTGGTCTTGCCGTGTGCTGCTATTCCGTTCCTGGCGACGCCGGCTTTCGCATGGCGGATTGTCTACGACCCCACCAACTACAGCCAGAACCTGCTTTCGGCCGCCCGGGCACTGGAGCAGATCAAGAACCAGGTCACATCGCTTCAGAACGAAGCCCAGATGCTGATAAATCAGGCGAAGAACCTGACCAGCCTGCCGACCTCGATGCTGTCGCAGATCGAGGACAATTTTTCCGAGATGAAGAACCTGCTCGGTGAAGCCGACCAGCTTGCATACGACGTTCAGAATATCGACGAGCAATTCAACGCCACCTATCGCGATTTTGCCGCTGGAGACCGGACGGCTACGCAACTGGTCTCGGCCGCTCAACAGCGCTGGCAGCAATCGGTTTCCGCATTCGGGCATTCGCTGAAGGCGGGAGCCGTGGCAGTCGACAATATCGAGGGCACGCAACAGCAGACCAGCGAACTGGTCGATGCCAGCCAGTCGGCAGTTGGCGTGCTGCAGGCGACCCAGGCCGGCAACCAGCTCATGGCCGTGCAGGCAAAACAGATCTCTGATCTGACGGCCATGCTCGCCGCGCAGGGCCGGGCCAGTGCGCTGGAACAGGCGAGGGCTGCGGCAGCACAGGAACAGGCCCGTGAGCAGTTCAGCCGCTTCATGACCGGCTCGGCCTACAGTCCGTCCAGCGTCCGCATGTTCCACGATTGAGGGGCACGGAGACAATGGACCTGAAGATCGCCGCCCGGATACTTGCCGTCTTCGCACTTGGTGCAGGGCTGACCGCCGCAATCGTGGCCCTGCAAGACGAAGACGCAACCGATGCCATGTCTCCCCGCATCGGGCGTCCGGGCGGCGAGCCGGTCAACACCGGGCTCACGCGCTGCCGCGACCTTGGCGTGGCCGCTGCCGATGACGCTGCCTGCCGCAAGGCCTGGGCGGAAAATCGCCGCCGCTTCTTCGCAACCGATCGGCCGGTCGCGCCGAAGACCGGCGAGGTGCCGTCGCCATGAACAATACCGGCATCATTGACCGCTTCCTCGAAACCTTCACCGCCTACATCGACAGTGGCTTTGGTCTGCTCGGCGGGGAGGTGGCTTTCCTGACCTCGACGCTGATCGTCATCGACATCGTGCTGGCCGGTCTGTTCTGGGCATGGGGTGCGGATGAGGATGTGTTGCAGCGGCTGGTGAAGAAGACGCTCTATATCGGCTTCTTCGCCTTCGTCATCGGCAACTTTAACCGGCTCGCCGGAATCGTCTTCGAGAGCTTTTCCGGGCTCGGTCTCAAGGCTGGTGGCTCCAGCCTCTCTGCCTCGGAACTGTTGCAGCCCGGTCGTGTGGCGCAGGTCGGTATCGACGCCGGCAATCCCATCCTCCAGGCCGCCGGCGAACTGATGGGCTATATCGCCTTCTTCGAAAACTTCGTGCAGATCTTCGTATTGATGGTCGCCTGGGTCATCGTTCTCGTTGCCTTCTTCATTCTCGCCATCCAGATCTTTGTCACGCTGATCGAGTTCAAGCTGACGACGCTCGCAGGCTTCGTCCTGATCCCCTTCGCGTTGTTCAACAAGACATCCTTCCTCGCCGAAAAGGTCCTCGGAAACATCGTGGCCTCCGGGGTCAAGATACTGGTGCTGGCCGTCATCGTCGGCATCGGCTCCGGCCTGTTCGACGAGTTCACATCCGGTTTCTCTGAACAGCCGACCATCACCGAGGCATTGTCGCTTGTGCTCGGCGCTCTCTCGTTGATGGGCCTGTCGATCTTCGGCCCCGGTATCGCGAGTGGCCTGGTATCCGGCGCCCCACAACTTGGAGCAGGCGCTGCCGTCGGAACCGGTCTTGCAGCGGCCGGTTTGGGAGCCGCCGGGTATATGGGTGCCAGGGCTGGACTGGGTGCTGCCGCAAGTGCTGCCAGCGGTGCGGCCAGGGGAGGGGCCACACTCGCCGGCGGCGCCAGGACCGCATACGGTCTTGGTGACGCAACCGCTGGATCGACAGGGATCGGCGGTGGCGCTGCCGGTTTTGCCGGTGTCGCAAAAGCAGGCGCTGGTCTTGCGATGAACAAGGGCACGGCCATGGCGTCCGGCGCATCCCAATCCATGAGCGCCAGCTATCGCTCCGGGCAGGCAGGCGCGTGGAAGGCAACCGGCGGCAAGAACGACGTCGGTGCCGGCGTGGCCGAAGCCGCCAACGATCCATCTTTTGCCGGTCCGCAGTCCGCAAGCTCTGCCGCCGTCTCCGGTTCTGACATCTCCTCGACCCCGCCCGAATGGGCGCAGCGCATGAAGCGGAGCAGCACCGTCAGTCACGGCGTCAGCACAGCCGCCCATACGGTCCGCTCCGCAGATCACGGTGGCGGCTCCATGTCCGTTTCTCTCAATCAGGATGACCGTTGATGAACATTTTTAGGCGACCTTCCGTGCGCTACGCACGGACCCCGGAACCCGAGACGCCCTACCAGAAGGCTGCGCAGGTCTGGGATGAGCGCATCGGCTCCGCCCGTGTGCAGGCAAAAAACTGGCGGCTGATGGCCTTCGGGTCTCTGTTTCTGGCTAGCGGTTTTGCATCGGCGCTGGTCTGGCAATCGACGCGTGGCACCGTGGTGCCATGGGTGGTGCAGATCGACAAGTTCGGCGAGGCGCAAGCCGTTGCCTCGGCTGTGACCGACTATCGGCCGACCGATCCGCAGATCGCCTGGCATCTCGCCCGTTTCATCGAACAGGTTCGCAGCATTCCGGCCGATCCCGTCATTGTGCGGCAGAACTGGCTTCGCGCCTACGAATACACCACCGATCGCGGGGCGATCGCACTCAATGACTACGCGCGTGCCAATGACCCGTTCACGAAGGTCGGCAAGAACCAGATCGCCGTCGAGATCTCCAGCGTCATTCGCGCTTCGCCCGACAGTTTCAGGGTCGCCTGGACAGAACGGCACTTCGAGAACGGCCAGCTTTCTGCCACCGAACGCTGGACCGCCATTCTGACCGTCGTGATCCAGCCACCGCGCACCGCTGAAAAGCTGCGCGCCAATCCACTCGGCGTCTATGTCAACGCAACCAACTGGTCGAAGGAGCTTTCGCAATGAAGGGGGCATACAGGAAAGGTGCATCGCTGCTGCTGGCAACGTTATTGTCGGCATCCGCGCTTGCTGGCTGCGCGAAGAAATATATCCCGCCGGAGATCGACTACGACGATGCGGCACCCGCCGTGCTCACGGCCGATCCGGTCGGGCCTGTAAAGGTGGTCGAGTTGCCGAAACCTCTGCCGCTACCCGGTCAGTTGAAGCCAATCAACGGGGAGAAGGCTAAGGCCGAACCTGACGATCCGAAGGCACGGATTACGTTGGCCAACGAAGCCGCCCGCATCCAGCCGGTTCGCGACGGCTTCATCAATGCCGTCCAGGTCTATCCCTTCTCGGGCGGCGCGCTTTATCAGGTCTATGCAGCACCGGGACAGGTTACGGATATCGCCCTTCAGGCCGGCGAGCAATTGGTCGGCTCAGGCCCTGTGGCGGCCGGCGACACCGTGCGTTGGATCATCGGCGATACCGAAAGCGGCACGGCGGCTTCAAAGCAAGTACATATCCTGGTGAAGCCGACGCGAGCCGATCTCCAGACCAATCTGGTCATCAATACCGACCGTCGTACCTATCATCTGGAACTGCGCTCTACACCTTCAACCTACATGGCGTCCGTCTCGTGGCAATATCCGCAGGACCAATTGATCGCGCTGCGACGGCAGAATGCGAGGGCGACAGAGACGCAAGCCGTCGCCACCGGCATCGACATCTCGAAGCTGAACTTCCGTTACCGCATCGAGGGTGATGCAGCACCCTGGCGGCCAATGCGCGCCTTCGACGATGGCGCAAAAGTCTACATCGAATTTCCTTCCGGCATCGGACAGGGCGAAATGCCGCCGCTGTTCGTGATCGGACCTTCCGGCAACTCCGAACTGGTCAACTACCGCGCCCGTCAGAACTATTATGTCGTCGATCGGCTGTTTGCTGCGGCCGAATTGCGGATTGGCGACAAGGACAGCCAGAAGCGTGTTCGCATCGTCCGTACCGATGGTCGATCAGTGGCGAAGCGGACCACGCTGTTTTCCTCGGAGCACAGCCGATGACAGGATCTGCAAAATCATCGGACATGGGCCTTCAGGCCGAACTGCGCCTGCGGCCAGAGCCGCGGCGCGTTACGCGGCTGTCGCGCAAAGTGTTGATCGGGCTCGGCGGCGTGGCCAGTATCGCCATTGCGGCGGCACTGTTCTGGGCGCTTGATACCAATCGGCGCGGTAGCCAGTCCGCGACGGAACTCTATAATACCGACAACACGACGCCAGCCGATGGCCTGGCCGGCCTGCCGAGAGATTACACCAACATTCCGAAACTGGGCCCGGCGCTACCGGGAGACCTCGGTCGGCCGATCCTTCGGGCGCAGGAGGCGGGCAAGCCGGTCGTAACACCCAGTATCCAGACGCCGCGTGTCGATCCAGAGGAACAACGACGCCTTGCAGAGATCGAGGCCGCCCGTCTGGCAAAGCTGTTCACTGACAGTCGTGGTGAGCGAATGACGGGAGCCCAGACAATCGCATCGGCAAATGCACCCACGTCTGCCGTCGATCCCGCCACCGGCATGCCCATTCCGTCCGAAACGCCGCCGCTGGACGCCGGGTCCGCGCAGAACATGCAGGACCGCAAGCTCGCCTTCCTCAATGGTGAGACTGACCGGCGAACCGTCAGTGCCGACCGCGTGCAGGAGAAGGTGTCTCCCTACGTCGTGCAGGCGGGCACGGTGATTCCGGCCGCCCTGATTACCGGCATCAAATCCGATTTGCTCGGGCAGATCACCGCGCAGGTGACGGAACATGTCTACGACAGCCCGACCGGTTCGCATCTGCTCATTCCGCAAGGCGCACGCCTGATCGGCCAGTACGACAGCCAGGTTGCCTTCGGCCAGTCGCGTGTGCTGCTGGTCTGGAACCGCCTGATCATGCCGGACGGCTCCTCCATCGTATTGGAGCGTCTGCAGGGCGCCGACACTCAAGGGTTCTCCGGGCTTGAGGATGAAGTCGATCATCACTGGGGGCAGTTGTTCAAGGCCGCAGCGCTGTCGACGCTGCTCGGTATCGGCACGGAACTCTCGTCCGACGATGAAAGCGACATTGCCAGCGCCATCCGCGGAAGCGCCCAGGGCAGCGCTTCCGATATCGGTCAGCAGATCGTTGGTCGGCAACTCAACATCCAGCCAACGCTGACGATCCGGCCCGGTTTCCCGGTTCGGATCATCGTTAACCGAGACCTGGTGATGAAACCTTATGGAGCGGCAAACCGCTAACGCGCTCAGCGTCCGGTACAGAAATACTTGCGGCCTTCGTAGCCGACGAAGGTGCCGGTCCGCGGGTTAAACGAGCGATAGCGGTTCTCGCAGTAGTTATACCAACGTGATGACCATGGTTCGGGTGCGCCGTAGTTCTGCATGGCGACCGGCCGTGCTCGGCGATAGACGGGACGCGGAGCATAATAGTCGGGTGCCGGATCGATGTAGACACGTTCCCTGTAGCGCGGTTGCGACGCGATGGCGCCTCCGACAATCATCCCTGTTGCCAAACCGATAGCGCCAAGAGCGACTGCGTCACCACGGTCGTAATCATAACCGCCGCGATAGTACCGGTCTCGCCGCCAATCATCTGCCTGGGCAGTTGCTGTCATCACGGGGGTAACCGTTGCAATGGCAATAAGGCCGAAAACGGTTGCTTTTATGAGTTTGTTCATTGCTTAATTCCTCTGAATTGTCTGAAAATGGCGGCAATTCCAAATTCATAACCCGCAGACTGAGGGAGTTGTGTTCCAATTTATTCGGTATTGTTGCAGAACGGAAATGAACTTGGGGTCATCGGTCTGCCGGACGGGAAGCAATCCATGCACGCCTCCACTCGTCATCAAACGTCATTTGTCGAACCGGCAGCTGTCTCCAGCCGCCGGCCAATGTCGTTAAGCCGGATCAGCCAGCAAACGAGCTATCGAAGCTGAACGAGCCGGAGGCGTTGCTGAACGAAAACGTCCCAGCCTTCTGCACGACTTCTGCCGGCAGCGTTGCCGAGAAGGTGCCCGAGCGGCTGCC
This sequence comes from Agrobacterium arsenijevicii, assembly GCA_000949895.1. GTDB lineage: Bacteria > Pseudomonadota > Alphaproteobacteria > Rhizobiales > Rhizobiaceae > Agrobacterium > Agrobacterium arsenijevicii. Next base: position 107,223 of record JWIT01000014.1, on the reverse strand, counting down.
GAAGGTGTAGCTACCGCTGACGGCGCCATCGGCGCCAATGGTGACCGTCGAAGAGACCGTGGAAGCGCCGCCGCTGACGAGGTCGAGCATGTCGGTGTTGATTTCGGTGATGTTGGTCATGCTAGTCTCCTATTAGGTTGGTGGTGAGGGATTGACCGGGATGGTCCTCCCTCTTCTTGCTCTCACCGGCTGCCCATGGCCCTTAGGGGGTCCAATACCCAGTCGGTGAAGTGTCGGCGATCCGTGATGATATCGCCGATGAGGGTCATACCGGGGGTCAACGGGCGTTCTTCGCCATAGGCGGAGATGCTTGTACGCTCCAGGCTGACGGTGACTCGGTAGACGGGATCTTTGAAGGCGATGGGAGCCAGAAGCTCACCCTCGCGATAGGTTGCACGGGACACCTGCACGACATGGCCCGACACCACGCCGAAGCGCTGATACGGGAAGGCGTCGACCCTGAGCCGCACCTCTTGGCCCGGCTGGATCAGGCCGGCCGCGCGCGGCGGCACCAGCAGGTTGGCCTCGAGATTGCTGCCGGCCGGCACCAGCGCCGCCAAGGGCGATTGCGCCACGGCCGTCTGCCCTGGCTGTGCCTGCAATGCCGCGACCCGGCCAGCCACCGGCGCGACCATGACGTAGGCGCGGTTGACCTGCAATTGCGCCAGGGATTGCTCCAGTTCGCTGCGAAGGCCTTGCAACTGCGCCAGCTTGTCATCGCGCTCGGCCGGCAAGCCTGCCAGTTGCGACCGGGCATCGTTGAGGTCGCCTTGCCGTTGCTCTTTCTGCCGCTCCAGCTCGTGGATGACACTTTCCTGCGCGAGGATCTGCTGCTGGCGGCGCGACAGCTCGAAGCGCGTTCCACTGCCCTTGACCTGAAGCTGTGCATAGCGCCCGGCATCGTCGGTTTGCAGGGCCTGCAGGCGGCGTTCCGACTCCAGCCGCTGTTCCTGGCTCGCCAGTTCTCCACCAAGTCCTTCGACGCGGGCCGACAGGCGTCGTCCCTCTTCGTCGAAGCGGGCTTTCGCAGCGGTCATCTGCGTATCGATCGCCTGGATACGGGCTTGCATCTCCAAGCGCAGCTTTTCGCCAACCTGACCGTCGGCACCGGTCGTTTCCAGCGAAAGCTCCACCATTGGCTGGCCCTGGGTCACCACGTCTCCTTCGTGGACCAGCACCCGCGTCACGATACCGCCCTTGGTGGCGTATAGCTGCGCCAGGCCACCGGTCGGGGCGATGTAGCCCTGCACGGTCTCCTTGCGAGCATAGGTGCCGGTCATGAGATAGGTCGCACCGATGACCACGAAGACGCCGAGGATCGCCGTCATGACACCGTGGCTCACCGGCTGCGCGATCATCACCTCGCCGCGAAGACGGCGGCGGTGTTCTATGGCTTCGGTGCGGAACAATGCCTCGCTCATGGCACCACCTGCAAAGGCTGCGCCGGCACATCGCGCATCAGCTCACGCACATGGCCGTTCTCCACGGCGAAGACGCGCGCCGCGCCCTCGATGGCTCCAGGACGATGGGCGACCATCACCTGGGTAATACCGAGCCTGCTCAGCGCCTGCATGACGCGGCGTTCCGCAAGGACGTCGAGATTGGCCGTCCCCTCATCGAGGAACAATATGGAGGGCTTTCGGTAGAGCGCCCGCGCCAGCAGCGCGCGTTGCTGTTGGCCTCCCGACAGCGTCGATCCGAGGTCGCCCACCAGGGTCATGTAGCCCATCGGCATGCGCAGGATTTCGTCGTGAAGGCCGACAAGCCCGGCAACCGCTTCGACGCGCGCCAGATCCATGTCGGGATCGAAGAAGGCGATATTGTCGGCGAGCGTGCCCGCAAAAAGCTGGTCGTCCTGCATCACCACGCCGATCTGCGCGCGGTAAGCCCGCATCCCCAGGGCGCTGAAGGGCAGACCGTCGACGAGCACTTCACCCTCGTTCGGCGGATAGAGGCCCATCAGCAGCTTCAGGAGCGTGGATTTGCCACCACCCGAGGGTCCGACGAACACAACGGACTGCCCCGGCTTGATCGCCAGCGATACATCCTTCAGCACCCAGGCTTCGCGCTCGGCATAGCGGAAAGAGAGGTTGCGCACGTCGAGCACTCCGGCAAGCGGACGATCCTTGCGCGCCTCGGCGTCCAGGCCCGGCTCGGGATCCTGGTGCACGGCATCGGCCAGGCGCTCCAGATGCAGACCCGTCATGCGGAACTTGAAATATTGATCGACCAGCGACAGAGCGGCGGTGCTGAACTGGCTGCGATAGGACAGGAAAGCCAGCAGCATGCCGAGCGTCATCTCTCCCTGGATGATGGCACCCGCGCCCAGATAGAACACCAGCAACATCTCCGCCCCCGTCAGGAAGGACAGGCCCGCAGTCCCCTTGAGGCTGACTTTCTGGATGCGCACATTGTTGTTGATGCTGTCGGCATAGGCGTTCTGCCAGACGCCGTGGCGCTCCAGCTCGCGGCCGAACAGCTTGAACGCCCTCGCACCCCGGATGGTTTCGAGGAAAACGCCGTCCACCTTGGCCTGATACTGGATGCCCTCATTGGTCAGGCTCCGCAGCCAGGGGAACGTGCCCAACCGGATGCACACGACAAGCGCCAGCGAGACCAGCACCACGCTTGCCAGATAGGGTGCGTAGATCAGCATCACCGCCAGGGTGATGACGGCCATGAGCCCGTCCAGAGCGCCAGAGACGAGGCCGCCCGTCAGGAGGTCCTGCACCGGCTGCAGGGAGTTGAAGCGGGACAGAATATCGCCGAGACGCCGCTTTTCGAACCATGGCACCGGCAGGCGCAACGCATGACGCAACAGGTTGCCGCGCATCTGGAAGGTTAGAAGCGTGCTGAAATGCATCTGCACGTAACCGCGCAGCAACGTCGTCGCGCTCTGGATCAGCAGCAACAATCCGGCACCGATAACGATCACGTTCAGAAGGCTGAGATCGCCCTTGGAGATGGCTTCGTCGACGATCATCTGGTTGACGAGCGGCGACAGCAGGGCGAAGAATTGCAGCAGGGCGGAGAGCGTCAGGATCTGCAGCAGGCTCGGGATGAAGCCGGCGCTCTTCGACCACAGGTCGGCCAGGCGCACCCGCTCGACCACCTTGCGCTTGCTGAAGGTGGCGGCCGGCGTCAGTTCCAGCGCCACGCCGGTAAAGTGCCTGGATGCTTCGGCATGAGACAATCGCCGCTGGCCGCTTGCCGGATCATGCACCTCGATCCGGTTCGGCGTCACCCGGCTCAAGACGACATAATGCGACATGTCCCAGTGCAGGATGCAGGGCATCTTCAGCTTGCCGATGTCCTCCATCTCCAGCTTTAGGGGTCGGCTGGTAAAGCCGAGATCGTCGGCGACGGAGATGAGGCTCTTCAGCGTCGTGCCCTTCGAGGACACCGAATGGCGCCGCCTGAGCTCCGACAGCGTCACGCGATGACCGTGAAAGCCCGCCACCATCGCCAGGCAGGCAAGTCCGCATTCGGCAGCTTCAGATTGCAGAAGAGGCTCGATCCGTGAGTGGTTATGCAAAGCCGTGAGAAGCAACGGACGATCCTATCGCGCGCTTGAATGAAGGCATGCGCGCCTTGGAGTTCAGAACCTGTTTGCTATGAGAGGCACCGACCGCCTAGCGGCGTGCCGGTACTCACCTTATTGGTCGATGTCAGAAGCGATCCGTCGTCATGCGGCGTGTCTCAAGGATTTCGCCCCGGCGAGACACAATGACGAGCAGCCGTTCACCGCGGCGGGAGGCTCTCACAAGATACTGCCCGCGTTCCAATCTCACCTCGCGGACGCGATAGCCGCGACTCTCAAGCAAGCTGATGACATCGCGTTGGCCAAATTGCTCGCGGCGTTCCTGCCGGTCACGAGCGTGCCGATCCCGTTCCTGAACCCGGTGGCCGTTCCCCTCGTCGTCCAGATAACGCGCAGGTGGGTTATCTCTGCGATAACCGTCTTGGGCCAATGCGGGGGAAATACCGGCCATCAACAATGCGGCGGAAGCCAGCACAACCAGGTTTCTCTTCATTCTTCTCTCCTATCGAGCCGGTTTTCTGCATACTTGGGTGGTCACAAGTGACGACCGTTCGAAGACATAAACCCGAGAACATGTTTTATCGGGGCCGATGTCGCTACTTGCCTTACCCTCTTGTCCCGCCAGCCAAACTGGCGAACTGTTGGGTGAGGCGCAGCGAAGCCGTCAGACGAAACTAATCGTGCCGATATTGCTGTGTATGTTGTTTTGTTACGAAAGTTTCGCGACTGTGGCCGTTTAGCGGCAACGTGACCTTACTGGCCATGCACGGCCGTTTGCCCCGCTGTTGTGGGTAAGTACGGGTTTCGAGATCACTTGTGATCGGGGAGGCCACCGATCGCCTCCCGTTGCTCGACGTTGGACAACTGTCGGTGTCACCTTCACGCTACTCTTGCTGGATCCGGTCCGTCGAAAACGATCGTGTCCAATCCCGGTTTTAGCGGGCATTTAGACATGTGGGATATCAACTTCGCGGTGATCAGTGCTGTTGTCGTCTACGAGTACAGCCTGATGGAACCAGTAACCGGATTCAATCTCCGATCTGGCGAGACATCCTTTGCGATTGCCACAGCGAGCCCCAAAACTGAAGCCTATAAAAAGCATGGCGCTGCGCGCGGGCGAATGTAATCGGCGGATCAACCGTGATGCTTTGGCTCTATGTCGAGGATGTGTTTTGGGGTGATCGGGTTACCCAGTTTAACGATCCGCTTCGAACTTCGTAATTGCCAACGAAGCGGGTCTGATCGGATCAACTGCCGTACTGCGTGAAAATGGTTCCAATCACATTTGCGTCGCTTCGCCGGATGACGCAATGCAGGCGAAGATGATCATCGGATATTCCGACAAGGTCAATGAAGAGCGTTTCTCCGGCTCTGACATTGCCCCTAAAGAAAACGCACCTTTCCCTTGTCGTGACCAGCTTTTGCGGGCTACTGAACCATTTTTCGCGGGCGCGATCCACGACCGCCTGGAATTGGGCGAAGTAGAAGAGCCCTGCGCCGTTGAATTCCTGCGTTTGATGCGGCTCGAAGCGGTAGCTTCGGCGGCGCGCTAGCCCATTTGCTGGAAGCCCGAGGTAGACTGCGGACTTACCCGAGCGAACGGCGGACGCAAGCGCCGCGAGTGCATTGACTTCGCACGGCGTTGCCGCCTTCAGGTGCGAGATGGCGACACGGGCGATTGAATGGTTATCGCCCTCTCTCTCACGGTGAACAAAGGTCGAAATCAGCTCCACGTCGCCAATCGTCATGCCTCGAACCGAAAGCCGATGGCGGGTAGAAATCTGCGTGCGCGAGACAGGTGAAAGTGCCGAGTGGATAGTCAATATGTCATTGGCACGGACAGTTTCGAACCTCGCGCCGCTTAAGGATGTCGCGCAGATCGCCGCATAGGCTTCCTCGCCGTCGGGGGTGCGGAAGTCGGCATTGTCCATGCCGAGTTGCCGGGCGAGCATCAGCCAGTGACGATGGCCGAGCTCCTTCATCAGCCAGGTCTCAGAGAGGCCGAAGGGGGTGAGATGCGGCATGCCGAGAAGGATATGCGGCTCCAACGCGCGTTCCATAAGATCGTGCGTTGAAGGTTCTGCCGGATGGAAATCGAGGACGGTTGCGTTCATGGCCTAGCTATTTGCCGCCTGCTTCAATTGTGGGTGATCGGTATCTAGCCATTCCGCAAGATGGCTGACGACATGCTCCGCATCCTTGCCGACGGCGAGAAAGCGCCCTGATCCCCACGTCCAGAGCCAGGGAAGGCCGAGCACATAGACGCCGTCAATCCCCGTAACGCCTCGCCGTTGCACCGGGTAGCCGGTGCCGTCAAAGATCGGCAGGCCGACGAAGGACCAATCGGGGCTAAAGCCTGTTGCCCAGATGACGGAGCCAACGCCTTCGGCCTTGAGATCGAGATCCGCCGGTTCTGCCTCTGGTTCCCAAAGCGGCACATAGGGGGTGCCTGCGGGTGCATCGATGCCTTTTTCAGCGATATAACGGTCGATCAGTGCGTTAATGCTATTATAGACCCGGTCGGCGCCGTCGAGATTGGCCCTCAAGTTTGGCTCGAACAGCATCCGGCCTGCGGCCACGCCGGACATGCGGCCATAGAGCGCCATGCCCTCCAGTGCGAACTTGCGCAGATCGATATCCCGCCCGCCGTCGCGGCCGGTGAGATAATGATTGGTGTCATGCTTCTTCTTGGTCATTCCATCATGCGCGATGGTGATGTCGTACTGGCCGACATCGGCCAACCAATCGACCACATCGCGGCCGCGATAGAAGCGGGCGCAACGCGGTGCATTGCCTGTGACCATATGAACTTTCCGGCCGGCAAGATGTAGATCCTCGGCAATCTGGCAGCCGGATTGACCGGAGCCGACGACCACGACCGTGCCTTCGGGCAGTTGGCCCGGATTGCGGTAATCGGCGGTGTGGAGCTGGACGATGTCGTCCGGCAATCGTTCGGCGGCTCGCGGGATAGCCGGTTCGCTGTAGAGGCTGGTGGCGATGACGACGCTATCGGCGGTTACCGTTCCGGCTGATGTCTCGATGCGAAAGAGATCGCCGGTCTTCTCCAACGAGGTGACGCTGGTATCTTCCAGTACCGGCGCATCCACCTTGGCGACGAAGCGATCGACATAGGCGAGGATCTCGTCCTTGACCATGAAGCCGTTCGGATCCGGGCCGTCATAGGGATGGTCGGGCAGCTGGCATTGCCAGTTGGGTGTCACCAGGCAGAAGGCATCCCAGCGCTCGTTCTTCCATTTGTGGGCCACGGTCTTCTTCTCGAAGACGACATGGTCGATGCCGTGCTTGCCAAGATAGTGGCTGGCCGAGAGGCCGGCTTGGCCGCCGCCGATGACGACCGCGCTGTAATGGGGCTTGAGGTTATGGTGCATTGACGGGTCCTTATCAGAGGATGAAGGTTTCGCAGCGGACGCGGGCATCTGCGTCGTTCAGGAAGGGGACAGCGGCACTTTCGATGCGGGCGAGCTGGTCGTTTGCCGATGAACACGCAAATCCATACTTCGCCTCGACGCGATCGCTGGCGATGGTCAGCGCCTTGCGGCTGCGATCGACGAAATCTGCAACCGGATAACTTTCGCCCTCGGTGAAAAACTCACGTATAATCAGAGAGGGGGAGTAACAGCTCTCTTCCTGACCATCGGGCCAGGTGATGACAAAGCGCATTTCAGGCATGGGCTGCCTCCTTCAATGTTGCATAGGTGGAAAGATGAGCTTCGGCGACACGGTACCAACTGAAGCGGCCGGCGACCTCCAGCCCCTGGGCAATGACGCGGTCGCGGATCGGCGGAAAAAGCGAGAGCGCCATGGCTTCGGCAATCGAAGCCGAATTATATGGATCACACCAGATGACGTCTTCGCTGCTCAGATACTCGGTGAACGGTGCAATCGACGGGACGATGGCGGGACTGCCGCTTGCCATCGCCTCCAGCACCACCAGGCCAAAACCTTCCTTCAAGGACGGAAAGACCAGCGCATCGGCTAGTCTGTAGAGGTTGGGCATGTCCACATCCGGCACGGGGCCGATGATGTGGACGGACTGGGCCTGATCGTGCAGTGCCGCAAGGGCGGAGCGGAATTCCTCATGATAGTCGCGGTGATCCAGCAGCGAGGCACCGCCGACGACGATCAGCTGTGCATCCGGCCGGATCGCGCGTATCTGCCGGAAGGCTTCGAGAATACCCAGCGTGTTCTTGCGCGCCTCGATACCACCGATGCTGAGAAACATCGGGCCGTTCGTCAGCTTCAACCGGTCGCGCAGTGCGGCCTGCTCGCCGTTCCAGGCGGGCGAGAAACGCCCGGTATCGACGCCGTTACCGACGACAACCGCCGTCCGGCCGCGGTCGTCCTGCAGCACTTTCTGCCACATCCGGCTGACGGTGAAGAAGATATCCGCCTCATCGATCGAGCGATCCTGCAGGGCCATCAGCCGGGCGTCGGCAAACTGGTCGATGTGGTGGACGGTACGGGCGAAACCGGGGATCAGCGCCTGCTGCTTCAGTGTCGCAAGGGCATTGCCGGAAATGCCGTCATGCGCGTGGAAGAGGTCGAAGCCGGCGGTTCCGGCCGCCTCGAAGTAAGCGACATAGTCATCGATCCGCTGCTCGACCATCTCCGTCATGTCCACGGCTGCGGGCTGGACGGGAATGCACTGCGTCTTGCAGGCGGGATTGCGGAAGAAGCCCGCCCCTTTTGCATCCGGCGCATGCAGGACCACCTCGTGGCCGAGTGCGGTCAAGGCTTCGGAAAGCTGCATGGCATGCACCACGCCGCCACGCGGATTGGTGGAATGGGTCAGCATGGCGATGCGCAAGGGGCGCCTCATGCGGCGTCCTCCCTCTGGCCAAGCCGCAACAGGGGAAGTTGGTCGTAGTCGCGGACGAGCGCATGATCGGTGCCATCAGTAATGGTGATCCGGCTGCCTGTGCCGACCGTGCCGATTGTGGCGGCGGGGATGTTGCGGGCGGCGAACCGGCGAAGGACTTCAGTCTCGTGTTCGGGCGAAACGGAGAGCAGGTAGCCGAAGCTCGGAAACGTCGCGAGCCATCGCTCCAGGCTGACGCCGGCGGGCAGGGGAATTGCGGAAACATCGATCTCGATACTGACATTGGAGCATTCGGCCAGCATGATGGCAGTGCCGACGATCCCACCCTGGCTGATGTCCTTGGCCGCCAGCACCAATCCGGCTTCCGCGATCTCGGGCAGTATCTGCAGATCGCCGCGAAGGCGCGCGGATGGCGCGTCGGTTGCGGCTTCCCAATTGTTGAACGGCTCACGGTAGCGGCCGCGATGGTCGATAGCGGCGATCAGCACATCGCCAGGCCGGGCATCGAAACTCGTCAGCAGTTTTTTCGCTCGTCCGAGGATCGCGACCGAAAGCTGGCCACGATCGGTGCGGATATTGGTATGGCCGCCAACGATCGGCACACCGAAGGTTCTGGCCGCCGCCCGCATGCCCTCGAGAACAGGAGCGGCCCCCATCTCGCCGTTCGCCCAGACGGCATCAACGACGGCGACCGGGCGTCCGCCCATGGCAACCACATCGGAAATATTGACCATGACGCCGCACCATCCGGCAAACCACGGATCGGCGGCGACGAATTCATTCATGAAGCCTTCGATGGCAAAAAGCAGATAGCCGTCGCCGTCCGGCAATGCGGCGCAATCGTCGCCAACGGCGACGGATTGGCCCTGAAGGCCGAGGCTTGCTGCCACCGAGCCGATATCCTGCTTGGCAGCAATGCCGTTGCTTGCGGCGAGTGTGGCGGCCAGTGCCTTGATGTCGATCGCCCCCATGGTCATGCCGCCTTCTTCGCAAGGGCGACGAAGCCGGCTTCGGGTGTGATGCAGGGCGGATAGAAGTCGAGGTCGGCCTTCATGCTCAGATGCGGTTTGCCGTGGATCTCGACTTCGGCGAGCACATCCCAATGCAGGCGCCGGAACAGGAGGCCGTTCTGGATCTGGACATTGGCCAGAAAAGTATGACAGCCCATCGCATGGGCAGAGGAGACAGCGAGCCTGATCAGCGTCGCCCCGAGAGCTCCGATCTTGCGAAAATCTTCGTGCACGGCGAGGCGCGAGCCCCACCAGATACCCGGTTCTGCTTCATGGATGCGCACCGTACCAACGAGCCGGTCGGCGGCCACTCCGAGCATCGACAGAGCGACGATCGGCGTCGCGTAATCGTCGATTGCGTCGCGGTCGTCGTCCTTGAAGATTTGCTGCTCCTGGCAGAAGACCGCACGGCGCAGCGCATGGGCTTTCTGCCGCTCCCAGCTGGATGTGGCGAATTTGACCTGGAATTCGCTGGCGCGATAGGGCGCGAAAGGTTCGAAGATCATTTGGTCAGCATCCTTTCGTAGGTGGAAAGGGCCGAGCAGGCGCCGCATTTGCCGCAGCCGGCCTTGATGTCCACGGCCTTCAGTCTGCTCTCGACCAGCATCCTTGAGAGCGGCGCAAGGATCGAGTGCATGAACTCCGGCTTCGGCGCCGGGTGGCTTTCGAGCGGCGTTCCCGAAATCGGCACGAAGGGCACGACGAAGGGATAGACGCCGAGCGCCACAAGCTTTGCGCAGATATCGAGGATGGCCTCACGGGTATCGCCAAGGCCGGCGAGGATATAGGTGGAAACCTGACCCCGGCCGAAAACCTCGACTGCCGCCTTGAAGGACGTCATGTATTTCTCGATTGGCACCTGCGCCTTGCCGGGCATGATGCGGGCGCGGATTTCGGGGGTGACGACTTCGAGATGCATGCCGAGTGCATCGACGCCGGCGTCCTTCATGCGCTGAAACCAGATATCGTCTTCCGGCGGTTCGCACTGCGCCTGGATCGGCAGATCGACGGCCGCCTTGATGGCGCGCGCACTTTCGGCAAGTACGGCGGCCCCCCGGTCGTCGCCCTTCGGCGTTCCCGTGGTCATCACCATATGCTTGACGCCATCAAGCTCGACGGCTGCCTTGGCGACTTCGGCAAGTTGTTGGGGTGTCTTGTGCGCGACGGTGCGCCCAGCTGCGAGCGACTGGCCGATGGCGCAGAACTGACAGGTCTTGGTGCGGCTCTGATAGCGGATACAGGTTTGCAGCACTGTCGTTGCCAGCACGTCCTTGCCGTGCAGGACGGCGATCTGCGAATAGGGGATGCCGTCCGCCGTCGAGCGCTCGTAGAAGCGCGGGCGCAAAGGGAAGGACACCTCGCCGATGACCGTTCCATCGCGGCTGATGCGGCTTTTGCCAGCGTCATCCGGCTTTTCCAGCAGATAGGGGCTTTCAAAGGCTGGCGCCGTGTGCACCGGTACCATCACCGTCATGCCGTCGATGGTGATCGCCTTGTGGTCGGAAGGTCCGGCCCCGCCGCGCCGGCTTTCATGGCCGGCTTTCGGATCAACCAGCCGGGCTCCGAAGGACTGCAACTCGTTGATCAGCGCTTCGGTCGAGAGGGAGTTCTCCATCGGTCTTTGTCCTTGTCGGTGCGATTTCGGGGGTTGAAAGAAGGGATGCATCCGTCATCGGCGCGGTGGCGCGGCCGTCCATCACCAGATGCAGCAGTTCGGGCCGGGCATAATGGCCGACCGAGTCCATCATCCGCTTGCGTTTGACGATCAGGCTCATATCGAGATCGGCAATCAGGATGCCTTCGCCTTCGGTCAGCGGCGGCACGACATGCTTGCCTTCCGGTGAGATGATCGCCGTCATGCAGCCGCCGCGCAGGGCCTTTTGCAGTCCCTGATCGGGAGTGATCGAGGCGATCTGCTCGTCGCTCAGCCAGCCTGTGGAATTGACGACGAAACAGCCGCTTTCCAGCGCATGGTGGCGGATCGTCACCTCCATCTGATCGGCAAAGATCGGCCCGACCATCGAGCCTGGAAACTGGGCGATGTGGATTTCCTCGTGCTGGGCCATCAACGCGTAGCGGGCCAGTGGATTGTAGTGTTCCCAGCAGGCCAGCGCGCCAAGCCGGCCCACCGTGCTGTCGACGACCTTCAGACCGGACGCGTCGCCCTGACCCCAGATCATCCGCTCGTGAAAGGTCGGCGTAATCTTGCGGCGCTTGAGGATCAGCGTTCCATCGGCATCGAACAGAAGCTGGGTATTGTAGAGCGTGCCGTGATCCCGCTCGTTGACGCCCAGCGCCACGACAATGCCGTGTTCGCGCGCCGCCGCCGCCACGCTTTGCGTGGCCGCACTCGGAACGGTTACCGCCTCCTCATAGAGCCGGATGTGTTCGCGGCCGGACAGCACGGGTGGCAGGACGAAGGAGAAATACGGATACCAGGGAACGAAGGTTTCCGGGAAAACGATGAGTTCGGCGCCCTTGGCCGCTGCCTCGCGGATGGCATCCAGCACGCGGGCAAGCGTTTTTTCGCGCGACGTCAAATCCGGCGCGATCTGGACAGCGGCAACCCGGACGGTCGGTTTTTTCTCCATGACGAATTCCTCGGTCGGTGAAGTGAGGGGGCGGAGCAGGGGGCTCCGCCCGTTTTCAATGGATAAAAGGCGGCTCTAAAGGGTCCAGGTGTCGAGGATGAAGGCCCCGTCGCGGCGATGGATGAGGATCAGGTCCAGCACGTCGAGCGGACTGATCGGCTTGATGCCGGGGATCAGCGCGCCTTCACCATGGCCGTAGAGCGCCTGAAGCGCGAAACGGCAGGCATAGACCTTGCCGCCCTCTTCCATGAATTTGACGATCTGGTTGTTGAAGTTCAGGTGCCCGGGAAAGGCTTCGGCGCCAAGCGTCGGAAAGCCGCGCTGGACGCCGAGCGTCACGCCCGGGCCGTAGAGCAGGATGGAGGTTTCGAAGCCCTTCCGCTTCAGGCGGGTGGCCTGCAACAGATTGACGAAACCGATCGAACCTTCGAAGGCGACGGTATGGAAGGTGACGAGGGCTTTCTCGCCGGCTGTCGCCTGAACGTCCTCGAAAACCTTTTCTTCGTAATCGACAAGAAAGTCGCCTTTTTGATTGGCGGGCTTGGTCACTGCGGGCATGGATGGCTCCTTGGTTGAAATCCGATCCCCATCCGGGGAGCATCCATCCAATTGCAAGCCGCGTGCCAGATTGATTTTGCACAAATGGCAGTCAAATAGCGCAAAAATACATTCAATTATGCAATCAAGTTTGACGGAGGAAAATTCAAGGCCGATTTTCTGGGCGATTCAGTGCAAAAATCGAATGCAGGAAAGTTCAAAATGAATGCCATCATTGTGCATTCAATAAGCCCGCCGGAAGCGACGTGTTGGCTTGGTCTCTCCTGCGAACACCATTTATCCCGTAGTCGAGACATTTTCCGTGACAGGGCACGGCTGCAACAATATACAGTCAATGTCGATCAAGAAGGATATGACGACATCACGATGAAAGACTGGCGACCCGATCTCAGCCGCAGCAGCAGCCCCCGTTATATGGCCATCGCCGATCTGATCGAGATGGATCTGCGCAGCGGCCATCTGGTCATCGGAGACCGGCTGCCGCCGCAGCGCGAGCTGGCCAAGCGTCTGGAGATCGATTTCACCACCGTCGCGCGCGGTTATGTCGAGGCGCAGAAGCGCGGACTGGTGGATTCGCATGTCGGCCGCGGCACCTTCGTCACCGGCGGCACGGATAAGGAGCGCCGCGGTTTTGCATCCGGTACCGCGCCCGATCCGCGCCGCACCTCTGCCATCGATCTTTCGATGAACATGCCGCCAGAGCCGACCGACCCGGAACTGATCGCCCGGATGCGCGAGGGCCTCTCGGCGGTTGCTTCCAGCCTCATTCCGCTGTTGCGCTACCAGGGGTTCGGCGGTTCTGGCATGGACAAGGAGGCGGCGGCCGCCTGGCTCAGCCGGCGTGGGCTCGTGCCGTCGCAGGAGCGTATCTTCGTAACGCCCGGAGCCCATCCGGCGCTATTGGCGATTTGCGGCCTTTTGGCCAAGCCCGGCGAAACCATCCTGTCGGAAAGCATCACCTATCCCGGCATCCGCTCGATCGCCGCGCAACTGCGCCTCACGCTTTCCGGCCTGCCGATGGACGAACATGGCATCCTGCCGGACGCCTTTGCCGATGCGTGCGAGAGGCTGAAACCCAAGGGACTTTATCTCAACCCGACCCTGCAGAACCCGGTGACGCTGACGATCCCCGAACGGCGGCGCGAGGAGATCTGCGCGGTGGCGCGCAAATATCACGTGCCGATCATCGAGGATGACGCCTATGGTTTCATTCCGCTACATGCACCGCCGCCATTCGCCGCCATGGCGCCGGACCTCACCTGGCACATCGGCGGTCTGGCCAAATGCATCGGCGCCGGCCTCCGGCTGGCTTATGTCGTGGCTCCGGATACCAAGGCGATCTGGCCCTTTGTCAGCGCCATGCGTGCCAACAATGTCATGGCATCGCCGCTCAATATGGCGCTGGCCACCCGCTGGATCGAAGACGGCACGGCCGATACCATCCTGCGTTTCATCCGCAAGGAAGCGACGGCACGCCAGGAAATGGTCGCGGCCGTCCTGCCGGCCGGCAGCTATCGCGGCGATCCGATCAGCTTCAACATCTGGCTGCCGCTGACGAACGGCTGGACGCGCTCGACTTTCGGCAGTCATATGCGGGCTTCAGGCATCGGCGTCGTTGCCAGCGATGCCTTCACCGTCGAAGGTCCGGCCCCGGAAGCGGTGCGCGTCTGCCTTGGTGGCCCCATCGGCCGAGAAAAGCTTCAGGGCGCCCTCGAATATATGGGCCACGCGCTCGAAGGTCCACCCGAACTCGCCGCGTCCTTCTTCTAACCTCACTCGCTGTCAAAAACGCGTCTCGTTCCGGGGTGAGCGGGCGTCTGCGTCACTATGCCATATCGTATCAATCGGATTAATGTATCTATATTGAATGCAATCAATAAGGATATTGATCGCAAACATAGGAACATTCGTCATGCAAACGGAATGGCCGCCACTCCCGCCGACGACAACGGGGCTCAAGGGAAGATGCCCGCGTTGCGGCCAGGGGCATATTTTCAACGGCTTCCTGAAGATGCGGCCCGAATGTGAAGTCTGCGGTCTCGACTATGGTTTCGCCGATCCGGCAGATGGTCCCGCCTTTTTCGTCATGTGTTTTGCCTGCGTGCCGAGCGTCCTGCTCGGCGTATGGCTGGAAGTCCAGCATAGTGCACCCTTGTGGGTTCAGCTTGTGGTCACCGGCCCCTTCATGCTGGCCACCTGCATACCGCCTTTGCGGCCGCTGAAGGGCTGGCTGGTCGCTAGCCAGTATTTCTACAAGGCGGAAGAGGGCAAGCTTGCCCGCACCTCTCCCGCTCCGAAAGAGGAAGCATCAGTTCTCCCTCTCACAGATCACGGTTTGTGATGCGCTTTCAAGGAAAACAGGAGAAAACGATGACGAACAAACCTACTATCATTCTGGTGCACGGCTTTTGGGGCGGAGCCGCGCATTGGGGGAAGGTGATACTCGAGCTGTCGCGCAAGGGTCATCAGTCAATTCACGCCGTCGAACTGCCGTTGACGTCGCTGGCCGAAGATGCCGAGCGTACACGCAAAATGGTGGCCCAACAGAAAGGGCCTGTCCTGCTCGTGGGCCATTCATACGGCGGCGCGGTCATAACGGAGGTCGGAGATCAGCCGAATGTGGCGGGGCTCGTCTATATCGCCGCCTTCGCGCCCGATGCGGGCGAAAGCCCAGGTGGTATCACGCACCAGCATCCTCCGGCTGCAATGGCCAATATCGAGCCGGACAGTGATGGCTACCTCTGGCTCAAGGCCGATAAGCTCCATGAAAGCTTCTGCCAGGACATGACGCCCGAAGAGGGTCTCGTCATGGCGGTCACCCAAAAGGCGCCGCTGGCCAGTACCTTTGGAGATGCCGTTACCGCCCCAGCCTGGAAGAAGAAGCCGTCCTGGTATCAGATATCCAGCGAGGACCGGATGATTGCGCCTGAAAATCAGGTGGCGATGTCGGCGCGCCTGAATGCCCGCAAGGTCATTACCTTAAAGGCAAGTCATGCGTCGCTTATGTCGAAGTCTTTCGAGGTCGCGGGCTTTATCGATGAGGCGGCGGCGGGAGTAACTCAATAAGAGTAAAATTGCCAGCGGGGTTCAAAATCGCGAGAGTATAATCTCGCGTCTCCCTCGTGTCGCGGAGAATTGATAATCATGACCGCGCCAATAGCAAGAAAAGCAGATCGATGGAGACGAGGTGTCACGAAATCTGGCAAGCATTGACGAAATTATTTGCCAGACCATCGTCTTCAGATAAGTCGATTGTGTTTATTTTCGCCATTATTGAAACAACCATTATTTCGAACACATCAGCCTTCAGTCTGAGATAAGGAGTCATTGTCAACGGCGGAGCAAAAGCAGGCCAGCGGCAGGGCTGTGGTGCCGACATGGAAATGGCCCCGATCGGGGCCATTTCCATGTCGGTGGCGGCATCTTCGATCAGGGTGTAAGGATTCCGCCGGTATCGGTATCGACGGTTTGGATGCGTTTAACACCTAGCTGGAGGAGCAATGCCGCAAGCGTCAGCGCGACAGGTTGCGGGGCGAGAATGAGACGATCGGAGAACGGGCTCAGTTCCGCGTGAAAACCAACATGTTAGAGAACAGACCACGTTTATCATCAGCACGAAGCGCAGCACCTCCTACCCAAAATCCTCGAAGATGGGCTCAAGCCGAATACCCCATCTGACTTCCAACCGGGGGCCGATGATGGCGATCCCTATTGGCCAAATTTCAATCGCCTTTCATTGATGCGAATGGCGCATCTGCCTCGGAGTCATGCCGTAGGTCGTCCTAAATGCCCTGTTGAAATAGCTGATGTCATTGAAACCCCAGCTCAAAGCTATCTCTGTGACGGACCGCCTCTTGTTGACATCGAGTGCGAAGCCGTCTCGTGTGCCCTGCAATCTCGTTCTGAGAATGAGGCCACCAGGTGAAATGCCGTTTTCCGCGCAGAGCCGCCTGAGAGACCTCGGGGACATTCCGGCCAAGGCCGCCATATCGGTCTGATTGAACGAAGGGTCCCGCACTTTCTCGACGAGACGATCACGCAACCGCTCAAAAAGCACACGCCGTGGTGAAAGGTCTCCGGTCGACGACAGGACGCCGGTCGCAATAAGATCGAAGGCGGTACGCTCCATCGTCGAAAGGCTACCTTCGTCAATCTGGTTTCCGCGCGCGGCGAGACTCTGGAGGAAGTCCAGTGCGACGGCCCCGGCGCCCTGTCTTGCGTCGAACGTCCTGGCGGTCAGATTGCCGATGCATGGCATCGTCGAGATCATCCGATCCCGATCTATTCTCAGCACCAGTTGCTTGAATGGCCCGTCGAACCCCAGGGAATAGGGGCGGATGCTTTCGTAAAAGACGAATTCGCCTGGGACTGTCCACGCCTCTCGCTCATCCTGGGTTACACGCCCGCACCCAGATAGCTGAAAGGCAACCAATACCACCTCCTGGTGGTCGGTCCGAATGTGTCGGCGCGTTCTCTCGGTGAGCTGAGCCGTGGAATCCACTAGGCTCAGGCTATGACTGTGCGGAAAAAACTCCTGCACCGAGCCATAAAAGCCGACCGCCTCGGATTTGCTTTCGAGGCGTACATAGGTTGACCACAACTGTTCTTTCCAAAGCGAAAGAGCTTCGGATTTCGCAGACATCATTTGGCTTGCTTTCGATTTCCCCGTTTAACGTGGGCATTTACTCCCGGATTATAACGCAAGAATCGTGCCGTGCACGTCGAATGGCCGTTTCTGACAATAATGGAGGCCAGCCTGTCCAAGTGCGAAGATGTGCACTGTGGCACGACTGCTCCCTGAGTTAGAACAGAGGGAACCGTCATGCTCACCAAATACAAAGTCGCGGCCGTGCAGGCCGCGCCGGAATTTCTCGATATCGAAAAGGGTGTCGAGAAGGCGATCGGCCTCATTGAGCAGGCCGCTTCGCAAGGGGCATCACTCATTGCGTTCCCGGAGGTCTGGCTGCCGGGCTATCCCTGGTGGATCTGGCTCGATTCCCCGGCTTGGGGGATGCAGTTTGTCGGCAAATATTTTGCCAATGCCATGGAGATTGGTGATGTCCATTATGAGCGGCTGAGAGCCGCGGCGGCAAGGCATTCGATCCATGTCGTCATGGGCTTTACGGAACGGGCAGGCGGCAGTCTTTATCTTGCGCAGGCGCTTTTTAGCGACAGCGGGGAAGTCATCGCCAATCGCCGCAAGCTCAAGCCGACCCATGCCGAACGCACGGTCTTTGGCGAAGGCGATGGATCGCATATAGCAGTGCATTCAACAAAGCTGGGTCGGCTGGGCGCGCTGTGCTGCGCAGAACACATTCAGCCGCTGTCAAAATATGCAATGTACTCACAAAACGAGCAGATCCATGTCGCAAGCTGGCCCAGCTTCTCCGTCTACCGCGGCGCAGCGTTTCAGCTGAGCGCCGAGGCCAATCTTGCCGCCAGCCAGGTCTATGCGCTTGAAGGCCAATGTTATGTGCTTGCGCCCTGTGCCCTGGTTTCAAAGTCGATGCTCGAGATGCTGGTGGACACGCCGGCAAAACAGAACCTGCTGCTTGAAGGCGGTGGCTTCACGATGATTTTCGGGCCGGATGGCTCGCCTCTGGCAGACGCTATCCCGGAAACCGAGGAGGGGATAATGTATGCGGACATTGACCTCGGCTTCATTGGGGTCGCCAAGGCAGCCTACGATCCCACAGGCCACTATTCCCGTCCCGATGTGCTGCGTCTTCTGTTCAACAAGCGCGAACAGCCACGGGTCCAGTCGTTCGACCCGGATCTTGCCGAAATTGAATGACGGTGCCGGTCGGGGCTGGTTTGGAAACGACACTGGCGTTCGCGCCTCAAAAGGAGAAAACCATGACGAACAACCCCACTATCATTCTGGTGCACGGCTTCTGGGGTGGAGCGGCACATTGGGCGAAGGTGATACTTGAGCTGGCGCGCAAGGGGCATCAGTCCATTCACGCCGTCGAACTGCCGTTGACGTCTCTGGCGGAGGATACTGAGCGTACACGCAAGATGGTGGCTCAACAGAAAGGGCCTGTCTTGCTGGTGGGCCATTCATATGGCGGTGCGGTGATAACGGAAGTCGGTGATCAGCCGAATGTGGTAGGACTTGTCTATATCGCCGCCTTCGCGCCCGATGCCGGCGAAAGCCCGGGCGGTATCACGCACCAGCATCCTCCGGCTGCAATGGCCAATATCGAGCCGGACAGCGATGGCTACCTCTGGCTCAAGGCCGATAAGCTCCATGAAAGCTTCTGCCAGGACATGACGCCCGAAGAGGGTCTCGTCATGGCGGTCACCCAAAAGGCGCCGCTGGCCAGTACCTTTGGAGATGCCGTTACCGCCCCAGCCTGGAAGAAGAAGCCGTCCTGGTATCAGATATCCAGCGAGGACCGGATGATTGCGCCTGAAAATCAGGTGGCGATGTCGGCGCGCCTGAATGCCCGCAAGGTCATTACCTTAAAGGCAAGTCATGCATCGCTTATGTCGAAGTCTTTCGAGGTCGCGGGCCTTATCGATGAGGCGGCGGTCGAATTGGCCCAATAGGAGCAACGAGTTTTCGCGAGAACCATGACCCTACGTCGAAGCCAATTGCTTGCACCGCCGCCGTGCGGGGCATGTCAGGATTGGCCATTATTTTCGCTCGGATGTTGTCCGAGTGCCGTTCAACCGGCGCGAACAACGAGGCGTCTGTCCCTTCGAACCGGGCGACGCAGAAATCGAACAATGCGACGACTCCGGATTGGTTGACACAAACGCCGCTAATCCGAGTTCGCTTCCCCAAAACGGAGAAAGCAGATGGATGTTTCAAGACGACAAATACTTGGGGCGTCTGCTGCTGCCCTTTATCTTTCTCGTCTAGCACAGGATGTGCACGCTGCGGACGCGGCGCAATCCGCGTCCGAACATGCTTTGCCGAGAAGTCGCCTGACGGAGGAGTTCAAGGTTGCCGCCGTGCAGGCAGAAGCCGTCTACCTTGATCTCAAAGGCGGCGTCGACAAGACGATCCGCATGATTGGAGAAGCTGCAAGTGCCGGTGCCAAACTTGTTGCCTTCCCGGAACTATGGCTGCCCGGATATCCGTTCGGTCATGAATCCGAGCAATGGAAGAAGGCCTATTTGAAGCAATACGTTGCCAACTCTCTTCAGATAGGCAGCGGCGAGTGGCGATTACTTTTGGAGGCCGCCGCACGCGAGAAAATTTTCGTGTCGCTTGGGTATAGCGAATTGGACGGCGATTACCTCTATATGGGGCAGGCGTTGATCGGCGCAGATGGAAAACCTGTACAACTCCGTCGCAAGCTTCGTCCATCTGGCAGCGAAAGAACTGTATGGAGCGACAGCGATGCATCTGGCCTGAAGGTCTACGAGACGGAAATCGGTCGCGTCGGCTCGCTGAGTTGCTGGGAGCATATGCACCCGCAAATGACTTATATCCTGCAGTCACAGATGGAACACATCCATATAGGTGCTTGGCCCATATTGCCGGAAGCTAATGGGTTCAATTGGGCAGGTCCCGCAGTCAATCTTGCCGCGGCGCGCTATTATGCAACAATCACCGGTGTCACCACAATCGTGCCCTGCGGCGTCGTTGGCGATGAAGCATATTCGAAATTTCAAGAAATCCCTGCTAGCAGATGGGTCCCCAAGGGAGGCGGGCACGCCAGAATATTTGGAGGCAACGGTGCCGAGATTGGAAACATCTTGCCCCCTGATAAGGAAGGGCTCTTAATTGCCACAGTCGATCCCAAAGCGTTTTCGCTGAAGACGGAGGATCCCGATGGTGAATTTTCCTTCGGAGTTCTGCAGTTCATCCTTGATAATTATCCTGGACAGCGTGTTCCCGACAAGGAGCATGGCAACAGAAACCTGGTGCTGATAGACACGTTCTGAAGACGATGTCCAACCTTGCTCAGTAGCATTGACCCTGTCACTGAACTTTCATCCAGCGGCGACTAGAGTCCCGGCGGTTACTCGCGCTGTAGCCGATCTTGGGATAAAGTGCTGTCGCAGGCAAACGCTTTGGCCGGTGTGGGAATGCGTTGCGCTTTGACAAACCAACACCGCGACCTGCGAGAAACAATGTCTTCCAACCGACCGGGAAACCCACGCACTCCTGTTTATGAGCCGATCATACCACATCCGAGCGAGTTTTTCGTTTGGCGCAACGATGACTATCCCATGTCGTGGAGTGTCTGGAACGCCCATCCAGAATGTGAAATTCATCTGATCTGTTGTGGCGAAGGCACCTGCCATATAGGCGACCATATTGGCGGTTTTCGCGAGGGTGATCTGTTTCTTGTTGGCCGTGACCTGCCGCACAACTGGGTGACGCCGTTGGATGAGAGCGACGTGGTGAAGGGTCGCGATACAGTCATTCAGTTTGACGAGGATCGGCTTGCCAAGGCGGAGGCTTTCATTCCTGAGCTGGGCAGGCTCTCAGTGCTTTTACGCGATGCTCGCAGAGGCATCCTGTTTCAGGGCGAAACCCGGCACAAGGGTGGCGAACTCGTCAGAGAAATTGGAGGGGCCACCGGCGTTAAGCGGTTTGCCAAGTTTTTGGAACTCCTGCACATGCTTTCGTCAAGTAGTGAGCGCGTGCTCCTGTCGTCGGAGGGTTTTTCTCCGAGTGCCAATGCCGTTGCCAATCGAATAGTCAGTGGGATCCTTCAGCATATCAATGCGAACGTCAACAACGACATCCGCCTGGCGGACTGCGCCGCACTTGCAGGTATGACCGAAAGCTCGTTTTCCCGCTTCTTCAAGAAGCACACCGGCAATACCTTCACCCGGTATCTGAGCGAGCTTCGGATGGCGAAAGCATGCGACCTTCTCGCACATACCGACCTGCCGGTGACCCAAGTCTGCCACCGGGTCGGATATGACAACTTGTCGAATTTCAATCGAACGTTCCGGCTTTTGCGCGGAATGTCGCCACGAAACTATCGTCAATTGGAAAAGCAGAGAAGGTAACTTATTATCCCTATATTCTAAGAAATAGGGATTATGAGCGAAAAATCTGACAGAATATCATCGGTTTTGCGCATGTTGAACGCTAGTTGATTTTCCCCATTTCCTTATCTTTCCATCAGGAAATGAGGGAGGATGTGGGATGGTTTACAATGTAGCGGTCGATAGCAACGCTCTCTACGAGCGCGCGCAGACCTCTGAAATTGCCTGTCACCTTAAGAGCGCCACCATCTTCCCAAGGAATGTTTTCGGGTGTCCTGATACTGCAGGCTTCAATGTGGTGTTGCGGCGGCAATCCCAATTGATCTTCATTGATCTACCTAGCTCGGATCCAGACAGTACCCCTTCACAACGCTGGAGGGAGCTTGCTGAACAGTTCAACTCAATCTGCCTCGGGCTGATCCTTGAGGCGGATGCAGGTAGTGATGCCGCAGCGGGCATCATGGCTGATGGGATTACAGGTGGTGCATTACCCGCTGCAATCGCTGTCATGGGATATGATCCGTCATTCGCAATAATGTTCGAATGCGCGGCACGACGCATAGGCGATCCCGCCAATCGGGCGGTCACGTCATTGGCATATGGTATCCCGTTCGAATGGCCAGTCGTTGCTTTCTTTCTGATGCCGGACGACCCGCAATTACTGGATTGCGTAAAAGCATGCCGTTCGTTGGAGAACATCGGCGTCCCGGCGCAGATGCAGATTGTGGCGGCGGGCAGCGTAGCCGGGGGACGAAACATAGTTTTCGCCGGTGAGCGCGACTGCTTCTTTCGAGAGCATCTGGTCTCCCATTTCCCGAAAATGTTCTAGCGGCCGACCGCATCTGACTTTGCAATTCATCATGACACCCAGGGAGGAAGAAATGTCATCACAACGTCTAGCCGGGAAATGTGCGATGATCACCGGGGCTGCACGCGGTATCGGCTTGGCCTTTGCCAAGGCATATGCCGCCCAAGGGGCAAGGGTCGCCATCTGCGATATCGATATGGCACGCGCCGAAGAGGCCGCGAGGGACGTCGGCCGTGAAGCAATAGCGATCAAGCTCGACGTCACACAGAAAGATAGCATCGTGGCTGCGGTCAACGGCGTTGTCGAGATGCTCGGGCGCATCGATATTCTCATCAACAACGCCGCGCTGTTCACGGCCGCACCCTTGGTGGAGATATCGGAGGCCGATTATCGTCGCGTGTTCGATGTCAATGTCTACGGGCCGCTGTTTACAATGCAGGCCGTCGCAAAGCATATGATCAGTCGTGGCACAGGCGGCAAGATCATCAACATGGCCTCTCAGGCCGGTCGCCGTGGCGAGCCGCTGGTCGCCGTTTATTGCGCGACCAAGGCAGCTGTGATCAGTCTGACCCAATCTGCCGGTCTCAATCTGATCGAGCATGGCATCAACGTGAATGCGATTGCTCCGGGTGTCGTCGATGGTGAGCACTGGGACGGCGTCGATGCTTTCTTTGCCAAATACGAGGGCAAGGCGCCCGGACAGAAGAAAAAAGAGGTCGGGGAGGCCGTTCCCTATGGTCGAATGGGCACGGCCGACGATCTTGTCGGCATGGCCGTCTTTCTCGCTTCGAATGAATCCGACTACGTGGTATCGCAATGCTACAATGTCGACGGCGGACAGTGGATGAGCTGATGGATCTCTATCTCAAAGACAAAGTCGCGGTCATTACCGGCGGCTCGAAGGGTATTGGCCTTGGGCTGGCGCGAGCCTTTGCACGAGAAGGCTGCCACGTCGTTATAACGGCACGCACGGCGGCGGAGGTCGAAAATGCCGCGGAAGCTATCGCCAGCGAGTTTGGCGTGATTGCTCACGCAGTTGCATCAGACGTCTCATCGGCCGATGGCTGCCAGGCGATCATTGAGGCTGCGGCTGCACTGGGCGGCGCCGATATTTTCGTATCCAACGCAGGCACCGGGTCCAATGAGACGGTAGCCGAAGCGCCTGACGAGAAGTGGTATTTCTACTGGGATCTCCACGTCATGGCGGCGGTGCGCCTCAGCCGGAGTCTGGCCGACCAGATGGAAGCCAAGGGCGGCGGCGTCATGCTGATGAACGCATCTATCTGTGCGGTACAGCCGCTCTGGTATGAGCCGATCTATAACGTCACGAAGGCGGCCCTGCTGATGTTCGGCAAATGCCTGTCCGTGGAGATGATCAAACGCAATATCCGCGTTAACACCGTCAATCCCGGACTGATCCGCACACCGGACTGGGAAAAAACAGCCCGGGAATTGGCAGGAGATGGCTGGGAGGATTATCTGCAGAAGGTTGCGGATGACAATGCGGATATCCGCCGTTTCGGCACGATTGAAGAGCTCGCAGACTTCTGCGTCTTCCTCTGCTCGCCCCGCGCGTCTTACAGTGTTGGTTCCGCCTATCACGTTGATGGCGGGATGCTAAAAACTGTTTGAAGATTGCCTGAGCGGGATTTCACCTTGATGCGCCGCTCGTTTGCATCAGAGACATTCCAAATGTCTGATGCAGATCAAGTGTATGGCTTTGGAAGCCATACACTCACTTCGAAAACTACATGTTTGATGCAGGTGGTTCTTGCCAGCCGATAGAACGGCCGAGATCGGTGGTGTGGCATCCGGCAAGGGACAGCAAGGCGACAAATAGCAACGCGAAGCGGATCATAATAATTCCTTTCATATCATTTGTGATGTATCTGCAAATGGATCGGTGCCATGGGCGGGATCCTGTTGGTCAATGTGAAGCAATCAATGTTCGAACCATGGGCAGGCCTTGGACGAGGCAGTAGCTGACGCAAACATTGAAGGGCAAGGACAGTCCAGCAACCAGCGCCGTAATCAGGGATGCTTTCGCACAACGGCAAACTCGCCTCACTGGAACACCGGATTGTTATGCCGCGATTCTGGCGATCGCGGCCTCAGCCGCCTCGATACCCGCCGCGCGGCTTTCAGGGCCATATGCTGCGCCTTCGGCGACAATCACTTCAGGCTCGATGCCAATAAAACCAAAGATTGCCTTGAGGAATGTTTCCGCATGTTCATGCGGCGCCCAGGATGTGCCCGGCTGGTAAACCGCACTGCGCGAGACAAGCAGGATCGCACGTTTTTCACCAATGAGGCCAACGGAACCGTCGGGGCCGAGTTTAAATGTGACGCCGCTGATAACAATCCGATCTATCCATGCCTTGAGCTGGCTGGGAATCGTGAAGTTGTAAAGAGGGGCGCCAATCACGATGGTGTCCGCGGCAAGGAACTCCGAAAGGATCGCGGCGCTGAACGCCGACCCCTCGGTGGAATTACCCGGTTTGTCAGTTATCTGATAGTGATCGAGTGGCTCGGCCACCAGATCACGATAGACGACCTGCGCATCGGGCCGGGCTTTAACAATGTTCGAGATTGTCGACGCAGATAGCTGGCGGCTGATCGAGTTGTCGCCCGTAATGCTGGAATCGATATGCAGAATATTCATCGTCGTCACTCCTGAGACGGTCTGTCAGGCCCCGGTGAAATTTCCGTCTTCTCGGGGCCTGGCGTTATTGTTGTGGTTCAGTTCAAATCTCGAGCCGTCACTTTTTGATCGCTTCCACGTCGATATCGACGCTGACGGTTGGCCCAAGCCCGTATTCGGCAGCTTTTTTCATCCCGAAATCATCCACCAGGTCGAATGTGCCCGATGCCGAAAATCCGGTTTTGATTGTGTTCTTGTCCCAAGGCAGAGGCATTTCGCTGTTCCAGGTGACATCCAGCGTCACCGGTTTGGAGACGCCAGCAAGTGTCAGCTCCCCAATGAGCTTGCCGGTCTTTTCACCGGTTTTTTCGATTGTCGTGCTAGCGAAAGTGATAGTCGGAAATTCGCTTGCGTTCAGAAAATCGGGGCTTTGCAGATCAGCATCCCGCTGTTCGAAGTTAGTTGATATCGTAGCGGCGGCAATTTCGACCTGTACGCTGCTCTTGGTCACGTCGGTTTTGTCGAACACGATTGTACCGGACACCGTCTTGAACTGGCCGTGGGCATTCGACCAGCCGGCGTGACCGATCTTGAATGTGATCCAGGCGTGAGAAGGATCGATCTCGTAGGTATCTGCCGCCCTGGACGATGTGGCGAACGTCATCGCCATCGCCGTTGCGAGTCCAATTCCGATAAACTTCATTGTTTGATCTCCATTAAACCGGCGTGATTGCCGTGATTTCGCGGTCACTGCGAATAGGGAAGGCTGGCTAGAACTGCAGCACCAGCAGGAAGCAGGAGCGCCAACATGCCGAGGGTGATGATCCCCAGTGTATGCGGCAGGCGCAGCGCGGCTTTTGCGAAGTGGGATGCAAGCACAGGGATGACGAGGCAGCTGGCCGACAACAGCAGACTAGCGACAGGTATGTTGGGCGCGAACAGCGCGGTCATCGTGAAATGCGGGATAAGGACTACTGCGAAGGCAAGGGTGCTGGCGTAACCGAGATCGTACAGTCCACCCTCGCGCCGTCCTCCGGCCAGGACAAATACAAGATTCGCCCCGCCAATGAGCGCGGCGACAGCGCCATTGGCTTGTGCCATGCCGACGAACGCGCCGAATGCTGCGACCAATGCCGAGCTGAGCATCGCCGCGAACGCTGCCGTCGGATAAGCGAGACGTGCCACCATCCCCGCCTGCGCATTTTGCCGGGCGGCGGCCATGCTTGAGAGCAAGACGATTGCGCTGACAGCAACGGCTAGACCGATACGCGACGGGTTGGAGAAGAGTACTCGCTGTCCGAGAACAAGGATGTCGAACAGGGCGATCGCGCAGGCACACAGGAAAAGCAGAATCCGATGTCCTGAAAGGCGCGACGCTGCGATGGCGAATACTACGCTGCCGGCAATGATCAGGAGGGGCAGTTTCTCCTTTGCCGCTATCGGTGGAAAGGAGGGCAAACCTTCCAGGACGCAGTAAGTTGCGGCTATCAAAGCCGGCAAAACAAGGCCGATTGACAAGGCCTGTGCTCGCGGCTTTTTCAACAGTAGTAAGCCAAGGGCGATCCCTACACCCAGAGGGAAAAAAGCCGTTTTGAGTAAGATCAAACCTAACATCCGAACCCCGTCCAACGTTTGATCGGCACATCAACTGCGGCCGCCTGCCAGCTGGCGATGGCCAAGCTCGTTTCGATGCTGAAAAGTGGCACGGCGAAATTATTGAAGATATCGAGATTGTTTCGAAGAGCACGTTCAGATAATTTGATGGACATGGACTCTTTAACGATTGACCAACTGATGGTTTTCACGACGGCCGTCGACGCTGGCAGTTTCTCTGGCGCTGCACGGGCGCTCAATCGTGCTCAGTCTGCGATTACCTATTCGATACAAAAGCTGGAGGACCAGATTGGTACGCCACTGTTTGATCGAAACGATTATCGCCCGACGTTGACCGCATCCGGTAAGGCGCTTTTGCCGAGAGCGCGGCGGATATTGGCGGACGTCAACGAGTTTCGCGGCCAAGCCAAGGCCATGGTTCGTGGGTTGGAAGCTGAGGTGCGTCTTGGACTTTCCGAACTGCTGCCCGTTGCTCAGCTTGCTCCATATTTGAAGACATTCCGTGCACAGTTTCCGACAGTTGCGATCCGGATTGTCCGAGAATCCTTTGGACTGTCAGAGATGCTGATCGAAGGCACGCTGGATATTGCGTTGCTTGTTGATCTCGGATTGCCAAATGTCCTTGATAGAACACATCATTCGACCGTCGATCTTGTTGCCGTCGCAGCTCCCGATCATCCGCTTGCTCAGACTTCGAGGCCGATCACAAGTGATATGCTCCGCGAAGAACTGCAGATCGTATTGACGGATCCACGCAAACACTCGACGACCCCAGATTATGGGATTGCGGCGCTTGACAGTTGGCGGGTCACGGACTTGACGACCAAGCACACTCTCCTGCGAGAGGGGCTGGGGTGGGGCAGTATGCCCGAGCCGCTGGTAGCTGCGGATATTGCAGCGGGACGACTGGTCTTGCTGCAGGTTGAGCGCTGGGATGGGAGCGATCATTTGCCCCGTTTCGACATTGTCGCTGCTCATTATCGACAACGCCCGCCGGGTCCCGCCGGTACCGAACTGCTTGCAGCGTTTGGTGAGGGCGCTTTTAAGACCAGCTTAATGGCGTCTTACATGTAGGTCAGACACGGTAGGTCATGCTCTGGGGACCAGACTGAAGGTTCCATCTCCATCGAATTATCCGATGATCATCATCAATACTATGCCGATTTTTTTGTTTGGTTTCCTTTTGTAGTCTTCTGACATCGTTCCCCACCCGTGGAGACCACAATGTCGACCCTCCAAATGAAAGAACATTCTCAACCGGTTCTCTCCCCTGCGGGCAAGCCGCTGCGCATCGGTATCTGGCTGGCCCAAATCGTTGCGGCCGGACTGTTCTGCATGTCTGGTGTGATGAAGCTCACCACGCCCATTCCCGAACTCTCGGCCATGATGCCCTGGACCGGTGAACTGTCACCGGTCTTCGTGCGAGCGATCGGCCTCATCGATCTCGCGGGCGGATTCGGTCTGATTTTGCCGTCCCTCACGCGTATCCTGCCGCGTCTGACTGTGATCGCTGCTCTGTGCTGCATGGTACTTCAGCTTCTCGCCGCCGGCTTTCACAGCTTTCGTGGAGAATTCGCGGTTCTCCCGTTGAATGCTCTGCTGCTTGGCCTTGTGATCTTCATCTTCTGGGGCCGTTCGAAGAAAGCGCCTATCGCGCCTCGGAACTGAGCGCACAGACCGCCGTCCCCATATCTCAGGAGCGTTCCATGATTTCGACAGAGAACTCGCAAATGGCCGAGGCAATACGCGATGATATTGCTGCATGCGCGCCAATCAGGATAGGTGCCGTCACCCTCGGGGTCCGGGATCTGGATCGCGTGACCCGCTTCTATCGCGAGGTCATGGGCCTGGAGCCGATTGCGCAGGAGGGAGCCACGCTCCACCTCGGTGTCGATGGTCGTATCCTCATCTCCCTGCGACACGATCCCGACGCGTTACCTAATTCACCGCGTAGCGCTGGGCTCTACCACATCGCATTCCTGCTTCCCTCGCGCGATGATCTCGGTGCTTGGGTGCGTCATGTGCTCCGGTTGCGGATCCGTCTGACTGGGGCATCGGATCATCTTGTCAGCGAAGCCGTCTATCTGACGGATCCCGAAGGCAACGGCGTCGAAATCTATGCCGATCGGCCGAGTTCGACATGGACACGGATTCAGCAAGTCATCCAGATGGGGGCAGGCCCGCTTGATCTGGGTGAATTGTCACGATCGACGACACTTGACTGGAATGGCATGCCGGCGGTTGGCACGGTTGGCCATGTTCATCTGCAAGTCGGCGATATCGGCTCTGCCGATTCCTTCTATGGCAAGCTTCTTGGCTTCAAGATCAACGCGGCGGCGCCGACGGTCAGCTTCTACAGTACCGGTGGTTATCATCACCAGCTTGCGGGCAACACCTGGCAGATCGCCGGAGCCGGGATACGCCGTGAGGGTACGACGGGGCTTGCCGAGGTGGAGCTCCTCCTGCGCGATTCCGAAACTCTGGCAACTGTCACCTCGCGCCTGACGGATGCCGGCAAACCGCCGCAGGACGAGGAGGGACACTTGGTCATCTCCGATCCCTGGAACATCCGGTTGCGCCTGACCCTTGCCGATACGACCCGGGTGGCGCGATGAAACTGATCTTCCTGGTGGCGATTTCACCCCTTCTTCCGCTGTCCCGCTGGTCTGGCGAGGTCTGATCCATGTGGACCCTCCTGGAAACGACCGGCCGCAGAATCCTCTCCCTCTTTCACCCTCCCGAAAGGATAAAACCGATGAACATCCTCCACCTCGATTCCAGTATTTTGGGCGCCTACTCCGCCAGTCGTGAC
Source organism: Agrobacterium arsenijevicii (assembly GCA_000949895.1). Classification (GTDB taxonomy): domain Bacteria; phylum Pseudomonadota; class Alphaproteobacteria; order Rhizobiales; family Rhizobiaceae; genus Agrobacterium; species Agrobacterium arsenijevicii. The sequence continues at coordinate 77,850 of JWIT01000014.1, read as the reverse complement.
CTGTCGGCTGCCATAGTAGATCGTCTTGTCGTCTTGAACCCCGGCGCTGAGGTCACCTATCATGATCTCGACGCACAATCGCCGCTGCATCTATCGAGCGCCCATATGGCAGTGTTTCAGGGCGCGCCTGTCGAGGACGCCGATCTTGGAGCCGACCTGGGCAAGGGCGGCGCCTATATCGAGGAACTATTTGCCGCCGATATCATCGTGATCGGTGCGCCAATGTACAATTTTACGATCTCGACCCAACTCAAATCCTGGATCGACCGCGTCGTTATCGCGGGAAAAACCTTCCAATACGGAACTAACGGTCCTGAAAGCCTGCTTCCGTCAGGCAAGAAGGTCTTCTTGGCGTCTACCCGCGGCGGAGCCTATGGCGAGGGTAGCCCTGCCGCTTCTTTGGAACATCACGAATCCTACCTGCTTGGCGTGCTCGGCTTCATCGGACTGACCGATGTCACGGTTGTGCGAGCCGAAGGCCTCGCGATGGGCGATGATGCCAAAGCAGCAGAGATCGCCAAGGCGAAAGGTCAGATTGCAGCCTTTGCCTGATGTCTCCATCGGCCGGAGTTCGTCGCGGTGCGACCTCCGGCCAACTTTATCATACCGCCGCGGCATGGCCGTGGCCTCTATGGCTCTACCGCCGCCTCGTTATCTCTCCCGCACCAACTGTCTTAATCAGGGCGATGATACGTTTTCGGACTGCCGGGTCCTCAATTTTCACGAAAGCACTGTTCAACTGCTGCCCCTCTACCGAAGATACGAACTGAATGAATTCGGGAAGGTCGAACGCGGTGGTTTTGGTTGCGTCAGAGGTGCTTTGCTCACCAGGCGTGCCCTCGAAAAAATGCCGCACGGGGACGCCAAGGGCAGTGGCAATGTTCTGCAGCCGACTTGCGCTTACCCTGTTGGCACCTCGTTCATACTTCTGGATTTGCTGAAAGGTAACTCCGAGCTGTTTGCCCAGAGTTTCCATACTCATACCGAGCGCAATGCGGCGTGCGCGAATTTTTTCTCCGACATGAACGTCTATTGGGTTGGGTATGGTTTTGCTTTTCATCACACGGTCCCGACAACAAAGTAAGGGATGTCAATTTATTTCCGAGTTTAAATGGCCCAACGACAGACGACGTTTTCAGCATTGGGCGTTCCCCTTTGTAGAGGTTTGGACGGCGGCACCATTCGCGCTGCCGTCCAACCGTTTACGGTCCAATGCTTGCGGAGGGCTCAGCATTCTTGCTGGAAATCGCCTGCGCAGTTTTCCCTCTCTGCGTGAGGCCGAGCACGAATACGAAGAACACCGGCACAAAGAAGATCGCAAGGACCGTGGCCGAGATCATGCCGCCCATGACGCCGGTCCCGATTGCCGTCTGGCTTCCTGAGCCGGCGCCACTTGCGATCACCAACGGAACGACGCCGAGCGTAAAGGCGAGCGAGGTCATGAGGATCGGGCGGAAGCGAAGATGAGCGGCCTCGACAGCGGCGTCGAAGAGCGACTTGCCTTCGGCCCTGAGATCTTTCGCGAACTCGATGATCAGGATCGCATTCTTGGCGGACAATCCGATGATCGTGATCAATCCGACCTTGAAGTAGACGTCATTTGGCATGTCTCGCAGCATAACCGCTGCAAGAGAGCCGATGATCCCAAGCGGAATGACGAGCATCACCGAAAGCGGAATAGCCCAGCTTTCGTAGAGTGCGGCAAGGCACAGGAACACCAGCAGGCAGGACAGACCGAGCAACATCGGAACCTGTGATCCGGACTGGATTTCCTGCAGAGACTGACCGCTCCATTCATATCCAAAGCCAGCCGGCAGTAGTCCGGCGATGCGCTCCACTTCCGTGATCGCATCACCGGATGAATAACCTTGCGCAGCCTGCCCACTGAGACGGATTGCCGGGAAACCATTGTAGCCTACCAGCTGCGTGGCCCCCTTTGACGAGCTATAGGTGGCGAAAGCCGAAATTGGAACCATGCCACCATCTGTGTTGCGCACATTCATGGTCATGATGTCGAAGATATCGCCGCGCTTGTCGGGCTCGGCCTGGACTGTCACCCTTTGCATGCGTCCTGAGTTGGGGAAGTCATTGGCATAAGAGGAGCCGATATTGGTACTGATCGTCTGGTTTATTTCGGCAAAGGTGACACCAAAGGCGTTGGCCTTCTCCCGATCGATGGTCAGCACCATCTGAGGAGCATCCGCCAGACCTTCTTCACGCACGCCTGAAAGAACAGGGCTCTTGCGTGCCTCAGAGAGAAACTGGTCGCGAGCGGCAGTGAGTGCCGCAGTCCCTCTTTGACCGCGGTCCTGGAGACGGAAGGCAAAGCCGTTGGTGGTCCCGAGACCGGAAATAGCCGGTGGCGAAGTGGCAAATGCCATGGCGTCCTTGATGGATTGGAACGCCCCGTTGAACTTTTGCGCAAGGGCAGGGGCGGCCTGTTCGGCGGTACGTTCACTCCAGTCCTTGAGTGTCATGAAGACAAGAGCCGCATTTTCGCCGGCACCTGCAAAGCTGAACCCATTGATGGCAACGACACGGGTGACCGCGTCATCATCCATGACGATCTTCTCCATCGTCTCAACGGATTCGGCCGTGCGTGCCGCTGTTGCGTCCGCTGGTGCCTGGACTTGCGCGAGCAAAGTGCCCTGATCCTCCACCGGCAGGAAGTCGGTCGGAAGCCGCAGGAAGATATATGCCGTGGCGCCGACCACGACGAGATAGACGAGCATCACCCGCCCACTCTTGCGCAGCAGGCTTCCAACCCAGTTGCTGTAGCCGCGCGACGATGCATCGAATTTGCGGTTGAACCAGCCGAAGAAGCCTTTTTTCGCGTGTCCATGACCTTTCTCGACGGGTTCGAGGAATGTGGCGCAAAGGGCGGGGGTAAGCGACAATGCCAGAAACGCCGAGAACAGGATCGACGCGACCATGGTCAGTGCGAATTGCTTGTAGATGACGCCGACCGCGCCGGGGAAAAACGCCATGGGGATGAAGACCGATGTTAGCACCAGGGTGATGCCGACAACCGCACCGGTGATTTGCGTCATGGCTTTCTTCGTTGCTTCCTTGGGAGAAAGACCTTCCTCCATCATGATGCGCTCGACGTTCTCCACCACGACGATCGCGTCATCGACGAGAATGCCGATCGCCAGCACCATGCCGAACATGGTCAGCACATTGATGGAAAAGCCGAGAACCAGCATGACGGCGCAGGCGCCAAGAAGCGCGATCGGCACGACGATTGTCGGGATGATGGTATAGCGGACGTTCTGCAGGAACAGGAACATCACCGCGAACACAAGAACGACGGCCTCAAGCAGCGTGTATAAGACCTTCTCGATGGAGATCGAGACAAACGGCGTCGTATCGTAGGGAATGGAGTATTCGATGTCCTGCGGGAAGGACGGCGCGAGCTCATCCATCCGCTCGCGGATGGCGGTCGCCGCCGAAAGCGCATTGCCGCCCGGGGCGAGTTCGATCGACGCGCCGGAGGCCGGCTTGCCGTTGATTCTAACCGAGGTGTTATAGCTCTCGGCGCCCACTTCGATGCGGGCAACGTCGCGCAATCGGACCGTAGAACCGTCCGGCTGGGCGCGAAGGACGATCAATCCGAACTCGTCAGGGGAGGTGAGTTGGCCCTTGATGAGCAGCGAACCGGTGGTCCGACGCTCAGTGCCAACCGGAGCTGCGCCGATACGGCCGGCGGCAACCTGCGCATTCTGTGCTCTGATCGCCGCTGTCACATCGTTCGGTGACAAGTTGAACCCGAGCAACTTGTCGGGATCGACCCAGACACGCATCGCTCGCTCGCTGCCGAATTGCTGGACATTGCCGACACCGGGAATGCGACGTAACTCACTGGCGATGTTGCGGCTCATATAATCGCCGAGCGCGATGCCGTCGGTCGACCCCGACTTCGAGGTCAGGGCGACAAGCAGGAGTGTGCCGGAGCTTGCCGCATCGACGCTGATACCCTGCTGCACGATGGACGCAGGAAGCCGCGCCTCGACGCGACGAACGCGGTTCTGGACTTCGACAGCTGCTGTATCGACGTTGGTTCCGGCCTCGAACGTGACGTTGATGGTGATTGCCCCGGATGCATCCGAAGTCGACTCGTAATAGAGCAAACCCGGTATGCCGTTGAGCTCGTCCTCGAGAAGACGGGTGACGCCTTCATAGGTGTCTTCCGGAGAGGCGCCGGGATAGGTGGCAGCGATCCTGATCTGCGGTGGCGCAACGTTCGGATATTGCGAGATCGGCAGCATTGTGACGGAGATAGCGCCGGCCAGCATGATGGCGATGGCGAGAACCCAGGCAAAAACCGGGCGGTCGATGAAAAAAGCAGCCATAGGAGATCAGCCCCCGTTTACAGTTTGAGGAGCAAGGGCTGGATTGCTCCAGGGTTCAGGCTGCACCTGCGCACCCGGCGCTATCCGCTGGAAACCTTCGACAATGACACGATCGCCAGCGCTGATGCCTTGAAGCACGACCCATCTGCCATCGAGAATCCAGCCGAGTGAGACCGGGTGGATCTCGACCTTGTTATCCGCTCCAACGATGTAGACCTGGGCAATCCCGGCTGTGTCGCGCTGGATTGCTTGCTCGGGTACCGCAAGAGCACCGTCAAGGGTGGCCTGCTCGATCCGCCCGCGCACGTACATGCCTGGGAGCAGGTTCGTTTCCGGGTTGGGAAACTCGCCCCGAAGGATCACCTGGCCGGTAGCCGCATTCGCAGTCGCTTCCGAAAACAGAAGTTTCCCGTCATGTGGATAGGGTCGTCCTTCGGCAGACACCAGCTTGAGGAGTGCGCTGCCAGAGGCATCGGCCTCCAGTTTGCCCTCGGCGACGGCATTTTTCAGCCTGATCATATTGTCGGCGGGTTGGGTGAAATCGGCGTATACAGGATCGATCTGCTGGATCGTGGCCATGACGTCCGATGTCGGACTGACCAGCGAACCTTCGGTCACCAGCGCCCGGCCAATGCTGCCGCTGATTGGGGCGCGGATCTCCGTGTACTGCAGTTCGAGCTGGCCTGTCCTCAGATCAGCGCGGGCGCGTTCGACATCAGCGTTGCTTTGCGCCAATTCGGCGACGGCAGTATCTCTCGTCTCGAGACTTGCGACACCGTTCTGTGAGAGCTGTATCTGGCGATCGGCCTTCTGTTGCGCCAGTTTTTGCCCGGCGATAGCGGAATCAAGCGCCGCCTGTGCCGACGCTACCTTCGCCTTGAACGGTTCCGGATCGATAATGTAGAGGACATCTCCCTCACGCACCGTCGTGCCCTGTTGGAATACCCGCTTCAGCACCATTCCCGTCACGCGGGGGCGAACACCGGCCGTTACCATGGGTGCCACCCGTCCCGGAAGCTCCGTCACCACAGGTAGTTTTTCTGCCTTGATTTCGACGACGGAAACCTTGGCCGCCGGTGCGGCCACCTGTTTTTTCTGTTCATCCGAGCAGCTTGCAAGCACCACACACGCGCTGGCAATAAGAAGGGATGCAACGGGTCTCAAACGACGGGACATCAAGCGTTCCTTACTGGTTTAAAGCTCGGAGCCAGGAAATGACGTTCCGAGTATTTTGATAGGCAACTCACGACGAAGGCTCCCGGCTCTAGCCCGGCGAGCGTGTTTGGCATCTAATTTGACTATTGCGCAGTCGCATCATGCTGGTTCAGACAGAAGGATATCTGAACAAGGAAAGCAGCCCTGTCGAACCTGAGTTGCTGATCCCCTTCGGAGCCGCGGTGGACATATTCCTGCGGATTGATGATTGGCAGTCTGGTCAATTGACCGATAGCCGCAACCCATTCTCCCGTGGTGACGACTGCGTAATGGTCGCGGATCGCGAGTTCGGCTACAAGCTCACGCAGGTCCCCTGTGGTGACCACCGCGAATTTGGCTGCGGTTAGAATTTCAGTGACCAGAACCAGTCCTCGCTGGTTTTCGAGGCAGACAACAATATGTCGTCGTGCCAATTGCACAGTGTGAAGAATCATCGTTCCTCCTGCGTGAGTGGAAAAGGTCATTCCAAGGCGGTTCAGTGGGCAAGAACTCGGCACCACGGTCTAACGCCGTACAGCGATGAAGCAGCTTCCTTGAAGGAAGGTCATCGCCTCGAATGCAGATGGCTTTAGCGTTGCGCTCTTGTGTCGCCACTCATCCAGGAGACATTGAATGTCGATGATCGGCAGCTCCGACAATTTTCGGATTTCGGGTATGCACGACGATACGGTGACGATCGCGGTATAGTGACGATGCCGGATCATGTCCTCGAATTCGGCCAAGCTTGTTGTGCTTTCCGATGAAAGACCCTCCGAGATCACGGCACGTTCCAGCAATTTGACGATGTGCGTGTCCGGCAGATAAATGCAAATTCGTCTCAGCGCCGAGAAGGCAATCAGGTTGAACATCGATAACCTCTTTGGTTGCAATCACAATAGATCCAACCCGTGTGGAGTATTATTCGGTTTTGTTGTGTTTTGTTGCGAGGCCGTTGGCGACACGCCTAACAGCAGCGCATTGGAGCGCTGTCAGTGCCGTTGGCTGCAACAAAAACGCATAAAACCAAACACACCGCTGCAGCGGGTAGATTTAGACTTTCTCATCGACGTTATGAGGAAAGTCTCGTGTCCGCTGAAACGACTCCCGCAAAGAAAATTCTTGTCTTCCTTCCCCGGCCGGCCGCAAATGTGATTGTCACCAAACTGACCGAGCGTGGCTACGCCTCTGATGCAGTATCGACGGTGCCGGAGGCCTTCGACGCTCTCCGCTCGGACGGCTATTCCTTTGCCATCACGACACGGCCGGAGATCGATCTTTTACGCAACATCCGTTCGGTACCTGTGGTCAATCTTGAGATTTTCTTTCATGCGCAGCCGTCCGGTGATGGTCTGCTGCTCACATCGAAACGGTTCGACTTACGGGCGTTCATGGAGCGGATTGATTTTCTCGCTGAACCCACATCGGTGAAAGACGAGCGTGCTGTCGTTGTGCCAGAAAATCCGCCAGCCACAGCAGGTCACGAGCCCTCCCGGTGGTGGTCCAGGGCCAAAAATCTGTTGGGCTTACCGAGCCGTGGTGAAGGGTTGAGAGATGTCCGATCCTGAAAGGGTACTGAGGGTCTCGGCTATATCTCCGCTTGCGATGGTCGCGCCCATTCGTCCGGCACTTACCGGTCTTCATCCGTCAACGTCGTCGGCGGTGCGCCCTGAGCCGCCACAGTGCAAGGGTCCTCGGCCCGGCAATCTCTTCAAGATAGCTGTCCCTAAACAGGAACAGGCCTTCCTCGGAGGATGTCTCTTGATCTTCTGGCTGATGAATGCCGCTTCGTTAAGCGGTTATGTCATACTGGCGATGTTTCTGCTTGTCGCTTTGGGGCGGTTTGTGCGGCACGTTGCAACCACATTCACAGCAAGTTTGCCGAGGCGATCGCAGCTCAGGCATTATCTGGTGCTAGGTACATCGCTGGCGTTCTTTTCGCTGCTCGTAGTTCGTGCCTGCTATATAGCAACAGTGATCGTTGACGCTGAATTCCGCTCTGATCCATTCGTAGTCGATAGTCGCCGCACCCAACGTTGAGAGAAGAAGCCCTTTGCCAAACGGTCTCACCCGGTCTGACATGGGATAAACGGCAGCTCGGATAGCGCCGCAATATTTTGCAACATTTTCGAATAAAGTTTTGCGCGAGATCAGATAAAGCTACAATCACGTGAGCTCCCATGGCTGTTCCCAAGCCGGTCGCTTACATAGTTATAGTCCAGTGAGATGGAAGATCGACATGGCAACGCTCCACCCGCAGCCAAGGCACACCGCGACACACGATCTGACTGTACCTGCGCAGGCCCGCATTCTGATCGTCGAGGACGATGGCGATATTGCGGGCATGCTGGTCGACCTCGTTAACGCCTATGGTTTCCAGGCCTCGTCGGTGGCAAACGGGATAGAAATGGACAGAATGCTTGCTCGCCGTGAGTTCGATCTGATCCTGTTGGACGGGATGTTACCGGGAGAGGATGGCTTCAGTATTTGCAGGCGGCTGCGTTCGTCAGGCAAAACGCCCATCCTGATGTTGACGGCATTGCGAGAGGATATTGACCGCATCCTCGGCCTGGAACTTGGGGCGGATGACTATGTGACCAAGCCCTTCAACTCCCGCGAGTTGATGGCGCGTATCAAGAACATCCTTCGCAGAAGCGCTGATCGCAGCGAATCGGAGCCGGAACTGGTACCTGTGATGTTCTCGGGATGGAAGATCGATCCACGAAGTCGCCAGCTGTTCGACGCGGACGGTGCCCAGGTCTCCATGACGACAGCGGAATTCGATCTTCTATGGGCCTTCTGCTGCCACCCAAACAAAGTCCTGACGCGTGAGCAGCTTCTGGCGATGACGCACGCAGGATCGGCTGGGCCCGTCGAGCGCAGCATTGATGCACATATCAGCCGCGTGAGGCAGAAAATCGAGCCAAATCTGAAAGAGCCGAGCTTCATCAAGACCGTCCGGCTCGGGGGATATTTGTTCGCATCCAAAGTCGAGCCCATGCCGTGAAGGGGCTTCGAACCGCCTCTATTCGCCAGCAGCTCTTCTTCCTTGCAATCCTTCTGGTCGTGCTGGTGTCAGCGGTAGCGGCTGTGTCGGAGCCTTTTATTTACGGCAGACATGACAAGGGGATCGAGATCGGACTGTTTTCCGGCCGGGTGGAAATGGTGCTTGAGCAGTTCAGCCGCAGTCGCACCGTCGAGCAGGAGGATGAGGCACTCCGTTTTTCCGAGCGCCTTGGCGTGTCGGCGAGGCGAGCCCCTCTGTCCGAGGCGTCAATGTCCTACCAGCCGGAAACACCCACGAATGAAGTCGTTCTGCGAGTAAAAGAGCTGATCAATGATGGAATCTTGACCTCGCTGAAAAACGCGGTGAGCTTGCAGAGCAAGCCCTCTGTCTTGGTCGTCAAGGCCGGCGACAATCGTGCATTGTCCTTCGAGATGCCGCAGTTTCCGAGCAGTGTCTGGCTAGCGCCGGCTGTCGCAAGCGGCTTTCTGAAGATCGTCATTCCGCTCATATTGCTCGCCTATGTCGGCAGTTGGCTGATCACCGATCCATTGGTCCGCTTTGCCGCGGCGGCACAAAGGGTGAGCATGGACGACCACTCCGGGGAGCCATTCAAAGCGGAAGGGGCCTCGGAGATCAGGAGCCTGGCCACGTCCCTCAATGTCATGCAAAGCCGGATACAGACGATGTTGCGCGACAGGACAAGGGTCCTTCGCGCCATTAGTCACGATCTGAGGACCCCCCTCACGCGACTGCGAATGCGTATCGACCGTTCCAACGAACCGGAGCTGAAGGAACTGATGCTGGCCGATGTTAGCGCACTGTCTTCGCTGATCGACGCGAGCCTCTTATTCCTCGACAACAAATTCGAGCCTTTCCGCAATGTGGATCTCTCCAGCCTCCTTCAAACAATAACGAACGACTTCGCTGACACCGGGGTCAATGTTCATTTTTCCGGTCCACGCAGGCTCACTTATATCTGCATGCCTCAAGGTTTGACCCGTGCGATTTCCAATCTCGTCGACAATGCCTCCAGATATGCCGGGCAAATCGAAATCGAGCTGCTGCGCGACAAAAACGGCGGTGTAACGATCAGGGTATCCGACGACGGGCCTGGCCTACCTGATGATCTTAAGCTGAAAGTCTTGGAGCCCTTCTTCAAAGGCGATGAGGCGCGACAATCCGGAGGCAAGGGTGGAGGTTTCGGGCTCGGACTGACGATTGCCCAGGGTATCGTGACAACAGGACACAAAGGGGAGTTCCTGTTGCTTGACCGCGACCCGAGCGGGCTCGTTGTGGAGATGCGGCTGCCACCTGTAAACTCCACGGAACTTGCCGCAAACCAAGGCGGCTCTCCCAGTTTTTAGCTGCAGCCGTGAACATTTCCCAACATTATCGAAAACACGACAATATCGACGTCAGCTATCGTTCACTCCAGTCACAGTCGCCGCTCGGCATTATCACCGGTTGGAGTAAGAACATTGAAGTCCATTTCCAAGATCAGCATTCCCCTTGTGCTCGCCGGGTTATCCCTCGCTGGATGCACCACTGCCGATCCGACTGTTTATTCAGGTCTGGCCTCTGCTCAGTACCTCCGGCCGGATCCCGGCGGTGGGAGCGGCCGCATTCCTTACCGCTATCAGAGCAATGTTGATTGGAAACAATATAATAAGGCTATTGTTGACCCGGTTGCGGTTTACCATGGTCCAGACAGCCAGTTCGTCCAGATCAGCGAGTTGGATAAGGCCGTTCTGGCCAGCTACATGCAATCTCAGTTTACCCAAAAACTCAGAACCCAGTTTTCTGTGGTCACCGCCCCCGCACCAGGCACCGTGCGGGTACATCTGACGCTGACCGGCGCAAAGACGACAACCCCGGTCCTCGGTCCGTTCTCACGCATTGATGTGGGCGGAGGCGTCTATAACGCAGTTCAAGCCGCACGCGACAAGGAAGGCTCCATGACCGGTTCGGTGGTCTACGCGGTGGAAATCTATGACGCACCGAGCAATCGTCTCCTGTCGGCATATGTCACCAAGCAATATCCGAATGCCATGAATATCGGCGCCAGCTTTGGCGCTTTGAAGGCTTCCAAGGTCGCAATAGAAAAGGGCGCCGATGCGCTTCTGGCCCAGATGCAGTAGCGCCATGCAAGCGGGCATTGCCGCAATATGTCTCAACATCAAACGACACAAAGCAACACCGAAGCAGGCCATAAGATGACGCTCGTATCGGTAACTTTGTCCTTGGGGCGGTTACCAGCGGGTCCAGGTACACCCCCATGCACCAGCAGCTTGCGAACCAAGCTTCCGACGAAGAGTGCCGCGATCGCAACCGGAAGGCATGAAGGGACGTAAATCCCAAACACGTCGAGCTCATTCCTCATTCTGCTGCTTCCTTGAATACCGGTCCCGGTAACTTGGGTGACGGTCCGTCGGGAAACAGCGTGTAGCGGATCGATGCCAGTACCTCGCGTGTCTCTGCTTGCGTAGTTTCTGCCAGCTGGCTATCGATCACACGTAGTAGCTCGGCCCGCGCTTGACCGCCGTCACTGGACCCATTGTTATGGAGTTCCGCAATGACGCGCCTGAAGACCTCCTCCAGATTGAGGCCGGCCGCCCTCGCACGCAACACGACCACTCGGTAGTCGCGGAGTATATCGATCCCCTGCTGGTCCGGGGGAAGGGCATTCCAACGCGGCGACAGTGCGGAAAGACGATTAACGTTGCGGTGGAGCAGGTCATGGCTTGCTCGCAGGTTGACCACGCCCCTGCCTATATCCTCGCGGGCTGTTCGAAGAATGCTGCTGGCCGCCGTGGCAGGGGTCATCGACCTGACTATACCGACCACGGCCGCTGCGGCGACGAGGCCCACCGTGGTCGCGATTGCAGAGTTCAAGAACGAGGCCAAATCAAGGGAAAGCCTGTCCTGCAGACCCAGCAGCGTCGGAATATTCACGCCGAAGCCAAGACCGTAGGCGAAGGTTGCGGGCCTGGTCATCAGAAGCCCGGTCAATATCAGCACCGGAGCGATCACCATTACCAGAAGGACGTATCCGTCAATCGCGGGAAAGATGCCGAATTGGATAACGAAGGCGATGGCTGCCGAAAAGACGGTTGCCGATATGGTTTTTTTAATCAGCGGGACGGGGTCGTCGAAGGTAGAAAACAGGCAGCAGATCACGGCTCCCATCATGGCGGCGACATTGGTCTGTGGCCAGTGAGACGCGATGCCCACCACTTCGACGACTCCAATTGTTCCTAGCACGGATAATCCCGAGAGAACGGCCTTTGCGACGTCTTTGTGCGCTCCACGTTTCCTAGGACGAGATAATGGAAGTGGGCGCGCGCCGCGGTCTATCGCATTCAGTCTAGTGTTGCAGGCCACCACCTCATCATGAAGGGTGACAAGGCTGCAGATACGGTCCGCCAAGATATGATTGATCTGACGGTTCCATGCGTCCGTTCCAGTTGTCCGAATCTCTTCCAAGCCTGAGGTTATTGTGGCGCGATCTGCGGCATCGAAGGGCTCCATTTGGGCGAGCCGTGCAGCGAGGAAACGAAGAAAATCGGCTATTGAGGGGATGTTAGCCAAATATCCATCGCAATCCTGCCTCCGGATATCCGCGATTTCACCGGCGAGAGGGAGAAATTCCACGAGCTTGTCCAGCGCTGCATTCACAATGGGCGCACCTTCCCGAAGCTTGCTTGTGTCATAGCTCAGATGAACGGAAAGTGTTCGCATGTCCGCGATATCAGCGGCAAGCCGGCGGATAATGTCGTTTTCGTTACGGTGCTTATTTCTCAGAATGTCGGCAATGAGGCCCATCGCTTCCAAGAACCATTTATCCAGCCGCTTTCTGACTATTGGAGCAATGGGCCTGGGGCGTACAATTCGTGTAAGCACGACCACGCATAGCGCCCCGAGAAGGATTTCTTCGACGCGCGAAACCGAATTGGTAAAAGCGGTGGCCGGAGTGTCGAGGATGGGAAAACCGGTCAATGCGGCGGAGTAACCTCCTAGCATGAAGGCGTAGCTTCGGGGTGTACCATCCAATATGCTCCACCCGAGACAAATGGCGATCCAGAGGCCAAGCGCTGCTAAAAGCAGTTCCGGTTCATTCACAAGGTTAGGTACGATCACCACGGTAGCGATCCCACCGACAATCGTCCCAACCGTGCGATAAACGGCCTTTGAGGTTGCAGATCCGGCTAGTGGATTCGCCACGATGAAAACCGTGGCGACTGCCCAGTAGGGATTACTCAATTCCGCCGCAAGGGCGATATAAAGTGCGAGGGCCGCTGCTGCGAACGTCCGCATCGCAAACACTATATCGTCCTGGGTGTAGCCGAGCATCAGTCTGTCCGAGCGGTTGATGCTACCTTTGTGCGCATCGCTTTGACTTCATCGGTAGAAATCGCCGGAGAAACATTGCCCCATGCATTGCGGATGTAATTCGCAAGGTCTGCCGCTTCGTGATCGTTGAGCTTCCAGGCGAATGAAGGCATAGCGAACCCGGTGGGATGCGTTGCTGTCTTTGCGCTATAGCCGCCTGACAGAATCATTCTCATGGTTGTACTGGCTCCGCCCGATCCGAGAATGGCTGTGTTGCCGCGCAGCGCTGGTCCCAAATCCTTTGCGCCGGTTCCTTCAGGGCTATGGCAGGTGGCGCACAAGCTGTCATAGGTGAGCTTTGTGGTATGGGATGGTGGCGACATCGTCGCCAAAGCTGGCATTGAGGTGGGCTCGCTTGTTTCGAGGCTTTTCAAGTACGTTGCGACCGCGTGAAGATCCGACATCTCCATATGCTGGGTCGAGTTCTGGATTGCCTCGGCCATAGGACCGCTCGCGATGGCATGCCGGTTGACCCCGGTTTTCAGGTACTCGGCAATATCTTCTTCCGACCAATCGGCAACTTGTGGCCACCCATTTCCGTTGATGTTCGGTGCGTGCCAGTCCTGTAAGACTGCCCCAGAAAGGTAAGCACCATCTCCACCAAAAATGTTCTTAGGGGAATGGCATGTCGTACAGTGGCCAAGACCGTCAACAATGTATCTGCCGCGGTTCCATTCGGCAGATTTCGTCGCATCGTGTTCAAACTGGTCCGTATCAAGAAAAAGCATGTTCCACCCGATCATCAGAGGCCTGATGTTGAATGGAAACTTCATCTGGTTGGAATCGACAGCTTTGGTCACGGGAGACAGCGTGTCGAGATAGTATTTGATGTCGATGATGTCGTCGTCGGAGACGCGTGCGTACGTGTTGTACGGCATGGCAGGATAAAGGCGCTTACCGTCCTCGCCCTGGCCGTGCCGCATTGCAAGGAAGAACTGCTTCATCGACCAGCCACCTATGCCGGTATCTTTGTCTGGCGTGATGTTGCTCGAAAGAACGACACCAAACCCGGTGTCGAGCGGGAGTCCGCCTGAGAATGGCCTGCCGCCGGAAGCGGTGTGGCAAGCAACGCAGTCTCCGACACGCGCCAGATACTCGCCGTGCGCGATACGCTCGGATGTGGGAGCGGGAAGGTTTTCCATCTCCGAACTTGTCTGAAAATGGTAAATGACATTCGCCACACCATAGCCGGCGACAACACCTACGCAACCCAGCGCAACCACGGCCGCGACACCGCCTGCGAGCCACTTCATCTTCGTTTTCGGTAAGGAAGTCATTGATTGATCCTCATCAATGGTCGCCGACCGGGGGCGCGATCCCTCTAGCGAGGTAAGTAGCGATTGCATCGAGATCGGTGTCGTTGATTTCCGCCTTCCTGAAGAACGGCATCACAGAGGCCCCCGTCCTCACGTAATATTTTGTAAGGTTCGGCGGGATGTCCTTTCGGAGCATCAAGGCCCCCGGCTTCTCGTCACCATATCGTTTATTCAGTGCGAGCGTCGCCGGGTGATCATGGCCTACGCCGTGGCAGGAGCTGCAGTAGTAGTCAAAAAGATGCTGCCCCTTTTCAAGCTTCGTTGTGGCGTGATCAATGTCAGCGAGACTTGAGTAAGGGGCGATCTGGAATGGCCCCTCTGCCTTTGCCGCACTTTCCTGAGCTGGTGCGCTATTTGCAAAGGCAAGACCTGATAGCAAGGCTACCCCAACGATCTGGAGATGAATTCTAATGTTCATGGAAATCTCCGGGCGTCATGTCGACGACATGGAATTCTGCGCGGCCGCCGTGGGTCGCAGGACCCATGCGACGAGAGCTTGTCCGTCAGTGAGATGATGACGCGACTGCGCAAGCATGGATCGCTGGTTTCTCCCCGTGAAGGCACTCTCGATAGCTGCTAGGTCGTGTCTCGACGGGCTATTGAAATCGGTTCGCAAATCCAGGGTCATACGGTACCGAGAGACCAACTGCTCAAGGCAGAACAAGCTGGCTGGCGTGGTCACCCCGCCAATGAGGACTGGGCCCTTTGCGATGGAGATGCGTATCGAGCCGTTCCAGACGTCGGTGACATCACCTTGGATTGCTCGCGTTTCTCCGACCCGATCGGTCATGTGGGCCGCAAACAGCCGTGCCGCGGGAAATCGTGAGTCAAAAACAAGAAGTTTCGCGGAGCTGCCTGCAGTTGGACGGCCGGTCGCCTGGGATGCAATCCCATCGCCAGCCACTGCCACGGCGACACCTGTAAGAGCTGCGCGGATAAAGCCACGCCGATGCATAAGGGCAAACTTTTCCATGTAATTACGTCCTGTCACACGCGGCGCATGCCGCGAGGCCAAACGCCCCCACGACCCGGCGCAATGATGCCGTTCGGATCTGCTGCGTCCTTCAACAGCTCCTGGAAACGAAGAAGCGCGTTATCGTTGAACGAGTATGTGCGGGCAACCTGGTCCTGGAACGGTGGTGCCGTGCGATATTCGTTCCAACCGTGCTCGGCCGCGATGTCGATGAGTTTCCGAAAGGTCTCCACGACTTTCTTGTTGGCCTCCGGGTCGGTTCGGTAAACCGAAAAGCTCATGACAAAGACAAACGCTCGATAGATCCATGTGCGCGGCGTCGTGAATGGGCCAATAGGAGAGGGGATGCCCATCTTCTTAAACGCTTCGCCGAAGACTTGATGCGCATGAATGATACCTTCGCCAGATCGAGGAATGACCGGCGAAAACCAGATGTGTCCATCAGAGGGCTTTGGCATGAGGTCGGAGCGGGTGCCGAGTGCAAAGCGCTCCATCGTCGGGATTCCAAGTGAGACGACCCACTTGGCCTTTTCCTTGTCCTCGGCGCTCAGCGGAAATTGGAAGGATTCGGTGATTTTCAGCTTTGCGCCAGTGATCCTGGCAAACCGCTCTCTCGCGAATTCGAAGTTGGCTTCGACGCCTGCCTTCGAGCCATAGAAAAACATCGTGAGGTTCCAGTAGTCCAAACCACGATCGTTGACGTATTTCTGATAGTCACTGACCTCCCCTCCGCCGGGCATTGCATGAAGGCGCAACAGTTCCGGGTCGATGCCATTGGGCTCCGGCTGCAGCGGGCTTCCGTATCTGGGGTGCCCGATAATGCCTAGATCTTCTAGATAGTTTGCCTCGTCAACGAGAGGGATGATGTCTTCGTATCGGGGTACGCTGACGATGGCCGAACCGAAATGCTGGGGTTGAGGCATCATCCAGAAGCCCATCTTCGTCACGATGCCAAAATTGCCCTGAGCGAAAAGGCCGTCGACAATAGGGCCGAATCCATACCGATACTCACCCCAGGTCTCTGTACCTTTGGCGGCGCCCATGCCGGTACGCATGATCTCCCCGTTCGGCAGAACCACTTCCATGAAACAGTGTGCGTTCCAATGGTCGCGATAAGTCGGCATCATGTAGCCGACGCCATGGTCAAGTGCATTGCCCACAACGCTGCCCCAACCAGGGTCGGGCACATCGACGATGACTTTCTTGTCGTTTGCCATTGTGTAGTTATAGAGGTCGAAATAGGTGACGCCTGGCTCGACGATACAATAGTTTCTCCTGTCATCGACCTCGATAACCTTGTTCATCCGCACCATGTCTATGATCACACTGCCGGATAGATTTGGTGCTGAGCCGCCATATCCCAGGTTTTTCCCAGTCGAGATGGGGTAGAGTGGGATCTTGTGTTCGTTCGCCACGCGGACGATTGCCTGAACTTCTTCAACCGTGATGGGAGCAAGCGCAGCGGAGGCAACCAGTTCATCGGCCTCTCCCCACAGTGGCGAATACGCATCGCGATAAAGCGCCACATCTTCGTCGCTGACGTAAACGCGATCAGAACCAATGATATTGCGGAACTTGTCGATAGCGGACGAGAATTCAGCAGCGGAAACGTTTGGAGGCAGCTTCATGTGAATCGAACCTTGGCAGAAAGGCCGTCAACCCGATCGCCGCGACTCCTCAGACCTTGTGAGAATGTCAACGACTGTCCAAGTTCGGCAGCAGGATACAATAACGGGACCTGTGTCCCATAAATATTTTGATACGCCTGTACCGTAATTATGTCCAGCTAATTTTTGTCGGCGCCAATTGGATAAAATTGCGGGTGCGACGTTGGCGCACGGGTCCGAGTGATGTGTTGACCCGTGCGTTACGATCGACGAATAATCTGCCTATTGCTGAAAATCCCTAAGCTCGACTTTGTACAAAATCGGCCGTGATTTCGGGCTCTGCGGAGCGGCTCGGGTGAATCAATTCGCCGCAGTTTGCATCCCTTGCGTCAGCGGCTCTATCGGATTCCAACCGATGGATGAGCAAATCTCCTGATCGCAGAAATAACCTGGGCGACGCGGTTCCTCACATCCTTCGCCAATGGCTTTCGCCCTTTCGTGTCTGGTTTACCGCGCCGAGTTGGGACCATCTTCTGGTCCTCGTGATGGGTGCGATCCTTTCTCCCGGCAAGCGAACCGTGACGGCCTGTTTGCGGATCACCGGTCGAGCAGAGGCCAGCAATTTTGCGGCCTATCATCAACTCCTCAACCGCGCCCGCTGGAACCCCCGCCTGTTGTCGGCACGGCTGCTGTCCGTCATCGTTGAACGGCTCGTGCCCGACGGCCCCGTCGTGATCGGCATGGACGATACGATCGAACGACGCTGGGGCCAACGTATCGCCGCACGTGGAATCTATCGTGATCCGGTGCGCTCCAGTCATGGTCACTTCGTCAAGGCCAGCGGTTTGAGATGGTTGAGCTTCATGGTTCTGTCACCAGTCCCATGGGCCAGATGCATAAAAGCCCTGCCGGTGCTGACGATCCTGTGCCCCTCCGAGCGCCATGATCATAAGAAGGGCCGCAGACACAAGTTGCTGACTGATTGGGCAAGGCAAGGCATCTTACAGCTTTGCCGCTGGCTGCCGAAGCGCGAGATCATATTTGTCGGAGACAGCAGCTTTGCCGTTCATACATTGGCGGCAGCGCTTCCCGCCACGGCCACTCTCATCACGCGGCTACGCCTGGATGCCAGTCTCTTCGCTCCGCCGGATCAACGGCATGAACATACGCTCGGGCGGCCGGCCCAAAAAGGCAGGCCACTGCCGAAACTGAAAACGCTTCTCAAGGACCCAAAGACCGAGTGGCAAAGGATTGTTGCATCCTCCTGGTACGGCAGGCAGACCGGCAAAGCCCTTGATGTCACGTCAGGAACGGGCCTCTGGTATCGACGTGGAACACCGCCGCGGCCCATTCGCTGGGTTATCGTCAAAGATCCGTCAGGCCGTCGTGAACCCCAGGCGTTCATGAGCACCAACGTCAATCTTGAGCCCGCTCAGATCATTTCCTATTTCGTTCGACGCTGGCAAATCGAGGTCACCTTCGCCGAAACGCGCGCACATCTTGGCGTGGAAACCCAACGGCAGTGGAACGACAAAGCCATCATGCGCACGACACCGTCGCTCCTGGGACTCTACAGTCTCGTCACACTCTGGGCCTGCGATCTGCTCGGTCAAGGCGCTCGTCCCTATGCCGCCGCGTGGTACAAGAAAACGGACTTCACATTCTCCGATGCCATCGGCGCCGTTCGCGGCACTTTGTGGGATCAGAACATTTATCGACACTATCCGCCAGACCCGGACATTCCCAAAATCCAAACACAACGCCTCAGGCGCATGACGCAGGCGCTTTGCTTTGCCGCATAATGTACAAAGTCGAGCTAAGAGCCTGACTCGAAAAGAATTCAATAGACATGGTACCTTGCAAGCCTCCGGGTGAGAATGCGGATGTGGGCGATGAGCATCCAGGCTTCAGCGGAGGCAATTGATTTTTCCCAATCCTTTGCCAGTCGCCGGCATCGACCAAGCCAGGCGAATGTGCGCTCCACCACCCAGCGTCGCGGCAGCACTTTGAAACCCTTCACCTGGTCTGTGCGCTTGACGATCTGCAGCGTGAACTTTGCGACCTTGCGCAATGCAGCCCGCAGCTTCGGACCGGCATAGCCGCCGTCGGCAAAGATATGCCTGAGCCACGGCCAGCGTCTGAGGACGGTTTTGAGAGCCGCCACTGCCCCATCGCGATCTTGAATGTCAGCGCTGTGAACGACGAGCCCCACCATCAAACCAAGCGTATCGACGACGATATGACGTTTGCGGCCTTTGATCTTCTTGCCCGCGTCATAGCCCGCAACCCCGCCGCTTTCGGTCGTTTTGACGCTCTGGCTGTCGATCACGCCTGCCGTCGGTGAGGCTTCCTTTCCTTCCAGCTCTCGCGTCTCCATAACAAGATGATGGTTGATCCGCAGCCACAAGCCAGTCGCCCGCCACTCGTAGAAGTAGCCCTGCACGGTTGAATAGGGTGGAAAATCCTTCGGTAACATCCGCCATTGGCATCCGCTCGACGCGATATAAAGCAGTGCGTTCAAAACCTCGCGCAATTCCGTCTTGCGCGGTCGGCCAAGCCTGCGGGGCGCCGGCATAAACGGAGCGATCAGCAACCACTCCCTGTCCGTCAGATCACTTGCATAACGCCCCGTCCGTCGGCCATATTGGCGACGGGTGAAATCAGTCCAACCCATTGCGGTCTCCATCGAATCCTAAGCAAATCCGAAGGAATCACAACTGGCTGATTTCACTCAACTCTTTTTCGGTCAGGCTCTAATCAGAATCGACGAATGACCACACAGAGAAGTGCAGGCAGACCCCGTAACGAAGAGGCTTCGGACCTGGCGCTGGCTGCAGCTCGGCGCCTAGTACATGACCATGGCTACGATTCCGTCACGATGAGCATGATTGCCGATGCAGCCGGTATTGGTCGGCAGTCGGTGTATCGTCGATGGTCGACCAAAGCCGATCTGATAATGGACGCATTGATCAGTCATGTCGTGAAGATATCGGTTCCGACAGAGGGTGATGTAATCAGCATCCTCTCCTCATACCTGAGCAGCCTTTTCGAAGGGTTGGATGTCGATGGTTCGGCGATCAAGAGTCTGATCGCTGCCGCGCAAAAAGACCCGGAGTTCGAACATCATTTCAATGCTCGGTTTGTTCTTCCCCGAAATGAAGCCTTGATCGGCATACTTCGCAGAGCTGTTAATGCTGGTGAACTCTCGCCAGATGCAAATCCAAAGATTGGCGCGGAGCTCATCCACGGTGCATTCTGGTTTCGCCTCCTTCTTGGGCGGCCACTTGATGCGCAATTCGCGCTGGAAATAGCGCAGACGGTGGTCGGCGGAATGAAGGCTACGGGCGCGACCGCCCGTAACGCAACTCGGTAAGCGATAGGTCCTGCCGGTAGACTATTCCTTCAACTTGTAAGCAATGACGTAGTCGCCGCGGTCAGGCGAGTTACGCGCACCGCCCGCCGAAATCAGAATGAATTGTTCACCGGTCACCGGAGATTTATAGCTGATCGGTGTCGACTGCGAACCAACCGGCAGCCGACCCTTCCACAAGAGCTTGCCGTTGGAACTGTCGAATGCTCTCAGGAAATAGTCCTGTGTCGCTGCGAAAAAGAGCAGTCCGCCCTGTGTGGCCATCGAGCCACCGATGGTGGGCAGGCCAACGGGGATCGGAAGCGTCATTCGAACGCCCATGACGACAGAGTCCTGCACCCCACCCGCTGGTACCGTCCAGGCAACCTTGCCGCTATGCAGGTCAATCGCTGAAACCGTCCCGAACGGTGGCTCCTGGCACGGAATGCCAAGCGGCGAAAGGAAGCGGCTTTTCTCCTTGATGTAATACGGGGATCCCCCCATGGGCAGACTGACGCTTTTGGGAAGGGCCTCGTCAGGCGATGTCCTTCCTGCCAATTGCATGCGCAGACCAAGCCGGAGGTCGTTTACGAAGATCGTATTGCCTGTCGGGTCGACTGAAATACCGCCCCAATTGAAACCTCCAAGGGAGCCGGGGAATACCAGCTGCCGGTCGGTAGCGGGCGGCGAGTACATGCCCGAATTTCGCAGGCTCTTGAAATCGATCCTGCAAAGAAGCTGATCAAAGGGCGATGCTCCCCACATGTCGGCTTCCGTTAGTTTCTGGGCACCGATCTGCGGCATGTCGACTGAGAACGGCTGCGTCGGCGAATAATGCTCGCCCATCAGCTCGCCAGCTGGCACCGGTCGTTCCTCGACTTTGGTCAGTGGTTGGCCGGTGTGCCGGTCCAACACGAATATCATGCCCTGTTTGTTGCCGAAAATGACCGCAGGGACCTGCTTGCCGTCCTTCGGGAACGAGGTCAGGGTCGGCTGCATGGGGACGTCGAAGTCCCACAGGTCATGGTGAACGGATTGAAAGCTCCACGCCACACTGCCGTCCGAGGCATGGAGCGCTACGATGGAGGAGCTATACTTGTCACGGGCTGCGTCACGGTTGCCACCCCACACATCCGGCGAATTATTGCCCGTCGGCAAGAAAACCAGATCGGTTTCGGAATCGTAGGACATTGGAGCCCATACGTTTGGAGAGCTTCGCGAATACGGAACATCTGCTGTCGGTGCGCCCTTTACTGCAGGGTTACCGGAATCCCATGCCCAGCGAAGCTCACCTGTGCGAACGTCAAATGCGCGAATGACGCCGGACGGCATATCGACATTGAGATTGTCATCAACGAAAGCGCCAATGACAACGACATCGCCCGCAAGCGTTGGCCCGGACGTCTGTTTGTAGCGCTGGTCGGGGATGACACCCATTCCTGCTTTGAGATCTACCCGCCCGCCGGTCCCGAAATCCGAGCAGAATTCGCCAGTATCAGCGTCGATGGCGATGAGTTGTGTGTCTACCGTGTTGGTGAGAATGCGTCGTGGGCATGCACCAGGATCAGCTGCCGGGATATAATTCTCACGCTGCAGAACACCGGCCTGTGCGCGGTTCGGAGCTGCGCCCGTACCGTCAAAATAAGCGATACCTCTGCATCGTGCCCAGGTCTTGTTCTGGGAATCTATGATTGCCTTCCAAAGTTGTTTCCCGGTCGTGGCGTCCAGCGCGACGATATTGTTGTTTGGTGTGCAGAGATAAACGTGGTTGCCGATCTGAAGAGGCGTATTCAGGTCCTCACGACCCAGTCCGTTAGGGCTGTCCGGGATGTCTCCGTGGCGATAGGTCCACGCGACCTCAAGGTTCTGAACATTGGTTTTGTTGACCTGGTCGAGTGCCGCGAACCGTTCGCCTTGCGCGTTCGAGCCGTAATTGTCCCAATTCTTCTGCTCCGTTTGCGAGGTGACCGGGACCATGCCGGTTGGCGCCTTGGCAAGATACATTCCACGATCTTGGAACGTGCTGATGAACATACCGATGGCTACCAGACCCAATACTATCCCCACGACAGCATACTTGCGGGTCTCCGGGAGAGCTCCCGAATTGCGTCGAAGAGACGGAAGGGCGAAGGAAAGGATTGCGCCCGCCACGACGAAGATGAACATGCGTGCGAATAACGGCCAGAAATCCAAGCCGGATTCCCAGAAAGCCCACAGTAACGTGGCGACGAAAATGACCGCGTATAACGGGCCGGCAAAGAGTTTGGAGCGGATCAAGCCCCAGGCAAGACCAAGGAGGCCTATCCCGCACAACGTGTAGTACCAGCTACCTCCAAGGAATATCAGCTGCGTCCCCTCTATGAGAAAGAACGCACCGGAGGCGCCGAAAAGGCTTCCTAGAATGTAAAGGGCCCACCGTCCCAGTTTTGAGTTTTCAGCTTTCGACAATTTATCTGCTCCTGTAAGCATCGCGAGGCGGACCACGATGCCGACGGGCGTTCTCAAAATGCACGCACGCAACCGAGAGCCGACGCGGCAAGCGCGCCTGACCTATCCAGTTGCGCGCAGACAAGCCGGAGTGAGACAGAGATTGAGACTTCGTCGCACCAAGTCATGGGCATGTTCGTGCGCCATGGCCTTGCATTATGGTACGTGAGTCTCGTATATTGGGTTGCGGCAAATCGCGCAAGCGGGATTTCTTGCTGCCGGAGGTTTTGTGGCCAATGCACGCAGAGTGCGGACGAAACTAGTTTTTCGTCCCTCGCTGTTAGATCGGGGCGATAGTGCCCGCGGAATGGGAGTGATCATGCCTTTGCTTGAGCCGACGAAAGGCCCCCGGTCATTCATCGTTTTGGGCTGGGTCGTGATCGCGTTGAGTGCTCTGCCGCTCAGTGATGGCGTGTTTCTAACTGCAACTCCGGTGGACAGCGAAGCGGCTTTTGGCTTCGGAGGAATAGCTCTGATAATTTTCGCGGCGCGGGCTTATGGTGACGAGTTGCCATATGGATGGTGCTTTGCGGCTGCATCGTTCGTTGCGATCTCGCTGCTCGTGCATTTTGATCGTGATCTCCTGTATACCTCGCTGACAGTCCCGCTTTTGGGATGCCTGTTGCTGTCATCTGCTCTGCGGATATCGATCGGCCTACAGTCTCAACCGATTGATGGAGCAGCGTGGCTGACAGCCTCCGGCATGTTTGGACTGCTCGATACAGCCGTGATCCTGTGGCTTAATAGCATGCAGTTGCCGATCTCTAACGTTTTCCTGATCGGCTTGGACATGGTTGTCTTTGGGATAGCCGTTATTCTTTTCGGCATTTCCACTGCCTCGAAAAGCCGCTTGTAAATAATCGAAATCAAACGAGCTGGAGCGGGATAGTCGTCATAAAGGACCCGTTGGTTAGAGGCCGTTTTACCAGTCCCCACCCAGACGGTTCATTTCTTTTCAAAGCTCAAGCCAAAGCGGATCGGGTAAAGCGGATGGCGGGTATCGTGAGGCGTGTCGGAGGCCTGTTGCTTCACCTCGTCCATGGATGACGGCAGTTCGAAGGGCAGCTTGCCCTTAGGAGCTGTTTTCCCTTCCAGGACATCGAACAAGGCTTCATCGCTGATCCCGAAGTTTCCGAGTAGGGCGGCCGACTTTTGTGCCAAGTTTCCCAGGATAGCCGGCCTCGGGAGATAGATCGTGGCGATGGTCGGCACGGATCTGGAGGCTGCTTCGAATGCTTCGAGTTCAGGATTTCCTGGCTTGAAGTCGAGATCGCCTTCCTGCTGGCGCGATCCAAAGAAGTAGTTGGCGTGCGGTTGCTGGAATGGCGCATTCATTCGGATGACCGCTAGGTCGGCCTCAGCAGGCGTGGCCACGACCTTGAAACCACGAGACGTCGCGACTGCGGGATCGATCTGGTAGAGATAGAGCTTACTCACTTTCCTTGAGAGCGGAAGCGCCTGGTTCCGGTTTTCGAGAAGAACGGCCGACTTGGCCTGCGCTGCCGTTGCCTTTTCCACGAAATCCGGCTTGCCGACAGTTTCGCGCGCTTTTGCCGGATCGGAGTATGGATCCTCGAACAGTCCTTGCTGAAACTTCTGAAGCAGGATTCGCTTGGCAGAAGCGTCGATGCGATCTTCTGTGACCTTGCCCTCTTTGACTGCTTGGACAAGGAGATCTGACGTCGTAACACCGCCGAACTGGTCGACACCGGCATTCACGGCCTTCGCAAAACGGTCGACGCGAGGCATCGTTTCTACACCCCACGGCATACCGAAAGTCTCTTCGTTCAGTGTTGGCTTTACGCCGGGCTTTTCACCGTCAAGGCAGCTGCCCTCGCAGTCGTTGGTGATCAGCCAATCGCTCAATACGACACCGTCGAACCCGAAGCGGCGGCGCAGGAGGTCCGTCAGCAGCTGCTTGTTGTATCCTGCCGCGACTGGTTCGACATTCTTGCCATCGATCTTGGCCTCATCGAGGATAGAGTATGTCGGCATCACGCCGCCAACCTTGGCGTTAAAGGCGCCTTCAAACGGAATGATGTGCTGCTCGAAGTTACCTCCTGAAAAGTCGGCATGGCGACCATAGGCACTGTGACTATCCAAACCATCCTTGGCAGCACCATAACCAACCCAATGTTTCGCGATGGCAATGACACTGTCGCGATTGATGCCATCTTCGCCGTTCTGAAACCCAGCGACATAGGCCTCCGCCATCTCCTTTGACATCCGGGCGTCTTCGCCAAAGGTTCCGTTGGTGCGCGCCCATCGTGGCTCTGTCGCGAGGTCGATCTGCGGTGAAAGGGCTTCCTGAATCCCGACCGCACGGTATTCCTGCCGCGCAATATCGGCGAATTGGCGGGTTAGCTTTGCGTCGCCAATTGCCGCAAGACCGAGTGTTTCAGGCCATTTTGAAAATGCGCCGGCAGCGATGCTTGCCCCTTGCACGAACTGGAAATGATTCCGCGGATCCGTGCTGATAGTCGCAGGAATACCAAGCCGTCCAGCTTCGGCAATCTCCTGAAGCTTGTTGTTTTGCGTCGCGAGCTCGCCGGGTTCACCCGAGAGGCGGGTGATGAAGGTCACCACCTTCAGGTCACTGATCATGCGCTTGGCGCGATCAAGATCGTACGTGGTGCCCACACCCATGCCGGCGCCTGCACCAATGGACGGCGCCGTGCCGTGCATCATCAGGCCTGCCTTCTCCTCAAGCGTCATCGATTTGAGAAGATCAGCCGCGCGCTCTGCACTGGAAATGCGCCAATCCTCGTACGCATCGAGCTTCCCATTTCGGTTGAGGTCCTTGAAGCGGAGCCCATCGATGGATAAGATTTTTACACTGTGTGTATTGAGGTTGGGTACATCCGCGGCCAGCGCAGTGGACGCGTACAAAAGAGCTACGGACCCGACGATTGCGGTCAGTTTCATAAGTTTCT
Organism: Agrobacterium arsenijevicii; assembly: GCA_000949895.1. Lineage (GTDB taxonomy): Bacteria > Pseudomonadota > Alphaproteobacteria > Rhizobiales > Rhizobiaceae > Agrobacterium > Agrobacterium arsenijevicii. Next base: position 52,246 of record JWIT01000014.1, on the reverse strand, counting down.
CCTCCATCTTACCAAACTTGCGAGCGATGTAACTGCGCTACTTTCCGATGGTCCTCGTGTCGTCGGAAAGGCGGATCTTATGTCGCTGGGTTCAAATGGCAATCTCTTCGACCCAGCACAGACTATTAGAGAGTAACCAGTATCTTGCCGACGACCGAGCCTGCTGCCTGAGCCGCATGTGCCTCCGCGATCCTGTCGAGCGAAACGGTCAATCCCACAGCGGGCTGATACGCACCAGCCGCAACGCAAGCCGATACCTCCCTGACAGCCTGACGGAAAGCATCATCCGGAATCGAGTAGAAGAACACGAAGCGGAACGCATACCCACCGAACATCGTTTTCAGAAACGGCATGGACAGGCGAACCTGCGGGTCCTCCGTCGCATAGGCAGTGACGACGCCGCTTGGTGCAAGGCAGGCAATATCGGTATCAATGTTTGCTGCCATGTCGACATCGACGATACGGTCGACGCCACGTCCGTTCGTCCATTCCTTGATCCTGGCCGGAATGTCATCTGTCTTGCGATTGATGATCAGGTCTGCGCCCGCGGAGCTGGCGACCTTTGCCTGCTCGTCGCGGCTGATCGTCGCGGCCACTTCCGCACCTGCCCATTTTGCAAGAAGAATGGCGGCTGTTCCCACAGCTCCGCCGCCACCTTGTACGAGCACGCGGCGACCCCTGATATCGCCGTCCGCGAACAGGCAACGGTGCGCGGTGATCGCGGCAATACCGAGCGATGCGCCCACCTCGAAGGATGCTTTATCGCCAAGATGAACAGCGTACTCTGATGGAAGGGTAACGTACTCGGCTGCCGTGCCAAAAGGCTGTCCGGTCTGCGCCTTGTAGAGCCAGACACGCTCGCCGATGCGATCCGGCGAAACGCCTGGACCGACCTTATCGATCGTTCCCGCGCCATCCTGATGCGGGACAATCTTCGGGAAGGGCATAGGAGCACCGGCGAAGCCACCACGTGTTTTGAGGTCGGTCGGGTTTAGTCCAGAGATCGCGACCTTTACGCGGACCTGTCCGTGGCCAGGCTCTGGATCGGGAAGTTCGCCGATTGTTAAAACCTCGGGTCCGCCCTGCTTTTCGTAATAGGCTGCCTTCATTGAAATTCTCCTTTGCGTACCTTGATCACTACCTTTTCAAAGTTCCATGTTGCAACTAGGCAACATTTCTGCGCATAGGGGTAAAAAGTACACTGTTGGGATTTTCTATGGCCAAGGAATCATACAATTGCCCCGTGGAGGCGACAGTCGACGTCGCCGGTGGCAAATGGAAACCTGTCATCATCTACCATCTGCTGGATGGTCCCAAGCGGTTCGGAGAGCTTCGCCGTATGACAGGCGATCCAAGTCAACGCTCGATAACAATGCAACTGAGGCAGTTGGAGGAAGACGGCATCGTCAACAGGGAGGTATTTGCCGAGGTGCCGCCTCGGGTCGAATACTCGCTGACGGAGTTCGGAAAGACGCTGTGGCCGGTTCTGCGTGCCATGAAGGAGTGGGGCGATTCCTTCATGGCACGATCCGGGCCGCACCAACCGTAAGACGCGACCAGAAACTCAGTTCCGGGCGACGCAGTCCGCTTCGGTCACCTTGTCGCCGCGGATGACGCGGGCGTAGAGGTCGGCACTTAGTTTCGGCGTGCGCTTCTGCGTATCCCAATCGACATAGATCATGCCGAACCGGCTGGCATATCCGCTGAGCCACTCAAGATTGTCGTGGCTCGACCAGACGTGGTAGCCCCTGACATCCGCGCCTTCGGACATCGCTGACTTCATGGCGGCAATATGGGTGACGAGATAGCGGCATCGCTGGACGTCATCGACCTTGCCGTTCTTCATCACGTCTTCTCCGGCAAATCCGGCGCCGTTCTCGGTGATGTAGACCGGCGGATTGCCGTATTCGCTTTTCATGCGACCGAGCAGCGCTTTGAACTGGTCTGGGCGTACGGCGCCGTTGAAGGCCGAGTAGACCGTCTTTGGCAAGTATTGTTCGGCCGAAAAATCGTCCCCGGGCATAGCGCCATGCCTGACATACATGGGCGAATAGAAATTGACGCCGAGAAAATCGAAATGGGCGTCGCCGATCGTCTTTGCATCGTCCGGCTGGACACCCGTATCGAGGCCGCGCGCCGACGCCATATCCAGCACGTCCTGCGGGTAGGTGCCTTTGTACATGGCGTCGAGGAACCACCGGTTCAGCACGCCATCCGCCAAGACAGCGGACTTCTTGTCCGCGTCGCTGGCACCATCCTCGTTGATCGTCGGGAATAGAGGCAGCGCAAGGCCAAGCTGTCCTTTGTAGCCGTGGACCTCGAAGCTTTTCTTTGCCGCAGCTCCGGCAAGCAAGATGTGATTATAGGTCTTCAGCGAAACCGCCATATGGTCGGCATCTGGCAGGATCTTGAAGTCGCCCTTGCCATTGTCGCGGATAGCTTCCGCAAGCGTCTTGGTCGCCCTTTCGACCGACGGCTCATTCAGCAGCACGAACAGATCGACTTGGTCATGAAAATTTGCGAAAATGGCGTCGGCATAGCGCTCGAACCATTTCACCGAGTCACGATTTTCCCACCCGCCGGCAGCCGCAAGCGATGCGGGCATGTCCCAGTGATAGAGCGTGAGCATCGGCTTGATGCCGGCCGCCTTCAGGTCGGATATGAACTGCCGGTAATGTGCGATAGCTGCAGGGTTCACTGGTCCGAGCCCGTCCGGGATAATCCGGGGCCAGGAAACAGAGAAACGATAACTGGTCAGGCCGAGCTTCTTGAACAGTGCAATGTCTTTCAGGTGCTGGTCTCGATTGTAGAAATCGATGGCGACAGCGCCGGAGATCCCAGGACCTGCAAGGTGGAGCCGGTCGAGATAGTCGTCCCAGACAGATGGTCCTTTTCCGTCTGCGGTGGTCGATCCTTCGACCTGGTAGGCGGCCGAAGCCGCCCCCCAGAGGAATTTATCCGTCGCGGCGGACGGCGACACAGCCATTGTCGTGGCGACAGCTATGACGCCTGCCGAAGCAGCAATCTTACTCGTCATTCTCATGCCTTCACGCCTCGCTAAACTGCGCAAACAAGGCAGGAAGAATACCGGCCAGGTGATTGAACTCGATCATGTCGTGAACGGCAAGCTCGTAGGCAGTCATCTCTGCCAGTTGGTCGTTCCAGCCGACATGCGCCATCATCGCAGCGGCCTTCTCGGCGCCGGCGAAACGCCGCATCTCCGGGTGCGAGCCGATCCAGTACCGGCTCACCAGTTCCATGCCACCTTCGACATCTCGGGCGATGTGGATCATCATCGAGTTGATGACGTCGGGCGCCTGTGCCGGACCGACGATGCCGCTCGCATTCGCGGTAAAGCCGGCGCGCTTGAAGGCTGCAGCGTCAAAGCCGAGCTTTGCAGGGTCGGTGAAGCGGATCAAGAGCTCCATGGCCTGAGGACCGACAAGCTCCTTGACGTAGTTCGGATTGTCGTAGAGCCGATCCTCATAGCTGAGGCTCTTGTTAGCGAGGCGGGCAGGGTCTTTCACGCTGTTTTCGATATGGGCGTGCGGGAACCAGAGCATGTAGCGCTCTTTTTCAATCGGGTGCCACGTGAACCACCAACGAAACATCTCGGCAGTGGCGCGGGGAAAGAACAGGCTGTTCTGCACGTAAACGGTCGAACCATCGAGAACCGCATAGCCCTGCTTGGGCGTCTTGTAGGACGGATCGATCAAGCGATTCAGATCGGCGACGCTCGGGGTCAGGCAATCTGCTTTGTCCAAAGGTCCAATTTGCAGAGCGAGTGCGTCCTGCGTCGGTACAACCAGCTGCGGATTGAAGAATGTTTCGTAGGCCTTGCCCTTGAGCAACTGAGAATTTGTAATCAGCTGCTTTTGGGCAGCGACCGGCAGATAGGTGACAGCGCTGCTTTCAGGAGCGGGTATCGTATCCGCGGCTTCGGTTGGGGATGCTTTTAACATGGTTGCTCCTGCTGCTCCTGCTGCGAGGGCCGGAATGCCCTTGAGAAGGTTACGGCGTCCGAAAGAAGTCATCGAGTGTCTCCTGGTTGATTTGCGGTGATTGAAATTTACTCTCCAACAGATTATCAGTCCAACAAATGAGACCAATTTGCGAAATCGATGTGACTGATGAAGGACGTTGACCTCAACCTTCTGAACAGCCTGCAAAAGCTCCTAGCTCTCGGAAGTGTCACAAAGGCGGCTGAAGAGCTGGGCATCAGCCAGTCTGCCATGAGCTACAACCTTGCCCGGTTGCGGAAAGCCATGGGGGACGAGCTCTTCACGCGGGATGCCGGCGGTCTCGTCATGACACCTTACGCGCGCACACTCGTCGAGCCGGTCTCGAAGGTCATGACGGAGATCGATCGGCTGGTCAGCCGGTCCGCAGCCTTTGACCCTATCTCCGCCGAGCGGACCTTTACAATCGCACTTCCAGATGCCGCAGAAGTTCTGATCATTCCCGAAATACTGCGCCGGGTGGATCGGGACGCGCCGGGCATTCGCCTGCAGCTTCGCAGTATCGATGAAGTGGACGCCCTGCGTGAACTCGACACGGGTATGATCGACATGGCGGTAGGCGTGTTCTCGGAAGGGCAGATCCACCACAAGCGCAAACTTCTTCATACCGATGACTACCTTTGCCTCTATAATGGCGCTTTGCTGGAATTCGGCAATCCAATCGGATTGGACGAATATTTATCAGCGCGCCATGTTGGGCTGTCTGGGAAAGTATCTAGCCGCGACGCGGTCGGTGACCAGCTTGCCATGATGGACGAACCGCGACGCATTTCCATGACGACAAGGCACCTGCTGTCGATCCCATTCATCGTTCTGGCCACGCCCGTCGTGGCAACCGTTCACGGTAGCCTGGCGCGTTATTTCGAGCGGCAACTTGGGCTGAGGACATCTCGCCCACCCTTTGAAATGCCTTCAGTGCCGATCTCGCTCTTGTGGCACAGCTCCAACGATGCCGATCCAGCGCACCGCTGGATGCGGGATGTGATCCAGACGTCACTTCGTGTTGCTCGGGAGTCAGGAAGCGCCGCTGAAAGCTGAGGCGCGACCGAAACAGGTTCATGCACGACTATTTCGGGCGCTCTTCTCGACACGGGTCCTGGTCGCAAAGACACACAGCGTCAAGAAGGCGACCAATGCCGCGACAAAGAAAAATCCGGCGCGGGAGATGGGCAACATTTCGATGAAGGCAGACAGAAACTGCCCCATGAATATTGCGACTGACAAGTAACCCAGCAGCCTTCCTCTCAGTGCTGTGGGGCTGCGCTCGATGGTGAGATGATTGACGAGGGGTATCGAAAATCCAAAGCCGCAACCTACGAGGACACCGCCAACGATAGTCAGCAAAAGCGATCCTGCCGAAAAGAAGATCAGATGTCCTGCTGCATATGCAGCAAAGGCAATCATCGACGTTTTGGCGGCTCCCAATGGTCCTATGAGGTATGGAATTGCGAACGCGGCGCCTACTGCCACCAATGATATGAAGGACAGGAAGTAACCGATTTCAACTTCGCCTAGTCCCATTTCGGCCAGCTTCTGCGGGAGCAGGATCACTGCCGCGAAGAAGACGATCATGGAGCAGGTCGCCGCCAAATATACGTCCCACATCGGTGGAGCAGAAATCGAAATATTGGCTTCGGCAGAACGTGGTGACTCGTGAGTACGCGGCACGAAGGCGATCACCATCGCGGCGAATATCCAAGAGACCAAATAGAGGAGAAACGGATGTTGCCAGCTGATCCCTGCCAATATTCCGCCAATTGCTAGGAAAACGACACCGCCGAGTTCGATCGCCATTCCTTGACGAGCAATCATCTTGAGCCGAGCGTCTCCGTCGAAGAATTCTGAGATCAACGTCGTGCCAGCTGACATGACAATCGCTGTGGCCCCGCCCAAGAGGAAACGATCGAGGAGAACGGCGACGTATCCGTGCATCCACACAGCGGCATAACCGAGGAGACCGTAAAGTCCTAATCCTGCTAAGAGGGCCCGACGGCTCCCTATGCGCTCGATAAGTCGACCGACCGCGAGACCGAATATCGCCACGCCCAGTGAAGGCAGTGTTACCAGCCAGCTAGATGCAGATGGTACGCCAAGTGCACTCGCGATCCCCGGCAGGCCGGGAACAATGACACAGCCAACCATGATAGTGAGGCAGGCGACACAAAGGAGCGTCAAGGCTCCTAAGGGCTTGAGTTGCTGCAATGTCTTCTCCATTAAAGATAATACGTCGCTGATTGCTGATAATTACGAGACTAAAGTCTCTATATATGCGAGACTGCATTCTCGCAATAGGAGAAAGTATGGAAACCGATAAAATCCAACCCGCGAGGTCAGCGGGGCGGCCCCGTGATGAAGAGGCCACGCCGGCTTTGCTTGAAGTTACGAGGAAGCTTGTAAGCGAGAAAGGCTATGCAGATGTCACAATTGCATCGATCGCGTCGGCGGCGGGGGTGGGGCGTCAGACCATCTATCGTCGCTGGTCGAGCAAGGCGGAGCTTGTGCTTGACGCTTTTCTTGATAGTGCGTCGCAAGATGAGGTGATTGAAAGCGGCCCGGTCCAGGCAACGCTTGAGCGTTTTCTTGCAAATCTTTTCCGAATTATCGGCAAAGACGGGCCTGCTATTCGCAATCTGATCGCGTCGGCCCAGACCGATGAGGCGTTTCTGAAAGTTTTCCGGGAGCGCTTTGTATTGCCGCGTGCAGAGATCGCTGCAACGATCATCAAAAGTGGTATTTCGCGGGGGGAGCTCAGCGATAGTCTTGATTTGGAACTTTCAGTGGATGCGTTACACGGTGTATTCTGGTATCGCCTCCTTCAAGGCAGGCCACTCGACGATGCCCTGGCCTTACGGCTCTCGACGTTCCTGACGAAGACGTAGTCTAAAGGCTCATGCCGCCATCAATTACGATGTTGGAACCGGTCATGAACGTGGCCTCCTCCGAAGCCATCAGCACGGCGATCGCGGCGATCTCCCCCGCTGTCCCTAGGCGTCCCATGAGTTGTCGGGATACGAACTTCTTGCGAGCCTCTTCGGCGTCGCCGGTCGCTTCCATGCGTGTGTGAAGAGAGGGTGTTTCGACCGTGCCTGGGCTGATGGCGTTGCAGCGCACGCCAAGCGCGGCAAAATCGCGGGCGACCGACATGGTCAGTCCGACGACGGCGGCTTTGCTCGTCGCGTAAGCGAAACGTTCCGGCGCGGCCATGATCGAGGACACGACGGATGCGATATTGATGATGCTCCCCGCCCTTCGCTGCGCCATGTTCGGGAGGAACGCGGAGATCGTATTGAACATCGACTTGACGTTGACCTGCAGGCTCAGATCAAGCTGCTTCGACGAGCATTCCAGGATGGTCCCGGTTGCGACGTAGCCAGCGCAATTGACCAGGACGGATATGTCAGGGAAACGTATGGCTGTGGCCTGGACCGCGTCGGGATCGGTGACGTCGAGCTCGATTGTCGTCACGCCATCGATATCGGCAAGAGCTTTTAACCCGTCTCCGTTGATATCAGAGGCAATGACCACCGCGCCCTCTCGCAAGAAAGCGTCCAATACTTCGCGACCGATCCCCTGTGCCGCGCCTGTTACAAAGCAGGTCTTTCCATTCAATCGCCCCATTACGTCCTCCTTGTTAGGGCATCTGCCGATGGCAGCGCCGAGTGGTAATGCGATCGTGCGTGCCGCCCGATCGCTAGCAGGTGAGTGGATCAGGCGGCGGCAACGCTTTGGCGCTGGACCCCGAGTCCCTCAATGGAGACTTCCATCGTATCGGCGGCCTTGAGGTACCTTGGTGGCTTAAAACCCATGCCCACGCCGGGTGGCGTGCCGGTGGTGATGACGTCACCAGGCAGAAGCCTCATGAACTGGGAGATGTAGGAGACGATGAAGGGAACCCGGAAAATCATCGTCTTCGTCGAACCGTTCTGGACCAGCTCACCATTGATTTTCAGCGTCATGGACAGATTGTCCACATCGACCTCGTCTTTGGTCACGAGCCAGGGGCCAAGCGGGCCGAAAGTCGGGCATCCCTTGCCCTTCGTCCACGTGCCACCCCGTTCCAGCTGGTAGGAGCGCTCCGAAACGTCGTTGCAGATGCAGTAGCCGGCAACATGGTCGAGAGCGGCATCTTCCGGGACATAGGACGCCGTCTTGCCGATCACGATCGCAAGCTCGACCTCCCAGTCGGTCTTTTGGGATCCTGGCGGAATCAGCACCGTATCGTCAGGCCCCACGATGCAGGAGGGTGCCTTGTTGAAGAGGATCGGCTCCTCCGGGATCGGCATTCCGCTTTCTGCGGCGTGGTCGGCATAGTTCAGGCCGACCGCAATGAAGTTTCCAACGCGCGTAATGCACGATCCGAGACGCACCGTGGTCTCGACGACGGGAAGAGCTTCCGGATCGAGTTCGCCGATGGCCCGAAGGCTTTCCGCACCGATTGAGGCGCCGTCGATATCCGCGATATGCATGGACAGATCGCGGATCCGTCCCTCTCGATCCAGCAGACCGGGTTTCTCCGCGCCGGGGTTACCAAAACGAACGAGTTTCAAGGCATGCTCCTGTCAGTTGATAGTGGGCGGGGTGTTGCTGGAGACCGGCATGGTCTTCCAGCGCAGTAGCTTGGACGTGGAGCCGATGCCGGGATTGAAGCAGTTGCAGGGATCGAGTTCCTGGTAATGGGAAACAACCGCGGGCTCTGCCTTGTAGAGATGGCCGACATTGTGCTCGGCCGGATATTTCGCGCCTCGTTGGTGCAGGATTGCCAGCATCTGGTGTTCGACCTGCTGCCAGTCGGCGTTTTTCCCAATGATGTAATCCTGGTGAAACACGTGGCAGAAGAAGTGGCCGTAATAGAGCTTCTTGCGAATGTCCCGCTCGATTGCGGCGGGCAACGTTTCCACCCACTGCGTCGTGTTGCGCGGTAGCGCGATATCCAGGGCTACGATGTCACTGACCTCGCGGGCGTGCACGATCCGATACCTGACGGCTGCCCCGGCGACGGCAAACCTGTGCAGAAACGCCGCAGACGCCTCCGTCGGATCGCATTCGAAGAACGCAGCGTGCGCTGCCGAGCAAAACCGCTTCTGCAGATAATCCCGCGTTTCGCCGATGCAATCGCCACCCGCCTTGATCAGCAGATGGTGCTCAAACCTGTTGCGGTAATCGCCCATTGTCTTCGGCAGATGGCTCGGGAGGATATGGCTGACCGCTTGAAGCAAGCGGTCGCTGAGATTGGCAGGAAGAAATCGCAGGCGGCCGGCGAGATCGTCGATGCGGCTCTTGGCCGCAAACAGCGACGGCAGTCGACTGGTCCCCAGCCATTTGATCAGCAGGAACGTGTCTTTCCCGTATCGTTCTGCGATATCGTAGGCGCCCCGATGGATATACTCGGCCGCGATTGGGAGGGTACGGAACGAAGAAAGCATCGTCCGGCGCAAATCGGTGAGATCCTCCGGATCGTTTGTCCCTATGTAAAAGACGCGGGTGTTCTTCTCGGCTTCGAAGGTGTCGAGGCGTACGGCAAAAATCAGGATCCGTCCTGATGACCCGGACGCTTCGTAGAGCCGTCTCGGGTCGCCATTGAAGCGGGCGGGAGTCGATGCCTCGATATCGCGGATAAGGACCCCGTTCCCGGGATTTTCGAGGTGACGAACTCAGACATGACTATGCTACTTGAGCCACTCAGCATAGTCTGGAACCAGAAGACGGTATGGCTGCTCGTCCTCCTCTATGCCGGAAAAGCGCGTGACTCGGTTATCTTGGAAAATGTTGTCTGCAGCGTCGTCGTTGACGGTCGATACCTCCGCAACGAAGACGTCAGATCCTTCGGCCCAGAACGAGTGCCAATCCCCCGGCATCAGCGTCACGCTTTCACCCGGTTGCAAGTGCAGCCTGCCGCCCGGTGGCAAAGTTCTGGCGATGCCGTCGCAGAGAATTGTCGTCCCTAAATGGGGATCGCAGACGCCGTCGCGACCACCGAACAGCTCAACTATGAGCGTACCACCGCCTCGGTTGATGATGTCCTCGGTCTTGAGGATGTGGGTATGGTTGGGCGTCACCTGATTTTGACGAGAAATCATCGCCTTTTCGGCATAGAGCATGCCGCCGCCACGTTTCAGGTCGGACAGTCGACCGTTTCGGGCCGTAAATAGCAGGAGGCCATTTTTCCCGAAGTCACCCATGCCGAAATCGGTAATATCCCAGCCAAGCCCGGCGGCAACGATGTTGCCGATGTCTCCTCTTCGCTGAGCCATTTCCTCAGGCCCCCAGTTGGCAAACGGGGGCAAAACATAGCCGAACGAAGCCATGAAGGCTTCTGCTTCCCGGATGGTCCGGTTAATCTCGCTGCGGGTCAGCTTCTGTGTCATGATTGTCTCCCTACTCTGCTCAGCGAACGCCAATGCCGGCCGTCAGGCCACCGTCGATGCGGTGATCGGATCCCGTGATAAATGCCGCCTTGCTGGATGCAAGAAAAGCTATGAGATCGGCGACCTCCTCCGGCTCGCCAATGCGGCCGAGAGGGTGCGCTGCTCCGAAGCGATCGAATACGGCATTGATGTCGGCGTCTTCGCCTTCAAAGGTTCGAGCGGCCAGTTCCAGAATGGGCGTGCGAACGGAGCCGGGGCTGACTGAGACGACCCTGATGCGGTCCCGGGCAAAATCGAGCGCCATGGCGCGGGTCATGGCGTGGATCGCGCCTTTTGAGGCGACATAGGCGGAAACGCCGTTCTGGCAGGCAAACCCCTGTACGCTTGAGAGATTGATGATCACACCACCGCCGCGTTTGCGCATATGAGGAACGCCGAACTGTGCCGACAAATGGATCGAGCCGACATTGACGGCCATGCAGCGCATGAAGACGTCGAACGGCGTGCCGATGGCATCCCCGTACGGATGGATCGCGGCGGAATTGACGATGATGTCGATCCCGCCGGACCCGGCCGCGGCTTGGTCAAATGCTGCCTTCACCGCATCCGCATCAGTCATGTCGGCAGTGATGACGTCGATCCTGAGAGCCTCGCCGGCTGCCAGCGCCGTAAGCTGATCGTTTGCCGCGGTGTCGATCCCGACTGCAACAACGCTTGCACCGTCTCGCGCCAGCTTGAGCGCCGCCGCAAGGCCTATCCCGGTGGTGCCGGTTACAACTGCGACCTTCCCCGAGAATTCTCTCATATCCCACTCCTCCCTCAGATTGATTTTTGTGGAGCGGCACCATCCGGAATGAAAACCAATCCAGCGCTCAAATGCCGATCCATATGGTAAGCAAAGGCAATCCTGTCCTTATTACGAAGCGCTTCGATGATGGATTGGTGCTCATTGAAGACGCTCTTCAAAGTCGAACGCTGCGACTTTCCTGCCATCATCACACGCTGGATGACAGGTTTCAGCATGGCGTAGGTTTCCGTGAGTGTGCGATTGCCGGCGGCTGCGACCAGCAACATATGAAATTTGAAGTCGAGTTCGGATGCATCTTCGGCCGTTGCGGCGTTCAGGATAGCTGCGTTTACGTCCTCAACTTCGCAAAGGTGATCCTGCGAAAGGTTCACCAACAGAAGCTCGAAAAGATTCATCTCCGTCAGACGCCGATAACCCTGGATGTCCTGAAACGCGTCAGCCGATATCTCCATGGCAAAGGCGAATAGATCCTGCATCGCGTTGCGATGCTGATCGGTCAGAACAAGGCCGAGCTTCTGCCGTGACTCCGCAATGCCGTAGGCTTTCAGCGTGCGAAATGCTTCGCGCACCGTGTTGCGACTTGAGGCGAACTTTTCCGCAAGCTCAACCTCGCTTGGCAATACATCACCCACGCCCAGACCCCGTTCGCGGATAAGCGTGCGTATCTGCCCGACGATCTCGTCGACTGCCGACGCTTTGGGCTCTCCCTCTGACGCGTTCACCGATGCGCTCCTCTTCCATGGTCAAAAAGCTCATATTATGTTGGTCATATTTTGGCAAATAGATTCTTTCATTGCAATTTACGCGTTTTTATGCGGATAATGTCCAACAATAAATTTGGAGGACGGAATGCTCGAAAGCTGGCGTTGGTTCGGCAATGATGATCCGGTGACCTTGTCACACGCGCGGCAAGCCGGCGCTCATGGAATCGTCACGGCCTTGCATCACAAGTATGACGGTCGTGCGTGGAGTTTGGATGATATCCTTTCCCACAAGGCTCAGATCGAAGGCGCCGGGATGGTCTGGTCAGTCTGTGAATCCATTCCGGTGCATTCGGCAATCAAACTGCGTAACAACGAGCAACGCCGCTATGTAGACAGCTGGAAGGAAAGCCTTGCCAATATTGGCCGTGCCGGAGTGCCGGTCGTTTGTTACAATTTCATGCCGGTTGTCGACTGGACACGCACAAGTCTCCGGTATCCGACAGAGACGGGCGGCCTGGCGCTTCGGTTCGACATGGCCGACTTCGCAGCATACGACGCTTTCGTGTTGAAGCGGTCCGGAGCCGAAACGAGCTATGAAGCAGACCTTCTCGAGACGGCGCGCCAGCGGTTCGAAGCGATGTCAGATCAGGATCTGACGGCACTCGAAACGAACATCATAGCTGGGCTACCAGGGAAGGAAGATACGCATACACGTGAGACAATCCGTGGCCATATAGCGTCCTTTGACGAACTGTCCTCGCAGGACATGCGCGCCAACCTCATCGAGTTTCTTAAGGAGGTCGTGCCGGTCGCGGTGGAACACGGGGTCAAGCTCGCAATCCATCCGGACGATCCGCCATTTTCGTTGTTTGGCCTGCCGCGGATCGTATCTCAGCCGGATGACATCCAGCTCATCCTAGACGCGGTCGACCATGAGACGAACGGGATTACTCTCTGCGCCGGCTCATACGGATCGCGCGTGGGTAATGATTTGACCGAGATGGCCAAGCGGTTTGCGCCGCGGGTTCATTTCGCCCATCTTCGGAATGTGAAAAAGGAAGCGGACGGATCCTTTATCGAGTCGGACCACCTCGATGGAGACGTCAACATGGTTTCCTTGGTGCTGGCTTTGCGCAACGAGGAGCGGCGGCGAGAAGGCGTTGGGCGTCAGGATGCCGTCATCCCGTTCAGGCCAGACCATGGCCATCTGCTGATCGACGATCAAAACAAATCCGTCAATCCGGGGTATTCATGTATCGGTCGTCTAAAGGGTCTGGCAGAGCTCAGAGGCGTGATCGCGGCCGTGGATCAACTTGGTCTTTGATCCACCGATGATAAAAGCCAAAGGCTGCCTCATCGACAAGCGCTGCGGGCGAGAGCCGCGACGCAATTGACGTGCTTCCCAAACGGGCTGTGCGATTGTCAGCTCATCTGTCCGCGATCGACATAGCACTGAGAAACGACGTGAATCGCCGAGCAATGAACACAGCCATCCAAGTCAGGTCCTCGGCGGTTCCCATTCGGCCATAGGGGACCGCTTCCCCGACTTCCTTCTCCTTTTGGCATGGCGCCTTGTTCTCATCTCCCATTTCGTCAGCGCACCATCCCGGGAAAACCCCTAGTAAACCGCCTCCATTTTACGTCCGGTCGACGTTGCGTCGTGAGCCGTTCCGAAACGGGTTGACAAAAAATGATACAGATGTACCGTATAAAGGTACAGGCGCTCTGGGAGGAGTCAGCCAAAATCTGGATCGAACGCTACGCCGCGCATCGCGAGGCGAGGAGGATTTCTGTATGTCAATTACTGTCCGTGGGATCGAATTTCAGGATAACCTCGATAACCCGATGGGGATCGAGTTCTACAATCTATCGCACCGCTTCGGGTATCAGTGCCCAAACTGGCCCTACTTCAGGGACGTGCGTATCGAGCGCATGCACTACATGGCCAAGTCCGGCGTGCTGTCGCAGACCATCACTACAACGATGCACGTAACCACCCATATCGACGCACCTGCGCACGTTGTGCAGGGTACACCCTTCATCGATGAAGTGCCCCTCCCACACTTCTTCGGTACGGGCATCGTTGTCTCCATACCAAAGAAGAAATGGGAGCCGATCACGGGCGAGGACCTCGAAAAAGCTTGCGGCCATGCGATCCGCAAAGGCGACGTTCTGATCATCAACACCGGCTGGCATAAGCAGTATGAGGACGGTGACTATTTCGCTTATTGCCCAGGTTTGGTGCCGTCGGCAGCCGACTGGATGATCGAAAAGGGCGTCAAGGTCGTCGGCCATGACACGCAGGCAAACGACCATCCGCTCGCAACCGCTATTGGTCCACAGCGCAACGGGCCACTCCTGCCGCACCTAGCCGGCGAGTACAAAGAGTGGTCCGGCGGACGCGACTGGAAGGACGATTTCCCGGAATGGGAACCTGTCCACCAAAAGATTTTCAAGGCTGGCATCCTCGGTATCGAAAACGTGGGCGGCGATCTCGATGCGGTCACAGGCAAGCGCTGCACGTTCGCATTTTTCCCGATCAACTGGGATCGCGGCGACGGTTGCATCATCCGGCTCGTGGCCATGATGGACAAGGGCCAGGAATACCGCATCGAGAAGGGTGACAACTTCTGAAGACGAGCCGCTGCCAACGGTAACGGCAGCCGAGATGGAGTGACGCCGCAAGAGGAGATGGCGTCACTGCTGATCAACGGATGACGAGTCCGAAAAGCCAAAGTGAACGGGAGGAGACATGTTCACAAAGCGGTTCCAGGAAGCCAAGCCATATGAGGCGCCCAACCACCATGGGTGCTCTGGATTGCGGCTGCAGGGTTTCGAAGAAGGCGGGCCAAAAAACCAGTGGGTTGGGTTCTCGCAGTTTCTTCCAGGCGGACGAGCAGGTCCCGATTCAACACCGTTTGAAAAAGTGTATGTCGTTCTCGAAGGGGAAATGACGGTCATTGTTGGAGGCAATGAAACGGTCTTGAAAGCCTTGGACAGCTGCACGATTGCACCCGGCGAGGTTCGCGAGATCGTCAACCGATCCAACCACGTCTGCAAGATGATCGTCGTAATTCCATACCCTGCGGGAGCGGTCCAATGATTGCGGAAGAAACACTGCGCAAGCCCCTTAATATGTTCGATATTACCGGCAAAGTGGCCATTGTGACGGGTGCCTCAGGAGCATTTGGAGCGCTTGCTGCACGCATTCTTGCAGGGGCGGGCACAAAGCTGGCAATTGTTGCAGGCAATGAAAACGCGCTCCGTGAGACTGAAGAGGCGTGTGTTCACCTCGATGCTGAAGTCCTGGCGATCAATCGACGTCCGGCGACGGAGGCAGACTGCGACGCTATTGTCGCCGAGACGGTCGCTCGCTTCGGCCGGGTAGATATCCTGGTCGTCGCGTCCGGGAAGAACGACGTTGCCAAGATCGTCGACATGTCTCCTGAGCGCTTTCTTGATGTCATGGACGCCAACGTTTCGCAAAGCTGGCTGATGGCCCGGGCCGTCGGCAAGCGCATGTTGGAGCAGGGGGATGGCGGCAAAGTCGTCTTCATGTCCTCCGCACGCGGGCTCTTGGGACATCCGGCGGGATATTCCGCCTACTGTGCATCGAAGTCCGCAGTTGACGGCCTAACCCGTGCGCTCGGCTGTGAGTGGGGTCCGACGGGGATCACGGTGAATGCGATAGCACCGACGGTCTTTCGTTCGCCGCTGACCGCTTGGATGTTCGACGAAACCGAGAAGGCACAGGAGGTCCGCAAGGGATTTCTTGCCCGTGTTCCGAAAGGGCGGTTGGGCGAGCCAGATGATCTGGCGGGCCCGTTGCTCTTCCTGGCGTCGCGAGCATCAGACTTCTACACGGGGCACATACTTTACGCCGATGGCGGATACACGGCGGGCTGATGATGTCAGATAAAAAGAAAATTGCGGTGATCGGGGCAGGGCTCATGGGCCACGGCATCGCCCAGGTCTTTGCAGTCGCAGGTCACAGCGTAGCGGTGTTCGATGCCCATCAACCGGCTCTCGACACTCTCCGCTCTCGGATTGCGAAGAACCTTTTCGACCTTGGCTTGCCGGATGGAGCGCAGGACCTTGTCACGGGTCATGCTGTGCTGGCAGATGCAGTGATCGATGCTGACGTAGTCGTCGAGGCTGCGCCCGAGAAGCTGGAGCTGAAGCGCTCAATATTCGCTGATCTTGTGCGCCTGTCGCCCAAGCATGCCACTCTCGCCTCAAATACATCGGTCATTCCAATCACCGACATCGCAGCCGGATTGGAAACGGGCGAGCGCATACTCGGAACGCATTGGTGGAACCCGCCATTTCTCGTACCGCTCGTCGAAGTGGTGGGTACGGCAAACACCGACCCTCACACCGTCGCCGAGATGATTGATCTTTTGGCATCGGTCGGCAAGACGCCGGTCCACGTTAAAAAGGATGTTCCAGGCTTCGTGGGGAACCGGTTGCAGCATGCACTGTGGCGGGAAGCGATAGCCATTGTAGCCGAGGGTATCGCTGACGCCGAGACCGTCGACACTGTTGTCAAATCAAGCTTCGGACGGCGGTTGGCGGTACTGGGGCCATTGGAAAACGCCGATCTCGTTGGAACTGATCTGACACTCGACATCCATAACGTCGTGCTCGAACACCTCAATCGCGACCCTGGTCCATCGCCTTACCTTCGAAAGCTGGTTGAGAGCGGGCGGCTTGGGATGAAATCTGGTGAAGGGTTTCGAGCTTGGACAGAGGACGATGCCGCCGCGCTTAGAACACGCGTGTCGCAATATCTCAGGAACTTCAAACCGGTCGAATAGGAAGCCAGCGATACACCAAGCCTTTGGGAGGAGGCCGACTATGAAAATCATGGGGTTTAATCGAAGACGGTTTTTAAAGGCTACTGCACTCGCGGTCGCCGCACCTGCGCTGATAAAGGGACCTGCATTTGCCGCAGGGGAACCCATACGCGTAGGCTTTGTCACGCCGCAAACCGGTCCGTTGGCGTTTTTTGGTGAACCGGATCGTTTTCTCCTTCAACGCTTCAAATCCGCGCTGGAGCAAGGCGCGAATGGTCGCCCGATCGAAATCCTTATCAAGGACAGTCAGTCAAACCCGAGCCGAGCGTCGGAACTCGCCAATCAACTGGCCCTGAAGGACGAAGTCAGCCTGCTGATCACCGCTGGTGGTCCAGACACCGTCGTTCCGGTTGCAGATCAAGCGGAGCTGAACGGAATACCGATGATAGGGACAGCGTGCCCGTGGCAGCCCTTCGTCTTCGGCCGGAATAGCACGCCGGACAAGGGCTTCGACTGGGGCTACCTCTTTGCCTTCGGTTTGGAGGACGTCATCGCTGCCTACATCGGGCTGTGGGGGACCATCGAAACCAACAAGAAGGTCGGCTTGCTTTTCCCCAATGATGCGGATGGCAATGCCTGGGGAGACGCTAAATTTGGCTTCCCGCCCGCACTGACACAAGGAGGGTACACAGTCGTCGACACTGGGCGCTATACGCCCATGGCTGAAGACTTCACGGCCCAGATCACCAAGATGAAGTCCGAAGGGGTAGATATCGTCGCTGCGACGATGATCCCTCCGGAGTTCTTCGCATTTTGGAGCCAGGCCAAACAGCAAGGCTTCCAGCCGAAAATTGCTTCGATTGGAAAGGCTCTGCTGCTGCCAACCACGCTGGAGGCGATCGGTCCGACTGCTGACGGATTGTCGACGGAGGTGGCCTGGCATCCAAGCTATCCTTTTCGGTCGGCTACGACGGGCGACACGTCGTCGTCGGTGGCGGCGGAATGGCAAAAGGCGACCGGCAGGCAATGGACACAGGCAGTTGGTCTCAAGCACGCGCTTCTGGACGTCGCTGTAGACGTGCTGAAGCGGGCCAGTGACCCGCGTGACGCAGGTTCGGTGATAGAGGCGATCAAAGCAACCAGGGCAGATACCTTGTTAGGTACCGTTGATTGGTCGGCATCCGGCATCAAAAACGTCGCGAAAGTCCCAATTGTCGGCGGTCAATGGCGTCAGGCTGGCGGAAAGTTCGACATCGCCATCTGCGCCAATCCGACGGGGGCTGCAATACCCGTCGCCGATAAGCTCCGTCCGGTAGCCTGAGGAGAAGATTATGCGGTTTGAAAACGCTAACGACCTACTGAATAAAGGCTATCTGAAGACTGAGTCCGGCGTCGTCGACTACGAGGACGGGTTCAAAACGGTGTGCGCTTACACCCGCATGCCGCGCTGCAAGGCGAAGATGGTGGACTGGTGGTTCGGTTGGCTCGGGGGTACCGATCAGTACAAGCTGTGGCATCCGCGCGATCACGTCTTCAGCGACTGGGAGGAACGCCAGTTCGGAAGCTACATTGGCTCCAGTCATCTGGTTCACGAATATCTCGGCGGTGATGACGGCCCCTTGTTCAAGCTCAGGATCAACTTCCGCGATCCCACCGAATTCTTCGATAAGGCTCGGTACGCAGCCTTCGACGGAACGGCCGTTTGCGCACGCATCGGAAGCCTTGAGAAGCCTGTAAACCTCGGTCGGATGACGCACTTCGTTCGCAACACCGCTTACGGCTGCGAAATGCGCTCTCGATTCTTTCTTGGCCATGTCGAGAGCCGCGATCCGGACCATCCGTTCTCGGAGGAGCAGAAGGCGGGAATACGGCGCGAGCTGGTCACCGACGATCTGGCGCGAGGCCTGCATCAGCACGCCACGGAGGAGATGGGATATCTCGGCGAGCTGCTGCCAATTCTCTACCGGCAGGTCACGCAGGACGTCACGCTCTAACTTCAATCGAACTTTTCTGGGAGGATATTATGGGTTCGAATGACACCACCGGAACAAAAAGTATCACACGCCGGATAGTGCTGCAGTCCAGTCTGGGGCTAGTTGCGGCACCTGCAATCTTGCGCTTCACGCGGGCCTACGCAGACACGCCGACAATCAAAGTCGGTCACGTCAGCCCCGTCACCGGGCCTTTGGCCGGATTTGCCGAGGCAAATGACTACATTCTCAATGGGATCAAGAAGTCCCTTTCCAGCGTCGACAACAATGGGAAGTCCTGGGCTATCGAAGTTATTTCGAAAGACAGCCAGTCGAACCCGAACCGTGCTGCGGAAGTGGCAGCCGATCTTATCTTAAAAGACGAGGTGGACATTATCGTCGCCGCCTCGACGCCGGATACCGTCAATCCAGTCTCTGACCAAGCAGAGGCCAACGGCACACCTTGCATCACGACTGACTGCCCGTGGCAGCCCTACTTCTTTGGCCGCAATGGTGTTCCGGACAAAGGCTTCGAGTCCACCTACCATTTCTTCTGGGGGCTGGAAGACGTCATTGGCGCGTTCCTTTCTCTCTGGGACAATCCCAATGTTGCGAAAAAAGTCGGGGGATTGTTCCCGAACGATGCCGACGGCAACGCATGGGGCGACCCGGAACGCGGCTTCCCCAAGCCGCTTAAGGAAGCTGGATATGCGTTGACCGATCCGGGCCGATATCAGCCAATGTCGGACGACTTCTCGGCGCAAATTTCCGCGTTCAAGGCGGCTGGTGTAGAGATCGTTACCGGAAACATGATCCCGCCCGACTTCGCGACGTTCTGGAGCCAGGCCGCTCAGCAAGGCCTCAAGCCCAAGATCGTCACCATCGGCAAGGCGTTACTGTTCCCTTCAGTAATTGCCTCTCTCGGAGAACGCGGGATCGGACTTTCGTCGGAAATCTGGTGGTCGCCCAATCATCCGTTCTCTTCCAGTCTCACGGGTGAAAGCTCAAAGGACCTTGCAGAAGGGTTTGTAAAAGCCACCAACCGCCCGTGGACGCAGCCCATCGGCTTCAAGCACGCTCTCTTCGAAGTAGTCATAGATGTAGTCAAGAGAACCGCCGATCTTGAGGACCCTGCGGCCATCATTGATGCGATCAAGACAACAAACTTGAAGACGATTGTTGGCCCGGTGGATTGGTCCAAGGGCCCAGTCAAAAACGTGACGAAAACTCCTCTCGTCGCTGGCCAATGGCAGAATGTGAACGGGAAGGCGGAGCTGGTGATCACGACCAATAAGACAGCACCAGAAATCCCGGTTGGCGGAGAACTCAAACTCCTCTGAGCTTGCTTGCAGGGCTGCTCGGCGGGGCAGCCCCAAATCGAGAGTACACGATGCCAATCATAGAACTGGACACGGTCAGCAAGCGGTATGGCGCCCTACAAGTCACCGACAAGGTGTCATTGTCAGTCGATGCGGGCGAGGCCGTGGGAATTATTGGTCCCAACGGCGCGGGTAAGACGACGCTCTTCAACCTGATCGCGGGCACAACGTTGCCCGACAGCGGGACGATACACTTTGACGGCTCCGACGTAACGCGAGTACCGGCGCGCAGCCGGTGTCATCGCGGCATTGGGCGCTCTTTCCAGATACCCCACCCATTTGTCGGCATGACAACCTACGAGAATGTACTGGTGGGGGCCACTTTTGGAGGTCGCTCGACTGAGGCAGCTGGAGCTGCAAAGGCGGTGGAGGTCCTCGAACTGACAGGCCTGGCGAAAAAGGCAAATACGCTTGCCGGTCAACTGACACTCTTGGAACGCAAGCGACTGGAAATGGCCAGGGCGCTCGCAAGTTCGCCGAAGCTACTTCTGCTGGACGAGATCGCTGGTGGTCTGACAGAGCCGGAATGCGTTGAACTCGTCGCGGCCATCAAGAGCGTCCGCAAGGAAGGCGTCTCTATTATCTGGATAGAACACGTTGTTCACGCGCTGCTGGCGGTGGTCGACCGGATCGCAGTCATCGATTTCGGCCGCAAGATTGCAGACGGTGATCCAGCCGCCACGATGGCAGACCCTCAGGTTGCAGCGATTTACATGGGGATCGAAGGGGAGGTTGCTCATGCCTGACGTCCTTCTGTCTACCCACTCATTGCGGGCCGGATATGGCGACTTCCAGGCATTGTTCGGTGTCGACCTGACCCTGTCTCGTGGAGAAGTGCTGGCACTCATCGGCGCAAACGGCGCAGGCAAGAGCACGCTCTTGAAGGCAATCACAGGCCTCGTGCCCTGCCGCAGTGAAATGGTTCGTCTGCACGGCAAAGAGATCGGTGGCCAGCGGCCCGACAAGATTGCCCGTGGGGGAATTGCCCTCGTGCCGGAAGGTCGACGCCTGTTCCGATCGCTGACCGTGGAGGAAAATCTCGTGATTGGTGGCGAACGGGCACAAAAAGGAAAGTGGTCCCTCGACCGCATCTATTCTCTATTTCCAATCCTCGCGGAGCGACGGAAAAATCCTGGTACGGCTTTGTCCGGGGGCCAGCAGCAGATGGTGGCAATTGGGCGAGCCTTGATGGCCAACCCTGAGGTCATCCTCTTTGACGAAATTTCGCTCGGTCTCGCTCCGGTGGTTATTAAAGACATCTACGCGGTGCTTCCAGCCATCGTGGAAAGTGGCGTATCGGCGATCCTGGTCGAGCAGGATGTTTCCCGAGCACTCTCCGTCGCTCATCGCTTCGTCTGCATGCAAGAGGGGAAAGTCTCTCTTGCGGGCGAACCGTCTCAATTCAGCAGAGCCGAAGTCACGGCTGCCTACTTCGGGACCTGATCGCCATGGATTGGATCAACGCAATTGTTCAAGGTATTTTGCTGGGCGGCCTTTACGCTTTGTTCGCTGCGGGTCTTTCGCTGATCTTCGGCGTCATGCGTCTGGTCAACATCGCGCACGGCGACCTCATCGTATTGGCCGCTTACGTTGCCTTGGTCATCGTTCAGACAACGGGGCTACATCCCTTGGCTTCGGCCTTGCTTGTCGTCCCGATCATGGCTCTGATCGGATATCTCCTGCAGCGGTTCCTGCTCAATCCCACGATTGGCAAAGACCTTCTCTCGCCCCTGCTGGTGACGTTCGGCATATCAGTGCTCTTGCAGAACGGGTTGCTGCTCGGTTTCACGGCGGATAGTCGGCGGTTGCCAGCCGGTCCATTGGAAACAGCGAGCTTCGAGGTGTTCTCCGGGCTTACAATCGGCATGCTTCCGCTGCTGATGTTCGTCGTCTCGATCTTAGTGATCTTTGGTCTAGACCGGGTGTTCTTCCACACCTCACTCGGCCGCGCGTTCCGTGCGACATCCGACGACGGCGAAGTAGCACAGCTGATGATGATTGACCGTCGCCACATCTTCGGAATGGCCATGGCTCTTTCACTGGGCGTCGTCGCTATCGCTGGGATCTTCCTCGCCATCCGCACAAATTTCGACCCTTCGTCTGGTCCAACGAGGCTGATTTTTGGCTTCGAGGCCGTCATCATCGGTGGGCTCGGAAACCTCTGGGGGACGCTTGCCGGAGGGATAGTGCTCGGTGTTGCCCAAGCCATCGGCGCTCAGATCTCGCCGGGCTGGCAAATCCTCGCAGGTCACATCGTCTTCTTTGTTGTGTTGGCCTTCAGCCCGCGCGGCCTTTTCCCCAGAATGGATTGACGGACATGAGCTTCCGAATTGAACGCTTTACCCCTGCCAGTCGCGCAACCTCGATTGTCGCATGCCTCATGTTGATTGCGTTGGTCGCCGCGCCGTGGGTCACGGGCCGCGCCAACATCCGCCTTCTTGGGGAGATGTTCTCATTCCTGGCACTTGCCAGCCTTTGGAACCTGCTTGCCGGGTACTGTGGACTGGTATCCGTCGGCCAGCAGGCATTCGTCGGGTTTGGCGGTTACATGCTCTTCGCCTTGGCGATCTTCCTTGGAATGGACCCTCTGCTGGCAATCCCCGTTGCGGGCGTGCTTGGCGCAATCATCGCCGCTCCGATTGGGACGCTGCTCTTCCGCCTTCATGGTGCGTATTTTGCCATTGGCAGCTGGGTCTTTGCCGAAGTGCTCCGGCTTTCGTTCGCGCAGATATCCTCGCTCGGCGGTGGATCGGGTTCAAGCCTGCCCACATCGATCATCACGGGGATCGCGAGTAGCAGAGAGTGGCGGGAAATCTTTATTTACTGGACCGGTCTGGCACTTGCCGTGGTGGCACTGCTCTTCGTTGTCCTGTTGCTCCGATCAAAGATGGGCCTGGCGCTCACGGGACTGAGGGATAGCGAGATCGCTTCGGAAAGCCTGGGCATCAATGCCTGGCTGACGAAAATGACGGTCTATGTCAGCGTAGCTGGTCTCACGACCATGGTTGGTTCGTTCATCTTCCTGCAGAAATTGCGCATCTCTCCTGATGCCGCGTTCAGCGTGAATGACTGGACAGCTTACGTGATCTTCATCGCGGTTATCGGCGGCATTGGTACTATAGAAGGGCCGATCATCGGCACCGTCGTTTTCTTCCTGTTGCGCGAAACGCTGGCCGACCTGGGTACGACTTATCTGATGATCCTGGGGGCATTGGCAATCGTGATCATGCTGAAGGCACCCCGAGGAATCTGGGGGATCATAAGCGAACGAGCCGGGATCTCTCTCGTGCCAATTCGCCGCCGCGTCGTCTTTCAATAGCAATTTTTGGGCCATGGAACGGGAGGTCTTCGCCTTGAGAAATACTAATGAACAAGTTGATACGATCGGTGCATCGAGCAGGTGGCACGTCATGGCGGCATCATTTGCCAGCTACGCCTTCGATGCGATGGATTTCATGCTGTTGGCACTCGCACTGCCGCTCATCATCAAGGAGTGGAACCTGACGCTTGCGGACGCCGGTCTCTTGGGGACAGCTGGGATGATTGGCGTCGGTCTCAGCAGCGTCGTCATCGGGTGGTACTCAGACAACTACGGACGCAGAAAGGCGCTTATATTTAGTCTTCTTGTTTTCGGCCTGTTTACGGCCGCTGCTGCGCTAGCGCGTGGTTGGACGGATATGCTGATCTTGCGCTTCGTCGCCGGGCTCGGGCTCGGTGGTGTGTGGGGTGTTGCCGCAGCATTCATCAATGAGACGTGGCCGAAGCACCTACGTGGGCGCGTGATCTCGTTCGTGTTGAGCGCTTGGCCGATCGGCTTTGGAATTGCAGCGGTGCTTGCTCATGCGATCATGCCGAACTGGGGATGGCGAATCCTCTTCTTATGTGGCGGCGGGGCAATCATAACCGTCATTTACATTCTCTTCTTCGTTCCAGAGTCGCAGGTTTGGGCTGAGGAGAAGAAGAAGGCCGCCCGCGCCGCGACCAAACAACGTGCCTCCGTCGCGGAAATCTTCTCTGGAGAGCTTCGGCGGAAAACGATCCTTGGTACGATCGCGGCGAGCTGCGCCCTCGTTGGCTACTGGGGGACCAACACCTGGCTACCGACCTACCTGGTGCAGGAGCGTGGGTTGGATGCCAGCCACATGACGACCTTCATCATCATGCTCAACGTAGGAATGTTCATCGGATACCAGATTTTCGGGTTCCTTGCGGACAAGATTGGCCGTCGGACTTCCCTACTCGTCTGCTTCACTGGCGCGACGATAATGCTGCCGATCTACGCCTCCATCCAAGACAACAACATCCTGTTCTGGATGGGGCCGGTTCTGGCAATCTTCTTCGCCTACGCCGGTCCATTCGGTTCATATTTCCCTGAGCTTTACCCCGCGCGGGTTCGCGGAACAGGAGCTGGGTTTTGTTTCAACGTTGGCCGAGGAATTTCGGCTTTCGCCCCGTTCGTCCTTGGGCAAATCGGCAGCCGCTATGGCTTGGCGACGGGAATAGGTCTTTGCGCGATAGGCTTTCTGGGAGCGGGCATCACGATGCTCTTCCTACCAGAAACCAAAACTGCTGGCGAAACCGTGTCGAATAGCGTCGACGGCAAGGAAGCTCTCCAGCAGTCATAGCGCAAACAAGGCGTGGGGCGGGGCCTTCCGCCCCACGCCGAATTTAAGGTCATGATGCTGAGCGGCGTCAGAAAGGAATTACAATGGCGGACTTATCCAAGAAAGTTATCATTACGTGTGCGGTGACAGGCGGAATTCACACGCCGACGATGTCAGATGCACTACCATTCACCCCTGACGATATTGCCCGGCAGTCCATTGAAGCAGCAGAAGCGGGCGCTTCCATTCTTCACTTGCATGCGCGAGATCCGAATGACGGCCGCCCCACACCCGATCCGGCCGTGTTCATGCAGTTTCTGCCACGCATCAAGCAGGCGACGGACGCGGTGATCAACATCACGACCGGCGGCGGTCTCAATATGACGGTCGAGGACCGGCTCGCAGCTCCTCTAAAAGCGAAGCCGGAAATGTGTTCGTTGAACATGGGGTCCATGAACTTCGGCATCTATCCGCTTGCAGACCGCTACTCCAGCTGGAAATATGACTGGGAAGAGCCCTATCTCCGTGGCACAGACGACTTCATTTTCCGGAATACGTTCAGGGATATCGAGCGTATTCTGAAGATGCTAGGTGAAGAACACGGCACGAAGTTCGAGCACGAGTGCTACGATGTAGGACACCTATACAACCTCGCGCATTTCGTCGACCGTGGTCTCGTGAAGGGCCCGTTCTTTGTCCAAATGATCTTCGGTATTCTCGGTGGGATCGGTCCTGATCTGGAGAACCTGATGTTTATGAAGCGGACCGCTGACAAGCTTTTTGGCGACCAATACCGCTGGTCAGTGTTGGCCGCTGGGCGGTTCCAGATGCCCTTCGCGACCCAATCCGCGATGTTGGGCGGGTCGGTCCGTGTCGGGTTAGAGGACTCGCTGTACATCGAACGCGGCAAGCTCGCGAATTCCAACGCGGAGCAGGTTGGCAAGATCAAGACAATCCTGCAAGAACTTGGACATGAGATCGCAACACCAACCGAGGCGCGGCAGATCCTGGGCCTTAAGGGTGGTGATCAGGTAGGGTTCTGACAGGTGCAGAGCAACGGCATTCGAGGAAGTTCATGACCGACGCATTTAAGAGCAACGATGATAGCCGTTCAGGCATCCAGGTAATCGCACGCGCGGCGGCCATCCTGCGAAGCCTGAAAAATGAAAGCGACGGCTTAAGTCTCGGACAGATCGCCGACCGCGTCGGTCTGCCGCGCTCGACGGTACAGCGTATCGTTGGCGCACTTCAAGCCGAGCAATTTGTCATTGCGGCGAGCCCCGAGCGAGGTATTCGCCTGGGGCCCGAAATTGGTGCTCTTGCTGAATCGGCTCGCATCGACGTCCTCGAAATGCTGCGGCCCTACTTGGTCGACCTTGCTCGCCGAACCAAGGAGACGGTGGACCTGGCTATGTTCAGATCAAAGCGACTTGTTTTCGTCGACCAAATTCCAGGGACACACCGACTGCGAACCGTTTCCTTCGTAGGAGAGAGCTTCCCGCTTTGCGATTCGGCGAACGGCAAGGCCTGCTTGGCCAAACTCAGTGACAAGCAGATCCTTGCCAGGTTGGCCGAGGAGCAGCCCTCAGTTGCAGAAGACCCTGTATTGCTCCAAGCCTATCAGGCTGAGATCGAGGTGATAAGGGAAACGGGGATTGCCTTCGACCGAGACCAACACACTGTCGGCATCTCCGCCGTGGGCGCCGCATTCTACGACCTGCAAGGTGACCTCTACGCGATCTCTGTTCCCACACCGAGTTCGCGGTTCCAATCCCATGAAAAACAACTCACCGATGAACTGAGCCGAACGCTCGCGCAGATAGTCGCGCTGGAGATTTTCCGGGCAAGCTAACCGGAACTCCAGAGGAGGAAATTGATGAAAGACACTTTGCCTTTATGGACGCCGTCGGACGAGTTTCGGCGGTCAACGCCAATGTTTGCCTTCATGCAGGAAGCGAATGGTCGGTTTTCGCAGAAGATGGAAGGCTTTTCCGACTTGCATGCCTGGTCCATCGAGAACCGGGCGGACTTCTGGACTGCTGTCTGGGACTTCTGTGGCATCAAGGGCGATCGCGGCCAGCGAGCGTTGATCAATGCGGATCAAATGCTTGAAGCGTCGTTCTTTCCGGATGCATCCGTGAATTTTGCTGAGAATCTCCTCGCTACGACCGGCAACGGTGACGCCATCGTTTTCCGGGGTGAGGATAAGGTCTCCTACCGCTGGTCCTGGGATCAGCTGCACGCTATGGTCTCGAAACTACAGCAGGCCTTCAAGGCGCTTGGTGTGGTGCAGGGTGATCGCATCGCTGCAATGATGCCGAACCTTCCCGAGACTGTTGCCTGCATGCTCGCAGCATCGTCGATTGGGGCGATCTGGTCTTCATGCTCGCCGGACTTCGGCGAACAGGGCGTACTTGATCGCTTCGGTCAGATAGAGCCCAAGCTCTTCATCGCTTGCAGTGGTTACTGGTACAATGGCAAGCTCCAGAACATCTCAGCCAAGGTTGGCGCAATTTCAGCACGGCTGAAAGCTCCGACGATAATTGTACCATATGCTTGTGGTGTCACTTCTGTCCTGGAGGCGACGCCGGGCGCACTTTTGCTAGAGGACGTAGCCCAGTCGTACGAGGCAAAGCCGGTAGAGTTCACACGGCTGTCTTTCTCGCATCCACTCTTCATTCTCTTCTCTTCCGGCACGACTGGCGTTCCGAAATGCATTGTCCATTCGGCCGGCGGCTCGCTGCTGCAGCTCATCAAGGAGCACAGGCTGCATTGCGGGATCGTTCCTGGCGATAAGGTCTTCTATTTCACCACCTGCGGCTGGATGATGTGGAACTGGCTGGTTGTCGGCCTGGCGGCGGGGGCCACCCTCTGCCTCTATGACGGGTCACCTTTTGCGCCCGACGGAAATGTCCTGTTCGCCTACGCCCAGGCGGAACGCTTCGCGGTTTTCGGAACGTCGGCCAAGTACATCGACGCAGTGAGAAAGAGTGGGCTGACGCCGATCAGCTCGCATGACCTGTCGGACTTACGACTGATAACATCGACAGGGTCGCCTCTCTCGCCGGAGGGGTTCTCGTTCGTCTACGAGGGGATCAAGAACGATGTCCAACTGGCCTCTATTTCTGGCGGCACGGACATCGTTTCATGCTTCGTGCTTGGCAACCCACTGTCGCCTGTGTGGAGGGGCGAAATCCAGGGGCCGGGACTCGGCCTCGCAATGGATGTTTGGAACGACCAAGGCGATCCAGTTCGCGAGGAGAAGGGTGAGCTTGTCTGCGCAAAGGCCTTTCCATCGATGCCGGTCATGTTCTGGAACGATCCGGACCAATCAAAGTACAGGGCGGCGTACTTCGAGCGCTTCGACAACGTATGGTGTCATGGCGATTTTGCGGAGTGGACCGAGCACGACGGCCTGATTATTCACGGCCGCTCGGATGCAACCCTCAATCCCGGCGGGGTCCGGATCGGAACCGCTGAAATCTACAATCAGGTTGAGCAGCTTCCGGAAGTGGAAGAGGCTCTGTGCATTGGCCAAGACTGGGACGACGATGTCCGCGTTGTTCTCTTCGTTCGGCTTGCCCCCGGCGTGGACCTCGACGAGAGCCTCTCAAAAGCGATCCGCGACAAGATTCGGATCGGCGCATCTCCTCGGCACGTTCCCGCGAAAATCGTCGCGGTCCCAGAGATACCACGAACAAAGTCAGGAAAGATCGTTGAACTTGCCGTGCGCGAGATTGTTCACGGACGGCCGGTCAAGAACATGGAAGCTCTCGCAAACCCTGAAGCGCTCGCTCATTTCGGAAACAGATCAGAGCTTCGGACCTAACTCACATAAATCTTGGAGGATACGATGGCTCAACCATCAATCGTTATCGCAAGTGCAGCCCGAACAGCAGTCGGTTCATTCAATGGTGCTTTTGCGAATGTTCCAGCGCATGAGCTAGGCGGCGCAGTGGTCAAAGCTGTCCTGGAGCGCGGCAGCGTCGATGCCAGCGAAGTGAACGAAGTCATCCTTGGCCAGGTTCTGCAGGCGGGTGAGGGGCAGAACCCCGCACGCCAGGCTGCCATGAAGGCGGGTGTTCCACAGGAGGCGACCGCTTGGGGAGTAAACCAGGTATGTGGCTCTGGTCTGCGGGCAATCGCCCTTGGGATGCAACAGATCGCCTTGGGTGATGCGAAGATCGTTGTCGCTGGTGGCCAGGAGTCCATGTCCTTGTCTCCGCACGTCGCGCACTTGCGAGCAGGAACAAAGATGGGCGACCTCAAGATGGTCGACATCATGATCAAGGACGGACTGACCGATGCGTTCTACGGCTACCATATGGGAATTACCGCTGAGAACGTCGCACGACAGTGGCAGCTCTCCCGTGAGATTCAGGATCAGTTCGCCGTCGCGTCACAAAACAAAGCCGAAGCTGCCCAGACAGCTGGTCGTTTCAAAGACGAGATCGTTCCTTTCGTTATTAACGGGCGGAAGGGCGAAATCACCGTTGAGGCTGACGAGTACATACGTCATGGCGCGACACTTGAGAGCGTCGCCAAACTGAAGCCTGCCTTCGACAAGCAGGGTTCGGTGACGGCGGCAAATGCGTCGGGGATCAACGACGGTGCAGCAGCGGTCCTGCTGATGACTGAGGAAGAGGCAGCTCGACGCGGTTTCACACCGCTAGCCCGTATCGTGTCTTGGGCAACGGCTGGCGTCGACCCCCGGCTAATGGGTACGGGCCCGATACCGGCTTCCCGCAAGGCTTTGGAGAGGGCAGGTTGGTCGGTATCCGACCTTGATCTGGTGGAAGCGAACGAGGCTTTTGCGGCTCAAGCCTGTGCCGTCAACAGTGATCTCGGCTGGGATCCAGCCATCGTCAACGTCAACGGCGGTGCGATCGCGATCGGCCATCCGATTGGGGCATCCGGAGCACGGATCGCAAATACGCTTCTCTTCGAAATGAAGCGACGCAAAGCTCGCAAGGGTCTCGCAACGCTTTGCATCGGCGGTGGAATGGGTGTGGCGATGTGCTTCGAAAACATAGGGTAATTGGGGGTCGCGAAAATGAACCAGTTCTGGGAGCGACTTCGGGAATGGATTGCGGAATCAGGAGCGGTGCTCAGCGGTTTTGGAACGGACTATCTTCTGGACGAAAAAGAGCAGGGGCGGAATATGCCGGAGGCTTGGTCGCCCGAGGATGCCATCGTCGTCAACTTGTTTCTGAGCTCGAAAGCCGGACGCCAAAAAGACGCCCGACCTAGCTCTGAATGATCTCCATCACTCAACCTTGGTGTGGCCGCTCCCAGAGGTTTAGCGTTTCCCCGATGCCCTTACCGATGGCGTTCTGGTAGAGCTGGTAGCCCCAGCTTATATCGAACACGGCCATTCCGCATGCAATGAAGATGATGCGATCATCCGGTGTCTCGCGACCCGACTTTTGACCGTTGATCACGTCGCCCATGCCAATGGAATCCGGCAGCGCCGGCAGCTTGCCAGCGTCGATTATCCACCGCAACGGGAATACCGGAGCGATGGCAGTTTCACGGATAGTGATGTCGTGGAGCATGAAGATCCGACGCCCGCTGAGCCCTACCATATCGCGTTGATGGTGCCGCAATTCCTGACAGAAAAGGTCATGCGCGAACGCCTCGTCGAGCTCGGCCACCGACCGGAATTCGGCAGCGAGTTGACCGGTTTCGACCAGGACGAGAATGGCGTAACTGCAAGACTCAAAGGAAAGGCCGGAGAAGAGGTCATCCGCGTGCGTTGGCTCATCGGCGCGGATGGAGGTCGAAGCTTTGTGCGCCATGCCCTCGATATCGGATTTCCCGGCAAGACGCTTGGCGTGCGCGCCATCGTCGCCGACGTCATTTTATCCGGTCTCAATCGCGATGTCTGGCATCGTTTCGGCGAGGGCGACATGGAAAGACAGATCTCCATTTGCCCGCTCGCCGGAACGGGATTGTTCCAGATTCAGGGACCCGTGGCGCTTGAAGGTGACATTGATCTGTCAGCGGATGGGCTGGCCAGACTTTTGATGGAACGCACCGGACGGACGGACATTGTCGTCCAGTCGGTTTCGTGGGCATCGGCGTTCACCATGAATGCCCGTCTCGCCGATCGCTATCGCGCGGGCCGGGTTTTTCTCATCGGTGATGCCGCCCACAGTCATCCGCCGACGGGCGGGCAGGGCCTTAATACTAGTGTCCAAGATGCCTATAACCTCGGCTGGAAGCTAGCGGCTGTCATCGACGGTTGTCGTGACCGGCTGCTCGATACCTACGAGGCCGAACGCCGTCCGGTCGCGGAAACCATGCTTGGCCTGTCCACGAAGCTCTTGGACGCGTTGAAGCGCGGTGACATGCGGCGCGGACGGGAAGTCCACCAACTCGATATTGGTTATCCGGAATCCTTGCTGGCGATCGAATTGCCGGCCCGAAGCGGCGGAATCCTTGCCGGCGACCGCGCACCTGATGCACCCATTTGCGGCGCGGCGGGGCAGGACGTCCGCCTTTTCGAACTGTTCAAGGGCACGCACTGGACGTTGATCGGCTACGAGGTCGAGCACGTTCCAATTACGCCGCGCCACGGACTTCATATTCACGCAATTGGGCCAATGGGCGATCTTTGCGACAGGTACCGGCATTTCGATGCATCTTACGGCCTATCGCCGGGTGATTGGGTTCTGGTGCGGCCCGACGGATATGTCGGTGCCATTGTATCGTCCAACGAAACGGCATCCCTGGAAGACTATCTCCTTATCGTTGGCCTGAAGGGCAAGCCCGGCGAAGGTCAGTCGATATGACTGCCGACGCGATTGTTCTCCAACAGCTTTCAGCAGCAGCTAAGTGTTCCCCGCCCCTTTCAATCTGGCCCCTCCTGGAAGGGAATCTGACATGAACCCCGAGCGGAATATGACGAAGCCCTCGGCGGTCCCAGCAGCATCGAAACTCGACTGGCAGCTCATCTTGCCAGTCGTCGTTATCGTGAGTCTCGACGCGGCCAGCAGCGGCGCCATCTTGCCCATCCTGCCCTTCTATCTCAGGGATTTGGGGGCAACGCCGCTGGCCCTGGGTTTCGTCCTCGCTGCAGAAGGGCTCAAGCAGTCGCTTCCAATGCTTCCGAAACACTCCGTTATCGGACGGCGTCTGTAGGCTGGTGCCGCCGTGTTTTAAAATGCCGGGACTGACTGACTCGCTCTTCGGCAGTAAATGTTGGGCGGCGAATCGTGGTGGCGCACCGGTGGAATGAGCCGTTAGGGGACGGCGGATGGGCCCGATGGGGCCGCCGCGCTGCTGCCGAAAAGCTTCCCGCTTCGAGGGCTGCGATGGGATCCGAAACTAATCCGATGACAGCGCTTCATCCATCGAATTATATGATGGTCTCCATCGAAATAATGCTGATTTTTTATCTGATCATTCTCTGTCATCTGTGAACATCGATCCAAAACCGTGGAGATCCCTTCGACTCCAGAATACTGGCCTCATTGGAGATGTAGAGTCTGCTACGACGGGCCTAGGTGGCGAGCCTTCGCTGGGATCGGATTGCCAAGGCTTTGTAACTCGGCCGCCGCCGCGACAGTCACGTGTCCGCGCCGGCGCTAAAACAAGGCGCGAAGTTCCATAAAACGAATTATGCGAGATGTTATAACATTACAATGGGTCGATCTGATGCTGTCACCTATTCAGAAAGCGTGCCTGCTCTGGATGTCGCAGGGCAAAAATGTGGCCGACATAGGACTGCTTGCCGGTCGGCCGGTCGCAGAAATCGAGTTACATTTATCGGACGCCTGTGCTTCACTCGGGGCAGTTTCACTAACCGATGCCATTGAGAAGGCAAAGTTGTCGCACGAAGTTCCGAAGGGAAAAGGCAGGGTTGAGCCCAAGACGCCCAATCCGATCGACGCAGAGGTCGGTGCGCGGATCCGCTCACAGCGCCGAGCAATCGGGCTCAGTCAAGGAAAACTCGCCTTTGTTGCGATCGTCGACACAGGCGGTTTCGGGAGCGCAGCAAAAAAGGTGAATCGGACACCGTCCGCGGTCTCGATGCAGATCAAAAAACTTGAGGGGCAACTCCGCACCAGCCTGTTCGTGAGAAGTTCACAGCATGTCGCATTGACGCAATCGGGCGAGAAGCTTCTATTTTACGCGAGGCGGTTGCTGGCAATGTCCAATGAGGTGGTAGCGCAGCTCTTGACGCCTGATCTCGCGGGTTTGGTTACACTCGGCGCACCGAACGATATCGCGGAGCGGACCCTGCCAAGGGTTCTGAAGGAAATCGACGATGCCTATCCTTCGATCACGGTAAACGTCGTCGTGGGCAACAGTGAAACACTTATTGACCGCGCGGCGATGGGGCAACTTGATCTTACGATCGTGAACTTCGCATCTGACAGCGCGGTCGAACCGGGTGAGCTTCTGGCGAGCGAGCAAATTGTGTGGGTAGGCTCCAAGGGCGGTATTGCGTACCGGCGCGAGCCTTTGCCGCTGGCACTCTACGGGAGCGGCTGTATCTGGCGAGAGGCGGCCGTAAAACAGCTAGAAGAAAGCGGCCGGCGGTATCGCATAGCCTATGCCAGCAATCACAGCATGATGCAGCGATCGGTGATCGGCGCTGACTTGGCGGTTGCCCCGCTTCCAGCCTCCTATGTCACCGAAGACATGGTTGTCCTTGGTAAGATGGAAGGGTTTTCTGGCCTTCCGTCCTTTGATATCCGCATGATTACGGTCACGGAGCCAACACCACCCATGCAGATTATCATCGAGCGGATCAAGGCTGTGTTTGGTGGAGATATGCGCAGCTCCTTGCCTCGCAAGACAAAATGCATCCCCAAATAGCCTCTCCAACGGAGTTCTCGATGGGTTCGCAGTTACATCTAATCTGAGGCCCCCTTCCGTTCTCTACGAGCCTGAAGGGATTAGCTGGTTTTGGGCGCACTCGATGAGTAAATTTGCCGCGTCCTGTAGCCGAGGGCCAAGATTCTGACCTTTCTGCCAAATTACAACATAGTGGTACAGGGCGCCGGGCTCAAAGGGGCGACCTCCATTCAATGGATAAGATTGCACCATCAAAGTCCGGGATCAAACAGCTAAGGTGGATCGACATTCATCGTAACCAGATCACTATTGCGGCGAGGTGGACTGTCCGGCGGTCGTAGCGTGTTGCGAACCGCGGTAGGAGCATTTGGGAGCTTGAGTGACAAATAGGCATGCCAAAAAAGGAGTTGCGCCCTCGACTTTCTACGAGGGCGCCGGACTTAAATGAACGTCAATTTTTTGCGTTTAGAAACTTGCCGGCATTCTCGGCTGTCACATATGTCCACGGAACCGGATAGAGTTTAGCGGTGCCGTCGCCCCAAGGCATTTGGGGATATTCGGCCCAGCAATCTGAAAGCGGCTTGTAGGAATCGCCAATGACTTTGCGCAATGCAACATCTACGGCACCTTGTGCTTGGGCATGAGCATCCTGGCGGATCGACAGGATCATTTCGCCATTCTTGACGGCTCTGATTGCGTCCGTTACGCCATCGATGCCGACGACCGGGATTGTCTTCGGATCGATACCTGCCGCCTTCATTGCTGCGATCGCTCCGAGTCCCATCTCGTCATTCTGGGCGAGAACACCTTGAATTTGGCCCTTATGCGACGTCAGCCAGTTCTGCATAAGCACCATCCCCTCGGAGCGCGACCAATTGCCCGTCTTGCGTTCGAGGACGGTGATGTTCTTGTTGGAATCGAGCGCGGTCTTGTTGCCTTTGGTCCGGAGTTCCTGGCCAAGGTTTCCTTCGGGTCCTATGAGGACAACGATATTTCCCTTGCCGCCCATTGCCTTGAAAAGCACTTCCGCTTCGTACTGTCCGGCCGCGACGTCGTCAGAGCCGACAAACGATACGAGTTCGTCGCTTTTCGACGGACCATTCGAACCGACGACCGGCAGGCCACGCGATTCCGCCTTGTGAATCACGCCCTTGGCCGCATAGCTATCGATCGGGATGTAGATCGCCACGTCGTATTTCTGCGTCACCATCAGATCGAACTGTGAGGCCTGGGTCGAATGGTCGTAATTGCCGTCGAAAACGGTGATCTCCGCCAATCCGTTGGAAAAGGCCGGGTGTTTCTTGATTTCGCTTGCCCATATCTGGGCATATTCGTTTTTCAGACCGTAGACCGCGGCCCCAACCTTCACGGGCTTCGTTCCGGCTGCAAAAGCCTTTCCAGCCAGCGGCAGCATGCCCGCGGCGGCCATAAGCCTGAGTGTATTTCTCCGAGTAATCATCGCTTCCTCCGATTATGTGCAATGACACGGGTGCACATCTCCCGTACTTGAGCGAAGAGGGCGAGCCCTTTCCGCGCTGAGAGTTGGTTTCGAATGGCAGACTCCGAGGTTTCGCTGCGGCTATCTTGCCCGCGCTCGCACGGTGTCCAGGAACACGGCGAAGACGATGACCAGACCCTTGATGATCTGCTTGTTTCCAGAGTCTACGGAGAGCAAATCAAGCCCGTTGTTGATGACTCCGATCAGCAACGCGCCGAGAATCGTGCCGACCACGCCGCCGCGGCCGCCAGCGAGACTGGTGCCGCCGATCACGACTGCCGCGATCGCATCCAGCTCATATCCAAGGCCTGCCTGCAGGGAGGCGGACGTCGCACGGGATGTGAAGATGACGCCGGACAACGCTGCACACACGCCGCTGATCAAATAAACCGAAAATTTGATAAACCCGATATTGACCCCGGCCGTCCGCGCGCCGCGCTCGTTACCACCCACTGCGTATACGTAGCGCCCGAACCTGGTGAACTTCAGGACCAGGAACGAGATGATTGCGACGAGAGCAAAAATGTAGACGGAGAACTGGACACCCCAGAGCTGCCCGTTGCCGATCAGCATAAAATCGTCGGACAGGTCCGATATCTGCGATCCATGATTATAGATCTGCGTCAGTCCTCGGGCTGCACTGAGCATTCCGAGCGTGACGATGAACGGCGGAATGCTTCTCGAGCCCGCGATAATCGCACCGTTGATTGCACCGGTTACTGCCCCGACGGCCAGTCCAACCAGCAGTGCCACTTCTACGCCGAGATTGAGATCGGACGCGGTCACAACACTTGCAGAAACGATTCCGGAGAGCGCCAGGACAGAGCCTACCGAAAGGTCGATCCCCGCTGCCAGGATCACGAAAGTCAGGCCTAGCGCCATAATACCGTTAATGGAGACCTGTGCCAGGATGTTGCCTATATTGTCCCAGGTCGCGAAATACGGGCTGACTAACGAGAGGAAAATACAGAGGGCGACAAAACCTGCCGCAATTCCGTAACGCGAGGCCATTTCAATCAGGCCGGCATGGTTGATGTTAGACATGTATTTGTCTTTCACGATGCGAGATGAAGGAGTTGTTCGTGGGTGGCGTCGGTGGCTTGGACGTCCCCGACAATTTTGCCGCGCCGGAACACCAGAATTCGGTCGGCGACCTGAAGGATTTCGTCCAGCTCCGACGACACGACCAAAGCCGTTTTCCCTTCTGCGACGAAGGTCCTAAGGAAAGCGTAGATTGCTTGCTTGGCACCCTCGTCGATGCCGCGTGTCGGCTCGTCACAAAGCAGGATGCGTGGGTTCGTCACCAAGCATCTAGAAAGGACTACCTTCTGCTGATTTCCCCCGGACAAGTCTTGAACGTCGTCTTCAGCCGATCCCATGCGGAGGGAAAAGGCTTGCGCCATCTCCGCGACGATCTTCTTTTCGCTTCGTCTTTTGACAAAGCCCAACGATGAATATTCGCGTAGCGCCGATAGCGAGATGTTCTCTCTTATCGGACGGCAAAGGATAAGGCCGGTCTCTTTCCGGTCTTCGGTGGCCAAGGCCATCCGCTTCGAGATCGCGTCTCGCGGTGAGGATACCGCGACGCGCTTTCCGTCGATTTGAAGCTCGCCTTCGTCATGCTTGGTGACGCCGAACAGTGCGTCCAGAAATTCGCTTCGCCCGGCCCCCATGAGCCCGAACACACCAAGAATCTCCCGCTCGCGGAGCTTTAGGCTGATGTTCTGGAATTGGTCGCCCCGGGAGTAGTTCTTGACCTCGAGGATTGTCGCCCCCGGCTCGCGCTGATCCGCCGACAGTGGCTTGACGGTGCGCCCGACGATCAGCCGCACCAGTTCTTCCCGGTCTATGTCGCAAAGCTTACCGGCTTGAACGAACGCGCCGTCCCGGAAGACGGTATAGTCTTCGGCAATCCGGAAGAGCTCGCTCAGTCGGTGCGAGACGTAGACGATCCCGACGCCTTGCCGGGTCAGCGACCTGATCGCTTCGAAGAGGATATCGGTTTCCGCCTCGCCAATGGCCGAGGTCGGTTCGTCCATGATCAGGATCTTGCTGTTCTGACTGATCGCCTTGGCGATTTCGACCAGCTGTATCTTGGCGATGGAAAGGTCGCCGACCCGCGCCCTCGGATCTATCGGGAATTTCAGCCGCTCGAGCAACGCCTGAGCGTTGTTGAACAGGGTCGGATAATCGACGATGCCAAAACGGGTGGGTTCGCGGCCGAGAAAGATATTTTCGGCGACTGTCGCCTCCAGAATTGGGCTAAGCTCCTGCGTGATGATCGCTATTCCGGCCTCAAGCGCTTCGCGCGGCGATGTGAAGCGGACGGGCACACCGTCCAGATCTATCTGACCGTCGTCGGGGCGGGTCAGTCCCATCAGAATACTCAGAAACGTCGATTTTCCGGCTCCATTGCCGCCGCACAGCGCATGAACCGATCCGGGGCGTAGCTCGAGACGTCCGTTCGTCAGCGCAGCGACATGGCCATAGGTCTTCTTGATACCTGCTGCAGACAGTAGGAGGTTGGCGCCGACGATTGCGCTGCCGGGCTGCAAAACTGTTTCGTTAGAATTCGACATACGATCTCCTCCCGAGAAATCTCAAGTCCCCCACTTGAAGGCCTTCATAGATCACATAAACGACAGTTGCAATAATTTGTTTGGTAAATGTGCAAATATCAATTCTTGTCTGTAAGGTGCTGTAAGGCGGCGATCACAATTTCGCATAACCCAATAGAAAATGCTCATTAAATAGCTTTTTATAACTGAAATGGCGGGAATGGCGCGGAAAAATTTTGAAGTTTGGCAGAATTATTTAGTTGCGAAATCATACAAATATGACCTACTAAAGCGTGATATAACGCACCATCTACGGAGGTAAGGGTATGCGACGCTTAGGAATTCACTCATTTGTATGGACAGGAGGCCAATCTCAGGATGGTCTGGAGATGGCGCTCAGGAAGACAGCCGAGCACGGCTACCGCACGATCGAGTTCGCCTATTTGCGGCCCGAGAAGTTTAATCTCGATAAGCTCGCTAAGCTGGCACAGTCGCTCGACGTCGAGATCGGCGTGACGATGGGGCTGTCACTGGACAAGGACGTTTCGAGCGAGAACGCCGATGAAGTCGCAGGCGGAAAAGCGGTGTTGGCCGATGCGGTGAGGGCGGTTCGTGATATCGGCGGCAACAAGCTGGGTGGCATCCTCTATTCGGCACACACAAAATATAACCGCCAGCCTACCAAAAAGGG
This sequence comes from Agrobacterium arsenijevicii, assembly GCA_000949895.1. GTDB lineage: Bacteria > Pseudomonadota > Alphaproteobacteria > Rhizobiales > Rhizobiaceae > Agrobacterium > Agrobacterium arsenijevicii. The sequence goes on along the minus strand of JWIT01000014.1, from coordinate 14,049 downwards.
TTGGGACAATAGCGTTGCCGCGATCGCAAAGACCGCGGACGTTGCAAAAGAAAGCGGCGTCGATCTTGTTCTCGAGCTTGTAAATCGGTTTGAGACAAATCTGCTGAACACCACCGCGCAAGGCCTTCGCTTCATCAAGGAGACCGGTTCCGATCATGTTCGGCTGCACCTCGATACCTTTCATATGAACATAGAGGAAGCAAATCCGGCTGCGGCGATCCGTCTCGCGGGCGACAAGATCGGATATTTCCACATCGGGGAGAGCAATCGCGGCTACCTCGGCGATGGCACGATCAACTTCGATCTGATCTTCGACGCCTTGCTCGATGTCGACTATCAGCGGGACATTGTGTTCGAGAGCTTCTCGACCGCCGTTGTGGACGAGGGGCTTTCTTTGGCATGCGCGATCTGGCGCGATACCTGGACAGAGAACGACCCGCTGGCGGCCCACGCGAAACGCTACATCGAACTGAAAATGGATGAAGCAAAACGTCGTCGCGCCACCAACGCGCGGTCCCAATAAACCTTTAGACGATCTGTCCCGAGTGCTAGAGTCGGGACAAATCAACATCTTATGGGTCGGAAAAGTGAACGATATCGCCTTACCAGGAAGCTCCCCCCGTCGCATCAGGCAGACCAACGTTGCCGCAGCTCTCAGGAGCCTGTACACGTTCGGGCGTATGAGCCGCGCGGATTTGGCCAGACGGCTTGGTCTTAACCGATCGTCTTCGGGCCAGATCGTTGGAGAATTGACCGAGAGCGGCTTCGTTCACGAAGTCGAGGATTTAAGCGACCGCAAGGGCGAGCAATCTCGTGCAGGGCGACCGGGAATTCTCCTGGAGCTTGTGCCGGATGCGGCGGTTTTCTTCGGCATCGAGATCGGCGTCGAGCACATCACCGCTGTTATCATCGACCTGTGCGGGCAGGTCCAGTCCTTCCGCACTCAGGCTTTCGACGCACCCAGCAAGACAGTCGAACAAGCGGTGAATCAGGCTTTCCAGCTTGCGCTCGGCGGGATCGACGACAGCGTGCTTCAGCGATGCCGGGGCCTTGGACTGTCTGCACCCGCCCATGTCAACGCCCAAGGGTTTGTCAGTCTCGCCCCGATTATCGGCTGGCGTAACGTACCTTTGTCGCAGATCGCCAAGGCGGCCTTTCCCTTCGACGTGCCCATCATCGTCGAAAACGATGCCAACGCATTTGCGATCGGTGACAGCTACAAGCATGGTCCATCTGGGGTGACCCTGTTCCTTTTGATGGAGACCGGTGTCGGCGGTGGGGTCCTCATTGACGGAAAACTGTTCCGCGGCGGACACGGTCTCGCGGGGGAAATCGGCCACACGCTGGTCCCGGGCAGCGGCGGTCAGAGGTTCGAACAACTCATCGGGCGTGAAGCGCTCGTCTCGCAATATCGACTGGCTACCGAGAACAGTACCGTCGACTTAGACGATTTCTTGAACGACGTCCGAGATCGGGTTCCAGATGCTGTGACCATCGCCGAGACATGGTCAAGGCATCTGGCGCTTGCCTTGACGCAGGCCTGTCGTCTGCTCGATCCCGACAGGATCGTGCTGGGTGGTTCCGTCGCTTCCCTCTATCCGATGGTATCCGCCCGGGTCGCCGTCTACATGGCAGAGGGCCAGGAAATCGCGTTTCCGGCACCGCAGATCGTCGTCGATGAAGACGCCGAACTCGGCTCGGCTTTCGGTGCGGCCTGCCTCCTTCATCAGCGGTTTATGTCGCTGGAGAGCGACGCGTTCGCCAACGATGACACAACACAAATTGGTGCGGTCGGTGGCGAAGGGCCGCTTCCGCCGAATGACGAAAGATAACGCACATGAATGCCAACCCCTTAGCACCTGACAGCCTTGGACCAACGGTTTGCATCGGCGAGATTTTAGTCGAAATCGTAGCCACCGACGTCGGAACGGGTTTTCTGGATGCGCAGCCTCTGGTCGGACCCTATCCCAGCGGCGCGCCAGCGATCTTCATCGATCAATGCGGTCGGGTTGGCGGCAATGCAGCAATGATCGGCGCCGTTGGCAGCGACGATTTTGGCAAAGTAAACGTTGAACGTCTTGTACGGGACGGCGTCGACGTTTCGGCGATATCGGTCGACCCCGAGTTCCCCACAGGCAGCGCTTTCGTTCGCTATCGCACCGACGGGTCGCGAGACTTTGTTTTCAATATCGCGAAGTCGGCCGCTGCGCGTTTCGGATGGACCGATGCGGTTCAAAGCCTGATTGAGCGCAGTGGACACCTGCACATCATGGGGTCCGCGCTTTCCATGGCGAGCGCGGTGGAAGTGATCGACAAATCGGTGGTTCTTGTAAAGGCCCGGGGTGGCACGGTTTCCGTCGATCCGAACATCCGAAAGGAACTGAAGCTCGACGAAGCCACGGAGCGACGGTTCACGCATCTGATCTCGATGGCGGACCTGCTCTTGCCCTCTGGCGAAGAACTCGAGCGCGCGGCTGGTGTCGAAGGCGAGGAAGCGGCGATCGCCCGCCTGTTCGAAATTGGCGTCAAGGAAATTGTCTTGAAGAGAGGGGCAGACGGAGCAAGCTATTTTGGGCTCGGTAACGAACGGATCGATGTCGTGGCCTTCGACGTCCAGGAACTGGACCCAACCGGGGCCGGGGACTGCTTTGGCGGCGCCTACCTCGCATGCCGGCGCCTCGGAATGTCGCCAGAGCGATCGCTCACTTACGGGGCAGCCGCCGGCGCTCGAAATGTGACGGTTCGGGGGCCCATGGAAGGCGCGGGTACCCGTGAAGAACTGGACACTTTCATTTCCACCACAAAAAGGCGTTCTTGATGCAGGTAAGATTGGGAGAATTGGCGACGCTGAGGCGCGGCGGAACTCCGATGGGCGTGACGTCGGTATGCTCGGCCCATCCTGTAGTGCTGAGGGCAGCACTCCGCTACGGAAAGGCAACGTCGACCACGGTACTGATCGAGGCAACGTGCAACCAGGTCAATCACCTCGGCGGATACACAGGCATGCAGCCTTCGGACTTCGCTGCCCTTGTCTACCAGTTGGCAGAAGAAGAGGGGTGCCCTGCCGAGCAGATCATATTGGGTGGCGATCATCTTGGCCCCAATCCCTGGCGCAACCGTCCAGCGGAAGAGGCCATGGCAGAGGCCGAGACCATGGTCGCCGCCTATGTCACCGCAGGCTTTCGCAAAATACATCTGGACGCCTCGATGGGTTGCCTGAACGAACCGGCCGCGCTTGACGATGAGACGACTGCCCGACGTGCCGTACGACTTGCCGCCGCAGCCGAAGCAGCGGCCCAGAAAGTGGGCGGTCAGAAGCCCGTCTACGTGATCGGAACGGAGGTCCCGCCACCGGGAGGTGCCGATCACATGCTGACGGCTATCGAGCCAACGGCGAGCGACGCGGCCAGGAAGACGATCGATATCCATCGGCAGGTTTTTGCCGAGGCAGACTTGTCTGACGCATTCTCGCGCGCCATAGGACTGGTGGTGCAGCCGGGCGTGGAGTTTGGCAACCGCAACGTCATTTTTTACGACCGAGGCAAAGTCGACGCCCTGACGCAAGTATTGAGGGACGAACCGCAGTTCGTGTTCGAGGCACATTCGACCGACTATCAGGGGACGACCTATCTCGGCGAACTTGTGAAGGACGGCTTCCCGATCCTGAAGGTCGGGCCGGAATTGACGTTCGTGCTGCGCGAGGCGCTTTACGCTTTGGACCTGATCGCCTCCGACTTTTCGAGCGATTATGGCGACCGTCCACTTTATCGGGCCATGGAAGCGCTGATGACCGCCCATCCGGACAATTGGAATCGCCACTACCACGGAAACGATGAGGAGACGCGGTTGTTGCGTCATTATTCCTTGTCGGACCGTATCCGTTATTACTGGGCCATGCCCGAAGCAAAAGCGGCTGTCGAAAGGCTCTATGAAGCCCTTCGCGGACAATTGCTTCCCCTGCCACTGTTCTGGCAGCACCTGCCTGACGCCCAACATTTCGCCGACATCCCCTTTGATCCGGAGGCGGTCTTGATTTGGCGCGTGGAAAAGAGCCTAGCCGCCTACCAGCGAGCGTGTGGTCCAGTTTTCTGAAATCGAAATGACCCCAGACTATCGAACATGAATTCGGAGGAAAAACATGAACGAACTTCAAGGTAAAGTCGCCGCTGTCACCGGCGCGGCATCCGGCATCGGCCTCGCCTCGGCGGAGGCTATGATCAACGCGGGGGCAACTGTCGTGCTCGTCGATCGCGATGAAAAGGCTCTGCGGGCGGTCTGCGACCAGATCGGCGCGCGCGCGATCCCTCTGGTCATTGACCTTCTGAACCCTGAGGCATGTGCATCGCTGCTCGACGGGGTCCTTGCCCAAACAGGGCAGTTGGACATCCTGCATGCCAACGCCGGGACTTATATCGGCGGTGACCTAGCCGAGGCCAATCTCGACGCCATCGACCGCATGCTGAATTTGAATGTGAACGTCGTCATCAAGAACATCCGGTCGGTCGTCCCCCATATGATCGAGCGGGGCACAGGTGACATCATCGTCACGAGTTCGGTGGCCGGCCACACGGCGGTACCGTGGGAGCCGGTTTACTCTGCGTCGAAATGGGCAATGACGAGTTTCGTCCAGACGATGCGCCGTCAATTGCTGAAAAGCGGCATCCGCGTCGGATCGGTCTCGCCCGGCCCCGTCATCAGCGCCCTGCTCGCCGACTGGCCGGAAGAAAATCTGAGGAAAGCGAAGGAAAACGGCGCGTTAATCGAGCCAAAAGAGGTCGCCGAAGCGATCATCTTCATGTTGACCCGCCCCCGCACAGTCACAATCCGCGACGTGGTCATCCTGCCAAGCGCATTCGACATCTAAGGGTTCGACAGATGACCTATCAGGAGCGGTTTCGTCTTGACGGTGAGTTGGCTGTTGTCACAGGAGGCGGCCGCGCGATCGGCCTTTGCTGCGTCGCAGCCTTGGCTGAAGCAGGTGCCCGAGTTGTTGTGGTCGAGCGTAGCGAGGCCGATGCGTCCGAAGCTCTCGCGCTGCGGCAGAAGGGTTATGACATCGACCTTTTGATTGGCGATGTCGCAAATTCCGACCGTGTCGAAGAAATGGCCAAGCAATTGGCGGACGAGGGGCGGGCAGCCACGATCCTCGTCAACAACGCGGGCATCGGGCAAAGCGGTATTGCTTCCGAAGACGTCAAAGATGCCGACTGGCTGAGGATCATGAACGTCAATGTGAATGGCGTTTTCTGGTGCTCTCGCGCTTTCGGAAGGCACATGATCGAAATGAAACACGGCGCGATTGTAAACCTCGGCTCGATGTCCGGGAATATCTGCAACCGACCTCAGCCGCAGACCCCCTATAACGTCTCCAAGGCCGCTGTCCATCATATGACTCGGTCCATGGCTGCGGAGTGGGCGGTGCACGGCGTCCGGGTGAACGCGGTCGCGCCAACCTATATCGAGACGCCAATGGTCGCGGCTGTCGAAGCCAACCGTGATCGCATTCCCATCTGGCTTGCCGATACGCCGATGGGGCGAATGGGAGCGCCGGACGAGGTCGCCAGTGCCGTCCTTTTCCTGGCGTCGGGAGCATCGAGTCTCATGACGGGCGCGATTGTGAATGTCGACGGCGGCTTTACCTGCTGGTGAGCCGCTGAAAGGCAAATCGTATTTTTAGAAATCGGTAAGAGGTCAGGTGCGGCGAAGGCTTGCGCGGCGCGTTCGTATGCGCTGACAAAGGTGTATTTAAGACATTGATTTAATGTAGTAATATTCTCTTTTAGGCGCATATGATCTTGACTCAACTCTATTTGTTGTGAAAACATACTAATATCGTGAGAGGCCGATTAGCGGCACTAACTGGCCCCATGCGGTGAGCCGGCTGGAGCGGCTCGTCGGATGGAGAGGATGGAGGAGAGCCCCATGGTTGAAGGCATCATAGTGAAGCATGGCGATGAGCCTCTTCAACCACTCCTCCTGTCGGCGTCTCACGTCGCGAAGAGCTTCAACAAGGTTCCAGCGCTTATCGACGGGCGTATCCAACTGAGGTCAGGTTCCGTCAACGCATTGTGCGGCGGCAATGGCGCGGGAAAGTCGACCTTCCTCGGCATACTCATGGGCCTGTTGCAACGCGACAGCGGGACAATCGCGATCAAGGGCGAGGATGTGAGCTTCGCGACGCCGTCGGCCGCTCTCGACCGCGGCATTGCGATCATCACCCAGGAACTCAGTCCTTTCTTGGACATGACGGTCGCGGAAAACCTTTACCTCGGTAGGGAACAATGTCGGGGCGGTATTTTCGTCGACGATCGACGGATGATTGCAGACGCCGAAGACATCCTGACGCGTCTGAAATTCCCGATCTCACCACGATCTCGCCTGCGGGACCTTTCCGTGGCGCAGGCACAGCTCGTTGAAATCACCAAAGCCATAAGCCGTCGAAGCGAAATCCTGATCATGGACGAACCCACCTCCGCCATCGGCGAGCGGGAGACGGGCATGCTCTTCGATGCGATCAAGACATTGACGGCGCAGGGCGTTGGCGTGATCTATGTTTCGCATCGTCTGACCGAAATTTTTGAAATCGCTGATGACTACACGGTTTTCCGGGACGGACGATTCGTGGAAGCTGGAGCGATCACGGATACAGATCGGCAAGGCCTTATCCGCTCGATCGTCGGGCGCGATCTTCTTGATCATCGACGGGTGTCGAAAATGTCGGACGACGTCAAGCCGTTGCTGGAAGCGCGCGACTTCTCCTCGCGCGGAAAATTTGACGGTATCGATGTCACCCTGCATGCAGGTGAAATCGTCGGATTGTACGGCCTGCTGGGGTCCGGCCGCAGCGAATTTGTCAACGCGCTTTATGGCATTGCGCCGCGCGACTCCGGCGACATTCTGATCGATGGCTTGCCGGTGGCACTCAAGACGCCGGCGCAGTCGATTGCCGCCGGCATATCGCTCGTCACGGAAGACCGGAAGCAGACGGGGCTCTCCCTGACGGCATCGGTTGCTCACAACATCACCATCGCCAACCTTTCGAACTATTCAAAAGCGGGCTTTATGAGCGCCGCCGCCGAGCGGCAAAGTATTGGCGAGCGCATCAAGCGTTTTTCCATCAAGACGGCATCCCCAGATCTTGAAGTCCAAAAACTCAGTGGCGGAAACCAGCAGAAAGTTGTGTTGGCCCGCTGTATCGACACAAACCCGCGGGTGCTGATTTGCGACGAGCCGACGCGCGGCGTCGACGAGGGCGCGAAAAGGGAGATCTACGCCTTTCTGTCCGAGTTCGTCTCTGCCGGAAACGCGGTGCTGATGGTCTCCTCGGAGATACCCGAGATCCTGGGCAACGCCGACAGAATTATCGTGTTTCGCCGCGGCAAGATCGCCGGAACCCTATCGGCCCCCGAGGCGGACCAGGAAACGCTCGTCCATCTGGCCTCGTAGCCGCATCAAAAGTTTGTGGAGGTTTTATCGTGAATGCTATGGTCCAAAAAATTGGCGATTCCTCTGCCGCGACTATCGTCGCGCGCTATGGCATCGTCATCTCCTTCGTGCTTCTATTCGTTGTTCTGTCGATCGCTTCGCCGAATTTTCTGTCGCCCAACAATCTCATCAACGTCCTGCGCCAGGTCTCGATCAACGGCGTACTCGCCATCGGCATGACCTTCGTTATTCTAACGGCGGGGATCGATCTCTCGATAGGATCGATACTTGCGCTCGCGGGTGCCGCGAGCGCAAGTTTAGTGACCGGGCCTGACGCCCTCAACCCGGCCATCGCTCTCGTCGCCGGTGTCATTGCGGGCTCGTTCTGTGGTGCTGTCAACGGCTTGTTCATCGCCCATTTTAGAGTTCCGGCGTTCGTTACCACTCTGGGCATGCTGAGTGTGGCCCGTGGGGCGACGCTTCTGTATTCCGGTGGGCGGCCTATCCCGAACCTCAGCGTTGGCTTTCGTTGGTTGGGCCAGGGGTCGATCGTCGGCATCCCGGTTCCGGTTATCATTTTCGCAATTGTGTTTGCCGTCGCGGCCGTCGTTCTTCGATACACGGTCTACGGACGACGCATCTATGCGGTCGGTGGCAATCCGCGCAGCGCAAAGACAAGCGGTATCAACGTTCGGGCGATTACCTTTTCTGTTTACGCCATCATGGGCGCCTTGGCGGGCCTTGCCGGGGTGATGCTGACGGCGCGCACGACATCTGCGCTGCCGCAGGCCGGCATTGGCTACGAACTCGATGCCATTGCGGCCGTCGTCATCGGCGGCACCAGCCTCACCGGGGGCGTCGGCCGCATCGGCTACACACTCGTTGGCGTGCTGATCATCGGCATGATCAGCAACGGGCTCGATCTCATGGGCGTGTCTTCATACTACCAGCAGATCATAAAGGGCTCGATCATCGTGATGGCCGTGCTGATCGACCGGACCCGGATGGGTGGTGAATAAAGTCAATCAACGGCAAGCGTGCCTTGAAAAGTGGAGGAGAAAATCATGAACATAACCAGACGAGTGCTTGTGGGAGCGGCTGCAGGCCTGGCATTTATGACGTCGATTGTGTTGGGGAGCGTCGCCAACGCCAAGCCTTTGAAAATTGCCGCCATCGTGCAAAGCCTCAACACCGAATACAACGTTCTGTGGGCCGATGCCGCCAAGGCCCATCCGGCACTGGCCGACGGCACGGCGACGCTGACCATTCTGGACGGACGCCAGGATGTGCTCACGCAGTCCAACCTCTTTGATACGGCAATCACCGATAAGTACGACGCGATCATCTTCATCCCCGTCGACATCGACGCTGGCAATGACCCAATCCAGCGCGCAAAGAGCGCCGGCATTCCGGTGTTCGGCTCCAATACGGTGGTTTCTCAAGTCGAACTCTACGAAGCCTATATCAATTCAAACGATGTCGAGGCCGGCGAGCTTCTCGCCAAGGCGGTGATCGACAAGGCCGGCAAGAATGCAAAAGTCGTCGTGCTGGAAGGCATGCTGGGTCAGTCAGCACAGGTTCAGCGTCTTGAAGGTATCCAGAATGTCCTGAAGGCCAACCCCGGCGTTACCGTGCTCGGCCAAAACACGGCAAATTGGTCCAGGGCGGAGGCGATTAGCCTTATGGAAAATTTACTCACCTCGCATGGTGACGAAATCCAGGGCGTTATGGCTGAGAATGACGAAATGGCCGTTGGCGCCATCGAAGGCATCCGCAGCCATGGCCTCGATCCCAAGAAGCTGCCGGTTGCCGGCGTCGATGGCATCAAGGATGCGCTGGATGCTGTTAAGCGTGGCGATCAGACAATGTCGATTCTGCAAGACGCAAAGGGTCAGGCGCAGGGCGCGATTGATCTTGCGCTGAACAAGCTAGTCGGTCGCGGTTACAAGCCTCGCGCAGCGGTTTGGGACGTTAACGGTGGTAAGCTTGTGTGGAACGACGGAAAGGAACAGCACTACTATGTACCGTGGCTCGCTGTAATCTCCCAGAATGTCGATGAAGTCCTTTCTGGCAAATAGCGGCCCGCTTTGGGGCGCGCGAAATAGCGCCCTCCGGACGCTGTTATGAGACCTGTGCGCGGGTGTCTTTACTGACGTATTGATCTGTGATTCTCTCAATTTGAACAATGGATTGAGGGATGCGATGTCGCGTCGGAGCATTGGTCAGGAAAAGTTCGGTTTTGCCGTTGATCGCGGCCAGCATTCGTCTTTGGATGAGCTTGCCGGATTGATTGACTGGGTACCGGTCGATCAATCCCTTGGCGTGATTTCCTGCTCTGCGAAGGGCGAGCCTGCCTGCCCGCCAATGGACTTATTCAAGGCGATGCTGCTGTCGATCTGGTATGATTTGTCCGACGTCAAGCTCGCCGAGGCGTTGGACGACAGAGGATCGTTCCGACGGTTCTGCGGGTTTTCGGCCTCAGAGCCGACACCGGAGCGCACGGCCTTTGTGCGTTTTCGAAAAGCTCTTGTGGCAAATGGTCTGGACAAGATCCTATTCGACGCGATCACCGGCCAACTCAAGGCCAAAGCTATCCAAGTGAAGACCGGCACACTTGTCGATGTGACGATCATCGCCTCTGCCAGTGAGGACGACAATGAGGGCCGTTGGGTCAAGCATAAGGGCCGACCGGTGGTTCATGGCTTCAAGGCCCATGTCGGCGCTGATGCGGAAACGGCCCTTGTCGAGGAAATCGCCATAACACCCGCCAACATCAATGACGGCAAGGCCGGCCCCGATGCTCTGCCCGACAATCCCGGCGACGTGTTTGCCGACGGCGCCTACCGTGGCAATCATTTCGGCGACGCGGTGCGTGCCAAGGGTGGAACACCACGCGTCGTTGCTACCGGTATGGGGGGACGGGACGAAGCCGAAACACAGGCGCGCCTTGAGGCCTTTAACCAACCGATCCACCGCATTCGTGGCCGGATCGAGAAGATCTTCGGCACATGGAAACGAAGCTACGGCCTTCGACGGATGCGATGGCGAGGGCTCGCCAAGGCAGGCGTTCAAATTCGCCTCACTGCCATCGCCTACAATATGAAACGCAGTTTGAAGGTCATCGCTATGGCTGGATAGCACGCAAAACACCACTGACGCTCATACGAGAGCGTCAGAAGACACAGCCGCCGGCGTCGGCGCTAACATCTTTCCGCCCTTTACCCCGGAAGCCGAAAAGATCAAAGAAAATCAATGCGAAATTCTTCCCGCGCACAGGTCTCCTAACAAACACTGGCGGTTACTTGACCGGCCTGCGGCACCCTACCGCTCCGGGTCATAACTGGGATACACCCTGGCCCGGGTTCCATTTTCAGGCAGAGCAGTTTTGATTACAGTGGTTGCACTTGCCGACGGCTGTATTGAAGCATGATCCAAACTCCGACGCAGACGTCTGCCAATATGCGCCAGACTCTCCGATAGTCTGCCCGGCAAGTTCAGTGTAGACCTCACGGGCGTCCCTTCACAAATCGCAATGTAATGGAATATTCTGCCTTAATGTCGGCCTGCTTTCGACATCGCAAGACTATTTGGGTCGTCCATAAGTTCTCCACAGGAATGTTGGACGGCGAATTGACAATTCATGATGTTCTCAACGATCAGGTGATGCAAGCCGATGGGATATCTTCCGGCCAACTACGGCGTTTGCTGCATGAAGAGCGCAAGCGGCACTTGACTGCAAGCTGTCGTGACATGCGGCGATCAGACGTGCCTGTATCTGCAGTCGTCGAAAAGGAAGCCGAAGGCAGACGGCCGGCAGGAATTCTGCGCTGCAACAAAACATAATCTGAAAAGACACTCTGCAACATGCCTCTGGGTCATTGTCTCGAAAGAGCAGATCGGGCCGCCGGCAATCCCTGCTCCCCAATTCAACACAGGAACGATCCCATGAGACTTAGACTTTTGGCCTTCACAGCGCTTGCGCTCTCTTCCGCAGCTCCGGTTCTTGCCGCCGATCTTGTCTATGAGCAACCTTCGCCTCCGAGCGAGCAGCAGGTTTCCTCCGCTTATGATTGGTCTGGCTTCTATCTCGGCGCTCAGGGCGGATACAACTGGAACCAGGCTACGATTTTTGGCTCCGATCTGGATCTCGACAGCGGTTCAGCAGGAGGGCATGCCGGCTACAATTTCCAGCACGGAAACATCGTTTTTGGTATCGAGAACGACTTCAACTACAATTTTGAAAAGAGCAGCGACGCAAATGTCGAATGGGACGCGTCTGGTCGCGGCCGTGTCGGGTATGCATGGGATCGCACCTTGTTCTTCGCCACGGCGGGTGTTGCGGCTGCAGGTGTTAAAGTCGATGTTCCTGGTGCGGACAAGAAGGATGATATTCTTATCGGATGGACAGCTGGGGGCGGTGTCGAGCATGCCGTCACAGATAATATTCTGGTTCGTGGCGAGTATCGGTATTCGGACTTCGGCAATAAAGACTTTGGCTCATCCATCGGTGAGTTCGGGGCAACGCAGCACAAGGTTCTCGTAGGCGCCAGCTACAAGTTCTAAAAACTAGGCATCCGATTTCCTCCAGTCTCGGATGCCGCAGCTACCTGTTCGGTGATCGCGAACCACCGGTTGAGTGATCTCCGTGAAGCTGGGTTCGGACAGATCGGTATTACCATGATCCGCGACACCGCAATACTTCTAGGGTTATTCAAGTATCCGATTTTGATACGTTGAACCATGGAGGCAGCGCCGCCTACGATGCCAATTGACCGGTGGTTCTTCCCACGGCGAGATTACACGATGCGTTGCAATTTACTTTGACGGCTTGGTCGGCGATGCCAACGCGCAAACCACTTTGCGCCTGAGGGTGATAATCATGGCAACATATCTGAATAAGTCTGCACATTAGCACACAATCGGATCGGCTATTCTGCGATAGCAAGATGCGAGGCCGCCAGTGAAAAACAGAAGGCCGATTAGAGTGGACAAGTTGAAGCCACATTCCTCAAACAGCTTTCTAACGCGAAGCGGCTGCTGATCTGTTCGCACCTGGTACGTCACGAGGAAGATGTGAACAGCTTGGCCCGCAGGTCGGGTTATCTCAATCAGCTTTGAGCCAACACTTGGCGGGCCTTCATAGCTCTGGTTTAGTGATCAACCGGAAAGAAGCGCAGTTCCGCTATTACAGCTGTCACCATCACGGCGTAATCTTGATAATAGAGGTATTAAAGCAAATTTTCTAGCCGACCGACGTCGCATGCGCCTTGCTATGCATCGCCGCAGGTACGCCATCCAGTCGTCCCGAAGATGGGGTGCGGACAAAAAATGACCTGTGATTTGAAAGCAATCTGAAAAGTGTGCCGGCGGTCCTTTTCAGGGTGGTCTTAGTGTCGGTCCGCAAAGAAGTTGAATGATATTAGGCGGTTGTGAACTGATGGGGTTGTCTAATCGCCGCTGGGGCGTCAAGCGTGAAGTCGTTGAGGCGGTGCTGCCGGGTGCATGGTTGTCTTCGCGGTCGACATCAGTCACCGCATGATGGAGCTTCGCGGGACGAGCCTTCAATGTGGATGACGCATTCAGCTGCGACAGCGATGCAACCCCATCAGTTCAGGCACCACTCAGGGCTACCGTCGGGAAACTATGCTGCGAGCCATGTAATGGGTCGCTCGACCAATCGCAGGAATCGTTGGTTGTGAGCCCCCGCAACCAAAATTACCAGATTATCAAAGGGCTCCGAGGAAACTCGGTGCCCTTTTTGTGTTTGAAAATGTCCTGACGCACCGCTCGTACCAAATGCAGCCGACAGATCACAAACGCTGACACAGCAAACCGTAATAACCGCCAAGTTGTGGAATAGCCCGTTCGAGGTTTGTGGAGACCGCATCGCTGCCGCGCAGGGTTCCCTGCATATTTTGACAACAATGAGCTGTCGGTGGCTCTCGAGCACATGCTGCGAGACAGGTATAGACGCGACTTCGAAGAGCAATGTTCAAGATATTTGCAAAAATCAAAGTTAAATTACTGATTTAGACATCCGGCAAAATATCATTTCCGGACTTTATCAAAAGCCGCTCCAGTTAACTGGAAGCGGCATGCTTGATGAAAATGAATACAATAATGACTGCAAATATTCGGGAAATTTGTGTGAGCTAAAATATGTCGCTCGTTCCCTTGAAACACCAAGACTAATTGTGCGGATCAGGACATTTGTCAATCAGCTCCCGCTGATATGCTTAATCCGGCCAATGTTTCGCCATTCGATGGCGAGTTTTCTGATTGGTCGCCGAGATTTGCTTCCCCGTTGATCCATCGTAGACGTTCCTGCCAAATCGCATCCGCGACGATTTTGATAGTATCTTTTTCTCCCCGACATTGATGCTTGGCGGTGACGAACCAAGCGGTGGTAAGAATATCTTCCGGGTAATCTGTTGGGGCAGTCTTCATCGCTTTTCTCAGTTGTGTAACGATCGCACTTAAATCGACCAGGATTGCGCGAGGCTTAAAATTAGACTTTGCTGAAAAAGAAGACGGCCGGCTGCCAAAAAGTGTCACGGCTCTGAGCGGACCGACAGCATAGTTGACGGCTGCCGGAAACCGAACGCTGACGGAAACCTATGGCAT
>JWIT01000013.1 GCA_000949895.1 Agrobacterium arsenijevicii | reverse complement strand
TCCCCCCTTGAGGGGGAGATGCCCGGCAGGGCAGAGGGGGGTATGTCCCGCGCCCACGCCCATCATGCCCAAGCCTCCACACCCGCAAACCCCGTCATCTGCAATTCCCGAGCATTCTCCAGCCCCAAAGGCTGGTGGGTTGCAGCAATCACGATGCCGCCGCCGGACAGGTGGTTCTTCACGAGATCGGTAAACATGCCGTCAGCAGCCTTGTCGAGCGCGGCGGTCGGCTCGTCGAGAATCCACACCGGCCGCCATGCGATCAAAAGCTTCGCCATGGCAAAACGCCGTTGCTGGCCCGCGGACAGATAACCGAAAGGCAGATGGGTGATGCCCGCAAGGCCGACGATCTCCGCTGCCTCATCGATGCCCACCCCGGTGCCGCCGGAAAAATCACCGAGAAAGTCTTTCCAGAACCGCAGGTTCTCCGAAACGGTCAGTTCCATTTTCATCGCATTGCGATGGCCGAGATAATGGCAGGCCTCTGACGGGCGCATGTCCGGCTCTATTCCTTCGCCGGCTATCTTTACCCATCCCTGTTCGGGACGCAACAGGCCGGCCACCGTGCGCAGGAGCGTGGATTTTCCAGAGCCGTTGCGGCCGGTCAGCACCAGCGCTTCGCCGTCGCTTAACTTGAAGAAAATATTCATGAATATGAAATCTTCGCCGCGCCGCACGCCAAGATTTTCCGCCGTCAAATCCATGCCGCGGTTCCGTGTAAGATTTTCATCGTCTCGATCATAAAAAATCGATTAGGGTCATTGAATGGTCTGGCACGTTTCTCCGAAATTATCTATATGGGTGTCAACCACGCCAGCGGCCGGCGTGAACATCATCTTGCGCCGGACTTGAATGTTACGAGGAGTAACTTTCACGTGCGGACAGCGGAAATGGTCGTACCCGCATCCTGATGTGCATGAGTGCATAGGTGTCTGCACGTACGTGTTGGCTATCAGAGTAAGCGGGGTTTTTAACCATGCCCAAATCACTCGACAGTTTCCATTGTCGTTCCGTCCTTACCGTTGACGGTAAGGATTACGTCTATTTCAGCCTTCCCAAAGCTGAAGCCAACGGCCTGAAGGGCGTTTCCAAACTGCCCTATTCCATGAAGGTTCTCCTGGAAAATCTGCTTCGCTTCGAGGACGGCCAGTCCGTCACCAAGGAGCACATCCTGGCCGTTGCCGAATGGCTTGATAATAAGGGCCTGACCGAAAACGAAATCGCTTATCGTCCCGCCCGCGTTCTCATGCAGGATTTCACCGGCGTTCCGGCTGTGGTCGATCTTGCCGCCATGCGCGACGCCATGGTGTCGCTCGGCGGCGATCCGGAAAAGATCAATCCGCTCGTTCCCGTCGATCTCGTCATCGACCACTCGGTCATCGTCGACGAGTTTGGTACGCCGACCGCGTTTGCCCGCAACGTCGAGCTTGAATATGAGCGCAACGGCGAGCGTTACCGCTTCCTGAAGTGGGGCCAGCAGGCGTTCAAGAACTTCCGCGTGGTTCCGCCCGGCACCGGCATCTGTCACCAGGTCAACCTCGAATATCTCGGCCAGACCGTCTGGACCAAGGAAGAGGACGGCGAAACGATCGCTTACCCGGATACCTGCGTCGGCACAGACAGCCACACCACCATGATCAACGGTCTCGGTGTTCTCGGCTGGGGCGTTGGCGGTATCGAGGCTGAAGCGGCCATGCTCGGCCAGCCGGTGTCGATGCTTCTGCCTGAGGTCATCGGTTTCAAGCTGACCGGCAAGGTGAAGGAAGGCGTAACCGCGACCGACCTCGTGCTGACCGTGGTGCAGATGCTGCGCAAGAAGGGTGTGGTCTCCAAGTTCGT
This sequence comes from Agrobacterium arsenijevicii, assembly GCA_000949895.1. Taxonomy (GTDB): domain Bacteria; phylum Pseudomonadota; class Alphaproteobacteria; order Rhizobiales; family Rhizobiaceae; genus Agrobacterium; species Agrobacterium arsenijevicii. The sequence goes on along the minus strand of JWIT01000013.1, from coordinate 152,211 downwards.
CGAATTCTTCGGCCCCGGCCTCGATTCGATGACGCTTGCCGACCGCGCCACCATCGGCAACATGGGTCCGGAATATGGCGCGACCTGCGGCTTCTTCCCGGTTGATGGCGAGACCATCAACTACCTGACCATGTCCGGCCGCGCCAAGGACCGCATCGCGCTCGTCGAAGCCTATTCGAAGGCGCAGGACATGTGGCGCACCGGCGACGGTTCCGACCTCGTCTTCACCGACACGCTGGAACTCGACCTTGGCGACGTCGTGCCGTCCATGGCCGGTCCGAAGCGTCCGGAAGGCCGTCTGCCGCTCGAAACCATTGCGCCGAATTTCGCAACGGCGCTCGAAAACGACTACAAGAAGCACGGCCAGCTCCACAGCCGCTATGTGGTTGAGGGCGAGGAATTCGATCTTGGCCATGGCGATGTGGCGATTGCCGCCATTACCTCCTGCACCAATACCTCCAACCCTTCGGTTCTCATCGCTGCCGGCCTTCTTGCCCGCAACGCGGTTGCCAAGGGTCTGAAATCCCAGCCTTGGGTGAAGACCTCGCTGGCACCGGGATCACAGGTGGTTGCCGAATATCTTTCCAAGTCAGGTTTGCAGAAGGATCTCGACGCGATCGGTTTCAACCTCGTTGGTTTTGGCTGCACGACCTGCATCGGCAATTCCGGCCCGCTGCCGCCGCCGATCTCCAAGACGATCAACGACAAGGGCCTGATCACGGCCGGTGTCCTCTCGGGCAACCGCAACTTCGAAGGCCGTATCTCGCCGGACGTTCAGGCGAACTATCTGGCCTCTCCGCCGCTCGTCGTGGCCTACGCGCTTGCCGGCACGGTTCAGAAGGACCTGACGAAGGAGCCGATCGGCGACGACCAGAACGGTAACCCGGTCTACCTCAAGGATATCTGGCCGACCTCGCAGGAAATCCAGGAATTCATCCTGAAATACGTCACCCGCGAACTTTACGAATCGAAGTATGCTGACGTCTTCAAGGGTGACGCGAACTGGCAGGCCGTTCAGGTTCCTCCGGGCCAGACCTATGCCTGGGACGACAGGTCGACCTATGTTCAGAACCCGCCTTACTTCGTGGGCATGGGCAAGACCGGTACGGGCCTCAAGAACATCAAGGGCGCCCGCGTTCTCGGTCTCTTCGGCGACAAGATCACCACCGACCATATTTCCCCGGCCGGTTCGATCAAGGCTGCCTCGCCGGCAGGTGCGTATCTCACGGAGAACGGCGTCGCCGTTGCCGACTTCAACCAGTACGGCACGCGTCGCGGCAACCATGAAGTGATGATGCGCGGCACGTTTGCCAATATCCGCATCCGCAACCACATGCTCGGCCCGAACGGCAAGGAAGGTGGCTACACCATCCACTATCCGTCCAAGGAAGAGATGTCGATCTACGACGCCGCCATGAAGTACAAGGCGGAGGGCGTTCCGCTGGTCATCTTTGCCGGTGTGGAATACGGCAACGGTTCTTCCCGCGACTGGGCAGCGAAGGGCACCAACCTGCTTGGCGTCAAGGCGGTCATTGCGCAGTCCTTCGAGCGTATCCACCGCTCTAACCTCGTCGGCATGGGCGTCGTTCCCTTCGTCTTCGAGGAAGGCACGACCTGGGCGAGCCTCGATCTCAAGGGTGACGAAATCGTCGAGATCGATGGTCTCGACGGCGAAATCAAGCCGCGCGAAAAGAAGATCGCCAAGATCACCTACAGCGACGGTTCGGTTAAGGAAGTTCCGCTTCTATGCCGCATCGATACGCTGGATGAAGTGATCTACATGAACAATGGCGGCATTCTGCAGACCGTTCTTCGCGATCTGGTCGCCTGAGAAAGCTTAAACCAATAAAAGACGCCGGGATTTTTCCCGGCGTCTTTCCATTTCATCACCTCTTTTTTTGTGATTGCCACTCACCCCTTCGTGACTTTCTATTGAAGTGGAATAGACGTTATTTTCCGGATTGCATCCGGTTGGGTTGATCGCATCAATTCGTCCGGATATCTGGTCTGGACAAAGGTTCTTGTAATGCCGCTGAAATTGCCCCTGTCGATATGTCTTCTCGGCACGCTCCTCGTCACATCCGCGCATGCGCAGGAGGCTGTGAAGGGCGTTGTTGAGTTGTTTACGTCGCAGGGATGCGCGTCCTGCCCGCCGGCGGACGAAGCGCTCCGCAAGATGATCCAGAAGGGCGATGTCGTCGGACTCTCCTACCATGTCGACTACTGGAATTATCTGGGCTGGACGGATTCGCTGGCATCGAAGGAAAATACCGAACGGCAATATGGTTACATGCGCGCCCTCGGCCGTAACGGGGTCTATACGCCGCAGGCCATCCTGAACGGTCGCGATCACGTCAAGGGCGCCGATGTGCGCGGCATCTACGACAGGCTCGATGCTTTCAAGCGCGAGGGGCAGGGGCTGAACGTGCCGGTCTCGTCGAAGTTTGCCGGAAACGAGGTAGAGATCGATATCGGCGCCGGCAACGGCAGGGCCGACGTCGTGGTTGCCTATTTCACGCGCGAACAGACGGTGGATGTGCAGAAGGGCGATAACCAGGGGAAAAAAATGTCCTACTGGCACAGCGTCTATGACGTGCAGACCGTCGGCATGTGGGATGGTTCACCGATGACGGTGAAGCTTCCGGCAAGCGTGGTGGCAAAGGTGAAAAAGGGTGGCTGCGCCGTGCTGTTACAGACGGCCAATGCCAGCGGCGATCCGGCGGCAATCGTCGGCGCAAGTATTCTGCTGGGGAATGAAACACAGTAGTCGCCAATTTGGCGATGGAAGATCCGATCCGGGCATTGGGGGCTGGGGGTAAAGGGTCAATGCACCGGACCGGGTCATCTTGGTGCCTAGGCATCAATTGACAATAGGACTATTCCACCCAATTCGGGCCATGGTTTGACCGAAATACGGCAGGCCATGCTAAAACGGCTGCCTAAATGGTTACCATTTTTTACCCCTGCTTTTATCGCAGGCAGCGTCTGCAGGGGCATTGGCGGGTGTTATTCTGCGCCGCAGCCGCCAGGTTTTATTGCCATTCAAAGGCCGCTCAAAGGCCGCCAAACCTTCCGCCAAAATCCAGATCTCGCTCTCAAGGGCCTTGCGAGGCTTGCAATTTTGTCTTCTCCGGCTCACATTAATTGGAAGACTTGGGTGGAATCGGAGGTATTGGATGACCGATCAACCGGATGTGCAGCAGGTGCAGACCGCTTCACGCGACAGTTCCACCGTTGTCGATCTCCGCGAATACAAAAAAGACAAAGACCCTCTGCCAATTACCTTTCACCGGCGTGAGCTGGATGCGATTCTGCGCATCTATGGCCGCATGGTGGGAGAGGGCGAGTGGCGCGATTACGCCATCGACCACCTGAGGGAAAAGGCGGTATTTTCAGTCTTTAAACGATCAGGCGAAATGCCGCTCTACAGGATCGAGAAGAACCCCAAGCTGGCTGCGAAACAGGGCGCCTTTTGCGTGGTCAATACGGATGGCCGCATTCTCAAGCGCGGCCACGAACTGCCGCAGGTTCTGAAGGTCTTCGACAAGGTCCTGAAGCTCATCGAGTGAGCTTCAGACGGGCGTGCTACCCGTTGCCGTAGGATGTGGGCGAGCGGGCCGAGAGGCCATAAGGTTTCGAATGTTGGTCAATAAAAAAGGCGGCCGAAAGGCCGCCTTTTGCGTATTTGCCTGTCGGGCTCCTGCCCTTACTTGTCACGGTTACCCATGAACTGCAGGAGGAACATGAACAGGTTGATGAAGTCGAGATACAGCGTCAGCGCACCCATGATCGCCTTGCGGCCGGCCACGGCAACTTCGTCGCCATCGAAATACATTTCCTTGATCTTCTGCGTGTCGTAGGCGGTCAGGCCTGCGAAGATCAGCACGCCGATTGCGGAGATTGCGAACTGCAGCGCGGAAGAGGCGAGGAAGATGTTGACGATGGACGCGATGATGAGGCCGAACAGACCCATGATCAGGAACGAGCCAAGACCGGAGAGGTTCTTCTTCGTCGTGTAACCGTAAAGCGAGAGCGCGCCGAACGAGGCAGCGGTCACGAAGAACGTCTGTACGACGCTCTGGCCGGTATAGACCAGAAAGATCGAGGACAGAGACACACCCATCAGCGCCGCATAGACCCAGAAGGTCATCTGGGCGGCGGAAACGCTCATGTTCTGGATACGGAAGCTAAGAAAGAACACCAGTCCGAGCGGTGCGAGCATGACGACCCAGCGCAGCGGCGACGCATAGAGCAGCTGGGCGAAAGCCGGGTTGGTGGTCGCGAGCGTAAAGGTCGCAAACGCAGCAACGCCGGTGATGACCAGAGCCAGTGCCATCAGGTTGTAAACCTTGAGCATGTAGGCGCGAAGACCTTCATCGATCATCGCACCAGTCTGTGCACGGGTCTGCGCCATGCGGTTCTGGTAGTTATTGAAGTCAGCCATTGTTTCCTCTTTTGAGCTCCGTAATTGCTACGGTGTCGGGATACCTCCCGGGCGCCGCTGCGGAGCTTCAGCAAGCCTGCCCAAGAATATGATGGCAGAACGTGTCCGATACAAGGCCTTTTGCTGCTGAAAAGACACCATATGCGCGAAAAGCGCTCACGTTTCGGCGATCATTACAAAGAATTAATCGTTAAAGTTAAGCAGCGCACAACCGAAGATTATTCACCCGCCTGCCGCAAAACCGGAGCGGCCTTCTGGCCTAGAATACGCCAGGTGCCGATGAGGCCGATACCCACCGTCATGACGAGGGCGACGATAACCGTGCCGATCGCCACATCCGGCAGGAAACTGGAGGGCAGCTTCATGATACGGGAAATCACGAACCATGCGGAAACGCCGCCGGCGAAAAGCGCGAAAACGGCGGTGGCGAGACCAAGCATCATATACTCGTAGGAAAAGGCGCGGATGAGCAGGCTTCGCGTGCCGCCCAGCGTTTTCAGGATGACCGCGTCATGGGTGCGGGCGCGGTTTCCAGCGGCAAGGGCGCCGGCGAGAACGAGGACGGAGGCTATCAGGGCAACGGCGGCGGCAGCGCGGATGGCGGTGGCAAGCTGGCCGACCAGCCGGTTGACGACATCGAGCGCATCTTTCACGCGTACGCTTGTTATCGTCGGGTAGGCGTTGGTGACGGCGCGCAATATCTGGCCTTCCTCGCTTGCGGATGCGGAAGGATCGGCGAGTGTGGCCAGCCAGGCGTGCGGTGCACCGCGGAAGGTATTTGGCGAAAACACCATGACGAAATTGATCGACAGCGATTCCCATTCGACATTGCGCAGATTGGCGATCTTCGCCGTGATGCTGCGGCCGAGCACGTTGACGGTGACGGTGTCGCCGATCTTCAGGCCCAGGTCCTGCGCCTCTTTCGCGGCGAAGGATACCAGCGGCTCGCCGCTGTAATCCTGTCCCCACCAAGTTCCTTCGGTCAGCGTCGCGTTTTCGGGAATATCCTGCGAATAGGTTATGCCCCGGTCGCCGCGCAGCAGCCAGCGCCCGGATGGTGGCACTTCCTTCTTTGCCACGTCCTCACCGTTGAGCGCCAGAATGCGCCCGCGCAGCATCGGCACCTCGGTCAGCGTGCCTCCAGGTGCTTCCTGTTTGAGAAGATCACGGAAGCCCTGCAGCTCACTACCCTGAATATCCACGAAGAAGAAATTCGGTGCTCGCTCAGGCAGGCTGTCGGTCAGTTCGCGACGTAGATTGCCGTCGATCAGCGTCAGCGTCACAAGCAGGGTCAGGCCAAGGCCGAGCGAAAGAACGACCGAAGGTGTAAGTGCGCCCGGCCGGTGAATATTGCCGATCGCCAGCCGAAGTGCGGCGGAATGAACGCGCGGACTACGTTTAGCGATGGCCTTGACGCCCGATGCCACGAGCCGCAGCACCACGAAGGCAAAAGCGATGGCGGCAAGGAAAACCGAGGCGATGAAACGGTCTTCTGCCGAAAAGATGGCGAGGGCGGCCAGTGCAGCCAAAAGCAAAGCTGTTGCGGCGAGATAGGGCCAGGAGGGCCAACTGCCTTCTTCGAAGCCCTGCTCGCGGAATAGCGCGGTTGCCGGAACCTCACGCGCCTGACCGAGAGGCACGATGGCGAAGGCAAGCGTCGTCAAAAGGCCGAACAGCGCGGCAAGACCAAGCGCTGCGGGGTAGAAGGCAAGCTCTTTCGGCACCGGAAGCACGCCCTCCAGAAACCGCATGGCGATCAGCGGGGCGATGGCGCCAACCGCAAGGCCGATGACGATGCCGGCGACGGCGATGAAGGCGATCTGGAACAGATAGGTCATGGTGACCACGGAAGCCGGTGCGCCCAGGCATTTCAGCGAGGCGATCGTGGTGCGCTTGGAATCGAGAAAGGCGCGAACGGCGTTCGCAACACCGACGCCGCCAACGATGAGGGCGGTCAGGCCCACCAGCGTCAGGAATTGCGAGAAGCGGTTGACGTTTTCGGTGAGCGACGGCGCTGCCCGGTCGCTGGTGCGGATGGACCAGCCGGCATCGGGGAATGCCTTGTTGGCCGCATCGGTCATCGTTGCCCGCGCGGCAGGATCGTTCAGCCTGATTTTGTAGGCGTGTTCGACCAGACTTCCGTTCTGAACGAGACCCGAGGCGAACAGGGCGTCGCGGCTGACCATCAGCCTTGGCGCAAAACCAAAGCCGTCGGACAGCGCATCCGGTTCGTCAACCACGGTGCCGGTCAGTTTCAGCTTCACATTGCCGAGCAGGATTTCATCGCCGACCTTGACACCGAGCCGTTCCAGCAACAGCGGTGCTGCAATGGCGCCGTAGGTGTCGCCGGATCCAGTCAGTAACTCGGTCAGTGGCCGGTTGGGATCTGCCACGAAGGTGCCATAGAGCGGATAGGAGCCGTCGACGGCTTTCACTTCCGTCAGGGTCTGTTCGGAGCCGTCGGCGAGGCGGGCCATGGAGCGCAGCCCGGTGGAAACCGCGATCTTGCCGAGGCCGTCGAGATAGGCCCGCTCTTCCTGCGTCGCCTCCCTGTTGCGCAGTTCGAAACGCACATCCCCCGCCAGAATAGACTGGCCTTCCGTGGCAATGGCGCTGGTAACAGCGCGGGACACGGAATTGACGGCAGCGATGGCGCCGGTTCCAAGCGCGATACAGGCGAGGAAAATGTAAAAGCCCCGCAGCCCGCCGCGAATTTCGCGCCGCGCGAGTCTCGATGCATTCCTGATATTGGCAAGAGACGGAAAAACGGAGCCGATCATGCCGATACCGCCCGGGCTATATGGGCAGTGGCGCTGTCGCCCTCGATTTCGCCGGAGCGGACCTTGATCTGCCGCGAGCAGCGGGCGGCCAGTGACGGATCATGGGTGACGAGGATCATCGTCATGCCGCGCTCGGCCTGTTTCGCAAAAAGAAGATCAGCGATCTGCTTGCCGGTGTCGGTATCGAGATTGCCGGTTGGTTCATCGGCGATCAGCACGGCGGGTGAGGGTGCAAGCGCACGGGCGATGGCGACACGTTGCTGTTCACCGCCGGAGAGCTGGCCGGGATAATGATTGAGGCGTTCGCCAAGACCGACGGCGACGAGTTCGCGGGTGGCGATCTCGAAGGGGTTCGGCACGTTGGCCAGTTCCAGCGGAACGGCGACGTTTTCCAGCGCCGTCATATTGGCAATCAGGTGAAAGGACTGGAAAACGATGCCGATATTCTTGCCGCGAAAATCCGCGAGAGCATCCTCTCCGAGCTTGTGCAATTCCGTGCCCGCTATGACGATCTCGCCGCTATCGAGCCTCTCGAGGCCGGCAAGCACCATCAGAAGCGTCGATTTTCCCGAGCCGGAAGGGCCGACGATGCCAACCGCCTCGCTTTCGCCGATGGCAAGATCGATGTTCTTGAGAACGTGAACGGAGGCGGCGGCGTTGCCGAGCGTGAGGTCGGCTTTCTTCAGCTCTATGATGCTTTTCGTCACAATTCTCGTTCCTATATATGATGAAAACAGTCTGGCGGTGTCGATGCGGTCGGTATTTCAGACAATGCGAACCAAGTTAGGAAAGCCGAGATGAGATTTAAAGCTGCCCTGTTTCACTTCATCGTCATTTTCGCCGCCGCCTTTTCCGCCTCGGTGGCCACGGCCCAGGAGCGGACATTGCAACTGGTTGGCCTCGGCGACAGCCTGATGGCCGGGTATCAGCTGCCCCCCAATGACAGCTACACTGCACAGCTTGAAGCTGCATTAAAGGCCAAGGGCATCAATGTCGCCGTCACCAATGCCGGCGTGTCCGGCGATACCTCCTCCGGCGGCCTGGCGCGGGCGGAATGGTCGGTTCCGGACGGCACGGACGGGGTCATTCTGGAACTTGGCGCCAATGACGCGCTGCGTGGTATTGCGCCGGAACAGACGGAAAAGAACCTCGATGCCATCATTTCCGGCTTTCAGAAACGCAACATAGCCGTCTTGCTGGTCGGCATTATGGCGCCACCGAATATGGGCGAAGATTATGCCAAGCGCTTCAATCCGATCTATCCGCAGCTTGCGGAAAAATACAACCTGGCGCTTTATCCGTTCTTTCTGGATGGCGTGGTGACGGATGATAAGCTGAAGCTGGACGACAAGATGCACCCCAATACGCAGGGAGTTGCCATGATGGTGGAGAAATCTTTGCCGGCTGTTGAAAGCTTCATCAAGACAATCGGTGCGCAAAAAAAATAAGCACTTGCGCCCGTCTGCATTGCGTGATTCGCTATGCTTGTTCTGCCAAGAGATTCGGGGAGCTCGCCATGCCGAGACTGTTTATCGCCCTCGAAATTCCGCGCAATGCGGCTATGAGCCTTTCATTGTTGCGCGGTGGTCTGCCGGGAGCCCGGTGGATCGATGTGGAGAATTATCACATAACCCTGCGTTTTATCGGCGATATCGACGGAAGAACCGCCGATGAGGTCGTTGATAGGCTGGACCGGATCGAGAGACCGGAATTCCAGCTCAATCTCAACGGTATGGGTTCCTTCGGCTCCAAGAAACCGCATTCCATCTGGGCAGGGGTTTCCCCCTCGCCGGAAATGCATGCGCTTCAGGCGGAGGTCGAAAGAATTTGCCAGAGGATCGGTCTCCCGCCGGATCCGCGCAAATTCATGCCGCATGTGACGTTGGCGCGGCTGCGCTCCTCTCGTCTGGACGATGTGGTGCACTATCTCTCCGGACGCGGCAATTTCCGCACTTCGCCCTTCACGGTCGGTCGTTTTGTGCTGATGTCGTCGAAGGAATCGGTGGGCGGTGGGCCTTACATCGTGGAAGAGGTGTTTCCGCTTCACGAGGCGCGGTCCAGCGCCATCTTTTCGAGCAACGAGCTGCATCCCGCCAAAAGCATGTTGTAGACGGCCACAAAGCCGTCTTCACCACCGAAATAGGGATCAGGGACGCTTTCATGGCGTCCCGAAGCATAGTCCAGAAACAGGTGGATTTTGTGCATCTGGTTTTCGGGCGCCTTTTGAAGCAGTTTCGCCAGATTGCTGCTGTCCATGGCAAAGATGAGATCGAAGGTTTCGAAATCGGCCTGGCTGATCTGCCGCGCGCGCTGCCGGGAAATATCGATGCCGTGCTTGCGGGCTATCGCGATGGATCTGTGGTCCGGGGCGGTGCCGGTGTGCCAGCCGCCGGTGCCGGCGGAATCGACGGTGAGCTGGCGGGACAGACCTTCGCTTTCGGCAAGGTTTGTCAAAATGCCTTCGGCAAGCGGTGAGCGGCAGATATTGCCCATGCAGACAAAAAGAACGGCTGTATGTTTCATGAAATATGCGTCGATCCGGTCGTTGAGGCGTTAATGTTTGTCCGAAACAGCGGATCGCATGTCAAGCGGAGGCAAGATGCATGAAATATCCCAGACTTGAACCGGAAGCCGTCCGGCAGGCGCTTTTAAAACTCGAAGGCTGGTCCCTGCGCGAGGACGGGGCGGCAATCGTCCGGTCCTTCAAGTTTGCGAGTTTTGCGGAGGCTTTCGGTTTCATGGCCGAGTCCGCTCTCGTGGCGGAAAGGCTCAATCATCATCCCGAATGGTCGAACGTCTATTCGCGGGTCAGGGTCTGCCTCACGACCCACGATTCGCAGGGCGTGACCGAGCGGGATTTTCTCCTGGCCGAGGCCATGCAGAAGGCGGCGACGGGCCGTGGGAATTGAACAGCGGGCTTTAAGTCCCATATAATAGCCGTGACCGGAGGACCGTCGATCATGGATGATGTGAAAATCGGTGAAATTCTTTTGCCCGGAGAAACCGGCAGCCAGGGTGAACGCGAACGCGTCGTGCGCGCCAAATTCTGGCCGAAGCTGAAGCGTGTGATGACCAAGGTGCCCTTCGCGCGCGATGCGGCAGCGGCCTATTATTGCGCGATCGACCGGGATACGCCGCTGCGTGCCAAGGGCATCATTCTGGCCGCGCTCGCCTACTTCATCATGCCGCTGGACGCCATACCGGACATGCTGGCGGTCGTCGGCTTTACCGACGACATCGCGGTCATGACGGCGGCGTTTGCAATGATCCGCGCCCATATCAAGATGGAACATTACGATGCGGCGGATGCCATGCTGAAACGGCAGCAGGAGGCCGAATAACACGTCTGTGATGAGGAGGCTCTTCGGAGCCGGGCAGGCGACAAATTGTTGCCTGAATTTGTGTGTCATAGACATGACGGGAAGGGCGTGCCACGCCTTTCTTCTCAGGGTGCGGGCGTAGCCGATCTGTAACACTGCAAGACGTTTTCGGCATTTTATGCGTGTTGTTGACGGTTTGGTAACCGCTTCCTGACCACAATGAGAAAAGACGATCCGCACCTGAACGTGGCCGATCCAGAAAATGGAGCCCGCCGCTGCTTCGGGCTAATGGAAGACAATAACCCGGCAGGAAATTCTATGTTTGTAAGAAGTGTAGCAACCGCAGTGGCCATTTTGCTGACCAGCGTCGGCGTAGCATCTGCACAGTCGCCCACGCGTATCCAGCAGTTCAATGCATGGGGCGCCTATTCGTACAAATCGGGTAACAGCACCGTCTGCTACGTTCTTTCCATTCCGACCTCCAAGGAACCGGCGAGCGTCGATCACGGCGATATCTTCTTCATCGTGTCGCAGCGCCCCGGCCAGAATATTTCCTACGAGCCGCAGGCGATGGTCGGTTATACGCTGAAGCAGGGCTCCAAGGTCAACGTCACGATCGACAACAAGAACTTCGTGATGTTCACCAAGGACAAGGCTGCCTGGGTTGAAAACGCCGCTGAGGAACCCGCTCTCGTGGCTGCGATGAAGGGCGGCAAGTCGATGACGGTCAAGGCGGTTTCCGGCCGCGGCACCGCTACCTCCTATTCCTATTCGCTGTCGGGTATTTCGGCTGCTTTCAAGCAGATCGAGAGCTGCAAGTAATCCTGGCGCTTTGTCAGCTTTGTGAATGGCCGGTCATCGACCGGCCATTTGCATTTTTGCTTGTTTGATGCTAAAGGCGCGGCAACATTGACAGGCGGACGCGCGAAAAGTGCTCCGCCTTTGATTTTCTCGACATGCAGACGATTTTCCGCCTTTCCGAAGGGCTGGTCGTGCGATGCATTGGATGATGGGATAGCGTGATGTCCGTATTGCATGCCCCTGCCGGTCTGGCAGTCAAAACTCCCCTGATCGCCAATAGCGATCTCATGTCCGGCAAGCCATCGCTGATTGGTTTGACGCGTGAGGAAATGGGCGAGGCGCTGGCCGAGATCGGCGTGCCGCAGAAGCAGCTGAAGATGCGCGTCAGCCAGTTGTGGAACTGGCTTTATGTGCGCGGCGTCTCGGATTTTGACAACATGAACAATGTTGCCAAGGAGCTTCGGGAAAAGCTGAAGGCCGCCTTCACCATCGCCCGCCCGGAAATCGTCGAGGAGCAGATCTCCAATGACGGTACCCGCAAATGGCTGATGCGTTTTCCGCCGCGCGGAGCGGGGCGTCCCGTCGAGATCGAGACGGTCTATATTCCCGAAGAGGGGCGCGGCACGTTGTGCATCTCGAGCCAGGTCGGCTGTTCGCTGACCTGTTCCTTCTGTCACACCGGCACCCAGCGTCTGGTGCGCAACCTGACGGCCGAGGAAATTCTCGCCCAGCTTCTGCTTGCCCGCGACCGGCTCGGCGATTTTCCCGATGGCTCGACACCGGTTGGCGCTTATGTGCCGAACGAAGGCCGCAAGGTTTCCAACATCGTGATGATGGGCATGGGCGAGCCGCTCTACAATTTCGAGCATGTGAAGACCGCACTTCTGATCGCCACCGATGGTGACGGCCTGTCGCTCTCCAAGCGTCGCGTGACTTTGTCCACCTCCGGCGTCGTGCCGGAAATCTTCCGCACGGGCGATGAGATCGGCGTCATGCTGGCGATTTCGCTGCATGCGGTGCGTGACGATCTGCGCGACATGCTGGTGCCGATCAACAAGAAATATCCGCTGAAGGAGCTGATCGAGGCCTGCCGTAATTATCCTGGTGTCTCCAACGCCCGCCGCATCACCTTCGAATATGTGATGCTGAAGGATGTGAACGACAGCCTGGAAGACGCCAAGATGCTGGTGCAGCTTCTGAGAGGCGTTCCGGCCAAGATCAACCTCATTCCGTTCAACCCGTGGCCGGGCACGAACTATCAGTGCTCCGAATGGGCGCAGATCGAGAAATTCGCAGATTTCATCAATCAGGCGGGTTATGCCTCGCCGATCCGCACCCCGCGCGGCCGCGATATTCTTGCCGCCTGCGGTCAGCTGAAGTCGGAATCCGAGCGCATGCGCAAGACCGAAAGGCTGGCTTTCGAGGCGATGATGATCGCCAACCACGGTGCGGACGACTGAATCGACGCCAATTGCGGCAGAAAGCTTGCTTCGTTGCGGTTCTTTGATTGATTTCGGGCGGTCTTGTTTCTAATAAGACGGCAATAAGAAACCAACTGGAGGATACCTATGCGTGCATTCATTCTGGCGCTCGCAGCCGCGAGCGCCCTCGTTCTGCCGGCCAAGGCCGAAACCGTTACCGTCGCTGTCACCGCCATTGTTGAACATCCGGCGCTCGACGCTGCACGGGATGGCGTCAAGGCGGCCCTTGCCGAGGCCGGTTACAAGGAAGGCGAGAACCTCAAGTTCCTCTACGAGTCCGCGCAGGGCAATCCCGGTACCGCAGCACAGATCGCGCGTCAGTTCGTGGGCGAAGCTCCAAACGTCATCGTGCCGATCTCCACGCCATCAGCTCAGGCCGTCGTTGCGGCTACGCGTGATATTCCCGTCGTCTTCACGGCCGTTTCCGATCCGGTTGGCGCACAGCTCGTCAAGAGCATGGAAAAGCCCGGCCGCAACGTGACCGGCCTTTCCGACATGCTGCCGGTCGGCGAACATCTGGCGCTGATCAAGGAAATCTCGCCGAACGCCAAGTCCGTCGGCTTCATCTACAACTCCGCCGAAGCCAACTCCGTCTCGACGCTTGCAGCGCTGAAGGCTGAAGCCGAAAAGGCCGGTCTGAAGGTCGTTGAATCCGTCGCTACCAAGTCCGCTGAAGTGCAGGGCGCGACGCGCGCGCTGGTCGGCAAGGCTGACGTGATCTACGTGCCGACCGACAACACCATCGTCTCCGCTTTCGAGGCGGCAGCAGGTGTTGCGAGTGAAGCCAAGATTCCGCTCTACGCTGCCGATACGGATTCCGTTGCTCGCGGTGCGGTTGCGGCCCTCGGCTTCAACTATTTCGACGTTGGCAAACAGACCGGCGCTGTCGTGGTCCGCATCCTCAAGGGTGAGAAGCCGGGCGACATTCCGGCAACCGTTGCCGTTGGTACGGACCTGGTGATCAACAAGAAGGCCGCTGAAAAAGCCGGCGTCACCTTCCCGGAAAGCGTAACCAAGCGCGCCACCAAGGTCATCGACTAAACAACCGAACTTCGGGCGGCGGCAAACCCGCCGCCCGCTTTGCGCGGCACGAAAACGATGCCCGCATCCGCCGACGTGGCGGCAATAACAAGGACATTACCGTGAGCCAAATCGCTTTCTGGGGTGCCGTGGAGCTTGGACTGGTCTTCGCCTTTGTGGCGATCGGCGTCTATCTCGCTTTCCGGGTACTTGATTTTCCTGATCTGACCGTGGACGGTTCGTTTCCGCTCGGCGCGGCTGTTGCGGCTGTGATGATCATTGCTGGTCTCAATGCCTGGGTGGCGACAGCGATTGCGATGGTTGCCGGCGCCGGTGCCGGCATCGTCACGGCCACGCTGAATGTCCGGTTCAAGATACTCAACCTGCTCGCGTCGATCCTGACGATGATCGCACTGTTTTCGGTGAACCTCCGGGTGATGGGAAAGCCGAATGTGGCGCTGCTCAATCAGGATACGATGATCTCGCCATTCTACGGTCTCGGTCTTTCCGAATATCTCGTGCGGCCACTCTTTATCGGCGCGCTGGTGTTGCTCGCCGTCATTCTCGTCTGGCGTTTCCTTGAGAGCGACGCGGGCCTTGCCATGCGGGCGACGGGTGCGAATGCGCGGATGGCGCGCGCCCAAGGGGTGAAGACCGGCAACCAGATCTATCTCGGCATGGCGCTTTCAAATGCGCTCGTCGCTCTCGGTGGCGCACTTTTTGCGCAGACCAATGGTTTTGCGGATGTGACGGCCGGTGTCGGCACTATCGTCGTCGGGCTTGCGGCCGTCATCATCGGCGAAACGCTGTTTGGCTCGCGGGGCATTCTGATTGCGCTGATCGGCTGTGTTTTCGGCTCCATCGCCTATCGTCTTGCCATCCAGCTCGCTTTGTCGAGCGATGTGCTGGGTCTCAAGGCGTCCGATCTCAACTTCGTTACGGCGGTATTGGTGGCCATCGCGCTGATCCTGCCCCGACTGCGCCGCGGGGGAGCAACATCGTGATTTCCCTTTCCGACATTCAGGTCATCTTCGGGCGCGGCACGCCGTTGCAAAAGCAGGCGCTGGCCAAGATCGATCTTACCATCGAAGATGGTTCCTTCGTTACCGTTATCGGCTCTAACGGTGCTGGCAAATCCACGCTGCTCGGCGTTCTGGCGGGTGACGTCCTGCCGACAGCCGGAAAGGTGATGGTTGGCGGCGCCGATGTCACACGCAAAACGACCGCCAGCCGGGCGGGACGCGTGGCACGCGTGTTTCAGGACCCGCTGGCGGGCAGCTGCGGCGCGCTCACCATCGAGGAAAATCTGGCGCTTGCGGCGTCCCGCGGCGAGCGTCGCGGGTTGTTGCCAGCGCTTGGACGCGGCAGGCGGGATTTCTTCAAGGAACGTATCGCCTCGCTTAATCTAGGTCTGGAAAATCGCCTGAAGGACCGCATGGACCTGTTGTCCGGCGGGCAGAGGCAGGCGGTCTCGCTTGTCATGGCGACGCTTTCCGGCTCGGATGTTCTGCTGCTTGACGAGCATACGGCGGCACTTGATCCGGGCATGGCGGAATTTGTGATGGAGCTGACCCGCAAGGTGGTTTCCGAGCGCAAGCTGACGACGCTCATGGTTACCCATTCCATGCGTCAGGCACTGGATTATGGCACCCGCACGATCATGCTGCATGCCGGCGAAATCGTGCTCGACGTCTCCGGTGACAGCCGCAAGGATCTGGAAGTCGAAGACCTGATCGACATGTTCCGCAAGATACGCGGCCAGACGCTCGATGACGATGAGCTGTTGATTGGCTGATGACTTACCCGAAAGGCGCCTGCGGGCGCCTTTTTTGTTTGTCCGTTAGCGCGTCTGCGTGAGAAAAATCTTGACGGCGAAAAGCGAAAAGACACCGGCGATCGTATAGTCCAGCCCGCGCAGAACCTTTCGGTTGCGTTGCAGCCAGGCGGATAGAACATCGGCGGCAACAACGATGCCGATGCCGATCGGCAGCGCCACGATGATGGACCAGAGCCCAAGGAAAATCAGCTTGCCGGTGACGTGCGGATCGGACGCGCTGACGAATTGCGGCAGGAAGGTCATGAAAAAGATGATGACCTTCGGGTTCAGGAGATTGACCCAGATGCCGTTCAGCAACGCCGATTTCAGCGAGGATTGCGGTTTTTCGCCCGTGGTCTTGACCATCACGAAATCCGAACCCTTGCGGATCGCCTGAATGGCGAGCCAGACCAGATAGGCGGCCCCGCCGGTCTTCAGGATCAGGAAGGCTGTCGGAGATGCGACGATGAGGGCGGCGACACCGAAGGCGACCAACATCGTATGCACGGTGATGCCGAGATTGGTTCCCACAAGGGTCATGAAACCCGCTGCCCGGCCCTCGCGTATTGACCGGCTGATCCACAGCGTCATGTCAGGCCCGGGCGTTACCGCCAGAAGCAGAATGGCGACGGTGAAAGCGGCAAGTGTTGGCAGGCTCGGAACGAAATCCATTGCGGCACCCGTAAAACTGGAGATTGCCGTTGCTTAACGCGAATTCGTGTTTCTGCCAATGTTTTTGCGCGTGGGCATATCGGAGCAAAGGCGGAACGCCGCCGCAACGTTCAAATCGCGGCGGCCCAGAGCATTCAGTTTTTGAGGAAGGTGGTGAAGGCGGCGGAATATTCCGTGTGCCAGCGCGACAGCGGCGGACGGTTGTGGACGATGTCTTGAGCGGCCCAGAGAATTCGTTTCTCGTCCGTCGGACGATCCACTTCGCCGTCCGGGCAGAGAATGTAGAAATCACCCTTGCCGATGCTCTCGATCATGAAATCGACGGTCTGTTCGCCGGTCCATGCCCCCGCGGGTTTTTCCGTTCTGCCGTGGGCGGTCAGGCCGGTGAAGACGAAGCCGGGGATCAGAAGATGGGCGGAAACCGCGCCGTTCGGAATATTGCGCAGCTCGTGCTGAAGCGCTTCCGTGAAGGCTTTGACGCCGGCCTTCGAGACATTGTAGGCCGGATCGCCCGGCGGAGTGGTGATGCCCTGTTTCGAGCCGGTATTGATGATCAGCGAGGCCTCGCCATGGGCGACCATGCCCTGCCCGAACACCCGGCTGCCATTCACGACGCCCATCAGGTTGACGTTGATGACTTTTTCCCAATTGGCCTGTGCGCCGAAGATGGCGCTGCCCGGCTGGATGCCGGCATTGTTCATCAATACGTGAACCCGCCCGAAACGCTGGATGACGGCGCGCTCCAAGGCCTCCAGCTCATCGAGCTTCGATACGTCGGTCGGTATTGCGACGATCTGTGCCTCGCCGTCTTTGGCGACGGTCAGAATATCCGCGTGCGCCGCGGCGAGCCTGTCGCCGTCGAGATCGACGAGCACGACGCTCATGCCGAAACCGGCGAATTTTCGGGCGGCGGCAAGTCCGATACCGGAGGCCGCGCCGGTGATGACAGCGACATTATCTTCCTTGAATGCGGGGTGGATGGTCGTCATAGGTTTTCCCTTCGCGTCGTTTTTTGCTGTTTCCAGCCGTTTGCAACGTTGCCTGAACCCTGATTGGCTTCATTCACGGTCTTCAAGTCGATCGCGCCGCTCCATGTTAAAGCGCGAAACCGCATAATGCATGTGACAATCCGTTCGTTCCAGTCATGACGAGCTGTTGCGGGGATTTGACCTTTCGCAAATGCCTATTGCCCTTTCGTCCTATTCGTTGTTTTGTCGGGCATCTTTTCCGAAAATCGCTTCACAGTTTTCGGGTTGCACTGTAAAAGTGCCGAAATCCCAAGGAAATGGCGGTACTCTGATGCCGTCATCATGCAGATGGACATCACAATGGCACTCCCGAAAGACGTTAAGAAAGTCGTTCTCGCCTATTCCGGCGGCCTCGACACCTCGATCATCCTGAAGTGGCTTCAGACGGAACTCGGCGCTGAGGTCGTGACCTTCACCGCCGATCTCGGCCAGGGCGAAGAGCTTGAGCCGGCGCGCAAGAAGGCCGAGCTGCTGGGCATCAAGGAAATCTTCGTCGAGGACGTCCGCGAAGAGTTCGTGCGTGATTTCGTTTTCCCGATGTTCCGTGCCAACGCCGTTTATGAAGGTGTCTATCTGCTCGGCACCTCCATCGCGCGCCCGCTGATTTCCAAGCACCTGATCGAGATCGCCAAGAAGACCGGCGCCGACGCCATTGCGCACGGCGCCACCGGCAAGGGCAACGACCAGGTTCGTTTCGAGCTTTCGGCCTATGCGCTGAACCCGGATATCAAGATCATCGCTCCCTGGCGTGACTGGACGTTCAAGAGCCGAACCGATCTTCTCGAATTTGCCGAACAGAACCAGATCCCGGTTGCCAAGGACAAGAAGGGCGAAGCGCCTTTCTCCGTCGATGCCAACCTGCTGCATTCCTCGTCCGAGGGCAAGGTTCTGGAAGACCCGGCTAAGGAAGCCCCGGAATATGTGCATATGCGCACCATTTCCCCGGAAGCGGCACCCGACAAGGCAACCGTCATCAAGGTCGGTTTCCGCAAGGGTGACGCCTGCTCCATCAACGGCGTCGAAATGTCGCCGGCCACGCTTCTGGCGACGCTGAACAATTACGGTCGCGAAAACGGCATCGGCCGTCTCGATCTGGTCGAGAACCGTTTCGTCGGCATGAAGTCGCGCGGCGTTTACGAAACGCCCGGCGGCACGATCCTGCTTGCCGCGCATCGTGCGATCGAGTCCATCACGCTTGACCGCGGCGCTGCGCATCTGAAGGACGATCTGATGCCGCGTTACGCCGAACTCATCTATTACGGTTTCTGGTTCTCGCCCGAGCGCGAGATGCTCCAGGCCCTGATCGACAAGAGCCAGGAACATGTGGAAGGCGAAGTGACGCTGAAGCTCTACAAGGGCAATGTCATGGTAACCGGCCGTGAGAGCGCGAAGTCGCTCTATTCCGACGCGCTGGTGACGTTTGAGGACGACCACGGCGCTTACGACCAGAAGGATGCTGCGGGCTTCATCAAGCTCAACGCCCTGCGCCTGCGCACTCTGGCAAAGCGTAATCTCGGCAAGTAATTCTGCTGAAGCGTGAATTAGAAAAACCCGCAGGTGGCAACGCCTGCGGGTTTTTTCATGTCTCTCTTTTGGAGACGATACGGAAACCGATGTAACTGGCAACGGCCATGAATTCCATCACCGGGATGATGATGCCGAAGCCGATCAGCGGCGAACCGATGAGTGAGGCCGCAGTCCCGCCCGCAAAACCCGATCCCATCTGGATGAAGCCCATCATGGCCGATGCCGAGCCGGCGATATGCGGAAAGGGGGCAAGTGCTGCCGTGACCATCGAAGGCGTCAACAGCGCAATCCCGACTGTCGCCACCGCGACAGGCCCCATGATGGAAAGGAAGGATGGCGGCACCAGAAACACCGACAGCATGATGAGAAGACCGCCTGTGCCGGAAAAACAGAGGCCAAGCATGACCGAACGGCGGTCGCCCAGCCTCGGCGCGATATAACGCAGGGCGATGGAGCCGAAGAAATAGGCGCCGGTCTGCATCAGCATTCCGACACCGAAGGCGGTTGGGGACATGCCGACCTTATTGATGAGGATGAAGGTGAGCATGGTGGCTTGCGCATAAAGCGCGCCGATGGAGCCGCCGAGCACGAGGGCAGCCAGGAGAAAACGCGGCTGCATCAGCAACGTGCCATAGGCCGACAGAAGGCGTCGGGGTCGGATCCTGCTTTTGTCCGGCACCGTCGTTTCACGCAGGAAAAGCACCACGGATAGAATGGCGATGGCTCCGAGGCCGGCCATGAGGAAAAACACCGATTGCCAGCCGAAAGCCGCAAGCGAAAGCCCGCCGATCGTCGGCCCAAGAGCGGGACCAACGGCGAGCATGATGCCGATGAGGTTCATGATGCTGGAGGCTTCCGCACCGGTGAATTGGTCGCGCACCACGGCGCGCGCCACCGTCATGCCGACGGAGGCACCGATGCCCTGAACCAGCCGGGCAAAGAGCAGCACTTCAATCGTCGGGGCAAAGATGGCGAGCAAGCCGCCGCCCAGAAAGATCGAGAGGAAGAAGAGGCTCGCTTTGCGCCGCCCGAAGGCATCGGAGGCCGGCCCCGCAAGCAGTTGGGCTATGGCGAAACCGGCAAAATAGAGCGAGAGGCTGAGTTTTACGGCGGACTCGGTGGTTGCGAAAGCCCGTGTCAGTTCCGGCATGGCCGGTGTGTAGATCGACATGGAAATAGGCGCCAGCGCCGTCAGAAACGCGCCGAGCAGTGCCGTGCGCTTTTTGGACATGATGGTTTTTGACAATTGCGATCAGCCGTTCTGGACCGGATGTTCCGGTTGCAGATTGTTGCGAAGCGTCTGCAGGAAGCTGCGGAAAAGGGCGACTTCTTCTTCGTTCAGCCCCTGTGTGGCCTGAAGAACGAGCTGGTCGATTTCCTGCCCGACGGCTTCCAGCATGTCGGCGGAGGTTTTCGTCAGGACGATGCGTTTGGAGCGCCTGTCCTGCGGGTCCTGCTGGCGTTCTATAAGATTGAGCGACTGCAACTTGTCGAGATAGGCGCAGATCGTCATGGGTTCGATGCCGAGACGGGCGGCGATGTCCGCCTGTTTGCTGCCATCGACAACCGCAACCGTCAGCAATGCGCGCGCCTCGCCGGGGGTCAGGCCCAGTCCGGCTTCGGAGATACGGCGCTCAAATGCACTGTTCAGCAGACGTGCGCCGCTGTTCAGCAAAAATGCCAGTGAATCTTTTTCGCGTTTAGTGCCCATGCTTCGCCTTTTCGTAAGTCAGCCTTACTAACTTCCGGGCGATAAGCAATGGTGCATAAATCATATTATCGAAAATCGAGTAAAGTATTCGTCAGTTTGATTGCGGGACGTCCAGCAACTTTGCCTGTCATCATCACGTCGAGGCAAAAAAAGACAAGACGTCCTGCATTTTTTCCACTTCATCCGTCGTGCCGATGGAACGGGCAATTTCGATCCGGTCGGAAAAATACGTCACGAAGTCGAAATTCGTGTCGTCGGTCACGTCGGCAATGTCGATCACCTCGCCATTGGCATTCAGCGTCTGTGCCGGAAGTTCGGACGAAAGCTCAAGCCAGGTATCGTGGCTGATTTTCCCCGTATCGTAATATTCCTGTGCGATTTCTCGCAATTGCCTGGGGCTGACACGGGTGAAATCGATGCGGTCTATGGTCTCTTCAAAGCCGGTGGCCGCGTCGGACGGGGTTGCCTTGCCGAAATCGGTACTTCCCACGGATTTGGTGTTTCTGGGGTTGTCCCTGAAAAGGAAACTATTAGCAGACCTTAAAGAATAAATCTCCATAATACATATCTCCATCATGGGATATTATTGCGAGAAATCAAAACATGCCATCATCATGCCGGTCAATACTTGGTGGCGGCAGTGATTGCGTATTCCACATCAAATTCCGGCATATTGAATTGGTGGTGGAGGCGTGCCCATATGGGCTTAAACCGGAATTGTACAAGGAAGATGAAATGCCATCCAAGACCGCGCCCTATCCCGCACTCGTTAACTGGAACGGTCAGAACGGTCTGCCGAAATTCGATGCGGTCAAGGATGAGGATTTTGCCCCGGCCTTCGAAGCCGCTCTTTTGTCCCACGAGCAGGAAATCGATGCGATTGCCGGCAATCCACAGGCGCCGACCTTCGAAAACACCGTGACCGCACTCGAAATTGCCGGAGACGAGCTTTCGCGCATTTCGGCGCTGTTCTGGAACCGGGCTGGCGCACACACCAATGCCAACATTCAGGCGCTGGAGCGGGAAATAGCTCCGAAAATGTCGCGGCACTATTCAAAGATCGGTATGAACGAGGCGCTGTTCAAACGCATCGACACGCTGTGGGAAAAGCGAGAGGCGCTTGCCCTGACAGGCGAGGAAAAGCGCGTTCTCCAACGGCACTGGAAGGGTTTCGTGCGCTCCGGCGCTAAGTTGCAGAAAGGCCCGCAGGAACGGCTGGCGGCGATCAACGAGGAGCTTGCCGGTCTCGGCGCTAAATTCGGGCAGAATGTGCTGGCGGATGAAAAAAGCTGGAAGCTTTTGCTTTCCACTGACGACGAGCTTGCTGGCATTCCCGGTTTTCTGCGCGACGCGATGGCGGGCGCCGCTCGCGAGCATGGCGAGGACGGCAAATTCGCCGTTACCCTTTCCCGCTCCATCATCGAGCCTTTCCTGACCTTTTCCGAGCGCCGCGATTTGCGTGAACAGGCTTTCAAGGCATGGGCAGCGCGCGGCGAAAACGGCGGTGAGACCGACAATCGCGAGATCGTCCACCGCACGCTGGAACTGCGTGAGGAAAAGGCGAAGCTTCTCGGCTACAAGAATTTTGCCGCCTACAAGCTGGATGACACGATGGCGAAGACGCCGGATGCCGTGAACGGCCTTCTGGGTCAGGTCTGGGAAAAGGCCGTGTTTCGCGCAGGTGAGGAAGAGGCTGAACTTACCGCCCTCATCATCGAGGAAGGCAAGAACCACGAGGTCATGCCCTGGGACTGGCGCCACTATGCGGAAAAGCTGCGGGCGCGGAAATTCAGCTTCTCCGAGACTGAATTGAAGCCCTATCTGCAACTGGAAAAGATCATCGAGGCCTGCTTCGATGTGGCCAACCGGCTCTTTGCAATTCGTGCCGTCGAAACAAAGGGCGTTGCCGCCTATCACCCGGATGTGCGGGTTTTCGAGATCCGTGACGACAAGGGTGATCTGAAAGCCATGTTCCTCGGCGATTATTTCGCCCGTCCCTCCAAGCGTTCCGGCGCGTGGATGAGTTCGTTCCAGTCGCAGCACAAGTTGCCTTTGAAGAACGGTACAGTCGGCGAAATACCGATCATCTACAATGTCTGCAATTTCGCAAAACCGGCCGAGGGAAAACCTGCGCTGCTTTCGCTGGACGATGCGCGCACGCTGTTTCACGAATTCGGTCACGCCCTGCACGGCATGTTATCCAATGTCACCTATCCTTCCGTTTCCGGAACGGGTGTCTCGCGCGATTTCGTCGAGTTGCCGTCGCAGCTTTACGAACATTGGCTGACCGTGCCGGAAATTCTGGAAAAATACGCCCTGCACTATGAAACCGGCGCGCCGATGCCGAAGGCTCTGCTGGACAAGGTTCTGGCGGCCCGGACCTTCAATGCCGGTTTCAGCACTGTCGAGTTCACCTCTTCTGCCATCGTCGACATGGCCTTCCATACCCGCGAAAGCGTTGGCGATCCCATGGTCGTGCAAGGCGAGGTGCTTTCCGCCCTGAACATGCCGAAGTCCATCGTCATGCGGCATGCGACGCCGCATTTCCAGCATGTGTTTTCCGGTGATGGTTATTCGGCCGGTTATTATTCCTACATGTGGTCGGAGGTGCTGGACGCCGATGCGTTTTCTGCCTTCGAGGAAACCGGTAATGCCTTCGATGGCGAGATGGCGCGCAGGCTGAAAGACAATATCTACTCCGTCGGCGGCTCGATTGATCCGGAGGAGGCCTATCTCGCTTTTCGCGGCAAGATGCCAAGTCCGGAGGCCATGCTTTTGAAGCGCGGCCTCGTATAAAAGACTGTCATATTCTTGAGCTAGAACCTCAACGCAGGGGGCATATGACAATGCCCCCCTTTCGCATTTGCAAAAAAAAGGTTATGAGCGCGCCAAACTAAATTGGCGCATCTCACGACGGTAGCGCCCAACCTCAGAGATTTTGAACAATGGCAATTCGCAACATCGCGATCATCGCGCACGTTGACCATGGAAAAACGACGCTCGTTGACGAGCTTCTGAAGCAGTCCGGTTCGTTCCGCGATAACCAGCGCGTTGCAGAACGTGTGATGGATAGCAACGACCTCGAAAAGGAACGCGGCATCACCATTCTCGCCAAGGCGACCTCGGTGGAGTGGAAGGGTGTTCGCATCAACATCGTCGACACCCCCGGCCACGCCGACTTCGGTGGTGAAGTTGAGCGTATCCTGTCGATGGTGGATGGCGCGATCGTTCTGGTCGATAGTTCCGAAGGCCCGATGCCGCAGACGAAGTTCGTCGTCAGCAAGGCGCTGAAGGTTGGTCTTCGCCCGATCGTTGCGATCAACAAGATCGACCGTCCGGATGGCCGCCATGAAGAAGTCATCAATGAAGTTTTCGACCTCTTTGCAAACCTCGACGCTACCGACGAGCAGCTCGACTTCCCGATCCTTTACGGTTCCGGTCGTGACGGCTGGATGAACGTCAACCCGGAAGGTCCGAAGGATCAGGGTCTTGCGCCGTTGCTCGATCTGGTTCTCGAACATGTTCCGGAGCCCACGGTCGAAGAAGGTCCGTTCCGTCTGATCGGCACGATCCTCGAAGCCAACCCCTTCCTGGGCCGTATCATCACCGGCCGCATCGCCTCCGGTTCGATCAAGCCGAACCAGGCCGTGAAGGTGCTTGGTCAGGACGGCAAGACGATCGAAACCGGTCGTATTTCCAAGATCCTCGCCTTCCGCGGCATCGAGCGCACCGCAATCGATGAGGCCCATGCGGGTGACATCGTTGCCATCGCCGGTCTTTCCAAGGGCACTGTTGCCGACACCTTCTGTGATCCTTCCGTCACCGAAGCGATGACCGCGCAGCCGATCGACCCGCCGACCGTTACCATGTCGTTCATCGTTAACGACAGCCCGCTTGCTGGCACCGAAGGCGACAAGGTCACGAGCCGCGTCATCCGCGACCGTCTGTTCAAGGAAGCCGAAGGCAACGTCGCGCTGAAGATCGAAGAGGCTGAAGGCAAGGACTCGTTCTTCGTTTCCGGCCGTGGCGAATTGCAGCTGGCAGTTCTGATCGAAACCATGCGTCGCGAAGGCTTCGAGCTTGCCGTTTCGCGTCCGCGCGTCGTGATGCACAAGGATGACAACGGCACCCTGCTGGAGCCGATCGAAGAAGTTGTGATCGACGTCGATGACGAGCATTCCGGTGTCGTCGTTCAGAAGATGTCCGAGCGCAAGGCTGAAATGGCCGAGCTTCGCCCTTCCGGTGGCAATCGCGTTCGTCTGAAGTTCTACGCACCGACCCGTGGCCTCATCGGCTACCAGTCGGAACTGTTGACCGATACGCGCGGTACGGCGATCATGAACCGTCTGTTCCATGATTATCAGCCCTTCAAGGGCCAGATCGCCGGTCGCGTCAACGGCGTCCTGCTGTCGAACGGTTCGGGCGAAGCCGTCGCCTACGCCATGTTCAACCTTGAAGATCGCGGCCCGATGATCATCGAGCCGGGTGAAAAGGTCTATGCAGGCATGATCATCGGCATTCACACACGCGACAACGATCTCGAAGTGAACGTGCTGAAGGGCAAGCAGCTGACCAACATCCGCGCCGCCGGCAAGGACGAAGCCGTCAAGCTGACGCCGCCGATCCGCATGACGCTCGATCGCGCTCTTTCCTGGATCCAGGAAGACGAGCTGATGGAAGTCACGCCGAAGTCCATCCGTCTGCGCAAGATGTTCCTCGACGCCAACGATCGCAAGCGTTTCGAAAAGTCGAAGCTCGCAGTCTGATTGCTGCTTCCCGTCACGAATTTTAAAGAACCCGGCCTCGAGCCGGGTTTTTTTATACGCATGTTTTTATTTGTGCATGAGTCGAAAGACTCTTGTGTCAAAGGTTAAGGATGCGTTAATTTTTCCTGGTCGTCCACATGAATAGGCTGTGGGTAAGCTTGCTGACGTTAACCTTTATGGCTGGCAAGTTTTCACGGTCGGGGCCAGAATCGCGTTATGAAAACGTTATCCATAGATGTTCGCCGAGCCGAACCACAAGACGCGCGCGCCATATCCGAGGCGCACCGTCTGTCGTGGCAACAGGCCTATGCCGGGCTGATCCCGCATCGCCCGTTGACGCAGATGCTGGAGCGTCGTGGCGAGATCTGGTGGAAAAAGGCGACCCGGGGTTCCGCGACCATGCTGGTGGTGGAGGTGAAAGGCGTGGTTGCCGGATATGCGACTCTGGGCCTCAGCCGGGCGCGCGGGCTGCCGCATGATGGCGAGATTTACGAGCTTTATCTCCGTCCGGAATATCAGGGCATCGGGCTTGGCTCGGTGCTGTTCACGGAAGCCCGTCGGCTGCTGACCTCACTCGGCTGCAACGGTATCGTTGTCTGGTGCCTCGAGGACAGTGACGTCGCTAATCGGTTTTTCCGTTCGCATGGCGGCCGGGATATCGCCGAGGGCATGGAAGATTTCGGCGGCAAGTCATTGCGCAAGATCGGTTTCGTCTGGAACTGACCAGGGAGCCGGGTGATTCCACGCCGGTTTCATTTTTTCGGCCGGCCATGCGCAATTGCAATACCCTCAAATCCGGCATTCTGCCTTATCCGCCTAAAGCCATGTTGCAATGCGGCGACTTTCCCAGTATCGAAAACCAAATCCAACCCGCCGAATGAGGGAAGCGAATGCGTATTGATGCAATTTCCATAGGCAAGAATCCGCCGGAAGACGTAAATGTTATCGTTGAAGTGCCGGTTGGCGGCCAGCCGATCAAGTACGAGATGGACAAGGACGCCGGTGCGCTGATCGTCGATCGCTTCCTCTACACGCCGATGACCTATCCGGGTAACTATGGCTTCGTGCCGCACACGCTGTCCGACGATGGCGACCCGATCGACGTTCTCATCTGCAACACCCGCCCGCTGGTTCCCGGCTGCGTGATCAACGTGCGCCCCATCGGCGTGATGATCATGGAAGACGATGGCGGCAAGGACGAGAAGATCCTCGCTGTGCCGGTTCCGAAGCTGACGCGCCGTTACGACAAGGTCCACAACTATACGGACCTGCCGGAAATCACGCTGAAGCAGATCGAACACTTCTTCGAGCACTACAAGGATTTGGAACCCGGCAAGTGGGTGAAGATGGGCGGCTGGCAGAATGTCGACGTCGCCAAGAAGCTGATCGTCGAAGCCATTGAGCGCTACAAGACGCAGGGCTGATTTCGGCCCGGTGCCTCAGACTTCCAGCTTTTGAAAAAGCTCTTTGAAATCCTCCGGGTCGGTATCGATCCGGAGGATTTTTTTACGTGCAGTTTCGCCTGAAACGAAGGTGATGGAAGATTTGGGCAGGCCGAGTTTTTTCGCCAGCAAAACAATCAGCGCCTTGTTCGCCTTGCCGCCTTCGGGCACCGCGCTGACGCGGGCTTTCAAATGGGCATTTCCGTCCGCATCCTGCTCCACACCGTCAATCGCATCCCGTCCGCCATTCGGCGTAAGGCGAACGGACAGGCGTATGTGATCGCCGTGTTTTTGCCAGACGCCGCTCAAGCGAACATGGGATAGAGCGTATTCCACATGAACGAGCGGATGAAGAAGATGATCAGCAGCAGGATGATCGGCGAAATGTCGATGCCGCCGAGATTGGGCAGAATGCGACGGATGGGGCGCAGAGCCGGTTCCGTGACATTGACCAGAAAGCTGCCGATGGCGTTCACGAACTGGTTGCGGGAGTTGATGACGTTGAAGGCATAAAGCCAGGAAAAAATAGCGCTGGCAATCAGCACCCACGTATAGAGGTTCAAAGCCAGATCGATGGTCTGAAACAGGGCAAGCATCAATATCTCCGTATCTTGATTGCAAGACATTTAGACATTCGCTGGTGAACCGGCAAGTGTCGCGCCGGATCGTAATGATCTTTGGGCTGATCGACATCAGATCATCACGATCTGGAGCATAGGTTGCAGCGGGATTTCAGACGAAACCGCTCAACGTTTTCGCCATCCCGCTGAAGGAGGGCTGGCGATTCCCGTCATATCCCTCTATTGCAAAGTTCTCATATGTCTCGAGAGTACCCAGCCGATGTCCCTGCCTTCCGCCGAAAACCGCTTCGGTGCATTCCGGCATAGTTCCTATCGCCGTTTTTTCAGTGCCCGGTTTTTTTCGGCCTTCGCCATCCAGATCGTCAGCGTTTCCGTCGGCTGGCAGATGTATGAAGTCACCGGCAATGCTTTTTATCTCGGCTTGATTGGTCTTTTCCAGTTTCTGCCGTCGCTGCTTTTGATCCTCGTCACCGGAACGGTGGCGGACAGGCACAATCGCCGGCGCATCATGTCCATATGCCTTCTGATCGCCGCCGGCTGCGCCGCAGCCCTGCTTGGCTTGACGCTGGCACACAGCTTTTCTCCCTGGCCGGTCTTTGCCATTCTCGTCGTGTTCGGCATTGAGCGGGCGTTCATGGGGCCGGCGGTTCAGTCGCTTGCACCCAATCTCGTGCCCGTCGAGGATTTACCGAACGCGATTGCCTGGAACTCTTCTTCCTGGCAAATGGCGTCCATTCTCGGCCCCGTGGGTGGTGGCCTGCTTTACGGTATCGGCGCTTCCGTGGCCTATAGCGTGGCGCTGGTGCTGTTCATCGTTTCAGCGATGCTGGCAGTGACGATCCGCAAGCCGGAGCAGCGTGGCCCGGCGAAAGCGATCAGTCTCGAGACCATGCTGGCCGGGTTCAAATTCATCTCGCAGGAAAAAGTGGTTCTCGGTGCCATTTCGCTCGATCTTTTTGCCGTGTTGCTGGGCGGCGCTGTCGCTCTGATGCCGATTTTTGCCAAGGAAGTGCTGACGCTTGGGCCATGGGGGCTTGGGCTTCTGCGTGCAGCACCCGGTATCGGTGCCATCACCGTTGCGATCATTCTGGCGTTCAAACCCATCCGCCACCATGCGGGCCTGCTGATGTTCGTTGGTGTGGGGTTTTTCGGGATTTCCACCGTGGTGTTCGGGCTTTCTCAAACCGCCTGGGTGTCCATTGCCGCACTGGTGGTCATGGGTGCATCGGACATGGTGTCCGTTTATGTGCGCGAAACGCTGATCGCGCTCTGGACGCCGGATGAGGTGCGCGGGCGCGTGAATGCGGTCAACATGGTGTTTGTCGGAGCTTCCAACGAGCTGGGTGAGTTCCGTGCCGGCACTATGGCCCATGTCGTGGGCGCTGTGCCGGCAGTCGTCATTGGCGGGGCGGGCACGCTTGCGGTCGCCGTCATCTGGGCGCTGGGCTTTTCAAAGTTGCGCAAGATCGACAATCTCGACGCGCCGCGCTGACGCCGACGGGCCTCAGCGCTGCGCTTTGCCTTCGAAAACCAGATCGAGGAAATTGCCGAGCCATGACCGGAGCGGCGTGTCGAACAACATGCGCCCCTCCAGATGCTGACTGCCAACTTGCGCATTTGGCATGCCGAAACGCTGTGCGCCACGCACCACCCAGCTGTGCATCATCGCGCGGGTCAACTCGGCGTGAAACTGCAGGCCCCAGGCATTTTTTCCGTATCGGTAAGCCTGATTGGGATAGGTCTCGCCCGCCGCCAGAAGCTCGGCACCTCGCGGCAGCTCGAAGCCCTCGCGGTGGAAATGATAGACCATCTTCGGCCAGTGCGGCATCAAAAGCCGCCCGTGCTCGGTCGCATGCAGCGGATACCAGCCGATCTCCACCTTGCCTTCCCTGTCGGCCTCGACCCTGCCGCCCAGATGTTTGGACAGCATTTGTGCGCCGAGACAAATTCCGAGAAAGGGCTTGTTTTCCTTTAGCGGCACTTTCAGCCAGTCAATTTCGGCTTTGACGTAATCATGCGGGTCATTGGCGCTCATCGGCCCGCCGAAGATGATGGCGCCCGCATGTTTTTCCAGCGTTTGCGGCAGATCATCGCCAAGTGCCGGGCGCCTTATATCCAGACGATAGCCTTTTTCCACCAGCATCTGGCCGACGCGGCCGGGCGTGGAACGTTCCTGATGCAGGACGACGAGCAGTGAGGGTTGTTTTCTCTGTTGCCTGGAAGGGTCAAACAGCATCGTCTTCGTTTTCGCTTTCTTCAGCGGGTCCGGACCTGGTGGCGGCCTGCTGACGTTGCAGAACCCTGTCGCGCACGGAAACACCCAGAAGATCGGCGATACGCCAAATCACATGGTCTTCCATCTCGCTTCGTTCGCCGTCAGCGTAAACAATATCCCATAATATGCCAATAAGCTCCACGCGCTGCTCTTCATCGAGATGGCGGCGGATATCGGTGGTGAAGCGGTAATAATCGACCGCTTCCTTGCCAGCCTCCTGGCCGGCGGCAAGAAGCGCCTCCAGCTTGCCGGCGTCTAGATGGTAGTAGTCGTGAAGGATTTCGCGAAGGCGGTCACGCTCGCTTTTGGAGACCGTACCGTCCGCTTCCATCACCTGAAAGCAGAGGGCGGCCACCGCCACCCTCAGATCATCAGAGCTGAATTCATCCGTATGCTGGCCGACGAGGTTCTGAATAAACGACTGTATTTGGTTGAACATCTATAGCCTGTCAGAAGAGTTTAAGCCGGGTTTTGGGTTCGGTTTCCACGCCGGGTTTCTTGACGCCCGGATCATCCGGCGCACCGCCGAAAAACGGCACGGGTTCCGTCTTCACATCCGCTGGATCGGCTTCCACCGGTATTTCGATCGTTACCGGTTTTTTCTCCTTCGGTGCCGATACGACCGGCTTGACCTCAATTGGCGCGGGTGGTGCGGATTTCACGACTACAATTGGCTCAGGTGCTGCTTCGACAACAATCGGGGCCGGAGCCGGTTCGGCCCTTGCGGGTGCCGCGGCAATCGCATTTTCGATCGTCAGGTCTTCGACCGGGCCTTCCAGTTGCCCGAAAGGCGCCTTCCATTCGAAGGCATCGAGACGGCCGGTAATGGGCGAAACCGGAAGCCATTTTTCCGAAGCGATGCCATCGGCCACCCAGACGGGATCGCGCGGCGCGCGCAGCGCCTGCGCCATCCAGTAACGCACCCGTCCCTGATCGCCGGTTTCGGCTTGTTCGATATCGGCCATCAGCAGGAAGATGCTTTCGCGTGGCTCAATCCGGGCGGCGGCTTCCGCCTTGGCCCGCGCCTTGGCGAATTCCTTGGCGTCGAGTGCTGCCTGCGCCACGGCAAACAGGGATTCGATGTTGTTTGGCTTCAGGCTTTCAAGCCGTTCGGCGCGTTTCAGCCGGTCGATAGCCGTATCGCCGCTACGCGCCCGAACATAAAGCTCGGCGATCTGCGGATGCGGATCGCTTTTCCAGACGGGTTCCAGAACCGATGCGGCCTTGCGCAGATTGTCCTCGCGCAGATAGGACTTCGCCGCGACAAGCGCAGCAGGCACCAGGCTTTTTGCGAGCTTGAGGGCGTGTTTGGCATCCTCTTGCGCACCCACCGGGTCGCTCTCCAGCTTTTCGCCGGCCTTTGCGGTGAGAAGTACCGCTTTCAGCCGCTCCGCCTCACCGCGCTGGATGACGCCTGCCGCCTTCTGCTGGTCGAGCAGGCGGATGGCGTCGTCCCACTCACCGTTGCGGCAGCGGGTTTCCAGCGTTGCCTGTGCCGCCCAGGGCAAGTAAGGGGCTTTTTCGGCAGCATCCTCTGCATATTGCTGAGCCGCTTCATAGGCGCCCTGACGACGGGCCTCAATGTAAAGGCCACGAAGGCCAAGTTCGCGGGTTTCAGGGTCGCGGGCCATCGCCTCGAATTTGCGCCGAGCCTCGTCATATTTGCCTTCAATGAGATCTGCCTGCGCATCGAGAAGATGGATCAGCGGCTCCTGATCGGCGCTGAGCAGCCCTTGCGTGCGGGCTGTCATCTTGCGGGCGAGAATGGCGTTGCCGGCGCCGGCGGCGATGAGGCCGGTGGAGAGCGCCTGATAACCACGGTCGCGCTTGCGGGCGCGAAAATAACGCCGGGCGGCGTTCGGCGATGTCCATATGGCATTGACGATCCACCAGACCAGCATGACGGCGGCAACCAGTGCCGCAACGATGGAGGCGGCGACCATCAGGCTCATTTCGATCAGCTGGCCCTGCCAGACGATGGAAAGTACGCCGGGCCTGTCCGCCAGCCAGGAGAAACCGAAACCGAGCGCCAGAACGATAACGGCGAAAGTCAGAATTCTGGTCATGCCCTTACCCCTGCTTGCCGGTGCTGGTGATGGCGCGGGTCAACGTGCCTCCCACCAGGTTTTCGACCTCGATGCGTGCATCCAGAGATTTTTTATAGTCGGCGGATGCTGTCTTGGCGGCCTCGGGAAGCCCATTCCATTCAAGTGCGGCACCCTGCAGATCGCCGTTGCGCAGCTTGTTCTCCATGCGCGCGATCATGGCGTCGGGGGTCTCGCCTTCGATATTTCCGACCGGGCGAACCTTCACCAGCGAAAAGGCGCTTTCCGTCAGGCGCTCCATGATGCCCTGATTGGGATCGGGCTGGTTGACAGCCGATAACATCGCATTGGCGACATCAGGGAATTTCTGCATCAGCTCCGAACGCGAAGGTACGCCGGTTGCGGCGAAGGATTGCAACGATGCGATGGCCGGATCGTCGGAAGTGACTTTCGAGAGCGTATCGAGTTCGGTCAGGAACGGCCCACCGCGATCGATCGCCGCCTTGAGCGCAGCGGATGCGATAGCGCGGGCGACTTCGATATCGTCACGCGGTTCGTTGATCTTGGTTTCCGCGTCGGTAAGGCGACGCGTCAGATCCGCCGTGGCTGAAGCCTGTGCAGATCGCTCCGACTTGAGAGTGGATTCCAGCGCAGTTATTTTTTCCGCAAGCGCATCCACCTGCGGGGCCTCACCCTTTGTGCCCTCAAGGGTCGCGATGCGCTGTTCCAGCGCCGAAGTGTTTCCACCTGACGTCGGCAGATTGGCCAGTTGCTGGCGTAGGGTGCCTAGATCGGTTTTCAGTGCCGCGATCTCATCGTCTCCGGTCTTGCCCACATTAAATGAAGGCAGGATACCGGCATATTGCATGCTGCCGGCGGCAGCCAGCGCCACAAGGCCGCCGACGATACCCGCCGCGATCAGGCCGGAGGTTGCAGCCTGTTTGCGTTCGGCCTCCTGCGGTGTGGATGGCTTGACCGGTCCCGATGGCGAAGCGCCGGTCGAGGGCCTCGCACTGGCGGTAGCGCTTCCGGACGCGGAAGAAGACGATGATGATGTGGAAGCAAAAGTCGAGGGCTTTGCGCCTGCTGCGGTTGCAGAAGCGGCGCTGGTACCGATGGTGCCTGTCGTAGGCTTTGCATCGGCTTTTGGCGAAACGGGGGTTGGTGAAGCGGCCTCTGGCTGCTTGCCCGCAGGCTTTTCCGCCTGCGTCTTGTCGGCTGTGGGCTCCACCTTGTGAACGTTTGGTTCAGGCTCCATGGGCGTCTTGCGCGGCTGATCCCAGACAGGGGCGGGATTGCCTGTTTCGGCGGCTGCGGGTTTGTGATCTGTGTCCGGCTGAGCCGCTGCTGCCAGCGGCGTTTCGCTTGGCTTGTCGTCAGTCTTGGCAGCATCCACGTCGGCGGAAATTGCTTTCACGTCTTTTGCGTCCAGGTCGATGGTGACCGGTTCGGCTTTGGATTTGGAGTGGCGTGGCGGCTTTTCCGATACCATGACAACCTCATTCTGCCTGCAATAGTCTAAACCTAGTCAGTGACGGCGGCAAAGGAAAGAGGCGAGCCTGAATTAGGTTCCAGACTTGCGGCGAAGAAGTTCAAACATCGCCGCTTCGCTGGGCTCTTCGGCGGCCACTGCGTTTGCGCGGAAGATTTCCGGAACCAGCGAAAGCACGTTGCGGCTGATACAGACGAATTGCGTGGAGGCCAGCACCGCAGCATATTTTTCCCCCGATGCGCGGCGGAAAAATGCCCGCGCCGCTTCCGACGAATAGAGCAGCACCACTTCGGCGGTCTTCTTCACTAGCGCTGTTGCGACCATATGTTCCGAAAGATCTGACGGTTGCATTTCGTAGCAATCGACTGTTCGGAAGGGGATCCCTGCAGCGGCAAGTCCGTCCTCGAACACGACACCGCGCGGCGTGCCGGCGAGATAGAGCAGGGGATCTTCGTTCGTCACGAAAGAGCGATGCTCCGCAACCAGCCCGGACAGGGATTCGGCATCGCCGGCGGCGGTGAAGATGTTTTTGAAGCCGATTGTTTCTGCCGCCTCCGCCGTCGCCTCGCCAACGGCGAAGAGCGGTTTTGACAGATGGGATGCAAGCCGGTCGCGGAAGGTTTCCAGCGCCCGCAGCGCTTCGGCGCTTGTCACGGCGATGGCCGATAGTGGCTCCGATAGCGCCGAGATGGCGCGCTCGCCGTGGTGGACGGGATGAAACAGGGGAAGAAGCACCGGCTCGTGGCCAAGGGCTTTAAGCTTTGCGGCCGTCTTTTCGCCCGATCGAAGCGGCCGAGTGACGACGATCCGCATCGGCTCAACTCCAGCCATCGAAGAAGTTGCTGCCCGCTTTGGCGCGCACCTCTTCGCCTGCCTTGCGGCCCAAGGCTTCGGCGTCCCTGCGGGGACCGGATATCTCGACGCCGTGGCTCGTCTGGCCATCGGGCGTGAGGATCAGGCCGGAAAAATGCAGTTCCTCACCGTGGCAGGTGGCGTAGCCGGCAATCGGGGTACGACAGGAGCCATCTAGCACTGCCAGAAAGGCGCGCTCGCAGGTAACGGCATCATAGGTGGGCCTGTCGTTTATGGGGGCCAGCAGCTCGTCCATGCGTGTGTCGCCGATGCGGCTTTCCACGCAGATGGCGCCCTGCGCCGGGGCAGGCGGGAATTCTTTCGGATCGAGAATTTCCGTCGGCACATTCTCCTTGCCGAGCCTCTTCAGACCGGCAAAGGCGAGAAGGGTTGCATCCGCGTGACCTTCTGCAAGCTTGCGCAGGCGGGTGTCGACCAGACCGCGGAAAACGATGACGCTCAGATCCGGCCGCAGGCGGCGGATCAGCGCCTGACGACGCAGAGATGCGGAGCCGACCACGGCACCCTGCGGCAGTTCCAGAAGTTTCGGCGCCGTGCGGCCGATGAAGGCGTCGCGCGCATCCTCGCGTGGCAGGAAGGCGGAAAGATTCAGGCCCTCGGGCAGAACGGTCGGCATGTCCTTGGAGGAATGCACGGCAATATCGAGTTCGCCGGAAAGCAGCTGGCTCTCCAGTTCCTCCGTGAACAGGCCCTTGCCGCCGATCTCCGACAGAGCGCGATCGGTGATCCGGTCACCCTTGGTGGACAGGACGACGATTTCGAACATATCTTCCGGCAGACCATGTGCCGCCATCAGCCGGTTGCGCGTCTCGTAAGCCTGTGCGAGCGCCAGAGGGCTGCCGCGTGTGCCGATTCGGAAAGGTTTTGTTTGCATCCGCGTCTATCCATTGTTACCGGAGTTGTCTTAGACCAACTGTGCGCATGATCGCAATGAACGAACAGAATTGATGACCCCCTTTCTTCGTATCCTCGGCATAGAGACAAGCTGTGACGAAACCGCTGCATCCATTGTGGTTCGGCATGCGGACGGCCATGGCGAGATCGTGTCCGACGTCGTTTTGTCGCAGCTTGAAGAACACAGCGCCTATGGCGGCGTGGTGCCTGAAATCGCTGCCCGCGCCCATGTCGAGGCGCTGGACACGCTGGTTGAAGAAGCGCTGGAGCAGGCGGGTGTCACCCTTGCGGATGTCGATGCCATCGCGGCCACATCCGGCCCCGGTCTCATCGGCGGCCTGCTGGTGGGCCTGATGACGGGCAAGGCGATTGCCATGGCGGCAGACAAGCCGCTTTACGCCATCAACCATCTGGAAGGCCATGCGCTAACGGCGCGTCTGACCGACGGTCTTTCCTTCCCATATCTGATGTTGCTGGTTTCCGGCGGCCACACACAGCTGGTGCTGGTGCGCGGCGTGGGTGAATACGAGCGCTGGGGTACCACCATCGACGACGCGCTGGGGGAAGCCTTCGACAAGACCGCGAAGCTTCTGGGGTTGCCCTATCCCGGTGGGCCTGCCGTTGAAAAGGCGGCAGCGAAAGGCAATCCGGACCGATTTGCGCTGCCGCGCCCGATGGTTGGTGAGGTCAGGCTCGATTTTTCCTTCTCCGGTCTGAAAACGGCAGTTCGGCAGGCCGCAACTGCCATCGCGCCACTTTCGGAGCAGGATATTGCCGACATTTGTGCCTCCTTCCAGAAAGCCGTGTCGCGCACCCTGAAAGACCGCATCGGCCGTGGCCTTGCCCGCTTTAAGGAAGAGTTTCCGCATATCGAGACGGAGCAGGCTCTGGTCGTGGCTGGTGGTGTCGCCGCCAATCAGGAAATCCGGCAGACCTTGCAGGCACTTTGTGATGCGCACGGGTTCCGCTTTGTCGCACCGCCGCACCGGCTGTGCACCGATAATGCCGCGATGATCGCCTGGGCTGGGCTGGAGCGCATGGCTTGCGGCAGGGAACCCGATGCGCTGGAGATTGCGCCGCGTTCGCGCTGGCCGCTTGATGGCAGCGCGGAGACATTGATCGGTTTCGGCAAAAGGGGAGCCAAGGCCTGATGCAGCGGGAGAAAATCGTCGTTATCGGCGCTGGCGCCTTTGGAACCGCGCTCGCCGTCGTCATCGCGCTGGAGAACCGGCACGATGTGACCTTGCTTGGCCGCGATGCATCCCTGATGGCCGATCTCAAGAATGATCGCTTCCACGAGGCGGCGCTGCCGGGTATCGACCTGCCGGATGCACTTGAATTTTCCGCCGAACCGGATGTGCTGGCCGG
The DNA here is from genome assembly GCA_000949895.1 of Agrobacterium arsenijevicii. GTDB lineage: Bacteria > Pseudomonadota > Alphaproteobacteria > Rhizobiales > Rhizobiaceae > Agrobacterium > Agrobacterium arsenijevicii. Next base: position 115,875 of record JWIT01000013.1, on the reverse strand, counting down.
TGCCGGTATCGTTTTATTCGCCATGCCCTCGCAGTCCCATGCGGATGCGGCTCGCCATTACCGTCCTTATCTGGCTAATGATTGCGTGGTCGTCACCTGTGCCAAGGGTATCGACCGGGTTTCCGGGCGTCTGCTGACGGAACTGCTGGAAGCGGAACTGCCGCATCATCCGATTGCGGTTCTCTCTGGCCCGGGTTTCGCTGCGGATATCGCGAGCGGATTGCCGACGGCGATGGCGATTGCGGCGGAAGACGTGGCGATTGCCGAGCGGCTTGCGACCACGATTTCCGGCAGAACCTTCAGGCTTTATGCCTCGACCGACCGAATTGGCGTGCAGCTTGGCGGTGCGCTGAAGAATGTTCTCGCCATTGCCGCGGGCATTGTCGAAGGCGCAGGCCTTGGCGATTCCGCCCGGGCGGCGCTGATTTCGCGCGGTCTTGCCGAAATGTCGCGTCTGGTCGTCGCCATGGGCGGCAAGGCCGATACGGTGCGCGGTCTTTCCGGCCTTGGCGATCTGGTGCTGACAGCGACCAGTCACCAGTCGCGAAACCTGCGTTTCGGCATCGCGCTTGGCCGGGGCGAGGGTAAGGACATGTCCGGCGGGCTGGTGGAGGGCGCTTTTGCGGCGGCCGTCGCTGCCCGGCTCGGCGAACATTACGCTGTCGACATGCCCGTCACCGAGGCGGTGGCGGCCATCATCGACGGCAACCTGGACGTGGCGAACGCCATGCAACAATTGATGACACGGCCCATCACCACGGAATGAGGGTGCGGTCTTTGAATAGTTTTTACGCATGTCTTGGTCCCAAAACCGCCGACACTTTTGGGAGACATGCGCTAGCGAGGAGAGAAAAATGCTGTTTGCCTTTATCTGCAAGGACAAGCCCGGTCACCTGAACGTGCGCATGGAAACGCGTCCGGCCCATCTGGAGCACCTGAACAGGCTGAACGCCGAAGGCACGCTGAAGATTGCCGGCCCGTTCCTCGATGCTGAAGGCAAGCCGAATGGCAGTCTGGTCGTCGTGGAAGCCGCCGATATCGATGCCGCCAAGGCTCTGGCCGATGCCGATCCCTATGCCAAGGCAGGCCTGTTCGAAAGCGTTGACGTGAAGCCCTATAACTGGGTCTTCAACAATCCGGGAGCGTGACCGGATATGGCGAATTACTGGCTTTATAAGTCCGAGCCGTTCAAATGGTCCTGGGAAATGCAGAAGGCCAAGGGCGAGGCGGGCGAAGAATGGACCGGCGTGCGCAATTATCAGGCCCGCAACAACATGCGCGCCATGAAAATTGGCGACAAGGGTTTCTTCTACCACTCCAATGAGGGGCTGGATGTCGTCGGCATCGTCGAAGTCTGTGCGCTTTCGCATCCGGATTCGACTGCGGAAGGCGATCTGAAATGGGATTGCGTGGATATCCGTGCCGTATGCGATATGCCGCAGCCGGTTTCGCTGAAGGACGTGAAAGCCAATCCGAAACTGGAGAAGATGTCGCTCGTCACCTCCATGCGGCTTTCCGTGCAGCCGGTGACGGAAGAGGAATATCTCGAGGTCTGCCGTATGGGCGGCCTTGCCAATCCGCCGAAATCACCGGATTGAGCTTTCGGTGAGGACCGATCCCGAACGCTTCATTCTTGACAATACCGGCATCATGCATCCACCGCACGTGCCGGAATTGCGCCTTCATCTGGCAAGCGAAGCCCATGAGCTTTGGCTGAAGACGGAGGAGGAGCTGGAAGAGATCGGCCTGCCGCCGCCGTTCTGGGCCTTCGCCTGGGCTGGCGGGCAGGGTCTTGCCCGCTATGTTCTCGATCACCCTGAAAGCGTCTCCGGCAAACGTGTGCTGGATTTCGCCAGCGGTTCCGGGCTGGTCGCCATCGCCGCCGCAAAGGCGGGTGCCGCAACGGTTGTTGCCGCCGATATCGATCCCTGGACGGAAACGGCCATTCGGCTGAATGCGGCTCTTAATGGCGTGGGCATCGAGTTTACCGGGCTCAATCTGGTGGGGACGCCGGTCGAGGCGGATGTCCTGCTGGCGGGCGACGTGTTTTATGACCGCGCCTTTGCCGATCTTCTCATACCGTGGTTTCTGGAGCTGGCGGACAAGGGCGTGAGCGTGCTCGTCGGCGATCCCGGACGTGCCTATCTGCCCAGAGAGCGCCTTCGCGCGGAGGCGACCTATCAGGTGCCGGTGACGCGGGCACTGGAAGACAGCGAAGTCAAAAAGACCACCGTCTGGCGTTTCGTCTGATTATATTTGATTAGGGCCGGATGATGCAGACGCCGCGCTCGTAGGCGCAGGCGTCGCCTGCATTTTCCGCATGGACGTTGATGATCTTTGCCACGGGGGCCAGCTGCGCGCCCATGTTGACGGTTGCGCCTTTCCGCGAAAGCCCGCCACTGAGCGCGAAATAGTTACCGTTCCCGCGAACCCGCAAGGCCGATATTCCACCGACATAGGTGCCACCGGAAAGGGTGGATGGCAGCCCGTCAGTGGAGAAGCTCACCTGCGACTGGTGATGCTGATAATGGTGGCGACCGTAAAAATCATCTGCCGCTGCAGGAGGCATTGCGGTAAAAATCATGCCCGCGGTCATCACGGCCAGAGCTGCGATTCGACGCTGTAACATGAGCCTCATTCTCCGGATTTTTCGGTTAACGAATAGTAAATTACATGATTTTTAAATTACGTAAAGGTAAATATTCCGAGGGTGTAAATCTTGGAAACGCTCGATTTTTTATTTTCGCGCAAAAAAATTCCAAAAAAAATTCGTGAACCAATCGATTAAATTGGAATCGGTCATGAAATGTGCTTGTCGGGATGCTCCCATGTGATTAAACGTCGCGGTTGGTGCAATGCACATTCTTTCGTCATGTGCTGTTGCTTGGGGGCGCCCGATCTGACGGGTGCACGGGAAAACGCCGCGAGGTTCTGATGGCGAACGTGACAAATAACCGGCCTCTGTCGCCGCATCTTCAAATTTACAAGCCGATTCCGACGATGGTTGCATCCATCGTGCACCGCATCACGGGCGCTGCACTTTATTTCGGAACGCTTCTGGTCGCCTGGTGGCTGATCGCGCTTGCTTCCGGTCCTGCCTATTACGACTGGGTCAACTGGGCGATGGGTACGATCATCGGCAGGCTCATCCTGATCGGATATACTTGGGCCCTCGTTCACCACATGCTGGGCGGTCTGCGCCACTTCATGTGGGATCTCGGCCATGGCTTCGAGAAGAACTTCAACACGAAACTCGCCAAGGCGACCTTCGCAGCGTCGATCTGTCTGACCGCGCTGATCTGGGTCATCGCCCTGATCGTGCGCTAAGGAGATAGCCTGTCATGGATATGCGTACACCTCTCGGAAAGGTTCGCGGCCTCGGCTCCGCCAAGGAAGGCACCGACCATTTCTGGCGTCAGCGCCTGACTGCGGTCGCCAACGTACCGCTGCTGATCTTCTTTGTGGTCTTCCTCATCAAATATGCCGGCGCTCCCTATCCGGAAGTTGCAGCCGCGCTCTCCAACCCGCTCGTCGCTGTTATCATGGGTCTGGTGCTGGTTTCCGGCCTCATCCATATGAAGCTCGGCATGCAGGTCATCATTGAAGACTACGTTCACGGCGAGGTTTTGAAGCTCGTTCTTCTGATGCTCAACACGTTTTTCGCGGTTCTCATTGGCGGTCTTTGCATCTTCGCCATTCTGAAAATCGCATTCGCAGGATAATTCGGCCATGGCATCGATCAGTTCACCTTCTCAGAATGGCAAGGCCTACACCTACGTCGATCACTCCTACGATGTGATCGTGGTGGGCGCCGGCGGCGCGGGTCTCCGTGCGACGCTCGGCATGGCGGAACAGGGTTTCCGTACCGCTTGCATCACCAAGGTTTTCCCGACGCGCTCCCACACGGTCGCGGCGCAGGGCGGCATCGCCGCATCGCTCACCAACATGACGCCCGACTGTTGGCAGTGGCACCTTTACGACACCGTAAAGGGCTCCGACTGGCTGGGTGACGTCGACGCGATGCAATATCTCGCCATGGAAGCGCCGAAGGCGGTCTATGAGCTGGAGCATTACGGTGTGCCGTTCTCGCGTAACGCCGAAGGCAAGATCTACCAGCGCCCGTTCGGCGGCCACATGCAGAACTACGGCGAAGGCCCGCCGGTGCAGCGCACCTGCGCTGCTGCCGACCGTACCGGCCACGCCATTCTGCACACGCTTTACGGCCAGTCGCTGCGCAACAATGCGGAATTCTTCATCGAATATTTCGCGCTCGATCTCATCATGTCGGAAGACGGTCGTTGCACGGGCGTCGTGGCATGGAACCTCGATGACGGCACGATCCATCGCTTCTCCGCCAAGATGGTGGTTCTGGCGACCGGCGGCTACGGCCGCGCCTATTTCTCGGCGACCTCCGCGCACACCTGCACGGGTGACGGCGGCGGCATGATTGCACGCGCCGGCCTGCCGCTTCAGGATATGGAATTCGTGCAATTCCACCCGACCGGCATCTACGGTGCGGGCTGCCTGATCACCGAAGGCGCACGTGGCGAAGGCGGTTATCTCGTCAACTCCGAAGGCGAGCGCTTCATGGAGCGTTATGCTCCTTCGGCGAAGGATCTTGCTTCGCGTGACGTGGTATCGCGCTGCATGACCATGGAAATCCGCGAGGGTCGTGGCGTCGGCAAGAATAAGGACCACATCTTCCTGCATCTCGATCACCTCGATCCGGCAATCCTGCACGAGCGTCTTCCGGGCATTTCCGAAAGCGCCAAGATTTTCGCCGGCGTCGACGTGACGCGTGAACCGATCCCGGTTCTGCCGACCGTTCACTACAATATGGGCGGCATTCCGACCAACTATTGGGGTGAGGTTCTGAACGCCAACGCCGACAACCCGGAACGCGTCGCACCCGGCCTGATGGCTGTTGGCGAAGCGGGCTGCGCCTCGGTTCACGGTGCAAACCGCCTCGGTTCCAACTCGCTGATCGACCTCGTGGTCTTCGGCCGCGCCGCCGCCATCCGGGCAGCCCAGGTCATCGACCGCGATACGCCGGTTCCCGCGCTCAACATTGCTGCCTGCGACAAGATCATGGAGCGCTTCGATAGCCTGCGTTATGCCAGTGGCTCCACGCCGACTGCGGTGCTGCGCGACAAGATGCAGCGCGCCATGCAGGACGATGCGGCCGTGTTCCGCACGCAGGAATCGCTGGAAAGCGGTTGCCAGCGTCTTTCCGCCATCTGGAAGGAACTGCCTGACGTCAAGGTTACCGACCGTTCGATGGTCTGGAACTCCGATCTGGTCGAAACGCTCGAGCTGCACAATCTGATGGCCAACGCGATCACGACGGTCTATGGCGCGGAAGCGCGCAAGGAAAGCCGTGGCAGCCATGCCCGCGAGGATTTCGTCGATGGTCCGTTCGCCGGTCGCGACGATGTGAACTGGCGCAAGCACACGCTTGCCTGGGTCAGCCCCGAAGGCGACGTCAAGCTTGATTACCGCCCTGTCCACACCGACCTGATCGCCGACGGCATCGATCCGAAAAAGATCGAGCCGAAGGCTCGCGTCTACTGATTTGAGGAACTGGATATGGTTGAACTAGCTCTCCCCAAGAATTCCCAGATCAGCGAAGGCAAAGTCTGGCCGAAGCCGGATGGTGCCAAGAACGTTCGCGAGTACCGGATCTATCGCTGGAACCCGGATGATGGCCAGAACCCGCGCATCGATACCTATTATATCGATGTCGACGATTGTGGCCCGATGGTTCTCGATGCGCTTCTGTACATCAAGAATAACATCGACCCGACGCTGACGCTGCGCCGCTCCTGCCGCGAAGGCATCTGTGGCTCTTGCGCGATGAACATCGACGGCACCAATACGCTCGCCTGCACCAAGGGCATGGAAGAGATCAAGGGTACGGTAAAGGTCTATCCGCTGCCGCACATGCCTGTGGTGAAGGACCTCGTTCCCGATCTGTCGAACTTCTACGCGCAGCACCGCTCCATCGAGCCGTGGCTGAAGACGGTTTCGCCGACACCCGCCAAGGAATGGAAGCAGAGCCATGAGGACCGCCTGAAGCTGGACGGTCTCTACGAGTGCATTCTGTGCGCCTGCTGCTCCACCTCCTGTCCCAGCTACTGGTGGAATGGCGACCGTTACCTCGGTCCCGCCGTTCTGCTGCAGGCCTATCGCTGGCTGATCGACAGCCGCGATGAGGCAACCGGTGAGCGTCTCGACGATCTCGAAGATCCATTCCGTCTCTATCGCTGCCACACCATCATGAACTGCGCGCAGGCCTGCCCGAAGGGCTTGAACCCGGCCAAGGCGATCGCGGAAATCAAGAAGATGATGGTCGAGCGTCGCGTCTGAAGACGATTCGTCTGGACCCAAAAATCTATCCGGCCGCAGTCTCGACTGCGGCCCTTTTTACAACCGGACGCGGGAAAATTCGGTAAAAATTGACCGAAATAGTAATTATTCCAGCCATCGCTTGTGCAAGATAAGGCTTTAGTAATAATTCAGCCTTCTTGTTTGATCATGGTCTTTCCGGAAGCGAGAGAATCGGGAGCTTGATATGCAATTCAGATATGTGGTGACGGGTCTTGCGGTTGTAATGAGCCTCGCCGGTTGCCAACGTACCTCCTACGATTACAACAACAACACCAGCAACAATCCCGGTTATACGCCGCCCTTGCAGGCGCAGCCGGTTCCCTCCGTTCAGTCTGGCGCCCTGCCGCCACCCGGTGGCGCTCCTGGCGGTCAGTTCCCTTCGGCTCCCGCTTCGGCGGCACCCGGTGGCGTGAACGTCGCCTCTGCGGCTCCGCCGGCGACTGCGCTCGACGTCACCAAGGAATCCATGGTCGGCAACTGGCGCGTTTCCAATGGCGGCGCGAATTGCGACATGTTCCTGACGCTCACCAATCTCGGCAGCGGTTCGCGCGGCGGCACGCGTGGCTGCGCCGGCGATCTGACGGCGATGGGGTCTTGGGAAGTGTCCGGCAAGATGGTCCTGTTCAAGAACCGTTCGGGCGATACGATCGGCCGTGTCTACAAGAGCGCCGACGCGCGTTTTGACGGCACGACCAATAGCGGCCAGCCGCTCAGCCTCAGCCGATAGAGCATTTCCGGTGCATCCGGATCGCCTCGTTTGTTCTAAGCCATTCCATTCGTCGCGGACGCTTGTCCGCGACCGGGGCGCTTTTTCATGAAGCCATTGCCAGACTATAATCATAGTGTCGTTGAACAGCTCAACGCATTGACGGCAGCTGGCACCTTGCAGGCGGATGCCGCGCAGCTTGGCGTGGCGGCCCATCTCGACCGTATCCTTGCCGATCTGAAGGCGCGCAAGCCCGCCCGGAAAAAAAGCGCTCTCGGCTGGATGTTCGCGCGCAAGGCCGGCCCGGAAGCCTTCGTCAAGGGACTATATGTCCATGGCAGCGTCGGCCGTGGCAAGACGATGTTGATGGACATGTTCTACGAGATGGCGCCCGTCTCCTCGAAACGGCGCTGCCATTTTCATGAATTCATGGCGGACGTGCATAATCGTGTGCATGCGCATCGGCAGAAACTGAAGAATGGCGAAACCAAACAGGCCGATCCCATTCCGCCCGTCGCGGCCCAGCTTCTGGCGGAGGCGGAGCTTCTCTGCTTCGATGAGTTCACCGTCACGGATATTGCCGATGCGATGATCCTCGCCCGGCTGTTCAGCGAGCTTTTCGCCAATGGCTGCACATTGGTGACGACGTCCAACGTCGTGCCCGACAATCTTTACAAGGACGGGCTCAATCGTGGCCTGTTCCTGCCTTTCGTCGATTTGCTGAAGAAGCATGTGGAGGTGGTGACGCTGGACAGCCCCACCGATTACCGCATGGAAAAGCTGGAAAGCCTGCCGGTCTACGTCACACCGCTCGACGGTTCTGCGGATCAGGCGATGGATATGGCCTGGCGGCGCATGACCGGCGGACATCTGGTGGCGCCGACGGAGATACCCATGAAGGGCCGCTCCATTCTGGTGCCGCGCGCCAGCGGTCGCGTCGCCCGCTTTTCCTTCTCCGACCTTTGCGAAAAGCCGCTCGGCGCGTCCGACTTTTTGGCCATCGCCAATCGTTTCGATACGGTCTTCATCGACCACATCCCGTTCCTCAACGTTGACAAGCGGAACGAGACCAAGCGCTTCATCATTCTTATCGACGCGCTTTACGACCACAGCGTCAGACTTTTCGCCTCCGCCGCGGCCATGCCCGAAGACCTGCTCGGCAAGCGCAAGGGTACCGAAGGTTTCGAGTTCGATCGCACCGCCTCTCGCCTGTTTGAGATGCGCAGCGCCGATTATCTCGTGCTCCATCACGAAAAACGCGAGAAAGTTTGACACTTTCATGACGCATTTTCTTACGTTTACGTAAGAAAATAATGATCTAAACGATTGAAAATATTCATGCCAAAAGAATCTGTTGCCAATTTTGGCCAATGGGGCTAATCGAAATGCGACAATTTGGCTGCCGGTGGCGCGGTGAAATTGAATTGAAGCTCTAGAGGAAGCATTCGATGGCTCGCAAAAAGATTGCACTTATTGGTTCTGGCATGATCGGCGGCACGCTGGCGCATCTCGCCAGCCTGAAGGAACTGGGCGATATCGTCCTCTTCGATATTGCCGACGGCATCCCGCAGGGCAAAGGTCTGGATATTGCCCAGTCCGGCCCGGTTGAAGGTTTCAATGCCAAGCTCACCGGCGCGTCCGACTACGCTGCCATCGAAGGCGCGGATGTCTGCATCGTCACCGCAGGCGTTGCCCGCAAGCCGGGCATGAGCCGCGACGATCTTCTCGGCATCAACCTCAAGGTCATGGAACAGGTCGGCGCCGGCATCAAGAAATATGCCCCGAACGCTTTCGTCATCTGCATCACCAACCCGCTGGACGCCATGGTCTGGGCACTTCAGAAGTTCTCCGGCCTGCCGAAGAACAAGGTCGTCGGCATGGCCGGCGTTCTCGACAGCGCCCGCTTCCGTCTTTTCCTTTCCGAAGAGTTCAACGTTTCGGTTCAGGACGTCACCGCCTTCGTTCTCGGTGGCCACGGCGATACGATGGTGCCGCTGGCACGTTATTCCACCGTTGGCGGCATTCCGCTGACCGATCTCGTCAAGATGGGCTGGCTCACCGCCGAGCGCCTCGAAGAGATCGTCCAGCGCACGCGCGACGGCGGTGCGGAAATCGTCGGCCTGCTGAAGACCGGCTCGGCCTATTATGCGCCGGCTGCTTCCGCGATCGAAATGGCTGAATCCTACCTCAAGGACAAGAAGCGCGTTCTGCCCGCCGCTGCCCATCTGTCGGGCCAGTACGGCGTGGACGACATGTATGTCGGCGTGCCCACCATCATCGGTGCCGGCGGTATCGAGCGCATCATCGAGATCGAACTGAACAAGGAAGAAGAAGCAGCGTTCCGCAAGTCCGTCGGCGCTGTCGCTGGTCTTTGTGAAGCCTGCATCAATATCGCTCCGTCGCTGAAGTAATAACCTGACGTATCGGCGCAAAAACCGGGATCGATTTTTGCAAGGCACGATACGTAGATTCAATAGTTTGAAGCGCCCTGCGTCTGAATGAACGCAGGGCGCTTCAAGCGGCTCCAAACAGGGATTATTCCATGAATATTCACGAATATCAGGCCAAGGCTCTTCTGAAGGGCTACGGTGCGCCGGTTGCTGAAGGCGTCGCCATCCTCAAGGTCGAAGAAGCCGAAGCGGCTGCAAAGCAGCTTCCGGGCCCGCTCTACGTCGTCAAGAGCCAGATCCATGCTGGCGGCCGCGGCAAGGGCAAGTTCAAGGAACTCGGCCCCGATGCCAAGGGCGGCGTTCGTCTCGCAAAGACGATCGAAGAAGTCGTTTCCCATTCCAAGGACATGCTCGGCAACACGCTGGTAACGGCGCAGACGGGCGATGCCGGCAAGCAGGTCAACCGTCTCTACATCGAAGACGGCGCGGACATCTCCCGCGAGCTTTATTGCTCGCTGCTGGTTGACCGCTCCGTCGGTCAGGTTGCTTTCGTGGTTTCCACCGAAGGCGGCATGGATATCGAGGCTGTCGCCCACGACACGCCCGAGAAGATTCACACCATCGCCATCAACCCGGAAAAGGGTGTGAGCGACGCCGACGTTGCCGCGATCTCCAAGGCTCTCGAGCTTGAGGGTGTTGCAGCGGAAGACGCCAAGGCGCTGTTCCCGATCCTCTACAAGGCCTTCAACGAGAAGGACATGGCTCTCCTCGAGGTTAACCCGCTGATCGTCATGGAAAATGGCCATCTGCGCGTTCTCGACGCCAAGATGTCCTTCGACGGCAACGCGCTGTTCCGCCATGACGACGTCAAGGCGCTGCGCGACGAGACCGAAGAAGACGCCAAGGAAATCGAAGCCTCCAAGTGGGACCTCGCTTACGTGGCTCTCGACGGCAACATCGGCTGCATGGTCAACGGTGCCGGTCTCGCCATGGCAACGATGGACATCATCAAGCTTTACGGCAAAGAGCCGGCTAACTTCTGCGACGTCGGCGGCGGCGCCGGCAAGGAGAAGGTTGCTGCAGCCTTCAAGATCATCACGGCCGACCCGAAGGTCGAGGGCATCCTCGTCAACATCTTCGGCGGCATCATGAAGTGCGACGTCATCGCCGAAGGCGTGATCGCTGCGGTGAAGGAAGTCGGTTTGCAGGTTCCGCTCGTTGTTCGCCTCGAAGGCACCAACGTCGAACTTGGCAAGAAACTCCTGAACGAATCGGGCCTTGCGATTACGGCTGCTGACGACCTGGACGACGCGGCCAAGAAGATCGTTGCGGCGATCAACGGCTAATTGAGGGACCGGAAATAATGTCTATTCTTGTTAATAAAGACACGAAGATCCTTGTTCAGGGTCTGACCGGCAAAACCGGCACCTTCCACACCGAACAGGCGCTTGCTTATTACGGCACGCAGATGGTCGGCGGTATTCACCCGAAGAAGGGTGGCGAAACCTGGACTGGTTCCAAGGGTGAAAGCCTGCCGATCTTCGCAACGGTTGCCGAAGCCAAGGAAAAGACCGGTGCAGACGCATCCGTGATCTACGTTCCGCCGGCAGGCGCCGCAGACGCCATCATCGAAGCCATCGAGGCTGAGATCCCGTTCATCACCTGCATCACCGAAGGTATTCCGGTCATGGACATGGTGCGCGTCAAGGCTCGCCTCGACCGTTCGAAGTCGCGTCTGCTTGGGCCTAACTGCCCGGGCATCATGACGCCTGAAGAATGCAAGATCGGCATCATGCCGGGCTCCATCTTCCGCAAGGGTTCGGTCGGTATCGTCTCGCGCTCCGGCACGCTGACCTACGAGGCTGTGTTCCAGACCTCTAACGAAGGCCTCGGCCAGACCACGGCTGTCGGCATCGGCGGCGACCCGGTCAAGGGCACCGAGTTCATCGACGTGCTCGAAATGTTCCTGGCCGACGAAGCCACGCAGTCGATCATCATGATCGGCGAAATCGGTGGCGCGGCTGAAGAAGAAGCGGCGCAGTTCCTCATCGACGAAGCCAAGAAGGGCCGCAAGAAGCCGATGGCCGGCTTCATCGCGGGCCGTACCGCACCGAAGGGCCGCACCATGGGCCACGCCGGCGCTGTCGTTTCCGGCGGCAAGGGTGATGCAGAGTCCAAGATCGCAGCCATGGAAGCAGCGGGCATCAAGGTTTCGCCCTCCCCGGCGCGCCTCGGCAAGACCCTGGTTGAAGTCCTCAAGGGCTGAGACCACATGAGACCGGTAACGGGCGGCGCGGCTTTAAACCCGCGCTGCCCGATGCCGCAAAGAACGACAGACAGACGGCATACCGCCCCGGCGGCAGATAGCAATAATCAAGCGGCAGGCCGATAAACGGCCCTAACGGCATCGAGGAGGCGGACGGACAAGTCCGCAAGAACACAATGGCAAGGCAAGAAGCGAACGAGCAGTTTCAGATCACGTCGTTTCTGGACGGCGCGAATGCAGCCTATATCGAGCAGCTCTATGCCCGGTACGAAGAGGATCCCTCTTCCGTGTCGCCGGAGTGGCAGAGCTTCTTCAAGGCGTTGTCCGACAATCCGGAAGACGTGAAGAAGGCAGCCAAGGGCGCCTCCTGGAAGCGCGCCAACTGGCCGATCCCGGCGAATGGCGACCTGGTATCCGCGCTGGACGGTAACTGGGCCACGGTCGAGAAGGCCATCGAGAAGAAGGTTCAGGCGAAAGCTGAGGCGAAGAGCGCCGATACCGGCAAGGCCGTCAGCGAGGCGGAAGTGCTTCAGGCGACCCGTGACAGCGTTCGCGCCATCATGATGATCCGCGCCTACCGCATGCGTGGCCACCTGCACGCCAAGCTCGATCCGCTCGGCATTGCCAGCGCCGTCGAAGATTACAACGAGCTTTCGCCGAAGTCCTACGGCTTTGAGGAAAGCGATTACGACCGCAAGATTTTCATCGATAACGTCCTCGGTCTCGAATACGCGTCCGTGCGCGAGATGGTCGATATTCTCGAGCGCACCTATTGCTCGACGCTCGGCGTCGAATTCATGCATATGTCCAACCCGGAAGAAAAGGGCTGGATTCAGGAGCGCATCGAAGGCCCGGACAAGGGCGTGGACTTCACGCCGGAGGGCAAGAAGGCCATTCTTTCCAAGCTGGTTGAAGCCGAAGGTTACGAGCAGTTCCTCGACGTGCGCTTCAAGGGCACCAAGCGTTTCGGCCTTGATGGCGGTGAATCGCTGATCCCGGCGCTCGAGCAGATCATCAAGCGCGGCGGCCAGGACGGTCTGGAAGAAGTCGTTCTCGGCATGGCCCACCGTGGTCGCCTGAACGTTCTGACCAACGTCATGGGCAAGCCGCACCGCGCCGTATTCCACGAGTTCAAGGGCGGTTCGTTCAAGCCTGACGACGTCGAAGGTTCCGGCGACGTGAAGTACCATCTGGGTGCCTCCTCCGACCGCGAATTCGACGGCAACAAGGTTCACCTGTCGCTGACAGCAAACCCGTCGCATCTTGAAATCGTCAACCCTGTCGTCATGGGCAAGGCCCGCGCCAAGCAGGACCAGCTCGCCAAGACATGGGACGGCGATATCATTCCGCTGTCGGAACGCGCCAAGGTGCTGCCTCTCCTGCTGCACGGCGATGCCGCTTTTGCGGGTCAGGGCGTGGTCGCCGAAATTCTCGGCCTTTCCGGCCTGCGCGGTCACCGCGTTGCCGGTACCATGCACTTCATCATCAACAACCAGATCGGCTTCACGACGAACCCGGCCTTCTCGCGCTCGTCGCCCTATCCGTCCGACGTCGCCAAGATGATCGAAGCGCCGATCTTCCACGTCAACGGTGATGATCCGGAAGCGGTGGTCTATGCGGCCAAGGTCGCAACCGAATACCGCATGAAGTTCCACAAGCCTGTCGTCATCGACATGTTCTGTTACCGTCGCTTCGGCCATAACGAAGGCGACGAGCCTGCGTTCACGCAGCCGAAGATGTACAAGGTCATCCGTGGACACAAGACTGTCGCCCGCATCTATGCCGACCGTCTGATCGCGGAAGGTCTGATTACCGAAGGCGATTTCGAAAAGATCAAGGCCGACTGGCGCGCTCATCTCGAGCAGGAATTCGAGGCAGGCCAGTCCTACAAGCCGAACAAGGCCGACTGGCTGGATGGTCAGTGGTCCGGCCTGCGCGCCGCCGACAATGCCGATGAGCAGCGTCGTGGCAAGACCGGCGTGCCGATGAAGCAGCTGAAGGAAATCGGCAAGAAGCTGTCGACCATTCCGGAAGGTTTCAGTGCACACCGCACGATCCAGCGTTTCATGGAAAACCGCGCCCAGATGGTCGAGACCGGCGAGGGGCTGGATTGGGCGATGGCGGAGGCTCTGGCCTTCGGTTCGCTGGTCGTCGACGGCCACAAGATCCGTCTGTCCGGTCAGGATTGCGAACGCGGCACCTTCTCGCAGCGCCATTCGGTTCTCTACGATCAGGAAACCGAAGAGCGTTATATCCCGCTTGCCAATCTTTCGCCGACGCAGGCCCGTTACGAAGTCATCAACTCGATGCTTTCGGAAGAAGCCGTTCTCGGTTTCGAATACGGCTATTCGCTTGCCCGCCCGAACGCACTGACGCTCTGGGAAGCCCAGTTCGGTGACTTCGCCAACGGTGCACAGGTGGTGTTTGACCAGTTCATCTCTTCGGGTGAACGCAAGTGGCTGCGCATGTCCGGTCTCGTCTGCCTTCTGCCGCACGGTTATGAAGGTCAGGGTCCGGAACATTCGTCCGCCCGTCTGGAGCGCTGGCTGCAGATGTGCGCCGAAGACAACATGCAGGTCGCCAACGTCACGACGCCGGCTAACTACTTCCACATCCTGCGCCGTCAGATGCGCCGCGATTTCCGCAAGCCGCTGATCCTGATGACGCCGAAGTCGCTGCTGCGTCACAAGCGCGCCACCTCGTCGCTGGCAGAGCTTGCGGGCGAGTCCTCCTTCCACCGTCTCCTGTGGGACGATGCAGAGGTCATCAAGGATGGCCCGATCAAGCTGCAGAAGGATGCCAAGATCCGTCGCGTGGTAATGTGTTCCGGCAAGGTTTATTACGATCTGCTCGAAGAGCGTGAAAAGCGTGGTATCGACGACGTCTATCTGCTGCGCATCGAACAGCTCTATCCGTTCCCTGCCAAGGCGCTGATCAACGAATTGTCGCGCTTCCGCCATGCGGAAATGGTCTGGTGCCAGGAAGAGCCGAAGAACATGGGCGGCTGGTCGTTTATCGATCCGTACCTCGAATGGGTTCTGGCGCATATCGACGCCAAGTACCAGAAGGTCCGTTACACGGGCCGTCCGGCTGCCGCCTCTCCGGCGACCGGCCTGATGTCCAAGCACCTGGCGCAGCTTGCTGCGTTCCTGGAAGACGCGCTGGGAGAGTGACAACTCTCCCGCATCGCCCCGCAAAAAAGACACCCGAATAACGGAACTAGATCATGGCCACTGAAATCCGCGTACCAACCCTCGGCGAATCCGTCAGCGAAGCGACCGTCGGCACCTGGTTCAAGAAGGTCGGCGATATCGTCAAGGCCGACGAACCTCTCGTTGAACTGGAAACCGACAAGGTTACCGTCGAAGTCCCGGCGCCCGCCTCTGGCGTGCTGACCGAAATCGTTGCGCAGAACGGCGAAACCGTCGGTCTCGACGCCCTTCTCGGCCAGATCGCCGAAGGTGCTGCCGGGGCTGCGACCTCCGCACCCGCGGCAAAGCCCGCTGCTGCCGCACCGGCACCTGCCGCGACCGCTGCTCCGGCTGCCAGCGCCATGCCGCCGGCACCTGCTGCTGGCAAGCTGCTTGCTGAAAACAACCTTTCGGCCGATCAGGTCGACGGTTCGGGCAGGCGTGGCCAGGTTCTGAAGGGCGACGTTCTCGCCGCTGTTGCCAAGGGCGTTTCGGCACCTGCCGCCGCTCCGGCTCCCGTTGCTGCTCCCCGTCCGGTTTCGGCCGAGCAGGATCAGGTTCGCGAAGAGCGCGTGAAGATGACCCGCCTGCGCCAGACGATCGCACGTCGCCTGAAGGATGCGCAGAACACGGCCGCCATGCTGACCACCTATAACGAGGTGGACATGAGCGCGGTCATGGACCTGCGTAACCGCTATAAAGACGTGTTCGAGAAGAAGCATGGCGTCAAGCTCGGCTTCATGGGCTTCTTCACCAAGGCCGTGACCCACGCGCTGAAGGAACTGCCGGCCGTCAACGCTGAAATCGACGGCACGGACATCATCTACAAGAACTATTGTCACGTCGGCATGGCTGTCGGCACCGACAAGGGCCTCGTCGTTCCGGTCATCCGCGATGCCGACCAGCTCTCCATCGCGGGCGTCGAAAAGGAACTCGGTCGTCTTGCCAAGGCTGCACGCGACGGTTCGCTCGGCATGGCCGACATGCAGGGCGGCACCTTCACCATCACCAATGGCGGTGTTTACGGTTCGCTGATGTCCTCGCCGATCCTCAATGCACCGCAGTCGGGTATCCTCGGCATGCACAAGATCCAGGAGCGTCCGGTCGCCATCGGCGGTCAGGTCGTCATCCGTCCGATGATGTATCTTGCGCTCTCCTACGATCACCGTATCGTTGACGGCAAGGAAGCAGTGACCTTCCTCGTTCGCGTCAAGGAAAGCCTGGAAGATCCGGAACGTCTGGTTCTCGATCTCTAAGACTAGGATAGGGGAGAAGAGGGATGGAAAACCTGGCCGGCGGGAATGGACCTTTTGTGTTCCTGCTGGCGTTCAGCGTCATTCTTCTTCTCCTGCATATCTGCCTTCAGGCCATGTCCGTTACGCGGGAAGTTGGTCTTGCCTGGAATGCGGGTGCGCGTGATGTGCGTCCGGACCTCAAAGGGGTCTTTGCGGGACGCGCGCAGCGCGCCTCGGATAATTTTCGCGAGACCTACCCGGCTTTCGTCGGTCTGGTTCTCGCTCTTGCGATCGTCGGCGACGCCTCCGGCTGGGGGCTGGCGGGCGGCTGGATATGGACCGTTGCGCGCGTCGTCTACATCCCGCTTTATCTTGCAGGCGTTCCCTATGTGCGGTCGATCGCGTGGGTCGTTTCCCTCGCCGGTCTGGTCCTCATGCTTGTCGCGCTGATCTGAGGTCGAGCCTATGCATCAATATCTCATCGAACTTGCATCCCTGATGGCGATCTTCTTTTTCGCGATCGTTTCCCCCGGCGCTGATCTGGCGATGGTCATGCGTCAGGCCATGGTGCACGGGCGCAAGCAGGCCATCATCACCAGTTTCGGTGTCGGAACGTCGCTGATGTTCCATGTCACCTATACGATCCTCGGACTTGGCCTCATCATTTCCCAGTCGATCTATCTCTTCAACATCGTCAAATGGCTCGGTGTCGCCTATCTGATCTATATCGGCATCAAGGCGCTGCGCGCTGGCAAGACCGAATTGCCGGCCGCGGAAGGTGAGGACGGCGTTCGGGCCAAAAGCGCCCAGACCGGGCTCAAGGCCTTCACGCTCGGTTTTGCCGCAAACGCGCTCAATCCAAAACCGGTGTTTTTCTTCCTGTCGATCTTTTCGACGGTGGTTCACGCGCATACGCCGGTTACCATCAAGTTCGGATACGGGCTCGTCATGGCAAGCTGCCTTATCCTATGGTTCGTCGGCGTCAGCCTGTTCATGACGACGCCACGCATGCGCGCGGCATTTCAGCGCGCCAGCCAATGGATCGACCGCACCAGCGGTGTGGTGTTCATCGCTCTCGGTATAAAACTCGCAACGGAAAAAGCGGCTTGAATTTCAGGTCAAACGGAAGCAGGGCGGTTAAAAATCCTGCCCGCAATCAATCAGGAACAGAAACATGGCATATGATGTAGTTGTAATCGGAACGGGTCCCGGCGGTTATGTTTGCGCGGTCAAGGCGGCACAGCTCGGCCTGAAGGTGGCTGTTATCGAAAAGCGCGCCACCTATGGCGGCACCTGCCTCAATGTCGGCTGCATCCCTTCCAAGGCCCTGCTGCACGCTTCCGAAACCTTTGCGCATGTTGCCCATGGCGTCGATGCGCTCGGTATCGAAGTTGCCGCTCCGAAGCTGAACCTCGACAAGATGATGGCGCACAAGGATGGCGTGGTGAAAGCCAATGTCGACGGCGTTTCCTTCCTGTTCAAGAAGAACAAGATCGATGCCTTCCAGGGCACCGGTAAGGTGGTTGCAGCCGGTAAGGTTGCCGTCACCAACGACAAGGGTGAGACACAGGAAATCGAAGCCAAGAACATCGTCATCGCCACCGGTTCCGACGTTGCGGGCATCCCCGGCGTTCAGGTCGATATCGATGAAACCGTCATCGTTTCCTCCACCGGTGCGATCGCTCTTTCTAAGGTTCCGGAAAAGCTCATCGTTGTCGGCGGCGGCGTGATCGGCCTCGAGCTCGGTTCGGTCTGGTCGCGTCTTGGCGCCAAGGTGACCGTGGTCGAATATCTCGACAACATTCTCGGTGGCATGGACGGCGAGGTTTCCAAGCAGTCGCAGCGTCTGCTGGCCAAGCAGGGTCTTGATTTCAAACTCGGCGCCAAGGTGACGGCTGTTGAAAAGACCGCGGCTGGTGCGAAGGTTGTGTTCGAGCCGGTCAAGGGCGGTGCTGCTGAAACGCTGGAAGCGAACGTCGTGCTGATCTCCACCGGCCGCAAGCCCTACACCGAAGGCCTCGGCCTTGCGGAAGCTGGCGTCGTGCTCGATAGTCGCGGCCGCGTTGAAATCGACGGCCACTACAAGACCAATGTCGATGGCATCTACGCGATCGGCGACGTGGTGAAGGGCCCGATGCTGGCCCACAAGGCGGAAGATGAGGGCGTTGCTCTCGCTGAAATCCTCGCTGGCCAGCGTGGCCACGTGAATTACGACGTCATTCCGGCGGTCGTCTACACGCAGCCGGAAATCGCTTCCGTCGGCAAGACCGAGGAAGAACTGAAGGCTGCTGGCGTCGCCTACAAGGTCGGCAAGTTCCCGTTCACTGCCAATGGCCGCGCCCGCGCCATGCAGGTGACGGATGGTTTCGTGAAGATCCTTGCCGACAAGGAAACCGACCGGGTTCTCGGCGGCCATATCGTCGGCTTCGGCGCTGGCGAAATGATCCACGAGATCACCGTGCTGATGGAATTCGGCGGCTCCTCGGAAGATCTCGGCCGTACCTGCCATGCGCACCCGACCATGTCGGAAGCGGTGAAGGAAGCGGCGCTGGCGACCTTCTTCAAGCCGATCCACATGTGATCGTTTCAATATTAAATTTCAGTCATCTGCTGAACCCCGGCTTGCTATGCAGGCCGGGGTTTTTCATACTCGCGCCACAGCCTGTCTAACCTTTTGATAAAAGGCAATAAAATGGCGTCTTCCACTCAAGTTTCATTTTCCGTTTTGCAGCGCGTCGTTCACTGGGCGATGGCGCTTCTGATCTTCTTCAATCTGCTGTTCCCCGACGGCATGGCCCATGCCTACCGGTTGATGCGGCGGGGCGAAACGCTGACGCCGGACCAGATTTCTTCGGCCAATATCCACGCCTATGTCGGCTTCGCCATTCTGTTGCTTGCGGTTCTGCGCCTCTGTCTGCGGTTCGTCCAGGGCGTGCCGCCGCACCCCGAAAAGGAACCGCGTGCGTTTCAAATCGCCGCGAAGGTGGCGCATTTCACCTTCTATGCGCTGTTCTTCATCCTGCCCTTGTCCGGTATCGCCGCCTATTACTTCGGTGTTCAGGCTGCCGGACAATTGCATTCCGGGCCGTTCAAGGTGTTGATGTGGGCGCTGATTGCCGGCCATCTCATCGCAGTTCTGATCCACCAGTTCTACTGGCGCACCAATGTTCTGAAGCGCATGACACACGGCTAGAGCATTCGCACTATTTCCGGGGATGTCCTGAGCGGCGCTTTGCCACGTTCCCGACCCGTTGAAAATCGAGGATGGTATGCCTTGCCGCAAAGGCGGCAGGGGGTTCTGGAATGCGGGATAGCGAAGACATATTGCCGGGCGCCGACTGGCGGGATTGTTTCGAGGGAGAGATGGTGGCAGACGGATCGAGTTCGCTCGATGTCAGCAGGCTTCTTCTCGATCACCCTCCAGAATGGATCCGCAGCCTGATGGCGCTTCGAAACCGCGTCGTATCGCTTTTTGGTCTCAGAACGGTAGAGTTGGTAGCGGGGGCATCGGCGGGCGGATTTCCCGTGCTGTCATCCACCCCGGCGCGAACCGTGCTCGGCTTCGACGACAGCCATCTCGATTTCCGCATCGTCGTCGATCTGGAGCAGGCGGTGGACCGGCAGGTCGTAAAGGTCACCACCATCGTCAGGCGTAAGAACCTGTTCGGACGCTTTTATCTTTTTGTCGTCGGTCCGTTTCACCGCCGCATCGTGCCGGCGACGATGCGGCCGTTTTGCGCCAATATCCGTCCTGTCGGGATCGCAGACGAGCGGATCAATCGACCCGCGTCAGCGTGAAGCCCTGTGCACGCAGCAGTTCGACAACGCCTTCTTCGCCCGGCAGGTGTAGCGCGCCGACGGCCATGAAGACATTGCCCTTGCCAAGTTCGGGGGCAGCCCGCTCCGCCATGACGTGATTGCGGTCGGTGATGATGCGTTGCTCAAAGGAGGCGTAACCCTTGTCGCTCTCAGCTGCTTTCTTGGGATCGATGCTCTTCAGCATGGGCATGGTCATGCCGATATCACCGCTGACATAAAGATCGGTCATTGTCGTCATGACGTCATCCATGCGGTCACCCAGTTCGAGCGTTTCGATCAGCGCCTGCAGATGAAACTCCATCGGCAGTTCGGACATGGCCGTCAGCTGCTCGACCATGGTCTCCAACCCGACAAGACGCTTTCCGTCCGCAACGGCGTCTTCGGCCAGCTTCTTATCCAGAAAAGACAGGCCGGTGGCCTTGCGGGAAAATTCGCACGCGGGAAGGGCGACAAAGCTCGACAGCATCCACGGCTTCATGCGTGAAACGGCACTCAGCGGAATGCCGCGCTCTTTGAGACCTTTTTCAAGGCGTGCGACATTTTCGGGCGACAGGATGTCGGTGATCGACTTGCCGTCCAGAAACATGGTGAGGTCCGGTCGCGTCAGCAGCGATGCTGCAATCTTCTTGTCGTCGACGATTTCGTCCGACTCCACGATGACCGTCGCGGCTTTTTCGAAGGCGGGTGTGGCGGCGGTCGGCATGCCCAGAACACGCGGATCGGTGACATGCATGGTGCCGAGAAGAAAGGAGGGGGCGGTTCCGGCCTTTTCGATACGCCAGAAATTGCCCTTGCCGTTCGGGATCGCGGCAGCTTCCTGTTCGATCTTCGCAAGGCCCTGCGGGTCGCTCTTGCGCATCTCCACGAGAATGTCGCTGCCCGTGCAGCTTATCTCCTGTTCGGCGGCTTGCGCCTCACCCAGCGACAGCAAAGTCGCGAACAGTATTGCGATTGCGACGATATGCATCGCGGCGAGCAGCCAGAGCAGGGCGTCGCCGGTCTTGCCCATCAGGGTGGCGGTGAGATTTTGTGGCTTTATCAGGCTGTGCATAGGTACCATCCGGTTCTTGCTCGTTTATAGAACGGCGGCTTGGACGTCTGGTTAACGACTATGGTTAAGCAATTCCTGCTTCAGGCGCGCGGGTGGGCGTTGTCGTAGATTTCCAGCAATCTTGCGGTATCGACGCCGGTATAAATCTGTGTGGTGGAAAGGCTGGCGTGGCCGAGCAGTTCCTGAATGGTGCGTAGATCACCGCCGCCGGCCAGAAGATGAGTGGCGAAGGAGTGGCGCAGCGCATGCGGCGTCGCATTTTCCGGGAGGCCGAAAGCGCCGCGCAATTTCTGCATCTCGCGCTGAATGATGGCGGGTTGCAGCTTGCCGCCGCGCGCACCGAGGAACAGCGGCTGGTCCGCTGCCAGATGATAGGGGCAGAGCTTTTTGTAAGCATCGACCGCTTCCGTCACAACTGCCAACAGGGGCACGATCCGGGTCTTGTTGCCTTTGCCGGTGATGCGCAGGCTGCGGGCGCCGGGCGTGAAATCGGCCGGGGCCAGCCCGAGTGCTTCGGAAATACGAAGACCGCAGCCATAAAGAAGCGAGAGGACCGCAGCATTGCGGGCTGCAATCCACGGCTCTTCGTTCAATTGCGCCTCGGCGGTGGTGATTTTCAGCGCCTGCCGGTCGGTCAGCGGTTTTGGCAGAGACTTTGGCTGTTTTGGTGAGCGCATGGCGGTGGCGCCGGCCGCATTCACCAGGCCTTTCTTTTGCAGATAATGAAGAAAGGAGCGCAGCCCTGCCAGATGCCGTCCCAGCGAGCGCGCACCGGCGCCTTCCCTGCGCCGGCTGGCCAGAAAAGCGCGAAGATCAACCGGACGCAGATCGGCAATGTCAGTGATCGAAGCTGGTTTGCCGATGTAACCGGTCAGGAACGTCAGGAACTGGCGGGTGTCGCGCTCATAGGCCTCGACGGTGTTGTCCGCAAGACGGCGCTCGCCGGCAATCGCGGCGAGCCAGGACTGGCGCTCGTTCAAGAGATCGGGTGTGGCAAAAGTCAGGATTTCGGTCAAGGGGCGCTCCATTCCGTTACTTAAGCTATCCCGCCATGGTCAGCATTTGGTTAAGGCTGATCCCGGGGCGTGGACTTTGCAAGGACGGGCCATTACATCCGGGCGGTTTCCTTTTTCATTCTGTCGGGGCATGTTCGCCACATCATGGCAAAAGATTCGTCCGATCTGTTTGGGGCTCTGTTCGACCCACCGTCGCTCACGCGCACGGTGCCCGTTCTCGTGCCCATGCCGGCGCCCGGGCCCTACAGCTATGCCGTGCCTGAAGATATGGTCGTGGAGACCGGTTCCGTGGTTCAGGTGCCGCTCGGCCCACGGCAGGTCTTTGGCGTGGTGTGGGACGATGCCGGCGAGAAGAGCGTCGATCCGAAGAAGTTGCGGCCCATTACCAAAAGTTTCGAATGCCCGCCGATGAAAGTGGAAATGCGGCGCTTCATCGACTGGGTCGCCGCCTATACGCTTTCTCCCCCCGGTCTCGTGGCACGCATGGCGCTGCGCGCGCCCGCCGCCTTCGATCCCGAGCCGATGATCGAGGGGCTGCGGTTGACCGAAGGCAGACCGGAGCGCCTCACGCCTGCCCGTGAGCGGGTGATGGAACTGGCGGCCGAGGGGCATGGGTGGACGAAGAGCGGGCTTGCCCACGCCGCAGGCGTCTCCGCCAGCGTTGTCGACGGTCTTGTCAAGCAGGGCGTGTTCGAGACGGTCTTTCTGCCCGCGCCGCCTATCGTGGCCGAGCCGGATCCTGATTATGTCGAGCCGCGGCTGGAAGGCCCGCAGAGACAGGCGGCATCGGAAATTCTCGAGGACGTGCGCAAGGGCGGTTTTCATGTTTCGCTGATCG
Source organism: Agrobacterium arsenijevicii (assembly GCA_000949895.1). Taxonomy (GTDB): domain Bacteria; phylum Pseudomonadota; class Alphaproteobacteria; order Rhizobiales; family Rhizobiaceae; genus Agrobacterium; species Agrobacterium arsenijevicii. Next base: position 92,976 of record JWIT01000013.1, on the reverse strand, counting down.
ACGGCGTGACCGGCTCGGGCAAGACCGAGGTCTATTTCGAGGCGGTGGCGGAGACGCTGCGGCAGGGCAAGCAGGTCCTTATCCTGTTGCCGGAAATAGCCCTGACGGCGGCGTTTCTGGATCGCTTTCACGACCGTTTCGGCGCGAAGCCGGCGGAATGGCATTCGGATCTGTCGCCGCGCATGCGCGAAAAGGTCTGGCGGCAGGCGGTGACGGGCGAGGTGAAGGTGGTTGCCGGCGCCCGCTCGGCGCTTTTCCTGCCCTTCGACAATCTCGGTCTCATCATCGTCGACGAGGAACACGACCCGGCCTACAAGCAGGAGGACCGGGTCTATTATAATGCCCGCGACATGGCGGTCGTCAGAGCCCGGATCGCGGATTTCCCGGTTGTGCTGGTGTCCGCCACGCCGTCGGTGGAAAGCCAGGTCAACGGCAGTTCAGGCCGCTACAACACCATCCATTTGCACACGCGTTTCGGCGATGCGGCGATGCCCGATCTGCATCTGGTCGATATGCGTCGTCATGCGCCGGAAAGGGGAGGGTTTCTTTCGCCGGTTCTCCTGCGCGGCATCGGCAAGACCATCGAAAAGGGTGAGCAGTCCCTACTGTTTCTCAATCGTCGCGGTTACGCACCGTTGACGCTCTGCCGGGTCTGTGGACACCGTTTCCAGTGCCCGCAATGTTCCAGCTGGCTGGTGGAACACCGGTTCCGCAATCAATTGCAATGCCACCAGTGCGGTCACAACGAGCCGACGCCGGACCATTGCCCGGAATGCGGCACCTTCGATCATCTGGTCGCCTGCGGGCCGGGCGTGGAGCGGATTGCCGAGGAAGTGGAGAAACATTTTCCGGATGCCCGTACCATCGTGCTCTCCTCCGACCTGATGGGTGTCAAGCGGCTGCGTCTGGAACTGGAGGCGATCGTCAAGGGCGAGGCGGACATCGTCATCGGTACGCAGCTCGTCGCCAAGGGGCACAACTTCCCCCTGATGACGCTTGTCGGCATTGTCGATGCCGATCTCGGCCTTGCCAATGGCGATCCGCGCGCAGCGGAGCGAACGTTCCAGCTGCTTTCGCAGGTGACGGGTCGTGCCGGGCGTACGGGACTTAAAAGCCATGGCCTGTTGCAGACATACCAGCCGCAGCATCCCGTCATGCAGGCGATCGTGTCCGGCGATGCGTCGGCCTTTTATGAAAGAGAGATCGTGGAGCGGGAGAAAGCCGTTCTGCCGCCCTTCGGGCGCCTCGCCTCGATCATAGTATCCGCCGATACGCGGGCGGAAGCGGAAACCCATGCGCGTGGCCTCAGAGCGGCCGCGCCGCAGGTTACAGGCATCATGCTGCTCGGTCCGGCGGAAGCGCCACTGGCGCTGATCCGTGGCCGCCACCGCTTCCGTTTGCTGGTGCATGGGCGGCGCAATTCCGACATGCAGTCTTTCCTCCGAACGGTTCTGGCCAATGGCCCGAAGGTGCGGGGCAGCGTGCATGTGCAGCTCGATATCGATCCGCAAAGTTTCCTTTGAACTTTATCAACAGGGGCGTTTTCCCGCTGTCATGACCGTGTCATAACGCAGCAGGCAAAAAACGATTTGGGGAACGAGATGGAGTTTTATTTTCCCGCCGAATTCGGCGAGCAGCTGGCCTTCGGCGCGGCGGTGGTGTCGGCCGTGATCGGCCTCTTCTTCATGTTTGCGCCGGGCCTTACCCTGCGCGCCTTCGGTCTGCAGGCGATCGGCGAGCGTCGTGATGGCTACGCGCTTGTGCGCTCATCGCTTGCCGGCTTCTATCTCGGCCTCGGCGCTGCCGCACTGCTTCTGGCGCAGCCCATGGTCTATCTCGCTTTCGGCGCGGCCTTCGGTCTCAGCGTATTCGGCGGCATTCTCTCCATTCTCTCCGATGGAGGCGCAACAGTGCGGAATTTCATACTTCTGGTTGTGCACCTTCTGTTGTCTGCACTGTCGTTGAGCTACGTGTTCGGACTGGTCTGAGACGTGCTTTTTGGCTTTTGTGCCGCACCTATGGCGCATCCTGGGCGGAATCGGAAAATTTAAACGCATTCCCCCTTGCCCAAACGGCGCTTTCCGCTATTACGCGTGTTGCGAGTCCCGGCGTCCTATGCTAGACGGACCGCGAAATTGGGAAAAGGCAGGGGGGAATTCCGGTCTTTTTCGGGGAAATTGAAACGATTTCAAGAATTTGATGCGGTGGAGCCCCCTCGCTGATGTTCTTGGACGATTAGCAGGGAAAAAGTGCCCGTGGCAGATACCTCCCATGGAACATCCGGTGTAGCCGAAAGGTATGCATCGTCGCTTTTCGAGCTTGCTTTGGAAGCGGGTGCGGTCGAGGCGGTTGGAGCCGATCTGGACAGGTTCGGCGCACTTCTCGACGAAAGTGACGATTTGAAGCGTCTGGTTGCGAGCCCGGTGTTTTCCGCCGAGGATCAGTTCAAGGCAATCACCGCAATCTGCGAGAAGGCCGGTATTGCCGGTCTAGCTATCAATTTCCTCAAGGTCGTTGCGAATAACCGCCGTCTCTTTGCCGTTCCCGGCATGATCCGCGCCTACCGCAGCATTGCCGCCGCCCATCGTGGCGAGATTACCGCCGAGGTCACCTCGGCACATGCGCTCGACGAAGCGCAGGAAACTGAACTGAAGGCGGCGCTGAAGAGCGTTACCGGTAAGGATGTGACGGTTTCCGTTACCGTCGATCCGTCGATCCTCGGCGGCCTGATCGTCAAGGTCGGCTCTCGCCAGATCGATACGTCTCTTCGCACCAAACTTTCCACCCTTAAGCTTGCACTGAAAGAGGTTGGCTGATGGATATCCGCGCCGCGGAAATTTCCGCAATTCTAAAAGATCAAATCAAAAATTTCGGCAACGAGGCGGAAGTCTCGGAAGTCGGTCAGGTGCTTTCCGTCGGTGACGGTATCGCCCGCGTCTATGGCCTCGACAATGTTCAGGCCGGCGAAATGGTCGAGTTTCCCGGCGGCATTCGCGGCATGGCGCTCAACCTTGAAGCCGACAACGTCGGTGTGGTTATCTTCGGTTCGGACCGTTACATCAAGGAAGGCGACACCGTAAAGCGGACTGGCGCTATCGTTGACGTTCCAGTCGGTCCGGAACTGCTCGGCCGCGTGGTTGACGCCCTCGGCAACCCGATCGACGGCAAAGGCCCGATCAATGCCGCCAAGCGTTCGCGCGTGGACGTCAAGGCTCCCGGCATCATTCCGCGCAAGTCGGTTCATGAGCCGATGTCGACCGGCCTCAAGGCTATCGACGCCCTCATCCCGGTTGGCCGCGGCCAGCGCGAGCTCGTCATCGGCGACCGTCAGACCGGCAAGACCGCGATCATTCTCGACGCGATCCTGAACCAGAAGGCCATTCACGACAATGGTCCGGAAGGCGACAAGCTTTATTGCGTCTACGTTGCTATCGGCCAGAAGCGTTCGACCGTTGCCCAGTTCGTAAAGGTTCTGGAAGAGCGCGGCGCCCTGCAGTATTCGATCATCGTTGCCGCTACGGCTTCCGATCCTGCTCCGATGCAGTATCTCGCTCCGTTTGCTGGTTGCGCCATGGGCGAATACTTCCGTGACAACGGCAAGCACGCTCTCATCGGTTACGACGACCTTTCCAAGCAGGCCGTCGCTTATCGTCAGATGTCGCTTCTGCTGCGCCGCCCGCCGGGCCGCGAAGCTTATCCGGGCGACGTTTTCTACCTTCACTCCCGTCTTCTGGAGCGTGCTGCAAAGCTCTCCGACGAAATGGGCGCTGGTTCGCTGACGGCTCTGCCGGTCATCGAAACTCAGGGTAACGACGTTTCGGCCTTCATTCCGACCAACGTGATCTCGATCACCGACGGCCAGATCTTCCTCGAAACCGACCTGTTCTACCAGGGCATCCGTCCGGCCGTTAACGTCGGTCTGTCGGTTTCGCGCGTTGGCTCCGCCGCCCAGATCAAGGCGATGAAGCAGGTTGCCGGTTCGATCAAGGGCGAGCTTGCCCAGTATCGCGAAATGGCCGCGTTCGCCCAGTTCGGCTCGGACCTTGACGCCTCCACGCAGCGCCTGCTTAACCGCGGTGCCCGCCTGACCGAGCTTCTGAAGCAGCCGCAGTTCTCTCCGCTCAAGACGGAAGAACAGGTCGTGGTGATCTTCGCCGGTGTCAACGGCTACCTCGACAAGATCCCGGTCGCACAGGTCGGCAAGTTCGAGCAGGGTTTCCTCTCCTACCTCCGCTCGGAAGGCAAGGCGATCCTCGACACCATCCGCACGGAAAAGGCAATCAGCGACGATACCAAGAGCAAGCTCAAGGGCGCTCTCGATAACTTCGCGAAGTCTTTCTCGTAATTTATTAGGGCTCTTTTACTCGGACGGATAACGGATGCCTTCACTAAAGGATCTGAAAAACCGCATTGCCTCAGTAAAGGCGACGCAGAAGATTACCAAGGCGATGAAAATGGTCGCCGCGGCGAAGCTTCGGCGCGCCCAGGAAGCTGCGGAGGCCGCCCGGCCTTATTCTCAGCGCATGAGCGCCGTTCTTGCCAACATCGCCAAGGCGGTTGAGGCGGACGTCGCTCCGGCGCTGATGACCGGCACCGGCAAGGACAACGTGCACCTGCTCGTTGTCTGCACGGCTGAACGTGGTCTTTGCGGTGGTTTCAACTCGCAGATTTCCCGTTTTGCCCGCGATCAAGCCCGCAAGCTGATTTCCGAAGGCAAGACGGTCAAGATCATCACGGTTGGCAAGAAGGGTTACGACAGCCTTCGTCGCGAATTTGCTGCGAACATCATCGAGCGTATCGAACTGCGCGAAGTGAAGAAGGTCGGTTTCGAAAACGCCGACCAGATCGCCAAGAAGGTGATCTCCCTGTTCAATGCGGGTGAATTTGACGTCTGCACGCTGATCTATTCGGAATTCAAGTCCGTTATCAGCCAGATCCCGACCGGCCTGCAGCTTATTCCTGCCGCAGCCCCTGTTGTGGAAGAGGTTGAGGCTACGCAGAACGCCGTCTACGAATATGAGCCCGATGCGGCTTCTATTCTGGAAGACCTTATTCCGCGCAACATTTCGGTTCAGGTTTTCCGGGCTCTGCTCGAAAACGTTGCCGGTGAAATGGGCGCCAAGATGAGCGCGATGGACAACGCAACGCGCAATGCCGGTGATATGATCAACAAGCTGACGCTTTCCTACAACCGTCAGCGTCAGGCTCAGATCACCAAGGAACTCATTGAAATCATTTCGGGCGCGGAAGCGCTCTGAGGTAAGGAAAGAGGGTAAGGATAATGGCTAAGGCAGCTACCCCCAAGAAAACCGCAGCGGTGAACGGCGCGGGCAAGGTTACCCAGGTTATCGGCGCTGTTGTCGACGTGGCGTTCGAAGGCGAACTGCCTCCGATCCTCAACGCGCTTGAGACCGATAACAACGGCAACCGCCTTGTTCTGGAAGTCGCGCAGCATCTCGGCGAAAACGTCGTCCGCACGATCGCGATGGACTCGACCGAAGGTCTGGTCCGTGGTCAGGTCGTTGCTGATACGGGCGCTCCGATCGAGGTTCCGGTTGGTCTGGAAACGCTCGGCCGTATCATGAACGTCATCGGCGAGCCGGTTGACGAAGCTGGCCCGATCGTAACGGCCAAGAAGCGCGCCATCCACCAGGATGCACCGTCTTACGTCGAGCAGTCGACGGAAGGCCAGATTCTGGTTACCGGCATCAAGGTCGTCGACCTTCTCGCTCCTTACGCCAAGGGCGGCAAGATCGGCCTGTTCGGCGGCGCCGGCGTTGGCAAGACGGTTCTCATCATGGAACTGATCAACAACGTCGCCAAGGCGCACGGCGGTTACTCGGTATTCGCCGGCGTGGGTGAACGTACCCGCGAAGGTAACGACCTCTATCACGAAATGATCGAGTCGAACGTCAACAAGCTTGGCGGCGGCGAAGGTTCCAAGGCAGCTCTCGTTTACGGCCAGATGAACGAACCGCCGGGCGCCCGCGCCCGCGTCGCTCTTACCGGTCTGACGATCGCTGAAAACTTCCGTGATGAAGGCCAGGACGTTCTGTTCTTCGTGGACAACATCTTCCGCTTCACGCAGGCTGGTTCGGAAGTGTCGGCTCTGCTCGGCCGTATTCCTTCGGCCGTGGGCTATCAGCCGACGCTCGCAACGGACATGGGCCAGATGCAGGAACGCATCACCACCACGAACAAGGGTTCGATCACCTCGGTTCAGGCGATTTACGTTCCCGCCGACGACTTGACCGACCCTGCGCCGGCCACTTCGTTCGCGCACCTTGACGCAACGACGGTTCTGTCGCGTTCGATCGCCGAAAAGGGTATTTACCCGGCTGTTGACCCGCTCGACTCCACCTCGCGCATGCTCGACCCGATGATCGTCGGTGAAGAACATTACGAGGTTGCCCGTAAGGTTCAGTCGACCCTGCAGCGTTACAAGTCTCTTCAGGACATCATCGCCATCCTCGGCATGGACGAACTGTCGGAAGAGGACAAGCTGACGGTTGCCCGCGCCCGTAAGATCGAACGTTTCCTGTCGCAGCCGTTCTTCGTTGCCGAAGTCTTCACCGGTTCTCCGGGCAAGCTCGTCGCGCTCGAAGACACGATCAAGGGCTTCAAGGGCCTGGTCAACGGCGAATACGACAGCCTGCCGGAAGCAGCTTTCTACATGGTCGGTTCGATGGAAGAAGCCATCGAAAAGGCAAAGAAGCTGACTGCTGAAGCTGCCTGATTATGAATTGGCGGGCGCGTGGTTCAACTGCGCGCCTTGCCGACGATGACGGTGAAACCGGAAGGGTTTTGCCGACGTTGTAGCAAACAAGTCCGTGACGCCCGCGTAATTGAAAAGAAGTGAATAGCCATGGCTGACAGTTTCAAATTCGATCTCGTTTCCCCGGAACGTCTGCTCGTTTCCGAAACGGTTACGGAAGTCGTCATCCCGGCTACGCTGGGTGAAATGACGGTTCTGGCCAATCACGCGCCGACCATGACGACAATCAAGCCCGGTCTGGTGACGGTGAAGTATGCTTCCGGCGAAACGCATAAATATGTCGTTTTCGGTGGTTTTGCTGACATTCTTCCCACGGGTTGCACGCTTCTGGCTGAGTCCGCCGTTTCGGCCGATGATATGTCCCCCGACACGCTGCAGAAGCGTATCGATGCGGCACGGTCCGAAATCCAGGAAGGCAATCATCACCACGAACATCTGACCAAGCTTGAAAAGCACCTCTACGAACTGACGAACCTGCATGAGGTTCTCGTCGCCGCTTGAAAGCACCGGGCGGGTTCGAAAGAATGACTGCCCACAAAATATCCAAAGCAGAAAGCGGCCGTTTCGGTCGCTTTTTTGTTTTCAGCGGCAGGCTATTTCTCCTCAACACAGAAGAGATCCGATTCCCACTTATGTGCCGGTGTCTTGGCCCACTTAGCTCCGCTTGAGGAAATCGATTCCGATTTTCCAGGCGATAGGCTAGATGTGATGGGGGAGAGGAGCGCCGACGTTGTCGATCAGAAACTGACGTGAGGGCGCGTTCCATATCATGGAGGGATGATCGCCGTGTCGGCAGAAGCAAGTTATCGAAAGGTCGCGAGAACCGCGCTGCGACAGGGCGCCCTTACCACGGGTGAGCGTGCCGTGCCGGAGGAGGTGCCTGTCGCCTTTTCTTATGGCGGCAGCACCCATGCCGTGATGATGGCCAGTCCTGCCGATCTCATCGATTTTGCCGTTGGCTTCAGCCTTACCGAGGGCATCATATCGGCACGCGCTGAAATTCAGAGCATAGAGGTGGTCGAGGCCGGGCAGGGTTATGATGTCCAGGTGGATTTGATGGATGCCGAGGCCGATGCCCTGCGGGCGAGACGGCGGCATATGGCGGGCCCGGTGGGCTGCGGCCTCTGCGGGATCGAATCCATAGAGCAGGCGGTTCGTGTGGTCCCTGATTTGAGCGACGTGACAATGTCGGTCCAGGGGGATGACATCGTTGCCGCGGTGAAGGCGCTCAGCGACGCACAAAGCCTCAACCGCGAAACAAGGGCCGTTCACGGCGCGGGTTTCTTCAATCCTCAAGACGGCTTGCTCGCTGTGCGCGAAGATGTGGGCCGCCACAATGCGCTCGACAAATTGGCGGGCGCGGTCGTGAATGCTGGTATTTCCGCCGAGGCGGGTATTGTGGCCGTCACCAGCCGCCTGTCGGTGGAGATGGTGCAGAAGACGGCGATCCTCGGTTGCCCGGTTCTGGCGGCGATCTCTGCGCCCACCGCGCTTGCCATCGAAACCGCGGAGAGAGCGGGCATCACGCTTGTTGCGCTGGTCCGGGGTGAAGATTTTGAGATCTTCACCCGTGCGGACCGCGTTATTTTATAGTGCCGAAGGCCACGGTCTGTCCGTGGCGTTGCGGCTTCGGTAGGCGCGTGGTCTAAAACTCCGCCCATTCGGCTACCGTGTTTCCGTGAGCCCTTGCCGCAGCATATCGTGGCTGCGGTGCCGGCAGTCTGGTGATTGTAGCAGGTCTTTTGTCGATCGGCTGACCAGTTGCCACTTGTCCCTCGCGCGATATTCTGAACTGCCGCAGCAATTCGTGCAGATTGTCCGCCTCATTGGCGAGGCCGTGGCTGGCAGCGGTGGTTTCTTCCACCATGGCAGCGTTTTTCTGGGTTGCCTGATCCATGACGTTGACGGCCTGGTTGATTTCTCGAAGCCCATTCGCCTGTTCGCGCGATGCCTCGACGATGGCCGAGACATTGGCATCGATTTCACCCATCTGCGACTGAATATCCCGCAAGGCACCGCCGGTTCTGCCGACCAGATCCACACCGTTGGCGACCTGTTCGCGGGAGGTGTTGATGAGGGATTTGATTTCCTTGGCCGCAACGGCGGATCGTTGCGCGAGTTCCCGCACCTCCTGTGCCACCACGGCAAACCCCTTGCCCGCTTCGCCAGCACGGGCTGCCTCGACACCTGCATTCAGCGCCAGAAGGTTGGTCTGGAAGGCGATATCGTCGATGACGCCGATGATGTTGGTGATTTCGCCGGACGAGCGCGAAATTGCGTCCATGGCGGAAATTGCCTGCTGAACGACTTCACCGGAATGTTCCGCGTGATCTTTCGTGCGCAGCACCAGCTTCCCGGCCTCGCCGGCCCGCTGGCTGGCATCGGTAACGGTGGTGGTGATTTCCTCCAGCGCGGCTGCGGTTTCCTCCAGCGAGGCGGCCTGCTGTTCGGTGCGTTGCGAGAGCTGATCCGCAGCTATGCGTATCTCGCCCGAACCGGATGCGATTGTCGAGGCGTTGTGAGCGATCGTCTGCATGGTGGACTGAAGCTTGCCGACCACGTCGTTGAAGTCGTGGCGCAGTTTTTCCATGCTGGGCACGAAGCTATTATCGAGGCGCTGCAACAGATCGCCTTCGGCCAGCGCCTGCAACGCATCGGCTAGAGCGGTGATGGCGCTCATGCGTGGTGTTACGTCGGTAGCGAATTTCACAACTTTCACCACCTTGCCGGCCTCGTTCAGCACCGGATTATAGGCGGCCTGGATCCATATTTCCTTGCCGTTCTTTCCGTAGCGAACGAATTCATCCGAGATGAATTCACCCGATGCCAGCCGTTGCCAGAAATTGGCGTAAGCCGGGGATGCCGTATAGGCTGGGTCGCAGAACATGCGATGATGCCTGCCCTCGATCTCCTTGAGATCGTAGTTCACCGTGGCGCAGAAATTCGGATTGGCGGTGATGATCGTTCCATCAGGCAAAAACTCGATGGTGGCCTGTGAGCGGGAAAGCGCCTCCAGCTTGCCCGCATCTTCTACTGCCTTGATCTTTTTTGCGGTGATGTCGGTCGCGATCTTGATGACCTTATAGGGTTTTCCAGACCGAAAGACGGGGTTGTAAGAGGCCTCGATCCAGATGGCCGATCCGTCCTTGCGGATGCGGCGATATTCCTTGGCCTGAAATTCGCCGCGTGCAAGAGATTCCCAGAATTCCTGATAGGCACGCGATGCGACAAGATCCCCGTCGCAGAACATGCGATGGTGCTTGCCGACGATCTCTGTAAGATCATAGCCGAGCGCCATGCAGAAATTGCGGTTTGCCGTGAGAATATTGCCTTTGAGATCGAATTCTATGACCGCCTGCGATCTGGAGATCGCATCGAGCATATTTCGGTTATCTGCGCTTTTCCCTAACCCCAGCATTAACGTCCCCCAAATATCGGCTCACGGCACGTGCTGCCGCACAGGAGGTGCGGTTCGCGCCGTATAATGTTGAACAACGAACAGGTTTTGCCACCGAAGGCAGCAATGCAGGCACTTGCGACTTTTCAACCTCGGTCAGGTATCAGCCCACGTGATATCGTGCAGGCCGGGTACTATTCGTCGGCTTTTAATATTAGATATCTATAATATTAAAATGTTCTTATTTAAGTTGCAGGACTAGCGGGAAAACAAAAACCGCCGGGCAGGTGCTCCGGCGGTCTGGTTCTGTTGTCGATAATCGCAGTTGAACGCTTGCGTCAGACTGTAATCGTCTGATCAGGCGGCGAGATCTTCCGCTTCGGTTCCCTTGAACATCTTTGCGAGGTTCAGGAAGCAGATCATGCCATGTTCGTTGGCGATGATGCCTTCGGAATAGGACTTGTCGAAAGAGGCCGAGATTTCAGGAACCGGCTGGACCTGATTTGCCGGGATCGTCAGGATATCCGAAACGCGGTCGACGAGCATGCCGATGACCATGTTGTGCACTTCGGCCACCACGATGGCGCTTCTTTCATTTGCAACGGTGCTTTTCATGCCCAGCTTGTGAGCCAGATCGATGATCGGGATGACCGAGCCGCGCAGGTTCATGACGCCGATGACGTCTTTCGGCGCGTGTGGAATGGGCGTGGAAGGCGCCCAGCCGCGAATTTCGCGGATGGTCGTCGTCTTCACGCAGAATTCCTGGTCATGCAGGCGGAATGCGATGATTTCGAGCGTCTCGCCGCCAAAGTTCGTAGAGTTTATCATTGCCATCAGAATTCTTCCCAATGCTCGCTGTGGAGGCCAGCGCAAGTGCACCGACACTTGCATGTGCGAATTTGGCGTTCTGCCTGGTGCCTGAACAGCCGGAAATCACGTTTCCGCCTTCAATGGATGATTCGTAGCATGAGATGGTTTCGCAAACCTAAATGCGGCCGGTCTCAATATTCCTTCTCGTAAAATATGCCGGCCGCGCCCTCGCCATTGCCGCCCGCTTCACCGCGCAATTTCACGCCGCGCCCGACATCGAGGTTGATGATCGCCTTCGCGCCGGAATCACCGCTTTGCTGCAACTCGAGATAGGTTCTTTCATTGAGATATTTGCCGGCGGAAACGCGTGCCTGCCCTTCGGAGTCGGTGGAAATATCGAGATCGTCGACGCCGAGATTGCTTCTAAGCTTGTCGAACAGCGAGGTGGAACGCCCGCCGGCGAGCTGGGCTGCGGCATCCGCCAGCCGGGCGATCTGCAAGGCGGAGAGTTTGGACATGGACTGGCCGAAGATCAGCTGCGCCATAACTTCATCCTGCGGCAAAGCAGGGGATGAGGAAAAGGCGAATGTCGGGTCGTTGGCATTGCCGGAAACTGCGACGGTGATGGTGGCGGAACCCGTGGTAGACTCTGCCGCCATATCCAGAACCGGCACGAGGCCGCCGCCGAAGGTTATCTTGCCGGTCTTGAAATCGAGGCGGCGGGTCAGGATTTCGAGCCTGCCGCGGCGCATTTCAAATCCGCCGGAAATGACGGGAACAGCCGCCGTGCCGCGAATGGTCAGGTCGCCCGTCAGTTCGGCATCGACGCCACGCCCGCGCACGAAGATACCGCTCGGAGCGCTCACCTGCAGATCGAGATTGATGGTCGATGAACTGCCACTGCCGCCCTGATCGTTGCCGAGTGCCTTTACCTGCGCCCGCACCTGCGGTGGGGCGTTCTTGTGCTTGACGTCGATTTCCGTCAGCGAGGCTGGAAGTTTCTCCGGAATGGTGATGGCGCTTCTGTCCAGCGTCAGCTTGCCGCCAAGGATGGGCGAATTCAGGAGTGGACCTTTCAGCGTCAGCGCGCCGCTGACGATCGTCGTCACCAACGTGCCGTCATTATAACCGGCGCGATCCAGCGTGATGGTAATGTCTGCCGGGAAACCCGATCCGCCGGTTATGCCGACGCTGCCGGTTCCGGAGATTGTTCCGCCGCCCGCAAGCTTGCCCGTCAGGCGGGAAATGACGGCGCGATCGCGATCGAAGGTGACGGTTGCGGCCAATCCGTTGACTGTCAGGTTCCGGCGCACATCGGTCAGGCGCGTGCCATCGGTGGTGATGCTGCCAGTAACGACGGGAGCAGAAGCGCTGCCGGAGATTTTCACATCGATGGCGGCTGTGCCGTCCACATCAAGGCCCTGTGCCGCAGTTTGCGCCGCAATGGCGGAGAAGGGCAGTTTTCCGGTAAAGGCCATGGAAAGGGGGCGGTTGCCGGCAATGCCGAGGGAGCCACCGCCCGAAAGCGACATGCCGCCTTGACCGGTTACGTTTGTGTCGATCTGCAGGGTACCAGCGGCAAAACGGCCGTTGGCCTTGATGCCGAGCGCGGCAAGCCCGGCGGCACGGGTCTGGGCCACCTCGGCGTTGGTCCAGTTCAGATTATAGTCAACGGCCGGATCGGATGCTGCACCCTTGGCGCTGACGGTACCGGATATGTTGCCCGCCGCATCCAGACCGGTGGCGAAGGCATTGGCCAGGCTTGCGGGAAGCGAGCGGATATCGGCGTTGATGTCGAGTGTCGATCCGGCGCTACCGTTGACTTCGACGCGCCCGTCGCCCGTGATAATTGTCAGGCCGGAGATGCGGGCCGTACCGTTCTCGATCGCAATGGTGCTCGGTTTTTCGAGCCTGACGGCGATACCCTTGGGGGCGGCCGAGAAAGCATCGATCCGCACTGTTATCGGCGATCCGCCGGTGCTGGCGCTGCCTTTCGCCACCAGCGGCGCGTTGTCGTAGCGACCGTTGACATCGAAATTGGTCGTCGTGCCGGAATGTCCAATGGTGGCATTCAGCGCAGAAATCGCCGCAGTGCCGGCGTTGACGCTGTCGGCGCTGATCTTTCCGTTGATGGCGAGAGCCTGCAGGTCATCGATGGAGATATCGGCGGCGAGCTTGGAAATCACCGTCGTGCCCTGGCGGATGCTGCCGCCATTCGCCTTTATCGTTGCGGCAATCCGGCCATTGGCGTTGCTCAGCGCTATATCGCCGGCAACATCGCCTTCCGCCTGTTGCGCAGCAAGTGCCGCCAGCAGGGCCAGGTCCGGGAAATTGAAGGAGAGATTGCCCGAGGGGAGGAACTGCTGCGAGAATTGCAGGCGCCCGTTCAATATGTTGCGGCCCACCGCCACATGAAGTTCGGGGATTGCCGTGCCGTTTTCGGTCTGCACTACGTTGGCGTTGGCGTCGATCTTCTGCCGGTCAAGGCTGCCGCTGGCGGTCAGTTTTGCCTGCGGTGCGGCCGGATCGGCCTTGCCAGAGGCATTGACCTTCAGCGCTTCGAGCTTTCGTCCGGCAAGGGTTGCACTTTCGGAACTCAAGGTGACATTGAAATCGGGTGCGGCGAGCGCGCCGCTGGCTTCGATTGCAAAATCTGCAATGCCCTTCGCCTGCGGTGTCAGTTTTTCGAGAGCGGGAAATTTACCCGTCAGGCTGGCGTTTAACGCATCGTTTTCAAGGCTGACACCACCAGTCGCTTCGACCGTTCCGGATTTGACCACAAGGTTCTGAACGCTGGTGCGCCCGCCAATGGTCAGGTCGATATCGCCTTGCAGGGCAATAGTGGTGTCGAATTTTTCCGCCAGCGCTGGCGGCAGGGTGGCGGGTAGCGCGAAGAGCTGTACGCTGGATGTCAGGCGGTTATTGGTAAGGTCGAAACTGCCGTTCAGCGTTCCGCCGACACTGGCGCTCTCCAGCGTCGCACCGTCGAAACCGATGGCCGAGGAGGTGAGGCTGAGTGGTGCCTTGATGGTGACGGGAGCCCGCACCAGCCGGTCGATATCGGGGCTGACAAAGGACGATTGCACCACGGAGAGGATGGTCTGGATGGTGCCGCTGCGATCGGCAATGTTGAGATTGCTGCTCTTGGCCGTCAGTTTTATGTCGTCAAGCTTGCCCTGCGGCAGGGAAAGGCTGCGCAACGACGCGGTGGTGTCGAGATGGGCGGCATCGGCGTTGCCTTTCAGGGAAAGATCAAGGCCGTTGATGAGGGCCTGGACCTCGCCATTGTTGAGCGGCCAGCGGAAATCTACGGGGCCGGCGGTGCCGATGAGGTTCGCGCTGAGATCGTTCTGGCCGTTCGGATCGATGATGCCGGAGGCTGTCAGCAGCAATGTGCCGGTCTCCAGCGTGCTGCTGCCGATTTCAATGCGGCCCTGCGGCGAGAGCGTGGCGTTTGCATCGAGCTTGGTCTCACCGGCAAAAAGCTGGCGGAAAGCAGGAGGCAGAAGCAGATCGGGCTGGCCGCCGCCTGCAATCTCGATACGGCGTGTGCCGTCATCGCTAAGAAGATGGTGGCCGGTGACATTGACGACCTGGTTGCCGGCAACATTGCCGCGCAAGGTGCCGGTCCAATCGGAAAGCGGTCCTTCACCGTTCACGTCGATGGCCACTGCTGGCGTGCCGGGAAGCGAAAGCAGCGTGGCGAGAAGCCCGCCCTCGGGCTCCTTCATCTCGGCTTTCAGTTTCAGGACATTTTCATTCGGCAGAAATGCAATGTCTGCATTGATGGCGGCGTCCGGAGCATTCTGCCGGCGGGCGGTGAGCGACAGCCTGATGTCGTCCTTTGCGGCCTTGAGGTTGCCTTCGGCGGTCAGGTCGAAGGGGCGACCAAGAAGCGACTGCCCGAGGCTGATGTCGGGAAAATTGAAATCGTCGATGCCGATTTCAATCGGCAGCGAAGAACTGCCGGAGCTTTTGGTTGCTGTTTGCTCAGGGGCAAGCGGTTTGCGCTCGACATCGATCGATCCGGCTGACACCCGGTCGGCATGGAAGGTTCCGGCAAGCAGCGAGAGCGGCGACCAGTCGACGGCAATCTGGTTCACACGGGCGTAAGGTCCCTGCCGGTCCGAAAGGGTGACATTGTCGAGCCGCAGGCGACCGGTCAGAAGACCGCTGGGTGGAGAGATTTCGATCGTCTGGTCAGGCGTGGATACGAGTGATGAAATCTGCTTTGCAGCAATTCTGGCGCCCATCGGGGTCAGACCGACGAACAGAACCGCAAGCAACACCAGCACCACGCCGCAAAGAGCAGCATAGCCCAGCCATTTCAGCAATCGAATCAAAGTTTTCATCAAGCGTAATCTACACTCTGTTGCTAGGGTGTTCGATGGCGGCGTTTAAAAAGACTGGCCGATGCCAGCATAAATGCCGAAATTGTTGCCACCATCATATTTTTCAAGCGGCATGGCGACATCGAGACGCAGAGGCCCGAAGGGCGTCGCGTAACGCAAACCGATACCGGCGCCAGCCCGGATATCGGAGAAATCGGGGGTCACCTCATCCGAAACCACGCCGGCGTCGATGAAGGGCACAATGCCGATCGTATCGGTGACCTTTATGCGGGCCTCGATGGAGCCGACCACATAGGACCGGCCGCCGGTCGCATCGCCGGCTGCGTTATAGGGCGATATTTCCTGATAGCTATAACCGCGCACCGATCCGCCGCCGCCGGCATAAAAGCGCCGGGTGGTGGGGATGTCCTGCAGGTTGCTGCCGCCGACAAGCACGCCGCCGGAGAGCTTTCCGGCCATGATCAGCCGATCTTCGGCGCCAAGCCCCTTGTAGCCCGAAATGGAACCTTCAAAGGAGGAAAAGAACGTGCCGTTCAGCGCCTCGTAGCTGGGCTTGGCAGCCAGCGATGCGCGAAAGCCTTCGGTGGGATTGAGCTTGTCGTCGCGCGTGTCGCGAACAAACTCCAGCGGAATGGAGGTGGTCAGATATTCATTCTTGCCGAATGCATCTTCGGTATCGGACCATTGCACCTCAAAACCGGCAGCGGCGGTGTCGGTGTCGTTCAGCTCATAGCTGAAACCGGCGGCTCCCGTCAGCGTCTTGGCCTCATAGGTATCGGGATGCTCGGTCTTGGCAATCAGGCTGGTCTTGAATGTGGTGCGCGGATTGAACATGCCGGGCTTGGTGAAGGTGATGCCCGCCGAATAATCCATGCCTTCGACGCTCGACGCTTCGGCGATGCGCGAAACCGAGCCTTCGATGCGCAGCGATTCCGCCTGTCCGAACAGGTTCCGGTGGCCCCAATAACCCTGAAGGCCGATGCCTTCCGTAGTGGAATATTGCGCGCCGACACCGAAATAGCGGTGCTTGCCTTCCGACACCTCGATGGTGAGCGGAATGGAGCCGTCGCGCGAAAGCGTTCCGGCTTCCTTGATTGTCAGGCTGGAAAAGACGCCGAGCTGGCGCAGCCGGTCCGCAGCCTTGCGCAGCTTTTCCGGGGAATAGGGTTCGCCGCCATTGAGGCGCGAATAACGGCGAATGAAGTCGCCATCGACGGTTTTTTCGCCGGTCACAGTTACAGCACCGAGGGGAGCGACCGGTCCGCCTTCAGCGGCCATGGTAATGTCGACCGTGTTCGTCGCGTGGTTCGCAACCGCCTCGCGTTTCGTCAGCTTGGCAAGCGGGCGGCCTTCGGCCTTCAGATCGGCGATCAGCTTGTTGCCGGCGCGAATAATCGCCAGAGATCCGGCATCGCCGCCGGTCGTCAGGCCGTATTGCTCGAGGTTGCGGCCGGTCACATCACCCTCAAGCCGGACATTGCCGAGCGTGAAGACCGGACCGGGCGTGACCGTGATCACCACTGGCACCGGCGTGGAATGATCGAACACCGGATTGGGCGGCAGATCATCCACATCCTTGCCGGCGACGGTGACCTTAACGATGCCGCCATAACGGGCGTTTTCATAAAGTGCTGCGATCAGCCTGTCCCTATCGTCCCGCGCCTTTATCAGAAGGCCGAGATCGCCGGAGGCAGGTTTGTCCTTGTCGGCCAGAAGAAGCGAGCTGTTTTCCAGGCTGCCTTTGAGGGATTTGTCGGCTTCGCCGGCATTAAGTGTGACGGCATATTTGACCGGATTGATAACCTCGATCTCCGGTTCTTCCGAACCCCAGAGGCGCACGCCGAACAGCTTGAAGGCAAAGGCGTCGCGGGTAAACGCCGGATACAGGGCGAACGTGACTGCAACCGCAAGAGCGGTGCAAGCTTTCCGATACGCAATACCTGTCTTCGGGTTAGTCCGTGTTCTTCGCATAAGCTGCTTTATGGTTGAGCATTTATTATGGCTCTGACCCGTTTCCTGTCCGTTAACATTGCAATTTAATCATAAGCGAACGGCTTTGGGGACTCTTTGGCTCGTGTTTTGCCCCATTAACGCAAAAAGCCCCGGGTGACCGGGGCTTCTGTGCAACGGTATCTCGTGCAGCGATTAACGGCAACGCGCCGTGTAACGCTGACCGTACTGGTCGCGATAATAGCAATAACCCGGCTCGGATGCATTGCCGATCAACGCGCCGCCGACGCCGCCGATCGCTGCGCCAACTGCTGCGCCGCGAACGTTGCCCGTGATTGCCCCACCAATAACAGCGCCGGAAACGGCACCGATCGAAGCGCCCTTTTCAGTCTGCGTGCAGCTTGCAAGCGACAGGCCGACGAGCGCAAATATGATTGCCTTTTTCATGAAACTCTCTCCAACGTTACAATGAGCTCTTCGGCTCGGTAGGCGTCCCATATTTATCTGCGGCGACTGCTACCTCCGACCGCTACAGATAACTAACAATTCGATACCGTTTAGGGAAGCCTCATCTTCCGGGCATTCCTGCGAGCGTAAATCGATTGCGTGCCAGACAACGGCGCGGTGCGAAAAAGGTTCCAAATCTCGCGGTTTTTTGATGTGAATCAATTTTGTACTTTTCATCCGCATCTATAAACGGTTTATTGGAATGGTTCAAAACAACGGCGAATTGACGCAGACGTGGTTAAAGCAGCTCGCAAGGGTTGACGGTCCCGGTGTCGAGGCAGAAAAACGATCTGGTCAATTCTGGAGCATGGCATGGACTTCGAGGCATTTTTCACAACGGAACTGCAGAGCCTGCATTCTGAGGGACGCTATCGCGTTTTTGCGGATATCGAACGCCAGCAGGGCAATTTTCCCCGCGCGACACGGTACAACGCCAATGGCGAACGCAAGGACGTAACCGTCTGGTGTTCCAACGATTATCTGGGCATGGGCCAGAACCCGAAAGTCATCGAAGCCATGAAAGCCGCCATCGATCACTGTGGCGCGGGTGCGGGAGGCACCCGGAATATTTCGGGCACCAACCATTATCACGTCCTGCTGGAGCAGGAACTTGCCGATCTGCACGGCAAGGAATCGGCGCTGATCTTCACGTCGGGTTATGTTTCCAACTGGGCCACACTCGGCACACTTGGCCAGAAAATTCCCGGCCTCATCATTTTCTCCGATGCTCTCAACCATGCATCGATGATTGAGGGTATCCGTTACGGCCGTTGCGAGCGGGTGATCTGGAAGCACAACGATCTCGAAGATCTCGAGGCGAAGCTCAAGGCTGCCGATCCAAATGCGCCCAAGCTCATCGCCTTTGAATCCGTCTATTCGATGGACGGCGATATCGCGCCGATCAAGGAAATCTGCGATCTTGCCGATCGTTATGGCGCAATGACCTATCTCGACGAGGTTCACGCCGTCGGCATGTACGGCCCGCGCGGCGGCGGCATCGCCGAGCGCGAAGGTCTGATGGACCGTCTGACGATCATCGAAGGAACGCTCGGCAAGGCCTTCGGTGTGATGGGCGGTTATATTACCGGTTCCACGGCGGTCTGCGATTTCATCCGCTCCTTTGCCTCCGGCTTCATCTTCACGACGGCCCTGCCGCCATCGCTCGCCGCCGGCGCGATCGCATCGATCCAGCATCTGAAGGCAAGCCCCTTTGAGCGCGCCCGCCATCAGGACCGTGTGCGCAAGCTGCGCGGCCTTCTGGATGCACGCGGCATTCCGCACATGGACAATCCCAGCCACATCGTGCCGGTCATGGTGGGTGATGCTGCCAAGTGCAAATGGATTTCGGATATCCTGCTCGACAATCACGGCGTCTACGTGCAGCCGATCAATTATCCGACCGTGCCGCGCAAAACCGAGCGTCTGCGCATCACGCCGACACCGCTGCACACCGATGCCGACATCGAACAGCTGGTCGGCGCGTTGCACCAGCTCTGGTCACATTGTGCGCTGGCGCGTGCAGTAGCATAATACCGGGCAGATATTTCTCGTTAGGAGAGCGAAGAGCCGTCCGAGGCGAATTGTGACGCTGAATGCATTACATCGGATACTCTTCGCTTGATATCAGGCGCATACAGCTGTTGAATTCCATCGGTGCCAGACAGAGTGGAGCACAATCCACTTAAATGCGGACGAGGTATGATGCAGAGCCCGATCCAGTATCCCGAGCCGGAAGATTTCGTATCCGCGATCGCAAAGCCATTCGACAGCGAAGCCGTCACGAAGCTTGTGGCACCTTTTGGTGTGAGCTGGTCAAATACCGTCAAACTCGACAGGAATCTGCCGATATTTGATCTCGACGCCACGGCGTTCGGCGTGGGCTTCCACTTCAAAGACCAGAGCCTGGTGGATGAAAGCGATGGCAATGCTGTTGGTCCTAACCTGCTGACCAGCTCCGCTTGCTGGGGTTATGAGGCAGGTGTCGAAACCTATGGGGGACCCTTGTGGAAAGGCCTTCGTTTTTCGGACACAAAGGCTGACGCAATTGCCAAACTTGGTGAGCCGACCCGGGTAGGACGTTATGATATTCACCGCTGGGTGTTCCCGGATTTCGAACTATCGGTCCACTGGAACAGTCCAGACAAAATTCGCGTCATATCTTACTGGATGAAGTCGGAATAGGCCGCTGACAAGTCTACTGCTCGGCGTGACCTCGCAACGAACGCTCTGAAAGCGGAAGCCTAAACCAATTTGAGTTGTTGAGGACGTCACCCTTTGAGGCTCGCCTCAGCAATATAGTTCAAGCCGCTTTCCCGATGTCCACAACCAGTTCCCGCGCGTGATTGCGGGCTTCCTCGTCCGCCGCGAACACGTCTTCGATCGTGGTGGCTGATCGGCCGTCGTGCATGCGGTCCATGACCGTTTCGACGATTTCGGCCATATCGAGAAAACCGATGCCACCCTCGACGAAGGCGTGAAATGCGGTTTCTTCGGCCGCATTCAGGGCCGCGCCCTGCAAGCCTCCGCGTTCCAGCGCCGTTCGCGCCAGCCTGAGCGCCGGAAACCTGGCCTCATCAGGCGCTTCGAAATCGAGCCGCGCCAGTTTGGCAAAATCGAGACGCTCGACATTGAGATTGCCGCGCTCAGGGTAGGTGAGGGCATAGGAGATGGCGGTGCGCATGTCGGGGGAGCCGAGCTGGGCGATGTAGGAACCGTCCGTGTAACCGACCATCGAATGTATGATCGATTGCGGATGGACGATCACTTCCACCTGATCGGGCCTGAGATCGAAGAGGTATTTCGCCTCGATCATTTCCAGCCCCTTGTTGAACATGGAGGCGCTGCCGATCGACACTTTCAATCCCATCGACCAGTTGGGGTGAGCGCGGGCGATATCCGCCGTGACATTGGCCATCTCATCGCGTGACCAGGTGCGGAACGGCCCGCCGGATGCGGTCAGCACGATACGTTCCACGGCCTGTTTGTGTTCACCCGTCAGGCACTGGAAAATCGCACTGTGTTCGCTGTCGACCGGGATCAGTCTGCCGCCGCCCTGTTTGACCGTGCGAAGAAAAACATCGCCCGCCGAAACCAGGCATTCCTTGTTGGCAAGCGCGATGTCCGCGCCGCGCTGCGCCGCAGTCAGCGTCGGGGCAAGGCCGGGTGTTCCGGCAATTGCCGCCATTACCCAGCCGGCATCCATCAAAGCCGCTTCTTCGAGACCGGATTTACCCGCCGCAACCTTGATGCCCGTGCCGGCGAGGGCGGCTTTCAGCGCTTCATATTTGTCATCGTCGGCCGTAACCGCAAGCTGCGCTCCGAACTCACGCGCCTGTTCCGCCAGAAGATCGATGTTGCCCGCGCCGGTCAGCGCCATGATCTCGAATTGGCCGCGACCACCCAGTTGCCTGACGACATCCAGCGTGTTCGTACCGATCGAACCAGTCGAACCCAATATTGTCAGCTTGCGTGGCATTTCACTGGTATTTGTCATCTTTGGTCCGTGGGTCGTTTCCGGTTCACACGTTTAGCCTCTACTCGCGAAAACCTGCCATAACAAGGACACAGCCAGGCTATTGTTTTTGCGGATGGCAAAGCCATGTACAAGAAAAACAAAAGAGAGCCTCGATGCGACGTTTCCTAGTATCCAGCGGATGGATTTTTGCGGCAAGCCTTGTGCTGGTCTGCGTCTTTATTCCTTTCGATCCACGCCTTTCCGAAAGCGCTCAGGCCCTTCCCGGCGGAGTAGTTTCGTTCAATCGCACCATTACCAATTTCGGAACTTTCGGCTGGATGCTTTATTCCACGGGCGCGCTCGCCATACTCGCCTATGTCGGTGCGCGGGTGTTGCAGGCGCGGACCTATGCCGGACGGCTGCGCACGGCATGGCGGCTCCTCGCCTATTTCTTCCTGACGATCAGCACGGCGGGCATATTGGTTCATGTGCTGAAGTACCTGATCGGACGGGCCCGACCGGAGCTTTTCGTGGAGCTGGGTGCCTACAGCCTCACCCCGTTTAGCGGCAACAATCTCTATGAAAGTTTCCCCTCCGGCCATTCGACCGCAGCCGGGGCGTTTTTCGGCGTCTTCGCCATGCTGATACCGCGTTTTCGCTGGGCGTTTTTCCCGCTCGCCCTTGCCATCGGCGTTTCGCGTGTCATCGTTGGTGCACATTATCCAAGCGATGTTGCCGCGGGCCTGCTGCTCGGCATGTGGACTGCCACGGCCTTCGCTTTTATCTTTGCCCGGTCCGAAATGCTTTTCCGTTTCGATGAGCATGGCTGGCCGCAGCCGAAAAATGCAAACCTTCCGGCGACGGATACGCGATAGCGCCGTTTAACGGAACGGATAGGGGGACGGTGATGGAAGAAGCGAAAGTCGTGCCGGACAATGACGGCAGGGCCGTTCAGCACATCCGCACCTCGGTTGCCGTGGCCGGTGGCGGGCCGGCGGGCTTGATGCTTGGCCTGTTGCTTGCCCGCAGCGGTATCGACGTCACCGTGGTCGAGAAACACGGGGATTTTTTGCGCGACTTTCGTGGCGACACCATTCATCCCTCGACGCTTGAACTGATGGAACAACTGGGTTTCGTCGATGAGTTCCTCAGCTTGCCGCATACGCGTGCGCCACGGTTGAACGCGGTTATCGGCGGCGAGCGTATAACGATTGCGGATTTTTCCCGGCTGCCGGTCCGGCATCGCTTCATTGCGTTCATGCCGCAATGGGATTTTCTCAATTTCATCGTCGGCAAGGCCGGACAATACGAGAATTTTCGGCTGTTGATGAACGCACCGGTTACCGGTTTGATCGAGGGCGACGGGCGTGTCGGCGGTCTCATCGTCAATACGGCGGAAGGTTTAATCGAGATTGCCGCCGATCTGGTGGTGGGCGCGGATGGGCGTAACTCCATCGTCCGCGAGTTAGCGGGGCTCGAGGTCCAGCGTTTCGGCGTCCCGACCGAGGTGCTGTGGTTGCGCCTTTCGAGACAGCCGGGCGATCCGGCCGACACCATGGGTCATGCGGGCTCGCGGCAGGGTTTCGTGATGATCAACCGCGGCGATTACTGGCAATGCGGTTATGTGGTGCGAAAGGGCTTTTTCGAGGACATAAAGCTTGAGGGGCTCGTGGCGTTCAGGGACAGGGTTGCGGAAATCTGCCCTTTCCCTCGTGAAAGGCTCGACGAGATTGCGAGTTGGGATGATGTGCATCTGCTGACCGTTCGCATCGACCGGCTGAAGTGCTGGTGGAAACCCGGCCTGATCTGCATCGGTGACGCGGCCCATGCCATGTCGCCCGTTGGCGGCGTCGGCATCAATCTGGCCGTTCAGGATGCTGTCGCGGCCGCCAATGTCCTGGTGCCGGTGCTTCTGTCCGGTCGGGCCGTCGCCGATGACGATCTTGCCGCAATCGAAAAACGGCGATCCTTCCCCACAAAGGCCACGCAATTTCTACAGCGGATGATGCGTATCGGCCGCAAGAAGGAGCAGGCGGATACGCCGGAAAAGCGGAAAGGCCCGCCAGCCTTCGTGCTGGCGATCATGCGGTTTCCGCTTCTTGCCCATTTGACCGGCCGGCTGGTGGGGCTGGGCTTCCGTCGCGAAAAGATAGAGACGGTATAGGGCAATTCAGGCGGGGTTGCCGATTTCCTTCGCATATTTCAGCCCGATAACCGCAGAACCGATCAGACCCGGTTCGATCCGGCAAATGGCTGGCACGACCAGCGGGCGGTCGAAGCGTCTGAGAATGCGGCTTCTGACCGCCTCGTCCAGCGCGGCCAGAAGTTCTCTGGAATTTGAAAGTCCGCCACCAACCGGCACGATGGTCGCGCCGGTGACGTTGATCACCATCGCCAGCGGCGAAGCGAGAATATCGACGAGAATATCGATGGTCCTTGCGGCTTCCGCATCGCCCGCCTGCCAGGCGGCAATAATATCCTCGCTGGTCAGATCCTTCCGGTGAAGATGCATATGCAGCTTCTCCATGCCGCGGGCGCTGCCGATCGCATCGACGCAGCCGGTGAGGCCGCAACCGCATTCGAAGCGTGGCAGCGATACCGGCGGATTACCGGCCAACGTCGCGGCCACCGGCCCATGTCCCCACTCGCCGGCAAAACCGCCATCGCTGTTGATGAGTTTGCCATCGATCACCAGCCCGCCGCCAACACCCGATCCGAGGATGACGCCGAAGACGACGCGATGTCCCCGTCCGGAGCCGATTTCCGATTCTGCGATCACAAAACAATCCGCATCGTTCGAAACAATGACGGGAAGGTTCAGGGCTTTTTCCAGATCGTCTTTTAACACTCTGCGGTGAATGCTCGGAATATTGGCGACCGTTGCCCTGCCGGTGTCGAGATCGATGACGCCCGCAATCGACAGTGACACGCAGTCGGGTGTGCCGCCGCTACTGTCGATGACGGATTTGAGGCCGGCGGCAAAGTCCTCGAAACTGGTCTTTGGTGTCGGTATACGCGGCACGGGGCGAATATCGTCCGGCGCATAGGCAATCGCGCCCTTGATGGTCGTTCCGCCGATATCGAAACAAACGATCATGGTTCACACTCCGGAACGCGTGGCATCGTAGATTTTTTCTCCTGATATCCATGTGGAATGCATCTGGAGGTCTGGTGTCAGCATGACGAAATCGGCATCGAAGCTGGGCAGCAGTTTACCCTTGGCCGACGCGCCGATTGCCTGTGCGGGATAGGCGGATGCCATTCTCAAAGCTTCTTCCAGCGGTGTTTCCATCTTCTCATGCATGAAGCGGATGCAGGAGAGCATATCGATATCCGCGCCCGCCAGCGTACCGTCGGCAAGCGTCAGCCTGCCGCCGTTGCGATAGACCCGCCGGCCGTTCAGTTCGAAACCGTCATCATCCGTGCCGATGGTGGACATGGCATCGGTGACGAGGAAGATGCGGGCAGGACCGTTCTTGGCGCGGAGCGCAATGCCGATTGCTGCCGGATCGACATGGAAACCGTCGGCGATAAGCCCGCAATCCAGCTTGCCGTATGAAAGCGCTGCCCCGACCAGCCCAGGTTCACGGTGACCGAGCGGGCTCATGGCGTTGAAGAGATGGGTCACCATCGATGCGCCGGCTTCAGCATAGGCCGTCGCCACATCGAGGCCCGTATCGGTATGGCCGAGGCTGACGACGATGCCGACGTCCCTGAGTGCTGCAACCTGCTCCACCGTCGTGTTTTCCGGGGCAATTGTCGTCAACACGAAGGGAAGCTCCGCCTTGCAGCCGGTCAGGACTGCAAGATCGGCCACTTCCATCTTGCGGATCAGCGCCGGATCATGCGTGCCCTTGCGCGCAACGGAAAGATGCGGTCCCTCGAAATGCAGGCCGAGAAAACCGGGCACATGTGCCTTGCCGGCGGCAATGCCTGCCTGTGCCGCTTTGGATGTTACGTCCGGCCGATCGGTGATGAGTGTGACCATCAGCGCGGTCGTGCCGAATTTGGCGTGGGCGGAACAGATGCGGGCAATGCCTTCCACATCCGGCTGGTTGTTGAACATCACTCCGCCGCCGCCATTGACCTGAAGGTCGATGAAGCCCGGCGCGATCAACAGCCCGTCCGCATCGATAAGCTCGACCCCGGCGGGCGCATGGTCCGCGATCTCAGCAATATGCCCGTCGCGGGACAGAAGCACCTTGCCATCGTGCCAAGCGGCGCCATCGAAAATGCGGGCGCCGACAAATGCCTTGATGCCGCTCATTGGGTTTCCGTAACCTTCTTCAATGCCACGGGTGCATCCGGGTTGAAGCCCCTTGCACGCGACAATTGCTCGATGAAGCCGTAAAACGGCGCGATCAGCAACAGGGCATCGGTCAGCGGATGGTTGGTTTCCACGAAGGGCAGGGGCTTGGCCGGGCTGCCTTTGGCTGACGTGACGAAAACATTTGCGCCTTTATGGGCAAGGCTTGCGGCAATATCCGTCACGGAAGTCTCGGCGCGGTCGCGCGCGGCAAAAGCGATGATGGGAAATTTCGGCGCGACGAGGGAGACGGGCCCGTGCATGACTTCCGCCGACGAATAGGCTTCCGCATGCAACTCGCAGGTTTCCTTGCACTTCAATGCGGCTTCCGCAGCAATGGCAAGGGCGGGGCCACGGCCCAGCATATAAAGTGAATCCTCACCCTTCACCGCCTCGGCGATATGGCTCCAGTCGAGCGCGATTGCCTTGGCGAAATTCTGCGGCAGGGCGCTGACGGCCTTGGCCAGCAGGCTGTCCTCCGTCCATTCGGCAAGGATCGCCAATCCGGCGACGATGGAATTGACGAAGGACTTGGTGGCGGCAACCGCTTTTTCCGGTCCCGCCTGGATATCGATGGCGTGATTGGCCGCGTCGCCAAGGGGGGAAGGCAAGGTGTTGACGAGGGAGAAGGTGAGCGCGCCGCCCTTGCGGGCGCTTTCCGCCAGAGCGACGATGTCAGGGCTTTTGCCCGATTGCGATACGGCGAAGGCCGCCGCCCGTTCCAGCCGCAGTTTCGTCTGGTAGATCGAGGCGAGCGAGGGGCCGAGCGAGGCGACCGGAAGTCCGGTCTGCAATTCGATCGCATATTTCAGGAAATGCGCGGCGTGATCGGATGATCCGCGCGCAATGGTGACGATAACGGCCGGATCGCGGGCCTTCAGCTTGCCTCCGGCTTCGCGGAAGGCGGCATCGGCATTGTCCAGCAGACGGGCGACGGCATCGGGAATCTCGTTGATTTCCTGGCGCATCAGGGTTGTCATCGTTTTGTGTCCTTGGTCGATATGGTTCACTCGGAGGTCATTGTCAGTTCGGCGACGAGATCGTAGGCGTCGCTGCGATAAAGCGCGCGGGATATTTCCATGAGGCGTCCGCTTTCCAGATAGGCCATTCGCTGGACGGAAAGTGCCGCCGAGCCCGGCGGAACCCCAAGCAACATGGTCTCCTCGTCCGTCAGGTTGCGGGCGGAGATGCGCTGGATGGCGCGGACGGGGCGAATGCCGCTTTTCTCAAGCTCCTGATAGAGCGAGTTTTCCACCAGTTGCGGATCGGGCAGAATATCGCCCGGCAGGCTGGTTATTTCGAGCGCGATCGGCTGGTCGTTGGCAAGACGCAGTCGCGTCAACCGGGCAACCATGGCGGATTGGGAAAGTCCGAGAGCCATCATCTCGTCACCGGTCGGATAAAACAATCCCCTGTCCAGCCAGCGCGTGCTCGCGGCCATGCCCCGGCGGCGCATGTCCTCCGTAAATGAGGTGAGCTTGGTCAACGGCTGTTGCATGCGGGTGATGGGTTTGACGACGAAGGTGCCCGAACCGTGCCTGCGGACCAGAAGACCATCGCGGACCAGATCGTCCACCGCTTTGCGCACGGTGACGCGGCTGACACAGGCGCTTTCGGCAATATCGCGCTCGGGCGGCAAGGCATCGCCATGTTTGAGGCGGCCACCATTGATGGCATCTTCAATCGTCTGACGCAGTTTCAGGTACAGCGGGCCGCCGCCTCCCGATTGCAGGTCGTCCAGATTAAGCACTGCCCCGTTCATCCATAACCTCTGTCACAATCGATGTGGCGAGTTCCGGCTATACCATATGCATCATAATCGGCAATACCAAAATAAAACCATTGGCGAATTTGTACGATTAATCGGTGTTTTTTTCGACCTTTTGCCAAATAATAAGGCTATGTGCTTGATATTTTCGCATTAACCAAAAAAAATTTCCGGTGATGGTAATTGCTCTAGACGATTGGCATTTTTTTGGTATTGTTTTTTGCGTCGGTGGTCGGGTTGTTCCGTTTCGCCGGAAAACATCGATCTCCGGCCTTCATCAAGATTCATGAGATCGAATTTAACTTGACCGTCATGAAAATTAATTTCATCGTGGCGGAAAATTATCGCAGATATCTGAATAACCAGCACAGAAATGGTTGCTTCTGCGAAAATGAATTACGAATGAACAGGGAACAAAGTTCATGAAGGTGGGAATTATCGGACTCGGATTCCGTCTCGGTTATCTGGGCTACGTTTTTCACGAGATCGACAAGGATTTCGAGATCGTCGGTTATGTCGATCCCGCCCCGGCCGGTCTGCCGGGTCTGCAGGAAAAAGGCATTTCGGCCGGCAAGGCCTATGACAGCCCGGAGGCGCTGATCGCCGGTGAGGCATTCGATCTTTTGATGATCGGCTCGCCGAACCATATGCATCTGGAGCATATCCGCATCGGGCTTGAAGCCGGTTGTACCATCTTCTCCGAGAAGCCGATCGTCGTCAGCATCGAGGAAAGCCTCGAACTCGCCCGCCTGCTCAACAAGCATGGTCATGAGCGGTTGCTGGTTGGTCTGGTCCTGCGTTATTCGCCGCTTTACCGCGATCTGCGCGCCGCGCAGGCCGAGGGCAAGCTCGGTGATGTCGTTTCCATCGAGGCTTCGGAACATATTCCGCCCTATCACGGCGCGTTCTTCATGCGCGACTGGCGGCGTTACGAGAATTATTCCGGTTCCTTCATGCTGGAAAAATGCTGCCACGACCTCGATCTTTATAATGGTGTCGTCGGTGCGCGGCCGCGTTTCGTGTCGAGCTTCGGCGGGCGCAAGAGCTTCACGCCCGCGAATGCTCCGCAAAATGACGGCATCAACGACATGGAGGTCTACCATCGCAAGCCGAGCGGCTGGATGGGCTCCGAAAAGGTCTTCGACAGTGACGGAGACATCATCGACTACCAGACGGCGATCGTCGAATATGAGAACGGCGCGTCGCTTGCCTTCCATACCAATCTAAACGTTCCCGACGATTTCCGCCGTTTCTGCGTCATCGGCGCCAAGGGCATGGCGGAAGGCGACTTCGTGCGTGGCTTCCTGAACGTGCATAATGCCCGGACCAACGAAAAGACCGTCGCCAAGACCTATTCGGCAGCAACCACGCTCTCGCAGCATTATGGTGCCGACGAGCAGATGGCCGAAGACGTGATCGCCCATATCGTCAAGGGTACGCCGCTCCCGGTTTCCGCCCTCGATGCGATCGAGGCCGGCATTCTGGCGCTTGCCATGGACGAGGCGCGCCATGGCCGCAAGGTGGTCGATCTCAAACCCGTCTGGGAGGAGTATGATCTGGCGCTCCACGGGCAGCCGAAATCACCCGCCGTGAAATCGGCTTGAGGGGCGCGGCGATGGATGCGAAACGCAGCGCGGTCGTCTTTGCCTGGCTTCTTCTTCTGCCGGCACTTTTATACATCACGGTTATCGTTGCTTATCCGCTCGTCGATACCTTCATCCTGTCCTTCACCGATGCGTCGCTGAAAAAGACGACGAACTGGGTAGGGTTCTTCAATTACGAGAAGATCTTCAACGAGACTTTTGCCGGTGTCATCACGCGGACCTTTATTTGGACGTTCTTTTCCGTCTCGATAAAGATGATCATCGGCACATGTGGTGCAGTGCTGCTGAATTCGGCCGTTCCCGGTCGGGCGCTGTTTCGCATCCTGACGATGCCGCCGTGGATTGTGCCGATGGCTATCGGCATCTTCATGTGGGGCTGGATGTATAACGGCCAGTTCGGCATGATTTCCGGCGTCCTACAGAACGTGGGTCTGGTGAACGGTCCGGTTGCTTTCCTCGCCTATGGCAGCACGGCTTTCTGGGCGACGATCATTACCGATGTGTGGATCGGCGTGCCGATGGTGACGCTTTATCTGCTGGCGGCAATCCAGGCCATTCCGCAGGATCTCTACGAGGCAGCCTGGACGGACGGCGCCAGCCGCACCTACCGCTTCCGTCGCATCACACTGCCGCTGATGCTGCCTGCCATGATCACCATGTCGATGATCTCGCTGATTTCGACCTTTAACTCCTTCGACATCATCTGGATCCTGACGCAGGGCGGGCCGACAGGCCAGACGACGACCATGATCATCGACACCTATAAAACGGCGATCGGTTCCTACAAATACGGTGAGGGTGCAGCTCGCGCCGTGCTGATCTGCATCTTCCTGTCCATCTTCACCTATTTCTACTTCCGCATCACCAGCCGTATCTCGCAGGAGGCCAGCCGATGACCGACAAGAATGCGATGATCAACCGTTACAGGTGGTATGAAATTGTCGGGATCTATTGCGGCATCGCCGTGTTCCTGACCTTCGTGCTGGCGCCCTTTGTGGAAGGATTTCTGGTTTCGCTGAAGCCGCTCAGCCTGCTTTTCTCCTCGCCTTACAAGTTCTGGCCGCAAAATGGCTCCTTCGAAGCCTACCGGACCATGTGGGTCAGCGTTCCGGGCTTTGCCCGCTACGTCTTCAATTCCTTCTTCATCTCGACGATCTCGACCATTATCGTCCTGCTGCTGGTGGTGCCGGCGTCCTACGCCTTTGCCCGGTTCCAGTTTCGCGGGCGTGGACAATTGCTCGGCGCATTTCTGGCCATCAACATGTTTTCCGGCGCGGTGCTCCTGATCCCGCTTTACCGGCTGATGCGCAATATGGGTGTGCTGAACACCTATCTGGCGATGATCATTCCCGGTGCCGCCTTTTTGATCCCCACCGCCATCTGGCTTTTGCGGACCTACATGCTGCGTATCCCGCGTGAACTGGAGGAGGCGGCCTATGTGGATGGCGCGAGCTATTTCTATACCTTCCGCCGGGTGATCCTGCCGCTTGCGATGCCGGGCATCGCGGTTGTGTCCATCACCACCTTCATCGGCGCTTATGCCCAGCAGTTCATCTTCGCTCTCACCTTCAATTCCAAGACCGAATATATGCCGCTGCCCATCGGCCTGTTCGCCTATTTCGGTCGTCAGGAAGTCGTCTGGAATGAGTTGATGGCGGCCAGCTTCGTCGGCATTGCGCCGGCCATGGTCGTCATCTTCTTCATGCAACGCTATCTCGTCAGCGGGCTTACCGCCGGCGCGGTGAAATAATCAACAATAGGAACGACCACCAGAAAACGGGAGACTAATTATGGCACTGAAACATTACGGATTGGCGCTTTGCGCTTTCGCATTTGCCGGTTCCACTGCCCTTGGCACGGTGGCGGCACACGCCGCCGACAAGGAGATCAGCTGGATCTATTGCGGCGACAAGATGGACCCTATCCATGAAAAATACATCAAGGAATGGGAAGGCAAGAATGCCGGATACAAGGTCGTTCCGGAAGTCGTTGGCTGGGCTCAGTGCCAGGACAAGGCAACCACGCTCGCTGCCGCCGGCACCCCGGTCGCCATGGCCTATGTCGGTTCGCGCACGCTGAAGCAGTTCGCTCAGAACGACCTCATCGTTCCGGTGCCGATGACGGAAGACGAAAAGAAGACCTATTACCCTAATATCGTCGACACGGTCACCTTCGAGGACACGCAGTGGGGTGTGCCGGTCGCTTTCTCGACCAAGGCGCTCTACTGGAACAAGGACCTGTTCAAGCAGGCTGGTCTCGATCCGGAAGTGCCGCCGAAGACCTGGGCTGAAGAGATCGCCTTTGCCAAGCAGATCAAGGAAAAGACCGGTGTTGCCGGTTACGGCCTGCCCGCCAAGACCTTCGACAATACCATGCACCAGTTCATGCACTGGGTTTACACCAACAACGGCAAAGTCATCGATGGCGACAAGATCACCGTCGACAGCCCGCAGGTTCTCGCAGCGCTTAAGGCCTACAAGGATATCACGCCCTATTCCGTCGAAGGTCCGACGGCCTATGAGCAGAACGAAATCCGCGCCATCTTCCTCGATGGCAAGGTCGGCATGATCCAGGCCGGATCGGGTGCTGCAACCCGCCTGCAGGAAACCAAGATCAACTGGGGTATCGCAACCCTGCCGCTCGGTCCTGAAGCCAAGGGCCCCGGCACGCTGCTCATCACCGATAGCCTCGCGATCTTCAAGGGAACCGGCGTGGAAGAAAAGGCGACCGAATTCGCCAAATTCATCACCTCGCCCGGCCCGCAGGGCGAATACGAACTGCAGGGCGGCGCTGGCCTCACCCCGCTTCGTCCGTCGCCCAAGGTTGATGAATTCATCGCCAAGGACCCCTTCTGGAAGCCGCTGATCGACGGTATCGCCTATGGCGGTCCCGAGCCGCTCTTCACCGACTACAAGGGCTTCCAGGACACGATGATCGAGATGGTGCAGTCTGTCGTTACCGGCAAGGCAACACCGGAAGATGCCGCAAAGAAGGCATCTGCCGCTCTCGAGCAGTACAAGTAATCCACATTGATACGGTTGCGGGCGCAGGTCGCCCGCAACCCCATAATCCGCCGCGAGAATGCCTGCCGTTATAACGGAAGGGGCGTCTTGTGTTTTTCAACGGTTCCGGTTCGACGCGATTTTTCCGTGTTGCGGAACGTCTCTGAACGCAGCCTGATGTCGGCTGGTGACGGGAGAGGCAAGTTTTGGGTCAGCTTTATCTCAACAACGTCCGCAAGAACTATGGACATTTCGAAGTCATCAAGGGCGTTCAGCTCGACATCAGGGATGGCGAGTTCGTCGTTTTTGTCGGCCCCTCGGGATGTGGCAAATCCACATTGCTGCGGATGATCGCCGGCCTTGAGGATATTTCCGCCGGCGATATCGTCA
The DNA here is from genome assembly GCA_000949895.1 of Agrobacterium arsenijevicii. Classification (GTDB taxonomy): domain Bacteria; phylum Pseudomonadota; class Alphaproteobacteria; order Rhizobiales; family Rhizobiaceae; genus Agrobacterium; species Agrobacterium arsenijevicii. The sequence continues at coordinate 60,661 of JWIT01000013.1, read as the reverse complement.
TCAACGGTGTGAAGGTCAATGACTTGCCGCCGGTGAAACGCGGCATCGCCATGGTCTTCCAGTCCTATGCGCTTTATCCGCATATGACGGTTTTCGAAAACATCGCCTTTCCCCTCCGAGTCGAAAAGATGGAGGAGGCCAAGATCAAGGAAAAGGTCGAGGGTGTCGCCAAGATCCTGCAACTTGACCAGCGCCTGCAGCAGCGCCCCGGCATGTTGTCCGGCGGCCAGCGCCAGCGCGTGGCTATCGGCCGCGCCATCGTTCGCGAGCCGAAGATATTCCTGTTCGACGAGCCGCTTTCCAACCTTGATGCGGCACTTCGCGCCGACATGCGCATCGAACTCACCAATCTTCACCGGACGCTGAAGGCGACGATGATCTATGTGACACACGATCAGGTGGAAGCCATGACCATGGCCGAACGCATCGTGGTACTGAATGGCGGTGAAATCGCCCAGGTTGGCGCGCCACTCGAGCTTTACCACAAGCCGGCGAACGTGTTCGTTGCGGGTTTCATCGGCAATCCGAAAATGAATTTCCTCAAGGTCGCCTGCAAATCCGTCAGCGCCGATGGCGTGACGGTGGAGTATGAAGGCCAGACGATCACCGTGCCGGTGGAGCCGCGCGCCGGTCTTGAAGGCACGCAGCTGACGCTCGGCATCCGCCCGGAACATACCGGTCTCGAAACAGCCGACCTCAATATCAAGGTCGCGCCCAGCGTCATCGAGCGGCTGGGGGTGAATACCATCGCTTACGGTGTCGCGCCGACGGGTGAAAATTATTGCGCGCTTCTTTCCGGTTCCGCGCCTGTCATCGTCGATGAACTCATCGTCACCGGTATCAAGGCATCGGATTGCCATCTGTTTGATGAGAGCGGTATCGCGCTGGAACGGCGTGTCGATCTTTCCGTCCTCAAGCTGATACAATAATGGGCGGGAACCGGGCCATGAAATCTTTCTCCCCATGCCCGGTTTTTCCTGACGTGATCCGTTTTCGGCGGTCTTCTTCTCTCGTCGTCAGACGAAAAAACAACGCCGGGCTTTTGGCCCGGCGCTCGATGTTATCTTGTATGTCCGCTGGATCACGGCATGGGATTGGGCATGTAGCCGGTGAAACCGCTGATCTTCCAGCGGCCCTCATGCAGCCGGCAATAATAGAGCGTCTGCCATTTCATCACGTCGAAGCTGCCATCGGCCTTGCGAAGTCCGCCGTCGAACTTCTTGCGAACCAGCGCGGTCTCGCCTTCCACTTCGATCTCTTCCAGCGTGGTGGTCGTGAAGATCGCATTGCGCGGGTCTTCAGCGAATTGCTGTGTCTGGAAATCCTTCGCCTGTCGCAGCCATTCGTCGCGATAGGCCTCAAGCGAGGGGAAGGACAGGCGCCAGTTGTCCGGGTTCGCATCCCGGTTGGCGTTGATGCCGAGAAAGCCGTCCTCGACGAAATCATCCGCGACCTTCGACCAGTCGGCAGTGAGGAAAGCGTCGATATCCCGCGTCACCAGCATCTCCCAGATGGAGTGGCGGGCGACGTCTGTTTCGAGAAAGGGATTTTTGAATGGATCGCGCATGATTTGGGTCCGCCGTTGAAATTATTTTCACAGTTTGGAGATTTCTCTGGCGAAGATTGTTGGCATATGCTCATCTCTCAATCAACAGAGAAAATAATTTTCAGATTGAGGGTGTCCGGCGTGTCGTCAACGGGACGAAGCATGGTCGATTCATGGGTATGTACGGTTGACGGGCGTCTCGGATTAGGATGCATCGGAAACGGGGCCAAGCCTTAAGTTTTGGCAGAACGGAGACCGGTGAGCATGGATATTTTCGCAAGGATTCAAGACGACAGGGGACAGTTCTCGCAATCGGAACGGCGGATCGCCGATATTCTGGTTTCGGACTTCGAATTCGCCGTCAATGCCTCGATCATCGAGCTCGCCGCTCGCGCCGAGGTTTCTCCGCCGACGGTGACGCGCTTCTGCCGGCGTCTCGGTTGCCAGAGCTTTTCGGATTTCAAGGTCAGCCTCGCCAAGACCGCTTATGTGGGTATTCGTTACCTCACCTCGGAACCGACCAGCACCGGCCCGTCGGATGTCGCCGAGGAAGTGCTCGCCAAGGCACAGGAGGCGCTTTTCCTGCTGCACAAGACGCTCGACCCCGCCCTTGCCGACGAAGCGGCGATCAAGATCGCCAATAGCGGCATGATCTATGCCTTCGGTGCCGGCGGTAATTCCTCGATGATCGCGGCGGAAATCCAGAACCGGCTGTTTCGGCTGGGCCTGCGCGTTTCGACCAGTGCCGACCACAGCATGCAACTGATGATGACGGCTGCCGCGCGCAAGGAAGACGTGATTATCGGTTCCTCCTTCTCCGGCCGTAACATGGAGCTGGTGAAGTGTTTCAGGCTGGCGCGCGAAATGGGGGTTATCACCATTGCGCTCACCCAGAGCGATACGCCCGTCGCCATGGCCGCCGACATCGTCGTGGCGGTCAACGTGCCTGAGGGAAACAATATCTTCCGCCCGACCTCATCGCGTTACGCCTATCTGGCTGCCGTCGATATTCTGGCGACCCTTGCTGCCTACCACCACCGGCAACGGTCGATGGTGACCCTGCGTCACATCAAGCAGCAACTCGTGGAACACCGCGATCCGGATGACCGGCAATTGCTGGGTGACTGAAGGCGGGATGGAAAAAGTGCGAGCGGTTTTGCCTGAAAATTCCGCTCCGAGACTGATTTGAAAGCTTCGAAGGAGTGGCATGAGATGCAGGACAGGAAAGACCGGGTCGCCGTCGTAACGGGGGCGGCAGGTGACATAGGCCGGGCAATTGCCGCGGCGCTTTCTGAAAGCCATGCAAAGGTGGTGTTGGTGGATATCGATCCCGACGCCCTTGCCAATGCGCTTTCCCTGCTTTCCGGTCCCGCCTTCGTTTCGAAAACCTGCGATGTTACCGATCCGCAAGACCTTGCAAGGCTGGCCTTGGAGGTCGCGGAGCTGGGCGATGTCGCGACCCTCGTCAACAATGCGGGTGCTGCAAGGGCCGTTAGCCTGCACGACACCACCGCGGAAATATGGCGCAAGGATAATGTGCTCAATCTGGAAGCACCGTTTCTCTGCTTCAGGGCTTTCGAGGAAGCGCTGAAGCGGACTGAGGGGTCTGTCATCAATATCACTTCTGTCAACGGCATGGCTGTGTTCGGCCATCCCGCCTATAGCGCGGCAAAGGCCGGGCTGATCCATCTGACGAAGCTGATCGCCGTCGAATACGGAAAATTCGGCATCCGTTCCAATGCCGTTGCGCCGGGCACCGTGCGCACGCAGGCGTGGGAGGCGCGGGCCGCGGTCAATCCTCAGGTCTTCGAGGAAGCGAAGAACTGGTATCCGTTGCAGCGCATCGTGAGACCCGAAGATGTGGCCAACGCCGTCACCTTTCTGGCCGGCCCACAGGCCGCCGCCATCAGCGGCGTGTGCCTGCCGGTCGACTGCGGGCTGACGGCGGGGCAGGCCCCGCTTGCCCGGACTTTCTCGCAATCCGAACACTACTGATCAAAGCCCTCCAGAGGGTTCAATGCGCAATAAAGGGGAGCATCATGGCGCTCGCACAATATCGTCTTGAAAATTCATGGCATCCGCTCGAAAATTCCGCCTCGGGCGGGTTTACCTTTACCTTGGTCAATCTTTCCCATGAGCCGTTGAAGGATTTCCGGATCGTCTATACGTCGCTGACGCGGACCATCGACAAGCCCGTTTGCGGCAATGCCGTTTATCTGCGCCGCAATGCCAATTTCCATGAGTTTGCGCCGCCGCCCGGCTTCGTGCTAGAGGCTGGAAAATCCTGGCGTTTCACCGTCGATGGTCTGCTGAGACCAGCTCGCCATCGCACGGACGGGGCGAAATCCGCCTATGTCAGCCTTGCCGACGGTACGCATCGCGCCGTTGATGTCGGCGATTTGATGCTGGACGGGCGCCATAGCGAGCCCGCGCCGGTCCTGCTTCCTGAAGGAAAGTTCGATCTGCCCTTTTCCATCCAGCCATGGCCAGCGGAAATCGATGCCGAGCCGGGCGAGGCCTTCCCCGTCGCACTTTTCCCGGTGGAGGATGCAAAGGCTGAGGAAGTGCTTGCGGTGGAAACCGCGCTGTCGCTGTTCCGCAGGCTTTTTGCCGTTGGGCATGTGCCTTTCAGCCTTGCGCCGGTTCATGAGGGTAAACCGCTTCGCTTCAAGAAACATAGCGGTCTGGAGGCGGAAGGTTATCGCCTGTCTTTCTCCGATGAAGCCGTTGTCGTGGAATATTCGGCCGCTGCCGGTTTGCAATATGGCCTGACGGTTCTGGCGCAATTGCTGCATGGCGCGCGCATCGATCCCAAGTTCCGCTTCCCAGCCTCCGGCACTATCAGCGATGCGCCGCGTTACAGCTGGCGCGGTTGCCATCTGGATGTCTCGCGGCAATTCTATCCGACTGACGATGTCGTGCGGCTTATCGATATTCTCGCATGGTTGCGCATGAACAGGTTCCATTGGCACCTGACGGATGACGAGGCGTGGCGGCTTGAAATCAAGGCTTATCCGCTGCTGACCACCGTCGGCGCGACACGCGGTCCCGATGCGCCGCTTCTTCCGCAGCTCGGTAACGGGGCAGAACCCGTTTCCGGCTATTATAGCCAGGACGATGTGCGCATGGTCGTTGCGCATGCGGCAGCATTGAACGTCGAGATCGTGCCGGAAGTCGATATTCCCGGCCACAGCACGGCGGCTCTTGTCGCCTATCCGGAACTGACGGATGGGCAGGAGGCACCGGACAGCTACCGCTCGGTGCAGGGATATCCCAATAATGCGCTCAATCCGGCAATCGAGCCGACCTATGAGTTCCTTGGCAAGATATTCGATGAGATGGTGGAGCTTTTCCCCTCGCGGCTGATCCATATTGGTGGCGACGAGGTTGCGGACGGTTCGTGGCTTGCCTCGCCGCTTGCCAAGTCGTTGATGGAAAAGGAAGGGCTCGACGGTACCTTCGGCATCCAGTCCTATTTCATGAAACGTATTCAGGGGATGCTGCACGAGCGTGGTCGTCAGCTTGCCGGCTGGGACGAAGTTTCGCATGGCGGCGGCGTCGATCCGGCTGGCACATTGCTGATGGCCTGGCAGAAGCCGGAAGTTGGCCTTGAGCTTGCAAAGCAGGGCTACGACGTGGTGATGACGCCGGGACAGGCCTATTATCTCGACATGGTGCAGGATGAAGCCTGGCAGGAGCCCGGCGCAAGCTGGGCCGGCACCGTTCCGCCTTCGCATACCTATGCTTATGAGGCGGTGGGCGATTTTCCTGAGGAATTGAAGGAGCGGATGAAAGGCGTTCAGGCCTGCATCTGGTCTGAACATTTCCTCAACCGCGCCTATTTCAACCATCTGGTTTTCCCGAGACTGCCGGCCATTGCCGAGGCGGCGTGGACGCCGAAAGCGCAGAAGGACTGGCTGCGTTTCTCCGCCATCGTCCCCTTGAGCCCGGTTTATTGAGAGGAAGGCGAGATGCGTATTGCCGTTGGTGGTATTCATACCGAATGCAGCACCTATTCGCCGGTGCTGATGCGTCAGGAAGACTTTCGCGTTTTTCGCGGGGCGGAGTTGCTGGAGGCCGAGTACTTCAATTTTCTGGGCGAAGGCGGGGCGGATGTGCTGCCGCTTCTGCATGCGCGGGCGGTGCCGGGTGGCCCGGTCTCGCGTGTGGCCTTTGACGCGTTCAAGCAGGAATTCCTCGAGCGTCTGAAAGCCTCACTACCATTGGATGGACTTTATCTCGCCATGCACGGCGCGATGAATGTCGAAGGCATGGACGATGCGGAAGGCGACTGGATTTCCAGCGCTCGCGCTGTGGTCGGGCCGGATGTGGTCGTTTCCGCTAGCTACGACCTGCACGGCAACGTCAGTCAGAAGATCATCGATCAACTGGATATCTTCGCCGGCTACCGAACTGCGCCGCATATCGATGTGCGTGAGACGATGGTGCGGGCGTGGACGATGCTCATCAAGGCTCTGAAAACGGGCGAGAAGCCCGGTGTGGCATGGGCGAAAATCCCTGTTCTGCTGCCGGGTGAAAAGACCTCCACGGAAGATGAACCCGCCAAAAGCCTCTATGCCGTCTTGCCGGACTACGATGCGCGGCCCGGCATATGGGATGCGAATTTCATGATCGGCTACGTCTGGGCCGACGAACCAAGGGCAACGGCCTGTGCTGTGGTTACGGGGACTGACAGAGAGGCCGCGCAGGCGGTTGCCGCCGAGATTGCGCAATCCTACTGGAATGCCCGGCAGGATTTTCGTTTCGGTCCCGTGACCGAGCCGCTCGACGCTATCATGGATATTGCGGAAAAGACGACCACCAGCCCGATCATTCTCGCGGACTCGGGCGACAACCCGACCGGCGGCGGCGTGGGCGATCGTGCCGATGTTCTGGCGGCGCTGATTGCGCGCAACTGGCAGGGCGCTTTGATGGGCGGCATCACCGACCGGCCGGCGGTCGAGGCCTGTTTTGCGGCGGGTGAGGGGGCCAAGCTTTCTGTGAAGATCGGAGGCAGTCTTGATCCACAGAGCCCCTCCGTCACAGTCGAAGCCGAAGTCCTGAAGCTGGACGATTCAGGTGCTGTGGATCAGCGGCAGGCTGTGGTCGGCATCGGTGGCATCACCGTCATTCTGGCGGCGCGGCGCAGGCCCTATCACATGATTTCGGATTTCACCCGTCTCGGTTTCGATCCGAAAGCGGTGAGGTTGCTGGTCGTCAAGTCAGGTTATCTTTCGCCGGAGCTGGCGCCCATCGCCAATCCCAACCTCATGGCGCTGACGGAAGGGGTTATCAATCAGGATATCGAAAACCTTCCCAATCGCCGCCGGGAAGACGATTTTTACCCATGGAAGCCGCATTTCGATTATATGCCGCAACCCATCCTTTCGGCCCGCTGGCGATGACAGCGGTTCGATAGCTTTTCACCCAGCGATCCGGCTATGCCGGATCATCTCAGGCGAACCTTCATGCCGTCGGCTCTTTCCATCGTTATCAACAATCCATCGATCCGCATCGGGGCGCTCGCCATTCTTTTCTTCGGCTTTTCGAATGCCGCGACCGCCCCCTATCAGGCGGTGATCGGCATTCGCGAAATCGGGCTCAGCAACACCGTCTATTCCCTGCTGATGCTGTTTGCCGCCGTCATCAATGTCAGCGCCAGTGTGCTGATGGGCATCGTCGCCGACAGGCTAGGCGAATATCGCAAGCCCATGCTGCTCATCGCGCTCTTTGGCGTCAGCGGCTATATGCTGGTTTATCTGGTTGGCAATGCCACGGCTTTCGTGAGCGCCAAGCTGGTTCTCCTGCCGATTTTCGGGGCGATGAACTCGCTGATCTTCGCGCATGTGCGTGCCGATGCCCGCAATCTTTCGACAGGCGATATGATCGCCGTGAATTCGATCATGCGCGCAACCATCTCGCTTTCCTGGGTGCTGGTGCCCGGCATCGTCGGTGTTTTTCTGGTGAGTTCCGGCAATATGCTGACGGCTTTCCTGTTTTCAGGCATCTGCGCACTCATCTGCTTTCTGCTCGTGGCCTTTTGTCTGCCGCGCGCCGCCACGCCGGTATCGGTGAACACGCAGGCGCGGTTCGGTTTGCGTGCCTCGCTTGCGGAGATCGGCTCGCGGCGGGTACTGCTGCGCATCATTGCCATCGCCTTGATCTGCTCGATGCTGCATCTCAATGATTCCATACGCTCGCTCATCATAACGGGCCAAGCGAAGGGCACGGTCGCGGATATCGGTATTGTCGCGGGCATCGTTGCCGCGCTGGAGATCGTTTTCATTCTCCTGTGGGGCTGGATCGAGAAGAAGGTGCCGCAAACGCTGACACTTGCGGCGGGAGCGGTGCTCTACGCCATCTATCTCATCCTGCAGGGGCTCGCTTCCGCGCCATGGCATATTTATGCCCAGACCGTCATCAGCGCGCTGGGTGCTGCCGCCATCATCAGTATCCCGATCACTTACTTGCAGGAACTGATCGCGGATCGGCCGGGGCTTGGAAGCTCGCTGATCGCCGTCAACATTTTCCTCGGCGCTGGTTTGGGTGCGCTGATTTTTGCCGTTGGGACACAGGTCTCCAACTATTCGGGAACCTCCATCCTGGGCGCAATTGTGGGGCTTGGCGGCGTTTACATGCTCTACGCGCTTGATGGGAAGGGCCGCCGCAGGTAACGGCCATTCGAATGAAAGAGGTTACGATGATTCTCGAGATTTGCGTGGACGATGTAGCGGGGCTGGAAGCGGCGGTCAGAGGTGGAGCCGACCGGATCGAACTCTGCGCGGCGCTGTCCGGCGGCGGCGTGACGCCCTCTGTCGGCTTCATGCACCGGGCGGCGGCATATGACCTGCCGGTGAGCGTGATGATCAGGCCGCGGGCTGGTGATTTCGTGTTTACGCACGACGAGGCTGATGTGATGAAACGCGACATCGACGCGGCACGGGCGGCGGGGCTTTCCGGCGTTGTGCTCGGTGCCTCGCTTGCCGATGGCTCGCTTGATATTCCCCTGCTTGAAGAATTGCGCCATCACGCCGATGGGCTGGATGTGACGTTGCACCGGGCCATCGATGTCGTTCCCGACATGGATGAGGCTTTGGAGGCTGCCATCGCGCTCGGTTTTCCTAGAATTCTGACCTCCGGCGGCGCGCGTTCGGCGCTCGAGGGCATAGAGACGCTGGCGCGGTTATCCGAGCTGGCTGACGGCCGGATTGTCATCATGCCGGGTGCTGGCGTGCGCCCGCCAATCGTACAGACATTGCTGGACCGCTTTCCCATTACGGAAATCCATGCATCCTGTTCCACCGTTCCGTTTTACGATCCGGAAAGCCGGGTGGCGAAGCTCGGTTTCACCGGTGCGGGGCGCAAGGGTACGGATGAGGCGGCGGTCCGCGAATTGAAGACGATCCTCACCGCTCATCAAAAAGGCGGCGCAGGGCTCTAGCAGTTCCGGCCGCTCCGTCGAGATCGAGTGTGATCGTGTCCGGTTCCGGCAGGGCCAATGCCGCCTTGATCGCGTCGGCCATGGATTGCGCGGAGATATCTTTCTCCTCCAGCACCTGCGCCAGTCCCAGTCGCGCCAGACGTTCGGCGCGGGCGCTCTGTTCCGTTTCGCCACCTGCTGCGAAGGGGATCAGGAGCGAACGGCATTTTGCCCGAAGAATATCGCAGACCGTATTGTAACCGGCTTGCGAAACCGAAAGCCGCGCGCCGGCCAGCAGGCTTGCGAAATCCTTGCGGAAGCGGAAAACGGAAACATTATCCGCTGCCTGCGCTGAGATCGCATCGAAATCCGCTTGCGGCATATTGGGGCCGGTTACGAGGCACCAGCTTTTGATATTATCCAGCAGCGGTGCGGCTTCGAGCGCTGCCCGAACGAGTGCCGCGCCGACGGCGCCGCCGCCTGCGGACACCACGATATCGAATTTCTCAGCCGGTTCCGGTGGCGGCAGCGGTGCAACGAGGCCGGTATAGACAATGCGCTGGCTGATTTCATCGGCAAGGGGAAAGGTCTCTTCCAGCCGGACGAAATCCGGATCGCCGTGAACCAGAACCGAGTCGAAATGTTTCTTCACCAGCGACACGGTTTCTTCGTCCCGGCCCGGTTTGGTTTTTTCCTGGAGAATGTCGCGCAGCGACGTCATGACGAGTGGGCGCGGTTCGCTGTCCTCGATCTCATCCAGAAGCGGCAGCAATTCGAAACGCACCTGCCTGCGGCCGAAGGGGAACGCCTCGATGATGACGATATCCGGTTTTGCACCATGATAGGCGCCAATGAGCATATCCGTGCGGAGTTTCTTGAAGTCGTCATCCACCGGTTTGCCGGAACTGTCGACAAGGCCGGAAAAGCTTTCGTCGCTGACGGCGATCGGCGGCAATTCGACGTGGCGGATGCCTTCGCCCGGAAAGCCCGGAACCGGCGTGCCGCCCGTCACCAGAACGACATCGAAACCATCAGCCTGAAGGGCATTGGCAACACGGCTGGCACGGGCGATATGGCCGATGCCCAGAAGGTGCTGGACGTAAAAGAAAACGGAAGGACGCTTTTCCGCATCGGTCATGGCGTTTTTTTCCACTCGGTTTCGAACAGGGCCTTCAACTCGGCAATGCTGGTGCGATTGTCGAAAGCGGTCCGCACACGGTTTTCGGCAGCACTACCGAGACGCTGGCGCAATTGCGGATCGGTGATTGCGGTGCGTAGCGCTTCCGCGAAGGCGGCCGGATTTTCCGGCTCCGTCAGCAGCCCGTTTTCGCCGTCGACAAAGAATTCCGGAATGCCTGATATATTGGTGGAAATGCAGGTCAGCGCCTGGCTGGCAGCCTCGACCAGCACATTGGGGAGACCGTCACGATCACCATCGCTGGTGATGCGGCAGGCAAGGGCAAACAGATCCGCCTCACGGTAATTCTCCAGCACCTGCTTCTGGTCCATTGCCCCGGTCCAGACGATCTTGTCGGTAATGCCAAGCTCGTCGGCGAGTTTCTTCAGTGCTGCAAGTTCGTCGCCGCCGCCGATATGGGTGAAACGCCAATGGATATCCTGCGGAAGCGAGGCCAGTGCCTGCAACAGAATATCGATGCCCTTTTTCTTGACCGCGCGGCCGACACTCAAAATCCTGACCGGATCATGAGCGTCCGATCCATCTCTTTGCGGGCGCGGCGTGTCGAAATGCGGGAAGCGGGTGAGATCAAGCCCGTGATAGCTCAAGTGCACATTCTGCTTGAGGCCGGAAAGGTCGCGGAGGTGCTGAAAGCCACTCGCCGTGCAGGTGACGGCCCAGCGGGCGCTTTCCAGCTTGGCGGCAAGGTCGCGGTCGCTCGAGGTCCAGATATCCTTGGCGTGGGCCGAAATCGTCCAGGGCGTGCCGGTGATGAGATGCGTATAGGCGGCGACCGAGGCGGGCGTGTGAATGAAGTGAACATGCAGCCACTCGGCATCCGCCGGCCACTCATGGGCGAGCACTGCGGCCTGCCCGAAACGGCGGAAGCGGTTGCGGCTGAGATCATGCGGCAGATCGCTGAAAAACCGGCGAAGCGCCTTGGTGAAGCCCGGCTTCTTGCGGCAGGCCCACAATGCTTTCAAAACGCGCAGAGGTTCCTCGTGCAGATATTCCGGCAGATAGGTGACGGGTGCGCGGATTTCATCATGAACGGGGTGGCGTTTTTTATCCGTCGGGCGACGCATGGACATGAGTTCAAGTGTGAGGCCAGCCTTTTCAAGCCCCAGAAGTTCCTGGGCGATGAATGTCTCGGACAGGCGCGGATAGCCCTTGAGGAGCACCACGATTTTTTTTGTATCGGTCACGTTGCGCGTGTCTCTTTTGAAGCGGCGGTTGTCGGGGAGCCAGTCACGCGGTCAGCGTGATCGGCGCCTTTTCACCCTCGGGCGGCAGCCATTCGGCTATCCGTTTCGATATGTTTTCCAGACCGTCGAGCTTCAGCTCCCGCGAATTGACGGAAGGTGGCGCGCGGTTCGGCAGCGCTTTGAGGGCTGCGGCCATTTTTGCGGGGTTCTCGGCGTCTTCCGGTAGAAGCATGTCGAAGAGGCCAAGTTCCGACGCGCGGCTGGTGCGGATAAGCTGCTCTTCCCTCGGTACCGTGCGCGGTACGACGAGGGCTGGCTTGTCGAACGACAATATCTCGCAGACGGTATTATAGCCACCCATCGACACGACGGCCTGAGCGCCGGCGACGAGGTCTTCCATGCGGTTATCGAATTCGATGATCTCGATATACGGAATATCGGCCACGCTGCTCATGAAGCGCTGGCGCTGGTCTGCCGGCATATAGGGGCCGAGCACCACGAGCGCCTTGTGGGTCAGTTCGTTGTCATGACGGTAAGCGTTGATGACGTCGTCGATCAATTCGCTGCCATCGCCGCCGCCGCCGGTGGTGATGAGGAGATAGTCGCCTTCCGGCCGATGCGCCACGGTTTCCGCCTGCGTTTTGGAGCGTTGCAGGAAACCGACGAAATCCATCTTGTCGCGAACCGTTTGCGGAACGTCGAGCCCGGTCAGCGGGTCATGGAAATCCGGCGGGCCATAAATCCAGACGTGGTCGTAGAACTTGCCGATCTTGGTCATCACGTCATTGCGCTTCCATTCCGCCTCAAGCAGCTGCGGCGCATCCATGACGTCACGCAGGCCGATGACGAGCTTGGTTCCCTGGCTTTTGAGGTAGGTAAGCGTTTCTTCCACCTCGCCGCGAAGGCCCATGGGCTCCTTGTCGACGATGAAGATATCTGGCTGGAAGCTTTCGGCCGTGTGATAGATGATGGAGCGGCGCATCTTCAGCGTTTCCTGAAGGTCGATATGCCTGTCCATGGAGGTGTATTCGCCGTTGCGCAGCTTGATGACGCTTGGGATCTTCACGAAATCGACGCGGGCGCGATAATCGAAGGCGCCGGCAATGGTCGCGCCTGAGATGATGAGGACGTTGAGGCCGCGATAATCCTCGACCAGCGCGTGGGCGATCGTGCGACACCGCCGCAGATGGCCAAGGCCGAAGGAATCGTGGCTGTACATGAGGATGCGTGCGTCGTTCAAACGGGAGGTCATCGGCCACACCTCTTTTTGCCTTTCACAAAAAAGGCGATGGCGGAAGAGCAGTTTATCAAGGCGTGTTCCATTTTATCTGAAGGGATCAGCAGCATCACGTAGTCCGTCACCGAAGAAATTAAAGGCCAGAATGACGAGAACAACCGGAATCGTCGGGATGAGAAGCCACGGATATAGCGCAATGACGCTGACGCTGCGCGCCTCCGTGAGCAGAATTCCCCAACTTGTGATCGGTGGCCTGAGGCCGAGGCCGAGGAAGCTCAACGCGGTTTCGCCGAGAATCATGCCCGGTATCGTCAGCGTTGCTGACGCGATCAGATGTGACATGAAGCCGGGGATAAGGTGTCTGCCAATGATTCGCGGCGTGCCGGCACCCATCAATTGTGCAGCCAAAACATAGTCTTCCTCACGAAGCGCAAGCAATTTCGAGCGCACGGCGCGCGCCAGTCCTGTCCAGTCCAGCATGCCGAGAATGATGGTGATGCCGAGATAAACGAGGATCGGGCTCCAGGTCACCGGCATGATCGCCGCAAGTGCGAGCCACAGCGGAATGCTTGGAATGGATTGCAGGACTTCAATGATGCGCTGGACGATGAGATCGAACGTGCCGCCGCGATAACCGGCCAGACCGCCGATCACAATGCCGAGAACGAAGCTCATGGCGACGCCGAGAAGGCCGATCGTCAGCGAGATACGCGCGCCATAGATGATCCGCGACAGCACGTCACGTCCGAGCCGGTCGGTGCCGAGCAGGAACATCTCACCGCCTTCGGCCGGGCATACGAAATGGGTTCTGCCCTCGATCATGCCCCAGAAATGGTAGGTATCGCCCTTGCAGAAGAAGCGCAGCGGCTGGATATCCGTCGGCACATCGCGGTAGACGCGCCTCAGATTGTCCATGTCCAGCGTCATTTCCCGGCCATAAACGAAGGGGCCGACAAATTTGCCGTCATTGAAGAGGTGAATGCCCTGGGGCGGGGCGTAGATATGATCGATATTGCGGGTATGGAGATTGTACGGGGCGAGAAACTCGCTGATCAGGATCGAAAGATAAAGCACCACCAGAAAAGCGCCGGACCAGACGGCGATCTTGTGCTGGCGGAACTGCCACCACATGAGCCGCAGCTGCGATGCCTTGCTGAAGGCCGCCATTCCAGACGTGTTGGGCTCGATGAGCGACGGGTCGAACGGTGCCGCCGAGACGTAATGGGGCAACGCTTCGCCCGGTGTGGGGATGGATGAAGTCATTTGACGTTACCACCTCCGAAGCGGATTCTCGGGTCAAGTATGGCAAGGGCGATATCCGAGACAAGAACACCGATCACCGTCAGGAATGCGAGGAACATCAGGAACGATCCGGCCAGATACATATCCTGGCTTTGCAACGCCCGGATCAGCATCGGACCGGTGGTTTCGAGCGACAGCACGACGGCGGTGATTTCCGCGCCGGAAATGATCGCGGGCAGGATCGAACCGATATCAGAGATGAAGAAATTCAGCGCCATGCGCAGTGGATATTTGATCAGCACCTTGAAGGGGTGAAGCCCCTTGGCTCGCGCGGTCACGACATATTGTTTCTGCAATTCGTCCAGCAGGTTGGCGCGCAGGCGGCGGATCATGCCGGCAGTGCCCGCCGTTCCGATGATGAGGACGGGGATCCAGATATGTTCGAGGATCGACTTGAACTTCGGCCAGCTCATCGCCTGGTTCAGATATTCCCGGTCCATCAGATGGCCGATGGAGATGCCGAACCAGATGTTGGCGAAATACATCAGGATCAGAGCCAGCATGAAGTTGGGGATGGCGATGCCGAGCAGACCGAGGAAGGTCAGGCCGTAGTCGCCCCAGCTGTATTTATGCGTGGCGGAGTAGATGCCGATCGGAAAGGCCAGGAGCCAGGTGACGATGATGGTGACGAAGGACACCAGAACCGTCAGCCACAGACGGTCTCCCACCACCTCGTTTACCGGCAGCTGATATTCGAAGGAATAACCGAAATCGCCGACCAGCATGCCGGTCGCCCAGCGGAAATAGCGGATCGGCGCCGGCTGGTCGAAGCCGTAACGGATGCGCAACTCTTCGATTTCGGCGAGGTTTGCGGTCTCGCCCATGGCGCGCAGTTCGGCAACGTAGCTTTCGAAATAATCGCCCGGCGGCAATTCGATGATGGTGAAGACCAGCATCGAGATCAGGATCAGCGTGGGGATCATGACGAGGATGCGCTTGAGAATATACCGCAGCATATCAGGCGTCTCCGTCATACCAGAAGGCATCCGGCATGTAGACGCCGAGATACGATGTGGGTTCAAAACCGAAAAGCGCCTTTTCCGGCACGTTTCGCATACGTTTGACATGGACAACGGGTTGAAGGGCGCCGTTGACGATGCCGATGGAAAATACCTGCTGTGTGTAGATTTCCAGCATTTCCAGCCAGATGGCCTCGCGCTCTTCTTCGGCGACGCTTCTGCGCCATTTTTTCAGCAGGTCCAGCAGGTGTACCGCTTCCGGCAGATCTGGCTCCTTGCCTTCGCGCCCGCCGGAAAGATAATGGATACCCCAGACCGGCCATTGCAGCTGGTCGTCGCCGGTGGGAGCAAGGCCTGACGGCAGCATGTCGGGGGTTGGCACGCCATTGTCCATGCCCATCCACACCGACATCAACACCTCGCCGCCCATGGCGCGCTTGCGGAAGACATCGCGCTGGGTGGGACGGACGGAAACCGCAATGCCGATGTGCCGCCAGTGATCCGTCACCAGTTCCATCACGTCGGTCTCGAGCGTGCTTTCACCTGTTGTCTCGACGATGATATAGGCCGGGCGGCCATCCGGCAGAAGCCGGTTGCCCGCGTTGTCACGCTTCTCAAGACCCGCTTCGTCGAGTAACCTGTTGGCCATCGCCCGGTCAAAGGCGCTCCAGGCTTCGGCAAATTCCGGCCGGTAAAGCGGGCTTTCGGGCAGGACCGTATCGGCGCTTTCCTTTGCCAGCCCGTAAAAGCAGACCATGTTGATTTCGTGCCGGTTTATTGCGAGCGACATTGCGCGGCGCACACGAACGTCCTGGAAACATTGCCGCCACACCAGATCTGCGCAATTCAGATTGGGCAAAAGCGCGATCCGCGACCCCTGAGAGCGCTTGTAGAGATTTACCTTCAATGGGAAGCGCTTTTCGGCATCCTTCAGGAAGGTGTAATCGGCGAAATCGAGGCCGAAATATTGCAGATCGCTATCACCCGACGCCGTCTTGGCCGAGATGATGTCGGAAGAGGTGACGTTCAGCAGGAACCGGTCGAGATAGGGCAGTTGCAGGCCGTTTTCGTCGACACGGTGATAATAGGGGTTGCGCTCGAACACGAACTGTTCGGCCGGCGGCGAAGTCGTATTGCGCCATGCATCGAGCGTCGGCAGGGCGGGATTTTCCGGGCGGACCTGCCGCGACATCTTGATATGTAGCCCGCTCCAGTCATCCGTCTTGTTTTTCTTGATGAGCTTCGCGAGGTTTTCCGCAGTCTGATATTTGATGTGGAACTGCTTCATATAGGCAGCGGGCAGGAACAGCCGCGCGGGCGAGGCCGCCGCGAGCTTTGCCAGAAAATCCGGGTTCGGACCTTCCCAGGTGTAGCGCACCGTCAGCCGGTCGATGACTTCGATCAGGGGCGGATTGTTGTTGACCAGAAGTTCGATCGGCGGACCGCCCTTATGGATTTCCTTGTTGAGAGCGACATCCTCCCAGAAATAGCGGAAATCCTCGGAGGTCAAATCGCTGCCGTCGGACCATTTGTGGCCTTCGCGCAGCTTGAAAGTGAAGATGCGTTCGTCCTGAACGTCGTAGCTTTCCAGAATGTCCGGATGAAGCTCGAATTTTTCGTCATAACCGACCAGGCGGGCATAGTTGCTGATGGGCATGAGCCTGATATCGCGCTGACCGCCGATCAGCATGCGCACCGAGCCGCCGTGTTTTCCCGGTTCCCGGCCAAGCGCTTTCATATCGATGACGCGCGGATTTTTCGGCAGGCGCTCCGCTATATCAGGCAACTCGCCCTTGTCCCGCTTCTCCTTGAAGTAGGCGGGATCGGTATAGGCAGCGCGCGCATAGGCCGGCAAAAACACGGAGGCTAGTAGGGCAAGGGTGGTGCGGCGCGTGATCAAGGGCGAAGCTCCCGGATGTCGGCATTGCCGTTTGCAAGAACGAAATGGCCGTCGCCCAGATCGGCGGAGATCATTTCGCCATCACCCTCGTCGCGGAATTGCTTGCCCCAGTCGAACTTGCCCGTCGCGCTGATCTTGCCGATGGTGCGGAAATCGAGCGGACGGTCGAGATCGGGGAAAGGCACGGCTGCCAGCAGTGATTTGGTATAGGGATGCACCGGGGAGCGCATCATGATTTCTCGCGGCGCCAGCTCGACAATACGGCCCTCGCACATCACGGCCACACGGTCAGCCATATAATCCACCACGGCCAGATTGTGCGAGATGAAGAGGTATGTAAGCCCGAGGTCTTTTTGCAAATCCTTGAGCAGGTTGAGAATTTGTGCCTGCACCGAAACGTCGAGGGCGGAAACGGGTTCGTCGCAGATCAACAACTCGGGACCGAGCGCTAAGGCTCTGGCAATGCCGATACGTTGCCTTTGGCCGCCCGAGAAACTGTGTGGGTAGCGGTTCAGCGCGCTTTCTCCAAGGCCGATGGCCTTGACGAGATTACGGACTTTCTCCGCGCGGTATTTCGCGTCGCCCCGCCCATGAATTTCAAGCGGCTCGCTCAAGAGGTTGCGCACGGTCATGCGCGGCGAAAGCGACGAGATCGGGTCCTGGAAGACCATCTGAATCTTCGATCGTAATTCCTTGAGATCGCCGTCCCTGGCATTGAGGACATCGATATCGCCCTGCGGCCGGTGAAAGGTCACCGAGCCTTCATCCGGGCGCACGGCGCGCATGAGGATTTTGCTGACGGTTGTCTTGCCGCTGCCGCTTTCGCCAACCAGCCCGAGGCATTCTCCCCGGCGGATTTCAAAACTGACGCTGTTGACCGCTTTGGTGGCGTTGGCGTCACGGCGGCTGAACCAGCTGGATTTCCGGGTCGTGAAGGTCTTGCTGATATTGTCCACGGTCAAAAGCGGGCCGGGGGTTTTGTTCACTGCGGCGGTTTTTTTGCCAACAAGGCTTTCGTGATCGACGTTGATCTCGCGCAGCGCCTTCAGCCTCTCACCGGGCTTCATGTCGAAATGCGGAACGGCGGCCATCAGGCCCTTGAGGTAGGGATGGCTCGGTGCCTTGAAGATGTCATCGACCGTTCCGGCTTCCATGATCTCGCCCTGGTAGATCACGGCAACTTCGTCGGCGATGTTTGCCACCACGCCAAGATCGTGGGTGATAAGCAGCATGCTCATGTTCAGCCGGCTCTGGAGATCGCGCAGCAGCTTGAGGATTTGCGCCTGGATGGTCACATCAAGAGCCGTCGTCGGCTCGTCGGCGATCAGAAGGGCGGGGCGACAGATCAGCGCCATGGCGATCATGGCGCGCTGGCGCATGCCGCCCGACAATTCGAAGGGATACATGTTCACGACCTTTTTGGGGTTGGAAAACCCCACAAGGTCGAGCGTTTCATGCATTTTTTCCGCGCGCTCGGCCGGCGACAGGATGCTGTGAATTCTCAACGCCTCGTCGATCTGGTTGCCGATCGTATGCAGCGGCGAAAAAGACGTCATCGGTTCCTGAAAAATCAGCCCGATGCGATTTCCGCGTATGGCGCGGATTTCCCGACCGTCCTTCGGCAGCTGCAGCAGATCGATGGGACCGGCTGCGGCATTTGCGGGATCGGTGAACAGCACACGGCCGTTCACGCGCGCCGTCTTGGGGTGGATACCCATGATCGTCTGGCCGATGACGGATTTTCCGGAGCCGGATTCTCCGACGAGTGCCGTGACTTTTCCGGGAAGAATGCGAAGACTGGCACCCCTCACGGCGTCAATCGTGCCACCCATAAGAGAAAACGAGACCTGCAGGTTTTCAATACGGAGCAAATCTGCGCCTGCGCTCATGCCAAAGGGTTCCTTGCCGTCTCTTTATCGTTGCCTTGTGACAATTTGCTCAGGAGGGCTTAAAGGCACGTTATCGCAGGGTCTGTTGTCTGTCTATGCTCCTGAAACATCGAAATGTGCAGCAAATTCAAAGCCGGCTTCCAAAACGCTATGGCTTGCCTGATGGCTCGTGTTTGGCGATATGTTAACGAGCGTTTCCGGGTGAGGATCCATGTCCGACAAGAAATATTACGATGCCCAGCTGGATAGAGCCCGGCAGTTGCAAAACGAAGGCCAATATGGCGAAGTGCATGCGCTTCTCTTATCTCTGGTTGCGGAAAAAGACGGACACCTGATGGGTGAGCGAACGGTGCTTGGCCTGCCGCGCAGGCTGCATGCGGCGCGGCTGCGTCTGGCCAAGGCCGAAGGCGATATGGTCGCCAAAATCGGTTATCAATATACGCTGGTTCCACCGCCGCAGACGCTGGCAAAATATGCACAATTTTCCCCGCAAGAGCGCCGCACGATCAACCTGAAAAGCAGGGAAGAAGTGCCGAGGCTCATTCACCAGATATGGATCGGGGAAAAGGCCCCGCCGGTATCGGTCAAAGCCTGGGCCGGCCATGCCGTGGCGCATGGTTACGAATATCACCTCTGGCGGGAGGCCGATCTTGAGCGTGAGGGCGTGTTTTCGAACGATGTCTTCAGGGTGATGCTGGACAAGGGCGATTATCCCGGTGCTGTCGATGTGGCACGCTATATTTTGCTGGAGCGTTTTGGCGGCATCTATCTCGATTGCGATTGGTATCCGGCGCGGGACGATGTGAGTTTCGACGCTTTCCTGCCATTGGCAGGGTTGACGGCGTTCGATGAAAAAACGCCGCGCGATACCGGGCAGGGCAGCATGCTTCTCGCCAATTCCTTCATCGCAGCGCCTGCCGGTCATCCGGTTTTTCGCAGGATGCTGGAGGCATTTCCGGAGATTCTTGAGGAGATGCCACGTGCGCCTGCCTGGTGGTCGACCGGCCCGCTGATCTTTACCGTCATCGCTCGTGCAGGAAGCATCAGCCTTGCGCCTGCGGGGTTTGTTGCCGCTGCTCTCGTTGACCGTGCCGCGTTTCAGGAGGTGGAGGCCATCAGGCAGGGATTTGACGAGACAGGCGGCCTGCTGATTGCCTGGAAGTCATGGTGATATTTCGTTGATGAGTTCCGCCGAGGAACGCCAGCGCGCGGCGGGATGTTCGGCGGTCACTTCGAAAAGCTGCCTTAGAAAGCGCCAGACATTGTCATCGTGCACGAGATGATGGGTGAGGATGCCGGTGGCTCCGCCATCCTCTGCAGCCCGCAGGATACGGGCGGCGGTTTCGGCGAAAAGGACGTCGTCGTCACGGCCACCTCGGCTGCCGTGCCAGTCGATCACATCAACATGGGTGTTCAGGCACGGCGGCACGGTGTTCTTCTCCTGTCCGAAAACCGAAAGCGCACGATATCCAAGGTCCGCCAGACCCTTCACGATATTGGCATCGATGCGGTTCCACGGCGGAACGAGCATCGGCACAAAACGCTTGCCATGCAGATCATGCAGTTTTTCCAGCCCGGATTGCAACTCGTCGAGAACAACGGACAGGTCGCGGTGTGATCCGAGTTCCTGCTTCTTTTCGTTCTCGCCGGCATAATTCGTATGCGACCAGCCATGGACGGCGATCTGGGCAATGTCAGCCGCATCCAAGTGCTGTGCGAGCTTATCCGTGGTCATCTCCGGGATAACTGCGAGGGTGACCGGAGCGGAAAAGCGGCTGCAAAGATCGAGTAGCGTGTCGAGTGCCGGTGTCGGCTCCACCGCATCGTCGTCTCTCAGCCAGAGATCGGCGGTTACGCCGCGCCGTCCGCATTCGTCCAGTGCCGCTACGAGTTTTTCCAGACTCATGATGTTCGTGCCTTTGCTCGCAACAGGATGTCGTTCAGCTCTTTCGCGGCATTTTTCAGAGATCGTTCATTTTTTACGAACTGGCGGGCCGCCTTTGCCAGTTCTTCGCGCTGCCTGTCATCGCCGAACAGGGTTTCAATTGCTGCGGCATAGGCGGCTGTATCATTTTCTGGTGTCAGTAATCCGGTGGTTTCGGATTTTACCACTTCCGGAACACCGGCCACCTCTTCGGCGACAACGGGCAGACCGGCGGCCTGCGCTTCTAGATAGGCAAGGCCATAGGCCTCGCCATGTCCCGGCCAGACATAAAGCGATGCCCTGGAAAGAAGCGCTGCGATCTCTGTCGCGGTTTTTTCCCCGTGCCAGACAAGACGATGATCGGGGAAGGTGCTGAACATGGCGCGCACAGCCGCACGTTCCAGTCCGTCGCCGACGATATCCAGTGTCCAGTCCCGGTCTTGCGGTAACAGGGCAAGCGCTTCGGAAAGCGTGCGATAGCTGTCGAGCTTGTCGCCTGCCCGCATCATGGCGACGGTGATGAGCTTTCCGGGGATGGGGTGGGGTGTATTATCGAGAAAGGTGTCGGCATCGATAAAGGGTGGCAACATCGCCAAGTTAAGGGTTGGTGCGGCGCGTGAAAGCCCCTCGCGGTCCCGCGCGGTGAAACAGATATTCACCGCGGCGGCGTTCAAGGCAGTCAGCAATTCGTCCTGAACCGCCTGCCAGCCCATCCCGTTGCGTTTGGGGGAGTAGGATGCCTCGGCGGTGACATAGGGGATGCTGAACCGCCTGCTCAGTTCCGGCCCGATCAAATCCGGGGCCTTGTAGTAGGGGTGATAACAAAACCAGAGGTCCGGTGCACCGTGTCGCTGCCAGCGTGTCGCAATGGTCTCGATTTCGCGATTGGCCTCATCGGCGAGCAAGGTTCGCGCCGGATCATCCGCCTGTTTCAGAAAGCTGCGTAGCTCGGAGGCGACGGAAACCTCGTGGCCGCCCAGAGCCATCGCCTTCATCAGCAGGCGAGCCATCAGCCGGTCTCCGGAGGGAACGGGATGGTTGGGCGATTTGAGCGGCGAATAAAAAGCGATCTTCATGCCGACGGTTGTGCGTTGGCTGCAGCTCTGGCGTCAACCGGAATTTGAGAGGGCCGAGCCTTGACAGCCCGGCCATTCTTGCCCAACTGAAAGGCATCTTTTGCACATGCGCGGAGCGTGACACGCTTTGACTTCTTCAGTTGTCTCCCAGAACCTGCTTTCCAGCATCGAAAACAAGAGCGCCAAAGCGGCGGTTATCGGCCTCGGTTATGTCGGCCTGCCGCTGGCCATGACGATCGCCAAGGCCGGTTTCAAGGTCATCGGCTTCGATATCGATCCCGGTAAAATTACCGCGATTGATGCGGGCCGCAGCTATATCGAGGCGGTTTCGGATGAGGTGCTGGCGAGCGTCAGGCTGGATGATGGCTTTGTCGCAACTTCAGATTTTTCGAGACTGGCCGAATGCGATGTGATCGCCATCTGCGTGCCGACGCCTTTGACGAAATATCGTGAACCGGACCTTTCCTATGTCGAAAAGACCTGCCGGGACATTGCCGCCCATCTGCGACAGGGGCAGCTCGTGGTTCTGGAATCGACCACCTATCCCGGCACGACCGACGGGGTGGTGAAGACCATTCTGGAGGGGACCGGGCTTGTCTCCGGTGTCGATTTCTTCATCGGTTTTTCGCCCGAGCGGGAAGATCCCGGCAATCGCGATTTCGAGACTTCGACCATTCCGAAGGTTGTGGCCGGCGATGGCGAAGCAGCCGGAAAACTGATGGCGGCCTTCTACGGTTCGGTGGTCAAGACGATCGTCCCGGTCTCGACAAACGCCACGGCCGAGGCCGTGAAGATCACTGAAAACGTCTTCCGTGCCGTGAATATCGCGCTCGTCAACGAACTCAAGGTCGTCTACGAGGCCATGGGGATCGACATATGGGAAGTGATCGACGCGGCGAAAACCAAGCCGTTCGGTTTCATGCCGTTTTATCCCGGCCCGGGCCTCGGCGGCCATTGCATACCGATCGATCCGTTCTACCTCACCTGGAAATCGCGGGAGTATGAATTGCCGACGCGGTTCATCGAACTTGCCGGCGAAATCAACACCGGCATGCCGCGCCATGTCATCGGGCGGGTGGCGGAAGCACTGGACATCCATTCCGGCAAGGCGCTCAGCCGCTCCAAGGTGCTGGTCGTCGGTCTCGCCTATAAGAAAAATGTGCCCGATATTCGCGAAAGCCCCTCGCTGAAGCTCATCGAGCTTATCCATGAACGGGGCGGAGAAGCGGCCTATTTCGACCCTCATGTGGCCGAAATCCCGAGAACCCGGGAATATAGCCACCTGATGGGTATGAAATCTGTGGAGTGGGACAGGCCGTCGATCAGCGCCTTCGACGCCGTTCTCGTGGCGACCGATCACGACAATGTCGACTATGCCGCACTTTGCGAATGGGCGCCGCTGATTATCGACACGCGCAACGTCTTCGCGCGGCGGGATATTGTCGCAAAACACATCATCAAGGCCTGATCGCCTTCATCAGGCATTTCCGGATGCAAAACCGCTTCACGCTTTTGCTGGAAATGCCCGGATTTCTGAATGGACGGAACATGAGCAGACTAGACAGTTTCATTCGCCGGTTGACCGCGCAGCGGGATATCCTAAACCACGTCAAGGCCGATCTCGATCTTCCTGACGAAGGTGCGATCATGGAAATCGGGCTCGGGAACGGGCGCACGTTCAATCACTTGCGGGAACTGTTTCCGGAACGCCGCATCGTTGCCTTTGACAGGGCCATGGGCGCGCACGCCTCGTCGGTTCCCGCGCAGGAAGATCTCGTGATCGGCGAAATATCGGAAACCGCTCCGGCCTTCATCGGTGTGGAGGCGGCCATGGTGCATGCTGATATCGGTACGGGTTACCCCGAAAAGGATGCGATCACCCTGACGTGGCTGCCTGATCTTACCGCCGGAATGCTGGCAAAAGGCGGTGTCGCGGTCAGCGGTCTGCCTCTGGACCATCCCATGCTGAAGCCGCTACCGGTGCCGGAAAGCGTGCCGACGGACCGTTATTTTCTCTATCGCAAGATTTGAGGCTGGACGGCCCGGCGGCGAGAATGCCGGGATTGCCTTATAGATAGCGTTCGCTCTCTTCCTTCGAGAGCAGGAAAACCTTCATCTGCGAGTTTCGTCCGCGAATGGCGATTTTTTCGCTGCGAAGATCGGCAATCTCCTGTCCGGCCTGAATGATGGCGGGTTCGGAAACGACGATGGCGGCTCCGAACTCCTTGGCCTTGGTTTCCAGTCTGCTCGCCACGTTCACGGTGTCGCCGATGGCCGTCAGGGTTTTCGCGGCGCCATATCCCATGATGCCGACAATCGTCGGGCCAGCGTGAATTCCGACCACCACTTCCAGCCGGACGGCGAATTGTTTTTCCAGTCCCTCGTTCAGGATTGAAAGCTCTCGCAATATGATCGCGGCGGCCCTCATGGCGTTGCGGCAGGCATTTTCCGCATCATCGCCCAGCCCGAAAAGGGCCATGGCGCCGTCGCCGATGAATTTATCGAGATGTCCACCGGCCTGTTCGACGGCCTGGCCGACAATGGTGAAGTAGCGGTTCAGAAGAAACACGACATCGTAGGGCAGCTTGGCTTCGGAAAGCGTGGTGAAATTGCGGATATCGCAAAAAAGGACGGCGATCTCTTCTTCCTTGCCGGGTCGCGCCGGCTGGGCATCCATAGGCAGATCGCTTTGCTGGGGTGGCGATACGAGAAGCGCTATTCCAATATCCTGGGTGGGTCGCAACTGGCAGCCGAGCCGCACGTCCGAATCGGCATGGATGCGCCTCAACGTGGTTTGCTCGATGTCTCCGGGAGGTGGAAGCGGGCCATTGCTGTCGACAATCCTGACCCGGCAGGTTGAGCAGCGCCCTTTGCCGCCACATACGGAATAATGCGGGATGCCCGCAAGTCTGCTGGCCTCCAGAATGCTGAGCCCGGCGGGGACGCGCGCTTGTGCGCCATGTTCATAACGGATTTCTATAGCGGTCGATCTCTGCCGCCAGCTGCGCACGCCGCGCAAGACGAAAACCAGCATTACCGCGCCTGCGAAAATCGCTTCCGTTGCGCCGGTGACGAAACGGATACGCGTCTCCATCTCCCGTTGCAACGGTATGTCGTCTCTTTGAACGGTGGTATCGACAAGCCCGGGGGGAAGCGAGTATTTTCTATCCACCTCCTCCAGCCAGCGGCCGGCATCACTGAAGCCTAGAAGCGCCAATAGAGGCAGCATCACCGCTACAGTCATGAATATCCCAGCTATTTTTGGATACCAGTCCCGGTAACGCAACCAGAAAAACAGGCCGATACACCCGTGGGTCCAGATCACGATCAATGCGAGGCTTTGCCACGCGCCTCCCATCGGGTTGTTGATCCAGAGCCGGCGAACGACCGAGTAATATCCCACGTCGATGTTGTAGATCATGTGCGACACACGGATATTGACGACGTGGCTGATGATCAAAAACGGGATCGACAGGCCAAGGATGGCTTGCAGCGCTTCGCGAAGCGGCATGCGCAATGTCCGGCGCTGATAAAGCGAGCGCAGAACAAGACAGATGTGCACCACAACCGATCCGTAAAAGAGCAGGCTGCTGACCGGATTGAGCCAGATCAGGCTGAACCATTTTCGAGCCCGCTCGGCGGTATCGATGGAGATGAGTGCGAGCGAGTGGTTGAAAAGATGGGAAAATACAAAGGCAAAAATGATGAGGCCGGACGATATCCGGGCGCGTCTCAAATTGGTCTCCGAAAAGAAACGGATCATGCAAATCCCATCATGCGGTCATTCGGCGCAGAATCATCATCTAGTGTGCTCTGGTGTCTTTAGTGCAGGGCATCTCGTGGCAATATCGTGGAGCAACGGGCCAACGACGGTCAATTGTGCGTGTTCGAATGTCCACTTGCCACACGATGACAGGTCAAGACAGCGAAGAACAGCCTAACGTAAGCCAACGGCAAGAGGTCGGTAACCGCAATCAGAGTTCGATGATCTGGCCGTCCATTGCCGCGAATGCGCCGCTGAACTGGGCCTTAGCCTGTTTTTCGATATTGTCCAGTTCGTCGTCGCTGCGGCTTGGGGCGTGGTGGATGAAGCCGACATTTTTTGCACCCGCCAGTTTGGCAAGGCGGACAGCCTCTTGCCAGGACGAATGGCCATAGCCGCGATACAGGCTCATCTCCTCATCGGTGAACATGGCGTCGTAGAGGAAAAGATCGACGTCCTTGATCAGATCAAGCACGTTCTTGTCGATGCTGCCCGGTTCATGCTCGGTATCGGTGATGATGGCGAGGGATTTTCCGGCCCAGTCCAGGCGATATCCGATGGCGTTGCCCGGATGATTGAGCATGCCGGTTCTGATCGACAGGCCCGGATGAACATCCAGAGCGTCACCAGGCATAAAGTCCCGTGTCGCGATTTTTGCGCAGCAAACTTCCAACGGCACGGGGAACCATGGTGGGCTCATGAACTCCCGGAGCATTTCCCGCGTCGTCATGGTGCCGGCGAGATGACCTGACCAAATGGCGACATCGTTGGAGCTATTGTAGAATGGCTTGAAATAGGGAAAGCCGACAATGTGATCGTAATGGCAGTGGGAGAAGAACAGGTTGACGTCTGTAATACCTTCCGCCCGCAACGCCAGACCAGCGGGATGCAACCCCGAACCTGCATCGAACAAAAGAACGTGATCTCCGCATCGTACCTCGATGCAGATGGTATTCCCGCCGTATTTTCGGAAGTTTTCACCTGAAACAGGAAGCGTTCCCCGCGCACCCCAGATCTTTACCCGAAAATTTCTATTACTTTCCCGACTTATTGTGTCGGAATCGAACGCCATGACACACCCCAATAACAACGGAATCTTGCACGCTTTCCTCCCATGAAGCCCGTTGTCTCTACAGATTCTTATATCCGCTCTTTTTTGGCGGACGCCCTTACCCTTATTCAGTCAGCATTTCATTTATATTGCAATGGTGCGACATTTATTTTTCCAATATCGCCATTAACGGTAGCAAGAAATTGCGACTTATGTTTTCGCGTTTGCGCGCGCTTTGCTCAGCTCCGTCGTCGTCTGGGTAAGACGTTCGGCAAGAACACGCATGACCTTGATGGTAATGTCAGGGAAATCGGACATGAGCTTGAAGAACTGTTCCTTGCCGATACGCAGGGCTTCCACATTGGTGGAGGCGCGCACGGTCGCGGTTCTGACGCTGTCGCATAGGATGGCGATTTCACCGACGATCGCATTGCCGGTCATCTCGGCCACTTTTAACGTGCCCGATGGAGAATCCACCAGAACATCAACTTTTCCGGTCAAAAGGACATAGGCCGCATCGCCGACATCGCCCTGCCGGAACAACACGTCGCCGGTGTGATAGGACACCCGGTCCGATGCGAAGGCGAGCAGTTTGAGCTTCGACGGTTCCATTTCCGAAAAAAACGGGACGCGTTTCAGCATTTGAATTTCGTCTTTGAAAAGCATTGCCTTACCCTGTTCTTGTTCCACCTCGGTCACCTTCTTGGATTTATGTTGCGACCATATCCTTGAATGTACCGTTTTCCTGCGCGAGAGTCTCGTAACTTCCATCAGCGGTAATGAGGCCCTGGTGGACAACGATGACCCGGCCGAACATGCGCGACAGCGTCGCATTCGACAGAACCCATACGATCGCCGGGTTATTATTGTTCTGTTTCAGGAATGTGATGACCCGCTCGACAATTTCCTCCTGTTGTCGGGGATCGAGGCCGGGAAGGGGGCGGTTAAAGACATAATAGTCGGATTTGCGGATCAGCGCCCTTGCGAGGTTGAGCTTCTGCCGCTGGAGCGGGCCAAGCCGCTTGCCGCCGGCGCCGAGGTTGAAATCCAGACCCACCGCCAGCACACGCTCGTAGACGCCCTGCTTGCGCATGACCTCGGCGACGATGTGGGTGATGCGCCGTGACGCGTCGGTATAACGATGGCTGACCTTGCCGAAGAGAATATTGTCCAGAAGGCTGGTGGCGCTCATGTATTTCGTCGGATCGTAGATTTCGATCACGTTCTTCAGGCTGTCGGGCAGGTTCTCATGGAACATGTGCCGGACTTCGACGATCCGGTTCATGATTTCCGGTGACAGCAGGCCGAAACGCTGCCGCGGCTCGACGTAGAAGAAGCTCAGCCGCAGCATGGCGCGTCTTTCGCTTTCATTGGCCTCGTCGAAACTCCGGCTCTGAAGACGCTGCAGCATTTGCTGATAGACCGGAACATCGTCGGGCGTCATGAATGTGAGCTGCTGGAAGAAGGGATGGTCTCCCGGTAGGTCGGCGAAGATTTCCACGATGTTTTCGGCAATCGTATACCCCATCTCGAACATGGTTTTGACGAGACCGGTTTCGCGCATCAGCGAACGGAAGTAGTCGCTTTCGATGACGGTTCTAATTGTCTGGGAGGAGTCCCGCATGGTGCCGAACAACAGGTTCTCGCCAACGGTCGCCTCGCTGTTGTAGCTCTCCAGCTCGAAGGGGGCGATGAGACCGCTCAGGTTCTCCTTTTCCAGTTCGGCGCGCAGGACATGCCGCAGTTCCACGATGCGGGCGGCAAGATGCAGGTCGGTCAAAGGGTCGATCGTCGAGCGCAGCGCGAATTCCAGAATATCCTGCGAGAGTTCCACGCTGTCGAGGACAGCCAGAACGGCCTGGATGAGGTTTTCCGGCTTGCCGTCACCGGCCGGGCTAGAAGCGTAGTCGATCCATTCGCTGTTGATGTCGATCGTCGGATTGCCCGCCAGCTTGGCTTCCCGGATTTCCCACTTGCGGTGTTCCAGCGCTGCGCCCTCATATTGCCTGTCGGCAAGCGGTGCGTGTTTGAGGCCGTAAAGCAGATTGTCCTTAAGGCTGGCATGGAAAAAATAGCTGTCCGAGGACACGTATGAGATACGCCGCCCGGTGAGCGATTCCGGCAGTTCCAATATGTCGACGTCGTTGATGCTTACCTTGCCGGAGGTTGGCCAAAGCGTGCGGCCGATCGCATCCGCGAGCGCCTCTGCCCCCGAGCCGCCGACGATGGCGATCACCTCGCCCGGCTCGACCTTCAGCGACGCCTGTTCCAGAAGCCGGCTGCCGCTATCGTCTTCCAGCGTCAGATTGCTGACAACGATCGGTGCGGTAATTGCCGCGACGGTTCCCGGTGACAGTTTTTGCACCTTCTCATCGACCATGTTCGACGCGTCGAACTGTTCGAAGACCTGCTCGTATTTCACCTGGACATCCTGACGCGCCTGATCCCAGTCGATCAGCTCCTTCAGTGGTCCGGGCAATTCCTTATAGGCGTTGATGACGGCGACCAGCTGGCCGACATCGAGGCTGCCCTTGAGGGTGAGATAACCGCCGAGCGCATAAAAGAAGAAGGGGGTAAGCTGCGCGAGGAAGTTATTGATGAATTTGACCAGAAACTTCCACTGGTAGAGATCGTAACGGATCTTGAAGATGTCGCCGAGCCGGTGCGAGGCATCAGCACGTTCGAAATTGGAGGTGTCATAGGCATGGATGGTGCCGATGCCGTCGACCATTTCGCCGATGCGCCCGGCAAGCTGGCGTGCGCTGAGCTGCCGCTGGCGTCCGAGTTCGATGAGGCGACGGCGCATTTTGGGGATGATGCCGACCTGTATGGCGGCCATGAAAGCCGCAATCAGGCCCAGCCAGAAATTCTGCACGAGAATGAAGAACAGTGCCGAAAGTGCCTGACCGCCGAGAAGTGCCGGCTGCACGAAGGCGTCGCCGGTAAATCCGCCCAGCGGTTCGACTTCGTCCTTCACCATGCTGGAGATTTCAGCACCCTTGACCCGCTTGAAATGCGTGGGCGGGAACCGCAGGATCCTGTCGATAAGTTCGAAGCGGATACGCCGGAGAAGCCGCTCGCCGAGGCGGCCCTTGAAGGTGTTGATATAATATTTGAAAAGCCCGTTGATGACGACAAGCGCAAGGAAGGTCAGGCTGAGCGCCATCAGCATCGACATGCGGTTGAGTTCGAGGCCATGGAAGAGCGTCACGGTGCCCCAATAGGGAATATCGACCGTGAGATGCATGAAAAGCTGTGTCGCGTTCGCCCCTTCGAAGCCATCCCCCTGAATGGGGCCGTTGACGATCTGTTTGGGCAGATCGAAGGCGAGGAAATAAGGGATCATGGACAGGGCGACGATCAGCAGGATGAACAGCTGCTGCCGCCTCGTATGCGACCAGATGTAACGCGTAAGGCTTTGTTCCATATAAAACTTCTATGACCTGTCGGGCAGGGCCCGGCGTGTTGGTTTGCGCGGTGTCAAGACGGTCAGGCTGCCGGGTGGCGGGATCCCCTCCTGCAGATAGGTATGTGACTCGCTATTTATCAGTATATTCAAGCGGTTTCGAGCAAAATAGCGCCCGTGCAGAGGCTTGCCCGCGATCCCCGATATTTGTTTTTGCAACGTGTGTGTCACTATCGATATAGAGGCGACTATATTTTTAGACTTCCCTAATGCTATTGGTTTTACTGTAGAACAGGACGTTAAGACGCTCCGGTATAGTGATCCCGCAAATGGTTGAGCCGGCACAGGCGTAATGATTGCAAGGTCGATGGCGATAGATATTTCAGAGCGTGCAGGCAGTGAACCTTCCCCCGACAGGTTGTCGCTTTTCGGCATTGCATCGGATGGGTCGATTGCACACCCGGTTTCTTTTGAAGGCTGCACGGGTATTTTTCACCCGGCGCGCAAAGAGGTCAAACAGGATCACGCGGTTCTTTTTGTCAGCCCCTGGGGCATGGAGGAACTGTGCAGCCGCAAGTTTCAGCGGGTTGTGGCCGAGCGGCTGGCGGTATCCGGCGTCGCCAGCCTGCGGTTCGACTATCATGGCGCGGGTGACGCGCTCGATCCGGAGGACGTCGTCCGTGCGGCGGACTGGCTTTCCGACACGCGAGCGGCGCTCGATTATCTGAAACGTCTTTCCGGTTGTTCCAGGGTGGTCGTCATCGCTCAGGGTCTCGGCTGTCTGATCGCCACACAGGCGCTCGCCGATGCGGCGGCCGTCGGTTCCATCGCGCTTCTGGCGCCTGTCGTCTCCGGCCGCGCCTATCTTCGCGAACTGGCAATGTGGTCGTCCATGATCGATGATGGCCTTGGTCTTCGCCCCGGGCAGCGCATGGTGGAGGCGGGGGCGATTGCGGGCGTGGCCATGCCGGCGGGTGTTGCGGATGGTATCAGGAAGGTCAATCTTTCAAAGCTGGATGCCGCTCCCGCGCGCGCCATTCTGGTCCTGTCGAGACCGGGCCGGGTGAGCGACAGCGATTTTGCCAAACACCTTGCCACTGTTGGCGCCGAGGTGAAGGAGGCGGAATTTGGGGGGTATGACGATCTCGTCTCCAGTCCCACACTTTCGAAAATATCCGACGATGTGGTGAAACGGCTTCAGGATTGGGTCCTGTCCCAGACCCGTGCTGCGGATGCGGCGGGTCCGCAGAAGGATTTTACCGTCAACGCGCCGCACCGCGGTCTCGGATTTTTTGAACAGCCGGTGCAATTTGGTGAAGGCGGGCGGCTTTTCGGGGTTTTTTGTGAGCCGGACCATCGGGCGACGGTCTCCTCGGTCCTTCTGCTCGGCGCTGCCTATGACCGGCATGCGGGTTGGGGCAGGCTTTCCGTGCAGACGGCCCGTTCGCTCGCACGGGAGGGTATCGCTTCGCTACGGTTCGACGCAGCCAATATTGCCGACAGCCCCCCGGTCAAAAACGCGCCCGATCAGGTTCTTTACGATGCGGCGCAGAATGACGACGTGGCCGCCGCGCTCGATTTTCTCAGTCGGCGTGGCAAGGGACCTTTCATCGCGGCGGGCCGGTGCAGCGGCGCCTATCTCGCCTTCAACGGCGCGCTTGCCGATGACCGGATCAGCGGTGTGGTTGCGGTCAACCCGGTTGTGTTCCACTGGCGGAAAGGCCGCTCGGTCGACGAGGCGCTGCACAAACCGCCACGTTCCTTTGGAGAATACAGCCAGCGTTTTCGGCAGGGCGCTACCTTCAAACGCCTTGTTAGCGGCGATGTCGATGTGGTGAGCGCCGGTTTGAACATCGCCAAGGCAACACTCAAGAAACTTTCGATAAAAACGGCGAGGCTTTCCCGCAGGGGGAGCGAGGAAGGGCGTGCCGTCTACGATGCTTTCGATAAACTTAAAGCAAGGGACTCCGCCATCAGCCTGCTTTACAGCGACAATGACGACGGGCTTGAGCACTTCCGGTATTATTTCAATGCCGATGGCAGAGGGCTGTCAGCCTATCGGAATGTGTCGCTGACGATTATTCCCGATGCCGACCACAATCTTTCAACGCCTGAGGCCAGAAAAGCCTATATCGATGCGGTGAAGCGGCTGGCTCTAAAAGGAAAATCGCCGGCTGGAGCCTAGTGACATCACGTCGCCGGAAGGCGGCGTTTCGGGTGTCGCGGTCTCCGGCAGAAGGCCGATTTTTCTGGTTTCGCCGGGGGCGAGATGGAACCAGCTTTCCGAGGCACGGTAACCTTCAGCCGTGATATGGACGGATTGCGCCAGCCGGTCCGTGCCGATCTCGAGCGACCAGATGCCGTTGGCCTCGCTCACCCCCACCTGAAGATTGGCCGCGTGCAACGCCTTTTTCCGGCCAAGCGGAAAATGGAAGGCGTCGGCGATGACATGTCCGGTTGCGACATCGCGAAGCCGGGCCACGGTGACATCATGGGATGGCGGGCCGAAACGATAGGCATAGGTCGTATCGAAAAAGGCGCCGAACATGCCAGTTGCGGCGATGGTCTGGCTCTGTCGCGGCAAAAGCGTCAGCGGCCGTTTGGCATGGACGACGGGTTGCGTACCGTCGCGCAGGCAGGTCAGTTCCAGCATGGCTTCAAGGCCGTTGCCGGTTTCGTTGATGAGATGAATGTCCAGCCCGTTGGTGCCTTCATCGGAAAGACTGACCTGTATCGGGCGAAATGCTCTTTTCAGCGCATGCCAGACGGATTTCGGCCTGCCGGTGGCATCGATGACACCCCAGCCCGCGCCGGGAACGAGATCCTGCAGTGTCCAGACCAATGCGCCTTGGCAGGAGGAAGCGTTGCGGCGCCATTCGGCGAAGGTCGCTTCCATGACCTCGGCGGTGACGGCGCGAGACATATCGAGATAGAGGCCGCCATCTTCCCGTCGCAGCACGTCCGGCTCAATATCGTAAAGCAGCTTCAGATAATGGTCGCGAACATCCTCGAAATCCCAGGAAGCGCCGCGATCGCGCGGTGTGCGGGCCTTCCAGCGCGGATCATGCGTCGCCAGTGTGGGAAGATGTCCGTCCAGCGTTTCCTGCTCAGGAATATTGGCGAAGGCGAGGCATTCGGCGGCGAAGCGGACATCGGCCCGGCGGGCATCTTCCAGCGGACGGCAATAGGCGCCCACGCCGTAATAATGGCCGACCCCGGCATCGGGGAAGAAGGGCAACGCGCCGCCTGAGGGGGAATTCGCCACATAGACCGCGTCCGGCCGTTTCCCGGCCAGCACTTCGGGCAAGATTTCCTCAGTGAGTGTTCCCTTCCATATCTGTTCCGGCAAGCCAAACATCGCGCCCTGCTGGTATATTTCGCTGCCACCGCAAAATACTGATAGCGAAGGGGAAAGGGCTGTCACCTCGAGGAACTGAGAGATTTCCGTAACGATATGCCGGCGGAGAGCCTCGTCCTTTGCCGGGTAATCAAAATTCGCAAGCATGGCGTCCTGCCAGACCATGATGCCGAGTTCGTCGCACAGCGCGAAGAACTCTGGCGTCTCGTAGGCCATGGTGCCGCCAACGCGGATCATGTTCATGCCGGCTTCGGCAGCTTTTCTAAGCCAAGGCTCGTAGTCTGGCCTCGAACCCGGCAAGCGCACGATGTCGGCAGTCGTCCAGACAGCGCCCCGGCAAAAAACGGATTGCCCGTTTACCCGGACGCCGAAACCGTTGCCGTCCTCGCCGTAATCCATCTCCACGCGTCTGAAGCCGGTGCGCCCGAGCCGGTGTTGTTTTCCGTCCAGCTCTAGAACGATTTCGTGGAGCGCTGGCCTGCCGTGGGTATGCGGCCACCACGTCTCGACATCGGGTATGCGGAGTTCGCCGAAGAGTTTGCCGTTTTCACCTCTGGAAAGATCGGTGCTGTAGCCGGCGCAGGTGAGCTGTGCGGACGGGATGTCGTGGTTTGCCTCAAGGGTGATGTTGACAGTTCCCGCGCCGGTTTCGTCGAGCGACGACCGGACCGTGCAAAGCACGCCCTCCTGCCTTATCAGGCTGATGGGTCGCCATGGGCCGGCGGCATGAATTTCCGGGCACCAGCCCGGCATATAGCCGAGTGCCGTGGTGCGGATCAGCCGCAACCCCTGCGTATTCATCATCTGCGGGCGCCAGCGGGCGCGGGGGCCGGTTTTTTCTAGCCTTGGCGCGAGTGCCCTGAAGCAGATCGACAATTCGTCCGCGCCTGTCAGTTCAACCGGCACTTCCAGCCTTTCGAACATGCTCTGGCTGGCGGCGATCAGTTCGCCGTTGAGGAAGATTTCGGCAATCGTGGACAGACCGTCGAAGCGCAGGATCGCCCGCTCCCGCACGTCGGAAATCATCGTCAGGCGGTACCAGGCGTCCCTGTCGTTCAACGGCGTCGGATTGAAGCGGTCAAATTTTCCGGCCAGTTCCAGAGCCTGCGCCACTGTGCCGGGCACGGATACGTTAAGGCTTTCAAGGGTTGCGGGAATATCCGAGGGCGTTTCGCAGGCATTGGCCGACATCAGTGTCAGCGTCCAGCCTTCACTCAGCAGTTTTTCGCTTTCGCCCGGAAGATAAGTCCTCACGCGGCCTCGCTGGCGTTCGATAAATTTGCGGCGAGGGATTCCATTACGCCATCCCATGCATCCGCGGCCGGATCGAGTACCGAGGCCAGCGCATCGAATTTGCGTCGCGTGACGGCGCGGGCAAGCTGGAACTGCACGGTTTTCGCGACCTCGGAGATGCGCAGCGCGTGGTCTCTCGCTTCAGAAAACCCGTCCTTGTCCAGCCATTCGAGGTGGCTTGCCGCCAGTTCGAAATTGGCGCCCAGTTGGCGCAGCGTGTTGAAGGCGTATTTGTGGAAAAAGCCGAAGGGCCTGTCGGCGACCTTTTCGACTTGGGCCGGAAACACGCTTGCAAAAGCTCGCACCGGGTTGGCGGAGGGCCGCCTCGAAAAATGAAACCTGAGTAGCCGTTCGGCTGTCTTGCGGATATGCACCGGTGAAGGATTGCTGTCCGCAAATTTCGCAAATTCCGTATAGGGCAGGAATGGTGGATCGGTCTCCGCCAGATGATGTTGGAACAGGCCGTCAAAATCCTCGCCCGACAAATGGAAAAAGCCGGCATTGTGGAAATAGTCGAGTTCCCGGTTCGCCAAATCCATCCGGTTGATGGCGATAGTGGTCTTGCCGTGTTCCTTCTGGTAGCTCACCCCGTGGGTATCGGGCATATAGAAGCTGTCCATTTCGATCAGGCAGATGCGGCCGCGCTCCAGCTGCGCCTCGATGTGGTTTTCCACCCGGTCGAAGATCGCAAGCTCGGTAGCGCGAACGCCGTAAAGCGCTTCGAGATCTTCCAGCGGCACCTTGAAGAAGGTGAACTGGTCGCCTTCGAAATCCTGCGTCAGGGTGAAACCGAACATGGCTTCAGGCGGCAGCCCCTTTGCGGCCAGCACTTCGATCCACAAATCGATGTAGCAATTGGTCTCCGGCCACATTCTCTCCGACGAATGAAGTGGATGCTGCACATAGTTTTTGGGATCGAGACCGGGAAAAATCTGCCGCATGAATGGTCAGCCCCAGAGTGTTTTCACGGCTTTTGCAGGCCATTGCTTCACATCCAGACCGTGATGGGCAAAAAGTGCCAGCGCAATGCGCTCAAGGCCGAACCCGACGCAGGCGGTGTGGGCCACGTCGCCATTGTCGAGGTTCAAACCCCATTTCTGGCCAAAGGCGTCCTGATGGTAATTGAAGCTCATGCAGGCCGTCGGGTTGGTGGCGGATGTCACGGGAATCAGCAATTCGAATTTCAGGTTCTGGTCGCGCTGGTTGTTGGCGAGCATCTTGCCGGCGCGGCCGAAGAAGGGATCGTTGGCCACATCGATGGTCACATCGAGGCCCACGGCCTCCATCATCGCCACGCCGCGATCCATCCATGTCTGGCGGAATTCGGTCACATTGGCTTCCGTGCCCATGCACACATATTCGCGCATGCGGAAAAGCTGCTGGCGCGCCGGATCCTTGGAAGGCTCATGGCGGAAACAATAGGACTGGATATCGTAGAGACCGCCGCCGGAAGGCAGCGCGCCGCGCTTGGCAATCGTCGGATAAAGCGGGTAACAGGCGGCCGGCGTCAGCACGATGTCGGTGGCTTTCTGGTCCTTCGTCCAGTCGCCACCCTCATCCATGGATTTCAGAAGGCTCACATGGTCGAGCTCGCAGCCGCAGAAGGAATGGACAGTGCCAGCCAGCTGCGGGAAGCTTTTCATGTAACCGCTCTTTTCGAAGTAGGCGCGGTTGATGCCGGGCGGAAAGCGGATCGCTTCGGCGCCATCCGGGCCGCCCGTGCGGTCGATCAGGCGTTCGAACGCGGCAATGACGTCCTCGAACTGGCCGCTGCGTCCATAAAGACCATCGACACCGGTTTCAATCAGCAGGCCTTCTTCGAACAGTCGATCGAGAAACGATGTTTGCATGTCCATGGTCTTATCCCAAGAGGCTGGTGTCCTGCCTGTGAACCAGCAGGAGATTGGCGGAATTGCCGAGAATGCGGTCGTTGGAAATCATCAGGCGGGCGGAGTGTGCGTCGCGAAGATGCCTGCCAAGGCTGTAAGGCGTGCCGTTCTTGTAACCCATGATGCCGCAGACGAGCATCGCATGGTCGATGATCTCCAGAATGGTTTCCGAAGAGCAGATCTTCACATTGTTCATGGCGACAGCAAAGGCCATCGACATCAACTTGTCGGGGTCGCTCTTGGTATCGGCGTAAGCCTTGATGCCGGCAATGATGTTGGATTTGACTACCTGCAATTTGGTCGAAACTTCGGCAAGGCGGATGGCGCCGGGCGGCGTGACACCGGGTGACTTGCGTGCCGCTGCTCTCACGAAGGACTGGGCGCGCAGTACGGCATCCGACGCGATGCCATACCAGACGGCGCTCCACAGGAGATGGGAGCTTGCAAGCATGGATTGGGCGGCGATTTCCGCAAATGGTTTCGGGAATATCTGCACCGCTGGCGCCTCGCCGCGGAACAGGAAGCCGTCCGAACAGGTGCCGCGCATGCCAAGCGTGTCCCAGATATGGGTTTTCTCGAGCGTGTACTGATTTTTCAGGAAGACGGTCATCACCTGATCGGCGGGTGCGGCATCCCTGTGGGAGCGCGAGGTGATGAGGATGGCATCCGCATTGCTGCCATAGGAAATGACGGTGGCGTCTTTTTCCAGCCGGCAAAATTCCCCATCCACCTCGATGGCGCAGATGGAATTGCGCAGATTGCCGCCGATACCGCCTTCGGTCGTCGCCGAGGCGAGCAGAAGCTGTTCGCTTGCGATGCGGCTCATGAAGCCCGCATGCCATGGGCTTGTTTCGCCATGTTCCACAAGGCTCGATGCCTTGATGTGATGCATGGCGAAAATCATCGCGGTTGCCGAACAGGCCTGGCCAAGCCGGGCGCAGATATCGGCGATTTGCTGTATGGATGCGCCTTCGCCACCAAGAGAGGACGGGACCTGAATGCCGAGAAGGCGCTCTTGTCTCAGCGCGTTGACGGTTTCCTCGGGGAAGCGACCGGTGACGTCCACCTCGTCCGCGTATTTGGCGGCAATTACCGCGACGCGGCCCGCGCGCGCGGACAGCGTTTCTTCCTGCGGCGCAACGGTCACATTCATCAGGCGGCCTCTTTACCATCCAGAATGAGCTTAACGGTGTCTTCAATGGCCTTGATGCTTGCAAACGACTTGCGGTTCAAGAGGTTGTCCGGGAATTCGATATCGAAGGCTTCCTCGATACCCAGCATCAATTGCACCGATGCAAAGGAAGAAAGGCCGGCCGCATAAAGATCTGCTTCATTTTCGATCGTATCGACAGGTGTAGGAAGCTGGCCGAATTTTGCCAGTATTTCACGAATAGTCGCATTCATTCCGACTTATCTCCCATGAATTTAACATCAGGATGGTTTGTGCTTATCGTTAATTTGAAAACGATAATATTCGCCTAAACCGTTAGGTTAATTACGACTAACGGCTGCATGTGTCATTCGTTACCTTTGCCAGGCGCACATCAGCGCCCTTGACAAATGTCGGGCGGTGTCTTTTCCTGTCCGTCATTCACCAGGGGTGTCCCGTCAAGGGGCTGAGATTCTGCTTTCATGCGCAGTGACCCGTTGAACCTGATCCAGTTCATACTGGCGTAGGGACGGTGCAAAGACCGAGGGTCGGATTGCGTGTGACTTGCGCTGTCGACGCTTCGGTATTTTCCATCATTCCGGCTCGAACTGGGTCTCCACTGTCAAACTTTGGAGCCTCATGATGAATATCGTTGCCAAGAATATCCCGCTTGTCGTCACAGCCGGGCCACATCCCGCCTCCACGAAAGTCCACAAATCAGGAATATTGCATCCGCATATTCGCGTGCCGATGCGCGAAATCGCCGTGCACCCGACGGCGGGCGAACCGCCTGTCACGGTCTACGATTCCTCCGGTCCCTATACCGATCCCACGCATTCCGTTCTGATTGAAAAGGGTTTGCCGCGCCTGCGTCACGACTGGGTCGTGGCCCGTGGCGATGTCGCGGCTTATGACGGCCGGCACGTCAAGCCGGAGGATAACGGCTTTGCGACCGGCGAGCGCCTGACGCCGGAATTTTCCGTGCGCCACTGGCCGCTCAGGGCCACGGCGGGCAAGGCGGTGACGCAGCTTGCCTATGCGCGGGCGGGTATCATCACGCCGGAAATGGAATTCATCGCCATCCGGGAAAATCTCGGGCGCGAAGCTGCGAAAGAGAAGCTGATCCGCGATGGCGAGAGTTTTGGCGCGCAGATCCCCGACTACGTAACGGCGGAATTCGTCCGTCAGGAAGTCGCTTCGGGCCGCGCCATCATTCCCGCCAATATCAATCACCCGGAACTCGAACCGATGATTATCGGTCGTAATTTCCTGGTGAAGATTAACGCCAACATCGGCAATTCCGCCGTCACCTCCTCCATGGCCGAGGAGGTGGAGAAGATGGTTTGGGCGATCCGCTGGGGTGCGGATACCGTCATGGACCTTTCGACCGGGCGCAACATCCACAATATCCGCGAATGGATCATCCGCAATTCGCCGGTGCCGATCGGCACGGTGCCGCTTTATCAGGCGCTGGAGAAGGTCAACGGCATTGCCGAAGACCTCAACTGGGAAGTGTTCCGCGACACACTGATCGAACAGGCGGAGCAGGGTGTCGATTATTTCACCATCCATGCCGGCGTGCGGCTGCATTACATCCCGCTCACCGTCAACCGCGTCACCGGCATCGTGTCGCGCGGCGGCTCGATCATGGCGAAGTGGTGTCTGCATCACCACAAGGAAAGCTTCCTCTATGAGCATTTCGACGAGATTTGCGACATCTGCCGCGCTTACGACGTGTCCTTCTCGCTCGGCGACGGTCTGCGGCCCGGCTCGATCGCCGACGCCAACGACGCTGCGCAATTTGCGGAACTGGAGACACTCGGCGAGCTGACGCAGATCGCCTGGGCGAAGGACTGCCAGGTCATGATCGAAGGCCCCGGCCATGTGCCGATGCACAAGATCAAGGAGAATATGGACAAGCAGCTGAAGACCTGCGGCGAGGCACCCTTCTATACGCTCGGGCCGCTGACGACCGATATCGCCCCCGGTTACGACCATATCACCTCCGGCATCGGTGCTGCGATGATTGGCTGGTTCGGCACGGCGATGCTCTGCTACGTCACGCCGAAGGAACATCTGGGTCTGCCGGATCGTAACGACGTGAAGGTCGGTGTCATCACCTACAAGATCGCTGCCCATGCCGCCGATCTTGCCAAGGGCCATCCGGCCGCACAAGTGCGTGACGATGCGCTGTCGCGCGCAAGGTTCGAGTTCCGCTGGGAAGACCAGTTCAACCTGTCGCTGGACCCGGATACCGCGCGTTCCTTCCATGACGAGACATTGCCGAAGGAGGCGCACAAGGTCGCACATTTCTGCTCCATGTGTGGTCCCAAATTCTGCTCGATGCGGATTTCCCACGATATCCGCGCCGAGGCGCAGAAGGAGGGGCTGGAGGCCATGGCCGCGCGCTTCAAGGAAGGTGGTGAGCTATATATGCCGCTCGCGACGCCTGCAAATGCCGAATAACATGCGTGTCTTGATTAAAGGAACGGGGGTCGCCGGTCTGACGGCGGCCTTCGAACTGGCGCGCAGCGGCGTTGCCGTGGAGGTTTCGGAACGCAATGCCGAACCCTCTCGCGGCGCATCCTTTTATGCGGGCGGCATGCTGGCGCCATGGTGTGAGCGTGAAAGCGCAGAGGAGGCGGTGCTGACGCTGGGGCAGGCGGCGCTCGACTGGTGGGACGAAGCGACTCCCGGCCTTGTTGTTCGACATGGTACGCTGGTTGTCGCACCGGCCCGCGACAAAGCAGAGCTTTCGCGTTTCGCGTCCAGAACCACTGGATACCAGTGGGTGGATGAGGGTGAAATCGCCGCTTTGGAGCCGGATCTTACCGGGCGGTTCCGCTCCGGGCTTTATTTCCCGGGTGAGGGGCATCTCGATCCGCGCCTTGCGCTGAAATCATTGCATGAGCGCCTCCGCGGTTTGGGTGTGCGATTTCAGATGGGTGTTCCGGTGGATGAACAGCCTTTCGACCGGGTGGTGGATTGCACTGGCCCTGCGGCGGTGGGCGAGATAGCCAACCTTCGCGGTGTGCGGGGAGAGATGCTTTATCTCGCCATATCGGAAGTTTCGCTGTCGCGGCCGGTCCGGCTGCTGCATCCGCGTATTCCGCTTTACATCGTGCCGCGTGAGCCGGGTCGTTTCATGGTGGGCGCGACGATGATCGAGACGGAGGATGCCGGCGCCATTTCCGCCCGTTCGATGATGGAGTTTCTGAACGCCGCCTATGCCGTACATCCGGCCTTCGGCGAAGCGGAAATCATCGAGACGGGAACAGGCGTGCGTCCGGCTTACCCCGACAATCTGCCTGATGTCACCGAGGATGGTCGTACCATCTTCATCAACGGCGCGCACCGGCATGGCTTTCTGCTGTCACCGGCGATGGCGCAGCGGGCGGCTGAAATCGTCTGCCAAAATATTTCTGGAAAGGAACAGGATCGTGAAACTTCTGGTGAATGGCGACGAGCTTGACCTCGTCACTGAAACGCTGGCCGGGTTGCTTGCCAGCCTCGACTACGAAGGCGACTGGCTGGCGACGGCGGTCAATGGCGAGCTGGTGCATTCGGAAGAGCGCGCCGATTATCAACTGAGGGCGTTCGACCGTGTCGAAATCCTCTCGCCGATGCAGGGAGGTTGAGGCCATGTTGACGCTTTATGGCCGTGAGGTTTCGTCGCGCCTTCTGCTCGGTACGGCGCGTTATCCGTCTCCCGCCGTGCTCGCCGATGCGGTGCGGGCCAGCCATACGGATATTCTGACGATTTCGCTGCGCCGGGAAACCGCGGGCGGCAAGAAGGGTGGTCAGTTTTTCGAACTGATCCGCGAGCTGGATCGCTACATTCTGCCGAACACCGCAGGCTGCCATACCGTCAAAGAAGCGGTGCTGACGGCGAAGATGGCTCGCGATGTTTTTCACACCAACTGGATCAAGCTGGAGGTCATCGGCCATCACGACACGTTGCAGCCCGATGTCTTTGCGCTTGTCGAAGCGGCGAAAATTCTCTGCGACGATGGTTTCGAGGTTTTTCCCTATACGACGGACGATCTTGTCGTTGCCGAAAAGCTCCTGGATGCTGGCTGCAAGGTGCTGATGCCCTGGTGCGCGCCGATCGGCAGCGCTATGGGTCCGCTCAACCTGA
The DNA here is from genome assembly GCA_000949895.1 of Agrobacterium arsenijevicii. GTDB lineage: Bacteria > Pseudomonadota > Alphaproteobacteria > Rhizobiales > Rhizobiaceae > Agrobacterium > Agrobacterium arsenijevicii. The sequence goes on along the minus strand of JWIT01000013.1, from coordinate 18,978 downwards.
CAGCGCTGAAATCGATGCGGGCGCGTTTTCCCGAGGTGCCGCTGATTGTCGATGCCGGTATCGGCCGGCCTTCGCATGCGGTGACGGTAATGGAACTTGGTTACGATGCCGTTCTGCTCAACACGGCGGTCGCGGGGGCGGGTGACCCGGTCGGCATGGCGGAAGCTTTCGCCCGCGCCATTGAGGCCGGGCATCAGGCTTTTGTGGCGGGGCCGCTGGAGCCGAGAGATATGGCCATTCCCTCGACACCGGTGATTGGCACGGCGGTATTTTCCTGATTCACCTTTTGCGTTGACAGTGCCCCGTGGCGGCGGGATACCGGGAGAAAAGGGGAACGGCATGGCGGCACGCAATAATATTCTGACGGATATCAATGGGATTTTGGTCGGCAATGTCACCGATCTTGCACTCGGCTCCGGCGTCACCGCGATCGTTTTCGAAAAACCCGTAATCGCCTCCGGTTCGGTTCTCGGCGGTGCGCCGGGCGGTCGTGACACCGGCCTGCTCGACCCGGCGATGACGGTGGAAACCGTGGATGCCTTCGTGCTTTCAGGCGGTTCGGCCTTCGGGCTGGATGCGGCGGGCGGCGTTCAGGCCGGGCTGCGCGAGATCGGCCGTGGCCTGCAAGTCGGCTCCACCCGTGTTCCCATCGTGCCGCAGGCGATCCTGATGGATCTGCTGAATGGCGGCGACAAGGACTGGGGCCTTCATTCCCCCTATCGCGAGATGGGATATGCGGCTTTCAGGGCGACGCGTGCGGAGCCCTTCGAGCTTGGAACAGTTGGCGCGGGAACGGGGGCAACCACTGCCACCTTCAAGGGCGGGCTTGGTTCGGCAAGCGCCGTCAGTTCGGGCGGTTACAAGGTCGCGGCCATCGTCGCCGTCAACGCGCTCGGTTCCGCCACCGTCGGCACCAGTCGCCATTTCTGGTCCGCGCCTTTTGAAGTGCAGGGCGAGTTCGGTGATTGTGGTTTTCCTACCCGTTTTACTGCCGATGATACGGCGCTTCGTCTGAAAGGCGTGACCCTGACGGCGACGACCATCGGTGCGGTGGTGACAGATGCCGTCCTGACAAAAGCGCAGGCGCATCGCCTTTCCATCATGGCGCATGATGGGCTGGCGCGCGCCGTGCTGCCCGCCCATCTGCCGAGCGACGGCGACACCATGTTTGCGGCTGCAACCGGTGAGAAGCCGCTTGAGGGGGGCGCTCATTTCGCCGAGCTTTGCCACCTCTCCACCATTGTGATGGCGCGGGCGGTGGCGCGGGGCGTTTATGAGGCAACGGCGCTGCCGCAGCACGGTGCGCAGAAAGCCTATCGCGATCTTCATGGCCGGGGTCTCTAAACGATGAGCAACGCACTTCCGCCGTTGACCCCCGTTCTCCGCATCGATTTTTCGCCCGGAGAGCGTCTCGGGCACGGCAAGATCGAATTGATGGAACTGATTGTCGAGACCGGTTCGATCTCGGCCGCTGGGCGGGCAATGGACATGTCCTATCGCCGCGCATGGCTCCTTGTGGATGCGCTGAACCATATGTTCAGGCAACCGGTGATCGAATCCCAGCGGGGCGGCAAGCAGGGTGGCGGGGCTGCGCTAACCGCATTCGGTGCTGAATTGCTTGAGCGTTATCGCGGCATGGAAAAGCGGATGAACGACGCTCTGCGCGTGGATATCGACTGGCTGGAGGCAAACCGCAATCCGGATGTTACCCTCAATAAGGATCGAGAGCTGCCGACTTTATGATCGCATGTACCGGTTTTCCGGGCTCCAGCTGGAGACGTTCGCGAGACAGATCGGTGATGCGAGACTGGATGAGATCGCCACCGCAATCCACCTGAATGGTCACCATGCCGTCTTCACTGGCTGAGATGCCAGCAATATGGCCTTCGAGAATGTTGAGCGCGCTCAGACCTTCCGGTTTTGCTGTGGCAAGCATCACATCGCGTGCCGGTATCAGAACGCGCGCCGGGGTGCCGGGAGCCGCTTTTTTTGCCGGAACCTGCAGGAGCGACGAGCGGAGCCTTACGGCAGCAAGTCCGTGCCGATCGTCAAAGCTTTCGATGTTTCCTGACAGGATGCTACCCGCTTCCCGCCGTTCGAGATGCGCGCTGAAATCTGGCCGCGCCAGCACGTCGGGCGCTTTTCCCTGCGCCTCCACCTTGCCATCCTTCATCACCACGATGCGGTCCGCAAGGCGGGCGACTTCCTGGATGGAGTGGCTGACATAAACGATCGGGATTTTCGTCTCGTCGCGCAGCCGCTCGAGATAGGGAATGATCTCGGCCTTTCGCTCCTCGTCCAGCGAGGCAAGCGGTTCGTCCATCAAGAGTAGTCTGGGTGATGACAGGAGTGCGCGGCCGATGGCGACCCGCTGTTTTTCTCCGCCGGAAAGCTTATCCGGGCGGCGCTGCAAAAGATGGCCGATGCCGAGCATGTCAACAATGCGGTTTTCATTCGCGTCCGTCGCCTTTTCCTTGGCGAACCATTTGCCGTAGTTCAGGTTCTGCGCCACGCTGAGATGGGGAAACAGCCGTGCTTCCTGAAAAACATAACCGAAACGGCGCTTGTGCGCCGGCAGGAACAGCCGTTTCTGGCTATCGGCCAGGACTTCACCATCCAGCGAGACCTGTCCTTCATCCGGCCGCAGCAGACCTGCGATGATGCGGATCATCGAGGTCTTGCCGGAACCGGATCGTCCGAAAAGTGCGGTGACGCCGCCGTCAGAGGTAAATGACGCATCAAGTACAAAGGAGCCGAGGCGGTGGCGGGTGGTGACTGAAAGCGTCATTCCATGCTCACCCGTTTTCCGATGATGCGGGCTAGAAACTCCGAGACGAGTAGTGCAAGCATTGAAATCACGACGGAAACGATGGTCAGCCGCAATGCGCCGGCATCGCCGCCCGGAACCTGCGTGAAGGTGTAGATGGCGGCAGACAGCGTCTGGGTCTCGCCCGGAATATTGGAAACGAAGGTGATGGTCGCGCCGAATTCACCCATGGCTTTGGCGAAAGCGAGGATCATGCCGGCAATGATGCCGGGCAGGGTCAGGGGCAGGGTGACGGTGAGGAACACCCAGAACGGGCTCGCCCCCAATGTTCCGGCCGCCTCTTCCAGTTTTCGGTCCACCGCTTCGATGGAGAGGCGGATGGAGCGGACCATCAGCGGAAAGGCCATGACGGCGCAGGCGAGCGCCGCCCCTGTCCAGCGGAAGGAAAAGACGATGCCGAACCAGCTATCGAGAAATTGGCCGATAGCGCCCCGGCGACCGAAGAGGACGAGCAATAGAAAGCCGGTGACGACGGGCGGCAGAATGAGCGGCAGGTGGACGATGCCATTGAGCAGCGACTTGCCCCAGAAGTGGCCCCGCGCCAGCGCCACGGCTACCGCAATGCCGAAAGGCAGGCTGGCGAACATGGCGATGGAGGACACCCACAGGCTGAGCCTGATCGCCGTCCATTCTTCAGGGCTGAGTGTCCACCAATGCAAAGCCATATCCTATATCGTCATCTCTCGCGGCCCCATACGGGATGGGGCCGCGAAACGCAGTTTATTGCAAAACGGTAAAGCCTTGCTTTTCGAAGAAGGGCGTAGCCTTCGTGGACTTCAGGAAATCCAGATAGGATTTTGCCGCCGGAGATTTTGCTTCCGAAAGAATGGCGACGGGATAGATGATCGGCGGATGGCTGTCTTCCGGGAAGGTGCCGACGATCTTCACGCCCGGATCGGCGGCTGCATCGGTCTGGTAGACGATGCCATAGGGCGCTTCGCCGCGTGACACGAGCAGCAGCGCTGCGCGCACGCTTTCCGCGCCGGCGACTTTCTTCTCCACCGAGGACCAGACGCCGAGTTTTTCCAGCGCAGCCTTGCCGTATTTACCCGCCGGAACGGAATCGACCGCACCCATGGCCAGTCGACCATCGCCCACCAGTCCGGCGAGATCGAAGTCCCTTTTGATATCGACCGGCTTGGCCTTGTCGGCCGGGGCGACGAGAACGATGCGGTTGCCGAGAAGATTGGAGCGGCTTTCGACGTTGATCAGCTTCTTTTCGGCGACGTAATCCATCCATGCGAGGTCGGCGGAAATGAAGATATCCGCCGGTGCACCCTGCTCGATCTGCTTGGCGAGCGCGGAGCTTGCGGCATAGGACACGGTCGCTTCATTGCCGCTTTCCTTCGCCCATTCGGCATTGATCGCATCAAGTGCGTTTTTCATGCTCGCGGCGGCAAACACCGTGACTTTTTCGGCGGCATGGGCGGGAACCACCGCAAAGGACGCCGCCACCCAGAAGGATGTTGCTGCGGCGATGGTTTTGAAGAAGGTGCGGCGTAAGTGTCTCATGGTGTGTTCCCTCGGTTCGAGATATCCTGATGAATATATCGATAGGCCTATAGGGCAATCATTATATTTTCAAGAATATATCGATGCCGCTTAAAAAAGCCGCCGTGACCGGCGGCTTTCGGCCTGTTGATCAGAAGCGTTCACCGGCGAAATGGGCGATCTGTGCGCCCGCCTCGTAATAGGCTTCCTTCACTGCCCGGAAGGCCTGCGCTTTTGGTTCTGTCACGGGAAGAGGCAGTTCGTTTTCGGCGATATCACCGAGAATATGCTGCGCAATCACCTTGCCGAAGGCAGTACCGGGCGCGATGCCGCGGCCATTATACCCGGAAAAGCCGACAACATTTTCCGCGAATTTATGGAAGCGCGGCACGGCATTGTCCGTCATGCCGATCTGGCCGTACCATTCGCATTCGAATTCCGTCTCGCCAAGCTGCGGGAAAAGCCGCTTCAGCGACCGTTTCGCCCAGGCCCGGTGAATGGCGGCACCCGTGCCGCGCAAGGCACCGACGCTGCCGAAGACCAGCCGGCCAGCTTTGTCCATGCGGAACGAGGAGAGGATTTCCTTCGTATCCCAGCAACCTTCTCGGCCCGGCAGGATACTCTTTTGCAGATTGTCGCTAAGCGGTCTTGTCGCGAAGTTGAAGTAGGGCAGGTAGGTCTGTTCGTCGCGGACGATCTGCCACGGCCCGGTGCTGTAGGCTTCGGTGGCGACGACGATCCAGTTGGCGGTCACCGATCCCTGCGGCGTTTTTACCACCCATTTTCTGCCGCTGCGTTCGGTCGACACTACGGGGCTGGCGGTGTGCAGCCGTGCTCCTGCCTTTTGCGCGGTGGCAGCCAGACCACGAACATATGCAAGCGGCTGAAGCGTACCGGCGCGCGTATCGAAAAGTGCACCGGAATAGCCGGTGCTACCGATGCGTCTTGCCGTTTCAACGGCATCGAGAACGCGGACGGGGGCACCCCTTGCAGCCCATTGTTCGCAGCGCTCACGGATTTCGGCGAGTCCCTTTTCCCCGACGGCGCAATGCAGCGTGCCGTTTTTTTCGATCTCGCAGGGGATCTCGTGTTTTTCCACCAGTTCGCGCACGAGAAGTGGGGCATTACCCAGAAGGTCGAGAAGCCGTTCGCCGTAAGTCTCGCCCAGTACGCCGGGCAACTCCTTCGGCATGACCCACATGCCGCCATTGATGAGGCCGACATTGCGGCCGGCACCACCGAAGCCGATTTCCCTGGCTTCGAGAAGGACGACGTCCATGCCCTTTTCAGCAAGATGAAGCGCCGCGGATTGCCCGGTAAAACCGCCGCCGACAATCACCACATCGGCAACAACATCACCCTGCAGTGCAGGCGTTGCGGGCGGCTGCGGCGCGGTCTTTTCCCAGAGGCCGTGCGAGCGGGGGTCGTTATACATCGTTCCACCATGTTCCGGGCAAGTTCATTTGTTTTCCGTATGGGTGACAAGCCCTTGTTTATGAGACTTTACAAGCGGTCTCGCCTGTTGAATATCGACATATCGTCAAGAGTTCATTCCGTGAGGGAATATGGTTCTGCCGCCGCGCCGTTTTTTACCGTCGCTGTCGCTGCTTGCAGCTTTCGAAGCCGCGTCGCGCACGGGCAGCGTCACCGCTGCGGCGCGGGAACTTGGCCTGACGCAGGGCGCGGTCAGCCGGCAGATCCTTGCGCTTGAGGAGCAACTCGGTGTGGCGCTGTTTCTGCGCGAGCGGCAGACGATCCGGCTAACCCTGGCGGGGGAGGGCTATGCGCGGGAAATCCGCGAGGCCCTGCGGCGCATCTCTACGGCGTCGCTCAATCTGCGCGCCAATCCGGATGGCGGCACGCTCAATCTCGGTGTTCTGCCAAGCTTCGGCACGCGCTGGCTTGTGCCGCGCCTTCCCGATTTCATCGCCCGTCATCCGGGTATTTCGGTCAATCTTCTAACTCGCTCGTCGCTGTTCGATTTCCGCACCGATACGGTCGATGCGGCGATCCACTTCGGTTTGCCGCATTGGCCGGGCACCGAGCTTGTGTTTCTGATGCATGAAAAAGTCATTCCGGTGTGCAGTCCGGTTTTCAAAGAGCGCTACGGGCTTTCGCAACCGGGCGATCTGCTGCATGTGCCGCTGCTGCACATGACGACCCGGCCGGATGCCTGGGAACAGTGGTTTCGCAGCCATGATGTTCAATTCGACAACGTACACGGCATGCTTTTCGATCAGTTCACGACGATTGCCGAGGCGGCGAGCGCCGGAGTTGGGGCATCGCTCATTCCTTCCTTCATGATCGAGGAGGAGTTGCGAAGCGGCCGTCTTGTCGCGGCGGTTACGGGCGAAGTGGAGAGCGAGGAGGCCTATTATCTTGCCTGCATGCCTGATCGAGCCGGTTACGCTCCGCTTGAAAGTTTCCGAAGCTGGATCGTTTCTGAGGCCGCTATCGGAACAGGTGGCAACGGGGAAGAGTTTTCGGCGTAAACCAGTTGCCGGTCTTGCAAGACCGGCGCGGCTAAGCCAATAGTGCGCCATGACGTGTGGCGGAAAGCCACACACCGAAAGTTCCAATACGGGAGATGTCCGTGAAGCCCATTTTTGTTCAGCTTCAATGCGAACCCGGCAAGACCTATGATGTCGCCGACGCCATCTATAAAACCGAACTGGTTTCGGAGCTTTATTCCACCAGCGGCGAATATGACCTGATGCTGAAGATCTATCTTCCGCAGGAAGAGGATATCGGCAAGTTCATCAACCAGAACATCGTCAATATTCCGGGCATCGTCCGCTCGCTGACGACGCTGACCTTTACCGCGTTCTGATACGCCTTCGCGGTTTTGATCGCGCTTCCGGCCAATCGAGACATCTTGTTTGGTGGTTGGGGAGCGGGTGCTTTGGAGGCGCTTTTCTTCTCAACGTATGAGAGCGTTTTGATCCGTCCCGAATGGCTCGGGCCGCGTTGGCAGATGGATTGTCAGGCAAGAGAAAAGCGCGCCATCGGCCCGGTGTTCGGGAAACGATATTTGGCGCGCTTTGTTTTTGACATGGACGAGGCTGTGATCGGGTGGCGGGTTTCCCGCATCAGGCCGCGGCCAGATTCCGGTTGCGCACGAGATCGCGAATTGCAATCCGCACGTCGTCGGCGCTGTCGAACTTCTGTTCGTCCAGGTCATGAACGTGGAACTTCACCGCGATGAACTTCAGCCGGTCGTTGTCCGGTATGACGATGCCGACGGGTTCGCCAGCGAATTCAATAACTTGCTTTTGCATAATATACTCCCGCTGTGGCTAACTAACACAGCATGTTGTCGAACTGATTTTCAGAAAATTGAGACCGTCAGGTCACATTCGACAGCAGCGGGAACACGTGGATTTAAATCCAGCATTCCAGGACTCAAGACCAAGGATTGCGTTGATGTTGATATGTTTTGACATGACACACTCCCTGTATTGGTGTTGGCCCAGAATCAGGAGACTCGTTCTCCAGTTCCACACTGATAATCCAGACCAGCACTAAAATCAATGCTGATTGTTATAGGTAGAATATTTTTCTTTATGATGACAGGAGAGGGGCGGAAATGTGAAATTTTTGTTTTCGTTCGACGCCAATTTCAAAAGCCCGGCACAGCGGGCTTTTTATGCTTTTTTTAATCGCTGCCGGATGCCGGCGGCGGATAAATATGATCGTTTCCGTTGAAGTCGGAGACGGAGTAGCAGCCATCGCGGGTTTTTTCGGCCGCATTTGGGCCGATAGTGGCCTTGCCGTGACCGCCGGGGATGTCGAGAACATAGGTCGGCTGGCAGAGACCGGAGACATGTCCCCGCAAGGCCGAGACGATTCGCTGGCCTTCTTCTATCGTCAGCCGAAGATGGCTGGTGCCCGGTGCAAGATCGGGGTGGTGCAGGTAATAGGGCTTGATACGGTTCTCGACAAAAGCGCGCATCAGCTCGGCGAGAATTGCCGGATCATCGTTGATACCCTTTAGAAGCACGGTCTGGCTGACCATGGCGATACCGGCATCGATCAACCGCGCGCAGGCGCTTCTGGCTGCTTGCCCGAGTTCGCGGGCGTGATTGGCGTGCAGGGCGACATAGGTGGTCTTGCCGCTGGCCTTCAGCGCCTCGATCAACGCTCCGTCGATACGATCGGGATCAACGACCGGCACGCGGGTGTGGAAGCGGACGATCTTGACGTGCGGTATGTCTTTCAGTCGCTTCATCAGGTCGGACAATCGCCGCGCCGAGAGCACCAGCGGATCGCCGCCGGTGAGGATAACCTCCCAGATGGCCGGGTTGGCTTTTATGTAGTCGAATGCAGCGTCGAGCTCTTCCGGGCTCATCATGCCGTTGCCCTGGGGCCCGACCATCTCGCGGCGGAAACAGAAGCGGCAATAAACCGGGCAGACATGCACCGCCTTCAGGAGCACCCGGTCCGGATAACGGTGAACGATGCCATGCACGGGGCTGTGGGCCTCATCGCCGATCGGATCGTCCCGCTCTTCGGCAAGATGGACGAGCTCGGCGAGGTCCGGCACGAACTGCCGGGCAATGGGGTCGTGCGGATCGCTGTCGTCCACGAGATTGGCAATCGTCGGCGTGATGGCAAGCGCGTAACGTTGCGTCACCGCACGCAGGCCCTCGAGTGCTTCGGTCTTGATCAGCCCCGCTTCGAGAAGCGCTTCGGGCGTCTTGATGGTTTCAAGTCTCGTCATCGTCCATATTCCGCGACGGGTGCCCACATGACGAGATCGATGCGGGGAGCCCCGGTTGCCAGCATGACCAGCCGGTCGAAGCCGAGGGCTATGCCGCTTGCCGATGGCATGATCGCCAGTGCTGCCAGAAAATCCTCGTCCAGTGGATAGGTCTCGCCGTAAACTCGCTGTTTCTCGGCCATTTCCATTTCGAAGCGTCGTCTCTGTTCGGCGGCATCGGTCAATTCGCCGAAGGCATTGGCGAGTTCCACGCCGCAGGCATAAAGCTCGAAACGTTCCGCCACCCGCGCATCCTTCGGCGACTTGCGGGCAAGGGCTGCTTCGCTGGTGGGATATTCATCGAGGATGGTGGCCCGGCCGAAGCCCAGTTCCGGCTCCACCCGCTCGACGATGACGCGGCTGAACATATCCGCCCAGGTATCGTCATCGGCCACGCGAATGCCGGCATTGGTGAGGCTGGCTGCAAGGTGCCGCTCGTCCGTTTCACCGTTTCGGTCAATGGTCGCCAGAAGGTCAATTTCCGCATAACGCTCGAAGGCTTCGGCGACGCTCAGACGTTCGGGTTCGAGGAACGGATCGACGCTGCGGCCACGATAGGTGAAATTCTTCGTCTTGGCGGTTTCAGCCGCCAGCGCCAGAAGATTGGCGCTGTCCTTCATCAGGGTCTCGTAGGTTTCGCCAACCCTGTACCATTCCAGCATGGTGAATTCCGGGTGGTGCAGCGGACCTCTTTCCCGGTTTCGGTAAACATGCGCGAAACAGAAAATACGCTCTTCACCGGCTGCGAGCAGCTTCTTGCAGGCAAATTCGGGAGAGGTGTGGAGATAGAGCGGCGCGGCGTCGCCGGCTGGCGTCAGGCCCTTGGTGGCGAAGGCGTGCAGATGCGCCTCGTTGCCGGGGGAAATCTGCAATGTGGAGGTGTCGACCTCGAGAAAATCCGCGCGCGTAAAATAGCTGCGAAATTCCGACTGGATCGCGTTGCGTCCAAGCAGAAAAGCGCGGCGGTCGGCATGGACGTCGGGCGTCCACCATGGCGACATTGTCTCGTTGCTTGAGCCCATCTCTCTTTTCTTTTCCGTCTCACCTGCGGGCCTTGTTGCGGATAAACGGCCCGCAAAACGCCTGATCGCATCATTTAAAGCAATTCCGGGCGGAAAACCGCTAGGCACTCTTCCGCGAATTGCTGTAGAAGGCTGGCAATTCGCGCGGATTTAAGGTAGTTGCGCCCCAGAAAAAAGACAAAACGTCTGCCGGGGCCGGTGCTGCCGCGCAGTCCTTTACGACGCATTTCATCGAGTTACAAGGAAGTCATATGGTCAAGGTTATCGCCTCATCCGTCCGCAAGGGCAATGTTCTCGACGTGGATGGCAAGCTCTACGTTGTTCTCACCGCGCAGAACTTTCACCCGGGCAAGGGCACGCCGGTCACGCAGGTGGACATGCGCCGCATCGTTGACGGTACGAAGGTTTCCGAGCGCTGGCGCACGACCGAGCAGGTCGAGCGTGCTTTCGTCGAAGACCTGAACTTCCAGTTCCTCTATGAAGATGGCGAAGGCTTCCATTTCATGAACCCGGCCAACTACGACCAGGTCGTGGTCGATGTCGAGACGATGGGCGACCAGAAGGCCTATCTGCAGGAAGGCATGACCTGCGTTCTGTCCATTCACGAAGGCAATCCGCTGGCTGTCGAACTGCCGCGCCACGTCACGCTGGAAATCGTGGAAACGGAACCGGTTGTGAAGGGCCAGACGGCTTCTTCTTCCTACAAGCCGGCAATTCTTTCCAACGGCATCCGCACCATGGTGCCGCCGCATGTCGACGCCGGTATCCGCGTGGTCATCGCGACGGAAGACAATTCCTACGTCGAGCGCGCCAAGAACTGAGCCTGACGGCTGGTTAAACAAAAAGCACCGGGTGACCGGTGCTTTTTTTATGCCTGGAACAAGAACAAGAAAAAGCCCGCGTCGAAAACGCGGGCTTTTTCGTTTGCCTTGCGGCGTATCTTACATGGCCTTGGCTGCGGCCAGGGTCGGGCCGGCCGACTTCTTCGGGGCAGGCTGGCCAACGGCGTAACCGCCACCGAGAGCAACGTTCAGCGACACGTAATCCTGTGCTGTCTGCTGGATCGCCGTAGCAAGGTTTGCCTGCGCATCCGAAACAGAGCGCTGGGCATCCAGAACGTCGAGCAGAGACGATGCACCGTCACGGTAGCTGGCGGTGGAGAGCTGTAGCGCTTCCTGATAGGAGGAAACGGTCTTTCTCAGGGCGTCCACGGTGCGCTGGTCGCGATTAACGGCGGCCAGTGCGTTCTCGACTTCTTCAACCGCGTTGAGAACGGTCGACTTCCATACGATATATTGCTCACGCGCCTGAGAGTTGGCCAGGTCGATATTGGCGCGGATGCTGCCGCCATCGAAAATGGGCAGAACCAGGCTCGGACCGAAGGACCAGCTGTTGGCCGTTCCCCTGCCGCCGCCGCTAACGAAGTTATAGCTCGGGGTGATCGCGCCACCGAGTTCGATGCTCGGATAAAGTTGAGCCTCGGCAACGCCGATCTTTGCGACCGCAGCGGCAAGATTGCGTTCGGCAACGCGAATGTCCGGACGGTTGCGGATCAGGTCGGCCGGAATACCGGTGCGGGGAATTGCGCGCGCAACAGGCTGGCGTGCGCCCTTCTGCAGTTCGGAGATGAGCGACGAGGCCGGCATGCCGAGTAGGGTCGCGATGCGGTGTGCGGCCTTGCGGAAGCTGGTTTCGAGGCCCGGGATCTGCGACAGCGTGGAATTGACCAGACCTTCGGACTGGACGACATCGAGACGCGAGGCCGCGCCCGCTTCGAGCTGCAACTTGGTCAGGTCAAGCGTTTCGCGGCGCGAGCTCAGGTTCTGGCGGGCAATCGCCAGACGTTCCTGGTAGTAGCGCACGTCGATATAGGCGGCCGCAACGGACGAAATAAGCGTCAGGCGCTGAACGTCGACGGTGGAGTAAGCCGCATCGAGCGATGCATTGGCGCTTTCAGTTGCCCGGCGGTAGCGACCGAAGAGGTCGAGAAGCCAGGACACGCTGAGGCTGCCGGAGGAGGCGTTGGTGACGGGAACGTCACGGTAGCTGCCCTTGGTCTGGCTGGTCGTGTGTTGTCCCTGCGCCGTGAGGCTCGGCAGGGAACCCGCACCGGCCGAAATCACCTGGGCTTCGGCCTGATTTATGCGCTCGATCGCCTGCATTACGGTGAGGTTCTGTGCAAGGCCCGTCGAAACGTAACCGTTCAGGCGACTGTCGTTGAAGGCGGTCCACCATGCAACGCTGCTGATGTCGCCATTACTGGCTTTTCCGGCTTCCGCAAACTTTCCCGGCAATTGAACTTCCGGCGTCTTGTGGTCGGGTCCAACAACACAGCCTGAGAGCAGCAGCATTGTCAGGGGAATAGTAGCGCGAATAGACAGCATATAGTTTTCCCAATTCTCTGGTTGGCTTACCGAGCGCGGCTTACTGACAAATGGGCTGCGCGGTCGATATGCCGTAGAAACGTGCATTTGCCAAATCGGCAACATTTCTAGCAGCGTATTAACGGTTGGCACAGCCCATTTTTGTTTTGTTAACGCCTTGAAAGGCGACGAATGATGACGAAAAAGGACGGAACGAAGAAAATTCCGAGGAGTGTTGCAGAAAGCATACCACCCAGCACCCCGATGCCGATTGCGTTTTGCGCAGCGGAACCCGCTCCGGTTGCGATCGCAAGAGGCACTACACCGAGAATGAAGGCGAGCGATGTCATGATGATCGGACGCAGGCGCAGCTTCGCCGCCTCCAGTGCCGCTTCCACCAGACTTAACCCGTGCTCCTGCCTCTCCTTGGCGAATTCGACGATCAGAATCGCGTTCTTCGCGGCAAGGCCGATGGTCGTCAGCAGGCCTACCTTGAAGTAGACGTCGTTCGTCTGGCCGAAGAAATGGGCCGCGGTCAAAGCGCCGAGGACGCCCACCGGAACGGCCAGGATGACCGAGAACGGGATCGACCAGCTTTCATAGAGGGCGGCAAGGCAAAGGAACACGATGAGAACCGACAGCGCGTACAGCATGGGCGCCTGTGAACCGGAAAGGCGTTCCTGATAGGAGATGCCCTGCCATGCCACCGTGTAACCGCCCGGCATGCTTGCCGTCAGACGTTCCATCTCGTCCATGGCTTCACCGGAAGCCACGCCTGCGCCGGCGGTGCCTTCAAGCGAGATCGCGCCTGTACCGTTGAAGCGGGCGAGAGATGGCGGAGCATTGATCCACTTTACCTCGCTGAAGGAGGAGAAAGGCACCATCTCGCCGGTGGTGTTGCGGGCATACCAATATTTCAGGTCGTCCGGCTGCATGCGATAGGGCGCATCACCCTGGACATAGACGGGCTTGAGTTCGCCGTTCAGGGTGAAGTCATTGACATCACGACCGGCAAAGATCGTCGACAGCATGAGGTTCACGGAGGAAAGATCGACGCCCATGGCTCCCATCTTTTCCTGATCGAGAATGATCTTCATCTGCGTTTCGTTGTCCTGGCTGTCGCTTCGCAGAGAGCTGATCTTCGGATTGCTTGTCGCAAGCGCGATCAGTTCCTTGGAGGTGGCGGCCAGAGCATCGGTACCGTTGCGGCCGCTATCCACGAGATACATCGAGAAACCGCTCGATGTGCCCATGCCCTGAATTGCCGGCGGCAGAAGCGGGAACACCTGTGCATCGCGGAAGCCGAAGAACGTACCCATCGCACGCTGCACGATGGCGGCGGCGTGTTGATCGGGTGCGGTTCTCTCGGAGAAATCCTTGAGCCTGGTGAAGACGATTGCGTTGTTCTGGCCCGAGCCGCTGAAGCTGAAGCCAAGCACGCCGAAAACGGATTCGACATTCTTGCCTTCTTTTTCGCGGAAGTAGTTTTCGACCTGTTTCACTACCTCATTGGTCCGTTCGATGTTCGAACCGGTCGGCGTCTGAATGATCGTCAGAAGCACGCCCTGGTCTTCCTGCGGCAGGAACGAGCTTGGCAGCTTGGTAAAGAACCAGGCGCAGCCGCCGACGACGATCAGGAAGAGGATCGTCACGCGCAGGGGTCGCTTCAGCAGGTAACCGATGGACGAAACATAGCCGTCCGTCGTCTTGCCGAAGCCGCGGTTGAACCATGCACCCGGACCACGCTGCTTTTTATTGTGGTCGATGGGCTTCAGCATCGTGGCGCAGAGCGCCGGCGTCAGAACGATGGCGACAACCGCTGAAAGCAGCATGGCCGAAACGATCGTGATCGAGAACTGGCGATAGATGATGCCCGTCGACCCGCCGAAGAAGGCCATTGGAATGAACACTGCCGTCAGGACGAGCGCGATGCCGATGATGGCACCGGTGATCTCGCCCATCGACTTTTCAGTCGCTTCGACCGGCGACAGACCCTCTTCCGACATGATTCGCTCGACGTTTTCGACAACGACGATGGCATCATCGACAAGAAGGCCGATTGCCAGAACCATGGCGAACATGGTGAGCGTGTTGATGGAATATCCTGTCAGCGCGAGGATGCCGAAGGTGCCGAGAAGTACGACGGGCACTGCGATCATCGGAATGAAGGTGGCGCGCAGGTTCTGCAGGAACACCAGCAACACGACGAAAACGAGGATGATCGCTTCGATGAGCGTGTGCACCACCTTCTCGATCGACAGCTTCACGAAGGGTGTCGTGTCGTAGGGATACTCGATCGAGACGCCCTCGGGCAGCGAACCCTCGACATTTGTCAGAGCCGCTTTCACGCGTGCCGCGGTGTCGAGCGCGTTGGCGCCGGTGGCAAGGTTGACCGCGAAACCGGCTGAAGGACGGCCGTTCGAACGGGAATCACCGCCATAAGTTTCCTGGCCGATTTCGATGCGGGCCACGTCGCTGAGGCGAACGGTTGCGCCGTCCTTCTCGACTTTCAAAATGACCGATTCGAAATCGGCGACGGTGGTGAGCTGGCTCTGAGCCGTCACCGTGACGTTGAGCTGCTGGCCCTTGACGGCGGGCACGGCGCCGAGGGAGCCGACCGAAACCTGGGTATTCTGGCTCTGGATGGCGCTGGTGACGTCGGCCGTGGTCAGCTGGTATTTGTTGAGCTTGAACGGATCGAGCCAGATGCGCATCGCATATTCGGAACCGAAGACGTTGATGCTGCCGACGCCTTCGAGGCGCTTGATCTGGTCCTGGACACGCGAGGAAAACACGTCGCCGAGGTCGGCCGAATTGCGCTTGCCGTCCGTCGAGATCAGCGCGCCCACCATCAGAATGCTCGATGTGGACCGGCTGACCTGAATACCGCGCTGCTGCACGGTGTCGGGCAATTGCGACTGCACGAGCTGCAGCTTGTTCTGCACCTGAACCTGCGCGATGTCAGGCAGGATGCTGTTGCCGAAGGTCAGCGTCACTTCGGCGCTGCCCGTCGAGGATGACGACGTCATATAGGTCAGGTCGTCAAGGCCGGTCATGCCGTCCTCGATGATGGTCGTCACTGATTTTTCGACCGTTTCGGCGCTGGCGCCGTTATAGGTCGCGCTGACGCGCACCGTCGTCGGGGCAATATCGGGATATTGCGAAATGGAGAGCGTCGCGATCGCCAAAGCGCCGCCCAGCATGATGACGATGGCGATAACCCATGCAAAAACGGGGCGCCTGATGAAGAAATGGGCCATGGCAGTCCTGCCTTACCTTTTACGAGCTTCGACCGAGGGTTTCGTGCTCATGTTTATTTCGAGGGGGCGGCGGCAGGCGGAGCTTGCTGCGGCAGAACGACGATACCGCGATCATCGATGGTCACTTCCACTGGCGCAACCGTCGCGCCCTCGGCAATCCACTGGAAGCCGTCAACGATGAGCTTGTCGCCATCCTTGACGTTTTCCGTCACCAGCCAGGCATTGCCCGACTGCTGGCTGGACGGGAAGGTGCGTGTTTCCACCTTGTTTTCCGCGGTGGCGAATTTTGCGGTCAGTTCGCCATTGGCATTCCGGCTCGCCGCGCGCTGCGGTATGCGGAAACCCTTTTCCTTGCCGATGGTCAGCGTGGCGCGAACATAGGTGCCGGGAAGCAGAAGATCATCCGGATTGTCGAAGAGGGCACGGATGGAGAAGGTGCCGGTGGTTTCACTCACCGACATGTCCGACATGTCGATCTTGCCGTCATGCTTGTATTCGGTGCCGTCTTCCAGCGTCAGGTGAATACCGGTTTCCTTCGTATCACCGCCAAGCTGGCCGGAGGATATCGCCTTTTTCAGGCGCAGAAGGTTGATGCTGGATTCCATCAGATCGATGTAGATCGGATCGATGCGGCGCAGCGTCGTCAATGCCGTCGTCTGGTTTGCCGTCACTACGTTGCCGATGCTGAAAGCGGTCGCGCTGGTGATGCCGTCGAAAGGTGCGCGGACTTTGGTGAGGTCGAGGTTGATTTCAGCCGTTTCCAGCGCAGCCTTGGTTTGGGCCACATCGGCTTCTGCCTGAAGCAGCGTCACCTTGGCGTTTTCATATTCGATCTGCGTTGCGCCGCTGTTGACCAGCCGCTCGTAACGGGCAAGGTTCGCCTGGGCGCTCGGAACGCTTGCTTCGGCCTTTGCCACGCTTGCCCTGGCCTGCGCCACTTCCGCCATGTAGGTGTTGTCCTCGATCTGGTAGAGAACATCGCCCTGCTTGACCTCGCTGCCTTCCTTGAAGGGAATTTCGCGGATGATGCCGGTGACGCGTGGACGGATTTCCGCCGTCTGGAACGCGCTTGCGCGGCCGGGAAGAACAGTGGTCAAGGGATATTCACCGGTCTTCATCACGATGACGCTGACCGGAGACGGCGGTCGCTCGCCACCCTTGCCGGCGGTCTGGCTGCTCTCGCCGCCGTCGCTGCATCCCGCGAGAACCGCGGTCATGCACAGAGAAGCAAATAGGGGTAAAATACGTCGGCTCATTGTTCTTCCCTGCGTGTCGGTCGCATTCAACTATAAGCGCAATGTCGCTCGGCGGATGCTGGTCCGGGTACAGGGACAACGGACGAAGGTCCTATTGGGGACCTTCTTCGTTCAATCTGCTCGGACCGCCATTCGCATAGAAGCGCAGGCTTTCACGCTTCGCAAGCAATTGCGAGAAGGTGACGTAAGTCGCGAATCGTCACTTAGCAAGTGGATTGCGCAATCCTGCTTCGATTAAATCGACCAGTTGATCGCAACGTGTTGCCAAATTGCCGATATCTTCCCGTGCGATGAGGACGGGATGGATGACGCTCGTAAGCGCGTGAAGAACGGTTTCGGCCAGCGGCGGAATGTCGGCGGGGGCGTAAATTCCCTCATTCACGCCGTCGCGAATAATGTCTGCCAGCAGGTTTGCGATGACGGATTTGTAGTAGTCGCCGCATTTCATGTCCTGCTTGGCCGTCATCAGGATCATTTCGAATATATAAGGATTGTCATTGAGGTTCTGATGGTGCTGTTCCATCAGGGTGCGGGCGAGATGGCGCAGCCTTGAAATAGGTGCAT
Organism: Agrobacterium arsenijevicii; assembly: GCA_000949895.1. Lineage (GTDB taxonomy): Bacteria > Pseudomonadota > Alphaproteobacteria > Rhizobiales > Rhizobiaceae > Agrobacterium > Agrobacterium arsenijevicii. The sequence goes on along the minus strand of JWIT01000013.1, from coordinate 1,436 downwards.
GGCTTTTGTCGAGCGGATGGATTTCCCGCTCGAACGCACCGATCTGTTCGAAGCCGATGGCATCGACGAGCGCATTCTTCGAGTTGAAATTCTTGAAGACGTTGGCAGGGGACATGCCGAGTGCAGCGGCGATATCGGCAATCGCCACCGCATTGAACCCGCGCTCCCGAAAAAGCTCTTCGGCTTTGGCAAGAATGTCCCGCCGGGTCTCTTCGGCGGAACGGCGAGGCCGGCGCTTGACGGGAAGATCGTTCTTCCTGTCACCCTTTCGCGCCTGTTCGATCGTTTTGCTCAAGGTCAGACTCCGGGGAAAAACCGCTCCAGGTTCCGGCGTACTCTTGCAAGCGGCGTCTCGCCGCTGTCGTCGGGAACGAAGCTTTGTCCGGTGATGCGTTCGTAAGCATCAATATATACCCTGGATGTCTGCAATACGAGTTCCCGCGGAATTTCGGGAACGTCGTCCTTATAGGGGTCGCAACGTTCGGCAACCCAGGCTCTGACGAAATCCTTGTCGAAGCTCGCCGGCCGTGCGCCGTTGCGGAAGCTCTCTTCATAGGTTTCTGCCATCCAGTAGCGGCTGCTGTCAGGCGTATGGATTTCGTCGGCAAGAATGATCGTGCCGTTCTCATCCGTCCCGAATTCATATTTCGTATCGACGAGAATGAGGCCCTGTTTTGCGGCGATCTCCTGTCCGCGCTTGAACAGTGCCAGCGCATAACGGGAAAGCGTGTCCCATTGCTCCTGCGTAAGGAGTTTCTTCTCCACGATCTCGGCAGGCGTCAGCGGTTCGTCGTGACCACCGTCGAAAGCCTTGCTCGTCGGCGTGATCACCGGTTCGGGCAAGATCTGGTTGTCCTTCATCCCGTCCGGCAGGCTCATGCCGTACATCTGTCTCTGACCTTTCTTGTAGAGGGTCAGGATGGATGTGCCGGTGGTGCCGGCCAGATAACCGCGAACCACCACTTCGACCGGCAATATTTCAAGCCTCTTGCCGATGACGACATTCGGATCGGGATAACTGACCACATGGTTGGGGCAGATATCCTTCGTCTGTTCGAACCAGTAGCGTGCCGTCTGGGTCAATACCTGTCCCTTATAGGGAACGCAGGTAAGGATGCGGTCGAATGCGCTGAGGCGATCTGTGGATATAATAATGCGGTTGCCGTCGGGCAGATCGTAGTTCTCACGCACCTTGCCACGGTAATAATTCGGCAGCTCGGGAATGACGGCTTCATCGAGAATGCGCACGGGATCTCCAATTCAAGGCTTTATAGGGGGCGTTGGATGCCCCAGTCTGGCTGAAACTCTTGTCCGTTCCTATTGCATGTTTCCCGAAACAGGACCAGTCGCCACGTAAAGGAGGCTCTTTCGTCGCTGTGAATGCTTATCCTCGAAACTAACCTTTAAAATCAGTAACTTACCAAAAATGTCAGTTT